>CAWJLJ010000001.1:0-13686 GCA_963843585.1 uncultured Acidobacteriota bacterium
GCTCCGGACGACATCGACCTGCAAATCGCTCATGGTCGGATCGTATGTGCCCGGGGTGACAGAACCGGTAGCCGTCACTCGATGAGCAGCACGGCCTTCCCGTTCACCTGCCGGTTGGCCAGTGCCTCGAACGCAGAGTTGGCCTCCGTCCACGGCACTTCGAGCCCGATCTGGGGATGAAGATGGCCGCCGGCCACCATGTCGGCCAGTGTCTGGAGATCCTCCCCGAAGGTCGGCGGAGCTCCGCTCTCGTAGATGAAGAAGGCCGTGATCCGGGCCAGGGCGTGGCCGCGGAAGTCGCTGAACGAGACCTGTGCCGCGGTGTCCGAGGAGTTCCCGTAGACGACGATGTCGCCTCCAGGCGCAATCAGCCGGATCGCCGCTTCGAAGGAGGGGCCGCCGGCCGCGTCCAGGATGAGATCAAACGGTTCCTCGAGGTCGTCGAGGTCGTAGGTGATGCCGCTTGCCCCGATCTCTTCCAGGCCTATCGCCCGTGCCTCGTCCGCTACTACCCCCGTGACCGTCGCCCCCGCCCCGGCCGCCATCTCGACGGCGAACCGGCCCACACCGCCGGCGGCTCCAGTCACCAGCACCCGTTTCCCCGCCAAGTGACCGCCGAGCCGGAGGGCGCGCAGCGCCGTCATTCCGGCGATGGGAAGGGTGGCTGCCTGAGGAAAGGTGACATGGTCGGCGAGATGCGCAAGATGAGTGGTGGGGACGGCCACCTTCTGCGCCCAACCCGCCTGCTCGGGCCAAGCAACGACACGCATCCCGACCGACGGGCCTGACCCGTCGGTCGCCTGCTCGACGACCACACCTGCCACGTCCTGACCGGGCTGCCAGCCGCTCGGCCTGGCCCTGAGGAGTCGTAGCTCCCCCCGGTTCACCGCAACTGCCCGGACCTCGACCAGAGCTTCATTCGGGCCAGGTGACGGCTCGGTCACCTCGCTCAGCTCGACCGACATCCCACCGTCGCCTTTGTTGACCAGAGCCTTCAATCATCTACCGCCGTGTTGGGGAACGAAAGCTAGTGAGCCACGACGTGGGTAACCGGCACGGAGACCGAGCGGCCCAGCCGGTTGATGAGGTCGGCGCCAAGCCATCGCGAGATCCCGGCAGGGAAGGTGGAGACAATGATCTGATCGAAGTCATCGAGGTTCAACGAATCGAGGATCGCTTGATACGGGTCGGGGTCGCCGACCCTGGCCTCGACGACGTGCTACCCCGGACTCCTCGAGCCGAAGGCGGGCTGCGTCCGCCTTCTCGCGAGCGATGGCGCGTGACTCGCCCTGAGTCCAGCTGGTCAGGTGCTTCACCGGGGTCGCGGGAACGAGGAGAACCACCTCGGCATGATCGCTTTGCGCCGCGGATCGGACCGCAGCGAGGAATTCATCGGCTTCAGCCGTCTGATGCGCCACAGCGAGCAGACGTGTCACCACACACCTCGGTCAGATCACGTCACCGTCGCGCTGCAGGGGCCGAGCTGTCAAGACCTCGCAGTATGAGAGAAGCCCCGCAGACGTCTCCGCCCACAGGGCTTCCCGGGAGCGGCCTCACGTGGTGAGGCGCTCAGCCGGTCTCGTGATCCAGCCGTTTCCGGCCTACGTGTCCAACCGAACTGATTCGAACATACACCCTGACGACCCATCTGTCACGGGTGAAGTCAGATGAGTCTTCCGGCGTGCTCGTAGAGAGGCTCATTGTCGAGAACCCTTTGCCCTCCGAGCCGCGACAGATCCAGGGTTGGGTTCCTGCCCAGGATCGACTCGGCCAGGTAACGGCCAACCGCCGGGCTCTGCTGGAACCCGTGGCCCGAGAACCCGGTAGCCAGGAAGAGACCTCTGATCCTCGGCCACTCGCCGAGGATCGCGTTCCCGTCCATGGTGTTCACGTCATAGACACCGGCCCATGAAGTCTCCACCTTGAGACTGTCGAACACCGGGAGGTGGGCGTGCAGCTCCGGCCAGATGAGGTCGGTGAATCTCTGCTGTCCCGCCGGGGTGAAGTCGAAGCCGATCGGGTCCTCGGGCAGCGACCATGCGATGAGCCAGGAGCGGTCGCTCTCCGGGATCGCATAGACCCCGGAAGGGAGGAACAGGCTGGGCATACCGGCTGTGGGGACCGTGGTCGAGACCACATAGACGGTTCGCATCAGCGGGATGACGGGTAACTCGACACCCAATGGCCGGGCGAGATCAGCAGACCAGGCGCCGGCGCAGTTGACGACCACCGGGCTCATCAGATCGCCCCCGGATCGCAACCGGGCTCCAGTCATCGCGCCGTCGTCACTCAGCAACTCGACCACCTCGTCGTCGAGGTAGTGCGCCCCCAGCTCGGCCGCCTTGTTCCGAAAGCCTCGAAGCACGGCGCTGGGATCGACCGACCCGTCCACCTGGGCGAAGCTGCCACCGACGATCCCGTCCAGACGCAAGACCGGGGAAACGGAGTGTTATCTCCTCGCCCGAGAGCCAGGCCACGTCGCAGCCCAGGCTTCTCTGCGTCTCGATACCCCTCAGGGCCTCTGACTTGCCCTCCTCGTCGGCGAGGAACAGGTTTCCCTGGTGCCTGGCCCCGACATCGGGCCGGAAGGTCGCCGTGGCCATGTCATCGTCGAAGGTCCGGAGGATCTCCAATGCGTACTGGGACATCCTGATGTTCTCTTCGAGGTTGAACTGAATGCGGACGTTGCCGTCCGAGAGGATGGTGGAGGCCCGGGCGTAGCTGCTGTCTCGTTCAACGACCACAACGGAGAGAGACGGATCCGCCTTCATCAAGTGGTAGGCGGTAGACGAGCCCATGGCTCCTCCCCCCACGATGACGACGTCGTGGCTCATGCGGGTCAGCCGACCGCCTTCATCACTCAGTCTTCCTCGATGGCGCGGGCCATGTCTGCCATCGAGAAGAACACATGGTCGGGCTCGGGTGGGTGCTCGATCGGGGTGGTCGCACCCCACTCGCCTCCGGCCGACAGGCGCTGACGGTCGATCCAGACCGTGTCGAGACCGGCGGCCTTGGCCGGTGCATGGTCGTGGTACAGACTCTGGGCGACGTGGAGGACCGAGTCGGCGACGACATCGAAATCGTCCTCGAGATGACCAAGCAGGTAGTCGAAGTTGGCCGGATCCGGCTTGTAGGAGCCGATGTCCTCGGCCGTGTAGATGGCATCGAACTCCACCTTCAGCCTCTCATTCGACCCGGCGAAGCTGGTCCGGTCGACGTTGGAGAGGATCACCAGCCGATACCTCTCGGCGAGAAAGGCCAGGGCGCCAGCGGAGTCGGCAAACTCGGGCCAATCGGGCACCGATGCTCCAAACGCGTTGTCCATGTCTTCGTTGCTGTCGAGATCGAGACTCGCGGCGAGATCCCTGTGCACGACGGCAAGCAGATCGGAGTACAGGAGGGAAGGGTTGCCGGCCTCCTGGGCAGCCTCGATACGACCGAACTCGGCGAGCACCTCCGGCCGACTGACCTGCGCGTCGTTCGCCAAGAGCATGGGTTGCAGAGCCGTCCAGATCCCAGATTCCCAGTCGATCAGGGTGCCGTAGCAGTCGAAGCTGAGCACTTCATAGTCGCGAAGTGACCTCACACAACCCCTACATCAAGTACCAGTCGAGGAAACGCTCGAGCCGGCGGTAGAAGTGGAGCTGGGGCTCGCGACGGAGCAGGCCATGTCCTTCGGTCGGGTAGGTGATGTACTCGTAGGTGGCGCCGATCTGGTCCAGCGCCTCGACCAGCTCTTCGGACTGCTTGAGGCTGACCCTGGTGTCGTGCTCCGCCATGAGCGAAGAGAAGCGGTCGGTTGATACGCGCGATCTGATGAATGGGCGAACCGGCGTGATAGGCCCTCCGATCTTGGGCAGGGTGACCCATCATCCGCTCCAGGTCCTCCCGCCCTTCCCGGTCGCCTTGAGCCCAGGAGGTCAGGAGGTCGATGTCGCCTCCGTACTTGGATGCCCCGCAGGCGAACGGGTTCTCGGGGTGCACCAGCGAGGCGAAGGTCAGGTAGGAGCCGTAACTGATCCCGTAGATGGCGATGCGATTCGGGTCGACCCACCCCAGGGCAGACAGATAGCCGGCGGCGGCCAGGCAGTCCTCGACATCGCCCCCGACCCCAGTCCCCATGGTTGGCCCGCTCGAAGGTGAGGCCGTAGGTCGTCGAGCCACGGAAGTTGATCGCCAGCCAGGCGTAGCCCTTGTCGACGAAGTACTGGGCGTGGCCGTCCCATTCGTCGCCGTAGTAGGACGTCGGCCCGCCATGTGGATAGACGACAGCCGGCACCGGATTCGAGGTGTCTGCCGGCCGGAAGAGGAATCCCTCGATCTCCAACCCGTCGGATGAGTTGAAAGTGATCCTCTCCAGCTTGGAGTGAGGCGCCGAGCGGACGGAGGCAGGTGCGCCGTCGTAGAGGACCGAACGGGTGCCATCCGCTCCAACGAGCGTGATCGAAGCCGGCGAGTCGTATGCCTCATGGATGGCGACGACACCGAGGGAGGTCGGCATCGGCGAGTCCCAGGTCCCGCCCTCGGCGACGAGGTCGACGGTACCGTCGAGGCCGATCCTGACGAGATCGCTCTTGCCTCTCGACGTGGCGATGGCGAGAAGGCTCTGCGCCGTCGTCGTCCCAGGTCAGGGACGAGAAGTCACGTTCGCCAGCAGCGAGTCTGGTGTGCTCGCCCCCGTCCAGGTCGGTGAGGAAAACGCCGGACCAATCCCCCTCCTCCAGGGTGTAGGCCACCCGGTTTCCGTCCACGACGTGGTTGCCGGCCCGTCGATCGGGATGACCGACCAGGGTCGTCCAGGAACCGTCGGGATCGATGATGACGATGTCGTTGCGGCTGAAGTCGTCCTTTGGGTAGAAGGAGAGGAGGATTCGCCCATCTGGCGCCACCTGAGCCCTTCCCACATCCCCGTTGTCGGGCCCGAGGGGAGCGGGCCACGGGTCGTCGATGTCGACAACGGCCAGTCGCGAACAGCCGTCACGCTCCACGACGACCGCCAGATCGATCGTCGTCGAGCCAGGCCCCGGTCGAGCCGGGGAGCAGGCGGCGTGGAGGGCCACCGGAGGCCGGCACGATGTGGACGCAGCCTTCGCTGTTGTAGGCGATACCGGTCCCATCGGGGGACCACACGCGGGCACTGTCCTCCCAGAAGGCGACGATCGCTCGGTTCAGTCGTGATGCGGGTGAGCGCTCCTACCGTCAACTGCGATTGCCCAGAGGTCGGTGGTTCCCTCGATGTCGAGGACGAATGCGATTCGGGTGCCGTCGGGGCTGAGAGCGGGATGATGGGGGCGGGCCGTGGCGAACACGTCCTCCAGTCGCCAGTGGTCGGGAGGTCGAGCGATCGGGACGAGGTTGGCTGGGGATGCCGCCGAACACGTCTTTGCTGAGCCAAAGGGGTTTGCTCACGAAGCAACCTCCGAACGACCGGTTCCGAGAAGATAGCCCCGCCTCGGATGTCAGCGGAAGGCGTCGAGGACCGCCATGACATCGGGGCCGAGGGCCCTGAGGTCGTAACCACCCTCTTGGATGAGGACAGTGGGTGTCGACAGGGCGGCCAGACGCCTCCCGATTTCCCGGAATCCGTCGTTGCTGACCTGCAACGGGCTCTCTGGGTCCGATGCGCCGGAGTCCACCCCAAGGGAGATCACGAGGAACTCCGGTTCGAGCGTGGCGACCCTGGCGCAGATCTGGTCGAGGGCGGCGAGGTACTCGGAGTCGCCGGTGCCCGGGGCCAGGGGGACGTTCAGATTTGCACCTTCTCCCGCACCGGCACCGGTCTCCCCCGCGAAGCCACACCAGTGGGGGAACCACCCCTCACCAGGATCGACGTGGATCGAGAAGTAGTGGACGTCGCTTCGCTCGTAGAAGATCTCCTGGGTCCCGTTGCCGTGATGGGCGTCGATGTCGACGATCGCCACCGCCGTTGCTCCCTGGTCGCTCAACCAATGGGCCGCGATCGCCACATTGTTGAGGTAGCAAGACCCGCCGAAATACGAAGTGCCCGCATGGTGACCGGGAGGTCGAACCGGCGCATAGACCGCCGGCGCACCGTCACGGACCATCCGCGCCGCAGTCAGGGCGCCGTCCACCGCTGCCCGCGCCCCGCGGTAGGTGCCGGGCCCAATGGTCGTGGCGGTGTCCATGCAGTAGACGCCCGCCATGGCTGCCCTGCTCTTCGGGACCCGGGACGGGTAGGCGCCAAAGGCGCCGGGATGCGGGAACGCGTAGGGCACGACCCGATCCGATCCCGGTTCCTCTGTATACCCGGCTTCGATCCAGCCCTCGTATGCGTGCTCCAGGTAGTCGATCATCCCCGATTCGTGGATGGCTTCGATCGGCCCGCGACCGTGCTCTTCGGCAGGGAGCATCTCGACGCCCGCCCGCTGCAGCTCACTTCGCAGGATCTCGGCTCGATCGGCTTCTTCGTCGCCGTCGAGGCGCATCCCCGCCCACACCAGCCATTTGGCGTCATGGGCCAGGTACCCGTCCGACCAGACTGCAACGAGGCTCATCCGGGCAACGCCATTGCTCGCGTCACCCGATCCACGATGAGGTCGACCTCGTCGTCGAGGACGGTGAGCGGCGGGCCGATCAGCAGGTAGTCGCCGTTCGACCCGTCGACGTTCCCGGTAGAGGGGTAGAGGATCAGCCCTATCTCCATGGCTCGCTCGATTACTCGCTCAGTCATCCGGGCCGACCGGGGGAACGGCGTCTTCGACTCCCGATCCTCGACCAATTCAACGCAGATGAGCAGGCCGATGCCCCGCACATCGCCGACCAGGGGATTCTCCTCCAGGGCTGTCTGGAGCCGGGCGAGAAGCTTCTCGCCCTGTGTGCGGGCCCGATCGACCAGGCGCAACTCCGTGATCCGGGCGAGCACGGCCAGGCCGACGGCGGCGCCGACGGGATGATGCGACCAGGTGAAGCCGTGGACCAATCCCCCGCCCTCTTCGATGGCGTCGTGGATGGGACCGGATGCGATCGCCAGACCTAGCGGCCAGTACCCGGAGGATGCTCCTTTGGCTGCGATGAGGAGATCGGGGCGGAGCCCGAAATGATCCGAGGCGAACCACTCACCCGTCCTCCCGAATCCTGTCATGACCTCGTCGGCGAGGATCAGAACGCCATGACGCCGGCACACCTCGCCGATCGCCTCCCAGTAGCCATCGGGAGGTACGGCTGCTCCGCTGGTGGCTCCTCCGATCGGCTCGGCGACGAATACTGCCACTCGCTCCGGGCCAGTCGCCTCGATCGCCTCTTCCAGGCGGTCGGCGTGAAACCGGGCGCAATCAGCAGGGTGGGCGGGATTGGGGCAGCGGTACTCGCTGACCGCAGGGACCCGTACCGTTTGCCCGAGCCAGGGCTCGTACGGCCTGCGCAAGGGCTCCCGTCCCGACACGTCGAGTGCCCCTCTCGTATTTCCGTGATACGAGGACTCGCGGGCGATGATCACAGATCTGTCCGGCTCACCTCGGGCGAGGTGATAGGCCCGGGCCATCTTGAGCGCGCTCTCCATCGCCTCCGATCCGCCCGATACCGGGAAGACTCTCGCTCGATCCATCGGGACGAGGCCGGCCACAGCCTCGGCGTATCGCTCGACGGGATCGGTGGTGAAGGCCGAAGCGTGCACCCAATCGACTGAGCTGGCCTGGGCCGCCATCGCCTCAGCGACGGTGGGATCACCGTGGCCGATCACGCGAGGCGATGGCACCGCCGGCAGCATCCAGATACCTGTTGCCGTCGGCGTCGGTGATCCATGCCCCGCTTGCCGACACGGCGGTGGGACGCGGCAGATGGCTCCTGGTGAAGACCGACGACGACGCGCTCATGGACCGCGGCACGTTACGCCCCCGGGTACCGTCCCGGCGGTGTCAGCGAGCGCCTCGACCCGGACCCGGTTGCGTCAACTCGGCTTTGCCATCGGGACCATGGAGACCGGTCCCGAGAATGCGATCACCGACGTTCCGGGGGTACTTGTCGGACACTCGACCCTGATCTATGACGAGCCCGACGTGGTCCGCACCGGAATCACCATGGTCGTGCCCCGAGCCGACGTTTGGACCGACTACGTCTACGCAGGCAGTCATGTGCTCAACGGGGACGGCGAGATGACCGGTCTGATCTGGGTGGCGGAATCGGGCATGCTCGGTTCGCCGATCGGCATCACCAGCACCTCTCAGGTCGGGCTGGTCCGCGACTTCCTGGTGGCCGAGACTCACCGCCTAGGAGTGGTCGGCGGCTTTCACTTGCCGGTCGTTGGCGAGACGTGGGATGGATGGCTGAGCACGCCCGGGTCGTTTCCGCTGACCAGCGATCACGCGGCTCGCTGCGTTGGCGGCGGCAGCTCCCGGGCCGGTGACGGAGGGATCGGTCGGCGGCGGCACCGGGATGATCTGTCACGAGTTCAAGGGCGGGATCGGCACCTCTTCGCGGGTCGGCACCGCCGCAGGTGTGCCGTTCACCGTCGGTGTGTTGGTCCAGGCCAATTACGGCGAGAGGTCGGACCTGCGAGTCGATGGCGTCCCTGTCGGCCGCGAGATCGGTGTCGACGTGGTCCCCTCGCCTGGGACGACCCTCCCGACGGGGGCTCGATCATCATCGTGATCGCCACCGATGCACCGCTCCTACCGATTCAGTGTCGTCGCCTGGCGCAGCGAGCCACCGTCGGCCTTGCGCGGGTCGGGGGATACGGGCACGAGTCGAGTGGCGACATCTTCCTCGCCTTCTCCACCGCTAACCATCTCGGTGGCGACCGTGAGTCCCCTCTCGAAGTCGCGCACCCTGCCCCTCGAGTCGATGGATCCCGTTTTCCACGCGGCAGCCGATGCAACCGAGGAGGCCATCGTCAATGCGCTCTGCGCCGCTGAGACCATGACCGGGCGTGCCGGCCACACCGCCCCCGCATTGCCCCTCGACCTCCTGGTCGAGGTCATGGGCAAGTACCGGTCGTAATCTCCGCCGGATGACGCACATCGTGGGGTTTGGGGGATATGTGCCGGAGCGGGTGATGACCAACGATGAGTGGGCCTCGCTGGTCGACACCACCGATGAGTGGATCACCCAGCGCACCGGGATCAAACGGCGACGGATCGCAGCCCCGGAGGAGTCGACTCTGACCCTGGCCGGCAACGCCGCCCGCATGGCCATCAAGGATGCCGGGCTTGCCCCCGACGACATCGACGAGATCATCGTCGCCACCGACACGCCCGAGATGTACACCCCCGACACGGCGGCCTTGCTCCAGGACTTGCTCGGTTGTCGCAACGTGCCGACCTATGACCTGGGCGGCTCGGGATGTGCAGGGTTCGTCCAGGCCCTCGATGTCGCCCGGGCCAGGATCGCTTTCAGCCCGAGGACGATGCTCGTGGTCGGGGTCGAGTTGATCACTCGCATGCTCGACTGGAGTGACCGCTCGACCGCAGTGCTATTCGGTGACGCCGCCGGCGCCGTAGTACTCGGCCCCGATCCGGGACGGGCTCGTGTGCTCGAGGTGGTGTCGGGTACCGACGGCTCGGCAGCAGGGATCCTGACGCTGGCCGCAGGAGGCACCCGCAACCCCTTCAACCGCCAGACCCTGGAATCAGGTGAGTACAACCGGCTGGTGATGGACGGCCGACGGGTCTTCACCGAGGCCGTTGCCCGGATGAGCCAGGCCGTGAGCGAGGTGCTCGATCGGATCGGCAAGACGATCGGTGACGTCGTCACTCGTCATACCCCATCAGGCGAATCTGCGGATCATCGACGCCGTCCGCAAGAAGCTCGACGTCCCTGAGGACAAGGTGTTCGTCAATGTCCACGAGTACGGGAACACGGGCTCGGCCACCGTTCCCTTCGCCTTATGGGAGTGTGTGGAAGCGGGTCGGGTGAAGGAGGGCGATCTGGTCATCCTGACCGCGTTCGGAGCGGGCTTTCACTGGGCGGCCGCCGCCGTCCAGTTCTGAATGCGAAAGCCCCCGTCTTGCGACGGGGGCTTGCTGGCTTCAGAGAAGCCGTTCTCTTGTCCTCCCCCCTCCGGGATGTGGCTCCGGGAGGAAGGTCCTCTTGCCCACCCACCGTATTTCTACATCCGATTCGACTAGTCGGGAATGGGGAATTCCCCCTATCCGTCACCTTTCGTCGTCGGGTCGGACGTAGCCCTCCTCGTAGGCCAGCGCGGTGAGCTCGTGACGGCTCGCCACGCTCAGCTTGTCGAAGATGTGCGCCATGTGGTTCTCGAGGGTCTTCACCGTGATCCCCAGCCGCTCGGCGCTCTCCCGGTAGGTGTAGCCGCGGGCGATGAGATTGACCACCTCCCGCTCCCTCGGGGTGAGGCGGGAGATCGGAGTCTCCCCGGTGATGTCCTCGTCGATGTCGAGGAGATAGGCGGCCACGTCAGGTGAAACCGGCCGAGCTCCGACATATGTCTGGCGAACCAGGTCGGGAAGGTCCGCCCCGAGCGTGGTCTTGGTGATGTAGCCGTCGACACCGGCGTCGAGGAGCCGCGCCACGTCTTCCTTCGAAGTCGACACGGTGAGGGCCATGAATCGAATGTCCGGGAAGTCTCTGCGGACCGCCGGGATCACGGCGGCGCCCCCGCCACCGGGCAGCTTGACGTCGAGCACGACGAGGTCCGGGAGCCGTTCCTTGATCAACTCGATGGCGCTGTCCACGTTGTCGGCCTCGCCGACGATGTCGAAAGACGGGTCGAGGATCGCCCGCATCCCGGCCCGAACGACATCGTGATCGTCGACGATGATCAAACGGAGGCGGTCTGTCATTTCTCGACCGTGATCTTGACTTCGGTGCCGGTCTCGGCGCTGTCGATCTCGACCAGCCCACCGACGTTCTCGACCCGACGGGCGAGACGCTCATGCACTCTGTTTCGCTGGCCATCGTCGGCGAACCCGGTGCCACTGTCCCGGACATGGATGTGGGCTTCCCCGTTGGCAAACTCGGAATAGAGGGTGATGGCGGGGGAGCCGGAGTGCTTCGCAGCATTGGCCATTGCCTCGCGGGCGGCCTCGATCGCAGCGGTCAGGTTGGGGTCGATCGGTGCATCGTCGCGGATGACGGCCTCGATCTCCACCCGGTGGGTGTCCTCCACCTCATCTCTCACGGCGAGCAGGGCGGCCCGGAAGCTGTCCCGGTATTCGGACCGCCACTCTTCGATGTTTCGCCGAAGCTCTCGTTCCTGACGTCTGGCCAGATATCGGGACTGGCCCGGATCATCGGCACCCATCCGGATGGCGTGGAGAGTCTGGAGCACCGAGTCGTGGAGACGGTCGGCCAGGGCGGCCCGTTCCTCGTGGAGCACCACCGCGGCCTGCTCGGCGGCTAGCTCGTCTTGTGCCGCCTGGCGGGCGAGGTCGTAATCGCGGAGTTTGTCGAACGTCCAGCCGACGATGGCCCCGACCACGAAGAAGATCACGCTGCCCGCGGCCCGAACCGCGCCCAGGTCGGCGATGACATGGACCAGGAACTGCTCCACGCCGAGGAGCAGGGCGGCTATGAGGGACCCGGGCAGGCCCCCGAGCAGTGCGCCGGTGAATACCAGTGACAGGGGTAGACCGCCGTGGAAGAGCTCGTCGGCTCCCGAAGCCACCGATGCCGCCCCAATCGCCAGCATGGCCAAGGCGTCCAAGGTGAACCACCACCACCCGGCCATGAACTTGGGCTGGGTCCTGGCCACGAGCCAGGTGAGAAAAGTCCAGAAGATGGCGAGACCGACCGAAGCCCAAACGATCCACATCTCCGGCGGCGGATCTGCCAGCACGGTCACCGCGACCAGGATCAGCATCCAGATCAGACCCAGGAAGCGGAAGACGACGACCATCCGTCGCAGGGTCGCTTCGAGGTCGGCGCTGCCTCGCTTGGTGAAACTGCTCATTTCCCCCGAAACTAGCGGGGCGGGAGGCGGGTTGGTCCTTGGGAGTGGTGAGAGTTGGATGGCGTTCTTTTCGCAATCAAAGGGGGACTGCTTCCGCAGTCCCCCGATGGTCCCCATTGTCGCTTCAAGGGACGGAGTGATGCCCTGAAGTCCCCGCGCCACCAATCATGTCGAGACCTGTGTAAAAACCAATAGGGGATTACCCCCATGTCATGATCGACGGACGGTCTGGAAAACACAACGGCCACCGTTAGCCGGTGGCCGTGTGCGCAGGGCGCCGGGGCCTTTGTGGCCCTTCGCTAAGACCTTTAGAACGTCTGTCCCACGTAGAGGACCGAGACCATCACCGCTCCAAGAGAGGTGAGCCGGATGACGCTGGGCTTCGATGCGGCTCGCACCGTGGTGGCGGCAAGTGCCACACCGAGAAGTACGAGAAGCCAAGCCGCCTGGCTTTGCAGTGTGGCCACCAAGAGGACCAGGACTGACGACGCCAGACCGAGGACGGCGAGGGCGATCCGGGCCGCCTTGCCATAGGGATGCGCCGCCCACTCGTCGAGTGATGTGATGGTGGAGACTGTCATCGTGCCGGATATTTCGGCAGTGCCCGCCGTTTTCTTGAGGCCGCACGGGTGGGTCGATCGAACCGATCTCTCACCAACGGGAGAGGAGCCACAACTCCGGCTCCAGGTCACCCGAGTCGATGTCGGCAAAGAGGGAGACCGCGGTGGTGAGGGATTGGCGCGCATCGGTCTCCGCGGCCGGCACGGTGATGGAGGTCGGACATGTGGTTCCACAGAGCGGCCTCCCGATGACGGTGCCCGGTGCGCTCGGCGATGCCGATCGCCTCTTCGACCAGCTCGATCGAGCGGCCGGTGGCTCCGTTCTCGGACAGCAACAGCGCCTTGTTGTTCAGGGCCGCCATGCGGAGGAGATCGTCGTCAGCTGCGAGACGCATCGCCTCCTCGACATGCTCCAGCGCCTCGTCGTGATCGGGTGTCACCACGGCGAGGATGTTGCGGACCCGGGACATCTGAGCCGGGTCGTCCTCCTGCTCGGCGGCGTCTCTGGCACGTCGGGCGAGTGATGCTGCCTTCGCCTCATCTCCGGTTCGGTACGCCAGGAGTGCCCAGTCGGCGAGCACGGCCGCCGGGGCCGGATGATTCTCGATGGATCGCTGAAAATGCTCTTCCGCGTCTTCGAACCGGCCGAGCAGACGCTCGACTTCACCGGTCCGATGCTCGATGACACCGATCGAATCGGGGGCGGCGTGCGACGCGGCCAGGGTCAGTTCGCGTCGAGCCCGGTCGTAGTCGCCGGCGGCCATGGCCAGCTCTCCGAGAGCGAGTCGGGCGCCGGCGACGTCAGGGTCGTCCAGTGCCAGGGCGGTTTCGTAGAACTGGATGGCGGAGTCGTTGGCGAACATCGATTGGGCCAGATCCCCGGCAAGGTGGTACCAGGCCGCCGCTTCGGGATCGCCCGCCGCTCGATACTGCCCGGCGACGGCCGCGGCGAGTCGGACATCGGATCGGGCGTCTCCCCGCTCGGACAGGGCTCGGGCGGCACGACGGTGGAGCAGACGGCGACGAACCATGGAGGTCGTTTCGTAGGTGACTCGTTCGAGCGCATCGAGGGTGAAGCTGAGACCTGCTGATTCGGGGATCTCCCTCAGCAGACCAGCGGCGACGAGCTCCTCCACGGCCTCCACCACTTCCTCTTCGCTGCGCCCGCTCGTCTCCCTGAGGAGGGTCGCGTCGCAGATGCCGTTCAGCGCGGCCGCCGCAGTGAGGATCTGCCGCCCAGATCGTCGATCTCCAGGA
>CAWJLJ010000002.1:0-51312 GCA_963843585.1 uncultured Acidobacteriota bacterium
CGCAACCTAGCCCCGCCGGTTGTGGCAGCCTTCCCGACGTGACCACCACCAGCGCGCGCACCGTTCGCCTGGGTGCCACCGACTATCCGTTGGTGCTGCCCAGCCTGCGCGATCCGCGACTGCATCTCGCCAGCGTCATCATCACCATCCACGTGCTGGGTCAGGTGGCCCTCGATTTTCGGGTCTCGGTGCCCCAGATCCTCGCTGCCATCGTCACATGCGCCCTTGCTCGAGGTGACGCTGACGTTTCGCAAGACCAAGCAGGTGGTCTGGCCGGCCAGCGCCATGCTCACCGGGAGCGGCGTCGCCCTGATCCTCCGGATCGTCGGCCAGGAGCGTGGGGATCACTGGACCTGGGACGGCTGGTACCTGTTCGCCGGGATCGCCGCGTTGTCACTGCTCACGAAGTACTGGATCCGATATCGAGGGACCCACGTCTTCAACCCATCGAATGTCGGGCTCGTTGCAGCCTTCCTGGTGCTGGGTAGCACAGTGATCGAGCCGCTCGACTTCTGGTGGGCGCCGCTCGACTTCTGGATGCTCACCGCCTACGCCGTCATCCTGGTCGGCGGCGTCCTGATCACCTCCCGGCTCCGACTGCTCACCCTGGCCGCCATTTTCTGGCTGACGCTCGCCGTTGGTCTGGGGGTCCTTGCTGCCTCGGGACATTGCATGACCGCGGCGTGGGCCCTCGAGCCGGTGTGTGGGACCCATTTCTGGTCGGTGATCGTCGCCTCACCAGAGGTGCTCGTCTTCCTCTTCTTCATGATCACAGACCCCAAGACCATCCCGGAAGGGACGGGCGGCACGGATCGCGTTCGCCGTTTGCCTCGGTGTGATTTGCACGCTGCTGATGGCACCTCAGACGACGGAGTTCGGAGCCAAGGTTGGACTGCTTGCCGGCCTCGTCGTCATGACACCCCTCCGCTTCCTCCTCGACCGTGCCTTCAAGTCGGAGAGGATCGGATCGCTGGCGACGTCCTCGAAGACCCGACCGGCGCGTGCCTTCGTTCCGGGCGCGGTCGTTGGCGCCCTCCTCGTTGTGATCCCTCTGGCCATTGTCATCGCCGGGGCGCCGGCGCGGGAGACGGCGCAGGCAGCCACGGTCGCAGCCCCGCTGCCCGAGATCGAGATCGACCCGGCCGAGCTTCCCGAGGTCACCGTCAGCGCCGACGCCGAAGCCCTGAGCGACGAGTTCGACCCGAATGCTCTCGCCCTGGGCCTCGCCCAGGCACTTGCCGTCGAGGGGGAGGCGATTCGCCGCGCCGACACCTCGCTGTTGCGATCGGCCGATGACGCCGACCGCCTCATCGAAATGGAACGGCTGGTCGAGCAGGCAGCGACCAGTGGCCTGTATGCGGTTCCCACCCACACCTTCGAATCGCTGCACGTCGACGTCGCGCCCACCGACGAGACACAGAACGCGGCCAGCCTCGGGCTGGTGGCAACGGGAACGGTCGAGACCATCACCTACGATGCCGCCGGCGCCGAGCAGGACCGGGTCAGCGAGCCCTTTTCCAAGACGTTCGTGCTCATCCCGGCGGTAGGGGACAGATGGCTGATCGTGGACGAGGTGGAGGATGGCTGACAACCCGGTGATCGAGATGTTGGGACGCAGGCTGCGTCTCGCCGTCATCGGCGGCGGCCCGGGGAGCTTCATCGGGGAGATGCACCGGTCGGCAGCCCGCCTCGATGACCGCTACGAGCTGGTGGCGGGTGCTCTCTCTGCGGACCCGGAGCGTTCCCGGGCTGCCGGCACTGGCCTCGGTCTGGCGGCAGACCGTGCCTATGGCTCGGCCATCGAGCTCATCGAGGCCGAGGCATCGCGGCCGGACGGCGCAGATGTGATCTCGATCATGACCCCCAACGACAGCCATCACGAATATGCCTCAGCGGCTCTCGACGATGACTTCGACGTGATCTGCGACAAGCCGATAACCAACACGCTGGACGAGGCCCTCGACCTGGTGAAGCGGGTGGAGCAGACCGGTCTCGTCTTCTGTCTCACCCACAACTACACGGGTTACTCCCTGGTCCGTCAGGCGAAGGCGATGGTCGAGGACGGTCAGGTAGGAGAGATCAGGCTGGTGCAGGTCGAGTACGTCCAGGGCGGGAAAGCCGATGAGAACGACCCCGACCCCGCCGACGGGCTTCCCTGGCGATACGACCCGGTGCGAGGCGGCCCGTCGCTGGTGATGGGAGACATCGGCACCCATGCCCACAATCTGGCCCGGTTCATCACCGGTCTGGAGGTTGCCGAGGTGGCCGCCGAGGTCGGCGCCATCGTCCCCGGGCGTCTGGTCGATGACTACGCCGGGGCCTTGCTCCGCTTCGACAACGGGGCCCGAGGATCGTTTTGGGTCACCCAGGCGGCAGCAGGTGTCGAGAACGCACTTCGGATCCGGGTCTCCGGCACCCGTGGGAGCCTGGAATGGCATCAGGAGCAACCGATGCGTCTTCTCTTCACCCCACTTGGCGGCCCGGCGGAGTGGCGAACCCCCAACGGGCCGGGGACCCTGCCCTTGGCCGCCCGGTCGACCCGGATCGTGGCCGGGCATCCCGAGGCATTCCTGGAGGCGTTCGCCAACATCTATTCCGACGCCGCCGAGGCGATCGCAGCCCGACGCAGCGGGACCGACCCCGACCCTCTCGCCATGTATTTCCCCAACGCCGTCGATGGTGCGATCGGGCTCCGCTTCGTCGAGGCGGTCATCGAGTCGAGCCGGACGGGCGGCGCCTGGACCGACGCCAGCACCGGACCTGGTCTAGCCGGTCATCGTCATGACCCGGTCGGGTCGGAGGAGGAACGGAGGCAGATAGGCGGGGATGTTGGAGAAGGGGAGCACGTCCGGGTGCAGGTCGATGCCGAGGGAGCTCCTTCATGAATTCTCGTCGGGCAGTGATGCGCTGCCAGACGTCCGGGTAGCGATCGGCCAACGTCTCCCGCAACGACTCGTCCGCGAGGGCGATCCCATCCTCGATGTTGGACGTGAAGTACTCGGTGCCCGTGGCCGGGATGATGTCGACCTGAAGCGCCATCCCCGAGGCCAGTGCGATGTCGGACCCCGGACCGACAGGCGAGTTGACCCACTCGTCGAGATGGATCTGATGACCGGGGTTGAGGAAGATGCCAAAGAAGGGGTCGCCCAGACGCCGATCGATGATCTCCTGGAGCGCGCCGCCTTTCTGCCCGACGTGCAGCGCTCCGTACCACTCGGCCACCGCCTCGAAATAGGGAGCCACCAGACGATCGACGTAGTCGCCGATTTCCCCGGGCAGATCCTCAGGGCCTTCCGCCACGAACCCGGCCCGGCAGTTGAGAGCCCCCCAGATCCCAAAGGCGACCGTGAATCGATCAGCCCGCTCGATGGGCCGGTCGCCAGGGCTGAGCAACCCGATCGACGCCCTTGGCCCGGCGGTCAGCATCAGATGACAGGAGAGCGGTGTCCCGTTCCACTCGAGCAGCCGGACCGCCTCCTGCTCGGTCAGGCCAGGACGCAGCCCCTCGAGGACCCGGCGCACGCCGCTCGAGGTGTGGCAGGCGGCCCATTCGTAGTAGGCGAGCTGCTCTACCTCGTTGATGACGCGCAGCCCATCGGCGGCCCCGACCAGGATGTCGGTGACGTTCTCGACCGCGCCGTCCGGCCCGGTTAGCCGGCGCAATTCGTCGACGATGAACGCGGGAAGGTCGATGACCCCGCTGTCGTCGAACACCTTCCACCCCACGACGCCGACTCTGCTCCCGGCACCGATGCCCTCCTCTCCCAGGATCTCCGCCAGCGGGAGGGATCGGTCGCGGGGCTGGCTGGGGAGACTGAAGTCTTGAAAGAGGTGGCGCCGCATGGTGAGGGGAGCGGCATCCGCCATTCCCCAGCACTCGTTGCCCACGAGGATGGCCGGCACCTCGTCAGGACCCACGACGAGGAGGGCCTCTTCGAAACGCGGATCGAAGCCGGTCAGGTAGGAGAGATTGGCACTGTGCTCACGATCGGCGTACACGACGATTCGGTCGAGCCCCCGCTCGGCGGATCGCTTGCGGAAACGCTCCATTCGGTCCTCGTAGACGAGGTCGGGGATGACGGGCATCGCAGCCGGCATCCCGAAATCCGGCAGCTCCACGTCGGCGAGACGAGCCCCTGTCATGAGGTCATTGGCCCGGATCCCAGACCACGGCTTCGTCGGCATCCCGTTCGATGATCATGAATTGGTTCGAGCCCACATCGAGCCATCGCCCCTTCTCTCCGTCGGGCCACTGCACCCGCACCTCAACGCTATCCGCGTCGCCGACGCCGAAGTGTGACCAGCCCAGTTGACCGCCGGCGTGGCCTCCACCCACCGTCGTCTCCCGTTGCACCACCCGGTTGCCGATCTTCACCTCGATCCACGACCCGATGGCGTCGACGTTGGGCGCCGGCTGCTCCAGTCGCAGGCCGATCCAGTTGCCCATGGGCGAGGGCGAGGATGTGTCGCCCCACCCGGCGTTGCGCCACAGGTTGATGTTCTCCCGACGATTCACTTCGACGAGGTCGAGCATCCCATCGAGGTTGAAGTCGACCAGGGCGGCGCCCCGAGAGCGTGCGAAGTCCACGATCCCTGCCTCATCTGCCATCTCGGTGAAAGTGCCGTCCGGGTTGCCGATCATGAGATTGCTCGGATCCCTCGAGGCGTAGCCTTCCTGGGCCTCGACGTTGCCCTTGGACACGAACAGGTCGATGAGGCTGTCGTTGTTCACGTCCTGGAACTCGGGGTGCCAGGCGGTCGAGGGCGCTGCTCGGTCTCCCGCATAGGGGCGATGGGCGGTCACGCCCCGTTCGAAGGCGATGTCGGTGTAGTTCGGTTGTGTCGACCCGTCGGCGAGGGTCTGCAGCTTGTTGTCACCCTGGCTGGTGAGGAAATACTCCGGCAGGCCGTCGCCGGTGACGTCCTGGCCGGCGATCCCCATCCCCCAGATCTGCATGGGCTGCCAGCCCTCCTCCCGGGTGTAGAGGCGAGGAGCCTCGCCCTCGGCCATCCGCCAGAGCTGTTCCTCGCCGTTCCGGTAGTAGTGGCGGTCGTTGGTCATCCGCAGATCGTGCCGACCCGATCGGTCCCAGTCGGAGAAGAGGATGGAGAGGGTGCAGTACCCCGGGCTGAGCGCTTGGGGCGGGCCGTAACCCTCCTCCTCGGGTCGGAAAAGACGATGGTCCTCGCACTCCCCGGTCGTCTGCCCACCCTCGGCCAGGTAGTTGCCGAAGGCAAGAGTGGGCAGGTCGGAGTCTCCCTCCCAGGTGGCACTGAACCCGACAGTCCAGTCGTTGGCGGCGGCATCGAGACCCCACGTCTCGTTGGCACGATCGAAGGTGCAGTCGCCTCGTCCTCGCAGCAGGACGTCTTCACCGAAGCGAAGCACCGCCAGGTCCATGTGCTGATCGCTGTCGATGTCGAGGGGGTAGGCGCCGGTCACCCCGGTGAGATTGCTTGTCCGTCGAGTCGAGCATCTGACCGAACCGAAGCGATCCGCCAATCGGGCTCTCATTGCGGTAGAGGCCGCTCGGGCTGTCGCCTCCGGCCAGGTACAGGTCGGGCCGGCCGTCTTCGTCACAGTCGAGAACGGCCACACCGCCGCCCACGAAGTACGCGAACTCGCCGTCGTAGACATGGTTGATACCCGCACTCTCCGCCTCGTCGACGAAATGGGGCGGCGGTGACGCGGCGTCGGGCAGGTCGGGCCAGAAGGCCGCGATCGCGCCCGTTGCGAGTGCACCGGCGAACAAAGCGCCGGCCGCGACCCCGACGATGAGCCACACCCAGGCCTTTCCGGTCACGTTTGCCCCGTTTGGGAGGTTTCGACACAATGCCGCATGGGTCGATTGTGTCGAGTGGAGGAGGCTATGAGGTGACGGATCCAGTCCGTTGGGGCGTCCTCGGCTGTGCGGACATCGCGGTGAGGAAGGTCATACCGGCGATGAGCGGGTCGGATCTGAGCCAGGTCACCGCCATCGCGTCCCGGTCGGCGGAGCGGGCCCGGGCCACCGCCGACTCCCTCGGCATCCCCAAGTCGTACGGCAGCTACGAGGAACTGCTCGACGACCGGGAGATAGAGGCGGTCTACATCCCCTTGCCCAATCATCTCCATCCAGAGTGGACGATCGCGGCCGCCAAGGCGGGCAAGCACGTGCTTTGTGAGAAGCCGCTCGCAACCAGCAGCGAGTTGGCCAGACAGATGATCGACGTGGCCGACCGTTCCGGGGTGAAGCTCATGGAGGCATTCATGTACCGGCTTCATCCGCTGTGGGTCGAGGTGCGGCGTCTCATCGCCGAGGGCGCCGTCGGGGAGTTGCGGGCGGTCCAGGCGGCCTTCTCCTATTACAACGATGACCCGGGCGACATCCGCAACAAGGTCGAGGCCGGGGGCGGTTCGCTCTTCGACATCGGCTGCTATCCGGTCAACGTCGCCCGAATGCTCTTCGACGCCGAGCCCACCGATGTCATGGCTTCGATCCGGCGTGACCCCGATTTCGGCACTGATGTGCTCACGTCGGTGGTGCTCGACTTCGACGGGAGACATGCCGGTTTCATCTGCTCGACTCAGCTGGAGAGCGACCAGCGGGTTCACATCTACGGGACCGAGGGACGCCTTGTCGTCGAGATCCCCTTCAACATCCCTTCCGATCGCCCGACCCGCGTGCTCGCCGTGTCCGGGGGCGAGCCGCCGGTGGCGCCCGATGTGGTGGTGCATCAGGTTCCCGAGGCCGACCAATACCGGGTGCAGGCCGACGCCTTCTCCCGCGCCATCCGGGATGACACACCGGTGCCAACGCCACCCCAGGACGCCATCGCCAACATCGAGGTCATGGAGCGAATCTTCGCGGACGCTGCCGCCCGCGCCTAGGCGGCGTCACCCGGACCGAGCGCGAGTGTGCCCGGCCGGGTCGGCGATGACCTCCGAGATGGCCAGCTCCGCGGCGCCGATCAGCGGGGCATCGGGCCCGAGCCCGCCGGCTGCGATATCGGCGATGTCGCCCGGGGCATCGAGGGCGCCGAGACGAGCCCCTTCGAAGACGGCTTTCTCCAGGAACGTGAACAGGGGGTGATAGAACCCACCGAGCACGACGAGTTGCGGGTTGAACACGTTGATCAGGTTGCCGATTCCCAACCCGAGCCATCGTCCGATCTCGGCCAGGGCGTCGAGAGTCATCTGGTCGCCGTCATTCGCTCTGGCGAGGATGGTGTCGACCAGGCCCAGCCCGGTGACGCTCGACGGGATCCCGGCAAGACGAGCCAGAGCTGCCTCGCCGGCCTCGGTCTCCCAGCAGCCGGTCGCCCCGCAGCGACAGAGATGTCCGTCAGGGTTGATCAGGGTGTGCCCGGCCTCGCCCGCGTAGCCGGCAGCCCCCAACATTGGCTTCCCGTCGTGGATGATCCCCGCGCCGATTCCGGCCTCACCCGAGATGTAGATGAGATGGGGCACCCCGGCACCGACGCCGCGCCGGTACTCGGCGAGGGCGCCGAGGTCGGCTTCGTTGGCGACGAGGACCGGATCGCTCAGCCCGAGGGCGGAAGCGAGCATCTCACCGAGTGCCACGTTTCTCCAGCCGAGGTTGGGGGCGAGCTGGACGAAGCCGTCGGATCTCCGGGTGACCCCGGCGACGCCCACCCCGACCCCGGTCAGGATCGCGTCGGCGGGCAGGGCCTCCAGCAGCTCGCCGGACAGGCCGGCGACGACTTCGACCGTCTCGGCCGCCGACTCGCCACGGGGTCGCGGCACCCGCACCTGTTCGTAGACATGACCACCGAGGCCAACCGTGGCCACTGCCACCGAGTCCACCGACAACTCGATCGATAGAACGACGGCGCCCTGGGGCCGGGTGCTCACCATTGGGGAGGGCCGCCCCGGCCCCGAGGGGGCGACTGCCGGGCCCTCCTCGACGAGGCCGAGATTGGTCAGTTCGCCGATGAGGTCGGCGATGGTGGAGCGGTTGAGCCCGGTCGTGGCGGTCAGCTCCGAGCGAGAGATTGGTCCGTGGAGGTGGAGGCTTTCCACCACCGCCGCCAGATTGTGGCGGCGCAGCTCGTCGGCGGCGACGCCCTTGGGCCGGTGATGGGCATCCCTCCCGGCCGTTATCTGGGTGCGGTTCAAGTGTCTCCCGGGAGGTCGATTGGGAGCCAGAACCTTATGCCGCAATTTGTTGCGGGGTCAAACATATGGCGGTTATGCTCGCATCGGTCGGCGTGGGGTCGTCATGGCCCATTCGCGTCCGACTCGTACGGAATTTGCCAACCCTTTCGAGGGTGGCAACCGGAGGAGGAAGGAAACCAAGATGAAAAGACGCCTAATGGCGTTGGTAGCCGTCATCGCCCTTGTCATCGCCGCTTGTGGTGGTGAAGAAGGAGGCGACACCACCGAAGGTGGTGCCGACACGACGGAGGCCGGAGCGACCACGACGGTGGCCGAGGCGACCACGACAGCAGCCGGTGCCAGCACCACGCGCTGCTGGCGGCGGCGGCGACTGCGTCGTCGGTATGTCGTGGAACAACTACAACGAAGAGAGATGGGCCAAGCACGATGAGCCCGCAATCGTTGCCGCACTCGAGGCCGGCGGCTGCGCGTACATCCAGTCGGATGCCGGGTCGTCCGAGGAGCAGCAGATCACCGATGTCGAGAACCTGATCACCGATGGCGCCGACGTCGTCATGATCCTGGCTCAGAACACGCAGGCGATCCTCCCCGCGGTTCAGAGCGCAACCGACCAGGGAATCCCTGTCATCGCCTATGACCGCCTCATCGAGGATGCGAACACCTTCTACGTCAGCTTCGACAACGTCCTCGTTGGACAGCTGATGGCCGAGGTCGTCTTCGATCTGGTGCCGACCGGGAACTACTTCATCGTCAAGGGCAACGGCTCCGACGCCAACTCCGACTTCCTTCGTGAGGGAATCGGGTCGGTCATCGATGCCGCGGCCGAGGCCGGCGACATCACCATCCTCGAGGAGGACTACACCGACAACTGGGATCCCGGCGCTCGCTCAGACCACGGTCGAGCAGTGGTTGACCCAGCACGACAACGACGTGCAGGCCATCGTGTCCGAGAACGACGGAATGGCCACCGGCGCGGCCGCCGCTCTCGAGGCCCAGGGTCTCCTGGGCACGGTGGTGTTGTCCGGTCAGGACGCCGACGTCGCCGCCCTCAACCGGGTGGCGGCCGGGCACACAGGCAGTGTCGGTGTGGAAGGACGCCCGTGCGCTGGGCACCGCTGCCGGCGAGGCCGCCGTGCAGTTGGCCGGCGGCGCCTCGCTTGCCGATGTCGAGGGAACCGGTGAGTTCGTCTACACGAACAAGGAATCGGGAGCAGAGACGATTCTGACCAGCATCCTGCTGACTCCGATCCCGATCACCCAGGAGAACCTCCAGGAGGTGGTCGACGCGGAGTGGATCACGGCCGAGGAGCTCTGCGCCGGGTCGAGGCAGGAAGCTGTTGCTGCCTGCGCCTGATGACCAACGACTGAAGCGAATCGATGATGCATTGCGCCCCCGGTTCTCGGGGGCGCAATGCGTTCTCGTTCTCTAGTGTGGTGAGCTCATGAGCGTGGTGGAGGCCCCGCCGACCCAGTCCGAGACTCATCGAACCGGGACCGCGCCGGTCGCTGGGATCCTTCCTGCGGGACAACGAGATCGACACCCGCATGGTGGGGATGATCGTTGTCCTCCTGGCGATCTGGGTCGTCTTTCACTTCATCTCCGGTGGAACGTTCATCACTCCCCGCAACCTGTGGAACCTCTCGGTGCAGACCTCGTCGATTGCGATCATGGCCACCGGGATGGTGCTCGTCATCGTCTCCCGCAACATCGATCTCTCGGTTGGCTCCATGGTCGGCACCGTCGGCATGGTCATGGCCATGCTCCAGGTCGAATGGCTCCCACCCGTGATGGGGCTGGGCAACTCTTGGATCTGGCTCGTCACCCTCGCCGTCGGTGTGGTCTTGGGAGCCCTCATCGGCGCCTTCCAGGGATCGATCATCGCCTATGTCGGCGTCCCCTCATTCATCGTCACCCTCGGTGGGCTGCTGGTATGGCGCGGGTTTGCCTGGCTGACCGCCAGCGGTCGGACCATCGCCCCGATGGACGCCACATTCCAGCTCCTCGGAGGTGGATCCAGCGGGTCGCTCGGGGAGACGGGGAGCTGGATCGTCGGCGGAGTCGCCTGTGTCGGGATCATTGCTCTCCTCGTCATGGGTCGTCGTCGTCGTCGCAAGTTCGGCTTTCGGCTTCGCCCGATGTGGCTCGACGTCGTTCTCGGTGTCCTGGGCTGCGCCGTGGTCCTCGGCGCGGTGTGGGTGATGAACAGCTACTACCTGCCGGAGAACCTGGCCATCCAGTACGCCGAGGAGAACAACATCCCGATTCCCGAAGGCGGCCTTCAGATCCCGCTCGGAATCCCCTATCCGGTGCTGATCCTGGTCGGGGTCACCCTGGCCATGAGCTTCGTCGCCAACCGGCTCCGCTTCGGTCGCTACGTCTTCTCCATCGGGGGAAATCCCGAGGCAGCCAACCTGGCCGGGATCAAGACCAAGCGCACCATCGTCAAGAGTCTTCATGACCATGGGGATCCTGGTCGGCGATCTCGGCCGCGGTGTCGATCGCTCGTCTCAATGCCGCGGTGAGCGGTCTCGGCACGTTGAACGAGCTCTATGTGATTGCCGCGGCGGTCATCGGCGGCACATCCCTCGCAGGAGGGATCGGGACCATTCCCGGTGCCATTCTGGGAGCCCTGGTCATGCAGTCGCTCCAGTCCGGCATGGTCCTCATCGGGGTCGGTGCTCCGGTGCAGGACGTGGTACTCGGAGTCGTCCTGGTGGTCGCGGTCGCCATCGACACCATCTACCGGAGGAGGGCGGCCCGATGAATGAGAGCACGGCCAACGGGACGCCACTCGTCGAGATGAGGGACATGAGCGTCTCCTTCGGCGGTGTCCACGCCGTCAAGGACGTCACCATCGACCTCCGCCCGGGCGAGATCCTCGGTCTGGTCGGGGGCAATGGCGCCGGCAAGTCGACCCTGATCAAGACCCTGTCGGGAGCGCAGAGGGCCGACTCCGGCGAGATCTATGTCGATGGCGAAGAGGTGAGCATCACCACCCCACGCGACGCCAAGGCCTACGGGATCGAGACCATCTATCAGACCCTGGCCCTGGCCGACAACCAGGACGCCCCGAGCAACATGTTCCTCGGCCGGGAGCTGAGGACCCGGTGGGGCACTCTCGACGACTCGGCGATGGAGGACGCCACCAGGAAGATCATGGGGAGGCTCAACCCGAGGTTCCAGAAGTTCAAGGAACCGGTGGCCTCTCTGTCCGGTGGCCAGCGACAGTCGGTCGCCATCGCCCGGGCGGTCCATTTCAACGCCCGGATCCTGATCATGGACGAGCCGACCGCCGCCCTTGGGCCGGCGGAGACCGAGCAGGTCCGTGAGCTGATGCGTCAGCTCAAGTCGGAGGGGATCGGCATCATCATGATCAGCCACGACATCCACGACGTGTTCGACCTCGCCGACCGGATCTCCGTCATGCTCCAGGGCAAGCTGGTGGGGACGGTCAACAAGGACGACGTCACCATGGACGAGGTCCTGGCGATGATCATCATCGGCAAGCTGCCGGAAGAGGTCACCACCAAGGAGCTGGAACAGCTCCACGGCTGAGTGCCGCTCCGCTCACCCGTTCTCGGTTTTACAGTTCTACGTTCTACGAAGAGAGCGCACAGTCGGTGACAGTGAACGTATCCCCGCATACGCTTGCAGGCCTACCATATCATCGCTATCTTCCAGCATTCCGGGGCAACATGACTGCTCGACGAGGAGGAAACGTCATGCCACCAGACACGCAACTGCTCAGCCCTTCGCGGAGGAACTTCCTCAAGGCGCTCGGGATGACCGCGGCGATCGGGCTCATCAACGCCTGCACCAACGACGGGGCCACCGCCACCACAGCCGCCGGGGGGACCGGAGGGACGGGGAGCACCGCGGCTACCGGTGGGTCAGGAGCGGGGAACTTCCCCGAGACGCCGGCGTGGGAGTTCGTCTTCGTCAACCACGTCACCACCAACCCCTTCTTCGTCCCGACCGTGTACGGGATCGAGGATGCCGCGGCCATGCTCGGCATCCCGACCCCCCAGTGGACCGGTTCGGAGGACGCCGACAACGCGGCGATGGTCAATGCCATGGAAGCCGCCATTGCCGGCGCAGCCGACGGCATCGGCGTTTGCTTGGTCGATCTCGAGGCATTCAACGGGCCGACCGACGAGGCTCTGGCCGCGGGAATCCCGGTCATTGCCTACAACGCCGACACCCCACCCGGCAACCCGAACAACCGTCTCTGCTACGTCGGTCAGGATCTGTACGGGTCCGGCTTCGAGATGGGAAACCGGATCGTCGAGCTGGTCGGCGAGGGACAGGTAGCGCTGTTCATCGCCACCCCGGGGCAGCTCAACATCCAGCCCCGCATCGACGGTGCCCTGGACGCCATCGCCGAGTCGGGCGCCCCCATCGAGGCGATCGACATCGCCACCGGCGCCTCCCTGGAAGAGGAGTTGAGCACGGTGGAGGCTTGGTACCTGGGCAATCAGGACGCCACCGGCATGTTCGCGGTGGACGCGGGCAGCACCCAGGCAGTTGGCCAGGTGGTCCGGGACCAGAGCGCCCGGGACAACGGCCTCGTCGGCGCCGGCGGGTACGACCTGTTGCCGGAGACGGTGGAATTGGTCTCAGAGGGAGTGCTCGACTTCACCATCGACCAGCAGCCCTATCTGCAGGGGTTCCTACCCACTCTCTACCTCTATCTGTACAAGCTGTCGGGTGGCGTGGTCACCCCGCCGGAGACCAACACCGGTCTCGTGTTCCTCGACTCGTCGTCTGCCCAGTTGTTCCTGGAGACGGCGAGCCGGTTCGAAGGCGATGCAGAGGAACAGGCGATAGTCGAGCCCGTAGGCTGACACGCATAGATGACTGACACTGCTGTCGCACCGCCCCGGCCCCAGAACATCTGGGGCCGGGTCGGTGACTTCCTGGTGCGACGGCCAGAGTCGACCATCGCCTTGGTGGCTTTGGCGCTCGGGGCCTATTTCGCACTGGTCAACCCGGCGTTCCTGACCACGGCCAACATCCGGGTCATCTCCCAGTACATGATCGCCACCGCGATCCTCGCCGCCGGCCAGGTCATGCTCCTGATCAGCGGGGAGATCGACCTGTCGATGGGGAACGTCTATTTCATGACCCCGTTCCTGGTCTTCTTCGCCAGTGAGGCAGGGCTCGTGCTTCCGCTCGCCATCGTCGTTGGCGTCCTCGGAGCCGGGGTGGTGGGCTATCTCAACGGGGCGATCAGCCTCGGGTTCGGGATCCCGTCCTTCATCGTCACCCTGGGCATGGGGTTCGTGATCAACGGGTTCACCCTCAACATCTCCGATGGGTTTCCCAAGCGCGTCCCCTCCACCGGAGTCGCCGCCGCGATCTTTGGAGACGCCAACTTCTCCGGGTTGATGTGGGTGATCATCATCGTGATCGGGATGCATCTGATCCTCAACCACTCCCGATGGGGGGTCTATACGGTTGCAGTCGGAGGCAACCCGCTGGGAGCTGCCGAGGCCGGTGTCCCCAGCCGGAGCATCAAGATGCGCAACTTCATCCTCGCCGCCATGCTGGCCGGTTTCGCCGGGGTGATCGAGGGGATCCGCGTGGGCTCGTTCGACCCCGGGGCGGGTGTGGCCGGGACCAAGGTGTTCCTGTCGGTGGCTGCCGCGGTGATCGGTGGCACCCTTCTCTCCGGAGGGTCGGGGACCATCATCGGTGCCTTCTTCGGCGCCCTGGTGCTGGCCATTCTGCAAGACGGGTTCAATCTGCAGGGGGTGAGTGCCTTCACCTTCACCATGGTCCTGGGTGGAGCGATCATCCTGGCGATGATCCTCAATTCTCTGGCGAACAAGGCCCGGGTCAGATCACAGAGCGCCCGATTATGACCTCCGGATCAAACGGTGAAGCGATCAGGGCCGAGGGGGTCGGGAAGACGTACGGGCCCGTCGTTGCTCTTCGTGACATCAACATCCGCCTGGCCAAGGGAGAGGTGCTGGGGCTGATCGGAGACAACGGCGCCGGCAAGTCGACGTTGATCAAGATCCTCACCGGGTTCACCCAGCCCGACCAGGGGCAGATCTTCGTCGGTGGGGAGGAGGTGAAGCTGCGCTCTGTCTCGCACGCCCGTGAGCTGGGGATCGAGACCGTCTACCAGGACCTCGCCCTGGTCAACCAACTCCCGGTGTACGCCAACATGAGCCTGAACAAGGAGGCGGTGCATCGCCCGATCCCCTTCCTCGACAAGCAGGAGATGAGGGAAAGGGCCAAGACACATCTCGGGGACATGGGGGTCCGCATTCCGTCGGTCGACACCGAGGTGGGGTTTCTCTCCGGGGGCCAGCGCCAGGCGGTGGCGATCGCCCGGGCCGTCTACTCCGATGCCAGGGTGATCCTGCTCGACGAGCCGCTGGCGGCGATGGGCGCCAAGGAGAGCGCCATCATCATCGATCTCATTCAGGAGCTGAGACAGAAGGGCGAGGTCTCGATCATCCTCATTGCCCACAACTTCGCCCAAGTGGTGGAGATGTGTGATCGGGTCAATCTGGTCCAGCATGGCCGTATCACGTTCGACACCCTGGTGAGCGAGACCTCGGTGAAGGAGCTGACCGATCTGGTCTCTGCCGAGTACCGAACCCGGGGGATTGGCTGAGTTCGTTCAGTCAGTCGCGTGAAAAGTAGGGGCGAGCACTGGGTACAGATCTGCGAACCGAGCATGTGCCGCGTCGTAGACCTCGCCGGCCGATGAAGGTGTGGCCACCGGCTTCACCTCGATGACCTTGCCCGCCGCCTGATCGACGGTGTCGAACCACCCCGTGCCGACGGCGGCCAGCAGGGAAGCTCCGTAGGCAGCCCCCTCTTCGGTGCCGACCGACCGCAATCTCGGCGTCGAGCACGTCGGCCAGGATCTGCCTCCACAGGGCACTTCGCATCCCACCTCCCGACGCACGGATCTGCGAGGGAGCGGCCATCCCGGCGGCGACCATCAGATCGAGACCGTCCCGCAACCCGAAGGCGACACCCTCCATCACGGCACGGGTCATGTGGCGCAGGTCATGACGGACCGTGAGCCCGACGAAGGCGCCCCGGGCCAGAGGATCGGGGTGAGGAGTGCGCTCACCTGTGAGGTAGGGGAGGAAGAGCAAGCCGTCGCTCCCGGGTGGGACCTCCGCCGCCCCCGCCACCAGGTCGTCGAACGAGATATTGGGTGCGACTGCATCCCGCAGCCATCGGAGACTGCCGGCAGCCGACAGCATGACGCCCATCATGTGCCAGCGACCGGGGACGGCATGGCAGAAGGCATGGACCCGTCCTTCTGGCTCGACGGCAGGGCCGTCGGTCGTGGCGAAAACGACGCCCGAAGTCCCGAGAGAGAGTGCCACCACCCCCGGTGCGATTGCCCCGACGCCGACGGCATTGGCGGACTGGTCGCCGCCGCCGGCCACGACGGGCGTGCCTGCCAGCAGCCCGGTCGCTGTCGGCCCCGTCGGCGCTCACTGTCCCGGTGACGTCGGGCCCCTCGTGAGCGGCGGGGAGGAGGTCTGCGGCGATGCCGAGGGCTTCGATCACCTCGGGCGACCATGTCCTCGACTTCAGATCGAAGAGAATCGTCCCCGACCCGTCGGCGACATCGACCGCGTAGTCGCCGGTGAGGCGGAATCGGACGTAGTCCTTGGGGAGGAGCACGTGACGCACCCGTGCCCAGTTCTCGGGCTCGTGCTCCTGGACCCACAACAACTTCGGGGCGGTGAACCCGGTCAGGGCATCGTTGCCCGTGATCTCGATCAGCCTCTGCTTCCCGATGCGGCGCCGGATCTCGTCGCACTGGGGCCCGGTCCTCTGGTCGTTCCAGAGGATGGCCGGCCTGACCACGGCGCCCTCTCCGTCGAGGAGCACCGAGCCGTGCATCTGTCCGGTGAGCCCGACCGCCTCGATATCGCCGGGTGAAGTCCCGGTCGCCTCCATCACATCTCGAATCGAGGACGCAGTGCCCTCCCACCACGATTCGGGGCTTTGCTCAGACCAGAGCGGTTGCGGTGTCTCGTATCCGTAGTTGGCCGAGGCGACCCCTTTCACCACTCCCGATCGGTCGACCAGGATCGCCTTGGTGGCGGTGGTGGAGGTGTCGATTCCGAGGACGAGGCTCATGGGGCACCAAAAGCGGTCAACTGCCGTCTCGCAACGTCCTCGGGCACCGCCTATCAGCGCCCCGAGGACCAGATGACCCTGTTGACCCGGTTCTCGAGGAGCTCCTGGTTGCCGGACACCGGTGCCGGGTCGATGTCTCCTGCTGCCACCCTCGCTTCGAGTGACTCGAGGGTCTCCTCACCGGCCAGGATCGACGAGCCCAGGTCCGCCGACCATCCTTCGTATCGCTTCTCGAGTGGGCCGGAGAGGGTCTCCGACTCGATCATGTCGGCCGCCACCAGCAGTGCCCGGGCCAGCGTGTCGATCCCGCCGATGTGACCGTGGAACAGATCGGTCCGATCCATCGACTGGCGGCGCAACTTGGTGTCGAAGTTGAAGCCCCCTGTGGTGAATCCACCACCTCGCAAGATCTCGTACATGGCCAGTGACAGCTCGTCGACCGAGTTGGGGAACTGGTCGGTGTCCCAGCCGTTCTGATAGTCGCCCCGATTGGCGTCGATGGACCCGAAGATCCCGTTGGCCACGGCGTAGGCGACCTCGTGATGGAACGAGTGCCCGGCCAGCGTGGCGTGGTTCCCCTCGATGTTGACCTTGTACTCGTCGACGAGGTCGAAGCGCTCCAGGAACCCGTGGACGGACTGGCTGTCGTAGTCGTACTGGTGCTTGGTCGGCTCGGCGGGCTTTGGCTCGATGAGAAGCGTCCCGGTGAAGCCGATCTTGTGCTTGTGCTCGGCCACCATGGTCAGGAACCGGGCGAACTGCTCACCTTCCCGCTTCAGGTCCGTGTTGAGCAGGGTCTCGTAACCCTCCCGGCCCCCCCACAGGACGTAGTTTGCCCCTTCGAGCCGGTACGTCGCCTCGAGGGCGTGCTTCACCTGGGCCGCCGCGTAGGCGAAAACCTCGGGGTCGGGGTTTGTCGACGCCCCGGCCGCGTAGCGGGGGTGGGAGAACAAATTGGCTGTGCCCCAGAGCAGACGCACCCCGGTGTCGGCCATCTTCTTCTCGGCGTAATCCACCATGGTCTCGAGATTGGCGGCCGACCCGGCAAATGTGTCGGCCTCCGGGGCGATGTCCACGTCGTGGAAGCAGAAGAAGGGGGTGCCCAGCTTGGAGAAGAACTCGAATGCCGCATCCATCTTCTGCCGGGCGGCGTCCATCGGGTCCCCCTGTCCACTCAGCCAGGGTCGATCGAGGGTGCCGGCGCCGAACACATCACTGCCGGGCCAATTGAACGAGTGCCAGTAACAGACGGCTATCCGGAGGTGATCCTCCATCCGCTTCCCAAGGACCACACGGTCGGGCTCGTAGACGTGGAAGGCGAGTGCGTCGTCGGAGTCGAGCCCTCCGAACCCGATCGGCCCGGGGACATCGGCAAAGAACTCATCCGGCACGGTCAACCTCCACTTCCACTCCCGTCGAGAACGCAGGAACACTATTTGTGTTGTATGCCGGGAGCAAAGGTGCGGGTCGTGCGTCGGTCACGCCGCGCTGGCACAATCACGGGCAAGTTGTCTGTGGGTCTCCGAATTGTCGCCGCTGGGTGTCTGGTGTCGATTTGCTTCTGGATGGTCCCCGACGTTGCGGACGCTCAGGTTTCGGATCTCGGCCCCTTCACAGATGACGACGGGCACCCGGGCGAGCCATATCTCGAGTGGCTGGCCGAAAACGGCATCGTTCACGGGTGCAACCCACCAGCCAACACCAGGATCTGCCCGGATCGTGTCCTCAACCGGATCGAGGCGGTCAAGATCCTTGTCGGCGTTGGCCGCCACGCCGGGTCACTTCCGACTCATCCCTCGACTGATCACGACTACTTCGTCGACGATGATCCAATCTGGGGCGGAGCCGCCTCGGGCCTGGCGAACCTGCTGGCACGCGCCGGTGTGATCAGTGGATGCGACCCACCGGTCAACCGGCACATCTGCCCGTCGGAGCCTCTTCAACGCGGCCAGATCGCCAAGATGCTGGTCAACACCCTGGCTCTGAATGCCCCCGATTCGTTTCGCTCCCCTTGGACGGACACGGCTACCCGGTTCTATCACCGGGCAGCTCGAATTGCCGCCTACCACGGTCTGTGGGACTCGAGCAACGGCCTGTTCGGGGGCAGGACACCGGTGACCCGTGCCGAGTTCGCCAGAGTGGTGGTGACCGCGCTGGGCTTGGATCCGTGTCTCGCAAGATCCTTTCACCGAAGCCCGAGCAGAGTCTCTTTTCAGGCGCTTTCCCGGCCAACGGTTCGCCGCATATGCCTACGACACGAGAACGGGATGTGCCTACTGGATGAATCCTGAAGAGAGGCTGCGCACCGCCTCGGTCTTCAAGGTCATGGTCATGGCGGGCACGTTGTTGGAGGCTCGATCCGACGGGCGCGCCGTCACCTCATGGGAACTGGGCCAACTGCGACCCATGATCACTCGTTCTGCCGACGAGCCGGTGAGAGCACTGTGGAGCAGTTTTGGGGGATCGCCCTGGTATGCCCGGCAGGCCAGGATCTTCGAGCTCACCCAGACAACGACCGTGGGTGACGATGGTGCCGCCTGGGGCCGGACCACCACCTCGGCGAAGGATCAGGGAGATCTCGTTCGCCAGGTCATCCTCGGCGACTGGGGCCCGCTCGAGAGGGCGGATCGTGAAATCGCCTGGGACCTCATGACCTCGGTGGTGTCCGAGCAGACCTGGGGTATCACCCGTGGAGTTCCGGAGGGTTGGACGGTCGGCCAGAAGAATGGCTTCGCCGGCGGGGTGGCCAATTCGGTGGGCTACGTCGCCCGCCCAGGGCGCCAGGGGGGATATGTGATCGCGGTCCTGACCAACGGGTGGTCGTCTTGGGAACGCGGTGTCCGGACTGTGGATGAGATCTCGTCGTGGGTGGCGGACAGCCTGGCAGTGCCCTGACTCACCCCTTCCTGGCCTGAGACTCTCTCAGTCGCCGGCGCGTGCCGATTCGACGATGGTGGCGGTGTAGGGACCGCTGGGCGCTTCGATGGTGACTTCCTCCCCCACCCCATGGCCGAGGATTCCGGTGGCAAGGGGTGAGTCGGATGAGATTCGGATGGTGTCGAGACCGGCCTCGGCAGGGTCCACGATCAGGTGGCGGACCTCTTCCCCGTCATCGAGTCGGATGGTCACCCGGTCACCGACCTGGACGATGCCGGGATCCTCGGGGATGTCGTAGACATTGCCGGCGGTCGCAAGGACGTACTTCAGTTGCTCCAGCTCACGAAGTGCGAGGTCTTGCTCGAGTCTGGGCGCCATCTCATCGTCTTCTTCTTCGATCGCCTCGACGAGCGCAGGGATCGTTTCCTCTTCGAGACGACGGGCGCGCTCCTCGAGGAGCACACGGCCCTCTTGGGTCAGACGAGGTGGTTCACCTGTCGATGTCATCTCGTGTCCCTTCTTGCCGCGGCCACGGAGCAGATTCCGTGGATTAGAGAAAAGCCCGATGAACGACTTTCGCCGCCCTTCGGGCCTTTCAAATCCAACCTTGGCACACGTCCTCGCATTTGTCCAGCGGGTTGAATGACGAGTCAGCCGTCCTCGCGGACGAGGATCTCACGAAGTGCGGCATCGGGCGCGGCGAAGAGATGCAAGCGCTCCGCTTCCTCCCCGACGGCCCTCACCTCAGCGGGAGAGACCTGTGCGCTAGGAGATGCACCTCGAGCTGCGATTTCTTGCCGTTCCGGCTCGATCTTCCACCATCCACTGAACATCCCGTCGACCAGGAGGTTGCCCGCCCAGCCCGGGGGCACGATCCCGGGAGTGAAGAATCGAGAGCGGTCGGAATGACCGAGGAGGACGTTGTCGTACTCGGGAAGGAAGCGGGGCGGGGCAGGCGTGTCTTCATCGAGGATGGGGGCATCGGGGTGATCGAGCAGCTCGGAGCCGTCCTCGCCTTGAAGGGAGCGAAGACGATCGCGCATCCCGTCGACCACCTGGCGGAGACCGTTGAGCCTCGACCACACCCTCATGTCTGAGATCGTGGCCGGCCCGAAAACGGCCAGGTACCGCATGACGATCGTCTCGAGGTCCCTCACGTTGGGCAAGCCGCTACCGACCCAGCTTTCGAGCGTTGTCCAGGTGGCGGCCCCGGATCGACCCCACAACCCGCGTGGTGGCACCTGGATCACCGGCAGCAGGTAGGTGACGACCTGGGCCATCGAGTTCCCCGGGATCCCCGGCCACCTTTCTTCGAGCGCTCGTGCCAGATCGGCACGGGTCATCGGATGCTCCTCCAGCAACGACCGGCCCTTGTCGAGAAGCACCGCCCGGTCCATGCCTGCCGTGTCTTTGGCGAATGAGGTGGATCCGAGGACGGCGGCCAGGGTCTCCTGGAGGTGTGAGCGCAGGAACATGAAGTCGGGTGTCGTGGAGATGTGCAGGGTGGCTCGCATGAGAGCACCTCGAAGCGCCTCGCGGCGCTCGATCATGCCCGAGAGGTCCTCGGGCGCGAAACCCTCGAGCCGGGACCACAGCGCGTAAGTACGGGTCGTGGGGATTCTGAGCCTGCATCCCCACGAGAAGCTCCATCGCCTCGCCCGGTGTTTGCTTCGCCCGCTCGAGCAACAACTGGCGGCCCAGGGTGGTCCGGTTGAGGGCCCGTCTGCTGAGTCGGGCGGTCAATGCTTGATTTCGAGCCCGCCGAACAGGACGGTGGCGTTGACCGCCAGGGTGGGAGCATCTGCCGGGACCGGCTCCTTGGCAGTCGCGTTCTCGATGCCCCCGAACAGCGGCAGACCACGGGTGACGACATTCCAGCCCTCCGGCACGGTTACCTCCACCCCCCCGAAGGCAGCGAACACGTCGAGCTCGGCATCCGGCGCCGGCACCGTGTCACGGAGATCCACCTCTGCCCCACCGAACACCGCAGAGATGCTCCCGCCCTGGAACTGCTTCGAGTGCGATGCGATCTCACTGCCGGAGAAGACGTTGAAGCTGTTGACACGATCGCCGGCCTCGGTCCGCGAGCCGAGGCCACGTCCGAAGATCACGAGGAGCCCGACCAGGATGATGGCAGCCGGGATGACGAAGTCTGCCGATGTCCACGATGTCGAGGTTGGAGAGGAGAAATGCCACCCCGACTCCGGTGATGATCAGGGCCACCGGCCAGTGTCGGGGGTTGGCGGCGAAGGTGAGGATTCCGGCGAGAATCAGGACCGCCGGCCACCAGGTGCTGAAGATCTCCCCGGCATCGAGCACACCGGCGTTGTCGAGGAGGAGCACGATGCCAACCGCCACCATGAGCAGGCCGAAGAAGAGCCGTCCCCAATTCATCGGCGGCAACCTACCAGCCGACCCTCAGTCTCCTGCGACGAAGAATCTCCACTCACCGGTCTCGGTGATGCCGATGCGCCAGAGGGCGTATGCCCCGAATTCGGCCGACTGGTCGAGCTCCTCCTGGGTGTAGACGGTGAGGAGCGCCTCCATGTCGGCGGGCGGGATCTCTTCCCACGAGTCGTATACGAAGGCGGACGGCCAGTAATAGTGACGCGGGAGGTCCTCGTAGTCCTCGAAGGCATACGGAGTGTCGAACAGCTCGACGAGAAGGGCGAGCGCCGGATAGGTGCCCTCTTCCTCCCACATCGGGATGTTCTCGAATCCGCCACCGCCGAAGCTGGTGACGAAATCGGGAGAGGCCAAAGCCTCGAGCGCCTCGTAGTCGCAGGCAATCGCAGCGGCCGCGATCGCTCGTCTTGCGTCGGCGACCGGCGCCGGCAGGCCCTCCTGCTCCGCAGGCATCGGCAGCCCGGCGGCCGAGCAGTCGTCGGCGACGGTTGAAGGAACGGTGGCGGGCGCCGTCGTGACCGGTTCGGGCACGGTGGTCGATGCGACGGCCGGAGTTGTTGTGGGGGTGGACCCGCTGGCAGGCCCGGAATCCTCGGGGGTCGAGATCATCGGGAGCACACCGAGAGTCACGATCACCACACCGAAGGCGGCGGCGAAGATCAGCCATCCGCGGGGGAGGGGGCGGCGTGCCCCGGTTTCCAACGGGGGCGGCACGGCGTGCTTGGCGGACTGGCGCACCTCCTGGGCGGCCTGTTCCATCCTCTGCTCGAATTCGTCGAGATGCTTCATGTCGTCTCCTCGCCCCATGCCACCAGACGCTTGTTCGAGTGGGCCCTCGCCTTGTGCAGATGTGCTTTCACCGCACCCGCGCTCACACCCATGACCTCGCCTATCTCCTCGATCGAGAGCTGGTCGACGTAGTGCAGCACCGTGGCCTGGGCCTGTCGTCTCGGGAGTTTCCTGACCTCATCCCACACCTCGGTGCCTCGCGGGCTCAGCTCAGGAAGCGTGTCTTCAACGTGGCCCCCGAGCCGGGTGAGTGCCCGCAGCTCGGCACCGGCTTTGCGATGAAACGACGTTGCCCGATTGATCAGCACCCGGCGCACCCAGGCCCCGGGATCGTCGTAACCCGACACCCGATCCCAGTTACGGTGCGCCGCCACGAACGATTCCTGGGCGAGATCCTCAGCCGAGGAGCCGCTCCGCAGGAGGGCGCGCGCGATTGCCACCATCCGGGCGTATTCACGCCGGTAGAAGCTCTCGAAGGGCTCGACGTCGAGCGCCCCGATCTCTGTCGAAGGCACGTGTCTCCTCGATTCCTGAATCGTGCTCACCCACCTAACACGCACAACCGGGCTACTTGGTTTACCTGCGGCCGGCGTCCGGGTACGAAATAGGGCGGTGTGAAATAGATTGGGGTTCGTCATGGATCTGAATCGACTCACCGAAAAATCGCAGCAGGCGCTTTCCGAAGCCCAGTCCGATCGCGGTTCGGCTCGGGCACACCGAGGTCGACGGCGAGCATCTTCTCCTCGCCCTCTTGACGCAGCCCGAAGGCCTTGTGCCTCGTCTCGTCTCGCAAGCCGGTGGCGAGCCCGCCCGTCTCGTTGCTGAGATGGAGGCCGAGCTCGCCAAGCGCCCGACTGTCAGCGGCCCGGGTGTGTCACCCGGTGAGATCCGGGTGACACAACGTCTGGCCAGGCTCCTGGACACGGCAGAGAGGGAGGCGACGCGTCTCAAGGACGAGTACGTGTCGGTGGAGCATCTCATCATCGCCTTTCTCGGTGAGGCGGACACGGCCGCCAAGCGCGCACTGACCGAGCAGGGCATCACACGGGATCGTTTCCTCGAGTCACTGACCGCCATCCGGGGCAACCAGCGGGTGACTTCGGCAACTCCAGAGTCGGCGTACGAGTCTCTGGAGAAGTACGGCCGGGACCTGGTCGCCGACGCCCGGAGCGGGAAGCTCGACCCGGTGATCGGTCGCGACACCGAGATTCGCCGGGCCATCCAGATCCTGTCCAGGAAGACCAAGAACAACCCGGTCCTGATCGGTGACCCGGGAGTGGGCAAGACCGCCATCGTCGAGGGACTGGCCCAGCGCATCATGCGAGGTGATGTCCCCGAAGGGCTCAGGGACAAGACGGTGTTCGCCCTCGACATGGGCGTCCCTGATCGCCGGCGCCAAGTACCGGGGTGAATTCGAGGAGCGTCTCAAGGCCGTCCTCGGCGAGGTGAAGGCAGCGGAGGGCCGGATCCTGCTGTTCGTGGACGAGCTCCACACGGTCGTCGGCGCCGGTGCGGCCGAAGGGGCGATGGACGCCGGGAACATGTTGAAGCCGATGCTGGCCCGTGGCGAGCTCCACATGATCGGGGCCACCACGCTTGCCGAGTACCGAAAGCACATCGAAAAGGACGCCGCGCTCGAGCGGCGCTTCCAGACCGTGCTGGTCGACGAGCCGAACGTGGAGGACGCCATCTCGATCCTCCGCGGTCTGCGCGAGCGATTCGAGGTCTTCCACGGCGTGAAGATCCAGGACTCGGCGCTGGTTGCCGCCGCCGTCCTCAGCCATCGGTACATCACCGACCGATTCCTTCCCGACAAGGCGATCGACCTCGTCGACGAGGCGTGCGCCATGCTGCGCACCGAGATCGACTCCATGCCCGCCGAGCTCGACGAGCTCACCCGGCGTGTGACCAGGCTCGAGATCGAGGAGGCAGCGCTGAGCAAGGAGAAGGACGCCGCCAGCAAGAAGCGTCTGGAGGAGCTGCGGAGAGAGCTGGCCGACCTGAAGACAGAGGCGGCGGCGATGCGCGGGCAGTGGGAGTCGGAGCGGCAGATCCTGAGGGAGGTGCAGGAGCTTCGCGCCTCGATCGAACGGGTGCATCGGGAGGCCGAGGAGGCCGAGAGGAACTACGACCTCGACCGCGCCGCCCAGCTGCGTCATGGTGACCTTCCCGACCTCGAGCGCAAGCTGAGAGAGATGGAGGAGAAGCTGGCCGCAGAACAGGGTCAGCATCGTCTCCTGCGCGAGGTCGTGACCGAGGAGGAGATCGCAGGGATCGTGTCACGGTGGACCGGCATCCCTGTCAGCCGACTCCAGGAGGGCGAACGCGAGAAGCTCCTGCGACTCGACTCGATCCTCCACGAGAGGGTGGTTGGTCAGGACGAGGCGGTCCGTCTCGTCGCCGACGCCATCATCCGTGCCCGTTCAGGGATCAAGGACCCTCGCCGACCCATCGGCTCCTTCGTGTTTCTCGGGCCTACCGGGGTTGGGAAGACCGAGCTGGCCAAGGCACTGGCCTCGGCTCTCTTCGACAGCCAGGAGAACATGGTCCGCATCGACATGAGCGAGTACCAGGAGCGGCACACCGTGAGCCGCCTGGTCGGGGCGCCTCCGGGGTATGTCGGGTACGAGGAGGGCGGACAGCTCACCGAGGCCGTTCGGAGGAAGCCCTACTCGGTGGTGCTCTTCGATGAGATCGAGAAGGCCCATGCGGACGTGTTCAACACGCTGCTCCAGGTGCTCGACGACGGGAGACTCACGGACGCGCAGGGGAGGACGGTCGATTTCCGGAACACGGTCATCATCATGACCTCGAACATCGGCTCCCAATATCTGCTGGAGGGGATCACGCCGGCGGGCGAGATCAAGCCGGAGGCGAGAGAGATGGTCACCGGCGAGCTGCGACGCCATTTCAGACCCGAGTTCCTCAATCGGGTCGATGATGTGGTGCTGTTCAAGCCACTGACACTGGAGGAGATCGAGAGGGTCGTCGACCTGATGCTCGACGATGTCAGGAACAGGCTCGCCGAGAGGAACACGAAGCTCGAGGTGAGCGAGGCCGCCATGGAGTTCATCGCCGAGCAGGGATTCGACCCTGTCTACGGCGCCAGACCGTTGCGGCGCTTCATCTCCCACGAGTTGGAGACTCGCATCGGGCGTGCTCTGATCGGCGGGGAGATCCAGGACGGCGCCACGATTCGGGTCGAGCTCGTTGAAGGCGACCTGGTCGTGGAGTTCGAGAACCACCCCGAGCTCGCGGCCGATAGGCCCTGATCGCCCGGGGTGGGTGGGCGCGATAGAGGCTTGGGCGGGATCTCTGGTACGGTATGACTTCGACGCGGCCTCGGTGCCAGTCTTTCGTTATCCCGCAGGGCTCATGGAATGCAGCTCTCCGTAGCCGGCGAATTGCTGTGGCTCAACAACAGCCGACGCATTCACCGGTCGTTCACATCACGGAGATCTGTATGAAACAAAGCCAAGCCAACCTCTCGTCGATCGGATTCGTCAGCACCTATCCACCGACCGTCTGCGGTTTGGCCACTTTCACCGCTGCTTTGCGCGGGGCCATGGCAGACGAGCGAGGATCGGGAGAGGGTCTCGGGGTGGTGAGTCTCGGGGACAGCCGACTCGAGAGGTCACGACCCGAAGTCGTGTTCCAACACGTCAACGGTGATCGATCTTCGTTGCAGCAGGCGGTTCGAATCCTGAATCGGCACGACATCGTCTTCTTCCAACACGAGTATGGGATCTATGGCGGGCCGGACGGCGACGAGATAGTGGACCTCATCTCCGCCCTGGAGGTCCCCACGATCGTCACGCTGCACACGGTGCTCGACAAGCCGACATTGAGACAGAAGCGGATTCTGGAGAGGATCGTCGACCTGGCGGGGCAGACGGTCGTGATGAGCGACACTGCCCTCCAGCGGTTGCGGCACAGGTACGACCTCGACTCCGACCGAGTGACCATGGTTCCTCACGGGGCGATGCCCGCACTGGCCGTTCCGGGCGCTGCCACCGGGCCGCGACCGGTCGTCCTGACCTGGGGATTGATCGGGCCGGGCAAAGGGCTGGAAACAGCTCTCGATGCCTTCGCCGCCGTGAAGGATCTGCAGCCGCTTCCCCGCTACGTGATCCTCGGCAAGACACACCCCAAGGTGCAGGCGGCCCAGGGCGATTCCTATCTGGATGGGCTGAAGGCGAAGGCGCACGCTCTGGGTCTGGAAGATGTCGTCGAGTTCGACAGCCGCTATCTGGATACCGACTCCCTTGCTGCGGAGATACGACAGGCCGACGTTGTGCTTCTTCCCTACGAGTCGACGGAACAGGTCACATCGGGTGTGTTGGTCGAGGCCCTGGCCGCCGGAAAGCCAGTGGTAGCAACGGACTTCCCCCACGCGGTAGAGATGCTCGGCACCGGTGCCGGCGCCCTGGTCCCCCACTCCGATCCCGAAGCGATGGCGATCGCCTTGCGCAGCCTCTTCTCAGAGCCCGGGGTGGCGGCTCGAATGGCGACGATGGCTATCTCCATCGGTTCGACTCTCCACTGGCCGGTCGTGGCGGATCGGTACGAAGCCATCGCATCCACGCTCGTCGAGCGTCAGACCTTGGTGGCTCCATTCTCCTCCGGTCGGCGTGCCGCCGGTCTGGCCAAGGTCGGGTGAACCCGACGAATCTGTCGTCGGTGTTCGCCGGCACTGGCATCCTCGATGTCATCGAGGCTCTCCCGGCTGTCAATTTCCAACACCTGCGGCGGATGACAGACCACGTGGGTCTCTGGGAGCACGCCCGGTATACGACGCCACGGCCCGAGCATGGCTACTGCACCGATGACAACGCTCGGGCTCTGATCCTGCTCAGCCGTGAGCTAGATAGCCTCTGCCGACGTCATCGGGCTGGCCCGGGTGTATTTTCGTTTTGTGGCGGATGCAGCCCTTCCCCAGGGCGGTTTCCACAACCGGCGAGGAGCGGACGAGTCGTGGGCCGACGAGATCGGATCCGACGATTCACAGGGTCGGGCCATCTGGAGCCTGGGCTCGGCCGCCCGACTGGGACCGGAGGAGTGGATGCGTCGAGCTGCACTGGGATTGTTCCACCGGCAGGAGGGCTTCGCGTCGACGTCGCCGCGAGCCAACGCTTTTGCGATCCTCGGGGCGTCCGAGGTGCTCACCGGGGATCCGGAGGATGCTGGGGCCAGGAAGGCACTCACACAGTGGGTCCAGGTTCTCCACGTCTCCGATGATCCCGGATGGCCCTGGCCCGAGCCGCGACTTGCCTACGACAACGCCCGAATCCCGGAAGCCCTCATCGCGGCCGGTAGCGCACTCGGAAACGACCGCCTCGTCGAAGACGGCCTTCGGCTGCTCGAGTGGCTGGTGACGATCGAAACCTACGACGACCACTACAGCTTCGCGCCGGTCGGTGGCTGGGCACCGGGCGAGGCCCGGCCCGGCTATGACCAGCAACCAGTGGAGGCGGCGGCCATGGCGGATGCCTGCACTCGGGCCTGGCTGCTCACAGGTGACGACAAATGGAGGGACGGTGTGTTGAGAGCTGCCCGGTGGCTGGTCGCCGACAATGACGGCGACGTGGTGCTCTACGACTTCGAAACCGGCGGATGCTGCGACGGCCTGACTGTGAACGGGCCGAACATGAACCAGGGTGCGGAGTCGACTCTCTCCGCGTTGAGCACCCTGCAGCAGGCGCGGCGAGTCCTCTAGCTGCTGAACTGATCGGTCGGGCAGTTGTCCTCGACGGTGTACTCCTCGCCGGAGCGCTCGTAGGAGTAGTGGCAATCAGCCGCGCCGATCTGGACGTCGAGCGTGAAGATGTCCTCGTCCCAGTTGTAAGAGCCCTCGCCGGTGAGGGTCAGGCCCTCCATGAAGACGCATTCCTCGAGGATGAACCCGTCGGTCTCCTCCTGGGCGGTGAACGTGATGACACCGCCCTGGTTGCAGCCCGGCGGGCGTGTCGGTGACAGTGTCCCACCAGTAGTACTCGGGCATGTAGAAGATCTCGAACTCGACTGAGTCCAGCATCGTCTCGGCGCTGTCGAACTCATCGATGGAGATCGGGAGCAGGGTTATGTAGTACCCGACGACATCTCCCTCGCATTCAGTCACCTCGGGGGCGGTGCCCTCCAGGATGAAGCCGCTGACGGCGTCGTCCGGGCACTCGTTGCCCCGCCCGAAGATGACATGTGGCCCGCCTTGCTGGCTGATGAGATACCCCTCCTCGACACGGCCGGAGACATCGACTCCCTGCTGGTACGGCGTGGCAGGGTCCGCGGTCGCGCCCAACACCACCGTGGGCGTTCCCGCCGCGACCAGCGCCTCCGGGCGGGTCGCATCCTCGTTGGCATTGGGCCAGAAGGCACAGGGCAGATCCCCGAAGAACAGGATGCCGAGCCGGCCCGGGTTGAGATCGGCGCCTGCCGTGAAGAAGGCCTGCGCCTTCTCGTCCGGCGTCGATCCGGGGTAGTGGTAGTCGAGGCATTCGACTGCGTAGTAGATGGCGTCCGAGTAGGTCGGGTCTTCGATCACGGCCTCGGTCTCGGCGTCGATCCCCAGGTTGAGATAGAGGAGCCGTAGCAGGGGCACCAGATCGCCCCGGCCGCTCTGGGCCGCCAGGGCGCGCAGGAACATCATCCGGTCGTCCTCGGAATACATCTGCCCGCTGGCCACTACCTCGAGGTCTCCGAGACCGAAGGTGCGCTCCTCGAACCCACCGCTGGGCAAGGGGTATTGCGCCGTGAGCGGCCCTTCGGCCAGTAACGCGAGGAGCTGGTCGTAGGCCTGGTCGGGGGCGACGCCGAGGTCGGCGGCGCAGAACTCGTCCTCGGCGCAATAGTCCAGCGTCGACTGGAGTGTGTCCCCGAAGGCCGTTGCCTGCTCCTGGAAGAAGTCGAGTCCCTCCAGGGTGAGGTCGACAGTCCCGTCGAGGACCAATCGGGCGACACGATCCCCGTGGGCGGCGGCATAGGTCTGGGATAGCTGGGTGCCATAGCTCTCGCCGTAGAGGACGATCTGCTCGTAGCCAAAGATGTCCCGGAACACCTCGAGGTCCTCGGCGGCCTGATCGGTCCCCAGATAGGGGAGCATCTCCGGATCGCCCATCTCGACAACACAGTCGTCGGCGAAGGTGGAGGCGGCCGAGGTGAGCGCTTCCTGGTCGAAGCCGAGAGCGGTCGTCGCATCGACCCGGTAATAGGCCGCAGCCGCCTGCGGGCAGGAGAGGCCACCAGACATGGCGACACCCCGCTGATCGAAGAAGACGATGTCATACGACTCGGGTATGGCGGGGTCGAGGGCATCGGTGTAGGAATCGGCCACCGCGATCCCGGAGCTGCCCGGGCCCCCGGTGGCGGTCACGAACGCTCCGAGTCTTTCCCCGGTGGCGGGCAGCACGGCGAATGTCACCGGAATGGTGCGCTCGTCGGCGGCATCGAAGTGATTCATCGGCATGTCGAGCGTCACACAGGTGAACTCCGAGTCGGGGCAAAGGCTGGCGTCGAGGTCCTCGAGGAGTTGATCGGTGTCCGGCCGTGCAATCGTGGCGGTCGGGGCGGGCGCAGCAGTCGTCGTGGGCGATTGCGTCGTCGTCGTGGTCTCGGTCCCCGCTTCGGAGGTGCATGCAGCCAGCAGCAACAACACCCCGACGTGACACCACCTCCGCATCGGCGGCATCGTACGCCGCCTAGGTGGTGGCGTAGGGCATACTCCGGCGGTTGCCACAGCTCCTCGCCCGGTCACTCGTCTTCATCACATCCGCCGCGGTCCTCATCCTCGAGATCCTGGCCGGGCGACTGCTTGCGCCCTACCTGGGAGTCAGTCTCGAGGTGTTCACGGGCATCATCGGTGTGATCCTCGCCGGGATCTCCGTGGGAGCGTGGGCCGGGGGGCGGGCGGCTGATCGCGGCGACCCCCGTCGCCTCATCGGCCCTCTCCTGGTGGCCGGCGGGTTGACGGCGGTGGCCTCTCCATTGCTCGTGGACCTCGTTGGCCCTGCCGCTTCGACCGGGCCGGTTTCGATCGTCGGCCTCAGCCTGATCGGGTTCTTCGCGCCTGCCGCGGTCCTGTCGGCGATCCCACCGATCGTGGTCAAGATCAGGCTCGCCTCGCTGACCGAGACCGGTGCCGTCGTCGGGACGTACTCCGCCATCGGGACCGCCGGCGCCATATTCGGCACCTTCGTGACAGGGTTTGTCCTGATCGCCGCCTTCCCAACACGGCCGATCGTGATCGTCGTCGGCGTGGTGCTGGTCGCGCTCGGGGTGGCCGTGTGGGTCGGTCGGAGCGTCTGGACCGTCACCGCACCCGTCGTAGCGCTGCTCCTCCTCAGCGGCTTGGCCCTCGTGTTCGACGGCCCGTGCCAATACGAGACGTCTTACCACTGCGCCGACGTGGTCGCCGACACCGCGCGCCCATCGGGGAGACTGCTGATCCTGGATCGTGGTCACAACAGCTACGTCGACCTCGAGGACCCGACCCATCTCGAGTTTCGCTACATCCGGGTGATGGCCGACCTGATCGATGTCGAGATGCCATCGGGCCCTCTCGAGGTCGTCTCCATCGGTGGTGGGGGATTCACCTTGCCCGGGTATCTGGCTGCCACACGACCGGGCACCGAGCACCGGGTCCTCGAGATCGATGCCTCCCTGGTCGATATCGGCCGACGTCATCTCGGGTTCGAGGACGAGGCCGAGGTGATCGTGAACGACGCGCGGAGATCGATCACAGAAGTTGCTCCGGGCTCGGTCGATGTCGTAGTCGGTGACGCGTTCAACGGCCTCACCGTGCCGTGGCATCTCACCACGGTGGAGTTCGTCGAGATGATCGGTGACTCGCTGGCGCCGGGAGGGTTCTACACCGTCAATGTGATCGATCGGCCCGAGGCGCGGTTCGCCCGGGCCGAGGCTGCGACGCTCAGGGAGGTGTTCGACCACGTTGCAGTGTTCGCCCCGGAGAGCTACTTCACGGGGGACCGAGGTGGCAATTACGTCCTCGTTGGATCGGATGACCCCATCGACATCGATGAGGTGCGATCGGCACTCTCCTCCAGAGGCGGGGTCGAGGTCGGGCTGACTGGTGACGACCTGGCCCGGTTCATCGACGACGCCCGCCCATTGACCGACGATTTCGCCCCCGTCGACCAGATGCTGACCGGGCTATGACGCGAGGTTTGTAGGGTGGTCGCATGTTGCGGTTCAGACACGCTCGATCAGAGCAGACGGTCGATGGCGCCGATGGTGTCACGTTGACGTTTGCCGACACGGGTTTCTCATGGACTACTTCGTATGGTGGCGGGGGCTTCACATATCACCGACCCGTCCTCGTCAGGCTCCCTGACAGCGGTGTGGTGATCCCGATCCGGGATCACGTGATGGAGGTCAGGCTGGCTGCTGCCGTGATGCTCCTGTTGGCCGGAATCTGGAGGTGGCTCGATGGCAAATGACGATCAGACGACTTCGGAGGCGATCGCCTCGCAGATCGGCGACGCCCTCACCGGGCTCTTTGGCGAGGCGTCCCCGAGCGCGTTGTTCTCCGAGCCAATCAAACACGGCGACGACCTCATCGTGACCGCGGTCGCCTGGGAGCGGGCCGGTGGCTTCGGGTTCGGCGCCGGCCAGGGCCAGAGTGGCGACGACGAGATTGGTAGTGGAGAGGGTGGCGGTGGCGGAGGCTTCTCCCAGGGGCGTCCGGTGGCAATGATCAGGGTCACACCCAGCAGAGTCGAGGTGACGCCGGTGATCGATTTCACCAAGATCGGAGTCACGCTGCTTCTGGCCACGATCGGGGTCTGGCGCGCATTGAGTCGCTGAGATCCCCGACGGGCGGCCGCGTCAGGGCTGACGCGCCCGACCGGAGTCGGGATCGATCATCAACGAGGAGACATCGACCGCCTCGAATGCGGACCCGGGGATCTCCTTCAACTCACGCAACAGGTCGTTGTCCCACCTGGGGTGCGGGCTCCCGGATATGTACCACGGGGAGCCATTGTCGGCGAGGATGATCCCGTACTCCTTGAAGGCTCGCAGGATCACCTGCACCTGAGGTGAGAAACCCGAGATGTCGAACTGGGCCGAGAGGCGAAACCTCTGCCCCATCGCCGGCAGGGCCAGGTTGGACGAACTCGAGGCGTCGTGGCGGGCGGGCCAAACGTGCGCCGATCGCGTTTGCGGCGCCGTGAATCTGATGGCGTGATCGATGTGTCCGGAGGCGACTTCGTCGTAGCGAACCAGACCCGGAAAGATCGGTAGGCCGGCGGCGTCGGCCGAAGTCCAACCATCCGGGCGAAGTCGAGACGAATCGAGCTGATACCGGGCTCCAGAGGCCGCTCGCCAGGATGAACCCGGTCCCGGATGGGCATCGAATAGCTCGAAGAGCTCGCATCGATAGCGGTCGACGACGATGACATGGCGATCGCCCGACGAATCGGGCCCTCCTTCGATCGGAGCGCCCGGCAGGAATCGGGAACGGGCCCGGGTCCGACTCGCCGCCATAGGCGGTGTATGTAACGGTCACGGCAGGAGTGCCGGCCGGCACCTCGACGTAGGGGATCCCGATCGGGCTATTGGATCCGGGCGGCCAGACACCGGATCCGAAGTCGGGGTGGAGATGAGCCGAGGACCCGATCGACGACACGTACTGAGCCGAGCGTGGGTGCACCGGTAGATGATCGATCGGGGTGTTCCAGATGTCGTCCGCCGGGAGAGTGGGGCATCGCCCGGGTGGTCGGTTGGGGGTGAGGTGGTTGGCTCGGGTGAGGAGGGTGGCCATCTGGTCTCGTCTGATCGGATCGTTGGGACAGAACCGGTTGTTGGCTGGTGGATTGCAGCCGACGGTCACTCCAGCGGCGGCGATCTTCTGGATCGCCTGTTCGAAGATGTGACCGTTGTCGTCGTTGAACCGGTTGTGGTGTGACACCGGATAGTTGAAGGCTCTGGCCAGCATGGCGGCCATCTGGCCACGGGTCATGTCCTGGTCGGGACAGAACCGGTTGTTGGCCGGCGGGTTGCAGCCCTGGGTTATCCCGGCGGCGGCGAGACGGTTGATCCCAGCTTCGAACAGGCTGGTCTCGTCGTCGATGAAATAGTCGTTGGAGGTGGGGCCGAGATCGAGGGCGCGGGCCAGGAACACCGCCATTTGGCCCCGGGTGACTGTCTTTTCCGGACAGTAACGGTCGTTGGCCGGTGGGTTGCAGCCACGGGTGATGCCTTCGGCGGCGATCGCCTCGATACCCCCCTCGTGGACGTTCCCGTCGTCATCGACGAACGAACCTCCAGGAGGAAGCACAGCCATGAACACCGCCAACAACAGTGCATGCACGGTCGATGTCACCGTCAGTCCTCGATCACGCTGTCGGTCACCTGGATCGGCCCGTCGCCGAGATAGAAGATGCCCGGGAAGCCGGCCGTCTCGAACCCGTCGCTCGGGTTGTTCGACAGGACGGAGCTCTGGATCACGAGATGTCCCGACCTGTCGTTGCTGACGAAGAAGATGCCACCGCCGCCTTCCTGTGCGTGGTTGCGCTCGATCCTCGTGCCCTGGATTCGCAAGGTCATGGTGTTCCCGTCGAGATAGATGGCCCCACCGCTTCCACCGCCCGGAGTGCCTCCTCGGGCCGGGTTGGCACCGCGGCCGATGGCGTCGTTGTCCGTGAAGAGGCTGTTGATGATGGTCCAGGAGACGCCGATGCTGCTGATGCCACCGGCGTTGGAGCAGGTATTGGCAAATGATGTGCCGCCGCCGAATGTGCTGTTGACGACGTAGACCGGTTGGTTGTCATGCTGACTGAAGACCCTGACCGAGGCGCCTCCGACGTCGGGCCCGGTTGGAGCACAACTGTTTCGGGCAAACACCGAGTTCACGATCTTGAAGCGGCCGCCGCGCACCCAGATTGCGCCCCCGCCACCCTCCAGGTCCTGACCATGACTCGTGCTGTTCCCATCGATGAAACCCAGGTTTTGCACGGTGAGCCTCGGGTGGTCCTGGTTCTGGCAGTGGGGGGTGGTCCACACCTGGGCCGGATCGCATGTGTTCATGTAGAGGATCCGTCTCACGCCGCCCCCGCTGAGCGTCACCAGGCCGCCGCCGTCGATGACGATTTCGGGCCCGGTGTCGTTGAAGACCTTGGCCGTGGCATTCATGACGATCGTCACCGGGTCCGGCCCGCAGTCGAAGGTGATGATTCCCCCCTGCGCCACGGCGTTCACCACGGCCTGAGACGTGCAACTCTGTGGCGAGCCATTGCCGATCACGATGTCCGGGTTGGAGGTGTCCACCGCCCGTCCGGCGACAGGGACAGGCGAATTTCCGTCAGGGTTGCCCGGGGTGGGCAGCAGTCGCGCCGGTGGTCGGTTGGGGGTGAGGTGGTTGGCTCGGGTGAGGAGGGTGGCCATCTGGTCTCGTCTGATCGGATCGTTGGGACAGAACCGGTTGTTGGCTGGTGGATTGCAGCCGACGGTCACTCCAGCGGCGGCGATCTTCTGGATCGCCTGTTCGAAGATGTGACCGTTGTCGTCGTTGAACCGGTTGTGGTGTGACACCGGATAGTTGAAGGCTCTGGCCAGCATGGCGGCCATCTGGCCACGGGTCATGTCCTGGTCGGGACAGAACCGGTTGTTGGCCGGCGGGTTGCAGCCCTGGGTTATCCCGGCGGCGGCGAGACGGTTGATCCCAGCTTCGAACAGGCTGGTCTCGTCGTCGATGAAATAGTCGTTGGAGGTGGGGCCGAGATCGAGGGCGCGGGCCAGGAACACCGCCATTTGGCCCCGGGTGACTGTCTTTTCCGGACAGTAACGGTCGTTGGCCGGTGGGTTGCAGCCACGGGTGATGCCTTCGGCGGCGATCGCCTCGATACCCCCCTCGTGGACGTTCCCGTCGTCATCGACGAACGAACCTCCAGGAGGAAGCACAGCCATGAACACCGCCAACAACAGTGCATGCACGGCTAGAGGATCGACCCGCCCGCCTCAAAACTCAAGCGATAAGGCCTAAATGTCGGCACCAGGCTTGACCACGAGCACATCGCAAGTCGCAGTCTTCACCGCCTGGTCGGCGGTCGACCCGAGCAGCCATCGGCCCACTCTTCCCCGACCCCGCGGTCCTACCACCAGCACCGACCCGCCGGCCTCGTCGCAGTATGTGATGAGCGTCTTTCCCGGGTTGCCGTCCCGTCTCGACGCGGACCACCTCCGCTTTGGTGTCTTCGAGTACGGGCTCGGCCAGCTCCCAGATCCGGGCCCGGTCGCTCTCGGCCAGCTCGCGGGTGTTGACCGTTCGATCTCCCTCGAGGTGGAGAACGGCCGGGCTGACATCGAGCACGTGCACGACATGCAGCGGGACATTCCGCCATTCGGCCTCCCGAGCCGCATGTCGCAGTGCCGTGAAGCCCGGCTCGGACCCGTCGATTCCCACAACCACCGGCCCGGTTGCGACCGGACGCTGCTGTCATGGCGGCATCCTAGGATCCCGAAAATGGCGGCAATCGAGGTCACGGGCCTCAGGAAGTCCTATGGCGACGTGGTGGCCGTCGACGGCGTCGACATCTCGGTCGAGACCGGTGAGGTGTTTGCGCTGCTCGGACCCAATGGGGCGGGCAAGACCACCACGGTGGAGATCCTCGAGGGGCATCGCTCGGCCGATGGCGGCAGCATCAGCGTGCTCGGGCTTCGACCCCTCCACCGGCGGCCGGGCCTACCGGGAGCGAATCGGGATCGTCCTCCAGGAGGGCGCTGTGGAACGGGAGCTCTCGGTGCGTGAGGCGTTGTCCATTTACGGGGGCATGTATCCCAGGCGGCTCGACGCCGATCATCTGATCGACCTGGTCGGGCTCACCGAAAAGGCCGACGCCAGGATCAAGACCCTGTCGGGTGGCCAGCAGCGAAGACTCGAGCTGGCCCTCGGGCTGGTCGGCGATCCTGACCTTCTCTTCCTGGACGAGCCCACCACCGGATTCGACCCCTCGGCACGCAGACAGGCCTGGGGGATCCTCGAGAACCTGGCTGACCTCGGCAAGACGATCCTGCTCACGACCCACTACATGGATGAGGCACAGCATCTGGCGGATCGGATCGCCATCATCGACAGCGGCAAGATCGTGGCGGAGGGCACACCGGAGACGCTTGGCGGGCGGGCGGACGGGAAGAGCATGATCCGATTTGCGCTTCCTGAAGGGGTCGGCGCCGAGGAATTGCCAATCACCGCCAGCACGGTGGACGGCGACATGGTCGAGGTCAGCGCCGAGTCCGCTACCCGGGCGCTCCATGAGCTCACCACGTGGGCGATCGGCAAAGACCTGGAGCTGGAACAACTCCAGGTCACCCGACCATCGTTGGAGGATGTCTATCTGGAGCTGACCGATGAGCACTGAAGCCCTACGCAGGCCCTCGGTATCGTCTTTGGTCTGGCAGCAGTTCCGCTATCAGAACAAGGTGTTCTGGCGCACGCCGATCGCAGCATTCTTCACGATCGTCTTCCCGCTGATGTTGCTCGTGCTGTTCACCGCCATCTTCGGCAACGACGAGATCGAAGGTCTGGGGATCACCACGGCCCAGTACTTCACCCCCGGCCTCGCCGTGTTCGCTGCCGTCTCGGCCACCTACACCAATCTCGCCATCGGCACTGCCATTGCACGGGACAACGGGATACTCAAGCGGATCCGGGGCACGCCGATCCCGCCGTGGGCCTACATCGCAGGGCGCGTGGCCTCCTCGGTCTACCTCGCATTTCTCGCCATGGCCTTGATGATGGCGGCCGGAGTGGTCTTCTACGGAGTCCAGATCATCGCCCGCACCCTGCCGGCGGCCCTGCTCACGTTCGTCGTCGGGGTCAGCTGTTTCGCCGCTCTCGGGATGTTGGTGGCGGCGATCTCGCCCAATGGCGATGCCGCCCCCGCGATCACCAACGCCACACTCCTCCCGGTCGCGTTCATCTCGAACATCTTCTTCCCGATCCAGGACCCGCCGCGGTGGATGGAGATAGCCGGCAACTTCTTCCCGCTCAAGGCCTTCGCCGAGGCCTTCCGAGATGCCTTCGACCCGACACTCACCGGCGCCCAGTTCCACTGGCCCCAGATCGGCTATCTCGCTCTCTGGGGAGTGGTGGCCGGTCTCCTCGCGATCCGGTTCTTCAGGTGGGAGCCATCGTCGGGGTCGAGGTCGCGACGTCGACGGAGGGACGAGCCACAATTGGAAACTGTCTGACCAGGAGGTGAGTCCGTTGCACAATCCAGACCCGGACCGATACAGCCGTATGCCCTATGCCCGATCGGGGCGGAGTGGTCTCGACCTGCCCCGGGTATCTCTGGGGCTTTGGCACAACTTCGGAGGCGACTCGCTGACCGAGGAGGGTCGGCGCATGATCCTGAACTCGTTCGACCAGGGGATCACGCACTTCGACCTGGCCAACAACTACGGGCCACCACCCGGATCGGCGGAGCGGAACTTCGGGACGCTCCTTGCGTCGGATCTGGCGCCCTATCGCGATGAGCTGATCATCTCGACCAAGGCGGGATACGACATGTGGGAGGGGCCCTATGGCGAATGGGGCTCACGGAAGTACCTGTTGGCCAGCTTGGACCAGAGCCTGGCGCGGATGGGACTCGAATACGTCGACATCTTCTACTCCCATCGTTACGACCCGGACACGCCGCTCGAGGAGACACTGGGCTCACTCGATACCGCGGTCCGCGCCGGGAAGGCCCTCTATGCCGGGATCTCCTCGTATAGCCCGGAGATGACACGGGAGGCGCACGCCATCCTCGCCCGGCTTGGAACACCGTTCATCATCCATCAGCCCTCCTATTCGATGCTCAATCGATGGGTCGAGGATGGGCTTCTCGATGTGCTCGGCGAGCTGGGAATCGGCTGCATCGCGTTCTCCCCGTTGGCCCAGGGGCTCCTCACCGATCGATACCTCGATGGTGTCCCGGACGACTCCCGGGTGGCAACAGGAGGTGCGCTGGATCGCTCGATGCTGTCCGAGGACAACCTGGCCCGGGTGAGGGCGCTCAACGACGTCGCCCGAGATCGGGGCCAGACCCTGGCCCAGATGGCCGTGGCCTGGGTGTTACGAGACGAACGGGTCACTTCGGCTCTCATCGGGGCGAGTCGCTGGTCTCAGGTCGAAGACCTGCTGCGCGCCGTCGACAACACGCGTTTCAGTGACGAGGAGCTGGCTGCCATCGACCGGTACGCGGTGGAGGGCGACATCAACCTGTGGGCCAGGTCCAGCGACGCCGGCTGAGGCCAGCACGGTGAGAGACTCGGGCGTCAAGCGGTGGTCAGCATTTCACCGCGTGCTCTACGAGGCGACGAACGGGGTGCTCGGCAGGCGTCTGGTCGGGAACGACATGCTTCTCCTCACGACACGAGGGAGGCTGACCGGTCAGCCCCACACGGTTCCTCTGCTCTACCTGAGGGATGGGGACAGGTTTCTGGTGATCGCTTCCTACGGCGGGCGTGATCGTCATCCAGAGTGGTATCTCAACCTGCTTGCCGATCCGTCGGTCAGCGCCCGGGTCGCTGATCGGAAGGTGGTGCTGACCGCACGGACCGCTTCGCCTGCCGAACGTGAGGAGTGGTGGCCGAGGGTGGTGGCGTCCTATGGCGACTACGCCGTTTACCAGACGAGAACCGACCGGGAGATCCCGATCGTCACGCTCGAGCACCTGGGCTGAGGCCGCATAGTCTCACGGGCACATGTCGATCGCCGACCGTCTCGCCTCGTTCGGGGTCACCATCTTCAGCGAGATGACCGCCCTCGCCCTCGAGCACGACGCCATCAACCTCGGGCAGGGCTTCCCCAACTGGGCGGGGGCGGAGTTCGTGAAGGATGCCGCCGCTCGTTCGTTGGTCGAGGGCGGCAGCGACCAGTATCCGCCGAGCCAGGGAGTGCCGGCGCTGCGGCAGGCCATTGCCGATCGATACGGGCCGCTTCTGGGGAGGCAGGTCGATCCTGTCGGGGAGGTGACCATCACCTGCGGATGCACAGAAGCCCTCGCTGCATCGTTCCTCGGGCTCATCGACCCTGGCGACGAGGTGATCCTCATCGAGCCTTTCTACGACGCCTATCCGGTGTTCGTCTCGATGACCGGGGCGGTGCCGAGGTATGTGACCCTGAGGCCACCGGGATTCGAGATCGACCTCGAGGAGCTTCGATCGATGTTCTCCCCGAAGACCAAGGCGATCGTGGTCAACAACCCCCACAACCCGACAGGTCGGGTGTTCACCGACGAGGAGCTGGCGGTCATCGCCTCTCTCTGTGTCGAATACGACGTCATCGCCATCACCGACGAGGTCTACGAGGAGATGGTCTACGACGGCGAGCACCGCAGGCTGGCCACGTATGAGGGGATGTGGGAGCGAACCCTCACCCTCTCCTCGATCGGGAAGACGTTCTCGCTCACCGGATGGAAAGTGGGCTGGGGTGTCGCCCCGCCGGCCCTGACCGCCGGGTTACGCGCCGCCCATCAGTTCCTCACCTTCACCACCCCGACCCCGGTGCAACACGGGGCGGTGGCTGCGATGGGCGCACCGGCCGGCTTCTACGAGGATCTTCGCTCGGGTTATCTGAAGAAGCGCGACCTTCTCGCCGATGGGCTCGATGCCGCCGGATTCCAGGTACACCGCCCGCAGGGGACGTATTTCATGATGGCCGGGTTCGACGGCTTCGGCTTCGACGACGACAGGGCTTTCTGCCGTCACATGGTCGAGACCGCCCGGGTGGTGGCGATCCCGCCGAGTGTCTTCTATCACCGGCCCGATGATGGAGCTTCTCTGGTCCGCTTCGCCTTTTGCAAGGACGAGGAGATACTCACCGAGGCTCTGGATCGGCTCAGCGGTCTCAAGTGACGATGTGTGCTCAGCCGGCGAAGGCTGGAATCACCTCGCGGGCGAACAGCTCCAGGCTCGACAAGTCGTAGGCGGGGTCGGGGAAGTAGACGATGGCGTACGCCAGCCCGAGCGCCTCCCACTCCTTGAGATAGCTGATGACCTGGTCCGGAGTGCCGGAGGCGTACTTGTAGAGCTTCGCCTGCTCGGCTGCGCGATCCTCCGAGACGTACTGCTGCATCCGGCTCTCGACGGCCCGGATCTTCTCCTGGGCACCGGCCTCGGTCTCGGCGCAGACGATGTTGAAGTTGGCCGACCTCGTGATCGAATCGAAGTCGCGGCCGATGTCGCGGCAGTGCCCGGCCAGCGCCTCGGATTTCTGGACGAAGAGCTCGGGTTTGATCCCGAAGTTGGTGTACTGGGCGTGCCGGGCCGCCACCCGTAGGGTCAGTTGCTCCCCGCCGCCGGCGACCCAGAGCGGGATGTGTGGCGACTGGACAGGCTTGGGCTGACAGATCGCTCCCTGGAGCCGATAGTGCTTGCCCTCATAGTCGACCACTTCCTCGGTCCACATGGCCTTCATGATCTCGACGCCTTCCTCCAGCATCTTGATTCGCGGCGCCGGCTCGAGGAAGGGGTAGCCGTAGCCGTCGTGCTCGTGCTCGTACCAGCCGGCGCCGATCCCCATCTCGAGCCGGCCACCGGAGATCACGTCGATCGAGGCCGCCACCTTGGCCAGATAGGACGGCGGGCGGTAGGTGTTGCAGGTGCACATCTGGCCGAGACGGACCGTGTCTGTCACGGCTGCGAGTGATGCCATCAGCGTCCATGCCTCGTAGGTGGCCTCCTGGGTCGGGGCGGGAGTGGTGTGAAAGTGGTCGTAGACCCACAGCGACTCGAACCCGGTCTCCTCGATCCGCCGGGCCACCCCGGTCATGGTCTCCCAATGCTCGACTCTTGTCGATCCCGACCAGATCGAGACGCCAACCCTGTGGCACGAATGCTCCGAATCTCATGAGGCGAGGCTAACGAAACCTGGTTGGACCTGGGTTTTCCGGGTTTACACTTCATCGCTCCCCGAGACACCCATGGAGTGATGACGGCACCCTTCTTCGATCCTGGCCCTGACCGTGACGCCTGCGGCGTCGGGTTCATCGCGGCCCGGGATCTCGCGCCGACCTTCCGGATGACACGTCTCGCCGTCGAGTGCCTGGTCAACCTGGACCACCGTGGGGCTCGGGCGGCAGACGGCACCGGTGACGGCGCCGGGCTCCTGACCCAGGTGCCCCATCGACTGATCAACCGCGAGTTGGCCACCCACGGGCTCGAAGTGTCGCCGGAGCGTCTCGGAGTGGTGATGTGCTTCCTCACGCCGACCGATGCCGCAGCCTCCCGATCGGTGGTCACTGAGGCCATCGAGGCGGAGGGGATGCATCTCTTGTTCTGGCGCTCCGTCCCCACCGATCCCTCGGTCCTCGGCGATCACGCCCGACTCGTCTTGCCCCTCATCGAGCAGGCCATCGTCACCAGCGAGAGCGAAGGCGCCGATTTCGAGCGCGCCCTCTATCTGTCCCGGAAGCGCATCGAGAGGGCGGATGTCCCGGGATTGTCCATCCCGTCGGCCTCGAGCCGCACCGTGGTCTACAAAGGGCTGTTCACCGCCTCCAAGATCTCGGACTTCTACTGGGACCTGCGCGACCCCGATTTCGAGACGGCGTTCGCCATCTTCCACCAGCGGTATTCGACCAATACCTTCCCGTCGTGGGACAACGCCCAGCCGTTCCGCACCCTCGCCCACAACGGTGAGATCAACACCATCCAGTCCAACCGATCGTGGATGCTGGCCAGGGAGAAGGCGGCGACGCCGGGGGTTTGGGGAGACCGACTCCCGGATGTCTTCCCGTTCCTCCAGCCCGGGATCTCCGACTCGGGGAGCCTCGACAACGTGTTCGAGCTGCTCATGCAGAGCGGCCGCTCGCTGCCGCATGTCAAGGAGATGCTCATGCCGGCGGCCTGGGAGAACGTCCCGGACCTGGAGCCGGCCCTGGCCTCCTTCTACGCCTATCACGCCTTTCTCACCGAGCCGTGGGACGGTCCGGCCGCCATCGCAGCCACCGACGGATCGTCGTTGCTGGCCGGCATGGACCGCAACGGTCTCCGCCCCGCCCGGTGGGCGGTGACGCCCGACGTGCTCCTGGTCGCTTCCGAAGCAGGCGTGTGCCCGGAGGAGGAGTCAAAGGCGACTGCCACGGGCCAACTCGGGCCTGGCGAGTTGATTCTCTTCGATGGCGAAACGGGCCAGGTGCTCCACTCCGACGAGGTCAAGGAAGCGCTGGCCACGGCCCGGCCATACGGCGATTGGGTCAATACCGAGACCCTGCGCATCCAGGCGTCCTTCGACAGCTTGGCCGACGACCGCTTCGACGCTGCTGCCCTGAGCCGGGTGTTCGGGTACACCGCAGAGGAGCGTCGGCTCGTCATTGCAGACATGGCCCAGGGCGACAACCCGCTCGGCTCCATGGGTGATGACACCGGGCTCGCCGTTCTCGCCACCAAGCCACGTCGTCTGACCCAGTTCTTCCACGAGCAGTTCGCCCAGGTGACCAACCCGCCCATGGACCCGATCCGGGAGAAGCTGGTCATGTCCCTCCGCATCCAGCTCGGGCGACGCGGTCCGCTCCTCGAGGATCGCCCACAGCAAGCCCATCTCATCGAGCTGTCCAGCCCGATCCTGTCCGATGCCGAGCTGGAGTCGATCGTGCGCTCCGGGGACGCCCGCTTCTTCTCGCATTGGATCGCCACCACGTGGGCTGTGGCCGACGGGCCCGAGGGCATGGAGCGCCGGCTCGACGAGATCTGTGAGGAAGCCACCCAGGCGGTCAAGTTGGGGGCGACGATCATCGTGCTCTCCGATCGGGAGACCGAGGCCGCCAGGGCGCCGATACCGATGCTCCTGGCTCTGGGAGCAGTCCATCACCGGCTGATCGACGAGGGGGTGCGGGGCTCGGTGTCGCTGGTGGTCGTGTCGGGGGAGCCACGGGACCCCCACGACCTGGCCTGCATGGTTGGGTTCGGGGCGTCGGCGGTGAACCCGTACCTTGCCATCGAGCACGCCCGCGACCTCGCCGCCTCGGGCGCAATCGACGTGGACCCGGTGGCTGCCCAGGAGAACTACCGGGCTGCGATGGAGGGTGGCCTGCTCAAGATCATGTCCAAGATGGGGATCTGCACGTTGTCTGCCTACCGCGGCTCTGAGCTCTTCGAGGCGATCGGCCTCTCGGAGCAGGTCTGTCGCAAGGCGTTCCGCAACGCTCCACGCCGTCTCCGGGGCGTTGGGATCAAGGAACTGGCCCGGCAGGCGCTGCTTGCGGCATGAGGCGTACACCGCCGGCGTCCCGGATCCAGGAGGGTTCTACAAGCACCGCCGCGGCTCGGACACCCACGTCACCAGCCCGATGGTCGTCCTCGGTGTGCAGAAGGCAGTTCGATCGGGTGACCCGGAGGACTGGGACAAGTACATCGAGATGATCTCGGATCGCGATCCGGCGCTGGTGCGCGATCTCCTCACCTTCGTCCAGCGGAACCCTGTCCCGTTGGAGGAGGTGGAGCCGGTCGAGGCGATCATGCGCCGGTTCACGACAGCTGCGATGTCGCACGGCGCTCTATCGGCCGAGGCCCACGTTGCCCTGGCCGAGGCAATGAATCTGATCGGCGGGCACTCGAATTCCGGTGAGGGAGGGGAGGACCCGGCCCGGTTCGGCACTCCGATGAACTCGGCGATCAAGCAGGTCGCGTCGGGTCGATTCGGGGTCACTCCCGCCTATCTGCATTCCGCCGACGAGCTGCAGATCAAGATGGCCCAGGGCTCCAAGCCCGGCGAAGGCGGCCAGCTGCCCGGGCACAAGGTGTCTCCCGAGATCGCCCGTCTCCGATATACCGAGCCGGGTGTCACCCTCATCTCGCCGCCCCCGCATCACGACATCTACTCGATCGAAGATCTCGCCGAGCTCATCTACGACCTGAAGGCGTTCAAGCCCACCGCCCTCGTCTCGGTGAAGCTGGTGAGCGAGCCCGGGGTGGGCACGATCGCCGTCGGAGTCGCCAAGGCGGACGCCGATGTCATCACCATCTCTGGATCTGAGGGAGGCACCGGCGCCTCTCCACTCGTCTCGATCAAGCATGCCGGCTCGCCATGGGAGCTCGGCCTGGCCGAGGCGCACCAGGTGCTCACTGCCAACGGACTTCGCTCTCGGGTGCTGCTGGAGACCGACGGCGGGTTGCGCACCGGGCGCGACATCATCGTTGCCGCCCTGCTCGGGGCGGAGCGCTTCGGCTTCGGGACCCTCCCGCTGCTCGCCATGGGTTGCAAGATGGTCCGCCAGTGCCACCTCAACACCTGCCCGGTCGGCATCGCCACCCAGCAGGAAGACCTGAGGGCGAAGTTCACCGGCTCGGCCGATCAGGTCGTCCTCCTTTTCCGGCGCCTGGCCGAAGAGGCACGCCGCCACATGGCTTCACTCGGGGCCCGCTCGATCGCCGACCTGGTGGGTCGGGCCGACTTGTTGCGCCCGATCGATCCGCAGCACCCGCTCTCCGCCGATCTGTCCGCCATGCTGATCGCATCGAAGGGTGGAAAGGTCCACGAGGGATACCGCCCACTCCCGCTATCGAGCCTCTCTGTTCGCCTGGTGGCGGACAGCCAGGAGGCAATCGCTACTCAGCAACCTGTCGAGCTCTCCTACCCGATCCGCAATGTCGACCGGGCCATCGGCGCCCGGCTCTCGGGTGAGATCACCGCCCGCCATGGGAGCCCGGCACTTCCCGAAAGCACTGTCGTGGTCAAGTTTTCCGGGACCGCCGGGCAGAGCTTCGGTGCATGGCTGTGCAACGGGGTGGAATTCCATCTCGAGGGAACTTCCAACGACTACCTGGGCAAGGGGATGGGGGGCGGTCTGATATCGGTCTCGCCTCGTCGCCCCGGGGGCTCGGTGCCCCACGCCGCGGGCAACGCAGTCCTCTACGGGGCCACCGGTGGCAGTGCCTTCCTGGCCGGACGGATCGGACAGCGCTTTGCCGTTCGCAACTCCGGCGCCACTGCGGTGATCGAGGGTTGCTCCGATCACGGTTGTGAGTACATGACCGGAGGCAAGGTGCTGGTGATCGGCGACGTCGGGCGCAACTTCGCCGCCGGGATGACCGGCGGAGTCGCGTATGTCTGGGACCCGGATCTCAGCCTCAAGGCGCTGTTGGCCGACACTGCTCCCTCCGCCCGACGGCCGCTCGACGCAGATCTGGCCGACATCCGGGCTCTCATCGACGACTCACCTGCGCTACACGGCCAGCCCGGTAGCCGAGCAGATCCTCGACGACTGGAACCGCCAGCAAGGCGCCTTCTGGGTGATCTCGGCATCGGCGCCACCACGGAAGCCGGTCGGGATCGAGGTGACCGAGGTTCCAGCTGCCGGTTGAGCACGCACGACGACCTCCTCGGCCGGATTGAGGCGCATCTGCGTGGGCGCGGGGAATTGACCGAGGGCAGGGTGCTCGACGGTGACGGCTACTTCGTCGACGGCCAACTCGTCGTCGCGGTGATGGACGACGATCTCTGTGTCAATGTGGGCAGGGATGAGTGGGAGGAGTTCCTGGCCGGAGACGGAGTCCGCCCGCTCCTCTTCGCCGACCTACCGGTGCCAGGTTGGGTGCTGGTCGACGGTGCCTCTGTTGCCGGCGAGGAGTCCCTCGGCGAGTGGATCGAGAGCGCCCTTGCCCGAGGCTGAGCACATCGTGGTCATTGGGGCCATGGGCTCTGGCAAGACCACGGTAGGCGAGAGGCTGGCCGGGGCCCTTGGCCGCCCTTTCCACGACTCCGACCGATCGATCGAGAGCCGAACCGGGCGGTCGGGTCGGGAGATCGCAGGGACCGATGGTGTCGATGTATTGCACCGCCTCGAGAAGGAAGTTCTTCTCGATTCGCTTTCCGCTGAGCAGCCGGCAGTGATTGCGGCTGCGGCTTCCGTGATCGAAGACCCCGATGTACGTGACGACCTGTTGGGAGCCTTCCGTGTCTGGGTGACCGCCGACCCCCGGATCCTTGCCGAGCGCTCAGCACGAGGATCGCATCGCCGACCCGTTCTGCAATCGGAGCATCTCGAGAATCGAGACCGGCTGTTCAAGGAGATGGCCGACGTCATGGTCGACACAGGTGATCGATCGATTGAAGAGTCGGTGGCAGTGGTCCTCGAGGCGCTGCGAGACCGCAGACAGATGAGCGGTGCGGTGGGCGACCCTTTCCCTCTCGGTGTCAACTACTGGCCGCGGGCCAAGGCGATGTACTGGTGGTCTGATTTCGACAGGGGCGAAGTGGCGGAAGAGTTCGATGTGATCGAGTCGCTGGGAATGTCCGTGGTGCGGATATTCCTGCTCTGGGACGATTGGCAACCTTCGGCCGACGCCGTCTCGCCCGAGCGTCTTCGCGACCTCGGCGTCGTCCTGGACCTCGCTGCGGAGCGAGGGCTGGGCCTGGATGTGACCTTCTTCACCGGTCACATGAGCGGGCCCAACTGGTCGCCCGGATGGCTCCTCGATCCATACGCGAAGCGTTATCCCTCCCCACACGTCCGCCAGGTGGTCAGCGGGGGAGTGGTTGTGGACACCCCGTATCGGAACATGTTCCACGACCTTGTTGCTCTCGACGCGAGTCGCCTGCTCCTCGAGACTGTCGTCGGCGAGTACCGGGACCACCCCGGGGTGTGGATGTGGAACCTGGGGAATGAGCCCGATCTGTTCGCCCATCCCCACGATGCGGCGTCGGGGCGATCGTGGGTCGAAGAGATGACCCAACTGGTCAAAGAGATCGATTCGGACCACCCGGTCACCACGGGCCTGCACACGGACAGTCTCTTCGCCGACAACGGGCTTCGTGTCGACCAAGTGTTCAACGAGAGCGACGTCGCGGTGATGCACGGCTACCCGATGTATGTCGACTGGGCTCGTGACCCACTCGACCCCGACTTCGTCCCCTATCTCTGTGCACTGGTCACCGCGCTCACCGGGAAGCCTTGCCTCGCCGAGGAATGGGGTGGTTGCACCTCACCCGACACCGCCTGGATCCACGACCTGGGCCTGGACTGCCTACGGGGCACCACGAACCCAGTTCATGGCCGGGGAAGGAGAGTTCGCCGACTACGTCGAGTCGGTGCTGCCTCGTCTGGTCGACGTCGGTGCCACCGGTGCGTTCATGTGGTGCTTCGCCGACTATCAGCCCGACCTCTGGGACCGACCCCCCTGTGACGAAGGCGGAGCCAGACACGAGCGCCACTTCGGTTTGGTCCGACCCGATGGCAGTCTCAAGCCACACGCCGAGGTCATCAGGAGATTCGCCGCCACCGCCCCCACGGTCCAGGCCCCGGTGAAGACCGTGACTCTCGACATCACCCCCGACCAGTACTACCACGACCCGGCGGCCCACGCCCGACGTCTCTATCAGGAGCTGGTAGGCGCCGTCTTCGGCTGATTCTGGGAGCGTTTCCAACCCGATCGCCAAAAAAAACCCCAGTTTTGGTTGACAGTGCCTATACAACGTCTGTACGTTTGAGAGCGCTCTCAGCATTCTGAGGAGGAGGCCCGGGAGAATGGCGAGGACGCTCGATGATCTGGCGGAGCTGAGTGGTGTATCCCGAGCCACCGTCTCCCGGGTGATCAATGGGGGACCGGTCTCGGAAGAGACCAGGCGACGAGTCCTCGAGGTGATCGAGGGCACCAACTATCGACCAAACCTCGCCGCACGGTCCCTGGCTTCGGGGCGCACCGGTGTGGTGGGGGTAGTCATGCATGTCGAGCCTCCTGTCCTCTTCGAAGACTCCTATTTCGTGGCCCTACTCCACGGGGTGAGCGACGTGCTCGCCGATCGGGCGAGCGGGATGATGCTGTGGCTGGGCAACCGGAGCAAAGAAGAGACGCTGGATCGAATCCTGGGCACAGGTCTCATGGATGGCGTCATCGTGACTGCGGACAACCTCGATGACCCGCTCGTCGACGGCCTGCTCGCTTCGGACCTGCCCACCGTCCTCATCGGCCACCGGCGGTCTGACCTGACTGCCAGCTATGTCGATATCGACAACATAGGTGCCGCGGACACCGTCACGACCCACTTGATCGACATCGGGCGGACCCGTATCGGCCACATAACCGGGCGTCTGGGCAGTGTGGCCGGCGAAGACCGGCTGGTCGGTTACCGGCGGGCGATGAAGCGCGCCGGCCTCGACGCCGATCGTTTCGTGGTAGAGGGCGACTTCACCCGCCCATCCGCAATCGAGGTCGCTGCGAAGCTGCTCGAACTGGATGTCGATGCCATCTTTTGCGCGAATGACGCCACTGCGAGCGGGGCATTGGAGACGATCAAGGCGGCGGGTCTGGATGTGCCCAAGGACGTGGCGCTGGCCGGGTTCGACGATCTCCCGGTCGCATCCGAGCTCAGCCCTCCGCTGACCACGATGCGTCAGGGGGTGCACGCCCAGGGCATCGAGTCGGCCTCTGCCCTCCTCAGCCTCCTGGAGAGCCCGGAAGGTGGGCCGCGGCGAGTGCTTCTTCCAACCGAGTTGGTCATCAGGCAATCGACGGTTGGAGGTCTATCGGGATAGCCCGAAAGAAGGGTCCTGTCTGTCCCCGGTGCAGGACCGCAGCGGCCACGCGGCCGTTGAAATAGCCGGGGCAGAAGGAGGAGAAGGAAAACAATGAAGAAGACCAAGAGCACCGCCCTCGTGGTGGTCCTCCTCTTGATCCTCGGCGCGTGTGGTGACTCCGGTGGCACCGGTGGTTCCAGCACCACGGCGGCGAGTAGCGAGGAGTCCACTACGACGGCCGCTGCGGCGGCTACGACCGCGGCACCTTCCGGCGACGCCGTCGAGATCCGATGGTTCGTCGGGCTCGGTGCCGGTGACCAGCCGGAGCAGAAGGCCGCCCAAGAGGCAGTGGTCGCCGAATTCAACGAGTCGCAGGATGAGATCGAGCTCGTGCTCGAGATCGTCGACTACGACGTCGCATACACGACCCTGGCAAACCAGATCGCTACGGGCGACGCCCCGGACATCATCGGTCCGGTAGGCCGCGACGGCTCGAATGGGTTCGCCGGGCTCTACCTGGACATCGAGCCGTTGATCGCGTCGACCGGGGTGGAGACCTCACAATGGGCGACGGCCGCCGTGGACAACCAGCGGGAAGCCGACGGGACCTTGGTCGGTCTCCCGTTCGGGTCCTTCCCGTCGGCCATCTATTTCAACCGGGACCTCTTCGCGGAGGCCGGTCTGCCCGAACCGCCACAGGAGTATGGGCCGGATGGCGTGACTGTCTACGGTGAGGGCACGGAATACGAGGGAACCTGGGACTGGGCCAAGGTCCAGGAGATCGCCGAGATCCTCACCGTTGACGGCAACGGGGTGGACGCCACGGATCCCGCCTTCGACCGCACGACTGCGACCCAGTGGGGCTTCCACTGGCAGTTCACCACCGGTCTCTTCCAGAACGGGTCGTTCTGGGGCGCCGGTTACCCGATGGCGGATGACGGCACAGCCGACATCCCGGCGATCTGGGAAGAGGAGTGGAAGTGGTTCCACGCCAACGTGTGGGAGCGAGGCATCTCACCAGACCAGACCGTATTGGATGCGGGCGACAACCTGTTCCAGGGCGGGAACATAGGAATGGCGGCGACTCACCTGTGGTACACGTGCTGCATCCAGAGCGACGAGATTGCCGGAGACTTCTGGGACTACGGGGTCATGCCTTCCAATGACGGGGTGGTCACGGCCAACCTGCATGCGGACACTTTCCGCATCCTGGACTCGACCGAGCATCCTGAAGAGGCGTTCACGGCCATGTACTACCTCCTCACCGAGGCGGCTCTGGACCTGCTGACGGCCTACGGTGCAGCGCCGGCGGACCCGGCGCTGATGGACGCCTACCTGGCAGCCCAAGATGAGAGGTACCCGCAAGGGGTCAACTGGCAGACCATCCTCGATGGCGCCAACTATGCGGACAACCCGAGCCACGAGACCTTCCTCCCCGGATGGTCGGAGTACAAGATCCGGCTCAAGGAGCTCGAAACCGGGCTCCTGTCCAATCCAGATATCGATCTGGATGCTGAGATCGCCCAGGTGGAAAGCGACCTGAGTGCGATCTTCGCGGAGAACGCCGAAGGCTGACGGTTAGGGTCGATCGCATGACTGTGATCGTCGATGAGGGAGCGGCCGAGCACCCGGCCGCTCCCTCCCGGCCCGCGAGATCGTCCCTGGCAAGGAGACGGGGACGGGCCGGGATTTGGTTCGTCATGCCCTGGATACTCGGGTTCTTCCTCTGGTACGCGATCCCGATGGCGGCCTCCCTCTGGTTCTCGTTCACCGACTACGACCTGGTGAGTGACGAGCCGATGCAATTCATCGGGCTGGAGAACTGGGTCAGGTTGTTCAACGACGCCGACGTTCACCAGTCGGTCTTGGTAACCCTCAAGTTCGGGGCGATCGCCCTCCCCGTCGCGATTCTGTTCCCGATGGCAATCGCATATTTGTTGGTCGCCAAGGCCCTCAAGGGGCGGGAGGGTTTTCGCGCCCTGTTCTACCTGCCCTCGATCATCCCCTTCGTGGCCGCGGTCCTCATCTTCAACGGGGTCTTCAATGGGCAAATAGGCTGGGTGAACAAGATCCTCGCCATCTTCGGCATCGACGGGCCCGATTGGTTCCACGATGAGTTCTGGATCTACCCATCCCTCGTGTTCATCGGTCTCTGGGCGGTGGGCAACGCCATCCTCATCTTCATCGCCGCGATGAAGGGGGTGCCGGCTGATCTGTATGCGGCAGCGCGGATCGACGGCGCCGGGGAGTGGAGCTCTTTCCGGCACATCACCATCCCATTCATCAGCCCGATCATCTTCTACAACCTGGTCATCACATTGATCGGGATCTTCGGATACTTCCTGGTCCCCTTCGTCCTCAACAATGGCAGCGGCGCCCCCAACGGGGCTACCCAGTTCTTTGCCCTCTATTTCTTCAGGACCGGGTTTCAGTTCTTCGACATGGGATACGCGGCGACATTGGCTTGGGCTCTGTTCATCGTCGCGGTGGTGACGACGGGGGCCCTTTTCTGGTCGGCCAAGTACTGGGTCCACTACGAGTTCGAG
>CAWJLJ010000003.1:0-227309 GCA_963843585.1 uncultured Acidobacteriota bacterium
GGGCTCCTCGAGGCCATCCCGGAAAGTGACGTGCTCGCCATGGCCGATCCCGAGGATGCGGACGACGATGGAATCTCGGGACGGCCGAACCGGGTCCTCGACGTCTCCACCGGTGAGACGGCGCTGGGCCGCTTTGGGTGGAAGGCAAACGTCCCGACCGTGGAGCAACAGGTGGCCGCCGCCTTCATCGGTGACATCGGCATCACCTCTCCCCTCTTTGCCGAGGACAACTGCACCCCGACCCAGGTCGAGTGCGCATCGGCCATCAATGGTGGCTCACCAGAGATCACTCAGGACTTGTTCGACCAGGTGGTCTTCTACAACCGGACACTGGCGGTGCCGGCCCGGCGCAACCTGGACGACCCGGGTGTGGTGGCCGGCGCGTCGCTGTTCGAACAGGCCGGCTGTGTCTCATGTCATCAACCGCGCCAGGAAACCGGCTCGTCCGCCATCGAGGCGCTGGCCGGCCAGGAGATCTACCCGTTCACCGACCTGCTGCTCCACGACATGGGACCGGATCTCGCCGACGGGCGACCCGACGGCGAGGCCACGGGCTCGGAGTGGCGAACCCCTCCTCTTTGGGGCATCGGACTGACCGAGACTGTCAACGACAATCTCAACTTCCTGCACGACGGGCGAGCCCGCTCTCTCGAGGAGGCGATCCTTTGGCACGGAGGCGAGGCGGAGGCTGCGAAGCGGGCCTTCGTCGGTCTCAGCCCGGAGCAGCGCTCGGAGTTGATCGAGTTCCTGGAGTCGATGTGAGGAGGCTCATCCCAGCCGCGATCCTTTGCCTCGCCATCGCCGCTTGTTCGTCGGGGCCACCGGAAGTCGACGTGGTCTCCAACGCAACACATCTGGCGCTCATACCCGCCATGGAGACCGCCGCCGATGAGATCGCCGGCCTCTCCACGGCGACCGACTCGTTCTGCTCGACCCCCAGTGGCGAGACTCACGAAGCCGCCTTGGAAGCCTGGCGGACGGCCAAGGAGGCCTGGGAGCGGTCCGAGCTGACCACGTTCTTCGGCCCTGCCGAAATGCTCCGGACGGTGTCGAAGGTGGACTACGCCCCCATTTCCGAGATCGGAATCGATGAGTTACTCGCCTCGGACGCCGTCATCGACGTCGACTACATAGACAACCGCGCCGCCTCCACGCAACGCGGTCTCGGGGCCGTGGAGTACGCACTGTTCCGTACCCCCGAGTCGGCCGCCGAGGAGCGGCCCTGCGCCCTGGCCGCGTCGTCCGCCGTCGTCGCAGCAAATGCGGCCACCGCCCTCGTGGATTCCTGGACCACATCGTTCAACGGTGGTGAACCTTGGGTAGACGTCTACACGGTGGTGATCCCGCCCAATCAGTCCTTCGGCGATCTCATCGCCTCTTTCGTCGAGACATTGAAACGTCAGAGCTTGTTCGAGCTGGGCCAGGCCCTGGGCATCTCGGCGCCAGAGCCCGACATCGAAGCCATCCCGGAGGGTGCCGCCGGCGAGGCGGCCGCGATGTACCGATCCCAGCTGGAGAGCATCCGCGTGGCGCTCGATGCGGGTGGCGAAGACTCGCTCGGTGAGTTGATCCGGGCCAGATCGCCCGAAGTGGCCGATCGCATCGACGAGACGCTCGACCGGGCGATCGCGGAGGTGAGCGCCGTCGAGGGCCCGATGCGTGACATCGCTCGGGAGCGACCGGAAGAGCTCGAGCCCATCTACGAAGACATCGCCGAACTGAGGACACTCTTCGAGTCGGACGTGGTCTCGTTGCTGGACATCACCCTCGGCTTCTCCGACACCGACGGTGATACCGGATGATCTCGACCTCCACGATCAGAGCGAGGGCGACCGAAGAGGTGAGTGCCGCCTCCGGTGCCTTGTTCCGCATCGGTTTCGGGATCGTCGGCCTTGTTCTCGTCGTCCGGTTCTTCGCCCGGGGCTGGATCGAGACTCTCCTGATCGAACCGGCGTATCACTTCTCCTATCCCGGCTTCGAATGGGTGCAGGTGTGGCCCGAGCCGTGGATGCACGTCCACTTCGTGGTGATCGGCCTCGCCGCGCTCGGCATCGTCGTCGGGTACCGCTACCGCCTGTCTGCCGGTCTGTTCGCCCTGAGTCTTGGCTACGTGGAACTGATCGACCGCAGTCTCTACCTCAATCACTACTACTGGGTGGTCCTGACCGCGGCGGTCATGGTCTTCCTCCCCTTGAACGCCACGTTCTCGCTCGATGTCCGTCATGGCCGCGTCCGCACACCGGCCCGATATCCGGCATGGGTGATCTGGCTACTCCGCTTCCAGGTCGGGATGGTCTATGTCTTCGCCGGCCTGGCCAAGCTCAACGGAGATTGGCTGTTGCGCGCCGAGCCGTTGTCGACCTGGCTGCCGGCCCGATCTGAGATGTGGCTGATCGGCCCGGTGTTGACTCTCCCCGTCGTCGCCTTCTTGTTCTCGTGGGCGGGAGCACTGTTCGATCTGACCATCGTCGGCTGGCTTTCCTGGCGGCCCTCACGGCCCTATGCCTACGTGGCACTGGTCGTCTTTCACACCCTGACCTGGCTGATGTTCCCCTCCATCGGCCTCTTCCCGCTCCTGATGAGCCTGTCCGCCCTCGTCTTCTTCGACCCCGCCTGGCCCGAGCCATTTCTCCCCCCGGGTCGCGAAGCGAGCCCTGGAGCATCCTCCGCGAGCTTCATCCGGCGTGGATCGGCGTCGGCTGCCCTCTACGTCCTCGTCATGATCGCCATCCCACTCCGCCACCATCTCACCCCCGGCGACGTGAAGTGGACCGGTGAGGGGTATCTCGGGTCGTGGCAGGTGATGCTCAGCGAGAAATCGGCGTCGGCGGACTTCGTCGTCACCGATCGGGATACGGGCAAGTCCTGGAGGGTCCCGGCACCCGACTACCTCACGGAGCGACAACAAATGGTCATGGCCACCGACCCGGTGATGATCCGTCAGACCGCCCGCCTCATCGCCGACGATCTCGGCGAGAAAGTCGATGTCGCCGCTGATGTGCGGCTCTCCTTCAACGGGCGAACCAGCCGGCAGTTCACCGATCCCGAAGTCGTGATATCAGAGGCGCCGATTACCGAGGACATCGAGGGCTTCATCCTGGCCCAGCCCTTGGGCTGACAGCGGGTAACTTCACGATGTGGCCGATTCTCCTGCATCGAGCGACGGCGAGGAAGTCGAGCCAGGGCGGATCGAACAGCTCAAGGAGCGATATGCGGTCCTGAAGACGGGGGCCCTCGAACGTCTGGAGACCGAGCGAGAGCGACGTGCCAGCGTCGGGGTGGCATACGACTTCTATCAGCGGGACCAGGCCTTTGCCGGCAGCCTGATTGCCGGTGGGCTGTCGGTGAAGGTCTTCCTCTGGTTCCTCCCTTTCTCTCTGTCGTTTGTGGTGGTCATAGGCACGCTGGCGGACTGGCTCGATCGTCGACCTTCCGAAGCTAGCCGAGGACTCGGGTCTGATCCCCGTCCTGGCCAGGATGGTGGAAGCCGCGGTCGACGCCTCCGACAAGACGCTGCTCTACCTGGCCTTGCTCGGCATCTTCCTCCTCCTGTGGGCCGGTTTGGGTGTGGTGCGTGCACTCTTCCTGACCAGCCGGCTCGCCTGGAGGGTTGGCGCCTCGAAGCCCGTCCGCAAGATTGTGGCCTCGCTATCGGTTGTCGGGTTCGTCCTGGCCATGCTCGCGATCCAGCGGCTGACGGACCAGTTGCAAGGCGGGCCGTGGATCGTCGACGTGCTGGTGTACCTGATGGCGATCCTCGCAATCGCCGCTCTCCACGTCGTGGTCTTCACCGCGCTGCCCCGGCCGGACGGGACTCCATGGACGGCGGTGATCCCGGGTGCGTTGCTGATGACTGCCGCCTGGCTCATCATCCGAATTGCCACCGTTGTCTATTTCACATGGAGGTTGAAGAATGCCAGCGAGCTCTACGGCGGTCTCGGGATGGCCGGAGTCTTCCTCGCCTGGCTGTACATCATTTGTCGCGCTCTTGTCGCCTCGATCTCCCTGAACGCGACGATCTGGCAACGTGACGAGGCTGTCGGGGCGACTCGCGGAGAGTTGACGACCGGTCCCATCGCAGACTCTTGAGTGGCAGGTACCCACCCCCTACGTGGGTACCTGCGCACAACCAACGGTCAGGCGGAGATCGCCTGCCCGAGGACCGCCTGACCGAAGTAGATCAGGAAGGCGATCGCCACCACCCACATCAGCGGGTGGATCTCACCGAACTTGCCCTTGATCACCTTGATCAGGACGTACATCACGAAACCGGCTCCGATGCCGACGGTGATGCTGAAGGTGAGGGGCATGAGGATGAGGGTGAGCAGAGCCGGGAAGCCCTCCTCGATGTCGTCGAAGTCGATCCCCTTCAACAAACCGGCCATCAGGAACCCGATCAGGATCAGCACCGGAGCGGCTGCCTGCACCGGCACCAAGGCGGCCAGCGGCGATAGGAAGATCGCCGCCAGGAACAGCACACCGACCACGATCGAGGTGAGACCGGTCCGTCCTCCTTCGGCTACCCCCGCCGCACTCTCGATGTAGCTGGTGTTGGAGCTGACCCCGGCAGCACCACCAGCGGCGGCGCCGAGTGAGTCCACGATGAGCAGCTTGCCGACACCGGGGACGTTTCCCTCTTCATCGGTCAGCTCGGCCTGCTCGACGACAGCGGTGGCAGTGCCAATGGTGTCGAAGAAGTCGGTGAGCATGAAGCTGAAGATGGTCAGCGCCGCGGCGACGAAGCCCAGAGTCGAGAACACATTGCCCAGATCGAAATCGCCCAATGTGGCGAAGCTCGGAGTGGCCGTGAACGTGTCCGGGAACTGGGTGAAGCCGATGATCAGCCCGATGGCAGCCGTCAGCAGGATGCTGATGATCAGCGCCCCCGGGACCTTCCTCACATAGAGGATCACGGTGATCAGGAGCCCGATCAAAGCCATCCATGCCCCGGCGCTGTTGGGGAACACGAACTCGACGGGGACGGGGCCGTCACCGGCCGGCTGACGGATCAACCCGGCGTCGACGAACCCGATGAACATGATGAAGAGCCCGATGCCCACCCCGATCGCCCTCTTCAAGGCGAGGGGGACGGCGTTCATGATCGCCTCCCGCAGACCCACGACCACCAGAGCGAGCACGATCAGACCTTCGAGGACGATCACCCCCATGGCCCCGGCCGGGGTCAGCCCTTGGCCGAGGACGAGCCCGAAGGCGACCGCACCGTTGATGCCGAGACCGGCTGCCATCGCAATGGGATAGTTGGCCACCACCCCCATCAGGACGCAGAGCAGGCCGGCGACCAGGGCGGTGCCGGCGGCCACGGCCGGGGCATCGAAGCCCGCCGCGGAGAGAATGGCGGGGTTGACGAAGATGATGTAGGCCATCACCAGGAACGTCGTGACCCCGGCTCTTATCTCGGTGCCGACGGAAGTGCCCCGCTGGCTGAGTTTGAAGTAGGAATCGAGACCGGACCCCCCCGATCCGGTCGACTCCGTCCGATCGACGGTGTCGGTCATTTCTCCTCCCAATTTCTCGATGCCGGAGGTCGGCATCGCTTCTCAGACCCAAAGTAGTGAGGAGGGGTTACGCGTCGCCTGCCGTACGGAGAATCTTCTTCGCGCCCTCTAAACGAGGGCTCGCACCACCCAGTACACCGCCATCCCGGCGAAGAGGGTCCAGATGTGGCTTCGGGTGCGATGAGCGACGAAACCCCCGGCGATGAACGCTGAGACCTCGGGGATCCCGATCTGGACATTGCCCTCGGGGTCGGTGAGCAGGGCGACGATCAAGGCACCCAGGACCGCCGGCCCCACATATTTGAGGGCAACGAGCACGACCTCGGGGATCCGCCGCTTGGCCAGCACCACGATGAACACGGCACGGAAGACATAAGTCCCGAAACCCACCACCACGGTCGCCAGGAAATCACTCACGGCGAAGCCTCTCGGCGGCGAAGCCGGCGATCATCCCGACGAAGGCTCCCACCAGCAGGCCGGTCCGGTTGGGCAGACCGGCGGCCAGATAGGTGACGCCGGCGCCGGCCAGGGCCGCCACCATCTCGGGCCAGTGTTCGATCCCCAGCACGAGCAGGCCGATGAAGAGGATCGGTATGGCGAACTCGAGGTTCCACTCCTCGGGAACCACCGGCCCCAGCAGGAGCCCGAAGGCGACGACGGTCAGCCACAGCGCCCAGAAGGTGGCGCCCGCAGCGAGGTAGTAACTGCGAAAGCTGTCCGGGTCCTCATCGGGGGCTCGCACCGTGGTCAGCGCAAAGAGCTGATCGATGAGGAGATAGGGACCGAGCCATCGGAACCAACGCGGCTGGCTCTGGAAGGTGGGGGCGAGGGCAGCCGAGTACATCAGATGACGGGCATTGACCACGAGGGCGGTGCCCACCGCAGCCGCCACGGCCACACCCGTGCCCAACAATGTGACCAGGGTGAGCTGGGCGGCCCCACCAAAGATCAGCCACGAGCCGGACCACCCGACGAAGGGATTCATCCCGGACTCGGTGATGGCGAGACCGATGACCAGCCCGAACGGGATGGCCGGCACGAACAAGGGCAAGGCGTCGATGGCCCCCTGGCGGGCCGCCGCGCGATCTACAGACATATCAGGCCAGGGCGGGATTCACCCGACGTCGACCCTGACCGTCTCCAGGGCGATGACCACCATCTCGTCGAAGGTCTGCTGACGCTCCTCGGATGTGGTGGATGCGCCGGTGCGGACATGGTCGGAAACGGTGGCGATGGTGAGTGCCCGGCCCCCCTTCTCAGCAGCCACCCCGTAGAGACCGGCCGCCTCCATCTCCACCGCCAGCACCCCCATCGCCTCCATCCGGTCGAATGCCACGGGATCAGGGTTGTAGAAGAGGTCGGCGGAATGGACGTTGCCCACCTTGACCGAGATGCCCCGAGATTCGGCAGCATCCGCCGCCGCCCGGAGCAGCTCGAAATCGGCGGTCGCCGAGAAGTCGTAACCCCCATAGCGAACCCGGTTCACCCCCGAGTCGGTGCAGGCCCCGATGGCGAGGACCACGTCGCGGAGCTCGACAGAGGGCAGGATCCCGCCACATGACCCGACCCGGATGAGACGCTCCACCCCGTACTCGGTGATCAACTCGGTGGCATATATCGAGGCCGACGGGATCCCCATGCCAGTGCCCATCACCGACACCGGGATGCCCTCGTAGGTGCCGGTGTAACCCAGCATGTTGCGAACCTCGTTTACCAACTTCGCGTCCTCGAGGAAGTTCTCGGCGATGTGCTGAGCCCGCAGCGGGTCGCCCGGGAGCAGGATCGACGGGGCGAAATCGCCCTTCTCGGCGGAGATATGTGGAGTCGGCATTGCGTCAACCTATTCGATCATCTCCCCCGACACCGCATCGGTAACGTCGCCGCCTCATGCCCGACATCCCGCCATTTCCCACGGACCGTCAGGAGCTCTCCCGCGCCCTGGAGCAACTCGGCGCCCCCCGGCTCCCCGGGCTCCTCGGGATCGAGCTGCTCGAGATCACCGAAGGCGCATCGACCATGCGCATGGAGATCGGAGAAAGGCATCTCGCCTCCAACGGCTACCTCCACGCAGCGTCGGTCGTGGCGCTGGCCGACACCACCGCCGGATACGGGTGCGTCGCCAACCTCCCCGGCGGCGCCATCGGGTTCACCACGATCGAGCTCAAGTCGAATCACCTCGGCACCCAACTCGACGGAGCCCTCCTGTCCGAGGGGACTCTGGCCCACGGCGGGCGGACCACCCAGGTCTGGGACGTCGTGGTCACCGCCGAGGAGACTGCGAAGAAGATCGCTCTCTTCCGCTGCACCCAGATGATCCTGTATCCCCGCTGACCTAATCTCGCCGCCCATGACTGATTCCTACGACCTCATCGTGAAGCTCCGCGCCATTCGTGAGTTCAAGCCCGATCCGCTCAGCGACGACGACCTGGGCGCGATCCTCGAGGCGGCACGATGGACCGGTAGCTCGAAGAACCGCCAGGACTGGTCGTTCATCGTCGTTACCGGCGATCGGCTTCAGGGTCTCGCCGAGCACGGCGACTACACCGATCCAATCCGAGCCTCGGCCGCGACCATCGTCCTGGTCAAGGAGGACGGCGGCAACCTGTTCGACATCGGGCGCGCAGCCCAGAACATCATGCTCGCGGCGAAGACGATCGGCGTCGCCTCTTGTCCCATCACGCTCCATCGATCCGCCGAGGCACGGGAATACCTCGGTGCTCCCGATAACGACCGAGACGCGGTACGCCGTCGCTCTCGGCTACCCGACGGCGGGAACGGCACCGGGTCGGTTCGGGGGACGGAAGCCGGCCGAGGCCGTGGTCAGGTACGAGCACTACTGACCGCTCGAATATCCGGGCCTGACAGGATCGGACCACCACTAGCGTCGAGTGGTCATGGCTGAACCGCTCGTCCAGGCCCGCGGCCTCACCAAGAGATTCGGCGACTTCGTCGCCGTCGACGCCGTCGACTTCGACATCGCCAAGGGCGAGGCATTCGGCTTCCTCGGTCCCAACGGGGCAGGGAAGACCTCGACGATGAAGATGATCACGACGGTGAGCCCGATCACCGAAGGCAAGCTCACGGTCTTCGGGCTGGATCCCGACGCCCAGGGCCGGCAGATCCGACAACACCTCGGCGTCGTCCCCCAGGAAGACAATCTCGACCTCGAGCTCACCGTCTCGGAGAATCTCTACGTCTACGGGCGATACCACGACATGCACCGCGCCGACATCAAGGCGCGAATCGTCGATCTGCTCGAGTTCGCCCAGCTGACCGATCGGGCAGACTCGCCGGTCGAGCCGCTGTCGGGGGGCATGAAGCGGCGTCTGACCATCGCACGCGCCCTGATCAACGACCCGGACCTCGTCATCCTCGACGAGCCGACCACCGGTCTCGACCCCCAGGCCCGTCATCTCCTCTGGGATCGGCTCTATCGCCTGAAGAAGGAGGGAGCGACCCTGATCATCACCACCCACTACATGGACGAGGCCGAGCAGCTCTGTGACCGCCTGGTGGTCATGGACAAGGGCAAGATCGTGGCGGAAGGCTCGCCGCGGCAGCTCATCGCCCAGTACGCCCCCCGGGAAGTGGTAGAGCTTCGCTTCTCCGAAGAGCTGATGGATACGATGGCGAGCAGGCTCGATTGGCTGGAAGGCAACACCGAGATCCTGGCCGACCGGGTGATCGTCTACACCGACGACGCCGAGGACACCCAGCACCAGCTGACCGAGCGCGACATCCATCCCGAACAGGTGCTCGTTCGCAGGTCGAGTCTGGAAGACGTGTTCCTCAAGCTCACCGGCCGAAGGCTCATCGACTGATGACCAGCCTGACCCGGTCATGGCGATGGGTCGAGTCGGAAGCCATCGGCTACCGACGCGTCTGGCGTGGGACGGTCATCTCCAGCTTTGTGAACCCGGTGCTGTTCCTGTCGGCGATGGGATTGGGGCTGGGGACCCTGGTCGACTCCTCTACGGATGATCTGGGAGTGCCCTACCTGACCTTCGTCGCCACCGGCCTGATGGCGGCGACCGCCATGCAGACCTCGGCTGGCGAGGGAGCCTTCCCGGTCATGGCGGGGATCAAATGGCGCAAGGAGTTCCACGGCGCAATCACCACCCCTCTCTCCCCGACCGACATCGTTAGGGGCAAGATGATCTGGGGCTCGATTCGGCTCACCTTCGTCCTGACCGTGTTCGCCCTCATCTCGGTGGCGTTCGGAGCCCTCGATCTGGGCCCGGCCCTCCTCGCCGTCCCACCGGCGGTACTGACCGGGCTGGCATTCCAGGCCACTGTCACGGCGTTCACGGTGACCCGTGAGAACGAGGTGAGCCTCTCCACCTTGTTCCGGTTTGGGATCATCCCGCTGTTCTTGTTCTCGGGGACCTTCTTCCCGATCAGCCAACTGCCCGATGGGCTGCAGGTGGCCGCCTATTTCACACCTCTGTTCCATGGTGTCGAGCTCGTGCGCAAGATCGCCCTGCCCGGGGCCGATGCGTCAATCGTCACCCCGCTACCGATGTGGGTCAATGTCGTCTATCTGGTGGCGATGGCCGCCGCCGGCATCGTCCTCGGCTCGCGCTGGCTGGACCGGAGGCTCAAGCCGTGAGTGTCTCCGCACCCTCCCGTTTCACTCCGCCGGGCCGGATGACGCCATTTCGGGCGCAGCGGATCTGGGAGAGGAACTACCTGGTCTACCGGCGGGTGTGGAAGGTCGTGATCACCGGCTTCTTCGAGCCCGTCTTCTATCTCTTCTCGATCGGGATCGGCATCGGGTCCCTCGTCGGCGACGTGACCCTGCCCGGTGGCGTCACGGTCGACTACACGGCATTCGTTGCCCCGGCCCTGATGGCGGCGTCGGCGATGAACGGGACGGTGCTCGAGACCACGTTCAACATCTTTTTCCGGCTCAAGTTCGACAAGGTCTACGACGGGATCCTCACGACCCCGATGGGACCGCGCGACATCGCCATCGGCGAGATCGGATGGGCGCTGCTCCGCGGCGCCCTGTACGCCGTCGCCTTCCTCGTCGTGATGGTGATCATGGGTCTCACCACCAACTGGTGGGCGATCCTCACCATTCCCGGCGCGGTCCTCATCGGATTCGCCTTCGGGTCGGTCGGTCTCGCCGCCACCACCTTTATGCGCTCATGGCAGGACTTCGACCTCGTCTCCCTGGTGACGATGCCGCTGTTCCTGTTCTCCGCGACCTTCTATCCACTCGATACCTATCCCCCGGCCCTGCAGCAGGTCGTCCGATTGTCACCGCTCTATCAAGGGAACGAGTTGCTCCGTGCCTTCTCGCTGGGCATCGTCGACTGGTCTGTGGCCGGCCACATCGCCTACCTGCTGGTGATGGGTCTGATCGGAGCTCGCATCGCCTCCCGTCGTCTCGACGGGTTGTTGCGCAAATAGCGGCCATCGCGCCGGCGGGGTGACGAGGCGGTCGCCGATAGGCTCGGGCCGCTCATGCTCGACCTGTCCTTCCCCCTCCATTCCCCCCGGGGGACCCGGCTCAACACCAACGGCTGGCTCCAGGAGGCAGCACTGCGCTGTCTCCTCAACAACCTCGACCCTGACGTCGCCGAGGACCCGGAGCAGCTGATCGTCTACGGCGGCCGGGGCAAGGCAGCCCGCGATCTGGGGTCGCTGCATGCCATCGTTCGGACACTCGAGCGGTTGAGGAACGACGAGACGCTCCTGGTGCAATCGGGCAAGCCAGTCGGGGTGTTCCGGACCCATGAGATGGCTCCCCGGGTGCTCATCGCCAACAGCCTCCTCGTCCCACGGTGGGCGACCCTGGAGCAATTCTGGGAGCTGGAGGCGGCAGGTCTGACCATGTACGGGCAGATGACTGCCGGGTCCTGGATATACATCGGGACCCAGGGCATCCTCCAGGGGACCTATCAGACCTTCGCCGCCATCGCCGAGCAGCGGTTCGGCGGCACCTTGGCCGGCACACTCACCCTCACCGCCGGGCTCGGAGGCATGGGGGGCGCTCAGCCGCTTGCGATCACCATGAACGGCGGCGTCGCACTCTGTGTCGAGGTCGACCCGCAGCGGATCGAACGCCGGTTGGAGACCGGCTACCTCGACGAGAGCTACGAGGAGACCGAGCAGGGGGTGTCCCGCGCCCTCGAGGCGAAGCGAAATCGCGAGGCGGTTTCGATCGGCCTGCTCGGCAATGCCGCAGACCTGTTCCCCCGATTGCTCGAAATGGATCTCGACGTCGACATCGTGACGGACCAGACCTCGGCACACGACCCGCTGTACGGGTACATCCCGGTCGGATACGACGTGGACGAAGCCCGCCGGCTCCGCGAAGACGACCCCGATACCTATATCAAGTCGGCCCGGGAGTCGATGGCGACTCACTGCGAGGCGATGGTCGGGTTCCAGTCCTCGGGTGTCGAGACATTCGACTACGGCAACAACCTGAGGGGTGAGGCGGCCACCGCCGGCTTCGCCGACGCCTTCTCCTATCCCGGATTCGTCCCGGCCTACATCCGGCCCCTGTTCTGCGAGGGCTCGGGGCCGTTCCGCTGGGTGGCCCTCAGCGGCGATCCGGCCGACATCGCGGTCACCGACCGGGCCATCGCCGAGCTATTCCCCGATAACGACTCACTCCATCGCTGGATGCGGATGGCATCCGAGAAGGTCCATTTTCAAGGTCTCCCCGCCCGGATCTGCTGGCTCTCGTACGGCGAGCGCCATCTGGCCGGTCTCCGCTTCAACGATCTGGTCGCCGCAGGCGATATCTCGGCTCCGATTGTCATCGGCCGGGATCACCTCGACTCGGGATCCGTCGCTTCCCCCTATCGGGAAACGGAGGCGATGGCCGACGGGTCGGACGCCATCGCCGACTGGCCCATCCTCAACGCGATGCTCAATGTCTCCTCTGGGGCGGCCTGGGTGGCGGTCCATCATGGGGGCGGCGTGGGCATCGGGAACTCGATCCATGCCGGGGCTCAGGTCGTCGCCGACGGCACTGAGCAGGGCGCTCTGCGAGTGGAGCGGGTGCTCACCAACGACCCCGGCACCGGAGTGATGCGTCATGCTGACGCCGGCTACGACATCGCCCGCCGCGTGGCACGTGAGCGGGGTGTCGACATCCCGATGCTCTGAGACCGTTTAGGGATCGCAACCGGAGCACCTATACGCTGATCCCCAATGCCGATCAATGACCCACACTGGCCGCGCGCCGATATCTGGCTCGCCCAGGAGCATCCCGACCCGGAGATCCTGGTGGTAGGTGTGCCTTCGTCCCGTGCCTCTTTGTCGCCATCGCGGGCCGACCTGAGCCCGCTCGAGGTCCGTGATCGACTCAGCCGTTTCTCCACCTTCCACGGCGAATGGGGAGTCGATTTCGGTGGTGTCACCGTTCGTGACGAGGGCAATTGGGCGGTCTCCGACCTCGATATGCATCGCATGCCGGAGATGGTCGAGAACCTGGCCGCCAAGCTGAACCGAGGCCCGTTGAGCATCTACCTCGGTGGGGACAACGCCATCACCCGCCCTCTGGCCAGGTCTTTGTCCGCCGACCGGAGCCGGATCGGGCTTATCACCTTCGATGCCCATCATGACGTCCGCACCCTCGATCTCGGTCCAACCAACGGGACCCCGGTGCGCGGGCTCATCGACGAGGACGGTCTGCCCGGTGAGAACGTGGCGCAGATCGGGATCCACTCGTTTGCCAACTCCGCCGAGTACCGCGCCTATTGCGACGAGCAGGGGATCACGGTTCTGACCGTCGACGATGTCTCACAACGCGGCATCGGGTCGGTGGTGGAGGACGCCCTGACGGTGGTGGCGGTGAAGACCGACGTCGTCCATGTCGACGTCGACATCGACGTGCTCGACCGCGCCTATGCGCCCGCCTGCCCCGGGGCCAGGCCGGGAGGGCTCACGGTGCGCGATCTCGCCGAGGGGGTGCGCCGATGTGCTCGCAACCCCAAGGTTGCCTCGATCGATCTCGTCGAGGTCGACCCGGAGGCCGATCGGGACGGGCTCACTCTCGATGCCATGGCCCATCTCATGCTCTCGGCAGTCGCCGGCTACGCCGAGCGCGAGTACGCTCACGCGTACCTGAGGTATGTAGGCCCACATATGGCCCAATGCCGACACAGAAGAGTCAGCCTCCGCTGATCACCTGTTCCGCCTCCCGGCCCAGGCGGTCGCCTTCGCGGTGGTCGAGGAAGCCGTGGGGGAGGCGGACCGGGCGGGGGCCGTGGGAATGGCCGCGCACCATGTGGTTTGCCTCCTCGGGGAAGGGAATGTCCTGGTCCCAATCGGCCAGAAGACTCTCGAGTTGGTCCAACGACTCCACCCTGGCCAGGGCATCGCGCATCTGCGGTCCGGCCGGGAACCCCTTGAGGTACCACGAGGGGTGCTTCCGAAACAGTGCGATCCCGACCCGCTCACCGAAGTGGTCGACCAGCAGGCCGGCGTGACGGACCATCACCCGGGCCACCTCGCCCGAGTCGGGTGGGGTCTGATCCGGACGGCCGGTCATCGCATCGACCAGATCCCGGAACAACCAGGGCCGCCCGAGGCACCCCCTGCCCACCACGACCCCATCACATCCGGTCCGCGTCATCATTTCGATCGCGTCGGTCGCGGTCCAGATGTCGCCATTGCCCAGCACCGGGATCGAGGTGACCGCCTCCTTCAGCCTGCCTATGGCCTCCCAATCGGCGCTGCCTGAATAGAGCTGACGGGCCGTCCTCGCATGGAGGGCCACTGCCGACGCCCCCTCCTCTTCGGCCGTGAGCCCGGTCTCGAGATAGGTGAGGTGGTCGTCGTCGATTCCCTTGCGAAATTTCACCGTCACCGGGACCGATCCCGGCGTTGGACACCGCAGCCGCCACGATGGATCGGAACAGATCTCGCTTCCAGGGAAGGGCGGCGCCGCCCCCGTGCCGTGTCACCTTTCCCATCGGGCAGCCGAAGTTCATGTCGATGTGGTCGACCTGCTCGACTTCGACCAGATAGGAAACGGCGTCGCCGAGGGACCCGGGATCGGTGCCGTAGAGCTGGATCGAGCGGGGGGTCTCGTCCGGGGCGAAGCTGGCCAGCTGGCGTGTCTTCTCGTCTCCTTCGACGAGACCGCGGGCGCCGATCATCTCGGACACGTAGAGACCTGCCCCGTACTCGCGGCAGAGACGCCGGAATGGGGCATTGGTGATCCCGGCCATCGGGGCGAGCACGACGGGTGGATCGACGGTGAGGGGGCCGATGCGAAGCATCGCAGCAGATTCTAGAACTCGGTGGAGTTGATGTTCTGCAGGCGGACCTGGCCCCGGGCGACGAGCTTCCCGTCGTCCTCGCGCGTGACGGCCACCTGCCATAGCTGCTGGGTGCGTCCCCGGTGTATGGGTGTCGCCAAGCCAATCAGGACGCCCTCGGTGGTCGCACGGATGAAATCGGTCTGATTGGACACCCCGACACAGCCGGCCATGCCGTTCTGAATCGCCCACAGGGCGGCCCCGGATGAAGCAAGGGTCTCGATCAAGGTGCAATAGACCCCGCCGTGGACCACCCCGTAGGGCTGATGGTGTATGTCCTCGATCACCAATCGGCCCTCACATGACTCAGGCGAGGCATCGGTGAGCTCGATGCCGGTGTGACCGACATAGGTGGGGCGATCGAGGAACGGATTCTCCATCAGGCACCACAACCGGATGAGATCCTGAGTGCCGGCCCTCCATCCCCGTACTCCCACACCTCCACGCCGATCCCCTCGTAGTAGGCGGCGGTCAGGACGATCTCCATCCTGGCGTCGCCATTCAGATCCGCTACCGCGCCAACCGAGTAGGAGTTCATGAATGGGCCGTCGGCGGTGACGATCACCGACTCGCCCAGGATGTCGGTCTGCACGTCCCCGCTCACCGTGCGTCTCACGAAGGCGATCGAATAGTCGCCGTCCTGGGCCACTAGACCCTCGCTGACGTCCTCGGCCACCACCAGGACTTCGTTGACCCCGTCTCCCTCGAGATCGACCTGCACGATCTGTTTCATCGCCGGATCGGGAACATCGAGACCACGCTCGGCCAGGAGCTCGGCGGCGAAGGCGGAGTAGGTGCCGTCATCCTCGATCTGCTCGACCAGATGCGGCACGATCAACCACGGCGCCGTGATACCCACTCCGACAGGCCCCGGCCAGTCACCGAGGACCTGCTCGTTCTCGAACACCACGCCCGGGTTGTTGACCGGCTCGCACAAAGTCGTCGGGGCACCTGCGGCAACGATCGCCTCCAGCCCGATCAGCGCAACTTGATAGTCCTCACCACCGGCGACGGGGAGTGTCGTGCCTTCATCGACCTGAACCCAGTTGGCGCCGTCCCACCAACCCAGTGCGCCGAATCCTGCCGCGACCATCGGCGTCGCGGCCCAGTTGCCGGCAACGGCAACGGAAGTCGTGGTTGTCGGGGCAGTCGTGGTGGTGGTGGTGGGCGAGAGTCGTCGTTGTGGCGATGGAAGTGCTGGTGGTGGTAGCCCCGGAAGTGGTGGACGTGTCGCCGTCCAGCGTCGTCGTCGTCGTGCCGACGGACGTGGTGGTCGTCGAAGAGTCCGTTTCATCGTCGCGGCCCACGAGGAAAATGATGGTCACCACGAGAACCACGAACAGACCCGTCAGGATCCAGGCGGTGCGGTTCATGGGGCCAAGTTACCCGGAGACGTCGTTTCTGAACGCTGTCAGATCGGCCCCGGAGGCCGACAAAAGACGTGCGACCAGGTGAATCGGCAGACCGATCACCGTGAACGGGCTCCCGACCACCTTGCCCACGAACAGCCCGCCAAGACCTTGAAGGGCATACCCCCCGGCCTTGTCCAGGGGCTCACCGGTCCCGACGTACCACGCGATCTCCTCCTCCGTCATCGGGAGCATGGTGACCTCGGCGACATCGACGATTGATTTGATCTGCGCCCCGCCATCCCAGGCGGCGATGGCCAACCCGGTGAAGACCTCATGAACATCCCCCTCGATTCGTCGCAGCATCGTCCGCGCCTCCTCGGGATGACCGGGCTTGCCCATGACCCTCCCCTCGTGGACCACGATGGTGTCGGCCGCGAGCACGATCAGACCATCGCCGGCCACGGCGGCGGACTTGGATCGAGCCACCCTGTCCACATATGCGGCGGGCGCCTCGTCCGGATACCGGGTCTCGTCGACATCGGGAGCGACCACGTCGAAGTCGAGACCGAGCCGCTCCAGCAGTTCGCGGCGGCGCGGTGACCCCGAGGCGAGCACGAGCCTCATGACACGATCCGACCCATTCGGATGACGGCAGCGGGGTCGGCCAGCACCCGCGGGTTCGAAACAGGGTCCTCCGAAAACAAGACGGCATTGGCCGGACCGCCGAGGTCGAACCCGACCTGACGGCCGGTCGCCCTGAACCCCGACCAGGAGACGGCTTCGATCACGGCCGCGGCAGCCATGCCCATCTCCCAGAGACGGATCGCCTCCGACGCCACCTGATGGGTCCCGATGGCGAGATCGGTGCCGGTCAGCACATGGACGCCGGCCTCGACGGCGGTTGCGAGCCTCGCCCTCACGTTCTCGAGGCCCTCGAGCAGCAACCGCCCGCCCGACGACCTCTCACCGAGTTGTTTGATCGTTGCCTCCATTTGAAGGACGGTCGGCACCCAGCACCCTCCCCGGGACCCGAGCATCTCCAGGTCGTCGTCTGTCAGAAACAGCCCGTGCTCGATGGAATCGACTCCTGCCCGCACCGCCATGGACGGGACCTCCCGAGCCATGGTGTGGACCGCCACCCGGGCCTCGTGCTCTCTGGCGACAGCCACCGCCTCCTTCAACTCCTCCTCATCGAAGTTGGCAACCGGGCCGACGCCCTTCCTCGGCCAGTCCCCGATCAGCTTGACCCAGCCGGCACCCTCGTCTGCCGCGACTGCGGCCACCTCGCCGATGTCGCCGGGAGCGACATTTCGGCCGAACCCCTCCCAGAAACCACCGTCGACGGTGAGGACCACCCCTGCTGCCTCTATCTCGGGGCGCTCCGCTGCCGGGACTTCGTCGATCAAATGGACGACGGTCAGGTCACTCCATCCCTTGTCGAGGATCAACCCGACACCTGCTCCGAGTGCCATCGTTGCCCGGTTGGCGGCTCCTTCGGGACCTCCCTCGGGGATTTCAACACCCCCCTGGCCGAGATGGGCATGCCCATCGACCAGCCCGGGCAGGGCCCAGAGACCGGACGAGATGACCTCGTCGGGCTCCCCCCAAGGCTCCACCCACCGGCCATCCCTGGTGTCACGTGTGACCGCTGCCCCACCCGTTACACGGAGCGTGACTCGAAGATGCATCTTCCGCGACGGTAATGGCCGACCCGGACCGATAATGGAGCATGGCGAACGCGAGCCTCGATGAGCACTGCCGGGCAACCTCGAGCAATGAGCCGCACGCGCCTCGTCTCGTTCCTGCTCGCCTCGAGCATGGTTCTGACGGCCTGCGATGTCGTCGAGAACGCCCCGGCGCCGACGGCGCCGTCTTCGCCCACGACCCAACAGGCCGACGAGGCCCCGGTCACCACGGCGACTGCCGGACGTCCGATGCGTCTCGTCGGATGCGACGCCGTCGATCCCGAGGTGGAGATCGTTTGTGAGACCTACGACCTGATTCGTCGTCACTATGTCGACGAGATATCGGATGCCGAGCTGGCCGGGGCAGCCGCCCGCGGCTTGGAAGCTCTAGGCGGGGCAAGCTCCGGATCCGAGCTGGTCTGCGTCGCACCGGCCACCCCCTTCCTCGAGACCTGCGAGGCCGCGCTCACCGAAGCCGAGACCGGCGCCGAGGCCGCCGAAGCGATGGTCCATGGCATGGCAACTTTCGGTCTCGACCCCCACTCTGTGTATCTCGACCCCGAGGCGGTGGACCTACTCGAGGAGGAGCAAGCGGGCGAGATCCAGGGGATCGGTGCCCTCGTCACTGCCGAGGACTCGGCCAGCGGGGAGGATTGCAACATCATCTCGGACACCTGCATCATCCACATCGTCTCGACCGTCGATGGCACCCCCGCCGACACTGCCGGTCTCCAACCGGACGATTTGATCCTGGGCGTGGATGGCACCGACATCTCCGGTTGGACTGTGGACGAAGTCACCGCAACGGTGCGGGGCCCGGCGGGCTCGGATGTCGTGCTGACCATCGGACGGGATGGAGAAGTCTTCGACGTGACCATCACCCGCGCCTCTTTCATCGTCCAGGCCGTAGTCAGCGAGGTGGTCGGAGACACGGGCTACGTCGGGCTCAACGCATTCACAGACAACGCCGACGAGCTCTTCTTGGAGCAGGTTGGAACGCTGCTCGACCAGGGTGTCGAGTCCATCGTGCTCGACATGCGGAACAATCCCGGGGGTCTCCTCGACACGGCAATCGAGGTGGCCTCGGCCTTCCTCCCCGACGGAGACGTGGTCGTCACCGAGGGCCCGGATTCATCGACTTCGTACCCCACCACGGGAGATCCGATCGTGCCCGAAGACATGGGGGTGATCGTCATCGTCAACGAGGGCAGCGCTTCCGCCTCCGAAGTCGTGTCGGCGGTGCTCCAGGAAAGGGGCAGGGCAACGGTGGTCGGCGAGAACACGTTCGGAAAGAACACGGTCCAGCAGAGATTCGCACTATCGAACACCGGGGCCCTCAAGCTCACGATCGCCCGGTGGTTGACTCCCGAGGGCCACGACTTCGGGTCCGTGGGCGTCACACCCGACGTCACGGCGGACATCGAGGCCGACTTGCCCGTCGAGACCGTGGTGCAGGAGGCTCTGGCCGCCTCGGTGACTCTGGGCGACGAAACGGACCCGGCGTAAAGCTCAGCCCACCGGGTAAGCGATCCCGGTGTTGGCGTGGCAGTCGTAGCCGTGTGGGTTCTTGGCCAGGTACTGCTGGTGGTAGTCCTCGGCGTAGTAGTACTCGCCCAGCGGGGTGATCTCCGTGGTGATGTCGTCGAAACCCAACGGCGTCAACTCGGCCTGGTACTTGTCCCGGGACCACTTGGCAATCTCCAGCTGCTCGTCGGTCGTGGTGTAGATGGCAGATCGATACTGCGATCCGATGTCGTTGCCCTGTTGCATCCCCTGGGTCGGGTCATGTGTCTCCCAGAACACCTTCAGGAGCTCCTCGTAGGAGACCTCCTCGGGTCGATAGGCAACGAGCACAACCTCCGAATGACCGGTACGGCCGGTGCACACCTCTTCGTAGGTCGGGTTGGGCGTGTATCCGCCCGCGTAACCGGCCGACGTGCTGTAGACGCCATCCATCTTCCAGAACCGCCGCTCGGCGCCCCAGAAGCAACCCATCCCGAACACCGCCGTCTCGGTTCCTTCCGGGAAGGGCCCTACGAGTGGGTTCCCGTTGACGAAATGGGCCGGGGGAACCTCCACCGCCGTGGAACGTCCGGGAAGAGCTGCCCCAGCATCCGGCATCTCGGTCTTCCTACGTCCAAACATCGCAACCTCCAATGTGGGCAGTCAGGCAATGACCGCTTCGAGCTCCATCTCGACCTTCCAGCGGGGGTCGAGCAATCCACTGACAACAACCATTGTCGAGGCCGGTCTGATTCCCGAGAACACTTCGTGGTGGGCCTCCCCCACCTGTTTCGCATCCGAGGCGTCGAGCAGATAGGTCCTGGTCCGAACCACGTCCTCCGCCCTCCCCCCCGCCTCTCCGAGGGCGCTGAGCATGATCTCCAGGCAGCGTCGGGCTTGGGCCCGCGGGTCGGGGTTCACCGAGCCATCGGGCCAGATCGGCGCGGTGCCGGACACGACCACCCGCTCGCCCACCCGCACGGCGCGGCTGAAGCCAATCGCCGCCTCGAATGGGCTCCCCGACTGCACATTCACCCGTTCCATAGGCCGGGCAAACTAGTCCGTGGCAAGGATCCGCACTTCTCGTGCCCCGGACCATTCATTACGCTCCTCGGGTTCTAATGCGTGTGCTGCGCTTTCTGACCCTCCTCGCCCTTGTCTCGACCTTCGCCTTCGGCGTGGTCCTGTACGACGACCATCCAGCGGGCGCTCAGACCGTCGACGAGTCAGAGCAGGAGGCGGAAGCAGCGGAGCGGCAGGCAGAGGTCGCCGCCGGGCTGGTCGACACAGCAGTCAGCCGGAGGGCCGAGATCGAGTCCGAGCTCGCCGTCAGCATCACCCGGATCAGCGACCTCTCCGCAGAGTTGTCCGCCGTTTCGTCCGACCTCGACAGTCTGAAGGCTCAGATAGCCCACGGCGATGCCGAGCTCACCGGGATCGAGGCCGACATCGAGACTCATGCCGTCGACGCATACATGGACGCTCTCGTTGGCCCGGGAGTGAGCTTCGTCAACACCGCGAATGTCGAACAGGCGATGGTGACCGGGCAGGTGGTCGGCGACGTCGTCACCGCCGGGGCAGCCAGGGTCAACGAGCTCGTCGTGAGGAGGGACGCCCTGGAGCGTCTTCAGGTCGATTACCGGGAGCAACAGGAGCGGGTGACAGCACTCAAAGCCGAGGTCGACGCAGAGATCGAGCACCTGGCCGCCCTCTATGACGAGGCTGACGCCGCGGTCGGCCGTGCCGTCAGGGAGGCGAGCGCCGCCGATGCGGCTCATCGAGATGCCCTCAGCGCAGTGGACGCCGCCCAGGCACGAGAGGAGGAGCGGCGACGTCAGGAGGAAAGGGCACCCACAACCACCCCATTACCCCCGCCCGAAGAGGAAGAGGAGGCGCCGGCTACGACCACGCCCCCGCCCGAGACGCCCGATACCACCGAGGGAGGTGGAGGTGGCGGTGGCGGCGGAGGTGATTGGGACTTCCCACCCTCCGTCGAACGGTGGAGGTCTCTCGTTCAGGCGTACTTCCCTTCGAGCCGGGTCGACGAGGCACTCGCCGTCCTGCAATGTGAGAGTCTCGGAGACGCCGATGCCTACAACCCGTACTCGGGTGCGTCGGGCCTGTATCAGTTCCTCCCGTCGACCTGGGCGTCAGCGTCTCCCAGCGCCGGCTTCTCCGGGGCCAGTGCCTTCGACGCAGAGGCGAACATCGGGACCGCCGCCTGGCTGGCCAACCGCTATCAGGAGCTGGGCAAGGGATTCTGGAGCCCGTGGTCCTGCCGGAGGGTCCTGGGTTGACGCCCGGGTAGCGGCGGGGTGATGGACGAGGAGTGGTTCTACTGCCTCGACCATCGCACCGTTGAGCCCGCCGACGGCTGTCGGGCCGCAGTCCGGATCGGGCCCTTCGCCACCCGGGAGGAGGCGGCCAAGGCCCTGGAGACCGTGGAGCGTCGCAACCGCGGAGTGGGACAACGATCCCGAGTGGTCCGAGGACTGATCCTGAGGTCTGACCGACCCGGAATCGGCAATACCGGGCGGTCCTCTTAGAATCTCGCCGCTCGATGGAGACTGCCAAGCCCGACTCACGACAGCAGATCCTGTTCATGTCGTTGGCCGTGGCCGCAACTCTGCCCGGGGTGTATCTCCGTATCACCGGCATCCATCCCGAACCGATACTGGCCGCGATCCTCTACGGGATGGCCATCGTCGGAGCCGCCTTCATCCTGTCCTGGGCGGCCGAGGTGATTCAGATGGACATCGCCGCCGGGCTCGCCCTGGCCCTGCTCGCCCTGATCGCCATCCTCCCCGAGTACGCGGTCGACTTCGTGTTCACCGCCAAGGCGGGCCAGGAGTTCGCCGAAACGGGGGCAGCGACCCAGTACGGCCCGCTCGCGTTGGCCAACATGACCGGGGGCAATCAGCTCCTGATCGGGCTGGGCTGGCCGATGGTGATCCTGATCGGCACCTGGCGGGTCAGGAAGACCCGGGCGACGCCATCGGAGGCGGAGGGGACCACGGCGACCGAGATCAACCTCTCCCGAGCCCAGTCGGTGGACATCGCCTATCTGACCATCGCCTCGGTCTACGGGTTGACTCTCTTCCTCAAGGACGAACTCTCCCTCTGTACGACGCAGTGGTGCTCGTGACGATCTACGTCCTCTACCTGAGACGCTTGTCGGGAGCACCTACCCACGAGCCCCATCTGGTCGGGCCCTCGGCCTACATCGGGTCGTTGCCCAAACGGACCCGACGGATCATCAACTACGCGATGTTCGTCATCGCCGCCGGGGTGATCCTGCTCTGCGCCGAGGCGTTCGCCGACGTCGATCATCGAGCTGGGCGAGGCGATCGGGGTCAGCGAGTTCCTCCTCGTCAAGTGGATCGCCCCCACCGCCTCCGAGGCGCCCGAGTTGCTGGTGGCCACCTTGTTCGCCTGGAGACTCGCCTCCCGGACCGGCCTGGGAGCCCTCATCTCCTCCAAAGTCAACCAATGGACTCTGCTCGTCGGCTCGCTGCCCATCGTTTTCTCGATCTTCGCCGGCGTCCTCCACGGCTCCCACTCGACACACAGCAGCGGGTCGAGCTATTCGTCACCGCGGCACAGTCGGTCTTCGCCGTCGCCATCGTCGCCAGCCGGTCGGTGAGTCGGACCGAGGCGTGGGTCATGCTCGGCCTCTTCGTCGCCCAGATCGGTGAATCTCTCCTGATCACGGAGCTGGGCCATCTGAATGGACAGCAATCGCTCAGGCCCGGATCGGGGTCGGGGTCGTGTTCCTCATCGCCGCGGCCTGGGTGCTGCGCAAGGATTTCAGAGCGATGATGGTCAACGTGCGGGACGGCCTCCGCACCCCGTGGAGCGAGCTCGCCGCCGAAGAGCACGTCTAGATCTCTCGACGAACCCCTTCAATTCGGTCGGGTCGAGGGACGTATCTTCGGATGAACGACCCAAGGAGCTGTCTTGGCCTCCAAGCATTTCACCCCCGCCCTGTTCGCCTTCCTGCGCGAGCTGGAAGCAAACAACGAGAAGACCTGGTGGGATGCGAACAAGGATCGCTATGCCGCGGTGGTGCGGGACCCGGCCCTCGACTTCATAACCGACTTCGGTGGGCGGCTGCACAAGCTCTCGCCCCACTTCGTGGCTGACGCGAGGACGACTGGCGGGTCTCTGATGAGGCCATATCGCGACACGCGATTCTCCAACGACAAGACCCCCTACAAGACCAATGTCGGCATCCAGTTCCGACACGAGGCGGGCAAGGACATCCACGCTCCCGGCTACTACCTCCACCTGGAGGCGGGCGCCTGCTTCGCCGGCGTCGGGCTGTGGCATCCCGAGACAGAGGTTGCTCGCACCCTTCGCCAGGCGATCAACGACGGGACCGCCGGGTGGGCGGCCGCGACCAAGGGCGAGCAGTTCACCAAGACCTGGTCTCTCGATCAAGACGAGGACGAGATGCTGAAAAGAGTCCCGCCCGGGCTCGATCCGAATCATCCCTACGCCGACGACCTCCGAATGAAATCCTTCATCGCCGGGGCCAATCTGACCCAGAAACAGGTCACCAGCGCCGGCTTCGACGAGGAGTTGGCGACGATGTTCTCCAGGGCGAGTCGATTCACCGGCTTCCTGTGCGACGCACTCGGGCTGCCCTTCTAGGATTGCGGAGCCGGGTGAAGCACCTAGCTTGGACAATGGTTCCTGGGGGACGAAGAAGATGACGACATTCCCGGGCGTCGCGACGCTCAAGGAAGACAACGTGCCGGTCATGGTGGGACTGGACGACGAGAAGATCACGCTCGTGTCGGGCGAGGTCTCGATCGGCGAGTGGCTGGCCGGCCAGTATGAGGTGATCGACCTCGGTGCGGGCGAGTTCGTCATCGAAGCCGAGGACGACTCGATTCCGTTCGTCCCCGACGATCCGAGCAGCTTCGCCCTCGGGATACAACGTGACATCGAGACACCGGCAGCAGCGGCAGAGCAGGCCGGTCGACTGGAGCACTCGAGGTCAAGGAGGGGCCACCACCGAAGCCGGCCACCTTGGCCGCCTTCTGGGTGCTCGCCGTCATCACCGCCGCCCTCGGCATCTGGGCGACAGCTCTCGCTGCTTGTGATTGCCGGCTTCTAGCTCGGCAGTTCCATCCAACCGCCGACACGGTCGAGGAGATATTCGCTCACCTCGTGTGACCGATCGAGCACATCGCAGAGCTGGTCCCGGCCCATGAGCACGTCGACGAGGCTGACCGAAGCCCGACCGGTCAATGTCAGCCTGCGCTCAGGTGCGTCGGTCACCGCCCCGTAAGAGTCGATGGCGGACACCTCGACGGGGAGGGTGACACCGGCCAGGCCGGCGAGGTCGGTGGCGAGAACGAGGAGATCCGGCGGGCTGTGCAATGGCGGGACGGCCCAGTTGAAGAAGAGATCGAGGTGATAGACGTTCTCCGGCTCCTCGAAGTCGGCGTCCATCTCGTCGAGGGCTTCACGGAGGGACAGGATCACCTTGGGGTCGACATCGAGCGCCACATGGAGGTCGATCGGTCCCCCGCATCCCGCTTCAGGATGGAGATCGACTTCCCATGACTGGCGCAACGAGTAGGTCTCGACGAAGTGACGCTCGTCATGGACATGGAAACCGTGCTCTGTCGCGTGCTCTTTGAGATCGGTGACGAACCCGGCGATGTCAACTGACATTGAGCGTGAGGTTATTGGAGTCCGGTTTCAATTGACAGAGGTCAACGACGACTTCGGCGCCACCCGGCGATCAGCCCCACGACAAACGCCAGGAAGGCTGCCTGGGGGATGCCGGCCGGTGGCTCCGCCACCACCACTTGAGGGTCGGTGTACAGAGGTCGGCTGACTGCTGGCGCCTCCGCTTGCGGCGAGCCGATCGGAGTAGGCCTTGGTCACCTCGGCCCCGTACAGGAACACCATGGCCAGGAAGTAGGCAAGGAAGAGGATCACGACGAAGGAGCCGGCAAAGCCGAGAGCCGTGGTGGCGCCGGCGATCTCGAAGTAGATCCCCACCCCATAGGCCGCGAGGAGGAAGACCACGGCGGTGAAGGCACCCCCCACCCAGGCCGGCCGCCAGGGGACCGCCGCCACGGTCATCGTCTTGAAGATCAGGGCGAAGACCAAGGGGAGCAGGATCAGCGATGCCAGCGGGGTCAGGACACGTGACCAAGTCGTCGATCGCCTCCAATGAGCCGGGGAGCAGGCTGCTCACGAATCCCCACAGTGGCATTGATCAGCCAGGTGGCGACCAGGAGGAAGCCGAGGCCGAGGACCCAGAGGAACCCGATGCCTCGAAGCCGGACCATGGCCACGATCCCGGTCACCTCCTCGTGGGGCACCTCGAAGATGTCGTTGAGATCGCGTTGCATCTCGAGAAAGAGGCTGGAGGCGGTCCAGAGGAGCAGGATGCCGCCGATCAGATAGGCGGTCCCCGTCGAGCCGAGCGCCGAGGTCAGGATGTCGTCGACAATCCGTGCTACCTCCGGCCCGACCACGGCCTCGATTCCTTCGAGGATCTCCTGTTGGGCCTCCTCCTGGCTGCCGAGGAAGCTTCCAAGGACGGCGACGGCGATGATCAAGAGGGGAGCCAAGGCGAAGACCGTCCGGTAGGCGATGGCCGCCGCCATGCGCGAGGCCCGGTGGGAGCCATATCCCTCGGCCGCTCCGGCCAGGATCTCGGCAGGCCCTCGTGCCCACGATGGGAGTCGTTCGATGTACTTCTCCATCTCGGGGTGCAGGCTATCGCTGCTTACACTCGCCCCCCGTGAGTCATCCCTTCGAGCCACCCATCGAGACGATGGAGGCCAAGACATCGGAGCAGTGGCCCAAGGGGAATTACCTCTATGAGCCGAAGTGGGACGGCTTTCGCTCGATCTCGTGGTCGAAGCCGGAGAACCGGATCGACTCCCGGAACCAGCGCCCGCTGCTCCGCTATTTCCCCGAGTTGACTCCCGCTCTCGATCAGTTGCCCGCCGGAACCGTCGTCGACGGCGAGATCGTTGTCGTGGTCGACGGGGTGACCGATTTCGACACGCTCCAGCAGAGAATCCACCCCGCTGTGTCCCGGATCACGATGCTCTCCGAACAGACTCCAGCCGAGCTGATCGCCTTCGATCTCCTCGCCGACCGGGGCAAGGACCTCCGGGAGCGTCCCTTCAGCGAGCGGAGAAATCGTCTCGTGGAACTGGCCGGAAAGCTCGCCGACCCCTGGCACCTCACCCCCCAAACCGACTCCGAGGAAGTGGCCCGAGGCTGGTTCGATGAGTTCGAGTCCGCCGGGTGCGACGGCATCGTGGCCAAGGTCCCCGATCTCGCCTATCAGCACGGGAAGAGGGCGATGATCAAGATCAAGCACCGCAGAACCATCGATTGCGTCGTGGGCGGCTTCCGTGAGCACAAGGACGGGGGGAAGATCGGATCCCTCCTCCTCGGTCTCTACGACGAGCGGGGTGAGCTGCATTTCATCGGTCACTGCTCCGGGTTCGGGGACGTCGACAGGGTCGAGATCTTCAATCGGTTCAAGGAGCTCGTAGTCGATGACAGCTTTGGCGAGGAGGCGAGGGCCCCCGGCGCGCAGAGCCGCTGGTCGGCCGGGAAGGACCCTCGATTGGACCCCGGTCGAGGCCGGAGTGGTGGTCGAGGTCAGCTACGACCAACTGGAAGGTGAGCGCTTCAGGCACGCCACCCGTTTTCATCGCTGGCGCCCCGACAAGGACCCGCTCCAATGCACCATGGAGCAACTGGAGCGCCCCGAAGGCCCCGGGTTCCGCGAGGTGGTGCAGTGAAGGGCCTGCTGGGGGGAATCTCAGGGTTGTCCCTGATTGATGGGCGATGCGACCCAGGGTCCAATGACGTCGTGCCAGTCCTACCCCCTCCCGCGCTGAGGGAAGAACCATGAGCGCAATTCTCGAAGTCGACGACCTCACCCACGACTACGGCGAGGTTCTCGCCCTGAGCGGGCTCACCCTCGAGGTGCCGCCCGGCGTGACCGGGCTGGTAGGAGCGAATGGGGCGGGCAAGACCACGATGCTCCGGCTCATGCTCGGGCTCCTCCACCCCACCTCGGGATCGATGCAGGTCCTGGGGCACGACCCGCAACGCGAGCCTCTGGTGGTGCGATCGAGGATCGGCTACATGCCCGAGGGCGAATGCCTGCCCAAAGACCAGACCGCGGCCGATTTCGTCTCCTACGCCGCCCAGCTCGCCGGTATCCCTTCACACGAGGCCAAACGCCGATCGTCGGAGACCCTGTTCCTGGTCGGTCTCGAAGAGGAGCGCTTCCGGTTCCTCGGCGATTTCTCCACCGGCATGCAGCAAAGGGTCAAGCTGGCCCAGGCCATCGTTCATGATCCAGACCTCCTTCTCCTCGACGAGCCGGCGTCGGGCCTCGATCCCGAAGGGCGCACCCAGATGCTGGACCTGATCAAGAGGCTCTCCGATTTCGACGTCAACGTCATCGTGTCGTCGCACGTCCTGACCGACATCGAACAGACCTGTGACTGGGTGGTCATGCTCGATGCAGGGAATCTGCTCCGGTCCGGCCCCCTCCAGGGTTTCGAGAAGCTGGGCACGGTCCTGGTCGAGGTGCTCGAGCACCCCGACTCGGTGGCGGCGGCGATCAGGGAGCAAGGCTTCGACGTGGTGGTCGATGGCCTCCGCCTGGTCGTCGGTCCTGGCGATGAGAGCATCGAGCCGATAGTGATCGCCGCGGCCGCGAACACCGGCTCCGGGTTGGTGCGGATGATCCGAGGATCGGCTTCGCTCGAGGACCTGTTCCTCAACCGGGAGACCGTCTAGTGACCGACCAGGTCATCTACGACCGCGGTTATCGCTCCTACGACGGGCTCCGTCTTGGCCCCAAGGGAGCGAGAAGGGCGGTCTACAAGGATGGAGTGCGCCGCGTCCTCGGCCTGGGACGCAAGGCGCGGCTGAAGATCTTCCCCTGGTCGCTCATCGTCATCGCCGTCGTCGCCGCCGCCGTGTTCGTCGGCGTCCACTGGGCGATAGGCAACATCGAAGAAAGCATGCGTCAGGAGATCCCGACGTACGGCGGTCTCTTCGATTTCTACTCCGGCATCTCTTTGCTTTTCATCGCACTGGCAGGCCCGCAGCTGCTCATCCCCGACCGCACCAGAGGAGTCCTTTCGGTGTACTTCTCCCGACCCCTCACCGTCGACGGCTACCTCACCTCCAAGGTCGGTGCGTTCGCCACCGTGGTCGCGGCCATCTACATCGTCCCGCAAGTGGTCCTGCATCTCGGTCTCGGCCTCATCGCCGAGGAGGGCTTTCTCTCCTATCTGGGCAACAACCTCGACATCTTGTGGAAGGTCCCGGTCACCACTCTCGCCTTCGTCTTGGTCCATGGGGCAGTGGTCTTCGCTCTGTCCGCGGTCATCGATCGGACCGGCATCGCCGCCGCCGCATTCCTCGGCACCCTGTTTGCCGGTGCCGCGGTGGCGGGGAGGGTGGCTGAAGCCGGCTTCCCCGGTGCGAGATACTTCTCATTGCTGGCGATCGACCACCACCCGAGGATCATCAGGGACTATTTCTTCGGGGACACCATCGAGTACGCCCCCGAGGTGGCCGGGTTCGAGGTGTGGGTCTCCGTCGTCGTGATCGTCGGGCTGGTGGCCCTGGCCGCATGGTTCGTCCGCTTTCGGTACCGGAGGCTGGCGTGACCGACACCATCGTCGTAACCAACCTGTCCAAGTGGTTCGGTCTCAAGGTCGCCGTGAGCGAGCTCAGCATCGGCTTCCGCCCCGGTGTGACCGGTCTCCTCGGTCCCAACGGCGCCGGCAAGACCACTCTCCTCCGCGTCATGTCCGGCCTGCAAAGGCCATCCCAGGGGGAGGTGAGGATCCTGGGGGTCGATCCCCGTCAGGACACCGAGATCTACCGCAAGATCTCCCTCGTGCCCGAGGACGAGTCGGTGTACGACCGGCTGACCGGGCGACAGTTCGTCGAGCTGGCCGCTCGTTTGGCAAAGATCGATCACCCGGTCGAACGGGCGGAGACCGTCCTCGACACAGTTGGCCTCACCGATGCCGCCGATCGGGCCCTGGGCGGCTTCTCCAAGGGGATGCGACAGCGTGCCAAGGTGGCGGCGGCCCTCGTCTCCGACCCGGAGATCCTCCTTCTCGACGAGCCTCTCAACGGGGCCGACCCCGTGCAGCGGGCGCAGCTGATCGCGCTCTTCAAGCGGCTCGGAGCCGAGGGAAAGACGCTGCTGGTGTCGTCACACGTCTTGGCCGAGGTGGAGCGGGTGTCCGACCGTGTTGTCGCCATGGTGGACGGGCGTCTCGCCGCAGTTGGCGACGTGGCCACGATCCGGGCCGCGATGACCGACAAACCTCGCCGGATCTACGTCGACACCACAGACCCGCGCAAGCTGGCTGCGGCGTTGATCGCCGGATCCGACGTCCTCGGGGTCCAGGTGGACGGCGGGACGGTCCACGTCGAGACGAGGGACGCCGGCGACCTCGCCCGCCGTCTGCCCGCCATCGCCATCGATCATTCGATCGCCATCAGCAAGGTGGAGCCGGTCGATGAGTCGCTGGAATCGGTGTTCCGCTATCTGGTCGAGGGTCGTTAGTGACCCTGGCCCTCCATCTCTACCGACGGATCATGCGCCGGGGACGGGTCATCGGCCTACTCGCGCTTGCCGCGGTCCCCGGCCTCGTGTTTTGGCTCTCCGCCTTCGACGCGCCCGAGAGCGACCTCACCACTCTCTACACGGACGTCCTGGCGTCGGTCGGATACACGTTCGCCATTGCCGCTCTCATCCTGACCACCGCCACGCTGCGCGACGAGCGCGACAGCGGCACGTTGCCCTACATCTACATGCGTCCCATCGCCAGGACGAACATGGCGGCACAATCGATCGCGGCCGGAACGGCCGCTGCCCTCGTCATCGGGGTCGGGGGCTGGATTGCCTCCGCCGTGGCCCTCCTGGCGGTCGGGGGCGATATGCAGGCGGCGATTCCTTCGCTGTCCCTGTTCGTGGCGGCCGGCATCGGATACGCAGCCATATTCGTCCCGCTCGGGTACCTGGTCCCCCGCGCCCTGCTCTTCGGTCTCGGCTACATCCTCGTCGTAGAGACGATCCTCGCCTTCGCCGTGGAGGGCCTGGCCCAGATCTCGATCTGGAGGATCTCCCTCTCCATCTACGCCGGGCTCGAGGACGGCTTCGGCGAAGTGGCGACCCAGGCGATGACACCGGTCACACCGGGAGTATGGGGTGGAGTGGCCAAGCTGGCCGGCGTGCTCGTCATCGGGCTCGTCGTCCTCACCTGGGCCCTGCGGAAACGGGACGCTCTGTAGACCTAAAGGTATGCTTGGAACCTCTGACGAGCGACCCGAAAGGTCGCTCTTAGTAGTCCTCCGACGGGCGACGCTGTTTGGAGGGCTGGACCCGGGGGGGCTCGTCGGGCATCTTCGGATAATGCGGTGGCCATGGGGCGTCGCCAAGACCGTTCTCCTGATCCCGGGCCACCCATTCCATCAACGTGTCGATTCGCCCCGGCGACTCATCGATGCCTGCGGTGAGGTCGCCCACCGCTCCATACCTGTCGGCAAACGACCCCAAGGGGAAGTCCTCGATGGCGACGTCCGCCAGCTCATCCCATGTGATCGGCGTCGACACGTACCCGGTCGGCCGCACCCCGTAGGCCGAGCACACCGACTTGTCCCTGGCGTTTTGGTTGTAGTCGATGAAGACGCCGTTCCGCTCCTCTTTCCACCACTTGGTTGTGACCAGGCCATCCATCCGCCGCTCCAGCTCACGGCCCGCCGCCAGCACGGCCCGCCGGGTCTGGAAGAAGTCCCACAGCGGCTCGATGCGGACGTAGACATGGATGCCCCGGCTACCCGAGGTCTTGGGCCAGCCCACCAAGCCCACCTCCTCGAGAAGCGTTTTCATCCCGGCCGCCGCCTCCTTCACCTTCTCGAAGTCGAACCCCGGGGTTGGATCGAAGTCGAAGCGGAGCTCGTCGGGATGGTCGATGTCCTCCGCCCGGACCGGCCACGGGTGGAAATCGAGACAGCCGAGTTGGGCCAGCCGAACGACATCGGCCGCGGTTCGGGGGACATTCATCATCCCCGGCCGTTGTGAGGGAAACCTGATCTGCACCGTCTCGAACGGCGTGTTCTTGGCGGCACGCTTGTGATAGATCGGGTCCTCGTCGACGGTCCCCATGAACCGCTTCAACATCGTGGGCCGACCGAACACGCCCCGGATCGCCCCCTCGGAGACGTTGGCAAAGTGGTTGGCGACGTCGAGCTTGGTCCACCCCTGCTCGGGGAAGATGATCCGTCCCGGGCTGGAGATCCTTATCTCCTCACCTCCGACGCTGACACTGGTCTCGTCACTCATCGGCTTCCTAGTCTTGTGGATCATCCCGAGAAGGGCGAAGGATGGATCTGGTCGAGCAGGTGAGAGAGGCGGTGATCGGGAAGGACACCGCGGTCATGACCCCGTTCGGGCTGCGCCGGGTCACCTACGCCGACTACACCGCCTCGGGCCGATCGCTGGCCATGATCGAGGATTTCATCCGCGCCCAGGTCCTCCCGCTCTACGCAAACACCCACACCGAAACCTCTGGCACCGGGCTGCAGACCACCAGGTTCAGGGAGGAGGCGAGGGAGGTCATCCGCCGGGCGGTCGGGGCCAGCCACGACGAGCACGCCGTGATATTCGCCGGGAGCGGTTCCACCGGCGCCGTTGACCGATTGGTGGGCCTTCTCGGCATCCGGATACCGAAGGGACTCAGCGAGACCTACGGGCTCGAGGATCGGGTCCCCGATGACGAGCGCCCCGTGGTGTTCGTCGGGCCCTATGAGCACCACTCCAACGAACTTCCTTGGCGGGAGTCGATCGCCGATGTGATCGAGATCAAAGAGGATGCCGACGGCCACATCGACCTCGTCGAGCTGGAATCGAGGTTGGTCGAGCACGCGCGTCGCCCCCTGCTCATCGGCTCCTTCTCTGCCGCATCGAATGTGACCGGGATCATCTCTGACACCTCGGCCATCTCCCGCCTGCTCCATGCCCACGGCGCTCTCTCCTTCTGGGATTTCGCCGCCTCGGCGCCATACGTGGACATCGAGATGGGCTCGTCCGCCACCGCCGATGGCGTCTACAAGGACGCCATTTTCCTGTCCCCTCACAAGCTGATCGGCGGGCCGGGGACGCCCGGGGTGCTGGTGGTCCGCCGGGATCTGCTCCGCAACGAGGTGCCGGTAGTGCCGGGCGGGGGCACCGTTCTGTACGTGTCACCCGACCACCACAGCTACATCAGCGATCCGGAGCACCGCGAGGAGGGAGGCACCCCGGCGATCATCGAGTCGATCAGGGCTGGTCTCGCCTTCCGCCTGAAAGAGACCGTCGGGGTAACCACGATTCGGGCGCTGGAACACGACTTCATCAGGCGCGCCATCGAGTCCTGGTCCCGCAACCCGAACATCGAGATCCTGGGGAACCCGGATGCCGAGCGTCTGTCGATCGTGAGCTTCGTGATCCGCCACGGCGACCGGACCCTGCACCACAACTTCGTGGTCGCCCTGCTCAACGACCTCTTTGGCATCCAGGCCCGTGGTGGGTGCTCCTGCGCCGGGCCTTACGGTCACCGTTTGCTCGGCATCGATCTCCAGACCAGCTCCCGAATCGAGGAGGCGGTCGCCACCGGGTGCGAGGTGATCAAGCCGGGGTGGGTCCGGGTCAACTTCAACTATTTCATCGCCGAGGAGGAGTTCGCCTATCTCATCGAGGCGGTGCATCTGGTAGCCGACCAGGGATGGCGACTCCTCCCCCTCTACACCTACGAGCCCGACACCGCCCTGTGGCGGCACCGCGACGGACTCCCCAGGCCCCCGACCTCTCTCAGCGACCTCGACTTCGCCGGTGGAGGTCTCGAGCCCCCGATGACTGCGCCGATCGAGGATCTGGGCGAGTATCTGGCCGAGGCGAAGGCGATCCTCGCCGAAGAGCCCGAGTCCGGTGGTGCATCGCCCGATCTGGGCGCCGCCGGTGAGCTTCTGCGATGGTTCCCCAACCCAGCGGAGATCGAACGATGACGGATCCTGTCGAAAAGCCCGATGCAGCCGACCTCCAGGAGTGGCACCGCACCTTTGCCCCGCTGGCCTTCAACGAGGCGTGGGCACTCCTCGATACCGCTGATCCCACACGTGAACAGGAAGAAGAGATGCTGGCCGCGACCTTCGCTCAGCGCTATCACTGGTACGAGGTCGGGACGCCTCGCCACCAGGCGATTTCCGATTGGCAGATCTCGCGCGTGGCCGCGGTCCTCGGCTACGCCGATCTCGCACTCCGCTTCGGCGAGCGCTCATTGGCCCTTTGCCTCGACAACGGCCTCGACCCTTTCGTCACAGGGTTCGCACATGAGGCAATCGCCCGAGCCGCCGCCGATGTCGACGACATCGACATGTTCACCGAGCACTTGGAGGCGGCCAAGGAGAAGCTGCTCGAGATCGAGGACCCCGGGGACCGGGATCTGCTGGAAGCCGATCTGACCGAGATGTCGGAGAGATGAGTGGTAGGTAATGAGGGTCGTAGGTCGGTAGGTGCAGAGGAGACTCGAACATGACTATCGACGTTGAGACCTGGGCAGAGAGCTATGCACGAGCCTGGGTGGAGCTGGACGCGGAGGCAGCCGCCGATCTCTTCACCGAGGGCGCCAGCTACCGCTCGTTCATCTTCGACGAGCCCCACGTCGGGCGGGACGGAGTCAGGGCCTACTGGAGCGAGGTGACCGCCACCCAGGCCGAGGTCCACGTGACGATGGGACGGCCGATCGTCGACGGCCCCCGGGCCGCGGTCGAGTTCTGGACCACCATGGAGAATTCGGGAGAGGAGGTCACGCTGGTCGGATGTCTCCTTCTCACCTTCGATGACGAGGGGCGTTGCCAGAGCCTCGATGAGTATTACGAGTTTGCCCAGGGTCTCCTCGACCCGCCCGCCGATTGGGGTGGTCTCTAGCGGGACGATGAGATGAGCACGCCAATCGAGGACTACGCCCTCATCGGCGACACCGAGACTGCGGCCCTGGTGTCCAGCGACGGATCGATCGACTGGCTCTGTCTCCCCCGCTTCGACTCGGGAGCATGTCTGAGTGCGCTGGTCGGGAGACGAGGAAAACGGTCGATGGCGGATCTCTCCGGCGGGTGGCCCGAAGCGAGTGCGGCGGAACTACCGCCCCGGGACGCTGATCCTGGAAACCGAGATGGAGGCCGACGGGGGGAGGGTCCGGCTCATCGACTTGATGCCGGTCCGGGGCCGCGACGGTGGCAACAACGCCGATGTGGTCCGCATCGTGGAAGGGATCTCGGGTCGTGTGGCGATGCAGATGGACCTGACCATCCGCTTCGACTACGGCCATCTCGTGCCCTGGGTCACCAGGTCAGATGGAGCACTGGGAGCAGTCGGCGGCCCGGATGCCCTCAAGCTTTCGACGCCCGTCGAATCCCACGGCGAGCATCTGAGCACGGTGGCGGAGTTCGCCGTCTCGGAGGGCGACCGGGTCCCGTTCGTGCTCACCTGGCACCCGTCCCACCGCCCCGCTCCGCCAGATGTCGACGCCGAGCGTGCGCTCGAGGACACCGAGAAATGGTGGCGAAAGTGGACCGACGCAAACACCTACGACGGTGAGTGGGAGGAGGCAGTCGATCGGTCTCTGATCACCCTCAAGGCCCTCACCTATGCCCCGACCGGCGGCATCATCGCCGCCCCAACGACATCCCTCCCCGAGCACATAGGCGGGGTGCGCAACTGGGACTACCGGTTCGTCTGGGTGCGTGACGCAACTTTCACCCTGCAGACACTGCTGATGGCCGGGCACCACCGTGAGGCCCTCGCCTGGAGGGACTGGCTGCTCCGGGCGGTAGCGGGCGACCCGGAGGACCTCCAGATCATGTACGGGGTGGCCGGCGAGCGCCGCATGCCCGAGCTGGAGCTGGATTGGCTCGCCGGGTATCAAGGCTCCCGACCGGTTCGCACCGGCAACGCCGCCCACCAGCAGATCCAGGTCGATGTCTACGGGGAGCTGATGGATGCGATCTACATGGCCCGGCGGATGGGGATGGACCACGAGGAGACCATCTGGGACCTGCAGCAGCTGCTTCTCGAGCACCTGGAGGGCAAATGGTCCGAGCCCGATCACGGGCTCTGGGAGGTGCGGGGCGACCCGAGGCACTTCACCCATTCCCGGCTCATGGCCTGGGTCGCATTCGACCGGGCCGTCAAGTGCGTCGAGCAATGGACCTTCGATGGGCCGGTGGATCGCTGGCGTGAGCTCCGCCAGGACATAAGGGCGGAGATCGAGCAGCGCGGCTTCGACCCTGACCGCAACACGTTCACGCAGTCGTATGGGTCGACCGCGCTGGACGCTTCTCTGCTCCTCATACCTCAGGTGGGGTTTCTTCCTCCGACCGAAGAGCGTGTCCTGGGCACGATCGACGCCATTCAGCGCGAGCTCTCCATCGACGACACACTGATTCGCCGTTATGACACGGACGAGGCGGACGACGGGCTGCCCGGGGGCGAAGGGGCCTTCCTCCTCTGCTCGTTCTGGATGGTCGATGCGCTCGCGATGGCCGGGAATCACGACGAGGCTCGTCGAAGGTTCGAGCATCTGCTCGGCCTCCGGAACGACGTCGGTCTGCTCTCCGAGCAGTACGACCCGATGTCGCAGAGGATGCTGGGCAATTTCCCGCAGGCGTACAGCCATCTCGGGTTGATCGACTCCGCCTACAACCTGCGGGCTGAGGGCAAGGGCGGCCCTGCTCAGGACCGGGCTTCCGATTCGTGAAGGCGATCACCGTGGTCCCGGGGGATCCCGAGTCTCTCCAGCTCGATGAGGTGGCCGACCCGGAGCCTGGACCGGGTGAGCTCCTGGTCGAGATGGTCGTGGCAGGGATCTGCGGCACCGACCACGAGATCCTCGAAGGCGACATCGGCTACCCAGCACCTGGTCGTGACCGGTTGGTGTTGGGTCATGAAGCCCTGGGTCGGGTGGTGTCGGCCCCACCGGGAAGCGACTTCGCACCGGGTGATCTGGTCGCCCCGATCGTGCGCCGACCCGACCCGGTCCCTTGTCCCAACTGCGCCGCCGGGGAGTGGGACATGTGCCGCAACGGCCGCTTCACCGAGGCCGGGATCAGGGGTCTGGACGGCTACACCGTCGAGAAGCTCGCCGCTGCCGGCGGCCTTCGCGGTGAAGGTGAGCTCGGACCTCGGGCACTTCGGCGTGCTCGTCGAGCCGGCCAGCGTGGTGGCCAAGGCCTGGGAGCACATCATCCATCTCGGGAGCCGCGGGCAATGGGCACCCGAGCGAGTGTTGGTGACGGGGGCCGGCCCGATCGGCCTCTTGGCCACGCTCTTTGCCACCCGGCTGGGCGGAGAGGTTCATGTTCTCGACCGGGCCAGCGATGGGCCCAAACCGGATCTGGTCCGTGACCTGGGGGCGGTCTATCACAGTCGAGGGCCTGGATCGGATCGGAGGGCAGTTCGACGTGGTGGTGGAGTGCACCGGGGATGCCGACCTGATGGTGGCCGTGGCCGGTGTGACCAAACCCAACGGGATCGTCTGTCTCGCCGGGGTCACCGACGAGGGGCATCAGGTCACCGTGACCAGCGATATCGCCCGGGACATGGTGCTCGAGAACCGAATCGTCTTCGGGACCGTGAACGCCAACCGCAGGCACTACGAAGAAGCAGCCCGGGTGCTGGCCCAAGCTGACGAATCCTGGTTGGGGCGGCTGGTCAATCGGCGGGTCTCGCTGGACGACTGGAAGGAGGCATATGCCCGTCAGCCAGACGACGTGAAGACCGTCATCGAATTTCTCCCCCGAGGGGGTCCGATGCCGCGGCGTAACCGCGTCGACCCCTGGGGCGACCTCCATGCCGTCCCCGAGCGAGGGCTGTTCACCGGCAACCGGGGCTGTCTGGTCGATGATCGAGGCCATCTCGCCCGTCATCATCGTGGCGCGCTGTGGATCACCTGTCTCCTCGAGTACCAGGGATGGAGTCACCCACTCGAGCGGGCCGGCACGTGGACACCTCTCTTCTTCCTCGACGATGCGGTCGCCTTGGCTGCGGGACACCGTCCTTGCGGCCTCTGCCGACGCCACGGCTATGTGGAATACCGGGATGCCGTGACCGCGGCCGATGGATCGGATATCCCGTTGACTGCCGGCGATCTGAACCGGCGGTTGGCCCGGGAGCGTCTTCACCGTGGCCGTGGCATCGATCGCGCTCCCGATCGCATCCTTTGGACCGAGACGATCGATCGACTGCCTGTTGGCACGGTGATCGTCGATGAAGACCAAGTCCCGAGACTGGTGATGGAGGACCGCTTGCTCCGTTTCACGTTTGCCGGATGGACCGAGCCACTGTCGAGGCCCCGAACCGGCAGCGTCGATGTACTGACTCCCCGCACTTCGGTCGCCGCCCTGGCCAATGGATACAGCCCGATCTTGCACCCGACGGCGTCAGGTTGAAGAATCGGGCAGGCAATGAAGACGCAGCGGTACACCACGGTGGTGACGGCCGATTCCAGATCGCGGGTGATGGTGCCCGTCCCATTCGACCCCGATCAGGTCTGGGGCCCGAAGCCGGAGCACCGTGTCGCCGGCACGGTCAACGGAATGGGGGTGCGGGCCTCGATCGAGTCGCTGGGCGAGGGATACGGCATCCTCCTTGGACCGGCCTGGCGCCGTGACTGCGGGATAGCGGCTGGAGACGAAGTTGAAGTAGCCCTTGCCCCCGAAGGGCCACAGCGGGACGATCTGGCCCCCGACTTCGCAGCCGCCCTCGAGGCCGAGCCCGAGGCGGGTGCGTTCTTCGATGCCCTGGCCCAGTTCTATCGCAAGGCCTACCTGCGATGGATCGACTCCACCAAGCGCAGCCCCGAGATGAGGGCGGCCCGCATCGCCGAGACCGTGGAGTTGTTGAAGGCCGGTGTCAAGCAACGACCCTGAAGGTCGGACGTCGAAAATCCACCCGGATGAGTGGGTTGGGGTAGATACCGTCTGGACCTGCCCATGACCACGCAATCGCCGTCCTATCGCGCCACGCTGTCGACCTACCTCGGGCCACACCGGGGCCGAGTCGTCGTGCTCGGCCTGCTGTTGCTCGGGTCGATCGGACTCCAGCTGGTCATCCCCCTCATCCTGGCCGACTTCATCGACCTGGCTCTGACCGGGGGGGCAGTCGCGGGGCTCACCACCGCCGGCATCGCCTATCTCGTCGCCGGGATCCTCAACCAATTCCTCGATGCGGGCGCCTCCTATCTGGGCACAGACATCGGGTGGAGCGCCACCAACCGTCTCCGCGAGGAGTTGACCTCACATCTCTTCTCCCTGGACATGGGATTCCACAACGACACCACCCCAGGGGAGATGATCGAGCGAGTCGACGGCGATGTCACCGCGATATCCGAGTTCATCTCACGATTCTTGGTGCGATTGATCGCCGCCGGCGTCTTGCTCACAGGGGTCGTCATCGTCTGCTGGTTCGAGTCCCCGATCATGGGCCTGACCATCACCCTCTACGTCATAGCGGTCATCCTCTTCCTCATCCGCCTTCGCAAAGTGGCGGTTGCTGCCGCCGAGGAGGAGCGGGAGACCTCGGCCCGTCTCTACGGGTTCATCGAAGAGCGCCTGGCCGGGGTCGACGACATTCGCTCGCTTGGGGCCGGCAGATTCACGATGACCCGTTTCATCCCGGTGACGCGAGACTTCTACACCCGCACCACCAACGCCTGGCGGAAGCGAATTCTGGTTTGGGTCTCGGCCAACACAGCCTTCTGGGCCGGCGATGCCTTGGCCCTGCTGGTCGGGGTATGGCTCACCGTGAGCGGGGAGATCACCGTCCCCACCGCGTTCCTCCTGCTCCAGTACGTGCAGCTGGTGCGGCGACCCATCGAGCAGATGACTCAGGAGCTCCAAGAGCTCCAGAAGGCGGCAGGTGGCATCGTCCGCATCGATCAGCTCCGCCATCTCGGCTCCTCGATCGCCGACGGTTCTGAGGTCGTGCCCGCCGGGCCACTGGCAATCGAGTTCGACCACGTGTCGTTCGCATACGAGGACCGGGGTGTCCTCGAGGAGATCAGCTTCACCCTGGCCCCGGGTAAATCGCTCGGCCTCCTGGGCCGGACCGGCGGAGGCAAGACCACCATCACCCGTCTCATCGCCCGGCTCTATGACCCCGATCGCGGTGTCGTGCGAGTGGGCGGCCACGATCTCCGGACCCTCCGCTCCGAGTCATTGCGTCGGTCGGTCGGAGTCGTCACACAGGACGTGCAACTCTTCGAGGCAACGGTCAGGGACAACCTGACGTTCTTCGCCGAGCGGCCGGATGAGGACATCCTCGACGTTCTCGAGAGGGTCGGCCTCGGACCATGGATCCGACAGCTCGGGCTGGACACCGAGCTTGGCGCCGGGGGCCAGGGCCTGTCGGCTGGTGAGCAACAGCTCCTCGCCTTCGCCCGTGTGTTCCTGCAGGACCCCGGAGTGGTGATCCTCGACGAGCCTTCGTCGCGTCTCGACCCTGTCACCGAGATGCTTCTGGCCACGGCCACAGAGAGGCTCTACGCCGGGCGAACCGTGGTGATCATCGCCCATCGTCTGGAGACGGTGCGCACGGCGGACGAGATCATGGTCGTCGATGCCGGCCGGATCGTGGAGCACGGCCCGCGACAGACGCTTGCCACCGACCCGAGCACCCGATACGCCGCTCTCCTCGCCGCCGGGCGCGGCGACATTCTCGGAGACACCAGGCCATGAGCACCTTGCGTCTCGTCTGGGAGGTCATCCGCTACCGGCCGGGGCGGTGGTTCTTCTGCTTCGTCATGTGGACCTTCGTCCACGGGCTTCCATTGCTGTTCGGGATCCTGATCGGCCTTGTGTTCGACCGACTGGCCCAAGGGAGCCCGGTGGACGAGACCGCCTGGGCGCCGGCCATCGCTTTCGCGGTGCTGGCCATCGGCCGCAACCTCATCATCTGGCTCGGCGACCGGCAATGGATCAACCACTGGATCGAGCAGTCTCTCCAGCTTCGGCGCAACCTGCTCCGCTGGCTGATGGAGGCTCCCGGCTCCCGGGTCATCCCGCTGGCCCCGGGCCAGGCGGTGAGCACCTTCCGCGACGACGTGGACGACGTCCTCGAGTACATGGAGAACTGGGTGGACATGGGAGGCCTCGTCGTCTTCGGCGTCGGAGCTGTTGCGGTGATGGCTTCGATAGATGCCGGGCTCACGGCGATCCTCCTCATCCCGCTGGTCCTCACGATGATCCTCACCCAGGCCCTGAGCCCTCAGATCCGGAAGCGGAGGAGGGCGATGCGCGAGGCAACCGACCAGGTGACCGGCTTCATCGGCGAGACGTTCTCCGGTGTCCAGGCCATCAAGCTGGGCGCGGCCGAGCGGCCAGTGCTGGACCGCCTCCACGTTTTGAACGAGACCCGGCACAAGGCGGCTCTCTCCGACACGGTGCTCACCGAGATCCTGCGCGGCATAAATCGCAACATGTCGACCATCACGGTCGCCATCGTGCTGATCGTCGCCGCCGACTCGATCAGCGATGGGACGTTCAGCATCTTCGATCTGACCCTCTTCCTCACGTACCTGCCCAGGCTGACCGACTACATGGCTTTCGTGGGAGACATCATCGCCCAGCACCGCCGGACCGGGGTCGCCTACGAGCGAATTCGCGCCCTTGCCGTCGATGCGCCCGATGATGAGCTCCTCGATCGGGAACGGGTATCCCTGGAAGGCGATATCCCCGACATCGAGCTCCCCGACATCGGTATCGATCCCCTGCAAAGGCTGGAGGTTCGGGGCCTCAGTCATTGGTTCCCGGACGGCGGCGAGGGTCTCGAGGGCGTCGACTTCGACGTCGAGCGGGGCTCCTTCACCGTCGTCACCGGCAAGATCGGTTCAGGCAAGAGCACCCTGGTTCGCGCTCTGCTCGGTCTCGTCCCGGCAGACGGCGATTTGCTCTGGAATGGGAAGCCCGTCGAGGACCCGGCATCGTTCTTCGTCCCTCCCCGGTCCGCCTACACCGCCCAGGTCCCCCGCCTCTTCTCCGAGTCCCTGGCCGACAACATCGCGCTGGGGCAGCGAGTCGCCCGCGAAAGGCTCCGCGAAGCGGTGCAACTCGCAGTGCTCGACCCCGATCTGGAACGCCTGGAGGCGGGTGAGCAGACAATGGTCGGTGCCAGGGGCGTCAAGCTGTCCGGGGGCCAGGTACAGCGTTCGGCGGCCGCCCGAATGTTGGCGACGGAAGCCGAGTTGCTCGTGTTCGACGACCTGTCTTCGGCTCTGGACGTGCACACCGAGACAGAGCTGTGGCAGCGGCTGTTGACCAAGCGTGACGTGACCTGTCTGGTCGTCTCTCATCGCCGCGCCGCACTCTCGCGGGCGGATCAGATCCTGCTCATGGACGGCGGGAAGATCGTGGATCGCGGAGCCCTACCCGACCTGTTGAAGCGATCGGAGCTGATGCGCTCGCTGTGGGCGGAGGAAGGGGAGGCGGCCTAGCCGGCGAACGCCCGCACCGGGAGACCTGTCACGCCGGGCATAGCGGTGAACAGCGAGCCGGCCAGCGGATCGTCGTCGGGCTCCAGATTCTCTCGCGACGTGGTGATGTAGAGCCGGTCGAGATCGGGTCCGCCAAACGTGCATGCGGTCACCTGTCTCGCGCTCGACTTCGATGACCTCGTCCAGGTCGCCGTCGGCTGTGTATCGATGAACGGCGCTCCCTCCGAACAGGGCCACCCAGATCCCGCCTTGTTCGTCGACCGCGAGACCGTCGGGGCCACCATGCTCGGCCGGGATCCCGACAAATGTCCGGCGGCCGCTCAGACCCCCCTCGAAGTCGTAGTCGAACACCGAGATCTCGTGCGTTGGTGTGTCGACGTAGTAGGCAAGCGAGTCGTCAGGGCTCCAGTCGAGGCCGTTGGAGATCGTTACCCCGTCCAGAACGACGGTGACCGTCCCATCCGGGTCGAGCCGGTACAGCGACCCCGCCCCCGGCCGCTTGTCATACGCCATCGAGCCGCAATAGAAGCGGCCGTCGGGATCACATCCCCCCTCGTTCATTCGCACGTCGCCCCCGGTCCACAAATCACCAAGGCGGGTGATCGTCCCATCCGGTTCCTCGAGGGCAAAGCCACGTTCGATGCCCTGCACCGCGCCCCCCGCTCGGCGAGGCCTGATGATTGCGGCGATGTCATCGACGTGACTTCGTTGGATCGAACCGTCGGGACCGAGGGACATGACATCTCCGTCGAGCATGTCGACCCAGCGCAAGCCGCCCCAGGCCTCGGACCACACCGGCCCTTCGGCGTGATAACAAATGGGGTCGGTGAGCGTCTCCGCTTTCATCGAGGGGACCTAGACCGCGACCGCCGGCGGTGGGGTAGGCGTCGCTCCCCCACCGGTGAAGGCGGCGATGAGCCGCATGAATCCGATCACGATCATCCAGACGCCGGCCACGATCGCGACAGCGAACAAGGTGATCTCCGGCCAGGTGATGGCGATGATGCCGGCGCCTATCGACGCCAGGCCGGACACCAGCTCCCAGCCCCAGCCCGGGCCGCGATCGACGACGGACCCGATGGACTCGATCAGACCACCGACCACCCAGAACAACGAGATGACGACCAACAGAGCCGGAAGGTTTCGCACCGGCCGGAGGAAAAGTGCCGTGCCGGCGATCAGAGCCAACACTCCCAGGACGACGGCCAGGACACGACCCTGGCCAGTCTGGAACGCATTGACGACCAACAAGATCCCCCAGATCAGGATGTTGATGCCGAGGAGAATGACCAGGAACAGGATGGTCAGCTCCGGCCAGACGAGGGCGAGGACCCCGGCCATGATCGAGATGATCCCAAAGAGAATCAGGGCCCATCTCGGCCAGCCCAGCGAGTAGGCGGCGGATTGGCTGGTCATCTGCAACTCCGAGTCGACTTGCGAGGAAGCTAGCTACGACGACAAGGGGACGCCGGATCGGCTGGGATAGCATCGGCAGACTTCGAACAAGGAGCGGGTCGATGCTCGACGACGTCACTTTGCAGGAAGCCCTCGAACGCCACTGGGAGTACTCGGGCAAGGACGAAGACATCTCGCACGAGATCTACCACGACGACGCGGTCCTCGAATTCCCACAGTCAGGTGAGCGTTTCGAAGGAGTCGAGAACTTCAGGGAATGGCGGCGCCAGTATCCGGCGCAACTCGAATTTCGAATCCGCCGAATCAAACACGATGGCGACCTGGTCGTTGCTGAGAACCTGATCAGCTACGACGGTGCGCCCTGGATGTTCGCGGTGAACATCATGGAGTTCCGCGGTGACAAGGTCGCACACGAACGCATCTACATCATGGACGGCTGGGAAGCGGCGGAGTGGCGGTCTCCCTGGCGATCAGAGACGCCTGCCGACCCGCCGGTGACCTGACCGCTCATCGATCTGTGATCAGGTGAGCCGCTCGCCCAGGAAGACCAGTGTCCGACCCCACGCCTCGTCGAAGGCGGCGGGGTCGAAGGTGTCACCGTCGGGCTCGGCGAACCCGTGACGGGTGCCCGGGTACTCATCGACCTCGACCTCGAGGTTCTCTAGACGCATCGTTGCCTCCATGAAGGCGGCTTCGTCGTCCGACACGTACTCGTCTTCCTCGGCGAGGTGGATCAGGTAGGCGGCCTTGGACCCGGCGAAGTCGATTTGCTGGCTGCCGTAGAAGGAGATTCCCGCACTGACCAGGTCGGCCAGACGCACCGATGCCCAGAGAGCGAGAGACCCGCCCATGCCAAAACCCACGATCCCGATCGGGCCCTCGGTTGACTTCTCGTGAAGGAGCTTGGCCGAAGAAAGGACCAGCGAGGCGAGCCGGTTGGGGTCGGCCTTGCCCAGATGGTCGAGGGCCTCCTGCTCTGAGGCAGGCAGCTCGCCGAAGTTGATGTCCGGGGCAAGGACCGTGTAGCCGTGATCGGCGAGGTCGTCGCACAGGCTCTTCACCGATGGCGTCAGGCCCCAGAACGAATGGAGGACCATGACTCCGGGTCCCGGGCCTGAGTCACCGGAGATGAAGTAGGCGAGGTCCCGTACCACCTCGCGAACCTACCGGGCCTACGCTGGTAGGAGATGACCTCGGCGGTCGCCCCTCTTCGCTATGGCTCTTTCCGCACGCTCTGGGTGGCGTCGATGCTGTCCGCTTTCGGCACGTTCATCCAGGGTCTCTCCTCGTCCCAGTTGATGTTCGACCTCACCGGGTCCAATACCTGGGTCGGTCTCATGGTGGCCTCGACCTCCCTCCCACTCCTCTTCTTCGCCCTCGCCGCCGGCGCCCTCGCCGACATGTTCGACCGGACCAAGCTGATGTTGGTCGCCCAAGGAATCATGGGCGGGTCGGCTCTCGCCATGGCCATCTTCACCGCAACCGATGCGATAACGCCGGGGCTCCTGCTCGGGCTCGGCTTCGTTCTCGGCACCGGGGTGGCTCTCAACCTTCCCACCTGGCAGGCCCTGCTCCCGGACATGGTGCCCCGCGGGTCTGATCGCCTCGGCCGTGGCGCTCCAGTCGGCCGCCTTCAACGTGGCTCGTGCCGTCGGGCCGGCGCTGGGTGGGTTCATCTACGCCGTTTTCGGAGCCGCGGTCGGTTTCGGAATCAACGCTCTCACCTACGGTTTCGTCATCGCCGGGCTACTCATGGTGAGACACACCTTCGAGAAGAGGGAGCGCGATCCGGCACCGCTCGGCACCGCCATCCTGCTCGGCATCCGCTACGCCAGGTTCACCCCGGTGTTTCGCCGGCTCCTCCTGCTCGTCTCGTTGTTCGCCATCACCTCTTCGGTCGTGCAGTCGGTGTTGCCAGGTCACAATGAGGCCATCGGTGGCACGGCCACCACTCTCGGCATCCTGCTCGGCGCCATGGGAGTGGGCGCTCTGGTGGCGACTGTGGTGCGACAGCGTTTTGTCGACCGATTCCACCGGTGGGCCCCGATGGTGACGATTGGCCTGTTCGGCCTGGTCGGGATCGGCCTCGGTCTGGCCACCAGCATCGCTACCGCGGCCGTCTTCATGTTCTTCTCCGGGGCCTTCTGGGTGCTCACCCTGACCAACCTGAACGCCACCGCACAATTGATGGCGCCGGAATGGATCAGGGGCCGTGCGATGTCGCTGTACAGCTTCTCCTTCCTCGGCATCATGCCCCTGGGATCCATCCTCTCCGGGGTCCTCGCCGACGCGGTGGGAACCGGGACCGCGATCGTCATCCTGTGCTCGGCTTCGGTCCTTCTCGGGGCCCTCGTGCCGTTGTTCCACCTACCGAGCCTCGATCAGATCGAGTCGCCGGAGTTCACTCCCGACCGTCCCGGCCCATCTCCATGAGGAAGAGACGGTCGAGGGCGGCCCGGTCCTGATCCTGAACACGTGGAAGATCGATCTCCCCGACCTCGAGGAGTTCATCGCCGTGATGAATCTGGTGAGGCTCGTGCGGCTTCGCACCGGCGCCTATCGATGGCGGCTGTTACGGAACGTCAGCGACCCCACCCGACTCACCGAGCTCTTCGCCACGGGCTCGTGGGAGGAGCACCTGGCCCAGCATCGACGCATCGACGACGCATCGGCCGACATCATCGCCCGGGCCCGTTCATTTGACCGCGCCGACGGACCGGTGACCAGACATCTGATCTCGGTGGACGTCGAGGACCCACCCAATTTCGACGAATTGATCAGCACCCACGAGGTGATGCATCAGACCGACGGCTCGATCCCGACCATGGCCGATCAGGACGTGGACTGAGGAGGTCCCCCCTCCCCGGCCTCGCCGGTACTCCCCCCTGCGGGGGGAGAAGCAAACTCCATCTCCCGCTTGAATTTCTTCCAGTCGGATTTCTTCGTCGACCACACGATGTCGACGCCGATCATCGACCAGCCCGATCACCACCAGCGCCCAGACGACCCACGTCGGGACCCCGGCGGCGATTGCAGCGCCCAGAAACACGAAGGGCATCAGCTTGGTGACGATGGCTCCTGACGCGTGCATCCAGGCCCGTGAGGTGGCCGGCGCCCGGAGATACGTGGCGTAGTCGAGTTTCACCCCGGGCTGGGGCTGGGTGAGCTTCCCGATGAACCAGTGGGTGAATCTCATCCCCATGAGAGTGCCCACCACCAGATGGGTCAAACCGTGGGTGGTGACCAGGATGATCCCGAACCCGAGCAGAAACACCACCGCCGAGCCGGCTCCCTCCAGGTAGTAGCTCCAACCCACCAGAACCAGGCCGATGAGGGTCGCCCCGATGATCAGCACGTTGCCGAGCCAGATCGGGACCGCGATCAGCACCCATGTCTTGAACGCAGCCCGGTCGATCCGGGCAATCCGGTCGGCGAATTGCTCAGTCAGGTCCGGATCGCGTTTGACTGCTTCCACTGCCTTCCAGAAGCCACTAGGCCCGACGGGCGAGCCCGCCGAGACCGCCCGCTCCGCTTCGTCCAGAGTCGCCCCGACCCATGAGCCGTCCATCGCCCTCATGTAAGTACGGTGCGAAGGTGCAACCCGTGCATCCCGTTTGGTGTTCTCCTTGCGATGGATGATCTGACCGCAGCCCTGGCCAGGGACCTCGACAGCGCCTTCCCCACCCTGGTGGAGAGTGCCGGCCCGGGGCTCTATTGGGGCCTGCGCCGTCTCTGTGGCGACCATCAGGAGGCCGAGGACCTCACCCAAGAGACCTTCATCCGGGCCTATCGATCGCTCGGTGGGTTCGACCGGGACCGGTTCGAGGAGCTCAGACTGTCGCCGTGGCTGTGGACCATCGCCCTGAATCTGGGGCGGAATCATCTTCGGAGCCGATCGAGACGGCCCACCTTCGTGGACCTGCACGAACACGCGGCATCTGAGGACCCGGAGCCACCCGACACCAGCGCCTGGGACGACCGGCTCTCAGCATTACCGATCAACCAACGAAGGGCGGTGGTGCTGCGGCACGTAGTCGGGCTCGGGATCGGCGAGATCTCGGAGGCCACAGGGCGACCGGAGGGCACGGTCAAGGCAGACATCCATCGTGGACTGGACCGCCTGAGACGAGTGATGGAGCAAGAACAATGAGCATCGAAGACCAACTGTCAGGACTCGCCGGCGGATTGCCGGACGGAATCAGCGAAGGAGTAGCGCTCGGCACCGGGCTGGCGGACGGGTACGACCTCTACGCCTCACCGCTCGGCGAGGTTGTGGTCACGTTCAACACCGGAGGGCGTCTCGTCTCTCGATCTTGGCCAGCAAGGGCTACGAGACGCGGTTCGCCGACCGGCACGGTCGCCGCCTGTTCCGGGCCGAGCCTCCTGCCGACTGGGGCCGACATATCCCGGAGGCGATGGAGGCAGGGACCCCCGGCCGTCTGCCGGTCGACCTCAGGTCGCGGACGGCGTTCGAGAACAGGGTTCTCCACATCGCCGCCACCATCCCTAGAGGTGAGGTCCGGCCCTATGGTTGGCTGGCCCGGGAGGCGGAAAAGCCAGGAGCGTCCCGAGCGGTCGGATCGACGATGGCCCGCAACCCGATCCCGCTCATCATCCCTTGCCACCGAGTGGTGCGATCCGACGGACATCTCGGCGAGTACTCGCTGGGTGGGTCCCACAACAAGTGGGAGCTGCTCACCCATGAGGGTGTGGAGCCGGCGCGTCTGGTCGAGCTGGCAGAGCATCGTGTTCGAGTCCAGGGCGATCCCGCCACGGGGGTGTATTGCCATCCCACGTGTCATGTCATCAGGGCTTCTGGCCAATGGAACGTGGTCGACTTCACCTCGACCGCCGCTGCCCAATCGGCCGGTTTCCGACCGTGCGAGGTCTGCCGGCCCGGTTAGCCGCCTCCTCCCGCCGCCGGTAGCCTCCCGTGGCCTATGGCAAACAACGGGATCGAGAAACTGGCGGTCGACACCGTAAAGGCGCTGGCCATGGACGCCGTGCAGAAGGCCAACAGCGGTCATCCCGGGATGCCAATGGGAATGGCCGAGATCGCGGTGACCCTCTGGGGCCGTTTCCTCAAGGTGGACCCGACGGTCCCCGACTGGCCCGACCGGGACCGGTTCGTCCTCTCCAACGGGCACGGCTCCATGCTCCTCTACTCCATGCTCCATCTCTGCGGCTTCCCGCTCACCATGGACGACCTGAAGAGATTCCGGCAGTGGGGCAGTCACACCGCCGGGCACCCGGAGATCCACCAAAAGCTGGGGATCGAGATGACGACCGGGCCATTGGGCCAGGGATTCGCCACTGGTGTCGGGATGGCCATCGCCGAGACACATCTCAGGGCCCGCCTCGGCGAGGACCTGGTGAATCACCGGACGTTTGGCTTCGTCAGCGACGGTGACCTGATGGAGGGAGTGAGTGCCGAGGCCGGATCACTGGCAGGCCGGTTCGCGCTGGGCAAGCTCATCTACCTGTACGACGACAACGACATCTCGATCGACGGGTCAACCGACATCACCTTCGCCGAGGACGTCGCGAAGAGGTTTCAGGCTCAGGGCTGGCACACCCAGGAGATCGACGGGCACGACCTGGAGGCCATCGACGAGGCGATCGAGGCTGCGATCAATCTCGAGGATCAGCCTTCCCTCGTCATCTGCCACACCCACATCGCACACGGAGCCCCCAACGCCCAGGACACCGCAGCGTCACACGGCTCCCCGTTGGGCGATGAGGAGATCGCCTTGGCCAAGGAGGCCATGGGATATCCGATCGAGCCCGCGTTCCATGTCGAACCGGAGATCTACGAGTTCTTCGAGACGGCCACGGGCTGGGGAAAGGAGGAGCGCACGAAATGGGCCAAGCGGTTGGAGAATGCGGGCGAGGACAAGCGAGAGCTCTGGCACCAGTTGCACTCCCCGGCCCCGGTCGAGTTGAAAGGCCCCGGATTCGCCGTTGGTGAGAAGATGGCTACCCGCTCGGCCTCGGGCAAGCTGTTCTCGGAGATCGCAGAGAAGGTGCCCGGCTTCCTCGGTGGCTCCGCCGACCTGGTTGCCTCGACCAAGACTGTCATCGACTCGTCTCGTCGCTACTCGGCGGCCGACCCGTCGGCCCGGGACATCCCGTTCGGAGTGAGGGAGCACTCCATGGGGTGCATCACCAACGGGTTGGCAGTGCACGGCGGGCTGAAGCCCTACGCCGCCACCTTCTTCGTGTTCAGCGACTACATGCGCCCCGCCGTCCGTCTCTCCGCGTTGATGTCGGCCCCATCGGTGTGGGTGTGGACCCACGACTCCGTCTTCCTCGGCGAGGATGGCCCGACCCATCAGCCGATCGAGCACCTCCCCTCGCTGCGGGCCATGCCCAATCTGTGGATGGTTCGGCCCGCCGACGCCAACGAGACCCTCGCCGCGTGGGAGATCGCCCTCAACCGAACTGATGGCCCGGTCGGCCTCCTCCTCACCCGTCAGGATGTACCCACCCTGGAGACCGACCCTGCCGGGGTGAAGAAGGGCGGCTACGTGCTCCGTGAGGGCGACGATGTCACGCTCATCGCCACCGGCTCGGAGGTGCATGTCGCCGTCGATGCGGCGAATCTCCTCGATGGCGAAGGCATAGCGGCGCGGGTGGTGAGTCTCCCCTGCTGGGAGCTTTTCTTCGAGCAGGACGAGCCATATCGATCCGGCGTGCTCGGGTCTGCGCCCAGGGTCGCAGTAGAGGCGGCCTCCCCATTCGGATGGGAGCGCTTGGTGGGCCAGGATGGGTTGATTCTCGGGATCGACCATTTCGGGGAGTCGGCACCCGACACCGTCATCGCCGAGAAGCTCGGCTTCACCGGTCCGGCCATCGCCGCCCGGGTCCGGGACCATCTCTCGAAGTGAGGTGAGCCGGAGGGCCGACGTCGTCGTAGTGGGCGCAGGGATCGCCGGCGTCTCCGCGGCCTACGAGCTCACGGTCAAGCACGGGATCGGGAATGTCGTGATCGTCGATCCGCGCCCACCCATGTCGCTCACCTCGGACAAGTCGACCGAGTGCTATCGAAATTGGTGGCCAAACCTCCCCATGGTGGGGCTGATGAGCCGATCGATCGACCTGCTGGAGAAGATGGCGGCCGAGTCGGGCAACAGCTTCGCCCTGAACCGCCGTGGCTATCTCTTCGTCTCCGGAGACGAGGAGAACTTTCACCGGATGGTCGAGGATGCCCATCACACCTCGACCCTCGGTGCCGGCCCGGTGCGTTTCCACCCCGGGCCGTTCCCATACCGTTCGTCGCCACCTGAGGGTTTCATCGGGGCTCCGGAAGGCGCCGACATCCTGGTCGGGGCCGATGAGGTGCTCGATCACTTCCCCTACCTGACCCCGCAGGTCGTCGGTGCGATCCACGTGAGGAGAGCAGGCTGGTTCAGTGCCCAGCAACTCGGGGCGTGGATGCTGGACCAGAGCAAGGACCGAGGGCTGGAGTTCGTGGTCGACGAGGTGGCCGGCATCGACGTGTCCGCAGGCGCGATCCGTTCGGTCTCGCTCGCCGGTGGTGACGAGATTGCCACCGAGGTGGTCATCGACGCAGCCGGGCCGATGGCCGGAAGGGTTGCAGCCCTGGCCGGCGTCGATCTGCCACTCTTCTCGGAGCTTCACATCAAGGTGGCTTACCGGGATCACCTGGGTGTCGTGCCACGGGATGCCCCGATGGTCATCTGGAGCGACACTCAGCATCTCGACTGGAGCACCGAGGAGCGGGAGGCCCTGGCCGAACAGGGCCGGGATGACCTGCTCGGTGAGATGCCGATCTTCTGCCATTTTCGGCCCGAGGGCGGGGAAGGCTCGCCGTATCTGCTTGGTCTGTGGGAGTACCACGGTGTGGTGCAGGAGCCTTCGTGGCCGCTCCCCGAAGATCCCATCTACCCCGAGGTCGTGGTGCGGGGGTTGACGACCATGGTCCCGGGGTTCGACGTCTACCGGGAGCGACTGCCCCAATCAGTCGTGGACGGCGGTTATTACACCAAGACCACGGAGAACCGCCCTCTCGTCGGCCCTGCCGGCCCGTCCGGGTTCAATCTGATGGCCGGGCTCTCCGGGTTTGGGGTCATGGTCGCCGCCGGGGCGGCCGATCTGCTCGCCAAACACGTCACCGGCACCGAGTTGCCTTCCTACTCGGACGCGTTCCTGCTCGAGCGATACGACGACGCCGACTATCTGGCTTCGATAGCGGGCCCTACGGGCCAGCTATGAACCTAGGGCCCTCGGCCTCCAAGACTGACAGCACATTCCCGGCCGGGTCGAGGAACCAGGCGATCGGGGGGCCCTCGTCGCCACGCATGACCCCTTTTTCGTCCTGCTCGAACTGCGGATAGCGCTCGAACGACACACCTCGCGCGCTCAGGTCGTCGACGGCCTGATCGATGTCGTCCACCGGGAAGTTGAGGATGGTGAAGGTCGCCGGGGTGTGGTCTTCCTTGGGATACGCCATGATGTCCCCCCCGTCGGCGATGTGGATGGCAAGCATCCCGTTGTCCTCCTCCACGTTCAGACCGAGGGTCTCTCCATAGAACTCGCGTGCTTTCGCCACATCGTCGACGGAGAAGCCGCTGAAAGCCTTGGTGTTTTCGAACATAACCACCTCCTGTGGTCCTTGTGAGATGAGTTTCCCCGGATGGGAGAGTCTCAATCACGTTGGATGCAGAAACCGATTCGAGAAGGCCTGCCCTGGTTTGTGACATGGGCGGAGTCACTTCGCCCGATCTGGCCACGGTCGAGGCACTTTGCCGCTTTCGGCTCGCCCTCGCCGACCAGGGATATGCGGTCGAGCTCCGGAATGCCTCACCGGGGCTGCGGGAGTTGCTCCTTCTTTGCGGTCTGGACGGGGTCCTACCCCTCGTAGACCAGGGGCAACCCGAAGAGAGGGAACAACCGGTGTGGTGTCGAGGAAGAAATTGAGCCCGGCGATCCGACCCTGTGATATCTCGAGGACCTGAATCGCCCAGGGCACATAGCCGCCGTCGGGTCCTGGTTTGTACTGACCGAAGGCGGGGAGACCGTTGGCCGGCTCGACGGGGACGACGACCGAACCGCGGCAGCCGATGCCTGTGCCCAGGAACCAACCCCTGATATCCGCATGTCCCCGAAGCCAGAGGTCATAGGGCGGCATCGACTGCACCACATCGTCGTGAAGCAGGGTGACCAGGGAGTCGAGGTCGTACCTCTCGAAGGCGTCGACGTACCGACTGAGCAGGGCTTGTTGCTCGTCGTCCATGGGCAGGAAGGGGTCCGATTCGGCCGGCTCGATCTCCGACAGCGTCGCTCGTGCCCGCTGCAATGCGCTGTTGACCGAGGCCACCGTGGTCTCGAGCAGATCGGCGACCTCGTCGGCCTTCCAGCGGAGCACCTCTCGCAGAATCAGGACCGCCCGCTGTCGGGCAGGAAGACGTTGCAGAGCGGTGATCAGGGCGAGGCGCACAGATTCCCGCGAGATCGCGACGTCGGCCGGATCGGCGGCCGGGGACAAGAATGATGCTGTCAGGGACAGGCTCGATCCAGGTGATCTCGGGCAGCGGGGCCGGCAGCATTGTGTCGGCGGTGGAGGCAGGCCCGAGGTCCATGGGGCGAGCTCGACGCTCCCTGCCCTCGAGCATGTCGAAGCAGACATTGGTCGTGATTCGGTAGAGCCAGGTCCTCAGCGACGAACGACCCTCGAATCGGTCGCTGGCCCTCCAAGCCCTGATCAAGCTCTCCTGGACCGCATCCTCCGCCTCGAATGAGGATCCGAGCATCCGGTAGGCGTAGCCGGTGAGCTCGCGCCGATATTGCTCCAGGTCCTCGAACGAGGGTGCATCGCTCCTGGCTTCGGTCGCTGTCGATTCGGTCATGTGCACCTCCAGTATGGGACATCTACACCTCGAGTCGGACAGGGAATACACCCCCTGCCGGATGACCTGCGCTCATCTCGCGATTAATTCTGGCTCTGATTGCGGTCTGAATCGAAGGGGTAACCCCCACAGCTGTCCACTCTCGCCACTGAGAGGAGTAACCATGCAGAACCCATCTATCACCACAACGGAGTTGTCGATCCCCAAGCTGCGCGAGGTCCTCGACGGTGAGGTGATCACACCAGAAGATGATTCTTACGACGAAGCGCGGGCGGTGTACTACGGCATCGATCGCAAGCCGGATGTGATCGTCCGTCCCACCGACTCCAATGAGGTCGCGTACGTGGTGTCCGTTGCCCGTGATACCGGAACCGAGCTGGCTGTCCGCAGCGGGGGCCACAGCATCGCCGGCTACGGGACCTCCAATGATGGGATCGTCCTCGATCTATCGGCGATGAAGGGGGTCCATGTCGACACGAAACAGCGCACCGTTTGGGCCCAAGCCGGCTTGACCGCCAGTGAGCTGACGAATGCCCTCGGCGAGCATGGACTCGCCGTTGGGTTCGGTGACAACGGTTCCGTCGGAATCGGAGGAATCACCCTCGGAGGTGGCGTCGGTTTTCTCTCCCGAAAGCATGGCTTGACGATCGACTCACTCCTCGCCGCCGAGCTGGTCACAGCCGACGGGAAGGTCCTTCGTGTCGACGCCGAGAACCATCCGGACCTCTTCTGGGCGATTCGTGGCGGGGGTGGAAACTTCGGCGTGGCGACCAGGTTCCAGTTCCGGCTGCACGAAGTGGATGAGATCGTGGGCGGGATGCTGATCCTTCCCGCCACAACGGACACCGTTGCCGGGTTCGTCGAATTGGCGGCCGCGGCTCCGGAAGAGCTCTCCACGATCGCCAACGTGATGAAGGCGCCGCCGATGCCGTTTCTCCCCGAGGAGCTGCACGGGCAGGTGATTCTCTTCGGCCTGCTCGTCTATTCGGGCGACCCCGAGACCGGCGAGTCCGTCGTCGCGCCCTTCCGAGAGCTGGCCACTCCCTTGCTCGACATGGTCGAGCCAGGGCGCTATTCGGGCATCTATGAGGAAGAAGAGGAGGGTCCGCCACCAGGGGTGTTCGCCGTGCGCAACTTCTTCGTCGACGACATCGATCGTGCCGCCGCCGAGACGATCATCGAGCAGGTCAACGCCTCGAGCGCCTCGATGGCGGTGACTCAGATCAGGGTTCTGGGCGGCGCCATTTCCCGGGTGCCCGACGAGGCAACGGCCTACGCCCACCGACGGCGGCCGATCATGCTCAACGTGGCGTCGATGTTCCAGCAGCCGGACGAGGCCCAGACCCATGAATCGTGGGTCGATGGTCTCGCCACAGCCCTCGGCGACGACGGCGAGGCCTATGTCAACTTCATCGGCGACGAGGGCAAGGAGCGGGTGAGGCAGGCGTATCCGGGCCAGACCTGGGACCGGCTGCGGGAGGTCAAGCACCGGTACGACCCGATGAATCTGTTCCGGCTCAACCAAAACATCCCACCCGCCGAGTCCTGAGATCGGGTCAAGCCAGCTGACAGCCGACCTGATACGACCGGCACAGCCAGCCCTGCACCTCATCGTCGAGATCGTCGAGCGATACGACGCGGCATGTGGTGCACCCAGTCGGTGCGGCCGTAGAGAACGACTTTGCGGAATCGTGGGCTGTCGAGGCGCTCTTTCAGCCAGAACGAGAAGCTCATCCCTCGTTCGGAGACTGCGTCCATGCCGGCGAACCGGACTCGCACCATGAACTCGAGCCTGCTCTTGTTGGCCACGATGGAATAGGGGCCGCAGGTCGCCACCACCTCCTGCAGCCGATCCCAGTAGGCCCAGGCCTCCGGCCCCTTGCCCTCCATGAACTGCTCCACCGTGTGAGGACCGCACGAGTGCGACATGTTCCGGGTGACGAATCTCTTGCCACACGAAGGGCAAGTCCACAGGTCGGATGTGTCGACATCCATCGTCAGCCGGCGACGGCCAGCTCGTGATGGGGCTGGAGGGCATAGGCGATGGCATCCTGAGGTGTCATCTCGCCACCGGCACGGCGGGCCTCCGCGAGCGCAGGCTGGTCGGTCTCGGCCGCCACTCCGGCCGCGTCGAGCAACTCTGCAATCAGGGCCCATCGGACCAGTCCGACTCGTGACCTCGTGGCATTTGCGGCGCCCAGTGCCGTCATGGCACGCACCGGGTCGTTCTCGACAAAAGCGAGCCAGGACACTGCATCCAGGAAGACGGCCAGCGATTCCAGACTCCTCACTCGGTCGAGGTGCTCTGCAGCTTCTTCCAGGGCGATGCGGGCGCTCCCGATCTCTCCGGCGACGAGATGAGTCATCGCCACCTGGCTGTAGGTCTGGATCAGCAGAGAGACGATCTCGAGGCGACTTGCGATCTCGAGAACCTCCAGATGATTGGCCATGCCGGTGGCCAGATCGCCGTCGAGCGTCGACATGGCTGCCTGAAAACTGAGCGAATACCCGAGAACGAACGGATCATCCAGGGAACGCGCAAGGGCTACCGCCTCAGCGATCTGCTGCCGCGGCTCAGGATCAGAGGCGTCCTCGTAGAGGAGCGAGCCGGCCAGCATCAGCCTCGACCATGCCTCCGTCTCGCGGTCCCCCACCCGCATGGACAATTCGATGGCGGGCCGGGCGTAGGAGATGGCGGTTGCTCCCTCGCCTCTCTCCATGCGGAAGCCTGCGGTGACGAACAGGAGCCGGGCCTGGAGGTGATCGTCGAGACGATCGCTGACTGCGACGAACGCCTCGGTGTATCTATCCGTGTCGAGCCAATGATCACCCTGCCACGCCAATATCCAGCAGTTTGTGTACAGGGAGGCAGCCAACTCGATGCGATCCGTGCTCAGCGCCCAATCGGCCGCCGAACGAAAATTTGGCCAGTCATGCGTCAGCGTGTTGATCGTCTCTCTTTGCCGTGGTCCCACGCATCAATGGATAAGCCGTGACGATCACGGCTTCGTAATGCTCGGCATGACGAAGCCGGGTCGCTTCCTCATCGCCGGCCGCGGCGAGTCTTTCCGCCGCGAACTCCCGCATGGCGGTGCCCATGCTCATCCGGCCTCCCGAGTCGACCGAGATCATGCTCTGAGCGGCGAGCGTCTCCAGCCCGAGGAAGACATCGGGGGCGTCACCGCCGACCACGGCCTCCGCCGCTTCGAGCGTCCACCCATTCACGAAGACGCCCAGACGACGGAGCAGGGTCTGATCAGGCTCAGAGAGGAGCCCGTGACTCCATTCGATGGTGGCCCTGAGGCTCTGTTGGCGAATAGGAAGGTCGGGCGAGGTAGTGGCCAGATCGAGGACTCCACCCAAGCTCTTCAGGATCGCTTCGGGCGGCAACAATCTCGCACGGGCAGCGGCTAGCTCGATCGACAGTGGGTACCCCTCCATTCGGGCAACGAGATCGCGGACCACGCCGGCATTGGACGGGCTCAGCTCGAGGTCGGGGCGCACCGCTCGTGCTCGCTCGATGAAGAGACGGACTGCTGGAGACGCCTCGATCTCGTCGTAGCCTCCGCGTTCGGGCGCCAGCTCCAGATGGGTCGACTCGGATCTCCCGCTCGGCGCCGATTCGGAGGGCGGCCCTGCTGGTCACCAGGATGCGGAGGTCCGCGCAGCCGGCGAGAAGCTCGGCGATGCCCACCGCGGCGCCGGTGACTCGCTCGAAACCATCGAGCACCAGCAAGGCTTCGAGCGCTGCGTGATGATCGATGAGGGCATCGAGCATCGAGTGGCTGGGGTCAGCGGCCACACCGAGCTGCTCTGCCATCGTCTTCGCCACCCGCTCGGTATCGACTTCGTTGGATAGGTCCACGTAGCCCACGCCGTCCGTGAAACGCGCGGCGAGGCTGGCGGCCACGGCGATGGCCAGGCGGGACTTGCCGATCCCGCCCGGCCCCGTGAGCGTGACCAGGCGTGCCCCCTCCTCGATGAGACGGACCACGGTCGAGATGTCGTCATCGCGACCGATCAGCGCAGTTGCGGTGAATCGGCAGGTCGACCTCTCGACGACGCGCCCGCACCGGCGGGAAGTCTCCCGGCAGGCCGGGCCCCTCCAACTGGTAGAGGCGCTCGTTTCGGCTGAGGCCCTTCATCGCGTACAGGCCGAGTTCCCTGCACTTGACCGCGGTGTCGCTGATCAGCGAGCGGGTCGTCTCCGAGATGAGGACCTGCCCGCCCCATGCTGCGGACATGATCCGGGCCGCTCGGTGGACGTCGATGCCGGTGTAGTCATCGCCGATCAAGGTCGGGGCCCCGGTGTGGATGCCCATCCGAACCTTCACCGCCGCGCGATCCGGCCACTCTGCGCTGTCGAAGGCCTGCTGGGTCTCGATGGCGCTCCGGACGGCTTCGCCGGCCTCGGCGAAGGCCGCGAACAGGCCATCGCCTTCGCTGCCGAAGATCGCACCGCCGTGCCGATCGACCGCTCGCTCTGTGATCTCGCGGTATGTGGCAAGGAGTTGCGGATAGTCGGTCCCGATCCGTTCGAGCAGACCCGTGGATCCTTCGATGTCCAGGAACAGAAACGTGACCGTTCCGCCGGGAAGCGTCATGTGCTCTCGTCGTGGAGACCGATGAACTCGAGGACCCGGCTCCAAGCATCTGCCGACTCCCGCGAGAACCGCTCCTGCTGCCGGTCGAAGAAGGAGTGGGGCGCATCGGAATAGACGACCACCTCGTTCTCCACGCCGGCATTGTCCATCGCCTGCCGGAACCCCTCGACCACCTCGTTCGGGATCCCGGGGTCATCTCCACCCATCAAAGCCAGGATGGGGCAGGCGAAGTCGCTCACTTCTTCGATCGGCCCCTTCGGTGGGCGCAACGGGTTTCCGTAGAACCCGATGGCGCCGGCGAGGCCGTGCCCGGCTGCGGCCTGATGCCAGGAGTTGGAACCTCCAAAGCAGAAGCCGAGGGTGAAGATCGACCGTGCCGGGTCGGAGTCACGGAGATGGGCCACGGCGGCCGCGGTGTCGGCGGTGACACCTTTCAGAGTGGTCCGAGGGACGTGCTCTTTGTAGGCGAATTCATCGTTCCTCTTGCCCACACCGGCAGTCCGTCCGAAGTAGTCGATCGCCACCGCGTCATAGCCATGCTCGGCGAGGCGGAGGGCCAACTCCTCGTAGAAATGGTGCAAACCACGGACGTCGGGGAGGATGACCACGCCCGCCCCTTTGCCCTCGGCGCTGGTGGCCGAGAAGGCGGCGAACCGATTCCCGTCGACGGAGGCCAGCACGAGGTCGCTACCCGAGGCACCACCCTCGATGGGATCGACTGGCGGTAGGGCATCGCCGTTGTAACACATCGGAGTCTCCGGTTGGAAGCGGTAGGCATGAAACTACCCGACGATGACGGAGACGAACTCTGCGCTCGCCCTCACGTGGGACCAGGCACTCGCCTGGCGACTGGGTCAACAGCTCCTCGATTCGCCCGGGACCGACCCGGTGCGGGTCATCTCGAAAATTGGGGGCGTCCAGGCGCAGGTTGCCTCCTCCGCGGCGCAGGCAGTCGCCATCAGGAGCAAGCGCCTTGCCGACATCGAGGATCTGTTGTGGGAGAAGCGACGGCTCGTGAAGACCTGGGCGATGAGGGGAACCCTGCATCTCCTGCCGGCATCGGAGATCGGTCTCTGGATTGCCGCCCTCCGCCAGCGGCCATGGAAGATCACCCCAGCCTGGGAGAAGTACCACGGGATAAAGAAGTCTCAACTCGACTCCCTGACCGGGGCGATCCCGGAGGTGATATCCGGTGAGCCGATGACACGTGAGGAGTTGACTGCCGCCGTGGTGGCCAAGACCCGTGATCGCGGGCTGGGTGAGGCCCTTTCCTCCGGCTGGAGCCAGGTGCTGAAACCGGCGGCCAACCGGGGTCTGCTCGCCCAGGGACCGCCTCGTGGGCGGAATGTCACCTTCGTCGATCCCGGCGCCTGGCTGGGTGCCTCGCTCGAAGAGCCGGGTCCCGAGGAGGCGATGCGGGTCGTGGTCGAGCGGTTTCTCGATGCAAACGGTCCGGCCACGGTCAGCGACTTTGCCCGATGGTTCGGAGTCGACCCGAAGACCGGCCGGGAGCTGATGACTCCCGTTGTGGAGAATCTGGTACCGGTGGACATCGAGGGATATCAGGGATTGCTGACCAAAGCGGGCGCCAAGGCGGCAGCAAAGACCAAACCAGCAGAGAGTGCCCATCTCCTCCCCGGGTTCGACCCCTACACCCTGGCCCCGCTCAGCCATCGTGAGCACATCATCCCCAAAGGCAAAGTCGACCAAGTATCCAAGGCCGCGGGCTGGATCGCACCGGTCATCCTGGACAACGGGCGGATCGTCGGGTACCTGGGAGACAGAGGACGGGAGCATCGCTCTCCAACCCTTCGGGAAGCTGCCCAGAAAGACGATTTCGGCCTTGAAGGATCACGTCGAGCAGCGATATCACGGTCTTCTCGGCAAATCGATTGCCGTAACGGTCCCGTGACGAGCCCGAGCCATGATTTCGTGGATGAAGAATGAGTGACGGCGATCACTGATTGGGGCCGGCGACGGCTGGCCTGGGCCCTATGGGTGCGTGACGATCCTCGCCTACGTGGTCGAGGTGGCTCTGCTGTTCGCCAATGCCGACCTCCCCGTCACCGATCCGATCGACGCAGCGAACCCCTGGCTCCAAGCCATGGAGGACCTCGCTTTCGTGGCAGTGGGAGCGCTGGGCCTGCGTCTCGTGCTTTCCCAGCCGAGGAATGCGTTTTGCTGGTGGGTCCTCGTGGCCGGTCTCTCCTTTCCGTTGGAGGGCCTCGCCGCCGAGTTCACTCGCTTTGGGATGGACCGCTGGGGTGCAATCCCGATCGTGGCCGTCGTCGGTTGGATGTCGCTGTGGTTGTGGATCCCGGGCTCATTCAGCATCCCATTCCTGTTGCTGCTCTATCCGGACGGGCATCTGCCCTCGTCTCGCTGGCGACCGGCGCTTTGGTTCACCAATGCCGCGGTGGTGGCCACGTTCTTGGCTGCCGCTTTCCTGGTCGAGCCGGAGCCGATCGTCGGAGTGCCACCCAACCCCCTGGGCATCCCCGCCTTGACTGAGTTCATCAACGCGGTGTTCCAGTTTGTGGTCGTCCCCGGACTATTGATAGCGATCGTCCTCGGCCTGCTCTCGTTGGTAGCGCGCTATCGCCGGGGAGAAGGCGTCGAGCGGCAGCAGGTCAAGGTCCTGTTGTGGGTCGGAGCGGTTGCGGTGATCTTCTTCTCCGTCGATACGCAGAGCTGGGGCCCGATCTGGCTCGGTTCCGTCCTCAATTTCGTGTTCAGCATCTTTGTCGGCGCCGCGGTGACCCTGGCCATCCTCCGCTACCGGCTGTTCGAGATCGACCGTCTCATCAGTCGAACCGTCACCTATGCAGTCCTGGCCGGCGCCCTGGCCCTCGTCTATGGAGTCGGGGCGGTGTGGCTTCCTTCCCGCATCGTCGGCGAGCAGACCCCGCTGTTCGTGGCCGGATCGACTCTCGCCGTCGCCGCCCTGTTCAACCCGTTGCGACGCCGGGTCATGCGGTGGGTCGATCGCAGATTCAACCGCTCGTCGTATGACGCCGAACTGATCGCAGACGGATTCGCCGCCCGATTGAGGGATCAGGTCGATGCCGATCGGCTGGCCGACGATTGGGCGACCGTGGTCAACAAGACCCTGCAGCCCTCGGCCGTCGGGGTCTGGGTGCGGAGGGTGACGCTCGATGAGATGGCGACGCTGGCTCGGAGTGGCGATGGGTCTCGTTTCGCTGGCGCTGTTCGTGGTGGTGGGAAGCCAGGACGTCGGCAGCGACTATCCCTTGGTCGACTTTCTGGGCATGCTCGCCTTCGCTTCGCCGGCATTGGTTGGCGGCTACTTGGTGTGGCGTCTTCCCGCCAATCCCGTCGGATGGATCCTGGCCACATTCGGGCTCACCTTCACCCTGGGAGTGATGGGAGAATCCCTGGCCGCCATCGACCATCCACTAACTGCTTGGGGCGTTTGGCTAGGGACCTGGCAATGGGCATCGAGCATGGGTTTGATCCTGGTGTTGCTTCCCCTCAGGTTCCCGGATGGCCGACTGCCCTCGCCGAGATATCGATGGGTGACGCCGGTGATGCTGGTGGGCCTGGCGATGCTGATCTTTGGCAATGCGTTCAGGGAATCCGACGCTGGTCACGGTCGGCGATACGGAGGTCGAGGTGTCCCTCCCGTCTGGGTCTGCCACTGGCGACCGATGTCTTCGACACGGTCTCTCTCTTGGGTTGGCGTTCATGCTGACCGCGGTCGGCGGTGCGGTCGTCGGGGCGGTTATGCGGTTCCGGCGATCCACCGGTATCGAACGTCAGCAGATGAAGGTGTTCGCCGGTGCCCTCTCGATCTCCATCGTCGGGATGGCACTCAACCTCATTCTCTACGAGCTCGGAAACGAGCCAGCCGCCAACGCCTTGTTCGCGATCTGGGTGCTGGTCCTGGTGTCATCGATCGCGGTCGCAGTCCTTCGCTATCGGCTCTACGACTTCGACCGGGTCGTCAGCCGAACCGTTTCCTACGCACTTTTGGTACTGATCCTCGGGGCCGTCTACGTGGCTGGGGCTGTGTGGCTGCCGACCCGCATCGTCGGCGAGCAATCACCGCTGTTCGTCGCCGGGTCGACCCTGGCGGTGGCGGCGCTGTTCACGCCCGTCCGCAGGAGAGTGATGACCTGGGTGGACCGCCGCTTCTACCGCTCTCGATACCAACTGGAACGGGTGATGGATGACTTCTCATCTCATCTCCAGGATCAGGTCGACCCGGATCGAATGGCCTCGGACTGGGTGAACCTGGTGACCGACACTCTTCGCCCGACCACGGCCGGCGTTTGGGTGAGGAGCCGTTGACCGGTCGGACTACTCGGATCGCGCCCCGTCCGTCTCAGCCCAACCCGCGCCCTTCACGGCAGAGGTCTCAGTCTCAGTTGTCCTCGATGGGTGTCGGAAGCCCCCACCTTGGGACACATCGGTTCCTCGCTTGGTGCTTCCTTGGGAGTTAGGAACACGGCCGAACCGCTCGTCGGCGTACCTCAGACTCGTCAGCTTGATCGGCATCGGCACCTCCTGGGCAGAATGTCTCCTTTCCACTAACCGGCGTGATCTAAAACGGGCTTGTACCGGCGGGCCGGACGAGCGTCGCCAACAACGGTCAAATCATCTCCTTTCATCTCACCGAAACGAGACGGTCACCAAAGGTTCAACACCAGCGGGAAATACCCCGGCAGCCCGATCGGTTGGGTTTTAACGTGCTCAGGCAGTTCCAGACATTGCGGACCGAAACTGTCCGCATTACCGCCTAGATTCGAAAAGGTCCACCACAACGAGGCGTGGTTCCAATCGTCCCCAGGACCGATCCGGAATTCGTGCTCCGGACCGATGATTTTCGGCGGTGACGCCGGTCTGATTGTCAGAAGATCTCGACACAGGAAGAGGAGAAACCCATGACCAACATGATCGAGGCTTCGGGCCTGGTCAAGCGGTACAAGGAAGTCACCGCGCTGGCCGGTCTCGACCTCGTCGTCCCCGAGGGCGTCGTGCTTGGCCTTCTCGGGCCCAACGGCGCCGGCAAGACGACCGCGGTGTCGATCCTGTCCACCCTGCTCGAGCCGGACGAGGGTCAGGCGATGGTCGCCGGAGCCGACGTCAGGAAGGACCCCAAAGCAGTGCGCCGGCTGATCGGCCTCTCCGGCCAGTACGCCGCCGTCGACGAGCACCTCACCGGGTTCGAGAACCTGGACATGATCGGGCGTCTCTATCACCTCGGCAAAGCCGAAGTCGCGCGAACGCGCCCGGGAGCTTCTCGAGATTTTCGACCTCACCGAAGCCGGCGACCGTCCGGTGAAGACATATTCGGGGGGTATGCGACGCCGTCTCGACCTGGCCGGGGCCTTGGTCGCCAAGCCACCGGTGCTGTTCCTCGACGAGCCCTCATCGGGTCTCGACCCGAGGAGCCGGGTCGACCTGTGGGAGACGATCCGGGACCTGGTCAAGGAGGGGGCGACCCTTCTGCTGACCACTCAGTATCTGGAGGAAGCCGACCAGCTCGCCGATGACATCGTGGTCATCGATCACGGGCGGGAGATCGCCCATGGCTCCGCGGACGAGCTCAAGACCCAGGTCGGTGGTGAGCGGATCGAGGTCACCGTGGCCGATGTGGTGCACGTGACACCGGCACAGGAAGTTCTGGCCGCGTTCGCCGTTGGCGAGATCCGGATCGATCATCACAGTCGGGGACTGACCGCGCCCATCGCCGGCGGTGCCCCTGTCCTCACCCAGGCGCTGCGTGAGCTCGATGCGCGCGGGATCGTGGTTCAGGACGTGGGCCTGCGCCGCCCGACACTCGACGATGTGTTCCTGACCCTCACCGGTCACGTCGCAGAGGAAGAGGTCGAGTCCAACGGCGGCAGATCGAAGAAGCCCAAGGAAGAAGAGCTCGAGGAGGTCAGCCGATGAGCCAGCTGATGACCGCACTGGGTGACGGCGCCGTCGTCGCCAAGCGAAATGTGATCAAGATCAAGCGGGTCCCCGAGATCCTCGTGTTCGTCCTGCTCTCACCGATCATGTTCGTGCTGCTGTTCGCATTCGTGTTCGGTGGTGCGATCGACGTGGCCACCGGGGCGCCGCCCGAGGTCTATCGCGAGTTCCTGATAGCCGGCATCCTGGCCCAAACCGTGATATTCGGGGCGACCTTCACGGGCGCCGGGCTGGCCGACGACATGCAGAAGGGCATCATCGACCGGTTCCGGTCGCTCCCCATGGCGAGATCAGCGGTGCTCGTCGGTCGGACATCGAGCGATGTCATCTACAACGGCATCTCCGTGGCGATCATGGCACTCACCGGCCTGCTGGTCGGGTGGGCGATCCGGACGTCGTTCCTCGAGGCCGCGATGGGGTTTGGCCTCTTGCTCCTCTTCGCCTACGCCTTCTCCTGGGTGATGGCATACGTCGGGCTGCTGGTGCCGAGCGTCGAGGTGATCAACAACGCCTCGTTCATGGTGATCTTCCCTATCACGTTCGTGTCCAATGCCTTCGTCCCGCTCGAGACCTTGCCTGCACCCCTGCAGACCTTCGCCGAATGGAACCCGGTGTCGTCGCTGACCCAGGCGGTGCGTGAGCTGTTCGGCAACATCCCACCGGGGGCCCCCGAGCCCACGGCCTGGCCATTGCAGAACCCGATCATCTACACCCTGATCTGGATCGTCATCATCATGGTCATCTTCGTCCCGATCTCGATCCGGCAGTACAGGCGGGCCGCTCGCCGCTGAAGCTCGCGCAAGCCAGGTCCCTCCACGGGTCAACACCCGGTCACCGACCGGGTGTTGACTCTGGGTTGAATCACGCAAGAGGAGGCGACATGGCGGATGACGGCGGGTTCACGGAGAAATTCGAGAGGTTCTCTCAACGTGTCACGCATGCGGTAGGGAGACCCTGGGCATTTTTCATCGCATTGCTGGTGATCATCGTCTGGGCGGTCACCGGGCCACTATTCGGATTCGGGGACACCTGGCAACTCGTCATCAATACCGGAACCACCATCGTCACCTTCCTGATGGTGTTCCTCATCCAGCAGACTCAGAACAAGGACGGCAAGGCGATGGAGCTCAAGCTCAATGAGCTTGTGGCGGCGACCAAGGGCGCGAGCAATCGTCTGATCGACGTGGAGGCGCTCAGCGAGGACGACCTCGATGTCCTCCATGGTTACTACCGACAACTCGTGGAACTCTCGCAGCGTGATCGGGACCTCACCGAATCGCATTCACTCGAGGAAGCGGAGCGACTCCACGGCGAAAAGAGCGGCGGGTGACGACGTCGCAGAGCACCGCAGAGGTGATCCTCGCCGCGATCACAGAGGCGGTAGCTCCGGGCAGATCCCTGAAAGACGTCCTCACCAAGCTGGCGGAGACCGCGAAGGAGATCTCGGGCGCCTCGTACGCGGCAATCGGGATCCCCGAACCGGAAGGAGACGCCTTCTCCGCCTTCATCCACGTCGGCATGAGCGACGAGCTCGTCGCCGAGATGGGTCCGCTGCCACGAACCCACGGGATGCTCGATGCGATGCTCCACGACCCGGAGCCGCTCCGTCTCCCCGACATCAAGCAGGATCGTCGCTTCCGGGGGTGGTGGCCGCGCGCCCATCCCCTGATGAGCTCATTCCTCGGCGTTCCGATCGTGAGCGAGGACGAGGTGATCGGGGCCTTCTATCTGACCGACAAGATCGGGGCGGCCGAGTTCACCGATGAGGACCAGGCCGGTATCTCCCTTCTCGCATCTCACGCCGCAGCCGCCATCGAGGCTGCCGGGATGTTCGAGGACTCGCGAACACTTGCCATGTCAGAGGAGCGTGAACGGCTGGCTCGCGAGCTGCACGACGCTCTGAACCAGTCTCTGTTCAGTCTGACGCTCACCGCCAAAGCAGCCTCGAGACACCTCGCCACCGATCCCGACCGTGCGGCCCAGGAGCTGAATGAGATCGCGTCGCTCTCGAGGCAGGCGATGGCCGAGCTTCGGGCGGTTGTGGAAGGGCTGAGGACGCCCGATGTCGACCGGGATGGCCTGCTCCCGGCGATACGAAGCCTCGCGGATCTGCTGAGCCGGGTACATCACATCGAGATCGAAGTCGTGGCCGATGGTGAGCCGGGGTTGGAGGGCAGGGCAGAGCATGAGGTGTTCCGAATCGTCCAGGAGGCGCTCACCAACGCCGTGCGGCACTCCCGGGCGGCGAAGGTCACGGTGACGGTGGCCAACGGCAATGGGCTCGCGGTGACGATCAGCGACGACGGCCAGGGCTTCGAGCCCGATACCCGCATGAACCGCGGGCGGCGATTGGGGCTCACCTCGATGCGGGAGCGCGCTTCGGTCATCGGGGGCCGCCTGACGATCGACTCGTCGCCCGACGAGGGAGCCACCGTTCGTCTGGAGGTACCGAGTTGAGCCAGATGGTCAGAGTCATGATCGTCGACGACCACCCAGTCGTTCGCAAGGGTCTCCGCGCCTTTCTCGAGACCCAGCCGGGTATGGAGGTCGTAGGCGAGGCCGCCGATGGCAAGGAGGCGATGCGCGAGCTGGCGACCGGTGAGCCTGATCTGGTCCTTCTCGATCTCCACCTGCCCGATGCTTCAGGTTCAGAGCTGATCCCGGAGATGAGAAAGTGGAATCCCGACGTGAAGGTCCTGGTGCTGACCGGTTTCGCCGACCGGCGCGAAGTGGTGCCGGCGATTCGGGCCGGTGCCGACGGCTACCTGCTCAAGGACACCGACCCCGACCAGCTCGCCGACGCCATCAGGGAGCTGGCCAGTGGCCGCACCGTGTACGCCCAGGAAGCGGCGGCCGCATTGTCCGCCTTCGTGTCGGGAGGCGATCCCCACGAAGCTCTATCCGATCTCACCGCTCGGGAGCGGGAGGTGCTGGCAGGTCTCGGCCAGGGGTGGTCCAATGCCCGGCTCGCCGAGGAGCTGTTCGTGTCTGAGAAGACGGTCAAGACCCATGTGTCCGCCGTCCTGCGCAAGCTCGGTCTCGACGACCGCACCCAGGCGGCCCTTTTCGCGGTGAAGAGCGGGCTGGTCGACAGCTGACGCCCCTCGGTCCCGAGTCGTAGGGCGAATCGGGCCGGGGACCGATGCCCGGGAGCGGGGCAACTCGTACCTTTGGGGTATGAGCACGGCCATCGTCACCGGCGCATCGCGTGGGTTTGGGCTCGCCCTGGCCATCGAGCTGGCACGTGCCGGCTGGAACCTGGTGATCGACGCCCGGGACGGATCCGACCTCGAACGGGCTTCGGCCGCAATCGATGATGCCGGATCAGGCGATGTCGTCGCCATCACCGGCGATGTCACCGACCCAGAGCACGCTGCTCGTCTGGTCGCTGCTGCGATCGAAGGCGGCAGCTTCTCGCTGCTGGTCAACAATGCCAGCATGCTCGGGCCCAGCCCGCAGCCGCACCTGGCCGACTACCCGATCGACGCCCTGGAGCAGGTCTTCGCCACCAATCTCCTGGCGCCGCTTCAGCTCATCCAGCTCTCCCTGCCACACCTTCGCGAAGTCGGCGGGACGGTGGTGAACGTCACATCCGACGCCGCTATCGAGGGCTACGAAGGATGGGGCGGGTACGGGGCCTCGAAGGCCGGTCTGGAACAACTCTCCAAAGTCCTCGCCGCCGAGGAACCGGCCATCACCGTCTACTGGCTCGACCCCGGCGACATGAACACGAGGATGCACCAGGAGGCATTCCCGGGTGAGGACATCTCGGACCGGCCGCTACCCGAGACAAGGGTCCCGGCGCTGCTCCAACTCCTCGATGAGCGGCATCCCAGCGGTCGATACCAGGCAAGCGACCTTCTGGTCGAGAGGACCGCACGATGACTGCACCGGCGGCCCTGCGACCGGCGGACATCCTCGACGGATTCGCGGTTCCACCCGAGTTGGAGGCAACGAGACCCCCCGAGACCCGCGGCATCCGTCGTGACCAGGTCCGCCTCATGGTGACCGACACAGACGGGATCCGGCATCGTGCATTTCGGGATCTGCCCTCTGAACTGAGATCGGGTGACCTGGTCGTGGTCAACAACTCGGCCACCTTGCCGGCGTCGGTAGTCATCGACGGCGATCTCGTCGTCCACTTCTCGACGGTGCTCCCCGGAGGTCTCCACGTGGTCGAGTTGCGCAGGCTGTCCGGGGCCAACTCGCTCCCCCACGAGGATCCCCGAGCCGGGACGTTGACACTCCCCGGAGGCGGAATGATCGAGCTGCTCACCACCTATCCGGCGGGTGTGCCGGGCCGCCGGCTCTGGGTGGCCACCGCCGACCTCGGCCGACCCCTCGTCGACTATCTGGAGACCTGGGGTCGCCCCATCCGCTACCGGCACACCGATGGGCCCTACCCGCTGGATGCCTACCAGACGATCTTCGCCCGGGTTCCCGGGTCGGCAGAGATGCCCAGTGCCGGAAGGCCCTTCACGGACCGCCTGATCACGGCGTTGACCACGGCAGGCGTCGCCGTGGCCCCTTTGACCCTGCACACGGGTGTCTCCTCACTCGAAGAGGGTGAGGAGCCCTATCCGGAGTGGTTCGCGATTCCGGAGCCCACCGCGGCGATGGTCAATCAAACCCGGGCCAACAAGGGCCGCGTTGTCGCCGTGGGCACCACCGTGGTTCGGGCCCTGGAGACGACCGTGGACTCGAAGGGCCACTCACACCCCGGGAAGACGTGGACCGATCTCGTCATCCGGGCCGACCACGCCCTCGGCGTCGTGGACGGGCTCATCACCGGATGGCACGAGCCGGAGTCGACGCATCTCGACCTGCTGGAGGCCGTAGCCGGACGCAGCCTCCTCGCCGAGAGCTATCGAAGCGCCCTCGAGCACGGGTACCTCTGGCACGAATTCGGCGACAGCCACCTGATCCTGCCCGCCTAGACCTCACCCAGGACCCAACGCAACCCGTCCCTGGCGGATCCGGTCGTCGAACCGTCGGCCACCGCACCGAGCGCTCCCCGCCATGCGCCCGCCAGTGCCGGGGCGGCGCCTGCGCCCTCGGGTGGCAGCAAGGGGACGATGGCTAGTGAGATGGCGTCGCCCTCCGGGTCGAGTGCCGGCTCGGAGAGGATCCGGGCCACTCCGAATCGAAGCGCTGCATCGAAGGCCACCAAGAGTGATGAGGCCACGGCCCCCCTACCCGTGGATCCCACAGCCGCCGCCGCCCCCTCCATGCGCTCCGTCATGCGCCGCTCCATCTCCTCGCGGATCACCACGTAGAGACCTTCCTTCGACCCGAAATGGTGATACAGCGATCCGGTGGTCACTCCCGCATCTCGGGCCACGTCGATGACATTCACCGCATCCCTGCCTTCGGATTCGAAACGTCGCATCGCCGCCTCGATCAGCCGGGCCGGGGCAGAGCCAGGGATGGGCACGGGGTAAGGCATGTACATCACCATAATCGGTTGACGGCTGAACATAACTACTTTATGCTCGGCTGATGAGACTCACATACCTCTATCACCCGGTGTCGGATTTGAAAACAGCGGTGGCGTTCTATCGGGACGTGGTGGGCTGGGATGAGGCTTGGCGAATGGGCGACGACACGGCCGCGATGCAGATCCCGGGATCCGAAGTGCTGTTGATGCTGGACGTGACGCCCGACGCCGACGGCCGGGCCCAGCGGCTTCTTCGAGGTCGACGATGTCGACGAGTTCTGGCAGTCCCTGCCGGAGTCGGTGACGAAGGTCACACCTCCGCAGGATCTCGACCCGATTCGCTTTGCAGCTGTCGCCGACCCCGGTGGCAACCTCATCCGTCTCTTCACGGAGCTCGAGCCGAGCAGCTGAACCGAGATGCCTCAGCCGGTGGCGGTCTCGCTCCCGATCCGGGCAAAGGGCTCGGTGGAGAAGACCACTTCGATCGGCACCTCGAAATACTCGGCGATTCTGAGCGCCAGGAACAGGCTCGGGCTGTATTCCCCCCGTTCCAGATAGCCGATCGTCTGGTAGTGGACCCCCAGGGCCTCGCTGAGCTGGCGGCGGGAGACTCCGCGCTCGGCCCGAAGCATGGCGATCCGGTTGTGAACCGTGTCGGTCACCTGACCCATTGAACGGCCTGCTCCCTGGCTGCCTCGACCTGGGAGCCCGACTGGCGCCGCGCCATCCTGCGAACAACCACGGGAGCGATGAGACTGCCGACCACCGCCCAGGTCGAGAGCACGAGCACCGTCTCCAGGGTTCGCCAGGAGCCCCCGATCTCGAGGGCCGCAGCGGCTTCGGGCAAAAAGGCCGATCTCATCCCGAGCCCGACCCAGTACATCGGGAAGATCTGCGCAACGGTCTGAACCCAGCCCCACAGGTCCTGGATCGGGAAGAAGATCCCGGAGATACCGACCAGGACCAGCACCGGGAACATGCCCCACGTGCCCACTTTCTGGACGCTGGGCGCGAGGGATCCGATGATGATGCCTATCGGAAGCGTTGCCCAGAGCCCGAGCAGGGTGACCCATGCCACGGTGGTCCATCCCTTTGCCCCGTTCTGCATCAGCCCGTCGAAGAGCAGCGCCGCCGGAATCAGGATGATCAGGAAGGAAGGGAGGATGCTCAGGACATTGAGGACCACATGCCCGGTCACGTGGCCCACGACACCATGGGGCACGGCTTTGGCCCGGAGCAGTGTCCCGTCCTCGCGCTCCATGGCCAGGGCATAGGCGGGGCCGATTATCAGGCTGAAGACCAGGAGAGCTCCCAGCATGCTGGGCAGCACCACCGTCGGATACGACAGGTTGGTCCCCTCGATCTCGGTGTTGCGATTGAACCAGAGGTAGGCGAGGACCAATACGGACATGAACACGTAGAAACCCTGGTCTTGCGGGCTCTGCAGACTCAACTTGAACTCTGTCCACCCGCGGGCGAAACCTGACCTGATCGCATTGGTGGTGGGATTCATCGGCCGACCTCCTCGAAGGCAGTCGCCCCCGGCGCGACCTCACCCGACTCGTACTGCTGAACCATGGTGATGTAGGTGTCCTCCAACGTGGCCCGGCGAACCTCGAGGTCGGAGATGTCCTCGTATTGGCCCAACAGCTCGCGGACAAAAGCAGTCGGCTCCGGCGTGGCATGAACGAACTGCTCCCCATCTCGGGTCCAGCGCACCTGAGCCTCGCGGTTCATCATCCGAGCCAGCTGGTCGGCACTCCCGTCGGCCACGATCCGACCCGCGGCCAGGATCAGGATGCGGTCGGCCAGTTTCTCCGCCTCGTCGAGGTCATGGGTGGTGAGGAGGACCGTGGTGTCCTCGAGATCGGTGAGACGATGGATCAGGTCGTGGAAGTCACGCCGCGCTTGAGGGTCGAAACCTGCGGTCGGCTCGTCGAGGAAGAGAAGCTCGGGGCGCCCGATGATCCCCACCGCGACGTCGAGGCGACGCCGCTCGCCTCCGGAGAGGGTGCGGATCTTCTGGTCGGCATGCTCCTCGATCCCGACCAGCTTGATCAGTTGGTCGACGTCGTAGGGACGCTCTCGCTCGGGAGTCGAGTAGGGCGCGTAATAACGCCCCAGATAGTGGAGCAGCAGCCGGGGTGTCCAGCGCGGGTGGTCGCGCCAGGACTGGAGCACCACTCCGACCCGCGCCCTCCAGTCTTCGTCGGCCTGAGCGGGATCGACCCCGAGGACCGACACCTCTCCGTCGGAGCGGAGTCTGAAACCTTCCAGGATCTCGATGGTCGTGGTCTTGCCGGCGCCGTTGGGCCCGAGCAGGGTCACCACCTCTCCACGTCTGATGTCGAAATCGACCCCGTCGAGAACGTCGTTGGACCCATAACGCATACGCAGGTTGTGGACTTCGACCACAGTGTTGCCGATACGATCTGTCATGATCGGCGACCTTCCGTACTGACTGAGTTATGGAATATAGCAGAGATACTACGACCGCTGCAAGTCGATCTGTCTCAGGAGAACTTGGTGCTGGGTCTCTCCTGAAGGACCTCATCGAGGTAGATATCGATCTTCTCGTTGTAGAAGGACACGAGACCGCCGATCCGATCCGACTCGGGAAACGGGTCGTCGTACCCCCACACGATGTCCTCGTACGTCGCTCCATTGACCGCGGCCGACCAGTAACGCGCCGTGCCCTTGTAGGGACAAGCCGTGACCCGGTCGGTCGGGGTGAGCAGGTCCATCCTCACATCCGATTTGGGCAGGTAGTAACGCGCCGGCAGACCGGTCTCGTAGAGGAAATGCCCGTTGGTGCTGTCGGCAACCGTGACACCGTCGATCTCGACCCGCACCCGGCGACTCGACGGCAGGATGTCGAGACGGGTGTACGGGTCCCGGGCGTGGACGAAGACCTCCTCGTCTTCCTCGAACCACTGGTCCATGGTCCGCCAGACGAACACGTAGTGATCGACACATTCGGGGATCTTCGAATCGTGGAACGCGTAAGCAGCCCCCGAGGAGTCCCCTACCTTCACTGCGTACTGGGTAGCGTCACCCCGACTCGGAGATCGCTTCACCTCGCCGATCGGACTGAGGAACTCGGTCCGGACATCACCCGGTGGGAAGTAGTAGGTCGGGAAGTAGGGGACCTCCCAGACCAGGAGAGGGGCGGTGGTGTCTGCAACGACTTCGCCGCCGAGCATCACCCGGACCCGCTTCGAGCCTCGGCTCCAGACGGACGCGGCCTGCGTCGCTCATATCCAGGCCAACCCTAGATTGCCCAGGACATTCCTCGATCAGGCGGGTAGAGAGACCAGTTCGAGTGGTCCTGGCCAGCTCCATCGACTCCCAGTAGGCACCCAGACGCGCGGTGAACGCGCTTGGGCTCTCGGCATAGATTCGACGACCGAGGATCCGGGCTGCCGTCTGGAGGTCGGACCGGCGCTGCTCGGCCAGGGCGGTCATGAGCGCCCGTTCGAGCGGGTTGGGACAGAGATCGGGCCGGTCGGCCAGCGCTTGGAGCAACTCGGCCAGATCGTGGTCCTGACCGAGAAGCTCTGAGACTCGATCCAGCGTCATCGCCATCCCGATCATCACCTCCGGCCATAACGGAGTGAGGATCTCCATCTGGCGCTCGAGGTATCTCACACGCTTCCGCCAGCGATGGAAAGACTCCGGGCTCGGCCCTTGATAGGCCGCCACCATCTGGTGTCGTCCACGGGCATGGATGGCCTTGAGACCGGGCCCGATGGCGCGGTAGTCGTTGCGGAGACCGATTCCGTACACCGGCCGGGCCTCGGGATCGGCGGGCCATGATTCGTATCTCCCCCTGGCCCTTTCCAGGTTCGAGACGACACGCGGGGTGATCTCGGGATCCTCCATCACACGCTCCTCGATGCGATCACGGTTCACGGCCAATCGCTCCAACACCTCGTCGAACGTGCCGTCCGCCAACAGCGGCCCGTACATGTCCCGGATGTCCTGTGCCGCGTTGACCAGCACCGCCGAAGTGCGGACTGCGGAGAGGAGTCGAGACGTGTCGCGCATCCACTCGTTCTCGAAGCGGTACACCTGCTCTCCAACCTCGAATCGGACCAGTCGGAGCAGCGACCTCACCTTCTTGGTCGACTTTCGAGCGATGTGAACTGCTTCCCCGAACAGGACGTCACCGTCGTAGAAGACTCTGATTGCCTCATCGATCGTCTCGACACCGAGGCGCTTGAGACCGGGTCCGAGCGGCTCACCGGGGTGCAACCGGAAGGTGGGCAGGGTCATCACGACGGCGTCTGCAGGGACGTCGGCAAGCCGATCCCTGGCCTGAATCACAGTCACCGAGCCAGCGTAATGTTGGGTCGGTTGAGATCCGCGGGTCTTCTCCCCTATCGCTTGGACGATGAGTTACGTCTTCTGGTGGCACATCCGGGAGGGCCCTTTTTCGCTCGCCGGGACAACGGCTGGTGGTCGATCGTGAAGGGGATCGTCGAGGCCGACGAGAGCGACGAAGAGGCCGCTGCCCGAGAATTCGAGGAGGAGACCGGCTGGCCCGCCCCACCCCTGCCGTGGATCGAATTGGGCGAGACCACACTCAAATCGCGCAAGATCGTGGTCGCCTATGCCGTCGAGGCCGATCTGGACCCCGAGACGCTCGCCTCCAACTTGATCACGATCAGCGGTCGAAGCTTCCCGGAGATCGATCGGGTCGTCTGGATGAGCGTCGATCAGGCCCGGGTGAAGCTCAACCAGGCGCAGACGGTGTTCATCGACCGGCTCATCGCGAATTTGGACGACGTCCGGAACATTGTCACCTAGACGACGATTGAATCTGTCATGAGCGAAGAGAGACAACACATGTCGAGCACGCCGCAGACCAACGCCGAGTGGCGGGAGAAGCTCACTCCGGAGCAGTACCAGGTGTTACGGGAGGCGGGGACCGAGCCTGCCTTCACCGGCAAGTACTGGGCCACCAAGACCGACGGCACCTACCGGTGCGCCGGCTGTGGCGAGGAGCTGTTCTCGAGTGAGACCAAGTACGACTCGCGATCGGGCTGGCCCAGCTTCTATCAGGCCCTGGAGCCGGACCGGATCGAGGAGTCGAGTGACCTCTCCCACGGGATGGTCCGAACCGAGGTGAAGTGCGCCAACTGCGGCGGGCATCTGGGTCATCTGTTCGATGACGGCCCCAATCCGACGGGTCTTCGCTACTGCATCAACTCGGCCGCGCTCGAGCTGGACTCCGACGAATAGTTCAGCCCGACTCAGGCCAGGTCTGGCGGCACCGATCGAGTAGGTGGACGAACTCTGGCTCTTGGCCGCTGGTGGGGATCTCGGCCAACGCGATCCGCCCTGTGAGCATCCCCTCGCTCTCGTCATGGCCGACTTCGATGCCGGGCAGCATGCGGAGCACAGTCCGATTCCAGGGCTCGATGGCGAAATGGAACGACTCGATCCCGGCGGCCCGCGCCGAAGCCGCTAGAGCGTCGAACAGGGCGCGTCCCAGCCCCCTGCGCTGAAATCTGTCCACGACCGTGATGGCGATCTCCGCCTCGGCGGCGCTGTCCACGATGTACCGGCCAACACCAGCCGGCTCCTCGTCGATGGTGGCCCCCCAGGCGACATGACTCACCTGGTTCACGTCGGTGAGATAGCGGAGCTCGGAAGCGCTCAGACCGGAGATCCCCGAGCCGAAACGCGCGAACTTGCTCTGCGGCGACAACTGCCGGAGACCCTCGATGAGGAGGCTCTGATCGGCAGGCCCGATCGGTCGTATTTCGGCGATCGACCCGTCGCGCAGCGTGACGGGCACGACGATCTGGTCTTGGTGGTTGCTGGTCATCTGATGGGTGCTTGCAATAGCAAGCATACCGCGAGCAAGCCGGTATGCCGGTATCCCCGGAGGGCGCGGAGGTAACTTCCCCGTCTATGGCGCGGCGGCGGACGGCTACGGCCACATCCCTCTTCGGTTCGGGAAGGCGCGAGTCACACGACTCGACGTCCTTCTACGACCGATTCACGCCGCCTCTGATCTCGCCGGACGAGCGAGTCGCGCCACCGGTAGTCAGTCGACGACATCTGGCACGGCGACGCTCGTGAGATCACCGACGACATGATCGCCGACCGATCTGTGGCGCTGGTGGTCACCTCGCCGCCCTATTTCGCCGGCAAGGAGTACGAGACCGATCTCGCCGCCGGTCATGTCCCGTCGTCCTATGTCGAGTATCTGGAGATGCTGACCGATGCCTTCGCCGTGTGTCTGCGCAAGCTGGAGCCGGGGGGACGCATGGCGATCAACGTCGCCAATCTCGGGCGCAAGCCCTATCGATCGCTGTCTGCCGACGTGATCTCGATCCTCCAAGACGATCTCGGCATGTTGATGCGTGGCGAGATCATCTGGCAGAAGGCGAGAGGTGCAGGTGGGAGCTGCGCCTGGGGCTCGTTTCGATCGCCGCAGAACCCGGTTCTACGTGACGTCACCGAGCGGGTCATCGTCGCCTCGAAGGGCCGGTTCGACCGGGCGGTGAAGCGGGGGAGACGTGAGATCGAGGGAAAGCCCCATCAGCCCACGATCCTCACCGAAGAGTTCCTGGAGGCCACGCTCGACATCTGGGAAATTCCTTCGGAGAGCGCCAAGCGGATCGGTCATCCCGCCCCGTTCCCGGTTGCCCTCCCCCGACGGCTGATCGAGCTGTACACCTACGAGAACGACCTGGTCCTGGACCCGTTCATGGGGTCGGGCACCACAGCGGTGGCTGCGATGCGGACCGGGCGCCACTACGTCGGGGTCGAGACCGACGCCGACTACATCGAATTGGCCCGGAGCCGTCTCGTCGAGGAGGGCTCGTGAAGATCCTCGCCGTCTGCGCAGGCAACATCTGCAGGTCGCCGGCCGCCGAAGCTGCCATCCGAGAGGCAGCGACCGAGGCTGGAGTCGAGATCGAGACCGATTCGGCCGGCACCGGTGCGTGGCACATCGGCCAACCACCGCACCCAGAAAGCGTCGCCGCAGGCGCCCGGGCCGGTCTCATTGTCGAGGGAAGGGCACGAAAGGTGACCCAGGCCGACTTCGACCGTTTCGACATCATCCTGGCAATGGATCGGGCCAATCTCCGCGATCTGCACGAGATGGCTCCATCTCTGGAGGCGCAGGCGCGGACCCGGCTCTTCCGGACCTATGACCCGACCGCCACCTCAGACGAGGTTCCCGACCCGTGGGGTGGCCCCGATGCCGGCTACGACGAGACCATTCGCATCGTCAGGGCCGCGGCCGCAGGCCTGGTCGCCGAGATGCGTGAGCACAGCAGGGTCTGACTATCGGGTGTGGAGGATGCGGTATCCCTCCAGGAAGAACTCGAGGGCAACCCGAGATTGGTCGTCGGCCTCGAGAAGAGTGGTGAAGGGAAGACTGGCGCCGTTGAAGTTGCGATCGTTCCAGAAGGGATCTTCCCGGTCTATCTCCGACCAGGCGGACACATAGAGGTAGGGCTCGATATGGCCCCGGTCCCCCGGGGAGGCGCCGTAACTGGCCTTCGTTCCCTCGGTGCCCATCTCGATCGCCGGGTCGAAATGCTCGGGCCAGAGCTGGACTTCGGACACCTCGTCCGCGGCTTTGCCATGACCGCGCAGCTGTTCGAGGATCTCGAAGCCGAAGGCGAACCACTCCCCGAGGGCGACCGCCGGAGCCTCCTCGACTTTCAGGGGTCGATCGGGGTCCATCGCCGCCAGCGGGTCCTTGAACTCTGTGAACCAGTCGACGTCGTAGCTGGCGCCGAAGAACTCGGCGGCGGCGCGAATGGTGGTGATGGCCTGGGTGGCGACGTTTCCGCCCGTCTCCTGCACCAGGAGCCTGCCTTCGATCCTGGAGATCCGCCCGTCGCCATACTCGGGGGTCCCGAAACCCACCCGGGGTGGCCCGCAGGCCCATCCGCTCCTCGACTGCGTACCGGGCCGGGGCGAGAGCGAAGAAGGCCAGTTGATGCAGCTGGTCACGGGCGAACTGAAAGTCGTCGGGCAGCGGTCCGACCCTCAAGCCGAGCTCCCCACTTCGGTTGGCTTGCGCCAGAAAATGGCCAGCTGTCCGGCGGCGAGCAGGATCCCTGCTCCGATGATGGCCAGGCCCACCCGCCCGTCGAGATTCCCGGCTATCCCGAGCGCCTCGTCCACCGAATAGCGGCCCGGGCCCAGCACCGCCAAGGCGACCCCGATGACCGACAGCGTCGCCACGTACTCCCACCCCTCGTCGGGGCGGTGGAAGTTGAAGAATCCTGCGAACCGGTGAATCGACCAGAAGGCAACGACCATCGTTGCAACGAGGCCGGCCGCCGCCACCGATGTCAGCAGCCCGGCGATGAGGGCAAGACCGATGAGGATCTCATTGACGGCCGATATCCGTGCGTTCAACTGTGGCGACCTGAACCCCTTGGAGGCGAACCACCTCGCCGTTCCCTCCTGCGTCCTGCCATGGTTCACCCCATGGGCGATGATCACGATCGCCACCCACAATCGAAACATCAACAGAACGACGTCGATGGCCGTCATTTCTCCTCCTCGCGGCGTGCCTTCTGTGTTCATTCAACGCCATATGTGGCGCCACGCACCTCAGGTAACCATAGGATTGCCGTCCCTGTGTCTACGGTTCCGGCGGCATGAAAACTTGGGCCGAAGGTTTGGCCGCTCTGGGCATCACAATCCTGCTCGGAGTGTCTCTATGGGCGTTCAGCGGGAGGCCCCTCGGCGCCGGAGCCACCGATTCGACGTCACCGGTCTCGTTCGACAGCGAGGCGGCCGCTCGTGGGGAGGCCCTCGCTGCCGCGACCGGATGTCTCGCCTGTCACAACATCGACGAGACCTCCAGCACAGGGCCGGGATGGGGCGGGCTGGCCGGGTCGGAGGTGACATTGGCCAGTGGTGAGACGGTCGTCGCCGACGATGCCTACCTGTTCAACTCGATAATCGATCCTGCCTCCCAGGTCGTGGCCGGTTTCGATGCAGTCATGCCGACCACCTATGCGGACAGCCTGAGCGAGGCCGAGATCAACGATCTGGTGGAGTACATCAAGTCGCTGGGCTGACGCCGAGCGATTGATGCGTCCTACTTGTCGTGCGTTTTACGCGGAATATGACAATACCCGACTCAGGTTGTACCATCGTAACCGACTCAACCTGACTTCGGAGGATCATTAGACATGGCACGTGCAGTAGGCATCGACTTGGGCACCACCAACAGTGTCATCGCGGTGCTGGACGGGGGCGACCCGACCATCATCCCCAACGCAGAAGGCGGGCGGACCACCCCTTCGGTCGTCTCCTTCAAGGACGGTGAGGTACTGGTTGGCGAAGTCGCCAAGCGGCAGGCCATCACCAACCCCGACCAGACGGTGCGCTCTGTGAAGCGCCACATGGGCACCGATTGGTCGATAGATGTCGACGGCAAGAAGCTCACCGGCCAGGAGATCTCGGCCCGCATCCTCATGAAGTTGAAGCGGGATGCCGAGGCCTATCTCGGTGACAAGGTGACCGATGCCGTCATCACGGTTCCGGCGTACTTCAACGACGCCCAGCGCCAAGCGACCAAGGAGGCGGGCCAGATCGCGGGCCTCGAGGTGCTGCGCATCATCAACGAGCCAACAGCGGCCGCGCTGGCCTACGGGCTCGACAAAGAGGACTCAGATCACTCCATCCTCGTCTTCGACCTGGGCGGCGGCACCTTCGACGTGTCGGTGCTCGAGATCGGCGAGGGAGTGTTCGAGGTCAAAGCCACTTCCGGTGACACCCATCTCGGTGGTGACGACTGGGACCAGCAGGTGATCGACTGGCTCATCGAGGGATTCAAGAACGACCACGGTGTCGACCTCGGCAAGGACAAGATGGCTTTGCAGCGTCTCAAGGAGGCGGCAGAGAAGGCCAAGATCGAGCTGTCCACGGTGCGCGGAGACCGAGGTCAATCTCCCCTTCATCACCGCCACATCCGAGGGGCCGCTCCATCTGCAGCGCAAGCTGACCCGGTCCGAGTTCCAGAAGCTCACAGAGGAGCTGTTGGAACGCACCAAGGGGCCATTCGAAGCTGCGGTCAAGGACTCCGGGATCGCCGTGGGGGACATCGACCACGTGGTGCTGGTCGGCGGCTCGACTCGCATGCCGGCCGTGCAAGAGCTCGTCAAGGGCCTGACCGGCAAGGACCCTCATCGCGGCGTCAACCCCGATGAAGTGGTCGCAGCCGGGGCTGCCATCCAGGCAGGAGTCCTCAAGGGCGACGTCAAGGACATCCTCCTGCTCGACGTGACGCCGCTCACCCTGGGCATCGAGACCAAGGGTGGGGTGATGACTCGGATGATCGAGCGCAACACCACCATCCCGACCAAGAGGTCGGAGATCTTCACCACCGCGGAGAACAACCAGCCCGAAGTCGAGATCAACGTGCTCCAGGGCGAGCGGACGATGGTCGCCGACAACAAGAGCCTCGGGAAGTTCCGGCTGACCGGGATCCCGCCGGCTCCGATGGGGGTTCCCCAGATCGAGGTCACCTTCGACATCGACGCCAACGGGATCGTCAATGTCCACGCCAAGGACCTGGCCACCAGCAAAGAGCAGAAGATGACGATCACCGGCGGCACTGCATTGGCCCAGGACGACGTAGACCGCATGGTCAAGGACGCCGAGGCCTACGCCGAGGAGGACGCCAAGCGCCGAGAGGCAGTGGAAACCCGCAACCAGGCCGACCAACTCGTCCATCAGACCGAGAAGCTCCTCGAGGAGCAGGCCGAGAACATGAACGACGAGGAGAAGTCGGCTGTCGAGACCGCACTCGGGGCACTCCGGCTGACCCTGGAGAGCGAGACCTCCGAGACCGGCGAGATCAGGTCCAAGATGGACGAGCTGATCCAGGCCAGCCAGGCGATGGCGACCAGGCTCTACGAGCAGGCCGCCCAGCAGAGCCAGGCCGCCGCTGCAGGCGACGAGACTGACGGAAACGGCGACGATGACGTCGTCGAGGCCGAGATCATCGAGGATGAGGACGGAGGCGTAAGCCTCGTCATCGCGTCGTAGGTTCTAGGTCATAGGTTCTAGGTATGAGTGAACAGCCGGAGATCGTCGAGGCCGAAGTGGTCGAGAAGAGGGGCCCGTCGACGCCGCTGCCCTGGGCATCGACCTCCCCGAGGACCCAGCGGAGGCGATCGAACTCCTGCTCGCCCATCTCGAGGAGTCGCGAGACGAGGCAACGTCGTATCTCGACGACCTGAGACGGGTTGCAGCGGACTTCGACAACTACCGCAAGCGCACCACTCGGGAGCAGGCGGCCACCCTGGATCGGGCAGCCGAGCGAGTCGTCCGCGAGTTGATGCCGGTGCTGGACAGCTTCGACGCTGCCCTGGGCACCGCGGCTGAGACCGACACGGAGAGACTGTTGCTCTCCGGGATGATCGGCACCCGTGAGCAGCTCCTCGCGGCGCTGGAGAAGGAAGGTCTCGAAGTAGTGCCCACCGTGGGCGAGCCTTTCGACCCCGAGATCCACGAGCCGGTCGGCGCCCCGGGCGGCACCGACGACCTCGTGGTGTCATCCGAGTTGCGCCGCGGGTATCGGCTCCGTGACCGTGTCCTCCGGCCGGCCATGGTGATGCTGGAAGCACGAGAGTGAACCGGGACTGGGTCGACAAGGACTTCTACGAGATCCTCGGCGTCAGTTCCGAGGCCACGGCCGACGAGATCAAGAAGGCCTATCGCAAACTGGCGCAGAAGCATCACCCCGACGCCAACCCCGACAACGCGGAAGCGGAGGAGAAGTTCAAAGAGATCTCCGAGGCTTACGCCACGCTCTCCAACGCCGAGCAGCGCAAGGAGTACGACCAGGTGCGCCGCATGGTCGAGACCGGTGGTTTCGCCGGGTATGGCAGCCCCGGTGGTGGCGGGTTTGGTGGCTTCGGCGGCCAACAGGTGCGGGTCGAAGACCTGTCCGACCTCCTCGGCGGCCTTGGGTGGTATCGGCGACCTCTTCGGCTTCGGTTCGAGGGGGCGGGCGGGACCGGCCCGGGGAGCCGACGCACAGGCTGATCTCTCCATCGGCTTCGACGACGCCGTGAGCGGGGTGACCACGACTTTGAACGTTCGTGGCGTCACTACCTGCTCCCACTGCGGTGGGAATGGAGCGGAGCCGGGGACCACGGTGACCACGTGCCCTACCTGCGGCGGTCAGGGTGTCGTCGCCCAAAATCAGGGCTTTTTCTCGTTCTCCCAGCCCTGCCCGCAGTGTCGCGGAGCGGGTCGACTCGTCGAGACTCCGTGCCAGGTGTGCCGGGGCAGCGGGACCGAGACCAGAACCCGCGAGGTGAAGGTGCGCATCCCGCCAGGTGTCCAGGACGGGAACACGCTTCGCATTCCGGGCAAGGGCGGTCCAGGACGCAACGGCGGGCCAGCCGGCGATCTGCTGGTCAAGGTCCACGTCCAAGCGAGCCAGACGTTCGGCAGGAAGGGCAACGACCTGACACTGACCGTGCCCATCACATATCCCGAGGCGGTCCTCGGGACCAAGCTGGAGGTTCCCACCCTCAATGGCGGCGTCAAGCTCAAGGTGCCGGCGGGTACTCCATCCGGGAAGACCTTCCGGGTTCGGGGCAAGGGAGTCACGCCAGACCGGGGCCGCACCGGCGACCTCCTCGTCACGGTTCAAGTCGCCGTGCCCTCCAAGGTGTCCAAAGAGGAGAAGAAGCTGCTCGAGGACCTGGCTGCGATCGAAACCGACGACGTCCGATCCCATCTGAGAACATGAGGCCGACATGACCGAGACGAGAAGGGCAGTGTTCGTCATCTCGGTAGCTGCCGAGCTGGCCGGGATGCATCCACAGACCCTGCGCATCTACGAGCGCAAGGGCCTGCTCGAGCCGGCGCGCACTCCTGGAGGCACCCGCCGCTACTCGCAGGAGGACATCGAACGGCTCCAGCTCATCCAGGAGTTGACCAGCCAGGGGCTCAACCTCGAAGGCGTACGACGCGTCCTCGCCCTCCAGGAGGAGAACCGCACCCTCAAGCGCAAGGTCGACAGACTGCGAGACAAACTCGATGATCTCGAGGAGGAGATGGAGCGCCGGGTGGACGAGGTGCATCGTTCCTACCGCCACGACATCGTCCTCCGCTCCCAGCTGCGGCCCGTCATCGGCGAGGACCGGTGATGGCTGACTCCTTCCAGGGACCCGTCCGCGTCCTAGGAGGCGACGGCATCCTTCTCACGACCGGGTCGGCCAACCTCGTCATCGACGATGAGATGGGAGGCTGGAAGGGCACGCTGGAGACACTCCGGGGAACCGCGGTCGCCGGCAAAGCCTTGGTCGTGGAGCTGGAGATCCCGGGCAACGGGCGGGGCCGCGCTCAGCTCACCCCCACCGGGGTGAACGGCGATCGGGCCGTCTCCGAGGTGGTCAGCCTCGGCCCACCCTTCTTCTAGGGCCGATTTTGGGGGCGGCCGCCGATTGTGAGGCCATTGGGGCCGGGTTCCTCGGCCAGCCGATCAATGCCCTGACCACGCTCGGTTTTGTCTTGGCGGGGATCATCGTCATCGCCCGGCGCCGGGACGGTGGATGGATCGGGATCGGGCTGATCGCCACCGGGATCGGGTCCTTCCTCTTCCACGGCCCAATGCCACCGGGCAACGAGTGGGCCCATGACGTGACGCTGGCCTGGTTGGTGACCATGGTGGCCGGATGGGGATCCCGGTGGGAGCGGCTCACCCATCTCCCCGCCTTGGCAGTCATCGGCCTCTTCTTCGCCGTGCTCCCGGTCATCGCCGACCCGTTCGCCGTCGTGATGACCGTTGTTGCCGTGATCTCGATTCTTCGCCGCGATCGCACCCCGGCCACCGTCGCACCCCTGTTGCTTCTGGCGGCGGCAGCGGTGTTCGGCCGTCTCGGTGCCACCGGCGGGCCCCTCTGCGACCCGGAATCCCTCTTCCAGCCGCATGCCGTCTGGCACCTCGGCGCGGCTACCGCAGTCGCCTGGTGGGCCCTGGCTAGGGTCGGCGACCAGTCGCCAAGGAGCAAGTGATGATCCAGGAATTCAAGGACTTCATCAATCGAGGGAACCTCGTCGATATCGCCGTCGCCTTCGTGATGGGCATCGCCTTCGCCGCAGTGATCACAAGTCTCACCAACGACGTCATCAACCCGATCATCGCCAAGATCTTCGATGTTCAGGACCTGGCCGAATGGATCGTCTGGGACATCCGGATCGGAGCGTTCCTGGCTGCGATCGTCAACTTCCTCATCGTTGCCCTCGTCATGTTCTTCGTGGTCAAGGCCTACAACAGGATGAGGAAGGCCGACGAAGCCGACGACGAGCCGTCGGAGGACATCTTGCTGCTCAGGGAGATTCGGGACGGGATCAAGACCCGCTGAGCACCCCACACTCTTGCCTGGTTGATTTCCAGGCGATGCCGGGTATTATGTAGAGCATGGTACCCAAGAGTACCGGACAGAGCCGGAGTACCGGACAGGATCGTTCGACACAGCTCCTCCATGGGGTCCTCGACATGTGCCTCCTGTCGATAATCGAAGAGGAGGCGTCCTATGGCTACGAAATGGTCAGCAAGCTCCGGGACCGAGGGCTCCACCTGGCCAGCGAGGGATCGATCTACCCACTCCTCTCCCGTCTCCAGAAGCAGGGCATGATCGAGAGCTATCTCGTGCAGAGCAGTGAGGGGCCGGCTCGCAAGTACTACCGGATGTCCAAGCCGGGCCTGGCCGCTCTCGAACAATGGCGTCACGATTGGACTGGCTTCAAAGACTCGGTGGATGCGGTCCTCAACGGGGGTGGCAGGTGACAGACGCCCGAACCGTCGTCGACCGGATCGAGCGCTACTGGCTGGAGACTGGTGTGCCACGTTCGTCGGTCACCGAGATGCGGGCGGAGCTCGAGCAACACCTCGCCCTGGCCGCGCAAGATGGCCGTAAGGTGAGCGAAGTCGTGGGAGACGACCCGGCCGCGTTCGCCGAGAGCTGGGCGGCGGCATACAGAGTTCGCCGTCATTCGACCGCCACCTGGAGCCAGGTGCAGACAGGTGAGGCGGAGGTGACACGCAAGACCAGGAGAGACCTGATCTTGTTCGGAGTCGGCATGGGCGCGGTGGTGGCCGCCGTCGCCGTTGCCGGACAAGGAGGTAACGACGTGGACAACGAGGTTTGGCGATGGTTGTGGACCATCTTCGCCGTCGTCATGGGGATCGGTGAGATCTTCACCGCCGGGTTCTTCCTCCTCCCGTTCGCCATCGGCGCCGGCGCAGCCGCGATCCTGGCCTGGGCCGGGGCAGCCGTTGTCGCCCAATGGCTCGTGTTCTTCGGGGTCTCGGTTTTCGCCCTCGCCTATCTACGTCGATTCATCACCCGGCAGGACGAGGGGGCCCAACCTCGAATCGGCGCCAACCGCTGGGTCGGCATGGAGGGAGTCGTCATCGCCGACATCGACCCGATCAGTGGTGACGGGATGGTCAAGGTGGAGCTACAGGAGTGGAGGGCACTCGCGCCACAACCGGTGCCGACCGGGCAGAAAATCGTCGTGACCGATGTGCAGGGGACGCGTCTCGTCGTGGAGCCCTTGGAGACCGGGCAATGACTAAGCCAGGAATGGTTCATTTGAAAGGAGAGACATGCAAGCTGTGATCGTCCTGTTCGCGGTGCTGGCGCTGGTGCTGATCCTCGTCGCCGCAGCCGGTTTCAGGGTGGTGCGCCCGTTCGAGAAGGGGCTCATCGAATTCCTCGGCCGCTACCAGCGGACGGTGGACTCCGGGTCTGCGTTGGGTGATGCCCTTCGTCAAGAGGCTGACCAAGGTCGACATGCGGGAGCAGGTGGTCGATGTGCCCCCGCAGGAGGTGATCACCAAGGACAACGTGGTGGTGACCGTTGACGCGGTCATCTACTACGAGGCGACCGATCCGGTGAAGCTCCAGTACAACGTGGGCAACTTCATCCTGGCCGCGACCAAGCTCGCCCAGACCAATCTCAGGAACGTGGTCGGCGACCTCGACCTCGACGCGGCCTTGACATCTCGTGAGGTGATCAACGCCAAGCTCCGCCAGATCCTCGACGACGCCACCGACAAATGGGGCGTGCGCGTGGTCCGGGTCGAGCTGCAGCGGATCGAGCCGCCGGCCGACGTGACCGATGCGATGCACCGCCAGATGAAAGCGGAGCGCGATCGGCGGGCCCAGGTCACCGAGGCCGAGGGTGCCAAGGCCGCCGCCGTCCTACGGGCCGAAGGCGTCCAGCAGAGCCAGATCCTGGAGGCGACGGGACAGGCCGAGGCGATCAAGCGGGTGGCCGATGCCGAGCAGTATCAGTTGCTCACCGTGGCCGAGGGAGAAGGACAGGCCATCGAGCGGGTGTTCGGCGCCATCCACAACGGCGACCCGACCCCCGATCTGATCGCGATCCGATATCTCGAGGCGCTGGAGCAGGTCGCCAACGGTCAGGCGACCAAGATCTTCCTCCCCCTCGATACCAGTGGGGTGCTGGGCAGCGTCGCCGCCATCGGGGAGATGTTCAGGGAAGGAAACACCTCGAGCCGGGCACCCGAGTCACAGGGTCAGTAGCGGGCGGTCGAGAGCGGCGGCGATCTTCGCCACCGTCTCCATCGTTTCGGCGAAGCCGTCGAGCGTCAGGCTCTGCGGGCCGTCGCTGAGCGCTTCCTCGGGCCGATCGTGCACCTCTATGAGCAAGCCGTCGGCGCCGGCAGCGACTCCTGCCGCGGAGAGGCTCGGAACCAGGGAGCGCTTCCCGGCGGCATGGCTCGGGTCGACGATCACCGGGAGGTGGGAGCGTTCCTTGAGAACGGGGACCGCACTGATGTCGAGCGTGCCCCGGGTCGCGGTCTCGAATGACCGGATGCCTCGCTCGCAGAGCACGACTCGCGGGTTACCTGCGCCGACGATGTACTCGGCGGCGAGAAGCATCTCCTCGATGGTGGACATCAGACCCCTCTTCAGGAGAACCGGGGTGGGTTGCTCGCCGACGGCGGAGAGGAGGCGGAAATTCTGCATGTTCCGACTCCCCACCTGGAGCATGTCGACATATCGGTTCATCGAGGAAATGTCCTCCGGGGCGACCACCTCGGACACGACTCCCAGACCGGTCTCCTCCCGGGCGCGGGCCAACATCTCGAGACCGTCCTCCCCCAGCCCCTGGAAGCTGTAGGGCGAAGTCCGGGGTTTGAAGGCACCGCCTCTCAGAAGCACCGCTCCCTCCTTGGCCACCGATCGGGCGATCGTGAGCAGTTGCTCCTCAGACTCCACCGAGCATGGCCCGGCGATGACCGCAACGCCTTTCCCTCCGATGACCACATCTCCGACCTTCACCGTGCTCGGCTCGGCTCGCGCCTCCCTGGCGACGAATGGGTAGCGAGGGGCATCGAGGCTGACCGACTCGACACCGGAAAGAGCACCAATGGACTCGGCGATGCCCGGCTCCGGGTCGCCGATGATGCTGACGATCGTGGTCGTGCCCGCCTCTCCGACATGGACGCGGAGACCGTGGCCCTCGATGAACCGGAGGATCGCGGCCTTCTCCCCCAAAGTGCAGACGGACGAGAGCGTGGCGATCATTGGCGCAACTCTGCCACGAACGACACGGGGTCCCGGCCGTCGGACATGATTTCGACCAGGGCGCTGCCCACGATCACACCGTCGCAGTGCGGGGCGAGTGCCCGAACCTGATCGGCGGTTCGCACCCCGAACCCGGCGAGGACAGGCGGTCTCGATGCAGCACGCACCCGATCGAGGTACGCCGTGACCTCCGGCCCCGCACCGAGGGTGCCCCCGGTGGTGCCGGTCATCGTCACCGCGTAGGTGAATCCCTCCGAGGCCTTGCCCAGAGCTTCGAGCCGCTCCTGACTCGTCACCGGACTGACCAATTGCACCAGACCGATCCCGTTCTCGCGGGAGACACTGGCGAGCTCTTCGGATTCCTCCAGCGGCAGATCCGGAACGACCAGCGCCGACACGCCAACCCCTGCCAGTCTGGGCAGCAGTGACCCATACCCGTAGGCCAGCAGCGGGTTGAGATAGCTCATCACCACCAGATCGGCATCGAGCCGGCCGAGACCCTCGATCGCGACGAGGATCGAGTCGAGTGTGGCGCCATTTTCCAGGGCGACCCGGCTCGACTCCTGGATGGTGGCGCCATCGGCCATTGGGTCGGAGAAGGGGATTCCGATCTCGACTGCGATCGAGATCCGGGATAGGGCCAGCAGCGCGTCGGCGAAGGCGGCCGACGACGGATACCCGCCGGTGAGGTAGGGGACGATGGCCGTCTCATCAACGGCCAATCTCGTCTCGAGTGCTCGAGCTCCGACCACAGGGGCGCTCATCGGTTGAGCCCTCGAAGGATGTCGATGTCCTTGTCCCCCCGGCCGGACAGACCGACGAGGACGGTCGAGGCCGGATTGGCACTCCAGCCACCTCTTGGCCCCGACCAGGGCGTGACTCGACTCGAGGGCGGGAAGGATCCCCTCGTGACGACCCAGCTCGTACAGGGCGGTCAACGCCTCGTCGTCGGTCGCGCTCTCGTATGTGACCCGCCCGGTCTCCGCCAGCCACGAGTGCTCGGGGCCAACTCCCGGATAGTCGAGGCCTGCTGACACCGAGTGCGTTTCCTGAACCTGGCCGTCGTCGTCTTGGAGGAGAAACGAGAAGCTCCCGTGGAGCACGCCCGGAGTCCCTCGCCCGATGGTGGCGGCGTTGCGCCCCAGCTCGGGGGATGTCCCCCCGGCCTCCACACCGATCAGCTCGATCGGGTCGTCGAGCAGGGGATGGAACAACCCAATTGCGTTGGAGCCGCCCCCGACACAGGCGACGGCGGCGTCAGGCAGACGTCCCGACCGCTCCAGCATCTGTCGCCGGGCTTCGCGGCCGATCACCGATTGCAGCTCTCTGACCAGCCATGGATAGGGGTGGGGGCCCACCGCCGAGCCGAGGAGGTAGTAGGTGGTCTCTGGTCGGGTCACCCAGTCACGCAGGGCCTCGTTGATCGCGGCACGCAGGGTCGCGTCCCCAGACGTGACCGGCTCCACCCTCGCCCCCAGGATCCGCATCCGCTCGACGTTCGGCGCCTGACGCTCGATATCCACCGAGCCCATGTAGACGGTGCAATCCAGACCGAGACGAGCACAAGCCGCTGCCGTGGCCACGCCATGCTGGCCCGCCCCTGTCTCGGCGATCACCCGCTCGGCGCCCATCTCCCTGGCCAGGAGCGCCTGACCTATGGCGTTGTTGATCTTGTGCGCCCCGGTGTGAGCCAGGTCCTCGCGTTTCAACCACACTTCGCCACCCCAGGATTCACCGAGGCGGACGGCATGGGTGAGCGCGGTCGGCCGGCCTACCCACGAGGACAATTCCTCCTCGTACATATTGAGAAAGCCGGGATCGTCGAGGAGGAGACGGGCGGTCTCCTCCAGCCTGGTCAAGGCGGGCACCAGGATCTCGGGCACGTAGCGCCCACCGAAGCGGCCGTAGCGCCCGGTCTCGTCTCGAGCGGTCGTCATGACGTTTCCTCCCACACCCACGCTTCGCGCCGCTTCGACAAAGGCTTTCATGCGCTTCGGATCCTTCACTCCCGGTGCCCTCTCGATGCCTGAGCTGACGTCGACCCCGAATGGCCTGACCAGGGAGACTGCCTCACCCACATTCTCGGGGTCGAGGCCACCGGCCAGGATCAGCCGACCCGGCCCATCGAGCCTGGCGAGCCGCTCCCACCTCGGTGTGAGACCGGTCCCGCCACGAGCGGCGCTGTCGACGAGGACCATCTCCCTACCCGCCGAGCCGGCGGCGAGAGCGAAGTCCCGGTCGAGCGACTCACTGTCGACCACTACCGGGAGGAGCTGGTCTGTTGAGATCCCGACCAGCGTGGAGAGCTCGGACTGGAAGAGATCGGGACCGACCTCTTCTCGCGCGCGAACCAACAGATCCGGTGACGGGTCATGGAAAACGGCGACACCGAGAACCGAGTCGGGCAACCTCGCGTTGAGTCTCGCCGCCACATTCAATGAGATCTGTCGAGGGGAGGGAGTGAGAACGAACCCGACCGCGTCGGCGCCCGCCGCGACCGCAGCCTCGAGATCGGCCTCTGACTTGACCCCGCACAGCTTCACGAAGAGGGTCATGAGGGCACCGTCACTGCCCGACGACCGGCCGCGACCATCTCGCTGACCAGATGACCTGGATCGTCGGTTCTCATCAGCGCCGAGCCGATGAGGGCAGCCCGGTATCCGTATGTGGCGACCCGTTCGATATCCGCGGGGTTTTGCATCGCACTTTCGGCGACGCTCACCACATCGCCCGGGAGCTGTCCGGCAAGAGCGGCATGGCGTTCGGGCACGACATCCAATGTGTCGAGGTCCCGGCAATTGACCCCGGCGATGAGGTTTTCCCGCCCCGACACAGCCCTTCGTATGCGCTTCAGGTCATCCCCGTCGAAGGCCTCGAGCAGGGCGAAAGCCCCGCTCTCGGAGACGGCGTCGAGGATCTCGACCATGGCCTCGTCGCTCAGGATTCGTGCGATCACCAGGACCCCATCGGCCCCGGCCTCCCGCGCCTCGTACACCTGGATCGGGTCCACCAGAAAGTCCTTGGCCAGCACCGGGACCGACACGGCGGCCGACGACGGCCTCCAACATCTCGATGGACCCGCCGAACTCGGAGGGCTCGGTGAGCACCGAGATCATGGCGGCACCGCCTGCTTGGTAGCCCACCGCGGTCTCGGCCGGGTGACGTTCAGGAAAGGCACCCTCGGAGGGAGACCGTGGCTTGACCTCGGCGATGACGTCGAACACCTCTCCGAAGGTCCCCAGTGAGCGAGGCCGTGACCCGGAGATCACCGTCTCACGACGCTCGGAGAGCGATCGTGTGCGGCGGCTGTCGCTCCGCCCGTTGCCGGGATCGGGCGGCCATGGTGTCGAGGAAGCGACTCATCGGCCGGCCTCGGACGCCCCGAACTCCTCGAGCGACTTGGCCAGAGCGAGCGCCCTCCCGTCGTCGATGGCGGCGCCGGCCATCGCCACCGCCTCGTCGGGCAGCGCGGCGCGCCCGCTGACCTCGAGTGCCAGGGCAGCGCCGAGCACGACCGAATCCCGGTGCGGGCCCTGCTCGCCTTCGAGGACGTCGAGCAGGCGTCTGGCGTTGTGCTCCGGCGAGCCACCGGCCAGGTCATCCATCTCGCAACCGGCCATCCCGACGTCGGCCGGGTCCCGGACGGATTCCTCGACCGTGCCCGGCCGCACGTCGAAGAGGATGAACTCACCCAGTGGGGAAGGCTCGTCCCAACCGCCCGCCCCGTGGACGACGAATGCCCGGTCGATGTCGAGACCCGAGAGGGCCCCGGCCATGAGCCGGGCAGCGGTGGGGTCGAACGCGCCAATCACCATGTTCGGCGGAGCCGCCGGATTGGTGAGGGGCCCGAGAATGTTGAACACCGTGCGCACCGCCAGCGCACGGCGGACCGGGCCCACCGCGGCCATCGCGGGGTGGAAGTAGGGGGCGAACAGAAACGTGAAGCCGGTGGCCTCGAAGAGCCGCCGCACCTGGTCCTCATCCATCGGCATGGGCAGCCCGAGCGCCTCGAGAACATCGGCGCTCCCACTCTCACTGGTCATCGAGCGATTCCCGTGTTTCACCACCGGGACCCCACTCGCCGCCGCCACGATCGCCGACCCGGTCGAGAGATTCAGGCTGCCCGACCGGTCACCACCGGTGCCGACCACGTCGACGGCACCGGTGACATCGACCTGGGGATCGGTGGCCAGGTCCCGCATTGCCCGGGCAAACCCGCGCACCTCCTCCGGGGTCTCGCCCTTGGCCCTGAGGGCGGCGAGGATGGCGCCGGCGACGGCCGGATCGACCTCTCCCTCGGTCAGCTGGTGGAGCAGGCCCACGGCCTGCTGTTCGGTGAGGTCGTTGCCGTGGAGGAGGTCTTCGAGCACCTGGCTCATCGCCCCCTGCCCAGATCGAGGAAGTTGCGCAGGAGCAGCTCGCCGTGCGGCGTGAGCACGCTCTCCGGGTGGAACTGGACACCTTCGACCGGCAACGACCTGTGACGGATCCCCATGATCACGCCATCGGAGGTGAAGGAAGTCACGACGAGATCTGAGGGGAGATCGCCCTCCATCACCGCCAGGGAGTGATAGCGCCCTGCGTCGAACGGGTTGGGAAGACCGGCATAGATCGAAGCGGAGTCGTGATACACCGGCGACGACTTCCCATGCCTCAACTCCTGCGCGTGGTCCACGGTGCCGCCCATTGCGGTGGCGATCGCCTGATGACCAAGGCAAACGCCGAGGATGGGCACTTGATCGAGGAATCCCGAGATCAGCTTCATCGACTCCCCGGCTGCCTCGGGTCGCCCCGGGCCTGGTGAGACGACGAGGTGGGAGGGCTCGAGATCCCGGGCTTCGTCCAGACTCACCCCGTCGTTGGTTCGGACCAACACCTCTGCGCCGAGGATCCGCAATGCCTGCACCAGGTTGTAGGTGAACGAGTCGTAGTTGTCGACGAGGAGCACCCGGCTCACAGCCCACCTGCCGCTATCTCGAGGGCACCGCGCATCGCACCTGATTTGGAGAGGACTTCTTCCCACTCGGCCGAGGGAACGCTGTCGGCGACGATGCCCGCACCGGCCTGGTAGGTGTAGCGACCCTCGCTCATGACGATGGTGCGAATGGCGATCGCCTGGTCCATCGTCCCTCCATGCCCGAAATAGCCGACGGTCCCCGCGTAGATGCCCCGGGGAACAGGCTCGAGCTCGCGCAACAGCTCGAGCGCTCGGATCTTGGGGGCGCCCACCACGGTGCCGGCCGGGAAGGCAGCGGCGAACAGGTCGAAGGCATCGCCACCCGTCTCCATGATCCCGCTCACCCCGCTGACCAGATGGATGACGTGGCTGTATCTCTCGATGGCACGATACGGATCGACCTTGATCGAGCCGGGCACCGCGACCCTGCCCAGGTCATTGCGAGCCAGGTCGACAAGCATCACATGCTCGGCCGCCTCCTTGGCATCGCCGATCAGCTCTTCCTCTGCGATCCGGTCGCGTTGCTCGTCGTTGTGACGAGGCCTGGTCCCGGCGATGGGCCGCAGTTCTGCCACGGTCCCGCGCAGCCTGACCAGCGCCTCCGGCGAGGACCCGATCACCTTGGTTTCGCCCAGGTCACAGAAGTACATGTACGGAGATGGATTGAGGAGTCGAAGCCCTCGATAGACGGTGAATGGATCGAGGTCGGTCTCCCCCGTGAACTGGACCGAGGGGACGATCTGATACACGTCGCCCTCACGAATGTGATGACGGGCACGTTGCACAACGTCCTCGTACTGCTGCTTGTCCATCGAGCCGGTGGCAGGCTCGAACCCGCCGGTCCGGCCCGGGCCTGGCAGCCCACTCGAGAGCAACGAGATCACCTCGCGACGCAGGGAAAGACGATCGGAGTCGGGCCCGTCGTGAAGCAGGGCGGCTCGTCGACTCAGATGGTCGAAGACGATGACGCTCGGTGGCCCATACAACTGGATCTCGGGCCGAGGGCTCGGCGGAGGGGCCCATCCGGCGAGACGATGAGCGACGTCGAAACCGATTGCCCCCACCAGCCCTCCGTGGAACGGGATCGACGTCGATGTCGGGCCCGGCGCCGGTGCCTCCACGAGAATCTTGCGCAACCCATCCACGAGCCCCTGTATCGACCCGTCGGTCTCGATATCTGTGGTCCCGGCATGGATCGTCCTCCCGTCGCTGCGCACATCGAGGCCCGGGCCGAATCCGATGAAAGAGAACCGCCCCACCTGGTCACCCTGCTCCACGCTCTCGAGGAGGAACCGCGGGCCCAAAGGGGCAAGCTTGAGGTACACCGAAGTAGGGGTGTCCAGGTCGGCCGGTATGTCGAAGATGTTGTTCATGGGCTCCTCCGCCGGTCCGGCGTCTGGGCCTCGAACGAGAAAACCCATCTGCCGGATACCGGAGATGGGTTCGTAGGGATCAGAGAGCGGGGACTATCCGACCGAAGCCACCTCCGGCGCGCGCCAAGCCCACCACCAGGTGCCATCGGCATGCGAGAGGTTCCTTCGGCTCATCCGGGCGGAACGCTACGCGTCCCCCGCTGCGCCGTCAACCCCCGACCCGATTCATCCCGGCCAGGGTCTGCTCCACGTCGTCGTCTGCCACCGGCGGGTAGAAGACCATGGTGTAGAGGTCGCAGCGCTCGCCGGGGGCCTCGAACCAGCCGGCCACCCACGTTCCATCGGGATGAGGGCCGACCACCCCCCTCGTCCCGTCGATGAGCACCGCGCCCCGATCACCCGGCCATTCCACCGCAGGGAGAGCACCCCGTATCAAGGCGATGGCGACCACATCATCCCTGCCCCAGAGGGTGGCACTGCTCCCCGGCACCGAGGTCCACACGTCTGGCTCGATCTCCTCGGCGTCGAGCACCGCCGTACCGACACCAACTGGAAGGAAGCTGAGCTCGTACGGCGGTCGAGGGCATTCCACCGGTGGCGCAGTCGTAGTGGAGGCGAGCGTGGTGGTGGTCACGGCTTCGGTGGTGGTCGTGGTCCCGGAACCGGTTTCGGAACAAGCGACGAATAGCACCAAGAGGAGAGGGAGGGAGCGCTTCATCCGCATGACGGATGATATGGCGGCAGGGTTAGCCGGGCGAGGATCGGGGCATCGCCTTCTCGTCGAGCGGGGCGAGATCTCGAACAGCAGGACCATGGACGACTTTGCCGTCGACATCGAAGCGCGATCCATGACAGGGGCAATCCCAGGTCCGCTCCGCATTGTTGAACTGGACCTGGCAGCCGCGGTGAGTGCAGATGGGCGAGACGGCGTGAACCTCGCCGTCCTCGTCGCGGAAAGCAGCGGCCTTGTGCCCATCGATTGACACGACGTCTCCAGAGCCGGCGGTCGACGTGCTCCAACCCCTTCAAGTCCGACGGGAGCACTCGACCCGTCAGCAGGCTCTTGGCAAACCCGGCGCCGGCCTTGACCAAGCCGGGTGCGGCCTGCTTGAGGGCGGCCCGTTTGGAATCGAACACGCTCGCCAGCGGGTTGTCCCGCCCCATGGCCAGATCGACCATGATCGCGGCGGCAACGGTCCCGTTTGCCATGCCCCACTTGGCGAAACCGGTGGCCGTGAAGACCCGGCCCGACGAACCGAGGGGGCCGACGAAAGGAAGGCCATCGACGCTTCGATAGTCCTGTGCCGACCACCGATAGTCAACATCTGAGGTCCCAAAGCGGTCGTGGGACCACGATGCGAGTGCCCGATACCGTTCTTCGGTGTCCACCTCTTGGCCCGAGGGGTGAGCCTCGCCACCCACGATGGTGTAGCCGTCGCCCGCTGATCGGATGGAGCGAATCGGTTGATCGACGCTTATGTACATGCCAGACGGTGGCTCACCCGGGGATCGAAAGGCGACTGCGTAAGACCTGGAGGGGGTCATTCGGGCGAAGTACCCACCGGTGTCTACGAACGGGATGTGGGATGCAACAACGATCACCTCGGCGGACACGGTCCCGCCATCGGTGACCACCTTCCCCGCCGTGGCATCGAGATCCATCGCTCGGGTGTGCTCGAAGATGGCACCTCCATCGGCGAGGATCCCCCGCACGAGTCCCAGGCAATAGTTGCGAGGATGGAACTGCGCCTGATTTTCGAGACGGGCCGCCCCCGCGATCTCAAACGGGAGATCTGACTCCGTCGTGAACGAGACGCCGAGACCCGCCCGTTGCGCCGCCTCGACCTCGGCCTCGATCTTGGCCACCCCGTCGGCGGTCTCCGCGTAGGTCAGGGCGGGAGCGATGCGCAGATCGCAGTCGATGTGCTCGTCTTGGGCTCGACGACGGATCAATTCCAGGCCTTCGAGGTTGGCCGCGGCGTAAGCAGCCGACGTCTCATCACCCCACCGCTCGGACAGCTCGGTGTAGATGGTGGACTGCAGGGCGGTCACTTTCGCCGTGGTCAGCCCGGTGACTCCCGAGCAGACCCGGCGGGACTCGATGACCGCGACAGTCAGACCTTGCTCGCACAGGAGGCGAGCGGCGGTGAGACCTGTGATCCCGGCGCCGACCACCACCGCCTGAACCGTCATGTCTCCTCGAAGAACCGGGCGCTCGGGCCACTCCGATGTCGCCATCCACAGCGAAGGATTGATCGTCAGGTCTCGGGGCACCGAGTTGGCTGAATCCATGCCGGACGGCACATACCCGGGTTGGGGAAGCGGCGAAACGCCCGATCACTCGGCCTCCTCAACGGAGACGCGCCAGATCGACTAACTTCCCGTCCGCCGGGTCCCTGTGTTCGATCGGCCCGGTGCCGAGGGGGCACGTGCCCGGTGATCGATTCATCGAGTTGGCCACTGCCGAGGACCGGAGGGTCCTCGACATCCTCTTTCGCCACGCCAGCGAAGCCGTCACGGTTCAGGATCTGTCCGGTCGCCTGCTCTACGCCAACGACGAAGCGGCGCGAATCGTCGGCTTCAGCACTGGAGCAGAGCTCGTATCCACGCCACCCGAGGAGATCATCGGTCGGTTCGAGATGATCGACCGTACCGGGGCACCGCTCACCGTGGACAGCCTCCCCGGTAGGAAGGTGATGGCGGGTGCACCGGTCGCGGACTCGGTGATCGGATATCGCAGACCTGGCTCGCCCCACGCTCGGTGGTCACGAGTCCGGGCCAGCCCGATCAAGAACGACGCAGGTGAAGTCGTTCTCGTGCTCAGTTTCGTCCAGGACATGACAGCACAGTTTCGCCGCGAGGAGGTCCAGGAGCTCCTCTACACCGTGTACGAAGCGCTGGGGTCTTCATTGGACAAGACCGAGAACCTCCACGAACTGGCCAGGGCCCTGGTCCCCCGGATGGGCTCTTGGTGCGCGGTACACATGCTCGAAGGCGGGAAACTGATCCCGATGGCCATGGTCCATCCCGACAATGAGAATGCCCGGACCCTGGTTCACATGAGCGATCCGGGACCGATCTCGCTCGAGGAAGACCAGATGCAGGCCAGGGTCGCCCGGACCGAGAAACCCGAGATCATCGACAAGATCTCAGACGAGATGCTGCAAGAGGCGGAGGTCCGTGCCGGCAAGGAGCTGATCGATGCCTTCAGACGTCTCGATCTGAACTCCGTCGCGTGTGTCCCGATCTCTCTCGGCCACCGCCTCATCGGCACGCTCACCTTGGCCCGAAGCTTTCCCGATCCAGAGCTCGACGGGGACGACGTCGACTTGCTCGAAGTGGTGGCCGATCGTGCTGCTGCTGCCCTAGAAAATGCGAGCCTCTATCAGCAACAGAGAGAGATAGCCGAGACCCTCCAGGCCGTCATCACGCCAAGCGCGCTTCCCGAAGTGCCCGGCCTCGATCTTGCGGCCCGCTACCGGCCGGTCTCCCTTGTCGGCCAAGTCGGTGGTGACTTCTACGACGTTTTTCCCATGGCCGACGGGCGTACCGCCGTACTTCTGGGAGACATCGCCGGCAAGGGTGTAGAGGCGGCGGCGGCGGTCGGATTGGCCCGCTACACGCTCCGATCCACTATCGCCCTCGACCCCTCTCCGACCACCGTGTTCGCCAGGGTCAACGAGTCGCTCCTCGAGGAGGAGCGGATGTGCACCCTGGCCTATCTGATCCTCGAGGATCATGGCGATCGATTCAAAGTAACGGTGACCTTGGCCGGTCATCCGCCGCCGATTCTCGCCACGGCTGATCGAGCCACGAAGCGGCTCGGGACGCCCTGCCCGCCGGTGGGTGTGATGCCTGAGGTGGAACCGATCGAAGAGGAGCACTGGCTCCAACCGACTGACCTGGTCGTCCTGTACACCGACGGGTATGTGCTCTCCGGGCTCCATCCGCCTGACAGCGTGGAACTCGCCCTATCCCGGTGTGACGCGAAAGATGCGGCACAGCTCCTCGACCAGATGCTCGATGTCCTCGTCGCCGACCTGTCCCCCGGGGGGGCGCGCGATGACATCGCCCTGGTGGCACTCCGGCGCGAACGATCGCGTTTGACTCCCTGTCTAACGGGGTAATTCATCCCAGCAACCCCCCGGGAAGAGGCCTCTCGTGCCCAGCAGTCCCGTGATGATTACGTCGATTGACACTCGACGCGGCCGATTGGCTCGAGCGTCCGCGCTCGGGTCCGCCGTCGTCCGTGCGCTAATCTTTGGTCGAGGTCCTCCCGGTCGCAGGCGTGGCCCTCCCTCAACAGTGTGCGCATCGTGACCGTCCAAGACGCTCCCCAATTCCGACATCAAGGTCTGCCCTACGAGTCGAGCGAATTGCTGTTGGAGCAGGTGACGGGTTTCCTGGGTCCCGCCCTCGACCGTGAGGAGCCGGTCCTGATCGCCGCCCAATCGGACACCCTCTCGGGATTCCAGACGGCGTTCGTCGGCAATCGCAATCACATCGATCTGGCTCCGATGGAGGAGGTCGGCCGGAACCCGGGTCGGCTGATCTCGGTCTGGAGCGACTTCCTCGACCGGCATGGGGCGAGCGGGAGGAGCCGTATGGGGAATCGGGGAGCCGATCTACGCCGGTCGCGACCCGCCGAGATCGAGGAGAGCGAGATATACGAGGGGCTGCTGAACGGGGCGTTCACCGAACCGGAGTTCACCCTCTACCTCGGCTGCCCGTTTGACACGGCGTCACTTCCGGAGAGCGTGCTCGACGATCTGACAGGCTCTCACCCTTTCATCGGCAGCGGGGCTACAGCCGCGAACCAATGAGAACTTCCAGGCCAATGGCCAGGCCGAGCGCCAGCTCTCGCCGGCATTGATCACCGACGATGCATTCGCTCCTTTCACCGAACAAGGTCTGGGCGCGATGAGGAGGGAACTCGCAAAGGATGCTCGCCGCTTTGGAGTCGAGGAAGAGCGCATTCCGGATCTCGTCCTGGCCGTCAACGAGATTGCAACCAACAGCATCAAGTACACGGGCAGTGGATCGCTGGGGGTGTGGCAAGCGGGCGGAAGGCTTGTCTGCGAGGTTCGGGATCTGGGCTTCATCGAGGACCAGCTCATCGGTCTACGACGGCCCAAGATCACCGAAGAGCGCGGACGCGGGATTTGGTTTGCCCACCAGGTGGCCGATCTGATCCAACTGCGTAGCAATCCATCCGGAACGACGGTTCGCATCCTGTTCGACTGCGTCTCGGAGACCTGACCTCAGAGCCATCGCCGCCGTTTGGCAACGACGAGAGTCACGCCGGCCACTGCGAGCATCAGACCGATCGTCACCCAGAACATCCACGGCCACTCGAAGATCTCCACTTTGAAGTTCATCCCCATGATCCCGGCCAGCGCTGCCGCCGGGAGCAAGAGAACCGAGACAATGGTGAGACGCTTCATGATGTCATTGGTTGCTTGGGCGGTGCGGGTCATGAAGATGTCGAAGGAGCCGACGATCATCTCCCGTGTGGTATCAACCGTGTCGATGGCCTGCTGAAGCCGGTCTTCCAACCGCTTGTAGTCCTCCACAGCCTCTGCTCCGATCAAGGCATCGGATCGCGGATGGCTGAGCAGGCCAAGCACCTCGCGATGGGAGCTGAGCGTGTTGCGCAACTTACGGACCCGGATGCGAAGCGCCTGGAGCCGATCGAGCAAGTCATTCTTGTCCGGGGACCTGGCGAGAAGCTCCTCGTCCAGTTCGTCGATCTCAGTCTGCAGGCTTTCGATCACGCCGAAGTAGCCCGAGATCTGCCAGTCCAGCACCAATGAGAGGAATGCCGGCCCGTTCAGGTCCCCGATCCGGGTATCGCCGTTAAGGGGCTTGTTGAACTCATCGACCAAGTCGAGTTCGCCTTTGTGCAACGTCACCACCCAGTTGGGGCCGACGAGGCAATGCAATGTCATGGGCGCGGGATGAGGCCCGACCCGCAGCGCCTTCACGCGAGTTCCAGGACGCCGTTCTGGTGAATCAGAGTCGGATCGGTGTCCTGATCGATCCTGGCGACCAGTTCCTCGATCTCCAGCTTCTCCCACAGCGGGCTCAGGTCCCCGGCGCATTCCAAATCGACGTCTGCCCACAGCAGGTCCTTCTTGCCGATGTCGGGCAGGGAGGATTCGATCTGGACCGGGGCATCCTCGCCATCGCCGCAGTACAACCAGACACGGCTGCCCGGCTCATCGGAATCGGCTGGCCGCGAGGCAGTACCATCCGCGGGCATGGCACGAGAAGACTTCGAGTCAAGGAGGAGGTCACGAGCGGTGACTTACCCTCCCATTCCGGTACACAAACCGGATCCAAAGGGGCGGGCGGGCTAGCAATGGTGGAGTTGGGCCCGGAGTTCAATCTCGAAACCAGCCGGATCGGCGGACACGACGTGGTCGTCGTCAAGGGTGAGATCGATATGGCAACAGCCCCGACCTTGGAGAAGGCGCTCGCCAAGTTCTCCAAGAAGGAAGTGTTCCTGGATCTGCGCAAGACCGAGTTCATGGACTCGGCGGGACTCAAAGTCCTTATCACCCAGAGATCTCGCCTCGAGGAGTCCGGTGGGGTCCTGCGCTTGGTTGTCGGCGAGGGGCCAGTGATGCGGCTGCTCGAGCTCGCCGGGGTGCGCGAAGCCTTCTCGATTCGACCGACCATCGACTCGCCTGACGGTTAGCCGGCACGCAGCCTGACGTCGAGACCGGCCCGACGACGCAGATGAAGCAGGGCCAACTCCGCGGCCGAGGCGCGAATCTCATCCGGATCCCCGGAGAGGACGATGTGGTGGACACGGACCGAGTTCCGGTCGGCCACCCCGACGAACAAAGTTCCGACAGGCACATCCTCCTCAGGATCCGGGCCGGCCTCGCCGGTGGTGGCGATGCCGAGGTCCGCTCCGAGGAGCTCACGCACGGATCTCGCCATCTGCTGTGCTGCCGCTGAGGTGACAACCGGGCCAGGTTTGACGCCGAGCAGGTCGGACTTCACTTCCCTGTCATAGGCAACCAGCCCGCCCTTGAACCAATCACCCGCTCCCGGAGTGGCGACGATTCGAGCCATGACCAGCCCTCCGGTGCACGACTCGGCGATGGCGACGCTTGGGATTGAATTCGTCATGTGGCAACCCTTCTCACGTAGTGACGATTGGGAAACCAGGAGGTTTCCGCCTCCCGGCGAAGTGGTAAGTGCACTTCGAAACATGAAGGCGCAATGCCTTCGACGCCAGGAAAAGGAGTGCGTTATGCAGGATTCCACGCAGATGAAGTGGGAGGGCCGCTGGGACCAGCTCAAGGGCAAGGCCCGGCAGGCATGGGGCGATCTGACTGACGATGATCTCGATGTTGCCGAAGGCAACTACGAGGAGTTGGTCGGCCGCATCAAGGAGAAGACCGGCGAGACTGCCGAGCAGATCCGCGAGCGTCTCGAAGAGGACACCGTCGACTCGCAATTCTGAGTCGACCTGGAAGCTGAGTGGTCGGAGCCACCCGCGAGGGTGGCTCTGGCCGTTTGGGTTCAACTCGAAGCGCATTCTGATAGGAGCAAGCAATGAGAAAAGGAGCCACATCGATCGCATTGGCCGGGCTACTCGCCTTGGCGGCATGTTCCGGGACGACCGGAGGCACGACGTCCGAAGCGCTCACCGGCACGACACTGGCCGGCACATCCGGAGGGACGGACGCATCTTCCGATGCCCTCGCCGCCGTCGCCGCGTTCCAGGAAGACATCCAGGCGTTGTCCGATGCCATCGCCGAGTCGGAGTCGGCGGAGGAGCTGAGTTCGGCCTGGGACACGTTGAACGCCGAGCTCACTGCCTCCGTCGAGTCGGTTCGCGAAGACGGGGCGATCGCCCGGGAGGAGATAGAGGAGAGTTTGGATGCGTTCGAGCAGCAGCTGGACGAGATCGAGGTCAACGAGGACGTCCGCACCGCATGGGAGGAGCTTCGGACCAACCTCGAGCAACTGATGACTAACTGACCTTCACGGCTGGGGCGCTCGCCGGCTCCACGTCCTTGCGGACCGCGAGCCAGGCGAGCGCCACCATCACCAGGCCGTAGATCAAGAGGGCTCCCATCAGTGGCGGGCGAGCCGGTTGCCCACGAAAGATCACGTCCTGAAGCCCGCCGATCCCGTAGGTCGCCGGCACGAGATACGACACCCAGCGGACCGGGACAGTGAGCTGATCCAGTGGTAGGACGAAGCCGGTGAAGAAGATCGATACGAGCAGCACCACCATCGAATATTGAACGGCCTGGCTGTCGCTCTTGGCCAGGCCCGACAGGGCGAAGCCGAGACCCAGCGAGGCGAAGATCACCAGGGCGACGGTGAGCGCAAAAGACCAGATAGGGCCCTGGACCTCGATTCCCAGGAGTGGCATCGTGAAGGCGAGGCCGGTGGCAAGGGCCAACCCGAGCACGAGAAATGACAGATACTTGCCCGACATCGCCTCCCTGACGGTCAAGGGCGAGACCCGGAACATCTCGGTCATGCCCAACTGACGCTCACGAACCAGGGACAGGGCGGCGAAGGTCAGGGCGAGGTGCTGTACCAGGAGGATCAGCACCCCCGGTGCGTAGTAGGCCGCCTGCGAGGGAGGTGGCTCCGTGATGGAGCTGGTCTCGACTGTGAAGGGGCTGACCAACAGACCGGCATCGACATCCGGCACCTGCGCCAGGGCATCGGCCAGCGGGCCTTCGGTCTGGCTCAACTCGGTACGCGCCTGCTCCACGATGCCGGTGAGCACCTCTTGGTTGATCTGACCCACGGATAGGCGGGCGAGCAAGTCGATGCTCCCCGTCATCACCGGGTCGATCTCCGCATGGAGGATGGAAAAGGTGGCCTGCTCCCCACGCTCCAGCGCCTCGAGCCCGTCCTCGGGAGCGACGAGGATGAGATCGATCTCCCCCGACACCAGGCTCTGGCGAGCCGAGTCGAGATTCTCGGTGACCTCGACCAGATCGATGCCCTCGCCAAATGCCTCGTCCAGCTCGGTGGCGTCGACGCCAATGGCAGATCCGCTCTGCTCAGTCACGACGACGGTTCGGAACGGCTCGGGCAGCTCCTGATAACCGAGACCGAAGAGAAAGAGAATCAGGAAAGGCCCCAGTACCAGCGTGACGATCAATCGGGGCTGTCGCCAGACGGAAACCAGCTCTTTGCGAAGGAAGGCGAGGCTCCGGGTCAGTGATCTCATGCAATCACTCAGCCCACCAGGGCCACGTCGTCGTCCGGATCGACCTCATCGACGACCTGCTCCTCAGCCGCGTTCACCAACTCCACGAAAACGTCGTCGAATGACGGTAGAAAGGCCTCCGATCGCTCCAGGTCGAGGCCCCGCTGGCTTGCCCAGTCGGCAAGGGTGGACGACACCACTCCGGCATCTTCTACGACCAGGCGCACACTGTGATCGTCGAGCCAGGTCACTTTGTTGATCCCCTCGGCCTGGGTGAGCGCATCCAGGTCATCACGTGCCGGTGGGGCGGTTAGAACCACGTCGAACAAGTCGCCCCCAAATGCACGCCGGCGTAGCGCATCCGGTGTGTCCAGGGCCAGCACCCGCCCCTTGGCGAGCACCCCGACGAGATCGCAGTATGCCGCCTCGCCCACATACTGGGTGGTGACCATCAGGGTCGATCCCTGCTCGGAGAGGTGCTCGAAATGGTCCCAGAACTTCGTCCGCAAGATTGGGTCGATCCCCGCGGTCGGCTCGTCGAGGAACAGCAGCTCGGGGCGTGGATCAGCGACGCCGCCAACGACAGTCTTCGCTTCTCACCGCCGGAGACGTCGCGAAGCAACGCAAGATTGGGTCGATCCGCGGTCGGTTCGTCGAGGAACAGCAGCTCGGGGCCGTGGATCAACGTCGCCGCCAGCGACAATCTTCTCTTCTCACCGCCGGAGACATCGCGAAGCAGTCGATCAAAGGCCTCGCCGAGGTCGAGTAGTTCCACGATCTCGTTCACCCGACGCTTCCGACGGAGAGGGACTCCGAACAGGGAGGCTGCGAAATTGAGATTCTCCCGAAGGGTCAGGTCGGGGAAGAACACGGAGTCCTGGGCCATGTAGCCGATGCGTGACCTCGTCTCCGGCGTGAATCTCGTCGGGTCCTGGCCCAGAACAGAGATCGATCCGGAGTCGGGTGCGAGCAGACCGGTCATCAGGCGCACAGTGGTCGTCTTCCCGGACCCGCTCGGGCCAATAAGGGCCACGATCCGCCCGCGTTCGACCCGGAGATCGAGGTCGAAGACCCCGGCCTCTTCTTCGAAGCGTTTGGTCAGTTCGTCGGCAATTATCGCGGGATCGGTCGGCATGGGCGCCACCTTTACCCGCAGCGGCAACCTCTCAACCGCGACCGATTGTTTCGTTTCGCCGCCGCAGTGCGGGGGTAAGTGGTCCTGACACAAAGGAGGCTGTCTTGGGACGAAGCGGAATCATCTGGACGATCGTCGGCGTACTTGCTGATCATCGCCCTTCTGATCTATATCTTCTAGAAACCATCAAAGTCCGAACAGCAACAAACGGCGGGCCCGCCAGGGCCCGCCTTTCACTTGGTTCGACTGTGCCGGGATGAAGCTGAGCTTGCCGTCGGTCTCCAGCACGGCATAGTCGATGTCGCCGAGATCGCCATAGCCATCCAAGCCGGGCCGCTTCCTTCAACTCCTCGACGGTGACCCGCTCTTTGTCCAGCCTGTCCTGCAATGGCTCGCCGGAGCGGAGGACGATCACCGGTTCTCCGACCAACAGACGTCTCGCGGTCTTCGATCGCCGCTCCCAGGCATCGGCCAGGACGGTCCATCCCACGAACACGGAGACGGCGATGATGGCCCCGGTGACCGACATGTCCTCCTGGGTCACGCCCTGCTGGACAAAATCGCCCACGACGACGATAAGCAGTAGATCGAGCGGCGTCAGCTCGGACAGTGATCTCTTTCCGGTCCCTCGGACCACGAGCCAGAGAAACCAATAGACAACTGTCGCCCGCAGCAATATCTCCATGAGTTCCCTCCTCAGGGCATGACCCAGGTGGTGAAATCGACTCCGACCAGGCTCGAACCGTCGATCTCGAGCGTCGCCGACCCCGATCTCGCCCATTGCACAGAGGGTTCGAGCCGGGCATCGAGACCGACGCGAAGACTCGACTGATCCGGCGGGACGTCGAACGACCACCACGTCCAGCGCTCGGTGCTGAACGACGCCGACGGTGTTGGCTCCAGGCCGTTGAAGTCGAAGCTGGACAGATACGACGTGTCCAACCTCAGAGTGATCGTTTCCGGTAGGTCCGACCCGTCGATCGTCGAGATGACCACGCCGAACGGAGTGGCGAGACCGGGGCGACTGATCTGCGTGCGCAACACCTCGATCGAATAGCCCTCGCCTTGGGCGGCCACGGTCCCGGTCCGAACTCCGAGAAGGGACGTTGCAGCCAACAGCAGCACAGCCCCCACAAAAGTGAATGCAGCAACATGGAGAACACGCTCTGCTCTGGACTCGGGCGTGTCGGGGGGAATGGTGGACGAACTCGGCGCAGGGGTGTCTCGGATGGCAACTCCCGGGTGGTCGCCCTCAGTTACCCCCTGCGCTCGCTTCGCTAACCCGACGGCCCGTGTTTGACCGCGTCCGAGGGAGGGAAATCGAAGGGCTGGCTCGTCGAGTGACGGGCCCTCGTCAGGAGGACACAAATGGCACTGACCCATATCAATCCGGAGTCGCTCGACCAGAACCCGGTGTTCAGCCAGGGCGTATTGGTGAAGGTGTGGCTCCCTTCTCGTGGTGGGCGGCCAGAACGGGATCGACCAAGAAGGAAATGTCGTCGGCGACGACGTCGGAACTCAGTCGGCTCAGGCGCTGCGCAACGTGATCGCTGTATTGGAGGAAGCGGGCGCCACTCAGGACGACGTGGCGCAACTGACGGTCTACCTCGTTGCGCCGGCGGATGCGACCACGGCGTTCGCCTCGGCACAGGAGGTATGGGGGAACCATCCAACGGCGGTATCCGTAATCCAGGTCTCGGGTCTCGCCCGCCCGGACTGTCTCGTGGAGGTCAGCGCCCTCGCCTGCGTCGGCTGACCTGAATCCCCGTTTGGGACCGCCCCGCTGGGGGAAATCTTCGGGCGGCCATGATCTCCATCGAATCGATGTCACTCGCCGCCGATGCCGGGCTCAACTACGTCACCGACGAGAGCCCTGGCTTTCGACAGGATCCGGCGCGGCCGCGGTTTCTCCTATTCGGACCAAAAAGGGAACACGATCAACGGCTCGGTCCGGAAGTGGATCGACTCCCTCGTGATACCGCCGGCCTGGACCGATGTCTGGATCTCGCCCGATACGGTCGGGCCACATCCTGGCCACCGGATACGACAAGGCCGGCCGCAAGCAGTACATCTATCACCCGGTCTGGGAGGAAACCCGGGACGAGGTGAAGTTCGAGCGAATGGGTGAGTTCGGACGGCGGCTCGCGCAGTTGCGGAGGCGCACCGACTCTGAGCTGTCGCGCAAGGGTCTCTCCCGGTTGAAGGTGACCGCCCTCGCCGTCGCCGTGATGGATCGAACCTTGATCCGGGTCGGGAACCGGAAGTACGCCGACGAGAACGATGCATACGGGCTCACCACGATCACCTGTGAGCATGTCGAGGTCGACGGGCTCCATGTCCATTTCGACTTCGCGGGCAAAGGTGGGGCAGACCATCAACTCGTGTTCCAGGACCGGCGCCTGGCCGGTTTGATCTCGCGATGCCAGGAGCTCGGTGGCCAGACCCTCTTCGGTTATGAGACACCAGACGGAGTCGCCGCCATCACTTCCACGGACGTGAACACGTATCTCGCCGAGACGATGAGCGGGCCGTTCACCGCCAAAGACTTCCGCACCTGGGGGGCCAGCACCGCTGTGGCCGAAGAGCTCATGACCTGGCCCGAAGAGGGCGACGAAGATGCCCTACTGCTCCGCGCCATCGACGCCACGGCCGAGAAGCTGGGTAACACCCGCGAGGTGTGCCGTAGCTCGTATCTCCACCCGATCATCCCTGACAGCTTCCACAGCGGCGCCCTGGCGGATGCCTGGGCCCGCTCCCGGAGGGGAACCTGGCTGGGCAGAGCCGAGTCCACGGTCAACCGCGTCATCGCGAGCGCGACGTGATCCTCGACCAGGCCCTCGCCCAGCCGAACCCTCGCCATCTCGAGGTCCTGACCGGCCAGTTCGGTCTGTACGAGCATGCCGTCCTCGACCGACCGCGGCGCAGCCTCGGATACACGACCGATGACAACGCCCGGGCACTGGTAGTCCTCAGTCACATCCGCCCGGACGGCCTTGGTATGCGGCGGTACCTCGAGTTCGTCCTCGCCGGACGCGTGCCGGGGGGATGGCACAACCGGATGAGCCCGTTTGGTGTTTGGGTCGACACCCGAGGCTCCGACGATGCACACGGCCGTGCCCTCTGGGGTTTGGGATATGCCCTGGCCACCAAGGATGCCGGTCGAGTGTTTCCTGTCTTTTCCAGGGGCCTCGACCTCGACACTCCCCATCCCCGATCCAACGCGTACGCTGTTCTGGGCGCAGTCGCCGCGCTCCGGGCTTGGCCCGCCGCCCCGAAGATCGAGGCATTTCTCCAGCGCACCGCCGGGCGCCTTCCCCGCCCCCACCGTGGCGCCTGGCAATGGCCCGAGCCGCGTCTGACCTACGACAACGCACGAATCCCGGAAGCCCTCGTTGCCGCAGGAGCGATGCTGGGCGAAGAGAACGTGGTCGCCGATGGCCTCGCCCTTCTCGAATGGCTGATCGAAACCGAAACCGGCGATCGTGGCTTCAGTTTCACTCCGGTCGGCGGGCGTGGGCCCGGTGAGCGAGGACCGGCATTCGACCAGCAACCGATTGAAGCCTGGGCCATGGCCGACGCATGTCTACGCGCCATCTCTGTCGACGGAGGATCTCTATGGGACAACGGCCTCGCTGCTGCCGCCGCTTGGTTCCTGGGTCGAAATGACACCGGCGCAGTCCTCTACGACCATTCGACCGGCGCTGGGTACGACGGGCTCGAACCAGCCGGGGTCAACCTGAATCGAGGCGCCGAGTCCACGCTCTCCGCCCTCGGCGCCCTCCAGGCCGGGCACAGCCTCGTCAGGGCACCTGTGGGGTGAGCCTCCGCATCGGGATGATCGCCCCGATCAGCCATTCCTATCCACCATCCGGCTACGGCCCTTGGGAGAGGGTCGCACACGATCTCACGGAGCAACTCGTGGCGATGGGCCACGACGTGACACTGTTCGCGGCGGCCGGGTCGGCAACTTCGGCGCGACTGATCGAGACCATCGGTGCCCCGCTCGACTCGAGCGGGGCTGATCCACGTCTGGAGGAGGAGCGTCATCTCTCGGTTGCGATGGAAGCCTCCCGGAACGGGACGTTCGATGTCATCCATTCACATCTCCACGTCCACGCATTGGTGTTCAGTCGTCTGATCGCCACCCCGATCGTCACGACCCTGCACGGGGTGGCTTGGGACCCGGCCACTCATCCTCTGCTGTTGCAATATTCCGAGATGCCCTTTGTGTCGCTCAGTCAGAGCGAGCGTGCGTTCCTGCCCGAGCTCAACTACGTCGCGACCATCCCCAATGGCATACGGACGAGTGAGATCCCGGTCGGCGGTGGCGACGGTGGATATCTGGTCGTTCGTCGGGCCGCATGGCTCCCGAAAAGGCACCCGACCTCGCCATCGAGACAGCGCGTTCCGCCGGGCTTCCGCTTCGTCTGGCCGGGATTGTCGAGGATCGGCACCGTGACTTCTTCGAGACGAAGGTGTTGGCGGCCCGCTCGAGAGATGTCGAGTACCTGGGGCCACTGGACCGAGAGGACCTCTGGAGGCTCCTTGGCAGGGCGCTTGCGACTGGTGATGCCGCTCCGCTGGCACGAGCCGTTCGGGCTGGTCGCGGTGGAAAGTCTGGCCACTGGCACACCGGTTATCGCGTGGCGAATGGGTGCGCTCCCCGAGGTCATCGATGACGGAGTCTCTGGCTTCCTGGTCGAGGATGTCGCAGGGGCGGTTGGCTCGGTCGAGCGCGTAGGCGAACTGGATCGCACTGTCTGCCGAACCATTGCCGAAGCTCGGTTCGCCGACTCTGTCATGGCTGCCGCCTATTCGGATGTGTATAGGCGACTGTCGGCTACGACATCTGTGAGAGGACCTGCTCGACAGGCACCGTTGCCACCCTGATCCCGTAGTCGGCGTAGCCATAGGGCAGGATCAGATGATCGTCATGGATCATGCTCCCGCACGAGTAGACGACGTCGGGGACGTATCCGAACGACTCATCCTCCAGCGGCTCGAGAAGCGGGGAGGTGAGCCGACCGAGGACCTTCGTCGGCTCGTCGAGATCGAGCAGGACCGCGCCGAGCACGTAACGACGCATCGGCCCGACGCCGTGGGTGATGAGAAGCCACCCGGCCTCGGTCTCGAGCGGTGAACCGCAATTCCCGGTCTGAATCGCCTCCCAGCCCTGCTCGGGGACGAGCACGGCCTCGGCATTGCCCCAATGGCGGATGTTGTCGCTTCGCATGACGAAGGTCGTCTCCTGATCGTGCCGGGAAACCGCGGCGAACTCACCCCTGATCTTCCTCGGGAACAGTGCGAGCCCTTTGTGATAGGCGGTTGGCCCGCTCATCGTCGTCATCCGGAAATGATGGAAGTCCTTGGTCTTGATCATCTGGGGCAGGATCCGCATCCCGTCGTAGGCGGTGTAGGTGGCGTAGTAGGTGACCTCACCGTCGTCATCGATGAAGCGCACGAACCTGGCGTCCTCCATCCCGTGGCTCTCGGCAGGCGCCGCAGGCGAGATCAGATGCTCGGATAGGGGTAAGCGCGGAGTCAAAGATCACCTCGTAGCTCGACGCCGACAGCCAATGGACCATCCTGACCGTGTCAGCGAGCAGGATCGGGTCGAGATCGATGTCCTCGGCAGTGGGCAACGCGGAGTAGAGGTCTCGCTGGTGTGAACTCCTCGGGCAAGACCGACAGGATTCGCTCCGATACCTCGTTGGCGAAACCCAGCTCTGCCAGCTTGAGGGTGAAGGAGAGACGCTGGTACAGAGGCTCCTTGCGCTCACCGTTGTCGGCAAAGGGAGAGCGATCATCGAAGACAAGGCTCCCCGCCCGGCCCGCGGTTCCGGTGATGAAGGCGACCGAGGAGATATGCCCTTCACCGATCGCCGCGTGCACTCATCACGAAAGGCTGCGATCCCCCCGCTCGCTTCGCCGAGCGGGACGATCGACGGGTTGGCTAGCGCGGCGCCCTCGTACGCATAGGCAAGCGTGAGGTAGGCCCCGATCAGGAGCCGGACATCGGGATCGGTCACCTTCTTGAGATCGTGGCGCCCGCTCACACGCCATGCCGAAATGCTGTATCCAGGTCGACCGGATGTCTCGATGACGACCAGCGGACCGGTTCAGCGTGTCGGCGAGCAATCGGCTCTGAACCTCAGGAGCCAGGTCGAGGACTCGATCGACGATCAGCTCGAGTCTGCGGCTGTCGCCTCCGAATGCGGCCGCCCCAGGCAGAAAAGGCCTGGCCGACGAGCCGCCGCGGATCGGGACGTAGCGTCTGCTCGCTTCGCTCCAAGTCGATCATTTACAGCCTTCATTCTCGCCGACTCCGGCTGCTTTTCCAGGGATCAGTTGGAGACAGTCAGCTGACCTGGGACGAGACTTCGGATGAACTCGGCGTAGCGAACGGCGCCTGAGGTCCACGAGAGCTCGGAGCCCTTGGCTGCGGCCGATCTCGCCGCACGGTCGTAGACCTCGGGCGACTCCACCAACGCTCCTCACGCCGTCGGCCAGGGCCGCGCTGTCGTGAGTCGACGACGATGCCTGAACCGGACGCGACCAGCTCCTCGGCGTGGGGGAATCGGGTCGCGACCACCGGTCTGCCGGCGGCGATGGCGTCGGTGACGACACCTGATGTCACCTGGTCGGTGTTGTCGTACGGGATCACGACGACGTGTGACTTCCGTACCATCTCGTACAACTCGTCGTCGGCGACGTAGCGGTCGACGAATTCGACCATGTCATCGATGCCCAGGTCTCTCACCATGCTCTCGATACGTCGTCTATAGGCGACGCCCTGGTTCCGGGCGACCACGGGATGAGTCCGGCCCACGATCGTGTATTGGGGACTGGGATCGAGGTCGCGCAACTCGACCATCGCCTCGAGGGATCGCTCCAAACCCTTGCCGGGGCCGAGAAGGCCCCAGGTGATCAAGACGCCGGGCCGGGCCGCGGGTGGCGGTGTCGCCGACCACTGCGAACCGTGGGGTATCACCACGACTTCGCTTCTCGGGATCGAGTGCGAGGAGACGAGAGCAGACCGGGACGACTCGGAGAGCACGACCAGTCGGGACGTCTCATGAAGACGGTCCATGATCCGACGCTGGCGATCGCTCGGGAGGACCGACGACGGTGTGGACGACCGTGATCAGCGGCCGGTCGATGGAATCGACCAGCTCAAGGACCGACTCCCCGTCGTTATCGCCGAAGATCCCGTACTCGTGCTGGAGGATGACGACATCGCAGCGGTCGAGATGACGGGCGGCGGCCCGGATGCTGACCGAGCTGTTCGGGTCGATCTCCATTCCGACCTGCCCCAGGGCCGAGGTTGGAGGGCGCCCGTCGATGAGACGCACCAGATCCACGTCGATGTCCGGGGCAACTTCGCCGAGCGACGAGACGAGAGCCGAAGAGAACCTGGCGATGCCGCACCGTGTAGGCGGGAACGTGGAGACAATGCCGACACGAGGACCTTTCGGGTCCCGGGCCGGGCGATGAACTGTGTCGAACATGAACTGAAATGCCGTTTCGTTTGAAATGATTGAAGTGAAATGAAGTCGTCTCATTACCCGTTTGCGGCAACCCTCAAAAACAGACCGCGGGGTCAGGTTTTCTGCGACCGGGGCCGGGGGTAAAGCTGGCTCATGGTCGAGCATGGATTGACCCTCTCCAGCGAGGAGCACTCACCGAGCAAGCTGGTCGAGATCGCGGTCGCTGCCGAAGAGGCGGGATTCGATTTCGTTTCGATCTCGGATCATTTCCACCCGTGGATCAGCGAGCAGGGGCACAGTCCGTTTGTCTGGTCGGTGCTCGGAGCCCTGTCGCAAGCAACCTCGGAATTGAAGGTTGGCGTCGGAGTGACATGCCCCACCGTTCGCATGCACCCGGCGATCAGTGCCCATGCCGCCGCCACCGCGGCGTGTCTCCTCGAGGGCCGGTTCACCTGGGGGGTGGGCACCGGCGAGGCCCTCAACGAGCACGTGCTCGGGGATCGCATGGCCACCGGCGGACATCCGTCTCGAGTTGCTCGAGGAGGCCGTCGAGATCATCCGGGGGCTATGGAAAGGCGAGAGCTTCACCCATCGCGGGCGTCACTACACGGTGGAGGATGCTCGCATCTTCGACATCCCTGAAGAGTTGCCACCGATCGTGATATCGGCCTTTGGGGACGACGCGGTGGAGCTGGCGGCACGCATCGGAGACGGGCTCTGGATCACCGGTCTCGAAGAAGAGGTGATCGAGAAGTATCGCGACCAAGGAGGGAAGGGCCCGGTGTGGAGCCAACTTTCCCTCTGCTGGGATCCCGACCGGGAGAAGGCGGTGGACAGGGCATATCGGGTCTGGCCCAACACCGCCCTGACCGGCCAGCTGGCGCAAGACCTGCGGACGGTTGAGTCACATGGAACAGGCCGTTCAGATGGTGGACCGCTCCGACATCGAAGAGGCGCTCCCCTGTGGGCCGGACGCAGGCCCCATCATCGAGTCGATCGAGAAGGCAGCAGAGATGGGGATCGACCACATCTATCTCCACCAGATCGGCGACCCCCTCGACGGGTTCATCGACTTCTGGCGAGACGAGATACGGCCCAAGATCGAAGGGCTCTGATGGAGCCCTCGATCTCGGGCCCAAATCAGGCGGACCCCTGAGGGTCCGCCTGCAACTTGGCCGGCTAGCTCCGCTGCGGGACGCTCAACTGATCGTTGATCGAGGCCACACCGGGGACACCCTTGACCAATCTGGATCAGGCCGATCCACGTTCTCGACGTCGATGTTGCCCTTGAGCGTGACCACGCCGTTGTCGACGTCGACTTCTACGTCGTTCTTCGGTCCGTCCCATCGCCCGATCGCCTCGCTCTTCACCTTCTGGCGGAGCGTCTCGTCGTCGAACTCGCGGCTCGGGGCGGAAAGGCTCGGTCAGATCGTGGGCAAGACCCTGCACCACGCCCTTTTGGTACTCCGCCTGGGCCCGAGTCTTCTCCTCGGCCTTCCGCGCCAGTGCGGCGGCCTGGTCAGACAACTTCGCCCTACGCGAGCGACCGCGATCAGGGTCGAGAAGATACATGGCGGCAGCGGCCGCGGCTCCGACCCCAACAATGCGCACAAACTTGCTCATTCGTCCCTCCGTGACTGGGTTATGTCTGTTGATTACCCGCGCCCGAATCCCGCAAAACGACTCGGGACACTGAATTGAGCACTCCACGCCAGGACCTGGGCGAGGCCTTGTGGCGACTGTCCGACCTGGTGCGGGCGGACGAGCGGAGACGGTCGTTCCGCGCCAAGGCCTACCGCAGGGCGGTGTGGTCCTTGGATGATCTGGCGCCCGATCTGTCCGACCCATCGGAGAGGGCACTGTCTATCCCCGGAATCGGGACAGGTGTGTTGCGGCTCATCGAGGAGTTCCGGGAAAATGGGACACTCGAGCTCCTCGAACGGCTCGAGCAGCTCTACCCCGCCGAGTCGGCCAGGATCAGACGTCTGCCCCGAATGACGCCGGCAATCCTGCGCGCTCTCAAGGGCGAGCTCGGGATCGACACTACCGCCGATCTGATCGCAGCCATCGAGGCGGGAGGCGTCGAGGCCCTGAGGGGCGTCGGTCCTGCTACCGCAGAGCGATGGGCGGCGACGCTCCAACTGGCGCCCTCGACGGCGTCGATCCCGTCATTTCAGGCCTATGTGCTGGCGGACGCCCTCGGCAAGCATCTGATCCGTCATCTCGGTGGGACCGTCCATGCGGCCGGAGCCGTTCGGCGTGGAGAGGAGTGGGTAGAGACCGTCGATCTCGTCTCCGGGATCGACGACGTCGGCGCCGGGCGCGAATTCCTCGAAGGCACCGCGGTTGCCCGGTTTGTCGGTGATGGGCCTTCAGGGGAGATCGTGCTCCAGACCTACGAAGACGTGGAGGCCAGCGTTCACCTGGTCCCGCCCTCCCACCTGGGACGGCGATTGCTCGAGGTGACAGGACCCGATCGGCATGCCCGCCCGCTTCTGGCAGACATCGACGCGGACGGGCTCTCCGAATCCGAGATCTACGAGCGGAATGGTCGCCTGTGGGTCCCGCCGCCGGCCCGAGCCCTCGATCCTGAGATTGCGGAGAGCGTCATACGGAACGGCCAGATCAAAGGCGACCTCCATCTGCACACCGACCTCTCCCCCGACGGGCGAATGAGCCTCTTCGAGATCGCGGCTGAGGCGACGGATCGCGAGTACGAGTACATCCTGATCACCGACCACACGACTGGCCTGCGGTTCGGAGGGCTCGACAGCGCCGGCCTGGACCGTCAGCGTGTGATGATCGAGGAGGCCAGAGCAGGATTCCCCGACCTGCTCGTGCTCCAAGGAGCAGAGTTGAACATCGATCGGGACGGCAGCCTCGACATCGACGACGAAGCACTGAGCCGGCTCGACTTCGCCGTTGCGGGTGTGCATTCGCATTTCGACCTCGATCGATTCGAGCAGACGGCCCGGGTGTTGAAGGCCCTCAGCCACCCCGTGGTCCGGGTCCTGGCCCATCCCACCGGCCGTCGGATCGGCAACCGACCTGCCATCGACCTCGACATCGACGCCGTTGTCGCCGCAGCCATCGAGAACCACGTGGCCCTGGAAGTCAACGGACATCGGGATCGTCTCGACCTCTCCGCCGAGTACGCCGCGCTCGCCGTTGCCGCAGGAGCGGTCCTGGCAGCCAACTCAGACTCGCATCGGATCGGCGAGATGGGCAACGTCGCAAACTCGGTGGCAACCATGCAGCGCGCCGGCATCGCCCCCTCGTCGGTGGTGAACACGATGTCCGTCGAGGCTTTCCGGGAATGGGCCGGCGTTATCGGTTGAGCGGATGCCGAATAAGAGGGAGGCCCAATCGCCCTCGGTCGATTGGGCCCCGCTCAAAGCCGACTCCAGAGCCGCGGAGCTGGCCCGGTGCCGTGACGGACTTGTACCCGCCGCGGCAGAGCGCGAAACGGGCTCAGGCTTCGGGGCGGACCCTCACACAGCAGTACGTCTCGGATGGCTCGAGATAGGCCTTGCGCCCGTCGCCGGAGGCCTCGAGCATCCCTTCCACGAGGCCAAGGTTCAGGTTGCACACCGTGCGCTGGTCCTGGGTCTTGAGGACGTGGAAGGGGCAATTCCGGAACCGGATCTCCCCCTCCTCCATGACCGGGTCGTAGCCGGTCTCACGCAGTGCCTGATCCAGACCCACCTCTCCCAGCTCGGCACCGATCCGGTGGGCTGCTGCAGCAAGGTCCTTTCGCTTGATCGCTCCCGTCGAGACCACCTCGAGGAGGATTCGAGCGGCAAGCCCGTACCGGCGGGGGGGCAAGGACACCTCGTGATCACGGTCTGTTCTCTTGTAGAGCTTGGCCGGCCGACCGGCGCCGGGGCCTGTCCGACCGCTGCGTCGGAGGAACTCGACATCGACGAGACCCTCCTCGGCCAGTCGGTCCAGGTGATAAGCCGCTGTCTGGCGCGGAATCCCGAGGGCGTCGGCAGCCTCGTCCCGCCCGACGGGCTCGTTGGACCTCGAGACGAAGACGTAGAGCCGGCGGCGGGTCGGGTCACTCAGTGAGCCGATGGCGCCGAGATCGGCATCGAGATGGTTTTCGTCCACGGAGTCACTCTAAAACGCGACTTGGTTGACACTAGATTCCCGAGATGTAAAAATGGTTTTGACCATTCTTAGAAGGAGGTCCCGGACATGACGACAGCCACCACCACTGCTCCCCAGACGACGATGGTCACAGAGTCGAAGCGCGCCTATCAGATCCTCCACCTCGGATACACCGTTGCGCCGATCCTCTTCGGACTGGACAAGTTCTTCAATGTCATGACCGATTGGGTCGAATTCCTGCCCACATTCGTCACCGATGCCGTGAGCGGGTCGGTGGTCATGGGCATCGTCGGCGTCATCGAGATCGCGGCCGGGATCGGGGTCTGGCTTCGGCCCAAGATCTTCGCGCCCGTCGTCGCCGCCTGGCTCGGGCTGATCATCATCACCCTGATCCTGGCCGGTGGCTTCTGGGACATCGCCCTGCGCGACTTCGGCCTGCTCCTCGGAGCCCTCGCCCTGTGGCGTCTGGCCCGGGCCCACGCCTGACCAACCGGCTTGGCGCTTCTACCGCAGCGCTCGCATGAAGCCGTCCCGGGAACCGAGATAGATGGTGTCCTCCCACACCACCGGGGTGGCTTCGAGACAGGCCTCGCCCAGACTCAATGACCAGTCCATGACCGGAGCCCGGGGGTCGGCCAGCGAGTAGGCCCGCACGTCACCGAGACAGGTGGCGGTGACGAGGGTGTCGTCGACGATGGCCGGGGAAGACCAGGAGTGGAAGCCCACCTCGTCCTGCCAGAGCAGTGTCCCGTCGGCGGCATCGACCGCGATCAGCGACCCTTGATGCGTGTTGACATAGACGACCCCGTTGCGCACCGCGGGTGTCGACCAGGAGCCCGCGTCCGATGAACCCGCGGTGAGGTCGAGGCCCCACACCCTTGGGTCACCGTCGGAGTAGGGGTTGAGCTTGATCAACTGTCCCACAGCCAGGTTCCGCTCGATCTCGGTCGCGCTCATCTGCGACGGCTCGTGCTCGATGGAGACATAGATCATCCCCTCGGCGTCGGCGACCATCGTGGCGTCGATGTCGCCACCGGCGTAGTAGTCGAACACGATCGGCGCATTCCCGTTGCGGACGTCAGATACGTCCATCCCCACGATCCGGCCGCCGGAGTTGGAGAAATAGACCCTCTCATCGAAGACGAGGACCGAACTCTCGATCGAGACGTTGCGCCCTGAGTTGGCGAGAAGCGCTTCGTTGTAGCCGGGCTCCTGGACCAGCTTGACCGGATCGACGACAACGTTGCCCTCGGCGTCGTAACCCCGATTGAGCTGGATGGCGAAGAACCAACCATTCTCACCGCCCTCGTACATGATGTCGTCGACGATGGCGGGGTTCGAGTCCCAGTCGTCGTTCCAGATCCCATTCACCTCATTTGCGTCCATCGACCAGAGCACGGTCGGCTCCTCGCGGTCCAGGGCCAGTATCCGCAGCTGGTTGTCCCTCGAGCCGAAGTACAGGAGGGGGAATCCGTCCGGGTCGAGGCTGACCGAGCCCTTGATGATGTCGCCGGTCTGAAACTCGGGTCGAAGGTCTTGCCCGGTCGCGGCATCGACGAAATGCACGGCAGAGTCGTAGGCGCCGAAGATCAGCTCCGTCACGCCGTCGGGACGCTCCCATACCGCGGGTTGGCCGGTCCAACCCATCCCGCACCAGATCCTGGATACACCACCCTCCGAGGATGGACTGCACATCTGCTCGTCGGGATAGCGCCAAGCCACCGTCGGATTATCGGGCACCGGGCCCGACCCGTAGAAGGTCCTGGTCGGGTTGCCCCTGAACATGGTCATGCCAACCGTTGTCCCCCACGGTCGACCGACGGTGAACCCGGGAACCGTCCCCGGCTCCCGATCCTGCGGAGGCGCCGTGGTGGTAGTGGTCGGTGGCAGGGTGGTTGCCGGCTGGGTGGGATCCGAGCCGGTCGGCGGCTACAGCTGTGCTGCTCGGAAATGTCGCTACCCCGGCAATCGAGGTCGTCGAAGGGTCATCGCCGCGAGTCACGAAGTACACCGCCAGCCCGAGGACGAATCCGGCGGCGACGATCATGATCACGCGGCCGGCTCTCTCGTTCACTGCCTCATCCTCCTACGCCGGCGCAGCGCACTCGGCCTCGCCGGTGAGGACAGGATGCCCGTGCGTCTCGATGTATGCGGGGATCAAACAGGAATCGATCGTCCCGTCCGGGGCTACCACCGCCCTGGCGACGGCGGTGGTTGCACTGGCAACGGAGTTGTGGGGCCAGACGAAGTTCCCCAGCGACCAGAAGACCGCCGCGTCGCCGACCGTCTCCAGCGGCTGCATCCGATGGGGGTGGTGCCCGAAGATGATGTCCGCCCCCGCTTCGATCATGGCGTGTGCCCGGTCGATGTCGTCCTGACGGGGTGTCGTGTCGAGCTCCATCCCCCAGTGGATCGTGACGACGACGAGATCTGCCACTTCCTCGGCCGCGGCCACCGCCTCGACCATCGAGGGAGTGTCATCTCCGTTCCGCATCCCGGGCGAGTCGGCGGTGGCGTACCAGCCGTCATCGGGGGCGACTCCGCCGAAGCCGACCACGGCGACTTTCCAGCCGTTGATGTCGAACAATGCCGGCTCGCCTGCCTCGGCTGCGTTGCGCCCGGCTCCGACTGGCTCGATCCCGGCGGCGAGCAACTGGTCCCGACCGTCGACCAGGGCCTCCTTGCCGAAGTCGCCGGAATGGTTGTTGCCCAGATTGCCGACGTCGATGCCATTGGCCTTGATCGAGGGCAGGGACTCGGTCGGACAGCGGAACACGAATGCCTTGTCCAGGGGAGAGCCCAGGTCGGATGTGACACATTCGAGATTGATCACGGTGAGATCGTCTTCGAGGAACAGCCCGTTCAGCCCCGACCAGGCGTGATCCCACCCCTCGGCAGCAAGAGCCGGGATGTATTCGGGGTCCACGGCCACATCCCCGGTGCCCTGGATCACCAGATATCCCTTCTCCGGGACGGTGGTGGGTGTGGTCGGTGTGGTCGTGCTCGCCAAAGGCAGAGTCGTCGTGGACGCGATCGTGGTGACATTCGGGAGGGTCGTGGTCGAAGTGCTCCGCCGCTGCCGCCACCGTGGTCGGGGTGGTTGCCGCATCACGTGCTCACACTCCAGATGATGAAGGCGACGACGCCAGTGAGGACGCCACCGATCAAGATGATGAGCCAACGGAAGGTGCGAGTCACGCTCGAAAGACGGTAATAAGACGTGGGTCGTAGACCTACCAGCCTACAACGGCGGCGAGAGCCGCCTACAGGATCTGACTCAAGAACAGCTTGGTGCGCACTTCCTGTGGGTCGGTGAAGAAATGCTCCGGGGTGCCCACCTCGACGATCTCGCCTTCGGCCATGAACACCACCCGGTTGGCCACCGCCCGGGCAAAGCCCATCTCGTGGGTCACGACGATCATGGTCATCCCACCCCGGCCCAGCTCGACCATGACGTCGAGCACCTCTTTGATCATCTCCGGGTCGAGGGCCGATGTCGGCTCGTCGAACAGCATCACCTTGGGCTGCATCGCCAGGGCCCGGGCGATGGCGACCCTCTGCTGCTGACCTCCCGATAGCTGGCCGGGATACTTGCGGGCCTGCTCCGGGATCTTGACCCGTGTCAGCGTCTGCATGGCAAGCGCCTCAGCATCCTTCTTGGGCAGCTTCCGAACCTGGCGTGGTGCAAGCGTCACGTTTTCGAGCACGGTGAGATGCGGGAACAGGTTGAACTGTTGGAAGACCATTCCGGTCTCCCGACGCACCTCCTGGATGTTGCGGACGTCGTCGGACAACTCGATCCCGTCGACCACGAGACGGCCTGCGTCGTGTTTTTCCAGACGGTTGATGCACCGAATGAGGGTGGATTTGCCGCCGCCCGAGGGCCCGATGACCACCACGACCTCCTGCTGACCGACCCGCATGTTGATGTCCTTCAGGGCCTGGAAGTTGCCGAAGAACTTGTCCACCCCCACCAGCTCGATGATGGCGTCGCCGGTCGCCCTGGTGGCATCGCTGTAATCGGTCACCGTCATCTCTCGCCCACCCCCAGCTTCCGCTCCAGCCTCCGTGATTCCCTCGACATCGTGTAACACCCGACCCAGAAGATGAGGGCTGCGAAGCTCAGGGTCACGACGAAGAGACCTTTGCCCAGGTAAGCGGTTTGTGAGTTGACGACGAAAGTCGCTTCCAGCAGCTCGGTGATGCCGAGGACCGCCACCAGCGTCGTGTCCTTGAAGAGGCTGATGAACTGCCCGACCATGGCGGGGATGGTGGCCCGAAGCGCCTGAGGGAGGACGATGAGACGCATCGTTTTCCACGGGGCCAACCCCACCGCCTGGGCTGCCTCCACCTGACCGCGGGGGACCGCTTGAAGCCCGCCCCGAACCACCTCGGCGATGTAGGCCGCCTCGAAGGCGATGATGGCGATCAGCATCCTGGTGACGAAGCCGGGTCGAATATCCCTCGGGATGATGAAACCGATGGCAAAGGCACCGGCGATGAGCACGGTGATCAGGGGCACCCCTCTGACCAACTCGATATAGCCCACCGAGATGGTGCGGATCACCGGCAGTGATGAGCGACGGCCCATGGCGAGGAGAAGGCCGAAGGGGAAGGCGACGAGGAGCCCGGCGAAGGTCAGGAAGAGATTGAGTTGGAGCCCGCCCCAGCCCTGCCAACCGACTCCGCCGAAGCCGGCCAGAGAGATATATGAAGCGGCGATCAGCACCACGGCGATGAGCCAGGTCCACCTCCGGACAGCCCGGGGCAAGACTCGTCCCAGGTAGTAGGAGCCGAGCCCCACGACCAGCGCCCCGATGGCGAGCAGGGTCGGGGTGATGGTCGTGGTGAAGGAGAGGATGACCGCGATCAATGCGAGGATCGGCCAGAAGCGAATGACGATCTGGCGAAGAGTGGTGCGCACGTAGGGCAGACCCGCTTCTGATGCCCGATCCCTGGCTCCGGCAGCGAGCGAACCGCCCGTGACACCGAACATCACGGCCCAGCAGTATGTCGCCGCCCATGGCCGCCAAAGCTGGTCGGCGGGGAACTCCCCGATCATGAACAGCCGCAGGTTGGCCCGGATGATCTCGTACTCGGCCGAGAGCAGCCCACGCACCAAGGCAACCAACGCCCAGATCACGAATGCGGCCAGGGCCACGGTGAGCAGGCTGTTGTACCAGTTGTTGAACAGGTTCTTCCGAGCCCAATCCATCGGGCCCCGGGCCGGCTCCACCTGCGGCGGGGCTTCCTCGAAGACAGGAGCCTCGACCGTCATCGGGTCACCAGTTGCATGCGTCGATTCACCACATTGACGATGAGAGAGATGATCAAGGAGAAGATGAGGTACCCGCCCATGAGTAGGAAGATCATCTGCGGTGCGGGTTGGCCGTTCCCGATCAGTTGGAAGGTGATCCGGGTCATCTCGGCGTAGCCGATGGCAATGGCGAGTGAGGTGTTCTTGGTGAAGTTCAGGTACTGGCTGATGATCGGCGGGATGGCGATTCGCATCGCCTGGGGCATGATCACGTAACGAAGACGCTGGAACGGGGTGAGGGCGATGGCATTGGCCGCCTCGGACTGGCCCCGAGGCACGGCGAGGATGCTGCCGCGCACGATCTCGGCGACATGTGACGCGGTGTAGAGGACGAGAGCGGCCAGAACCGCCCAGTAGGCGGCCAGACCCGTGTACCCGCCCTCGAGGGCCCTGCCGTCGAGGATCGGGCCGGGAGAGACCGATCGGCCCGCCGAGCGCGACGAAGCCGATCAGGGAGATGGCACTGAAGACACCCAGCGCCCAGAGGAAGCGGTGGTGATGCTCCCCGGTCTGTTCCGAACGTCGGGTCCGCCACCACCAGACCCCAGCCGCGATGAGCAGTGCCACAGCCATGATCGCAAGGAAAGGCCCGAAGTTGGGCTGGGCGGTGAACCCGACCATGGCGAGGTATCGGTTGTTGACGATCACCAGGTCGGAGAGGTTCAGCGACTCCTGCAAGATCGGGAACCGGAGCACCACTGCGTTGAACACGAAGAAGATGATGAGCAGTGGGGGGATGTTGCGAATGATCTCTACGTAGAGCCCGGCGGCCTTGGCCACCAGCCAGTTGGTGGAGAGACGGGCCACTCCAACCAGCACCCCGATCAAGGTGAGCAGAGGGATGCCCACGACCACCAGGGCCAAGGTGTTCTTGACCGCGTTGAGCAGCCCCCGCCAGATCGGAGCAGACGGGCTGATGTCGGAGCCGGGGATGTCCACCCCGAGTGGTTGGGTGAGGAAATCGAAGCCGGTGGGGAGCCCGGCGGCACGCAGGTTGTTGGTCAGGTTGAACCAGAGCACGTAGAGGATGATCAACACAGCCGCCCCGGCCAGCACCTGGATCACGGCGCGTAGGACCCGCACGTCCCGCCACAACCGAGGCCGGTGCCTGGTCTCCTCCACCACTGTCACATGATCACCGCCTGATCACCGCCTGGCCGGTGGGGTGGCCGCACTGGCCACCCCACCTCGTCATTTTCTAGCGATATGGCGGCGGGTAGTGCAGTCCGCCGTCGGTCCAAAGCGAGTTGAGCAGTCGCTCGAGAGCCAAGGGCGAGCCCGGACCCACATTCCGGTCGTAGATCTCGGCATAGTTACCGACCTGGGTGATCACTTGGGCGGCAAAGTCCGTAGCGAGACCGAGACCCGGGTCGAACGGCGCCGTCCCTTCCTCCGTCTCAACAGGGAGCCCGAGGAAGTTCCTGATGTTGGTGTCCTCGGTGTCGGCGAAGGTGTCGACATTCGTGGAGTCGATCCCGAACTCCTCTGCCTGCATGGTGGCCAGGACGATCCAGTCCACCACCTGGGCCCACTGCGAGTCGCCGTCGAGCACGGCCGGGCCTAGGGGCTCCTTCGAGAAGGTCTCCTCCAGGATCACCAGTGCCTCGGGACCGCCCTGATCCTCGGGCCATGCCGAACGCACCCCAGCGAGCTGGGACTTGTCCGACGTCCAGCCGTCGCATTGTCCCTCGATGAAGGCCGCCTGGATCTGCGGGTTCTCGTCGAAGGTCAGCGGGGTGTACGGGATGTCGGCCATTCTCGCCGTCAGGTTCAACTCGGTCGTGGTCCCGGAGAGGACGCAGATCGTGGTGTCGGTCATGTCGTCGATGGTGGTAAACCCGCTGTCGGCGGCGACCATCATCCCCTGGCCGTCGTAGAAGGTCGTGGTGAGGAAGGTGGCCGCGAGACCGCCATCACGACTCGAGGTGTACGTGGTGTTCCGGACCAGGACATCGACCTCTCCCGACTGCAGAGCGGTGAACCTCTGCTCGGCGGTCAGGTCGACGTAGGTCACTGCTTCGGCATCACCGAGCACTCCCGCTGCGATGGCCCGGCAGAAGTCGATGTCGAACCCGACGTGCTCGCCGGTCTCGTCGACGAACCCGAAGCCCGGAACCGTGTTGTTCACACCGCAGTTCAGCGTGCCTCGGGCCTGGACCTCAGCCAGGAGCCCATCACCTGCCGGTGCCTCCTCGCCGGCCGTGGTCGTGGTCTCCTCGCCGGCGGCGCTGGTCGTTGTCTCCTCACCGGCGGCTTCGGTCGTCTCCGGCGTCTCACCGCTGGTGGTGGTCGTCGTGTCTGCCGCTTGTGTACATGCGGCCAGGACCAGCATCAGGGCGGTCAAGGCGGCAAATAGCTTGCTTGCCTTCATCACTACCTCCGTTGGATCACTTTGTGGGCGTCACGAGGCCACGTATCGCACCGGGGGCGACCCTAGCCACCGGGCCGGGGACGGGTCCGTTCGGTAGCCTGAAATCCACTTCCGAAGGGGCCTCCGTGTCAGACCGCATCGTTGCCCGGATCGTGTGGGTGCTCGCCGCCCTGGCCCTCGCCGTCACCGCATTCGGGATCTGGTACGACGTGCGCAACGCGCTCGGTGACGAATCTCCCCTGTTCGTCGCCGACGGCATCGCCTGGGCTCTGCTTCCCGCGGTCTTCGTCCTCACCGGGGCGCTGATCGTGTCCCGGCAGCCTCGCAACATCATCGGGTTGTTGTTGATGATCCCCGGTCTCGTCTTCCTCGCCGCAGGAGTGGTCGATGTCGCCTTCGGCTCGCTGGAACAGGGCGTCCAGCCCGAGGCGATGACGTCGGGCTCTGGCTGCGACTCTGGTTCGACAACTGGTCTTGGGTGCTCCTCATCTTCCCCATCTTCCATCTGATGCTGGTCTTCCCGACGGGGCGGCTCCTGTCGTCACGCTGGAGATGGATCGTGGGCCTGGAGATCGCGATGGTCCTCTTCATGATGTTTGCGAGCGCCTTCAGCCAGGAGATGGGTCCACTCAACGTCGAAGACGAGGATGCCTGGGTCCTTGCCCAACCCGATCGGGTTCCTCCCCGAGAGACTTCTTCGGCGCGACGTTCGAGGCTGTCTGGAGCGCCGGTCTGCTCATCATGACGGTTTCGTCGCTGTTGGCGCTGGTGCTCCGCTTTCGGCGCGCATCTCAAATGGAACGTCAACAGCTCAAGTGGTTGCTCTTCGCCGTCACCGGTGTTCGCCCTGATCTACGGGATCACCGCAGTCACCGCAGGTGAAGCTCGAGACCGGCGGGTTGGGCGACCTCCTCTTCGTCATCTCGATGATGGGCATCCCGGTGTCGATCGCCGTCGCCGTGCTCAGGTTCCATCTCTACGACCTCGACCGGATCATCCGGCGGACACTGCTCTATGCGGTGCTGACCGGTCTCCTCATCGGCATCTTCGCCCTGTCCGTGTTCGTCATCCAAGGTGTGGTCGGCGGCGTCGTCGGCGAGGATTCTCCGCTCGTTGTGGCCGTGTCCACCCTTCTCATCGCTGCTCTCTTCAATCCGCTGCGCCGTCGTCTCCAGGGTCTGATCGATCGACGCCTATACCGGAGCAAATACGACGCCCAGAGAGTCATCGACGAGTTCGTCACCACGGCCCGGAACGAGGCGGACATGAGCCTGCTCTCGGCCGACCTGCTCGATGTGGTCGACCAAACGGTCCAGCCGTCGCTTCAGGGGCTGTGGATCAAAGGGGCCGAGACCCAGGACGCCTGACCGGTCACGTGACCTCCGCCATCAGTCGCAGGAACCGCCGCGCCCTGTCCGTCGTGGGATTGACCAGGACCTGATCCGGAGGGCCCTCCTCCACGACCCGCCCCTCGTCCATGAACAGCACCCGGTCGGCCACGTCCCGGGCAAAGGCGAGCTCATGGGACACGACGATCATGGTCATCCCCTCGGCGGCAAGGGTCTTGATCGCACCGAGAACTTCGCCCACCAGCTCCGGGTCCAGAGCCGAGGTCGGCTCGTCGAAGAGCATCAAGGAAGGGTTCATGGCGAGGGCACGGATGATGGCCACCCGCTGCTGTTGCCCACCGGAGAGGCGATCCGGGTATTCATCACGCTTGTCGGCCAGGTCGAAGCGGTTGAGGAGATGCTGGGCTGTGATCTGGGCTTCTTCCTTGGAGATCTTCAGCACCTTGTTCGGGGCCAGAGTGATGTTGTCCAGGACCGACAAGTGCGGGAACAGGTTGAACGATTGGAACACGATGCCGATGCGCCGACGAGCGTCGTCGGCGTCGAACTCGGGGTCCGCGATGTCCACGCCGTCGAGAAGGATCTCACCGTCGTCGACCGGCTCGAGCAGGTTGATGCATCGCAGCAGGGTCGACTTCCCCGACCCCGAAGGCCCTACCACCGCCAAGACTTCGTGGGTGGAGAGGGCGAGACTGACGTCGGCGAGGACGACGAGGTCGCCGAACTGTTTCCAGACGCCGCGAACATCGAGCAGGGCACTCACAAGGAGGTCCCGGTGGTCCGTTCCCGTTGACGCCGGATCAGATAGTCGGTGAACCGGGCCAGCGGGATAGTCACGAGCATGAAGAGAAAGGCTGCGGCCAGATACGCAGTGAAGTTGAAGGTCTCGGCGACATAGATCTGCGATCGGCGGAACGCCTCCTGGACCCCCAGTAGGGCGAGGAGGGCCGAGTCCTTCTGGAGGGCGACGAAATCGTTGAGCAGCGGGGGGATCACCCGTCGCACCGCCTGGGGCAGCACGACCCATCTCATCGACTGGGCGGAGCTCAGTCCTAGTGAGCGAGCGGCGGACGTCTGGCTCTCATGAACCGAGTCGATGCCGGCCCGATACACCTCGGCGACGTAGGCCGAGTACGAGATGACCAGGGTCGTGATGGCCCAGAACTCCTGGCTGTTTGGCACACCTTGCAACCTGAGCGCAGGCACACCGAAGCCGAGGAGGAAGAGCAGGATGATCGTCGGGATGCCCCGGATGATGTCGACGTAGGCAGTCGCGGCCAGACGCAACGGCGTCAGCACCGGAGCCCGGCTGCTGCGGATCACAGCCAAGATGAGGGCGACGATGAGGATGAATACCTCGGCGATGAGGAAGATGCGCACGTTGCGGGCAAACCCGGTGAGGATCTCGGGGAACGACGCCTTGAAATCCTCCCAGCTGAAGAATGACTCGCGGACCGTCGGCCATCCCGGGGAGGTGACCACCACCAGGATGACGACCCCGAACACCACCACGGTGCTGACCGCACCGATGAGCAACGAGCGGCGGCGCTGCCGATTCTGATAGGCGAGACGCCGGGCCCGGCCCGGCGAGAGGCCCGGGTCCCGGAGCGGCGCCTCGGCCTCGGTCATCAGTGGTCTGTGCTAGCCGGTCTCGATGATCGGGGCCTCGACCACATCAGAGAGCCACTCCTGCTGGATGGCTTCGAGATCGACGTTGGCCAGTGCCTCGTTGACGCAGTCCCGCAACGGGTTGCCCTCTTCGAAGACCATCCCGAACTGCTCACTCTCCCCGGCTGACGGGAATTGGGCGATCACGGTCGAGCCCTCGATCTCCACCGCCGATACGAAGAATGCCGTCGGGAGGTCGAGCACCAGGCCATCGAGCTGGCCGGCGTCGAAGGCCGCCTTGGCGTCGGCATTGGTGTCGTAGACAAGGGGCTCGGTCTCCGGCTGGATCACATCGGTGATGAAGTCGAGGCTGGTGGTGCCGACCTGGGCCCCGAGCCGGTAAGCCTTGAGCTCCTCGATCGAGGTGGCCGATGCGATCTCGGAGTCGGAGAAACCGAGCAGCGCTTGATTGACGTCGTAGTACCCGTCGGAGAAATCGACCGCCTCTTCGCGCTCCTCGCTGATGGAGACCTGATTGATGTCGAAATCGAAATCCTTTTCCCCTGGTGCGAAGGCGTTGTTGAAAGGCACGACGACCCAGGTCACCTCGTCCTCGGTGAAGCCGAGCTCGGCCGCCACTGCATAGGCCACGGCGCTCTCGAACCCCGTGCCGGTCTCAGGACCGCCTTCGAAGTCGAACCAGGGCGGGAACGACGGCTCGTCGGTGCCAATGGTGAGGACCCCTTCCTGGACCAGAGTCAGGTCTTCCTTCTCACACGAGACATCGCCGCCACCGCCGCCTTCCTCCGCGGCACACGCAGCCAGCAGCATGGCAAGGACTGCGATGAGGGCGATGCTTCTCTTCATGTGGAGCTCCTCCGGGGTCAGTGAGATCCCGGGAGCGTAGTGCCCGACCATCATGGGGCCCGCCATAGGGCGAACCGAGAACTGCCCGATACAATCGCCCGGTCCGCAGGGGCAAGACTCAGGAGGAACAAACTCAATGAAACGACGAATCATCTGGCTGATCGCTGCCATGGCGCTCATCGCCGCGGCGTGCGGCGGAGGCGAGCGAAGAGACCGCGACCACGGAGGCGACCGGGACCACAGGAGCGACTGAAACCACAGAAGCGACGGCGACCACACAAGCCACCGAAACCACAGAAGCGACCGAGGGCGATCTCCTGTCGGCCATCGAGGAGGAAGGCGTGCTGACGGTGTCGACCGATCCCGCCTACCCGCCCCAGTCCTCCCTCAACGAGGAGACCGAGTGAGTACGAGGGCTTCGACATCGATGTGGCCACGGCGATCGCCGAGGCAATCGGGGTCGAGGTGGCCTGGGAGGCCCCGGCATGGGAGACGATCATCGCCGGCAACTGGAACGATCGTTGGGACCTCAGCGTCGGCTCGATGACGATCACCCCGGAGCGCGAAGAGGTGCTCCACTTCAGCACTCCCTACTACTACACACCAGCAGTGGTGGCGGTGGCGGCCGACGACGACTCCATCACCGATCTGACCACCGATCTCGATGGGCAGACCATCGGAGTTTGTGGCGGTTGCACATACGACTTCTACCTGCAGGGGAACCTCGAGATCCCGGGGGAGACTTTCGACTTCGTGATCGACGACGCCGAGATCGTGACAACCGACACCGACACCACCGCCATCGAGCAGCTGGCCCAGGGCCGACTGGCGGCTGTGATGTCGTCGGCGACGACGATCCAGGCTGCGATCGACGCGGGCATCCCGATCAAGGTTGTGGGCGATCCCCTGTTCTACGAGCCCCTTGCGGCGGCGATCGACGGCAGCGCTTCGCTGAACACAGATTCGTTCGTGGCCCGGGTCTCGGAGATCATCGAAGGGATGCACGAGGACGGGTCACTCAGTGAGCTGTCGAACCAGTGGTTCGGCCTGGATCTGACGACGAAGACCTCTTGAAATCCGGCGGCGGGGGCGTGGGACGGAAGTCCCGCGCCCCCGCCCCGATCGACGAAATCAGGGGTTGATGAGAGAGCGCCTCGAACAATGGAGCGCCGGCATCCCGTTCAAGGTGAAGCTGGGCATGGTGTGGGGCGTGATCGCCCTGATCCTCGTCTTCCTGTTCTCGTTGGCCGACTTCGACGTGCAGTGGATGCTCGACCATCTCTGGTTCATCACCCAGGGTCTGCCCTGGACGATCATCATCTGCGGGCTGGCCATCATCCTCGCCGTCACCCTCGCCCTGTTCGGGGCACTGGGGCGTCTTTCCAACAGCGCCATCGCCCAGGGCGTAACCGGTTTCTACACATCCTTTTTTCGGGGCACGCCGCTGATCGTGCAGATGTTCCTCATCTTCCTCGCCCTACCCCAGCTGGCCCCGCCCAACCTCCCTGGTCTGCGTGATTCACTGACGCTCACCGCGCTCCAGGCCGGGGTCATCGCACTGGGTCTCAACTATGGCGCCTACATGACGGAGATCTTCCGGGCCGGCATCCAGTCGGTGGGACATGGTCAGGTGGAGGCTGCCGAAGCCCTGGGCATGACCTATCGCCAGCGGATGAGGCGGATCGTCCTCCCCCAGGCGATCCGGGTGATCATCCCCCCCACCGGCAACGAGTTCATCGCCATGCTCAAAGACTCGGCTCTGATCTCTCTCCTCGGTTCGGTGGTGGCCCAGATGGAGATCTTCCGACGCTCGCAGCTCGTGGGTAGGGCCGATTTCCGACCTCTGGAGGCCTTCGTCGTGGCTGCTGCCCTCTACTGGATCCTCACGACCATCTTCCAGTTCTTTCAGATGAGGTTGGAGCGGCGTATGTCGACTGGATACGTCCGCACCGCCATCAGGGTGACCACCCAGCCCGGCGTCGAGCTCGTGGAAAGTGAGCCGGTGTGACCAATCCGGTGGTCAGGGTGAGCCAACTCCGCAAGTCGTTCGGCGACCACGAGGTCCTCAAGGGTATCGACCTCGATGTCAGCCCGGGGAGAGGTGGTTGTCATCTTCGGGCGATCCGGGTCTGGGAAGAGCACCCTTCTCCGCTGCATCAATTTCCTCGAGGAACCGACGTCGGGCACCATCGAAGTCGGAGGTGTCCGTCTCGAGCCCGGGTACCGGACTCATCGTCAGCGGGAGGCGATCCGGAGTGTGCGGATCAAGGCCGGGATGGTGTTCCAGGATTTCAATCTCTTCCCCCACCTGACCGTCCTCCAGAACATCATCGAGGCTCCGATCACGGTCAAGGGTCAGGACCGCGCCCACGCGGTCGAGGTTGCCGAAGAGCTCCTTGCCCAGGTCGGCCTGGCCGACAAGAAGGACGAGCACCCGATCCGGCTGTCCGGGGGCCAGAAACAGCGAGTCGCCATCGCCCGCGCCCTGGCCATGGAGCCAGAAGTGATGATGTTCGACGAGCCCACGTCGGCACTCGACCCGGAGTTGATCTCTGAGGTGCTCTCGGTGATGAAGAGCCTGGCCACCGAGACGCAGATGACGATGATGGTGGTCACTCACGAGATGGGCTTCGCCCGGGAGGTGGCCACCACGATGGCCTTCGTCCACGAAGGGAACATCGTCGAGAAGGGCCCTCCGACCTCAGTGATCACCGACCCCCAACACGTCCAGACCAAGCGGTTTTTGGAAGCGGTCCTCTAGCCGAGCAAGGCGACGACTCTCGATGCGACCGAGTCGGGGTCGAGGCCGACCGAATACGCGATGTCGGAGGGGGAGCCGAATGGGAGGAAATGGTCGGGGATGCCGATGCAGGTGATCTCCTTGACCTGCCCCGCCTCGGCGAATGCCTCCATCACTGCGGCGCCAAATCCCCCGGCGACGACGTTGTCCTCGACAGTGACCACGTGGCGGGCCGGCGCTGCCCATTCGAGGATTCGGGGATCGAGTGGCTTGACCCATCTCGCGTTGACCACACCGACGGAGAACCCCTTGGTCCTGATGTCGACGGCAGCCTTCTCGGCGATCTCCACCATCCGGCCCACCGCCACCAAGAGCACATCGGTCCCCTCGGAGAGGAGTTGCGCCTCGCCGATCGGCAAAGCCGCGACCGGGACCGCCGGCACCGATACCGCAGCCCCTTTCGGGTAGCGGATGGCGATTGGGCCGTCGTGGTCCACCGCGGTTTCGATCATGGCGCACAGTTCGGTGGCGTCGGCGGGTGCGCCCACCACCATGTTGGGGATGAGACGCAAATACGACAGGTCGAACACGCCGTGATGGGAGGGGCCGTCGGGGCCGGTGATTCCGGATCGATCGACCAGGAAGGTCACCGGAAGGTCGTGGAGAGCGACATCGGCGATGATCTGATCGAAGGCGCGCTGCAGGAAGGCCGAGTAGACGGCCACCACCGGCCGCTTGCCGGCCATTGCCATGCCCGCGGCGAGCGTGACCGCATGCTGCTCCGATATCCCGGTGTCGAAAACCCGGTCGGGGAACCGCTGCCACATCTGCATCAGCCCGGCGGTGGTGACCATCGCCGCCGAGATCCCGACGAGATCGGGCCTGGTGGCGGCGGCCTCGGCTACGGCGTTCCCGGCGACGTCGGTGAGCCTGAGCTCCTCCTTGATCGCCTTGCCGGTCGCAAGGTCGAATGAGCCCACACCGTGCAGCTTCTCCAGCTCGTCCTCGATTGCCGGCTGGTACCCGTTCCCCTTCTCGGTGACCACATGGATCACGACCGGTCGGTCAAACTCCTTGGCGACGCGGAACGTCTCCTCGAGCAACTCGATGTCATGCCCGTCGATCTGTCCCGTGTATTTGAGATCGAGTGCGTCGAAGACGGTGAAGGGCTCCAGGATCTGCTTCACCGCGTCCTTGAGTCGTCCGGCCAGCTCATCGGCGGTCTCCCCGACCAGTGGGAGGCCCCTCAGCATCCGGCCCAAGGTTCGCTTCGTCTTCTCGTATCGGGGGTCGATGCGGTAATGGGCCAGGCTGGCGAGGGCAGCGAGGCCGCCCACCGTGGGGGCGTAGGACCGACCGTTGTCGTTGACCACGATGATCAAGCGCTTCGGCTGGGTCACAGCGATGTGGTTCAGCGCCTCGTAGGCCATCCCCCCGGTAAGCGCCCCGTCCCCGATGATGGCGACGGTGTAACCGGGGTAGCCGGCGAGTGCATGGCCGAGCGCGTAGGAGAGAGATGTCGACGCGTGGCTGTTCTCGACGAAATCGTGATCGGACTCCTCGCGACTCGGATAGCCGGACAGCCCGCCGGTGTGACGGAGCTGGTCGAAGCCAGCCATCCGACCGGTGACGAGTTTGTGCACGTAGGCCTGGTGCCCCACGTCCCAGATGAATCGGTCGGTTGGCGAGTCGAACACGCGGTGCAGGGCAAGGGTCAGCTCGACGACACCGAGATTGGGGGACAGATGCCCGCCACTCTTGGACACCTTGTCCAGGATGAATGTGCGGATCTCCTCGGTGAGGGCGTCCAGCTCTTCCTTGCTGAGCCCACGCAGGTCAGCTGGGCTCGAGATTGATTCGAGAATCGCCATGGTTGGAACCGGTTCAGGCTAGTTGGATCCAGGGGTTTGGAGCATCGGCAGAATGCACGGTGAAAGTGGAGCCGGCGCCCAACTCGCTCTCGACCGAGACACTCCCGCCATGACTCTCGACGACGTGCTTGACGATGGCCAGTCCAAGACCCGTGCCCCCGGTGGCTCGGGCCCGTGCGTTGTCGACCCGATAGAAGCGCTCGAAGACACGCTCCAGGTCACGGGTGGGAATGCCTTCGCCGCTGTCGCTCACCCGGAGCACAGCGTCATTCCCGACCACCTCCAACCGGGTCTCGATCGACCCCCCGGCAGGCGTGTACCTGATCGCGTTGTCGAGCAGATTGCGGACTGCGATGGCCACATCACGCCTGCTCCCCGCCACCTGGACCGGCGCTACATCGAGAGTGAGGTCGATTCCGTGCTCGTCTGCGACGGGGCGGACCCGTTCCAACTCCTCCTGAACGAGGTGATCGAGGCTCAACGGGTCCAACTCGGGCTCATCGCGCTCCAATCTCGATAGATCGAGGAGATCGGCGACGAGACGATCGAGCTGGCGCGCCGAGCCCTCGATCTGGCGGGCGAAGCCAAGGGACGAGTCGTCGCCTCGCTCGACCGCCAGCTGCAATGCCTCTGAGGAGGCGATGATGGCCGACACAGGGGTCTTCAACTCATGGGAGGCGTTGGCCACGAAGTCACGACGGACCGACGCCGCCCGCTCCCGCTCGGTGACATCGACCACAACCAGCAAGATGCGTTTGTCATCTGCGAAAGGAGTCGCGATCCCACGAAGCTGGCGCACCGGCTTCCCGTGCTCGACGATGACACGTCGTCGGCGAGCCGATCTCCCTCGCCTCGAGCAGCACGTCCTGGAAGGAGAACGGGACGAGACCGGACAAGGTCTCGGGGATGCCGCCGAGGAGGGCGTGGGCAGATGGATTGGCGTATACGACCGAGTCGTCCTCGTCGAAGAGGATGGTCCCCTGCGGCATAGCGCCGAGGACCACCTCCAGGGTGGAGGATGCCCGTTCCGTCTCCAGCAACCGGGACCGGTTGGTCTCGTCGAGAACGGCGACAGCAGTCGCCAGTTGATCGATCTCGCGCACACTCGATCGGGTCAGCTTGGGCTCGACCCGTTCCTCGGCCAGGGCCTTGGTCTGTTCGGTCAACTCGACTATCGGCTGGGACATGCGGCGGGCCAGCCAGGCGGCGACGGCGAGTCCGATCAGTCCCACGATTATGGAGACGAGGATCACCGAGCTCCTATAGGGCCATGTCTCCGCAGCGACGACGCTGGTAGAAGCCGAGAGCCGAAGGATGGAGCCCCTCGTCAGCGGGAATGGCGACGTAGAGCTGGTCGAACCCGGTGGTGTCGCTGTCCCTTGCGTCCCTTCCCGTGTCACCGGCGATCGCCGAGGCGACCTCGGGCCGATCGGCGTGGTTGTCCATCGTTGCCGGATCCGAATGAGAGTCGGCGAGCACGACGCCGTCCTGTCCGATGACGGTGTACCGGTAACCGCTCACCTCGGCCATCGAGTCAGCCCACGTCTGGAGCTCGGCGTTGTCGGTGGGCATCCCTTCTGCCGAGATCCGAGCCGCCGACTCGACCTGGTCGAACAGCCCTTCGGTGAAGGCGGCCTCCACCGAGCGGGAGAGGAACCAGCCCATGGCCACGATCAGAACCAGGTAGAGGAGGGCGAAGGAGAGGACGAATCGAAGAGCGAGCGGGGTCCTCCCAGGCGGTCTACTGCTCATCGACGAACTTGTAGCCGAGGCCCCGCACGGTCACGATCAGACTCGGGTGTGACGGGTCTGACTCCAGCTTCTGCCGGAGACGCTTGATGTGGACGTCGAGGGTCTTGGTGTCACCGAAGTAGCTCGGGCCCCATACCTCGTCGATCAGAGTGTGACGAGCCGCAAGCCGATTCCTCCGGCGCATCAGTGACTCGAGCAACTCGAACTCCTTGGGTCGGAGGTCGACCGGGTCACCGCCGAGACGGGCCTGATGAGCATCGATGTCGAGCTCGATTGGGCCTCCGCGGAGCACCTCGTTCGACTCGGCCAGCACACCACTCTTCGTCGCCCTCCGCAATTGCGCTCTGATCCGGGCCACCAGTTCTCGCATCGAGAACGGCTTTGTCATGTAGTCGTCGGCACCGAGCTCGAGGCCGGCCACCTTGTCCGACTCGGCGTCCTTGGCGGTGAGCATGATGATGGGGACGTCGGAGGACAGCCGGATCTGCCGACATACGTCCAGACCGGACATGCCGGGCAGCATGAGGTCGAGGAGAACGAGGTCGGGTTGGTTGACCCGAGCAGACTCCAAACCTCCGACGCCGGAGTCCGCTACCAGGACGTCGAATCCTTCGATGTCGAGGGCGTATCGAACCGACTCGGCGAGACCCGGCTCGTCTTCTACGACAAGGACGCGATGCCTTCGGCGCTCATCCGTCCGGGTCATCGACCGACTTGTCCAGGCCCGATTCGACGAACTCGGCTCGTTTGCCCGTGATCAGGTAGGCCGTCTGCTCGGCGAAGTCCACCGCCTGGTCCCCGACTCGCTCCAGGGCCCGGGACGCCATCATCATTTTCGTGGCCCACTCCAGCATCTGCGGGTCTGCGGCAACAGCCACGATCTCTTTGAACATGTTGGCGTTGAGCCGGTCGACCGGTTGGTCCATGGCGGGTAGGAGCCGTGCTTCGTCCAGGTCCTGACGCAGATATGCCTCGATCGAGGTCCGGATCATCGGCCGCACCAGGTCGCCCATCTCCTGGATCTGGTCGCAGATGCGCTCCACCCGGGGCAAGCCTTCGTTCTGCTGGGTCACACGAGCGATGTTCACGCACTGGTCGCCCATGCGCTCGAAGGTTGCGTTGAGCTGAAGAAGGACGCTCATCTTCCTCAGATCGGAGCCGAGTGGCTGAAATCGGGCCATCAAGGTCGTCCAAAGCTGGTGGACCTCGAAATACGTCTTGTCGATGTCTTCGTCGATGGCGACCACACGATCGGCCAGCTCGAGATTTCCGGTTGTCACCGAGTCCACGGCCATCTCGACCATGTGCTCGGCGCGGTCGACCATGCCGAGGACGGTGTGCTCCAGGGCCTCCAGCTCTTGGTGGAAATGAAGATTGGTGTCTGGTGCGCTGGTCATCCGAATCGTCCCGTGATGTAATCCTCGGTCTGTTTCTGGACAGGAGCCGTGAAGATCTGCTCGGTCTGGCTGAATTCTACGAGGTAGCCAGTTCGCTGACCCTCGTCGTCGACATTGACCGAGAAGAAGGCGGTCTGATCCGACACCCGGGCTGCCTGCTGCATGTTGTGGGTGACGATCACGATGGTGTAGTCCTTCTTCAGGTCGAGCATCAGCTCTTCGATCTTCAGTGTGGCGATGGGATCGAGAGCCGAGCAGGGCTCGTCCATCAGCACGACGTCGGGGCTCGTGGCGATGGCGCGGGCGATGCAGAGACGTTGCTGCTGGCCGCCCGAGAGGGCCATACCCGATTCCTTGAGTTTGTCCTTGACCTCGTCCCACAGGGCGGCCTTGATCAGGGACTCTTCCACCAGATCGTCGTAGTTGCCCTTGAAGCCGGCGATCTTCGGCCCGTAGACGATGTTCTCATAGATGCTCTTCGGAAAAGGGTTCGGCTTCTGGAACACCATGCCGATCCTGCGCCGGACCTCGACGGGGTCCACCTTCTCGCCGTATAGATCGACACCGTGATAGTCGACCCGACCCTCGACCCGGGCGGACTCGATCAGGTCGTTCATCCGGTTGAAGCAGCGGAGCACGGTCGATTTGCCGCACCCGGATGGGCCGATGAGGGCGGTGATGTGGTTCTGGTGGATGCGCATGTCCACGTCGCGCACCGCCCGAAACGATCCGTAATAGACGGTCAGCCCGTGCAACTCGAAAATCGGAGTCCGATCCTCGAGTGCTTGATCCGAAGCCGATTCCACCGCGGAGCCGTGATCGGTGAGGGCCACCTCGATTGGCAGCTCCTGCTTCCGGCTGGTCTCGGCTTGTGTCGTCATCGGCTCGCCTTCCTGGTCGATCATTTATATCTCTGCTCATAGCGGTCGCGGACCAGGACGGCCGCGGCGTTCACCGTCAACAGCATCACCAACAGCACGACGATGGCTGCTGCGGTCAGGGACACGAATTCGGCCTGGGGTTGACGGGCGAAGTTGAACACGATGATGGGGAGCGCCGTGTAGGGCTGGGTCGTGATGAGGTCGGCGAACGACGCTTCGCTAGAGACGCTGAAGAACAGTGACAACTGGGCGCCGGCGAGCAGCAGGGGGGCGGATTCACCAAAGGCGCGGGCGATGGTGAGCACCGTTCCGGTGAGGATGGCAGGGATCGCAACCGGCAAGACTTGATGCTTGATCGTCTCCCAGCGGGTCGCCCCTACTGCCATCGAGGCCTCCCGGAGTGCCCCCGGCACGGCCCGCAGAGCCTCGGAGGTGGTGATGATCATTATCGGTAGTACCAGGACGGCGAGGGTGAGCCCGCCGGCGATCACGTTGCGCCCGCCAATGCCGCCCTCGGCACCGAAGACACCTCGCATCAGGATCTCGACGAAGAGGAACAACCCGAGGATGCCGTAGACGATCGAAGGCACTCCGGCCAGATTGCGGATGTTGGCGTTTATGAACCTGGTGAACCGGTTGTCCGACGCGTACTCCTCCAGATAGATGGCGGCCGCCACACCCAACGGGAAGGCAACGGCGATCACGAACGCGGTCAGGGCCAGCGACCCCATGATCCCTTGCCAGATTCCCGCAGATGCGGCGGTCGGGGACAGGCTGGCGGTGACGAAGCCGAGACCCCGGGAGGCGAAGACAGGGAGAGCGGCTGCGATCGTGTCCGCAAGGAGCGTGATGAGGATCACCACTGACGAGAGCAGAGTGAAAAGCATGGTGAAAGCCACCAGCGCGTTTATCGGGCTGAAGCGACGTCCCTCGATCGAGTGGCGGACTATGTCGGTCGGAGTCAGGGCTGGGGTGACAACCGCCATCTCAGTACCTCTGCCTGTAGCGGCGCACGATCCGGCCACTGACCACATTGAGCCCCAGGGTCAAGACGAAGAGGACGAGGCCGACGAAGAACAGCGACTGGAACGCGGCTACGTCACCTGCCACCTGATCGGAACCGACAGCCAGGTTGGCGATGGCGCCGGTCATGGTCAGACCACCCTCGGTGGGGTTGAAAGTCATGATCCCGTTCAGCCCGGCTGCCAGGGCCACGACCATGGTCTCGCCTACCGCCCTGGCGATGCCGAGGATGAGCGCGGCGATGATGCCCGAGATCGCAGCAGGGAAGACGACGCGCAACGCGGTGTGCCATTGTTTTGCCCCCAATCCGTAGGAAGCCTCCCGCAGAGAGCCGGGCACGGCCCTCATCGCATCCTCCGATACCGACGCCACGAGCGGGATGGTGAGTATCCCGACTGCGATGCCGGCCGCCAGGAAGTTGGCGCTCTGAGCGCCAGGGAACAGTCCGCGCACGATGTTCGGAGTGATGAACTGAAGCGCGAAGAAGCCAAGTACGACCGAAGGAATTCCGGCCAGGATCTCGAGCGTCGGCTTGAGGACCCGTCGCACTCCTGAGCGGGCATATTCAGAGAGATAGATGGCGGAGCCGAGGCCAAAGGGCGCTGCGACCATCATCGCGATCCCGGTGATCATCAGCGTGTGAACGAACAGCGCCATGAGATCGAATCTGCCCCGTCGTGGGAACCAACCGTTTCCCCAGAGCTGACCGAGCTCGATGGAAGTGAGAAAGGCCCATGCCTTCCCGATCAGAGCGAGAACGATGGCGATCGAGATCAGGATCGAAATCGCCGCCGCGCCGAAGAACACCGCCTTCACGATGGCCTCACGCCGGCGCCGGCGCACGTCACCGGTCAGATCGATCGTTGTTTCCCGCTGTTGCTCGACTATGGCCATACGTCGTCGGATGAAGGTTAGGACCCGGGGCCGGGCTCGCACCCGGCCCCGGATCGTGTCATCAACCCTTGGCGGTGTCCCACGCCGCCCTCGTCGCTTCGATGTCTTCCGCCGGCAACTGGACGTATCCGGCGTCGGAAACGAATGCCAGTCCCTCGTCGGAAAGGTAGAAGTCCACGAAAGCGGTGAGGTCAGCGCGGCTTCCCAGGTCATTGGTCTTCACGTAGATGAACAAGGGTCTGGAGAGCGGGTACTCGAAGCTGGCGATCGTGTCTGCCGACGGAGCGACACAGCCGGACTCGCCGCTGTCGACCTCGATGGCCTTCAGCACGTCCTGGTTTTCCTCGAAGAAGGCGAAGCCGACCCATCCCAATGATGTCGGGTTCTCAGTGATTCCCTGGACGATCACATTGTCATTGGCGGACGCGTTGTAGTCGGCCCTCGTGAAGTCGTTGTCCTCGCCTAGACGCTCCTCGGAGATGTCGGCGATCACCAACTCGACGAAGGTGTCGTAGGTGCCCGATTCCTCGCCAGGTGCCGTGATGACCAGTGGCTCCTCGGCATAGGGGGCGTTCGGTGCCCCCAACTCGGCGGCCAGCTCATTGGCATCCGACCAGTTGGCGAACCCCTCCGACTCCGGGCCGAGCAAGGCGTAGAGGTCGGTGAAAGCGAGGCAGCGTCACGGCCTCGTTTTCGGGGCTGGTGAGAACCGTCAACCCGTCGGTGGCGATGTGCAGTTCGACGTATTCGATTCCTGATGCTTCACAGGCGGCGATCTCCTCTTCGGAGATGGGACGAGAGGCGTCGGAGATATCTGTCTCGCCGGCGCAGAATCTGGCGAAACCATCGCCGGTCCCGGGCCCCTCGACTGAGGTGGCCACGCCGGGGTTGGCACCATCGAAGGCCTCACCGACCCTCGCGGTGATTGGCTCGACCGTGGACGACCCGGATACGACAATGCTTCCTGAGGCCTCACCGCCGCTACCGCCATCGGCGAGTCGCTGGCTCTCGTGCCGCGTGGCTCGGTGTCTCTGTGGCCAGTGCAGCTCGATGGCATCACCGGATCCATCGCCACCACAAGCGGCGAGGACGAGGGTCACGGCCCCAAGGTCAGACCCAATAGGCGGGTGGTTCGGGATTTCATCCCTTTGTGCTCCTTGTTCGGGAACGTTCCCCATTCCGAGGCCGCGGGACAACCCCACCGCCCAAGGTGAACGTATGGGGCGTCGTTTACCGGGCGTTTGCTTGCAGATGAACGAGCGATGAACGTTGGGCTGGGGGCCTACGCTCCGGAGGGTGGCGTCAGCAACACGAGAGGAGATCGCCGACCTGGCCGGTGTCGACCCGGGTATCGTCGAGCGCTTGACGGAGCTGGGGATCCTCGAGACCGACGAAGATGGCAACCTTCGGGCGGGAAGCCCGCAACGGGTTCGAATCGTCCAGATGCTGGAAGACGCCGGTCTCCCACTCGACGGGCTCGGCGAGGCTCTCGGCCGTGATCTGGTCTCTCTCGACTTCATCGACACGACGTCGAACAACCGATGGGGCTCGCTCACCGACACGACATTCGAGGAGCTGAGCGAGCGAATCGGGGTCCCGATCGAGTTGCTCGGGGCCATTAGGGAAGCGATGGGATTCGCTCCACCCGACGCCGACGGACCGCATTCAGGAGCACGAGATGGAAGTGGTGCCCCTGGTGCAGCTCCAACACGAGAGCGGATTTCGCGGTGCCGGTAGTCGATCGCGCCCTGCGTGTGTATGGCGAGAGCATGAGGCGCGTCGCCGAGACCGAATCCGATTGGTGGCGGAGCGAGGTGCTGATGCCGATCATCCAGTCGGGGAACGACCCGGCAGAGTTGTACCGGGCTTCGGCTGAGCTCTCCCCTGCCCTGGCCGAGGTCATCGACCAGGCCTTGCTCGCCATCTATCACGGTCAACAGGCGAAAGCCTGGATCAGGAACATCCTCGAGGGTTTCGAGGTCGCGCTGGCCGACTCCGGCCTCCACACGCCCACGACAGCGCGTGCCCGCGATCTGCTTCCTCGATTTGACCGGCTACACCCGATTGACCGAGGAACGCGGGGACTCGATCGCCGCCGATCTGGCGCAGAGACTGGCCTCGATGGTCGAGCGGCACTCGAGACGGCACGGAGGCACACCCGTCAAGTGGTTGGGTGACGGGGTGATGTTTCACTTCCCGGAGCCGGCCGACGGGGTCCTCGCGGCCCTCGAGATGGTTGAGGCGGCACCTGACCTCGGGCTGCCGTCGGCACATGTCGGGCTTCACGCCGGACCGGTGCTGTTCCAGGAAGGGGACTACTTCGGCCGGACGGTCAACGTCGCAGCCCGAATCGCCGACTACGCACGGCCCGGTGAGGTGGTGGTGAGCCAGGAGGTGGTCGATGCCGTCGCCGACGACAAGCTCGAGTTCTCAGAAATCGGGCCTGTCGAGCTGAAAGGTGTGACAGGCCCCCATCGGCTCTACAGCGCCAGGAGTCACGCGCTAGAGAACGGCCGAGGCGCGAGCCCGGGCCAATTCCTGCAGAGCTATGTGGGCATCCACACCTGCCGAAGGCGAGACACGCTCCCAGGTCCCATCGGGACGCAAGGCCCAGGCCAGATTGTCGTCGGCCAGGAGGACATCGAGCACCTCGTCGACCCGGAATTGGAGATCCGGATCGGTGATCGGAACCAGGGCCTCGACGCGGCGATCGAGGTTCCGCGGCATCAGGTCAGCCGAGCCGATGTAGTAATGGCGGGTGCGACCCCGAGCGCCGAAGCGATAGACCCGGGAGTGCTCCAGGTACCTGCCGACCAGTGACCTGACCCGTGATGTTCTCCGACAGCCCTTCCACTCCGGGGCGAAGACAGCAGATCCCCCGCACGATGAGGTCAACGCGGGTCCCTGCTGTTGGAGGCCTCGTAGAGCGACTCGATCATGCCGGCGTCGACGAGTGAATTCATCTTCAGGGTGATGTGCCCGTCCGGGCGGGAGGCCTCGTCTTCGATCAGCTCGGTGAGGCGGCTGCGAATCCCGGTCGGCGACACGGCGAGCCGCTTGAAGGTGGTCTGACGGGAGTACCCGGTCAGATAGTTGAACAGGTCGGAGAGGTCGGCGCCGATCTCGGGATCGGCGGTGAACATCCCGATGTCCTCGTAGGTCCGCGCCGTCTTCTCGTTGTAGTTCCCGGTGCCTATATGGGCATAGCGCCCCACTCCCTCGCCTTCCCGCCGAACCACGAGGGCGATCTTGGTGTGAGTCTTGAGCCCGACCACGCCATAGGTGACATGGACCCCGGAGTCCTCCAACCGCTGGGCCCACTCGATGTTCCGCTCCTCGTCGAATCGGGCCTTCAACTCGACGAGCGCCGCCACCTGTTTCCCGTTTTCCGCAGCCTTGATCAACGAGGCCATGACCGGGCTGTCGCTGGACGTTCGATAGAGCGTGACCTTGATCGCGAGCACCTTCGGATCACGGGCGGCACGCTCCAAGAACGGCTCGACCGACGAACTGAACGAGTCGTAGGGATGATGGGTCAGCAGATCGCCCTGTTTGATCACATGGAACATGTCGACGAGCTCACCGGGGGGGCTGACCAACCGCGCCGGGGTCACCCCGGCGAAGACCTCGAATTTCAACTCGGGTCGGTCCAGGTCGAACAGCCCCATCAGCCCGGCCAGGTCGAGAGGGCCGTCGATCCGATAGACGTCGTCCTCGGTGGCCCCCATCTCCCTCATCAGCAGGTCGAGCACCTCGTCGGGCATGTCGGGATGGACTTCCAGCCGAACCACGCTCCCGAACCGTCGCTGGGTCAGCTCCGACTCGATAGCCATGAGCAAGTCGCCGCCTTCGTCCTCCTCGACCTCGATGTCCGCGTTGCGCGTAACCCGGAACACATCCTGTCCGAGGACCTCCATCCCCGGGAAGAGTGCGGTCAGGTGGGCGCCGATCACCTGCTCGAGTGGGACGAATCGCTCCAGGTCGGGAAGGACGACGAATCGAGGCAGGATCGGTGGAATCTTGACCCGAGCGAATCTGGTCAGCCCGGTCTCGGGGTTCCTGACCACCACCGCCATGTTGAGTGAGAGGTTCGAGATGTAGGGGAATGGGTGTGATGGATCGACCGCCAGGGGGGTCAGCACCGGGTACACGAGCTCGCGGAACTGGTGGTCGAGGTACTCCTTGTCATCGGGATCGAGCGTCGAGTAGTCGCTGTACACGATGCCCTCGTTGGCCAGCGCCGGAGCGACCTCGGAGAGGAACTGCTTGGAGATGGCCTCGTACTGGACCTCCACCTCGCTTCGGATCGCCGCCAGCTGCTGACTCGGCGTGATCCCGTCCGGTGGCGTCAGCCCGACGCCGTGAGCGACTTGTTCCTTGAGACCGGCCACCCTCACCTGGAAGAACTCGTCCAGGTTCGAGGCCCAAATCGCCAGGAACTTCACCTGTTCGAGCAGGGGGAAATCGGGCCTGCCTGCCAGGGACAGAACCCGCCGGTTGAACTCGAGCCAGGAGAGCTCGCGGTTCAGGAAGTGGTCTGGGTTGAAAGCTTCCATCTATTGCTCACTGTTTAGAGCATCTGGATTACCAAATGGTTAACGGTCGAGACGAAGACCACCTAAGAGAAACTGTCGTAGGTGGCTCGTCACCGTCTGGGTGTGCTGTTGCGGATCGGAGGCGGATATCACCGATTTGGCCGCTGACATGATCGTGTCCTGGATGAGCCGTCCGGCCAGCTCGGCAGGCATCGACCGAAACTCCCCTGCTGCCACGCCCTCGTAATAGAGACCGATCATGGCCTCGGCCAGATGCGAGTGCGCGGCGCGGATCCTTTGCTGAGCCTCCAAACCCATGCGTCCGACCTCACGATGGAGGATCAGACCGAACACGGGGTCGCCGGCGACGAACTCGACGGTTCGTACCGCGAGATCGGCCAATCGCTCGCCCGCAGTCCCGGATCGGGAGCTCGTGGTGATGAGATCGTCGATCACCCCGGGCAACTCCGCCTCCACCATGGTGGCGATCAAGTCGTCCCTGTCGACGAAGTAGTCGTACAGGGTGGTCCGGCCGACCCCGGAAGCGAGGGCGATCTCTCCCAACGGGATCTCGGCCGTGCCGGCGTCGGCGATCAAGGTCTTTGCCGACGCCAGAAGGGAGGCGCGGGTCAGGGCCTTGTGCTCGTCGATCGAGGTCGCACGGATGCGGGGCATGGGGAGAGGGTATCCGGGTTGAACGAAAAGGACACTTGTAGATTCTCCTGCGGACAGGAGGACACGATGGGAAACGATCAAGGGAACGCAGAGACGGTCCGGGTGCGGAAGCAAGCCCGACCCTGGAGCGGCTTCTTCCTGGGACTCCTCCTCGGGCTCGCCGTGGCTGTGCTCCTCCAACAGGCCGGCGTGTGGCCGTTGGACAGACTCCTCCTGTACGGGTCGGCCGGTGTCTTCGCCTTGATCGGGATCCTGATGAGCGGGGCGGGGAGAGAGCGGGCCGGGGCTTTCGCCAGCGTCGTGCCTCTCGTCCTGGCCGTGGCGCTCATCGGTTGGGGCGCAACAGGGATTGCCGAGGTCAACGAGAGCGGTCAGATCAACGGTGGTTGTGCGGTGCAGGCCGAGTCATCCGTCGACAGCACGACGGTCACCGACACCAGCCGACAGGACCCGTTCCAGGTCGACCCCGAAGGGAGCCTCTCCTGGTCAGCCATATCACCTGCACCGATAACCAACCATCTCTGGGAGATCTATGTGGATATCGGCGGCTTCCCCCTCGTTGTGGCGTCCAATGACGAGCCCGAGCCCAACACCGACGAGGACACCGAGAACGCGGGTGAAGTTGCCGACATTTCCGCCTACATCGCCGAGGTGTCGGATTTCACCGGTCTCGAGCTCGACGGCGTCTTCGAAGTCGGTGGCGGCATCGAAGGAGAGGGTGGCGCCTGTGATGGCTTCGGATTCGTCGAGCTGACCGCCGACCCGCTGACAACCCTGTTCTCCCAGATTGCGGCCGGAGTCGGATTGCTGGCGTTGATCGGCCTGCTCGTCCTCGCCTTCAACCGGACCCGCGAGGCCGAGGTCGTTCCCGAGCAGCCCGTCGTCGATGACGAGGTCCCGATCCGACGGTCGACGAGTCCTATCGCCTCCACGGAGACGGACGAGATCACCGACCGCGGCAGCAGCAGGCGCTGCCGCGGCGCTGCGACCGGCGGAGCACACATCCGTCCGGAGGAGGCCGAACCCGATGTCGCTCCGGAGCCGCCCGAAGAGTCGGTTGACGGCGAGAAGCCGGAGTCCGACACGGGGAACGAAACCTGACCCGAGAACTCGTCGTCTTGGCAAACAAGGGGATCAACGCGAAACTCGCGCTATGAGCACAGGCCCGGTGCAGCTGACAACGGAGCTGGCGGCCGAGTGGAGAGAGCGAGCCGCATGTTCCGGCTACCGCCACACTCTGTTCTTCCCTGTCGGTGACACGGACGCCACTGCCATCGATCGGGCCCTCGAGATCTGCCTGGGTTGCGCCGTGATCGACGACTGCCTCGAGTACGCCCTGGAGACGAACCAAAGGGCAGGGATCTGGGGCGGCACGACCGAGGACGAGCGTCGCTCGTTGAGGCGGAAGTGGTTGGCCACACGTCGTCGCGTCGGCTGACTCGCTGAGGACCCGAAGCTGAACGGCACGAAACGGGCCATCCTCGGCGTGGCTCTCCTGTTCTTCGTCAACGGGGTGGTCGTCGGAAGCTGGCTTCCCCGCCTTCCCGAGTTGAGGGACCGTCTCGGGATCGACCTGAGCACCCTCGGCCTCACTCTGGCCCTCGGCGGACTTGGGTCGCTGATCGGCTCATCTCTGAGCGGTCTCGTCGTGGGACGCTTCGGTGCTCGCCGGACGGCCGTGATTGCCGGGGCCGCGGTCTATGTCGTTCTCCCCCTCATTGCTGTCGCCCCCGTGGCCCTGGTGCTCGCGCTGGTTCTTGCGATCATCGGCTTCATCGACGCCCAAGCCGACGTCGGGATGAACGCCGTCGGGGTCCGGGTCGAGGAGGCCGTGGGCCGGTCGGTGATGACGAGGCTGCATGGCTTGTGGAGCTTGGGCACACTGCTCGGCTCGGGCTTCAGCGCGCTGGCCGTCCTGGTGGGGATCGAATTGGGAATCCAACTTCTGATCGTCTCGGTGATCGGTCTGGTTACCGCCCTGTATGCCGCACGCCTGATCCCGGAAACCGCTCCCCGTCGTCGCGAGGGAGAGCGGTCCGGCCGTCTCGCCCTCGGACTGATGCTGGCCGGCGGTTTTGCCGTGTTCATAGAAGGCGCGCCATTCGACTGGAGCGCCCTCTTTCTCGTCGACATCACCGGGACCGGAGAGGCCCTGGCGGGGACGGGTGTCATCGTCTTCACCGGGGGGATGCTGATCGGTCGCCTCGCCGGCGATCACGTGGTCGATCGATTCGGGGCGATTCCGACCCTGTACGCCGGCATCGTCGTCTCGGTGGTCGCTTGCTTGTTTGTGGTCGGGCTCCAGACAGTGGTGACGTCGTTGATCGGCTTCGCCGTCTGGGGACTGGGCATCTCGGTCGCATCTGCCGGTGCTGTACAAGCTGGCCGGATCACATCGCTCCTTTGGAGAAGGGTCGGGTCTGGCCGCTCTCACCGTCGGCACCCGTCTCGGGTTCATGGTCGCCCCAGCGCTGATCGGCGTCGCCGCCACCGCTTGGTCCCTGCCGGTCGCATTGGGCGTGATCGTCACGCTCGCTGCGGTCGCCACGCTTCTCGCTGTCCGACTCACCATCGGCCGGCCCATCCCGGTGGGGGATTCCCTTCCCGGGGATGCGGTCTCATAATGTGTGCTCAACCGATCCGGGAAATGGCGTGAACAAGCAGGCCGAATATGTCATGCGCACCGTCGAGGAGCGTGGGATCAGATTCATCAGGCTCTGGTTCACCGACGTCCAAGGCTTCCTCAAGTCGGTATCGATCAGCCCGGCCGAGCTCGAGGTTGCGTTCGAGGAGGGAATGACCTTCGACGGATCGGCCATCGACGGGTACGCCCGTATCCAGGAAGCCGACATGCTGGCCCGACCCGACCCGTCGACCTTTGGGGTGCTCCCCTGGCGCACCGAACAGCAGGTGGCTCGGATGTTCTGTGACATCGCCACACCCGATGGCGAGCCTTTCTCGGGCGACCCCCGGATCGTCCTCAAGCGGAACCTGGGCCGCGCCTCGGAGATGGGATACAACTTCTACGCCGCGCCGGAGCTCGAGTTCTTCTACTTCAGGGACTCCGGGCCCGAGCCCGAGGTGCTCGACCACGGGGGCTATTTCGACATGACTCCGCTCGACGTCGCCCAGGACTACCGGAGAGACACGATCAACGCGCTGGAGCAGATGGGCATCCCGATCGAGCATTCCCATCACGAGGTAGCGCCCAGCCAGCACGAGATCATCGCCCGCTACACCGATGCGCTGACGATGGCCGACACCATCATGACCTCACGCCTGACGGTCAAGGAAGTGGCCCTGAAGCATGGGATCTACGCCACGTTCATGCCGAAGCCGCTCGAGGAACACGACGGCTCGGGCATGCACCTGCATCTGTCTCTCTTCGAGGATGATGTCAACGCGTTCCACGAGCCGGGGACCCCGGGCGGCCTGTCCAAGATCGGCCAAGCGTTCATCTCCGGCATCCTCCGCCATGCCGCAGAGATGACCGCGATCACGAACCAATGGGTCAATTCCTACAAACGGCTGGTCGACGGCTTCGACGCACCCATCTACATCTCCTGGGCCCGCAACAACCAATCGGCTCTGGTGAGGGTTCCGACGGTGAAGAAGGGCAAGCCATCGAGTGTCCGCGTGGAGTATCGGGCCGCCGACGCCGCCTGCAACCCCTACCTGACACTTTCGGTGATCCTCGCGGCAGGGTTGGCAGGCATCAAGGAGGGATACGAGCTGCCACCCGAGATCTCGGCCAACATCCATCTCATGACGCCGGCCGAACGCGCCGCCGCCGGGGCGAAGCGCCTCCCCGAGACTTTGTCCGAGGCGCTCGACCTCATGGAGGGGTCCGAGCTGATCGCAGAGGCCCTCGGGGAGCATGTCTTCGACTGGTTCCTCCGCAACAAGCGCAAGGAGTGGGACCGCTATCAGCACCACGTCTCGCGCTTCGAGCTAGAGAGCTATCTGCCGGTCCTGTGAATCCCGCCCTGTGAACGTCGCCATCCACCCTCCCGACTGCTCGGAGAGCATCCTCGACGGGTTGCTCCTGGCCGGGGCGACCCATGTCGCGGCCCCCGAGCTGGTGCCCGAGGAACGTGTGATCAACGACGCCGACATCCTCTTGGTCGAGCTCGGCGACCAGCCGATCCGGCGTCTGCGAGAGGTGACCCGGATCGTGGAGGAGATCGGACTGCCCGTCATACTCGCCATCTCCCTCGACCAACTCGCTCTCGTCGATTCCACGAGCGGCATCTCCGACTTCATCACGGCCCCGGTCGACCCGCTCGAGCTCAGGCTGCGCGTCCAGCGGCTGAACAAGGAAGAGCAGACTGACGATCTGGTGGTGTTCAAGGACCTCGAGTTGAACACCCTCAATTACCAGGCCACGCTGGCCTCCAAGCCGATCGACCTCACCTTCATGGAGTACGAACTGCTTCGATTCCTGGTCGCGAATCCGATCCGTGTCTGGTCCCGGGAACAGCTTCTCTCCAAGGTCTGGGGTTACGACTACTACGGCGGCGCACGCACCGTCGATGTCCATATCCGTCGCCTCCGCTCCAAGCTCGGCGAGGAGCGCGCCTCCTGGATCACGACCGTCCGCTCCGTGGGGTACCGCTTCGGGTAGTTCGGGTGTAACGGCGAACCTGAGGTTCTGCGACCCGGATACGGGCCGAATCGTCTCAGGTTCGCCCCAACCAGCACCGACCGACCACAATTGACCGATGGGTTTCCGGACCAAGCAGGTACACGCCGGGGTGACGCCCGACCCGACCACCGGGGCGATCCTCACCCCCATCCACCAGTCGACGACCTTCGTCCAGGACTCGGTAGATGAGTACATGGGCAAGGGGTACTCCTACAGCAGGGGCGGGAACCCGACGGTGCGCGCCCTCGAGGAGAAGCTGACCGCCCTGGAGGAAGGTCATGACACCACGGCCTATGCCTCCGGGATGGCGGCCACCGTCGCCGTCTTCCTCGGCCTCCTGCGGGCGGGGGACCACGTGATCATTGCCGACGTCGTGTACGGGGGCACCTATCGATTCGCCGATCAGTTCCTCACCAAGTTCGGAGTCGACGTCACCTTCGCCGACGCCTCGGATGCAGACAGAGTTGAAGCGGTGATGCGGCCCGAAACACGCATCGTCTTCACCGAGAGCCCGGCCAATCCGACGCTAAAGGTGACCGATCTGGCGGCCATCTCGGAGATCACCCGATCGGCCGGCGCGCTTCATGTCACCGACAACACGTTCCTCACCCCCTACTTCCAGAAGCCGTTCCACCTCGGCGCCAACATCGTCATTCACTCGACGACCAAGTTCCTCGATGGTCACAACGCGACGCTCGGCGGGGCGGTGGTCGTCGACGACGAGGAGCTCCAGGAGAAGATCTCCTTCGCCCGCATCTCCGCCGGGCTGGTGATGTCGCCGATGGTGGCCTGGCTCACCTTGCAGGGAGTCAAGACATTGAGCGAGCGCATGGACCGGCAGTCGGCAAATGCCCTGACCATCGCCGAGTGGCTTCGGGATCACCCCAAGGTCGACTACGTCAATTACCCGGGGCTGACGTCCCATCCGCAGTACGAGCTCTCGTCGCGTCAGGCCAGCGGGTTCGGCGCCCTGGTGTGCTTCGAGGTGCACGGCGGTGCGGAGACAGGCAAGAAGCTGATGGACGCGGTCGAGCTGTGGAGTCTCGCCGAGAATCTGGGTGCGGTGGAATCGCTGATCACCCACCCGGTCACGATGACCCACGCCGCGGTGCCGGCTGAGGAGAGGGTGGCCGCGGGCATCACCGACGGGCTGGTCCGGCTCTCGGTCGGGCTGGAAGACGTCGAGGACTTGATCGCGGACCTCGAATCCGCCCTCGATCGGGTCTAGGACGTCCTCGCCCTCACCAGGGTGTCTCGGGCGTACTTGCGGCCCTCGTCCGTGTCGACGGGGCGATTCACCACCTCGGCCTCGACGATGACGAGACCATCGAGCCAGTCGAGCACCTCGGGCACATCCCACAAGAGCTCCGGGTACTGGGGCCCGCCCCAGCCATCGGTCGGGTTGGACACATCGTGTCCGATCAGAAACAGCTCGCCCCCGGGGGCGAGCCAATCTCTCGCCCGCCGCACGATTGTCTCGTAATCGCCCGGGACCAGGTGCAGATAGGCGATGAGCACGAGATCGAAACTCTGCTCGGTTTCCCACGTCCGAACGTCGGCGACCACGAAGTCGACTGCGTCAGACTGCGCCTTGCCCTTGCTGATTGCCACCTCGGAGAAGTCGACCGCGGTCATCTCCCAACCGAGTGAGGCGAGCCAGATCGCATTTCGCCCTTCGCCCGCGGCGAGATCGAGGCCTCGGCCCGGAGCCATGCCGCCCAAGCGATCCGCTACGAAGAGATTGGGAGTGACCGACCACAGATGGTCGTGAGCGCGATACCGCTCATCCCATTCGGCCGAATCCACTGTCAGCCGAACTCGATGCCCTGGGCCAGAGGCAGGTCGTCACCCCAGTTGATCGTGGTGGTCTGCCGGCGCATGTACGCCTTCCAGGCGTCGGACCCAGCCTCCCTGCCCCCACCGGTCTCCTTTTCGCCGCCGAATGCGCCGCCGATCTCGGCACCCGACGTCCCGATGTTGACGTTGGCGATTCCGCAGTCGGAGCCGCCGTCGCTGAGGAATCGCTCGGCATTCTTGATCGATTCGGTGAAGATGGCCGAGGAGAGGCCCTGGGTCACTCCGTTCTGAATCTCGATCGCCTCGTCGAGGGTGTCGAACTCGATGACCCACAGGATCGGGGCGAAGGTCTCCTGTTGGGTGATCGACGCCTCCTTGGGCACCACCGCGATGGTGGGCTCGACGAAGAACCCGGGCCTGTCGAGGCGGTTGCCTCCGGTGACGATCCTCGCCCCCTGCTCACGTGCGATATCGAGGGCGTCCATCATCTGCACGACGGCGCGCTCCCCGACCAGTGGGCCCATGAGGGTCCCGCTCTCCAGCGGGTCGCCGATGCTCACTTGTTTGTAGGCCTCGGTGAGTCGGCTCACGAGCTTGTCGGCGACGGCACGGTGGACGAGGAGCCGGCGAAGGCTGGTGCATCTCTGGCCGGCAGTGCCAACGGCCGAGAACAAGGTGGCCCGGACAGCGAGATCGATGTCGGCGTCATCCATCACGATCACCGCGTTGTTGCCACCGAGCTCGAGGATCGTCCGGCCCATGCGCTGGGCGACGGCCGGACCGACGATGCGTCCCATGTTGCAGGACCCGGTGGCTGAGATGAGGGGCAATCTCGTGTCCTGATTCATCCGGTTACCGACCGTGGCCCCGTCGCCGACGACAAGGTTGAACACGCCCTCGAAGCCACTGCCCTCCATCACCTCGTGAGCGATGCGGGTGACGGCGATAGCAGTGAGTGGGGTCCGCTCCGATGGCTTCCAAACCACCGTGTCGCCACAGACGGCGGCGAGGGCGGAATTCCACGACCAGACGGCGACCGGGAAGTTGAAGGCCGAGATCACTCCGACCGGGCCGAGCGGATGCCAATGCTCGTACATTCGGTGATTGGGCCGCTCCGAAGCCATCGTGCTCCCATAGAGCTGCCGGGAGAGTCCCACGGCGAAGTCACAGATGTCGACCATCTCCTGCACCTCGCCGACACCCTCGGGGAAGATCTTTCCCATCTCGAGGGTGACCAGGGCGCCGAGCGGCTCGATGTTCTCCCGCAGGGCGTCGCCCAGACGTCGGACGTACTGCCCGCGCTGGGGGGCGGGCAGAAGGCGCCACCGATCGAATGTCTCGACCGACTGGGCGACCACCCGGTCGTAATCCGCTTCCGAGGCCATGCCAACGGTCGCCAGCGTCTCGCCGGTTGTGGGGTTGACCACTTCGATCTGGTCGCCGGTGGGCTCGAGCCACTCGCCGGCGAATACACCACTGTTGTGGTCGCCGAGGCCCAGGGCCCCGAAGATCTCTTGCTTGTTCATCTCGCTGCCACCACCTCTATCTCCACCAGGAAGCCTCCCGGGAGGGCACCCGCCTGAATGGCGGAGCGCGCCGGAGGCTCGGTCCCGAAGTATGAGCCGTACACGTCGTTCACTTTGGGGTAGTCGGCCATGTCAGCCATGAAGATCGTTGTCTTCACGATGTCCTGGTAGGTCAGCCCGACGTCGCCGAGAATCAACGCCGATGTTGTCCATCACCTGCCGGGCCTGCACCTCGACGTCGTCCGGACGGCGCTCACCCGTGGCCGGATCCAGGGCGACCTGCCCGCTCAGGAACACCAACCCACCGGCCTCTGCGGCGAAGGAATACGGGCCCATCGCCTTGGGCGCCGACGGGGTCGAAAGGACTTTCTTGGGCAAACGAGGGCTCCTGGTCGATACCAGGCTGAGGGTACCCCTGGGGGCGACCCAACCCTCAAGCGGCGTCAGGAGAAGCTGTTGCCGCAGCCGCAGGTGCGACTGACGTTGGGGTTGTTGATGGAGAACCCCGCTCCCATCAGACCGTCCTTGTAGTCGAGGGTCGAGCCCTTGACCATCTCGGCGCTCTGTGGATCGACGACCACTCTGACGTCGCCGAACTCCTCGACGATGTCGGTGTCGTCGATCTGGCTGTCGAAGAACATCTCGTAGGAGAACCCGCTGCAGCCGCCGGGGCGGACCGCCATGCGAAGGGCGAGCCCGGGCTCCCCTTCCGCGGCGATCAACTCGCCGATCTTCGTCACGGCGAAGTCGGTCACCTCGACCGTCTTCTCGGGCTTGTTCGACTTGATGCTGAGGATCTGTGTCATTGCTTTTAACTCTGGTCCTGAACCTGGTGGCCTGTGTCGTCCATATTAACCGCCTCCGGCCCCTGGACCATTCCCCCTATATCGGTAGTGGAAATTACCATTGGGAGTGCAATGGTCACCCGCAACGACGTCATCAAGACGCTCGAAGGTGTCCGCGACCCGGAGCTGGGCGGCAACATCGTCGAGTTGGGGATGGTCACCGATGTCGACATCACCGGCACGTCGGTGGTAGTCGGCATCGCCCTGACGGTTGCGGAGTGCCCGCTGCGAAACCAGATCGAGAACGACACCAAACGCCGGGTGCAGTCGATGCCGGGCGTGGATCACGTCGATGTGCGAACCACCGCGATGACCAAGAAGCAGCGGGCCGGCCTCATGTCGGTGGCCAGGGCGAAGGCACGGGCGAGCGCCGAGCCGACCCAGGTCTCCCCCACGACCAGAGTCATCGCCATCGGATCGGGCAAGGGCGGCGTCGGAAAATCATCCATCGCTGTGAACGTCGCAGTGGCCATGTCCCAGGCCGGGTTCCGTGTTGGCCTTCTCGACGCTGACATCTGGGGCTTCTCCACACCGCGGATGCTCGGTGTCGAGGATCGTCTCGAGGCGAACGAGGACAGCAAGCTGATCGTGCCGGTCGAGGCTCAGGGCGTGAAGCTGGTTTCGACAGGGCTCATCATCGAGACCGAGGAAACGGCGCTCATGTGGCGCGGGCTCATGTTGTCAAAGGCACTGGAGCAGTTCCTCAAGCAGGTGGAATGGGGCGAGCTCGACTACCTGATCATCGACCTCCCACCAGGCACCGGCGACATCCAGATGGCGCTGACCCGCATGCTCCCCCAAGCCGAGATGGTGGTGGTCACCACACCGCAACGGGCGGCGCAGAAGGTGGCTGTCCGTGTGGCCGACATGGCGCGGCGCTCCCACATGCCGGTGGTCGGTGTCATCGAGAACATGGCCGGTCTCGCCTGCGCCTGTGGCCGGGTCCACGACGTGTTCGGCGAGGGAGGCGGGCGTGAGCTGGCCGACGACCTGGGTGTGCCCCTCATCGCCTCGATTCCGCTCGATCCCGAGGTCGTCCCCGGCGGCGATCACGGAACTCCCGTGGTGACGACCGGTAGCCGACTCACCCGCAGGCATCGCCATGCGCGACGCCGCCGCCCGACTCGTCGAATTGGTGCCGCCGGCCGATCTCGAGACCTGCACCGGCCGCATCGCCAAGATCCTCACCGAGTTGGAGGAGTTGCCGGCCTGACCAGCACTCCCTCCGGCCCTGGGCCTCCCCCCACGTCGCTCCGCTCCTGGGGGAGGAAACTCAGCCCTTGCTGCCGCCTCCGAGCAAACCACCAAGTAGGTCTCCAATGACGTCCGAGGAGCCGCCGGACCCCCCGCTGCCCCCGAGCAGCCCGCCAAGCAAGTCACCGATCCCGCCAGCCGACCCACCGGCTCCTGTGGCACTGCCGATGAGGTCTTCGAGGCCACCCGTTCCGCCACCTGACGGCACGGGTCCCGAGTCTTGTCCGGGTCCCGCCTGACCCTGCCCAAGGAACTTGCCCGCCAGCATGCTGAGGACGATCGGGGCGAGGATGGGGAGCAGTTTCTGCATGATTCCCGAGCCACCTCCCTGCTCGCCCAGCTTGTTGATCACCTGTTCACTGTTGTCGCCGAAAACATTGCCGACGATGGCCTCACCATCGGCGGTGTCGATCGAGCCGAGGTCCAGACCCTCCAATGGGCTCCCGGCGTGCTGGCCGAGGGCCTTTTCGAGAGAAGCGGCACCCCCCGGATCCCTCGCATTGGCCTCCATCCCGCCCAACAAAGCGGGCACGGCCTGACGCACGGCTTGCTCTGCGGTCGCCTCGTCGACGCCGAGCTGTTGGGCGAGTTGATCGAGCGGGATCTGCGAGAGGATCTCGTCCGCAGTATCCATGAGACCTCCTTCCCGCGGCCGCCCAAGTGGCGACCGCACGCGGAGCCTACGCGGTCACGGTTGCGCTGCGATTACGGAGTAACCGGCTGGCCGGTCATCAGCTTGTAGGCGTACGCCGTTGCGATGATCGTCACCGGGATCGCCACGATCAGCCCGATCCCACAGAGAATGGCGCCGACGATGAAGGCCAGGATCGAGGCGAAGAAAAGCCCGACCACCGAGCCGAGATTCTTGTTGACCAGGGCGAAGCTGGCCTTGATCGCGTCGAATGCCGGGAGCCCCTTGTCGAGGATGAACTGATAAGTGAACATGGAGAAGAAGATCAGGATCAGCCCGGGAACGATGCACAGGATCAGTCCGATGGCGGTGCCGATGGCCAACAGGATCGATGCCAGCACCACTTGACCGAGGTGCTCGGTCGACAGGAACGTGCTGAGCTCGATTCTCTGCCCTTCGGTGATCTTCAGGGCACCACGCACTACCGCGGCCTGAATGAGAAGGCTCACCAGTGCGCTCAAAAGCGAGAAGATCAGGTAGCCGACCCCGAAGAACATGCCGATGCCGATGTCGTCCGTATCGGTGAGCTCCCCGAATCCTCCACCAAGAAGAGTGGCGATGAGGTTCACAGCCCCGCCGACGACGATGAAGATCAGCATTGCGATCAGGATCGGTCCCAGGTATTCCTGGAACTTCTTCCATCCATAGTTGAAGGCTTCTCCAACCTGGAACGCGGCCGCGCCACCAGGCACCGGCGGGGGAGGCGGGGGCGGAGGTGTCGGCGGGACCGCCGGCTCGCTCGGTTGTGCAGGTGGGACGGGCTCGATCGGCGCTCCGGAATCCGGTGGAATTGGCGGCTCGGTCGTCATCTGTCTTCTCCCCTATCAGGTGGGTGAGAGGGTAACGAGTGACGATCCACCGCGACGACCAGGGTCGCATCTGTCTCCAGGTGACTAGTCATAACGAGTGGGAATGCGAACTGTCCTTTAACGACCACTCTCCGTGACGGAAGATGACGACCAGAACGTGCCTCGGTGCGTGGGGGCTAGGGGCATCAGCAGGGAGGCTGATCGGAAGAGGACCCGAAAGGGTCCTCTTTCGGCATTCAGGGGGAGATCAGCAGAGATCTCGAACCAGCGGATACGGGTTGACCGCAGAACCTCCACCGGGGTGATATTCGAAGTGGAGATGGGGGAGGAATTCGGGCGCGTTGCCCGATGTCCCGTTGTAGCCGATCACCTCACCCTCGGACACACTCTGTCCGTCACTCACGTCGGCAAAGCTCTCGAGGTGGGCATAGAAAAACGTGTCGCCACCGTCGGAGCGGAACCAGATGGCGAGACCACTGAGGCTGCCATCGGTCAGTCGCTGGATCGTCCCCGAATATATGGCGACGATCGGCGTGTTCCTGGCAGCGATCATGTCCACGCCCTGATGGGCACGACCCCCTGATCGGGCATCGCCCCAGGAGTCGGAGAACGAGACGGCTCCGGCCACAGGACATGCTCCGCCACTTGACGACGGAGGCGGCGGCGGTTCGGAGGGGACAGTTGTATCGGGTGTCTCCTCAGGGGGCGTGGTGGTCTCGGTTGGCGCCTCGGATTCGCCGTCGGTGGGCTCCGTCGAACCGGGCGCGGTGGTGGTCGTGGCGTTGCGCGCCGCCTCCTCCGCTGCCCTGCGACGTGCCTCTTCCTCCGCAGCGCGACGGGCCGCCTCCTCGGCGGCCTGCTGTGCGACCAGGCCGTCGTAGACCCCCTGCGCCTCCACCAACTGACCCTGCAGGTCCCCGGCCTTTGACTCCAAATCGGCGGTCAGGACCTCCTGCTCGGCCGAGGCCTCTTCGAGGCGCCCGGTCTGGCGATCGAGCTCGCCCCGGAAGGAGCGCAGCTGGTTGATCACGTCGGCGTCGTTGCCGGTCACATTCCTGAGATATTCGACGCCGGCCCCGTAGCTCTCGTCACTCGCCGAGAACAGCACCTGCATGGACGTGGCGGTGGACGAACCCATGTACATCTCGACCGCCACCTCTTCCAGCTTCTGCTCGGTGTCGCCGATCTTGACCCTCGCCAGTTCGATCGAAGCGTTGAGATCGGTGATCTCCCGATCCAGGGCGAACTGGCGGGACCACGCCTCTTGGACCTCGTCGCCGAGCGACTGGGCCTCGGCCATGATCTCGTTGACCTCGCTGCGGGCGCGGTCGATGTCCTCGTCGGTTACTTGGGCAGTGGCGGGGAGGGCCACAGCCATGACGAGCAGGGCGAGCAGGGTCCTGGCGTAGTGTGTCACGTGGGGTTGGTGGGCAGTGGGACGAGTACGGGCCCCGAAGAGGCTATCCGCCCTTCCTCAAACAGCAACACCAGGTGCGCCTCGACCGAACGGGCGGCGAGCGGGTGCAGCGCACGATCGACGTCCCGATAGACGACCTCGACGATCTCATCGGTAGAGCCGGCGCCGGCCCGGATCGCCTCCAATATCTCCTCATGCCGCTGACGACGATGGGCCAGATACCAATCGATCACGTCGTCGGGACGGTCCATTTCATCGCCGTGACCGGGATTCAGCCTGCTCAGACCCGTCCCACGGAGTTTTTCCAGCGAGGCCAGATAGCTGCCCATGTCTTCCACCATCACCGAGGATCCGCCCATTATGTGATCGCCGGTGAAGAGAACGTCGGCCAATCGGAAACACAGGTGGTCGTCGGCGTGACCCGGAGTGTGGATCACCTCGAGCCGGCTCTCGCCGATATCGATCACAGAGCCTTCGCCGATGCGCAGGTCGGGGTCGAAGGCGGGGCCTGGCGCATACCCGTAGGCGGGAACACCCAGCTCTCGGGCCAGGGGGTTGGCCAGCGGGGCATGGTCGGAATGGGTGTGTGTGACCAGGACCCCGAGTGGGGTCAGCCGGGCTGTCTGCTCCACGATCCGATCGCCGTGGACGTCGTCCACCGGGCCGGGGTCGATCACGACGCATCCCCCGCTGTCATCCACGAGCCACGTGTTGGTCCCAGACCCCGTGAAGGGCCCCGGATTGTTGGCGAGGATCCGTTGGATTCGCATCAGTCGTCTGCGGGGAGGTGGATGGGCACGAAGCTGCCGTCCTCCATGCGTCTTGGCTCGACCAGGGAACGGGCGTCGGCACCACTTGCGGCGTTGACGGCATCGTGAACCGTGGCTCTTCGCTCCAGCCAGCGAAGATGGGCGATGGTGGGCAGAAACATCTCCAAACCTCCATCGGCATGCATGACGAGGGCATCGCCTGGTGCGACCCACATGTGTTCGACCAGTTCATCGCCGTCGATGCGGATGTCCGGCGTGCCCCCGGCGATGGCCAGATAGAAACGTGTGTCGTACCGGGTTGGAGCCTCCTCGGGAGTGACCCAGCGGGAAACGAGGGTCAGCGCCGACGCGTCCAGCCGGATCCCGGCTGCGCGCATGGTGGAGAGCAAGCCTTCGCCGCGTCCGTCGGGGGCCGAGGCCACTCCATCGATGGTCAAGGCGAGACCGGTCTCCTCGGCCAGTTCTCGAAGGGCAGCGACCCGGAACTCCTGGTCAGGGTGGTCGCCGGGCACCACATCGCCGGCCAGCCCGGACGCATCTACGGCCTCGACCGCCCCGCCGGGGAAGACGGTCAGGCCACCGAAGAAGCCCCGGGGTCGGCGGCGAACCATGAGCACCTCGATCCCTGCCCCGGTATCCCTGATCAGCATCACGGTTGCCGCGGGGCGAGCTTCGACCAGAGGCGCCTCCATCCCGGCATCCTAGGAACGCGACAGTGGCGAACCTCAGGTTCTCCGGCCCACATACGGGCCAATCGCCTCAGGTAGCCGCTGACCAGTCAGCGCACGACGAACCTGAGGCGGTTGGTTTCATATCCGGGTCGTGGAACCTGAGGTTCGCAGTAGGACGGACCTGGCAGACTTGCCCGGTGGCTTCCAGCGACAATCCGTATCGGGGGCTCCCGCCGGTCGACCAGGTGGTCGACGGGCTAGGCGAGACCGCTCTCCCCAGACTGCTCATCGTCGATTGCGCCCGATCGGCGCTCGACCTCGCCCGCGCCGAGATCGCCAGTGGCGGTGAGCCCGACGTGAGCCGCATCGCCGCCGACCTGGCGGCCGGGCTGCGGCGGTCGGCAAGCCACAAGGTGATCAACGCCACCGGAGTGCTCCTGCACACCAATCTCGGTCGAGCCCCTCTCTCGCCTGGAGCCGCCGAGTCCGCGCTGAAGGCAGCCGTCTCCTACACCAATCTCGAGCTCGATCTCGACGACGGAGAACGCGGAGGTCGCGGGGGGTACCTACGTGCTCTCCTGCAGACACTCACCGGTGCCGAAGACGGTCTCGTCGTCAACAACAACGCGGCGGCGGTGCTGCTCGCCCTGGCCGCCACCGCCTCGGGGCGGGCCGTCCCGGTGGCCAGAGGGGAGCTCATCGAAATCGGCGGATCGTTCCGGCTCCCATTGGTGATGGAAGCGGGCGGCGCACGACTCGTCGAGGTCGGGACCACCAATCGAACCCGGATTGGCGACTACGCCACCGCTCTCCAGATCCACGACTGCGGAGCGGTCTTGAAGGTGCATCCCTCCAACTTCCGGGTCGATGGATTCGTCGCTGATGTGCCTGTTCGAGATCTGGCCGAGCTCGCTCACGACCAAGACGTCCCGCTGATCCACGATCTCGGGTCTGGCTTGCTCGACAGCGACACTCCGTGGCTCGGCACCAAGCCCCCCTGGTTGTCCGGAGAGCCGGGGGCCCGCCAGTCGATCGAGGCGGGAGCCGACCTGGTCACCTTCAGCGGCGACAAGCTGGTCGGCGGGCCACAGGCGGGCATCATCGTCGGCTCCGCCGAGGCGGTTGACCAGCTCCGGCGCAATCCGCTCGCCCGGGCCTTGAGGATCGACGCCATGACCGATGCCGCCCTGGCCGTGACGCTCGAGGCCTACGCCAACGGCGAGGCCAATCGGATCCCGATATGGCAGATGGCGACGCTGAGTGAGTCGGACCTCGCGGCCAGAGTGGACGCTCTTGCCGCCCGGGTTGGAGGAGTGGCCCGGCCCGGAGAATCCGTCGTTGGGGCGGGCAGCCTCCCCGGAGTGGGCATTCCGACACCACAGATCGTCCTGAAGGATGAGGACCATCTCCATGGCCGTCTTCTCGGGGCCAACCACCCGGTCCTGACCCGGAGGATGGAAAAGGACCTGATCCTCGACCTCCGAGCAGTGGCCGAGGAAGACGACGATGTGATCGCGGACATGGTGGCCGGTTGCCGCTGATCGGGACCGCGGGCCATGTCGACCACGGCAAGTCGACCCTGGTCGAGGCGCTCACCGGACGTGACCCCGACCGCTGGGCCGAAGAGAAGGAACGCGGGCTGACCATCGATCTCGGGTTCGCCTGGACCACACTCGGATCCGCGGGCGAGGTCTCGTTCGTCGACGTGCCCGGGCACGAGCGGTTCCTGAAGAACATGCTCGCCGGGATCGAGGCCATCGACGTCGCATTGTTCGTCGTGGCCGCCGACGAGGGCTGGATGCCGCAGTCCGAAGAGCATCTGGCCGTGCTCGACCTCCTTGGGCATCGCTTCGGGCGTCATCGCCCTGACCAAGATCGACGCCGTCGACCCGGCGGTCGCCGCAGAAGTCGAGATCGAGATCGCGCAGGAACTGGTCGGCACCACGCTGGAAACGGCACCGATCATCCCGGTATCGGCCAGGACAGGTGAGGGTATGGATCGGCTGCGGGAGGAACTCGCGGCGCGAGTGGCCGATATTCAGCATGGTGGTGACCGGCCGCGGCTGTGGGTCGACCGGGCCTTCTCGGTTCGAGGCGCGGGCACGGTGGTGACGGGGACTTTGACCGAAGGCCCGCTGAAGGTCGGGGACCATCTCGAGTTGCTGCCGGGCGGCAAACGGGGCCGGATTCGCGGCATGCAGAGCCATGAGAGTGAGATCGAGACGGCCGAACCGGGGCGACGGCTCGCCTTGAACCTGACAGGAATAGATCGCGAGGAAGCCTCTCGTGGAACGATGCTGGGCCTGCCCGGTCAGTGGGAGCCGTCGGCTCGATTCACCGCATTGCTGACAGCAGCCCGATACATCGATGCTCTCTCCACCCGAGGAGCTTTCCACATCCATCTGGGCAGCGGTGCCCACTCCGCAACGATCAAACGGCTGGAGGACGGGTATGCCTTGATCGAGGTCCCCGTGGCCCTGCCGATGAGAACCGGCGATCGCTTCATCCTGAGGGAAGCCGGACGTCGTCAAGTGGTCGCCGGCGGCACGGTGATCGATCCGGCACCCGGGTCACCTTCCCGGGCGATGGCGACGGCACGGCTCATCGACCCATTGGCCGGGAGGGATGATGTCGCGACGGCGCTCCTGGGGGTGCGCGGAATGGACGACGTCGAGCGTCTTGCCGCGCACAGTGGTGGAGGGCACCCGCAGGGATCGGTCCTGGTCGGCGACACTGCTCTGACCCACGAACGCTTCGATGAGCTCCGGTCTCGGGCGGAAGCGATCGTCACCGAGCATCACGAGCAGCATCCGCTCCGGCCAGGAATTCCGTTGGCGACACTCTCGGCAACTCTCGGCACGTCGCCCGAGTTGGCTGAGCTCCTCGTCGAGAGGAGCGATCAGATCGTTCGCAGTGGCCCTGACGTCTCGACCCGACAGCATCGTTCGAGCTTGGACCCGGATTCACAACTCAGGTGGGAGAAAGCTCGAGCCAGGTTGAGCGAGAGCTTGGCGGTGCCTGACGCCGACGCACTCGGTCTGGGCGACGAGCTGATCCATTTGTTGATCAGGGAGGCCAGGCTGGTCCGTGTCTCCGACACCCTCGTCTATCTGCCCGAGCAGATCGAAGAGATCAAGCGAATGCTGGGTGAGATGACAGAGCCATTCACCGTGGCCCGTTTCCGCGACCACACCGGGCTGTCACGGAAGTACGTGGTGCCCATCCTCGAGTGGGCGGATAGAGAAGGGCTCACCATCCGGCGGGGCGATGTGCGCCACCTTCGGTGAGCCCTGACTCCGGTGCCGGTGGTCATCCAACCAGCGGCATGCTCCTTCTCTCTACTTCGGTAAAACCTCCCCAGATACCGAACGGTTCCCGGATCTGGAGGGCGTGTGTGGTGCAGGGGACCCGCACCGGACATACCCCGCAAATCGCTTTCGCCTTCATCTCTCTGCGCTCCCGCTCGTCTTTGCGTTCGAACGTCGAGGGCGGAAAGAAGAGGTAGGCATGACTCCCTCTGCAGAGGGCGTCGAGCTGCCAATCGTCCATGCCCGACAAACGGACTCCTCCCTGTCTAGCGACAACCGGCGCGAACCTACACAGGGCAATGCCCGGCGGCAAGGAAGAAAATGGGGATTTCAAGAATCAGTTTTCGCGGGGTCGGTGGCCGGCTCGACCTCCAGGAACATCCCATCGACGCCCGAGACCAGTATCTCGGACCCGGCGACGAGCCCCGCCTCACGGTGGGCGGTCGCCCGCCACCGTGCGCCTTTGACCTCGACGATGCCGTCAGGGTCGAACCCACCGACCGCGATTCCCCTCTCCCCGATGAGACCGTCTCGTCCGATCGTTCTGGTCGAGAACCTCGCTCGTTGCACGGTGGGCATCGCCAGTAGGAAGAAGAAGAGGGCTGCCAGCACCGAGGGCAGGACCAGATACCAACGAGGGTCGATCTGCCCTGAGCCGAAGACGAAGAACGACCCGGCCACCTGGAGCATCACCGCGCCGATCGATGGTGAGGACGAGCACTCCGCCCTTCTGATAGGCGGCCGTCAGCAATGCCCAGCCGGCGACGGCGAGGGCGAGGGCCCACCACCTCACCGGAAGAGTGACGATGCCCCAGCCGGCGAGGAGGAGGGAAATCGCCGCCACACCGGCTGCCACACCGGGACCGATGGCGAAGAACTCGAAGGAGGCGATGGTGAGCCCGACTACCAGGAAGAAGAACGCCGCCTCGGGAGTGGCGGCAAGACGCCAGAAGCGGGTGGCCAGACCGGGTTGCCGGAAGGTCACCGGCTTGAGGGTGACACCGTCCTCGAATGGCTTCAGGGTCTCGACGGTCGACCGGACCTGTCGGCCGTTTCGAAGGTGACCCCGTCCAGGTCCTGGAGATACTGGCGAATCGAGGGCTAGATCTCGAGTCCCGAATCCTCCTCAGGCGGTCACGTGACCGACCACGAGCGGTGGCTCACCTCCGATCCGACGACCTTGGGCGACGAAAGTCCGATGCTCGTAACCGGCGGAGACTGGCACGATGCTCGGCGTCGTAGACGATCTAGCCGCCCCGCCATACGCCACAGCAGGCGCAGGGCCGACCCAAACCGCCAAGGGCAAGGGGTGGGTTCTCGACCACGTCCAGCAACGCTTCCAGGGCCTCAGGCGATCCAGTACGGCCGGGGAATTGATCTGGAGCACCGCCATCACCTGATCATTCGACCGCCGCCTTCTCGATCGAGGTGCGCATGAAATCGAGGGCAGAGGCGTCGAGCGGGCCGCTGACATCGATTACGTCGATGCCGGGCTCTCCCTCGACGTCACCTGAACATGCGGCGACGACCAGGAGCAGACCGGCGACAAGGAGGGTGCGACGCACGTTTCGGGAGGTTAGGAGAGGTTCTGTGGCAAGAAGCCGGGGTCGAACACGTCACTAACGTGCGACCCATGCCCCTGGCCCTCGTGATCGCAGACGCCGAATGGGTGGTCAATGACATCCTCGCCTCGCTCCCCTGGGGTGACTGGGAGGTCGACGTGCTCGATGACCCCGTTCAATCCGGGGCCAAAGTCGCCGACACCGCCCCCGACGTGGTCATCGTCGATCTCCAGGTCAGGAACATGGGTGGCATGGCCGTTGTCCGGCAGATCAAGGCGTCGATGGAAGGCGAAGACCTTCCCCGCCTCGTGATTCTTCTCGATCGTGAGGTAGACGGATTCCTGGCCAAGCGAGCCGGCGCCGACGCATGGGTCGTCAAACCTTTCTCCTCCCACGAACTCCGCGTCGCCCTCGGCGCCACAACCCCGGTCTGAATCGCTAGCCCATCGTCCAGCCGCGGGCGTTGGTGACCAGCGTCTTGAAACCACACCGCCCGAGTTGCTCAAGATGCTCCTGCGGTTCTTGCTCGGAGTGGTAGTCGATGAGGGTCTCGATCCCACCCTGCAGCAGCCACTCCGCCCCCACCGAATAGAGGTGTGGGACCACCGTGTCCGGGTCGACTCCGTCCTCGACCTCGAGATTCCCGACATCGGCCCAGCCTCTCGACGCGTTGCTCCTCGCGAGCTCGGCGCTGAGCTGGCAGACCTCGATGTAGCCGATGGTGTTGCCCTCCTGGCTGAGATCGAACCGAGTTCCCAGGGTCCCAACGGAACGACGCTGCTCCCACGACTCGGGCCACGGTTGGTTCAGATCTGCGCAGGGCACCGTTAGGACCATCTCTTCCCGAATGGGAGCGAAACCTGCCTCCGAGTAGAGAGACCTGATGTGAGGCCAGGTGTCGGGCACTCCGTAACAAGCGGGTGCTGGAAGCGACCCATCTGCGTATCGGACCCTGACCTGCCACGCATCGAGAACCGCCAGACAGCTATCCATGAGTCGGCGACCGGCTTCGGGTGCCGCTGGTGAAAAGATCAGCCAGCGGATCTCGCCCGCATCCGCGAAATCCGGTGAGACGTCGGGGTCGCTTCCGAAGCGGTGGAGGAGGGCAGCGGCGTGAAGTCTGTCCTGGTCGTCAGTCGCTACCAAGCACATTCGCTCGACCACCCAGGGATCGACGATCGTCTCGAGTGGCTCCCGTTCGAGCTGGGACATGACAGTGTTGACCGAGACCGCCACTCCCGGGATCACCGCCGAGATGTGGAGATTGACCAGTTCGGTGAGCTGATCGCGGTCGTGCCGCTCGAATGACCGGACTTTCTGGGGCATGGCGGATCCTCCATGAATCAGATGTGATCGGATGGAGCCGCTGTCGGTGCGGTGCACGCCTCAGGCTACCGAACGGTACTCACGGGCTCGTTGGGATTTCCAACCGGAGGATGAGCATCGGAAGCCCCGACTCATCATCCGTTCGTCGTTCATGGTCGACAAATCCACAGGACCGATAGAAGGCGATCGCCTTCTCGTTGGCCTCGAAGACCTCGACGAAGACCGGATCATGGAGCAGCCGGGCGTGCTCGACGAGGGCGCGGCCGTGACCGTGTCCCTGATGGGCCGGGTGAGTGAACAGCCCGCCGATCAAATGATCGATGATCGACATGAAGGCGACCAGCTCACCGTCTTGCTCAACTACCCAGGTCTCGGCGACAGGGAGCAGCTCATCTCGCACATCCCCTTCCATGGCCCGCCAATGTTCCTCCGGGAGGAACGACTGGCCGGGGATGGTGGAGGCGAGCCAGACATCGACGAGCTCATCGACCTCGACCGGGTCGAACCGTCGAATCACCTTGCGACTACCTGCTCATCGACAAACACGTTGATCTCCTCGGCCAGCTCGGCTCCCGAGGCCAATCCGGGGTCGTTGTGATCGAGGCCTTCCATCTCCACCAGTCGCTTGGGTTCGTTCGCAGCCTCGAAGACCCTCAGGCTGAGCCGGGGCGGCACGATGGAGTCAGCAGCGCCGAGAATCACGAGGAGCGGCACATGCAACTCTGCCACCGTCTTCTCGACCTCATACCTGTCTCGCAAGAGGACTGTCGGCACGATTCGATAATGGGTGCGGGCCATATCGGAGAGAGAGGTGAACGGGGAGCGCAGCACGAGAGCATCAGGCGCGACCTCGGCCGCCAGCAGAGTGGCTACACCCGCACCGAGGGATTCCCCGAAGTACACCACCGGCAGGTCGGTGTCGAACGCCGGCCCCGCCACGGCCCTCGCATCCTCGAGCAGGCCCTCTTCGCTCGGGCGTCCCATCGTGTCGCCGTACCCCCGATAGTCGAAGAGCATTACTTCCATCCCCTCCGCGGCCAGACTGTCGGCAAGGGAGAGACGATGGCTCTTGTTGCCGGCGTTGCCGTTGAACACCACCAACCGAGCCGCCGCTTCACCTTCCGCCGGGACGAGCCACAGTTCGTGAACGATCCCGTCCGACGTCTCGACCGTCGCTCACCGTGACCCCTGCCGGTGGTGACGCCGGATTCTGATCGGGCAGATAGATCAGCTGCCGCTGGAACAGCCACAGCGCCGCCATCAGGAGGATCCAGATGCCGGCAATTCCGGCCAACGCCCTGATCATGGTTCGACTCTGCACACCGCCACCAAGCATCGCGGGCTAATCACCCCGATGCACCGTCGTGGGGCTGCGAACCTGAGAGCATGGATGCCCCGGAGCTGATCGCAGTCAGGGCGGCCCTGGCGGAGGGCGCCGAGCCGAGCACGGTTGTGCTCGTCGAAGGTGCCAGCGACCAGGCAGCTCTACAGACTCTGGCCGGACGCTATGGCCGGGACCTAACAGCGGAAGGAGTCTCCATCGTCCCGATGGGAGGAGCGACGACCATCGGACATTTCCTCGACCTGCTCGGCCCAAATGGCCACGACTATCAGACTTGCCGGGCTCTGTGACGCCGGAGAAGAGGGCGACTTCAGACGCGAGCTGGAGCGGGCCGGCATGGGCATCCACCCGACTCGGGACGATCTGGAGTCCGTCGGGTTCTTCGTCTGCGTCGCCGACCTGGAGGATGAGCTGATCCGCGCCCTTGGGCCCGATGCGGTCGTGGAGATCATCGACGCCCACGGCGAGCTCGGGTCCCTTCGCATCCTGCAGCGACAGCCGTTCCACCGTGACCGCACCATCGAACAGGTCCTGTGGCGCTTCATGGGCTCCCGGTCCGGACGCAAGTCCACCTATGCCCGCCTGCTCGTCGAGGCATTGGATCTGGATCGCGTGCCACCACCGTTGGACGGTGTCCTGGAGTACGTGAAGCCCTAGAGGATCCTGTTGATCTCGAGTATCAGGTGGCTCAGCCCGGCCAGCGCAGCAGCTGCTGCGAGCCCGGCCCCGAGCCGACGTTGAATGAGGCTCGGCTCGGTCTTCCCCCGGATCCGGTCGACCCACCACCAGATCGTCACCAGCGCCGTGGCACAAACGAAGACGCCGGTCCAGATCGGCGGGTAGGCACGCTCGTCGAAGCCCGGCATGAACTGAAGGAGCAGGCCGAGCGGGACGAAGATCAACCCCACCGCGGTGACCAGCCCATAGACAACTACCGGTCCCGCCCGATCCGCTCGAGGGAGCCTGCGGTCGAGAAAGCGGTCGAGGGCTGACAGGACCGCACCGAAAACGAACACGAGCGCCAACAGCAAGACGATGTCGAGAGCCGGCCCTTCGAGAATGTCGAAATCTCTGTTGTCCGAGGAAACCAATTGGAATCCGCCGATGGCGACTGCCCCGAGGCCGACGACCGCCCATCTCACGGGTATCCACGGTTTCATCACGACCCACACCGGAGCCGCAATCAGCCCACCGGCGACGCCGCCGAACAACATGCAGGCCGACAGTCCCTTCGACGGTGAACACTCCGACCTCGTTGCCGTTCTCGGTGAAGCGCCCGATCGCCTCGGGATGCAGGAGGCGACTGAGGAACATGACCAGCCGACCGCCAAGCCCGAGGACCAGAGTCCCTGAGATCAGACTGGCAATTCCACCGACTGAGATGTCACGAAGGATTTGTGGCCCGACGTCCCGGATTCCGCGGCGAGAGATCACATCTGCCGGGGTGTCCGTCGCGCCGTTGTCGGGATGGACTTCGGCCATCACCAACTCCCAGGCGAACGCGACATCCTCCACAAGCTATTCGCCTGGGTCTGCGGCGATCCCTATCCACGAATCAGGGCCGTCCTCGCGAACGGCCCTGACCTGGGTTTCTGAGTCGGGACGGCGGGATTCGAACCCACGACCTCAGCGTCCCGAACGCTGCGCGCTACCAAGCTGCGCCACGTCCCGATTGATGGCCCGATGGTAGGCGAGGCGCGGATCCAAGCCCATTCCCTCAGACGAGAAGAACCGCTTCCCTCCGGGAAAACCCCGGATACTCTTATCCTGCTGTTGCAGACAGGTCAGGGGAGGATGATGACTGCTTACGATGCGCGGCTCCGACTGGACGGAACCGACGAAGCCCCGATCAGCGTGCTGATCGATCTAACCGACGATCGGCTATCCATGATGGCGGGGGAGATCGAGGTCGGAGACTGGGCACGGAACGAGATCCGTGTCTCCGCGATGCCCGATGGATTCCATGTGCGAGCGGAGGGTGAGGAGATCATCCTCGACGTCACCGATGACGCCCGCTTCGCCCTCGACCTCGGGCTGCGTAATGCCCCGCCCCTGTTGCGGCGTCGCATGTCGGCATTGCTCAGGAACGACGGCCCGACCGCGGAACCGCCTCCGAACTAGAGCAGCTCGGCGATCTGGACCGCGTTGAGGGCCGCGCCCTTGCGCAGATTGTCGCCGACCACCCAGAGGTTGATGCCACCCGGGTGACCCACAGTCGGGCGGATCCGACCCACCAGCACATCGTCGATCCCGGCCGAGTCGAGCGGGGTTGGCACGTCGTCGGCCCAAACCTGGACGCCGGGCGCTGTCTCCAGGATCTCGGTCGCCTCGTCCGGCTCGATCGGCCGCTCGAAGCGAAGTGAGGCAACAACACCATGGCCCACCAGAACGGGCACGCGGACACAGGTTGGCTCCACGTGGAGGCCCGGGAGGTCGAGGATCTTCCTCGACTCGTTGACCAGCTTCCACTCCTCGTCGGTGTAACCCTGCTCGGTCACCGACCCGGCCAGCGGGAGGACGTTGAATCCAATCGGTCTGGCGTAGAGCGACGGTCGGGGATCAGCCCACCCGCCGGTCATCAGGGCGTCGAGGTCGGTACGAAGGAGATCGGTCTGCTCCACCAGCTCCACAACGCCCTGCTGGCCGGAGCCGGACACCGACTGGTACGAGGTGGCCACCATGCTGCGAAGACCGGCGGCCCTGTGGAGCGGGCCCGCCGCCATCATCAGGGTCATCGTCGTGCAGTTCGGGTTGGCGATGATCCCGCGATGAGCCCCGACCGCGGCGTCGTTGACTCCGGCAACGATGAGGGGGACGCTCGGGTCCATCCGGAAAGCCGACGAGTTGTCGATCACCACGGCACCTGCATCTGCGAATCGTGGTGCGTGGGCCCGGGAGCGATCACCACCGGCGGAGAACAGGGCGATGTCGATTCCGGACGGGTCGGCCAAGGCGAGATCCTCGATCTCGACTTCGCCCCAACTCGTCTCGATGACCGAACCGGCGGACCGCTCCGACGCCAGAAGGCGCAACGACCCCAGAGCGAAGTCCCTCGACTCGAGAATCGCCCTCATGGTGCGGCCGACGGCGCCCGTCGCCCCGACCACCGCGACCACCCGGTCGCTCACGCCCCCACCTCCTCGTAGATGGCCGGAGGGTCGAAGGCCGCATGAAGCGCCTGCACCGCCGCCTCGACATCATCTGCCCTCACCACGCAGGAGATGCGGATGGTGGAAGTGGAGATCATTTCGATGTTGATACCAGCCGAAGCCAGGGTTTCGAACACCTTGGCGGCGACACCTGGATGTGATTTCATCCCGGCGCCGACCAGCGAAACCTTGGCGATTTCGGCATCGACGTCGACTGATTCGGCATCTATCTCACCCGCTACCTGCTTGGCGATTCGTTCGGCGTCGACCAGGTTGGCCCTGGGAACGGTGAAGCTGATATCGGTGCTGCCGTCGTGTGAGACGTTCTGCACGATCATGTCGATGTTCACCCCCGCAGCCGCCAGGGATCCGAAGAGCGCCGCAGCAACCCCTGGTCGGTCAGGAACGCGGTTCACCGTGACCTTCGCCTCGGACCGGTCGTGTGCGATGCCACTCACGATCGCCTGCTCCATCGGTGACTCGCGCACCCAGGTCCCTTCGCCGTCGTGGAACGATGACCTGACGTGGATCGGTACCTCGAAGCGGCGTCCGAACTCGACCGCCCGTGACATGAGGACGCCTGCGCCCCCGGCGGAGAGCTCGAGCATTTCGTCGAATGGGATCTCCTCCAGCTTCATCGCATCGGGCACCATCCGGGGATCTGCGGTGAAGACTCCGTCGACATCGGTGTAGATCTCGACACTGTCCGCACCGAGTGCCGCGGCAAGGGCGACGGCGGTGGCGTCGGAACCGCCCCGTCCCAGGGTGGTTATCTCCTTCGACTCGGGATCCACCCCCTGGAACCCGGCAACGATCACCACGCGGCCCTGGGCCAGGCTGTCGCGGACCCTGGTCCCCTGTATGTCGAGGATCTTGGCCGAGCCGTGGGAGGAATCCGTCAGAATGCCCGCCTGGGACCCGGTGAAGCTGACGGCGGGGATGCCTCGTGAGTTGAGGGTGATCGAGAGCAGGGCCATCGAGATCCGCTCCCCTGCGCTGAGCAGCATGTCCATCTCTCTGGGCGAGGGATCGTCGCTCACCTCGGCGGCCAGAGCCACCAGTTGATCCGTGGTCGCGCCCATGGCGGAGACGACCACGACAACGTCGTGGCCCTCTCGCCGTGTCGACTCGACACGGTCGGCCACGGCCTTGATCCGGGCCGCGTCCGCCAGCGAGGTTCCACCGAACTTCTGGACCACGAGGGACATGACCAACAGTTTGGAACGTTTCCCTGCCAAACACGAACACCGGCCTCGGGATTGCGCCGGGTCCGTGCCTAGAGTCGCTCCGCCATGACCGACAGACGCAGGCGTCAGAAGGAGCAACGCGCCGCCAAGCTAGAGGCCGAGAAGAAACAGGAGGCCCGCAAGGAGCTGGGGCGCCGCCTCGGGACCGCGTTGGTGTTCGGTGTGGTGGTAGTCGGGATCGTCGTCGCCGGCGCCTATTTCGGCAGTGACGAAGGCGAGCTTCCTCAGGGATATGCGGACTTTCGAGAGCAGCCCACCGCCTGTGGCGCCGAACAGCCCGAGCCCGAGCCAGTCCTCTCCTTTGCCGCACCCGAGCCACAGACCGACGTGACTGCCGAGTCCACGGTGACGGTGACCCTGGAAACCTCGTGTGGGGACATCGTCATCGAACTCGACCCGGCTGGTTTCCCGGTCACGGCCAACTCATTTGTCTTCCTGGTTCGTGAGGGGTTCTTCGACGGGCAGGTGTTTCATCGAATCGTCCAGGATTTCAGGGTCTTCTCCGGCGATCCCGAGGCCAATGGAAGCGGTGGTCCGGGATACCAGATCGCCGACGAGTTCCCTGCCGACGACTTCGTGCTGGCTCCGGGCATGGTGATGATGGACAACGTGGGCAGGGGAACCACAGGCAGTCAGTTCTTCGTTCTCACCGGGGAAGCCGCCTCGGCCCTCAATCCGCAGTTCAACCTCCTCGGCGAGGTCGTATCGGGTCGAGGACACGCTCGAGGCGATTGCCGGGGTCGAGACGGCGGTCCGGCCCGGATCGACAGAGCAGAGCCTCCCACTGGAGACTGTGTACATCGAACGAGCCACGGTCGACGTAACCGACTCTTGACGGCCCGGCGGGCCATCATCCTTCTCTGAGAATCAGATGGCCGTCGATCTCCACACGCATTCCACGGCCTCCGACGGATCGGAGACGCCTTCCGCCCTCGTCGACATGGCCGTCGACCTGGGTCTGAGCGCCTTCGCCCTCACCGATCACGACACGCTCCAAGGGATCGAGGAGGCACGTGCTGCTGCAGACAAGGCGGGGATCGACCTGATCCCGGGCACCGAGCTTTCTCTGGAGTACGAAGGGGGAATGCACCTGGTCGTGCTCTGGCTGGAGCCGGGGCCCGGACCACTCCAGGACCGGCTCGCCGGGCTCCAGTTCGGTCGCGAGGGGCGCAACGCCGCCATAGTCGGCGTGCTCGCCGACCGCGGCATGCCAATCACCCTCGACGAAGTATTAGAGGAGTCGGGCGGCGGCACGGTAGGACGACCCCACATCGCCGCGGTCATGTTGCGAAAGGGCTACGTGGAGTCGATCGCCGAGGCCTTCGATGAGTGGTTGGGGGCCGGGAAGCCCGCCTACGCCCACAGGCCACGTCTCCCACCCGAAGAGGCGATCGGTCTCGCCCGCGAGTCGGGTGGAGTGCCGGTGCTGGCCCACCCCCACACGCTCGGCATCAATCGTTCCCATGAGATGTCCGAACTCCTCGCCCGGCTCCGCTCGGCAGGGCTGGTCGGTTTGGAGGCGACCTACTCGGCCTACCAAAGGCACGAGCGCGAGGGCTATGCGGATCTCGCCCGTCGCTTCGGACTGATCGTGTCGGGAGGCAGCGACTACCACGGGTCGTACAAGCCGAATCTCGAGCTCGGCATCGGGTACGGAGACCTGGTGGTCCCTGAAGAAGTCGTGGATGAGCTCCGGGCGGCGGCGGGATGAGCAGGCCACTCAAGATGGGGGCGGCCGCCGCCGTGATCTCGGCGAGCATCCTCATCTCCCGTCTGCTCGGCCTGGGCCGTGAGGCCCTCCTGGCCACCCTGATCGGGGTCAACACCGAAGGTGACCTGTACCGCCAAGCGTTCCTCATCCCCGATTTCCTCAACTATCTGCTGGCGGGTGCATACCTCACCATCACCCTGATCCCGATCCTGAGCCGGCATCTGGAGCAGGAAGATCCAGACGGGGCGAGCCGGGCATTCACCTCCGTCTTCCGATTCGTGGCCTGGGCCATCCTCGGTCTGACGACCGTGATGTGGCTGGCGGCGGAGCCGATGGTCTCGCTCATATTCCGCAGCGTGCCCGACCCCGAGCGCCTGGTCTCCCTGACCAGGCTGGTGCTCCCGGCCCAGGTGTTCCTGGTGATGGGCGCCCTGCTCATGGCGGTCCAATACACCCACCGCCGGTTCCTGATGCCTGCATTGGCCCCGATCGTCTACAACGTCGGGATCATCGCCGGCGGGCTCATCGGGGTGGCGATGGGCGAACCGGGCCCGGAGGCGTTCCTGTGGGGTGCCGTCATCGGCTCTGCGGTGGGCAACTTCGGGCTGCAATGGTTCGGGGCTCGCGCCACCGGAACCTGGCTGACTCGTGTGCCCCGCGGCACGTCATCTGTGAAGGAGTACCTGATCCTGGCGCTACCACTGATGCTGGGTCAGTCCATCGCGGTGCTCGACGAGCAGTTCGTCAGGTTGTTCGCGCAGATCGATGACGGAGCCACCTCCGCGCTCAGCTTCGCCCGCCAGCTCAACATGGTGCCGGTCGGGGTGATCGCACAGGCGGCAGGTGTGGCGGCCTTTCCCTTCCTCGCCCGATTGGCGGCGGGAGGCAACCAGGACGAGCTGACCCGGACCACCGGAAGGGCGGCGCGCAACACCGTGTTCGTGGCGGCCGCCGCCACCGCGGCGCTGGTGGTCCTGGCCCGCCCTCTCGTCCGGCTCATCTACCAGCACGGCGAGTTCAGTGCGACCGACGGCGAGTTGGTGGCAAACCTGCTCGTGCTCTATGCCTTCTCGATCCCGGCCTGGGGTCTTCATCAGATCCTCTCCCGCCACTTCTACGCGAAGCGGATGATGTGGCGAGTGGTTCTCATCGGCACCGTGGGGACTCTTCTCGCCATCCCGGTCTGGCTCGGTCTCTACTCCACCATGGGCGTGGAGGGGTTCGCTCTCGCCTCGACTCTGGTGATGACCGCATACGCCCTGGCCCTGCTCGTCGCCTGGGGGCTCGATGCCGGATGGGCCGCGGTGCGAGCCCTCGTGCCATCGTTGCTCAGAGGCTTGGTGGCTGCCGGCCTCGCCGTGTTGTTGGCATATCCCCTGGTCAGAGCTCTATTCGACAACGGCGACCTGTCGATCTGGGAGGGTCTGGCTGCCGCCGCCTTGGGTGGTCTCACCACTCTCGCCGTGTTTCTCGGGGTCTCCTACCTGCTCCGGGCCCCCGAACTGCGGGACCTGACGCGGCGCGGCTGAAGCATCATCCGGGGCGGAGGATGTCCCGGGGCATGTTCGGCTCCTCGGGGCGATCCGCGAGCATCCAGGCCGGGACGGGGCGTGATGTCCCCTGGGGGGCACGACTCGCAGCCCTCTCCTCCTCGGTGATCCGGTCGAGGACGACGGCGATCAACGCCGCCTCGAACTCGCCGGCGCCACCTCTGATCTCGATGTCTCGAATCATGCGGGCAACTCCACCAGTTCGATCAACGTACCAGTGAGGTCGGCGGGATGGACGAAAGCGATCCGGGTGCCCCGCCCTCCGGGGCGGGCAGTCTCGTCGACGAGTCTGGCGCCCTCCTCGCGCAGGTGCTCGAGAGCGATGTCGATCGACGCAACCGCATAGGCGACGTGGTGCAAGCCCTCACCCTTGCTCTCGAGGAATCGGCCGACCGGGGTGTCGGCGCCAAGAGGTCGCAACAGCTGGACGAAGGAGCCTCCCACCGGGATCATCGCCTCCTCGACGCCCTGAGCTTCCACCACCTCGCGATACAGCGGCTCTACCCGGTAGCGGGTCCTGTAGCCGTCGAGTGCCAGCTCCAGGTCATGCACCGCGATGGCGACGTGGTCGAGATTGATCAGCTTCACCGACGGGAGGGTAAACGCGACCAGGGCTGGACTTCGCTGAGCGGTGCCTGCAACCCTGGGTTCGAGGCAGGTGCCGGTAGCATCCACCCCTAGTGAGCAACCCAGTCATCACCGGCTTCGCCCGGACTCCGATCGGTAAGTACGGCGGTTCCCTCGCTCCCCTCCGTGCCGTCGAGCTCGGCGGCGCGGCCATAGCCGGGGCGATGGCACGTAGCGGGGTCGATCCGGGATCGGTGGACGAGGTGCTGTTCGGCCATGTGCTGCAAGCGGGCGAGGGACAGATCACCGCCCGTCAGGCAGCCGTGCGGGGCGGCCTACCGATGACCGTCCCATCGGTGACCATCAACAAGGTCTGCCTCTCCGGTATGTCGGCCATCGGTCTTGCCGAGCGGGGCATTCGGGCCGGCGACACCAAGTTCGTCGTCGCCGGGGGGATGGAGAGCATGTCCAACGCCCCCCACGTGGTCCGGGATCTGAGATGGGGCGTGCGCATCGGCAACGCGGAGATGGTCGACGTCATGCAACACGACGGGCTGTTCTGTGCCTTCGACCAGTGCACGATGGGTGAGTCCTCGGATCGCAAGAACCAGCGTCTCGGCATCGGGAGAGAAGAGCAGGACGCATGGGCCGCCCGGAGCCACCAACGTGCGGCAGAAGCCACCGGCAACGGGACGATGGCCGGAGAACTGGTGCCCGTGACCGTCCCACAGGCAAAGGGCGAGACCACGATCGTCGATCGCGACGAAGGGATCAGGGAAGGATCGACGCCGGAGACGATGGCCGCGCTCCGTCCCGCCTTCGCCTCTGGAGGGACGATCACCGCCGGGAACGCGTCCCAGATCTCCGACGGGGCGGCGGCCGTGGTCGTGGCCGACCGCGACGCAGCGGAGGCCTCCGGAGCACCGATACTCGCCGAGATCCTCGCTTACGGGCAGATAGGTGGTGGGGATGCCACGCTCCACGAACGGCCTGCGGAGGCCCTGCTCGTCGCCCTGAAGCGAGCGGGTCTCGATGTTGCCGACCTCGACGTCGTCGAGATCAACGAGGCCTTCGCCGCCGTGGCCTATTGGTCGGCGCGAATGCTGGACATTCCCGACGACAAGGTCAACGTCAACGGCGGCGCGATCGCCCTCGGCCACCCACTGGGCGCCACGGGGGCCCGGCTGGTCGTCACGCTGATCAACGCCCTCCAGGCCCGGGGTGGGGGGATCGGGGCGGCCACCCTCTGCGGGGGCGGCGGCCAGGGCGATGCCATCATCGTCAAGGTGGGTTGATGCCTGAGCCAGTGGAACGGAATCTGGGTCTCGACGTGGTCAGAGTCACGGAAACCGCAGCAATGGGAGCGGCGCGCTGGCTGGGGCGGGGGAACAAGGAAGCCGCCGACCAGGCGGCGGTCGACGGGATGCGTCTCCATCTGTCCACACTCGATATCGACGGGCTGGTGGTGATCGGCGAAGGGGAGAAGGACTCGGCGCCGATGCTCTACAACGGCGAGCGGGTGGGCACCGGCAAGGGCATGGTGGTCGACGTGGCGGTGGACCCGGTCGACGGGACCACCCTCACCGCATCGGGGATGCCCGGCGCCATCGCCGTGATCGCCCTCGCCGAGGGCCGGGGCACGATGTACGCCCCCGGGTCCCTGGTCTACATGGACAAGATCGCCGTGGGGCCCGAGGCCGCCGGCGTCGTCGAGCTGGAAGCCCCCGTCGAGCACAACCTGCGTCAGGTGGCCAAGGCCAAGCGGAAGGAAGTCAACGATCTCCGGGTCCTGATCCTCGACCGGGAGCGCAACCAGCATTACATCGACGGGGTCAGGCAGGCCGGGGCCCGGATCTCACTGATCAGGGACGGCGACGTGGCCGGGGCCATCGCCACTGCCCAGGACGACACCGCTGCCGACGTACTGCTCGGGATCGGAGGCTCCCCCGAGGCGGTGATCGCCGCCGCCGCACTCAAGTGCATGGGGGCTGAGATCCAATGCAAGCTCTGGCCCCGCAACGACGACGAGAGGCGACTCGCCGTGGAGGAGGGGCTCGATCTCGACGAGGTGATGGGCACCAACCAATTGGTCTCCTCCGACAACGTCTTCTTCTCGGCGACCGGAGTGACCGGTGGCGAATACCTGCGCGCCGTCGAGTTCCGACGCGAGGACCATGTGGTCACCCATTCGGTGATCATGCGGTCCAAGACCGGTTCGATCCGGTACATGGAGGCGACCCACAACATCGCCCAGCTCCGGCAGATCTCGGCCCGGACCCTCGACTAGGAGTCGTTCGCAAGGATCGAGGCCAGGTCGAGGACGATCCCGACCACGAGCAAGGCCACGATCACCGCGATGAAGATCGTGTAGGCCCAGCGGGCTCGGTGGTCGGCCATCCAGAACCGCCGCACACCGGAGATACCCATGACGATCGCCACCGCGGAGAGGGCGATCGTGACAGGGGCGCTCGCCGCATCGGATATGCCTATCACCGGCGCCAGGATCGGGATGAGCAGGTACGTGATGATGCAGCGGATCCCGGAAACCACGATGGCGGCAGTCGTCGAGCGGCGGGCTCCGAGGATTGCGTTCTTGTCGACGACATCACCGACGCGCAGCAACCGGCGCATGAAGCGGTCTGCCGCGGTCCGCTCCGGGTCGAGTTGGCCGGTGGCGCTAATGAGTTTCTCCCGCCGTGACCCCGACCGGCATGGCCAGATCGTGCAGGACAGATTCCGCCGCCCGGTGCCCGGAGTCGATGCACTCATTCAGACCGACACCGTGGAATGCGGCACCGGCCAGGGCGAGCCCGCGTTTCGCCCCGATCGCCTGTTCTGCCGCAGCCACCCGGTCGAGATGGCCCATCGTGTACTGGTGCAGACCCTCCTGGAAGACCTTCACCCAGGACCGCAGCGGAGTGGCGTCGATGCCCACCATGACCTTCAACTCATCCAGAACCATCTTGGTCACGGTGTCATTGTCGGCCAGGGCGAATTCTCTCCCATGGTTTCGGTCCACGAAAGCTCTGAGCAATACGAATTCAGGGCCCGGAACACGGTTGTCCCATTTCTGGGAGAGAAACGAAACGCCGCTGATCATGCGTCCCTGCACCGACGGAACGACGAAGCCGGATCCTGCAAGCGGCGGCAGGTCGTCCGCCGCATACGCCAGTGTCACCGTGGTGGACGCCACCTGATGGATACCCGACAGAGCATTCGCTGACTCCGGCACGAGGTCAGTAAGAAACTCGGAGGTGACGCGGGCCGGCGTGGCCAGGACAACCCCATCGGCAACGCAGGGCGAACCCGTCGTCGAGGCTCACTCGATAGCCCGCGCGGGCCGGCCTCGTCGATACCGGTCACTCCGACGCCGGTCCTGATCTCCACCCCTCGTGAATCGGCGGCGAGGGCCGTGACCAATTGACCCATCCCTTCCGCGAAGCTGGCGAAATGGCTCAGCCCGTTGGCCAGGAGTGGGTCGGGAGGCGGCCGCTCGGGCGGCCAGGATCAGACTTCGATGCTCCCGCTCCATCTCGAGGAGCCGTGGGAAGCTGGCGCGGAGACTCATCGTGTCAGGCTCGGCCGCATGGATGCCGGCGATGAGAGGCTCGGCAATGCGGTCGAGCACCTCACGACCGAGACGCCGCGTCACGAACGACTCGAGACTCTCGTCCTCGACCCCATCGGATCGGGGGAGGACCAGGTCGGCCAGGGCCCGGGCCCGACCTGCCCAGGAGAGAAGCGGGGAACCGAGGAGTGAGCGAATCCGTGACGGCACGATGAGGAGAAGGCCACCGGGGAGCGGAAGCAGATCGCCGTCCCACCAGACATAAGACCCTCGGTGCTCGGGACGACTGGAAACGACCTGCTGGTCGAGGCCGAGCTCTCGGGCAAGAGCTAGAACCGAGCCCTTCCCGGCCACGAAGCTGTCGGCGCCGGCCTCGATGACGAAGCCGTCGTCGTGATCGGTCGCAACCAGGCCACCAAGGCGGCTCGACCTCTCCAGGAGTGTCACGCCCGCCCCAGCCGCGGCGAGGCGCCGCGCAGCAACCAAACCCGTGACCCCGCCACCAACCACCACCACGTCGGTCCTCACCGTCATCGGCCCTGGCTCATGCCCTCGATGATGTCGGCAAACGCCCCGATCAGGCCGGGATGCTCATTCAGACAGGCACAGCGATGAAACTCGAGGCCAAGACTCGTCGCGCGTGACTTGTGCTCGACGTCGTTGTCGTAGAGGGTTTCGACGTGGTCGGCGATGAATCCGATCGGGTCGACCAGTACGGAGGTCACGCCCGAGTCGGCGAGGCCCTCCATCACCTCCTCCACCGAGGGCCCCAGCCATGGCTCGCGCGCAGCAGCGCTCACGCTCTGGTACGCCACATGCCATTTGTCGAGGCCGACCTTCAGCGCCACGGCTTCCGCTGTCTCAGCCAATTGATCGGCGTAAGGGTCGCCTTGTTCGATCATCCGCTGGGGGAGGCTGTGTGCCGCAAAGATCACCTGCGTGCCCCTGGGGGCACGGGCCAAGGCATCGCCGAGCATGTCGGCAAGGGAAGCGACATACCCGGGGTGAGCATTCCAGTCGGGGCCAAAGAGCAGGCCGCGGGAGCGCCCATCGAAGGCACGACTCACCGCCGCTTCGTAGGCGTCGGTCGAAACCTCGCACCGGTATGGGGCGAGGCTCAACACATACACGTCGTCGGATCCATCATCTCCGATCCGATCCGCCGTCTCCTCGATCGTGGGGCTCGCATGGAGCATGCCGACATGGACCTCGGCATCGATTCCGCGCCGACCCAGCTCCTCGCCCAGGAGCTTCGCCTGACGACGCGTGGTGCCGGGGAGGGGCGAGCCGCCCCCGATCGTCCGGTAGCGGTCCAACGCAGCCGGGATCACATGCTCGGGTGGGACCCGGCCCAGGACACTTTCCACGAACGCAGGGACCTGATCGAGGCTCTCGGGCCCCCCGAACCCGGCCAGCAGCACCGTCGTCTTGCCCTCACTCACCAAGCCACCTCCCCACCTCATCCGGCTCGAGTCTGCGACCCACGTAGAACGGGCCGAATTCGGCATACCGGGCACTGACCTCGTCGAACCGCATCTCATAGACCAGCTTCTTGAACTGGAGTGGATCGTCCGAGAACAGGGTCACCCCCCATTCCCAATCGTCCAGGCCCATAGACCCGCTGACGATCTGGCTCACCTTCCCGGCGTACTTACGACCGGTTCGCCCGTGGTCCCGCATGAGTTCGGCGCGCTGCGGAGCATCGAGCATGTACCAGTTGTCGTCACCCGACCGCTTCTTGCTCATCGGGTAGAAGCAGACGTAGCGGCCGTGCTCGGGCATCTCCGGGTAGAGACGGGCCTGGATGTAGGGGCTGTCCTCGACGTTCCCGGCCGTGCCCTCCGGCGCGGCATGCCGGCTGACTTCGATCACCGAGAGATACGAATATGCCCGGCTCATGCATGAGGCGAGCAACGTCTGATCGAATTTCCGTTCCAGATCGTGGAGATGATCGATGTCGGGGCGAAGATGGAGCATGAGCAGGTCCGCTTTGTGCCCGACGACGGTATAACTCGCGCTCACCCCAGCAACGGCGTCAGCCACATCCTCGGCACCGGCCATCAGATCAGTGGCCTCGGCCACCGCCTTCTCTCGATCTTGACGCGTCAGGCTCCCCCACGCGGGCCGGTCGAGGGTGCGAAGGTCGTGGAGCGCGAACCAACCTTCGAGGGTCTCAGGTGCGCTCATCCGGCGGCAATCCTCTCTCGCGACCGATCCTGTGAGCCGAGACCGACGACGGTGTCCACCATGGCCGCGACATTTTCGATGGGAGTGTCCGGGAGGACACCGTGGCCAAGGTTGAAGATGTGGCCGGGACGACCGGCGACGCGTTCAAGGATTTCGGCAGTCGCGGAACGCACGGCCGCCGGGTCGGAACGCAGGATGGCAGGGTCGAGATTGCCCTGAATCACCTGCTCCGGGCCCATCCTCAACCACGCCTCATCGAGGGGAAGACGCCAATCGACCCCGTATCCGGCGGCCCCTATCTCCGGGAGGAGCTCCACGAGATGGGAGGCGCCGGGCGCGAAGTAGATGGCAGGCACGTCGAGCCCGGCCAGGGCCACCCTGGCTGCCGGAATCGCATACTTTCGAAACTGTGCCGGGGTGAGGAGCCCGGCCCAGGTGTCGAAGAGTTGGACCACGTTCGCCCCTGCTTCGACCTGGGCCCCGAGATAGGTGGACATGGCCCTGGCCAGCACCATCAGAGCCTCGGTCGGATCGCTGGTGTGGAAGGCGAGGCGGAAGTCGGGAAAATGTTGGGACCCGCCACCCTCGATCAAGATATGCGAGCAAGGTGACCGGCCCTCCCGCGAATCCGATGATCGCCACGTCGGGCTTCAGCTCGCCTCGGACCAGTCCAATCGTCTCGGCAACGTGGGCTACCTGGCCCGCCTGCAGCTCGCCCAACGCGGCTATCTGCCCGACTCGTGTGAGGAGCCAGCTTTGGCCCGGGATCAAACTCGATCGGCACACCCATGGCCGACAGCGGGGTCATGATGTCGGCGAAGACGATTGCGGCGTCGAGGGGGAATCGTCTCACGGGCTGAAGTGTGATCTCGGCAGCGACGGCAGGTGTCCTCACTGCCACATCGAAGGAGTGACGGCTTCTCAGCTCCCGATATTCGGGGAGATATCGGCCCGCCTGGCGCATCATCCAGACCGGTGGCCGGTCGAGAGGCTCGCGCCGCAGTGCGGCAAGAAGTCTCATCTGGCAGCCTCGACGATCGCTTCGGCCAGGACCTCGATGGCGAGATCGAGGGTTCCGTCGAGATGGGCTTCCATGAGGAACCAAGCCTCGTACGGCGACGGCGGGAGCAGCACGCCACGGTCCCACGCCGCATGGAAGAAACGAGCGAACAGATCCTGGTCCAGAGAATCGAGGTCGTCCCAGCACGACACCGCTCGAGGCCGAGGAACACACCGACCATGCCTCCGACGTGACTGACAAGCCCGGGTAGTCCAGCAGTCGCCATCGCCTTCACGAGACGGCTCTCGATCGTCTCGCCCGCTCGGTCGAACTGCGTCGTAGAGACCGGGGTTCGACACCAGATGCTGCAGGGTGGCCAGGCCGGCTGCAGTGGCGATGGGATTGCCTGCCAAAGTGCCCGCTTGATAGACGGGCCCATCGGGAGCGACCATTCGCATCAGATCCGCCCTTCCTCCGTAGGCCGCACCTGCCGTCCCCCCGGCCATGACCTTGCCCAGCGCCGTGAGGTCCGGCAACACGTCGAACAGCTCCTGAGCGCCGCCAAGGGCAACGCGGAACCCGGTCATCACCTCGTCGAAGATCAGCATGGCCCCGTGGGCATCACACAAGTTGCGCAGGCCGGAGAGGAAGCCCGGGGCGGGGAGGACGCATCCCATGTTCCCGGCGACCGGCTCCACGATCACGGCGGCAACATGGTTCTCGGAGAGGAGTTCCGACACCGAATCGAGGTCGTTGTATCGGGCGATGAGGGTGTCGGAGACGGTGCCCGGTGGCACACCGGGGCTGGAGGGCTCACCGAAGGTGGCAAGGCCGGACCCGGCTCTGACCAAGAATTGATCGCTGTGCCCGTGGTAGCAGCCCTCGAACTTGACCAGGGCCTGCCGACCGGTGGCGGCGCGGGCGAGGCGGACGACCGAGGCGGTCGCCTCGGTCCCGGAGTTGACCATCCGCACAACGTCGACCGAAGGCACCAGTTCGCAGATCAACTCAGCCAGCTCGATCTCGGCAGTCGTCGAGACGCCGAAAGAGGTGCCCCTGGTGAGCGCAGCGCTGACCGCGTCGACGACCTCGGGATGGGCGTGGCCCAAGATCTGAGCTCCCCAGGAGGCGATGAAGTCGATCGGCTCGTCGCCCTTCCACCGTCCGCAGCCTGGCCCCGTTGCCCGACTCGACAAAGACAGGGTTGCCGCCAACGGCCCGGAATGCCCTTACCGGCGAGTTGACCCCACCCGGCATCACCTCGATGGCGCGACGCTGCCAGTCGTCCTGTGACATCGACTGCACGAGGCCGAGATGCTCATCTGCTTTCCCCGACCAGACCGGCAGCCTCGATGGCGAAATAGGTGAGGATGATCCCCGCCCCGGCACGGGCGATGCCGGTGAGCGACTCGATCATCACCCGCTCACGGTCGATCCACCCCCGAGCCGCGGCCGCTTCGATCATGGCGAACTCCCCGGAGACCTGATAGGCGACCACAGGGACGTCGACCTCTCGGGCCACGGCGCTGACGACATCGAGATACGGCCCGGCCGGTTTGACCATCACCATGTCGGCCCCCTCTGCGAGATCGAGCCTGACCTCCCGGATCGCCTCGCGGGCATTCGCCGGATCCATCTGATGGGATCGGCGATCGCCGAAGGCCGGCGTGGATCCGGCGGCGTCACGGAATGGCCCGTAGTAACCAGAGGCGTATTTGACCGCATAGGAGCAGATCACGGTGTCGGTGTGACCGGCGTCGTCGAGCGTCGACCTGATGGCTCCCACCCGTCCATCCATCATGTCCGAAGGAGCGACGATGTCAGCCCCGGCATCCGCATAGGCAAGTGCCGCTCGTGCCAGCAATGGAAGAGCAGCGTCGTTGTCGACGATCTCCCCCTTCAGCGGGCCGCAATGACCATGGGTGGTGTACTCGCAGAGACAGACATCGGCCCAACGCACCAGCTCCGGAGCGGCCGCGGCCACGGTCTCGAGCGCCTGTGGGACCGGGCCGGAAGGGTCCCATGCGGAAGAGCCGAAATCGTCCTTCTCGTCGGGCACGCCAAAGAACATGATCCCTCCGACACCCGCAGCTTCGGCCTCCTTGGCAACGTGGGCCACCTGGTCGACAGAGACCTGGGCGTGGCCCGGCATCGACTCGATCGGCTTCCTCACATCGACACCGGGTACGACGAAGACCGGCAGCACGAATTGCGACGGGTGAAGACGGGTCTCGGCCACCGTGCGGCGGAGAGCGCCTCGCATCCGGAGACGTCTGGGTCGGACGGTGGGAAAGGAGCTCATGCGGTCTTCTCCAGGTTTTCGGCAAGTGCCACGGCCAGGGCTTTGTGTGAAGGTCGCGCGGCAACTGCATCCGGCAGGCGAACTCGGGCCACGGCAGCACCGGTGGTCCTTCCGATGACCCCGACCACCACGTCTTGGAGATCCCGGGTCATGAGCCAGCCCTGGACGGCTGACGGGGAGGCGAAGGAGATCGCCTCGACCGGTGTCATGGCCGGCGCCATGGGAACGGTGCGATAAACGACGTACTCCTCGACGTGGCCAGTGAGTTGTCGGAGTCTCTGCGATGCGGCGAGATCCGACCCGCCGGCGTGCGGAAAGACCACCCGGGCCTGTTTGAGACGATCCGCGACGGTTTCGATGAGCCCCATCAGGCCCGATCGACCGGCAGCAACCACCCGGCCACCCGACCCGGCGACAGCAGCAGCGGTCGACTCGCCCACCGCCGCTACCTCCACCTCGGGCATTTCCTGGTCCGGCCAGAGAAGACTCACCGTCCGCGGAGACGTGACCAGCAGGAGGTCGGCATCGGCCGCAGCCTCTCTGGCATCGGTGAGGGCGTCATCGCCCGCAGGTTCGACGCGGAGGCACGGCAGCGGCACTGGCTCGAGCCCACGAAGGGCGTATGCCGATGCCACCGAATCGAACCGATCGGTGGTTATGGCCACACGGGTCACAGTCCCAGCTCCTTCCGCGCTTCGCTGACGACCTCGTCCGGGCTCGAGCCATGAGACGACTGCACGACGGGCGCCCCTGTCGTCAGCGACGAACGCCTCGAAACGGATCTGCCCGAACTCACGAGTGGCGAGGGCGCCAAGGGCTGACCGACAACCCGCCCCCGTCTCAGCCAGCAGGGTTCGCTCGGCAGTGAGAAGTGGGCGGAGCGCAGCGTCGTCGATCGTGGCCGCCAGTCCTGCGGCTGCGCTGCCGGAGCGGGCCTCGACCGCCAGGGCTCCCTGGCCCGGGGCGGGGACCATTTGCCCGGAATCGAGACGCTGCTCGATGGCGTCTGTCCGGCCCAGGCGCGACAGCCCCGCCTCGGCCAGGATCGCTGCGTCGACCTCGCCGTCGAGAACCTTCCGAAGACGGGTCTCGACGTTGCCGCGGAGCTCGGCGGTTTGCAGATCCGGGCGCAGCCCGGTGAGCTGGGCGCTCCGACGAGGGCTTCCGGTCCCGACGACGGCACCGCTGGGAAGATCGTTGAGCGAGGACCCGACCATCACATCCAGAGGGCTAGCCCGCTCCGGAAAGGCTGCCAGGACGAGGTCGTCGGGCCCGACCACGGGGAGATCCTTCAGGGAATGGACTGCCAGATCGGCCCGATCATCGCGGACGGCTGCCTGGACGGCGCGGACGAAAGCTCCGACCTCGGTGAGCTGCGCGATCGGCCCGACCGGATCCCGATCCCCGGCCGTTTCCACTTCGACCAACGACACCGTCGTGTCCGGATTGCCGGCTCGAATCATGTCGGCGATCCGCTGCGCCTGCGCGAGGGCGAGTGCCGACCTTCGGGTCGCGATCCGGACCTCACTCATCGGTCACTCCGAACGCTTCGGCGAGCACCCGCAAGGCCTCGATGTCGTTGTCTGACGAGCCCACGTAGGAGATCGGCCGATGAAGGACCCGGCGGACCACGGTGTGGGCCAGTTGATGCATGATTGCTTCGGGATCGGCTGCATCGGGCAGCCGGCCTGCAAAACGTCGCACCTCTTCGTCAACCGCGAGCTCGGCGTCGTCGACGATGGCAGCGATCATCCTTCCGACTCGGTCGGACGCGTTGATATGGGCCCACGCCGCGGCCGCTTCTTTGGCAACGAGCTCTTCCAGATCGGGCCTTGGCCGGCTATGGACCGACGATGCGATGTCGTCAATGCCCATGTGGACGATGGCCGGATGATTGCGATAACGGTCGAACCCAGGAGGCATTCCCAGGTCGATGAGAAGAAGAGGCTTGCGCCTCCTGGCCAGGGCGGCAGTGACTTCGCCTTCGGGCAACAGTTGGACACGCCCGGGGACCGTCGAGATCAAGACCGGGAATTCCTCGAGTGCCTGGAGAGTCTGTTCCCACGGCTGGGTGTCGTGCCCGGCGACCGCGTCGGGGCGCCTGGAGAACACAGTCACCGAGCCTGGCGGCAACATCCGAGCAGTCGCCCGAGCCATCGCACCGGCGCCGAGGATGGCAATACGTTCCTCGCTCCTGACGGTCGTGGCAGCAGCCGAGGCCATCGACGCCACTTCCTCGCCAAGATGCCGCCGCACGCCGCGCCCAATTCCCACTGCCGCCCCGAGCGACCTCGCAAGGTCCCCCTTTCCCGTGGCCTCGTCGCTGAAAGCCGAAACTCCCTGTCGAAACTGGCTGAAAACCTCGCTCTCCCCGATGGCCGGCGACTCGAGCCCGGCAGCCAGTCGGCATAGGTGGAGGAACAAGTCGCCGTCTGTGCGAAGGACGCCGCGGCCGGACATCGAATCCTCTCCGTAGATGGAGTTGAGCACATCCGAAGAGTCGTCCGGCGGGCCGGGCCATACGATCTCGACCCTCAAACAGGTAGAGAGCAGGAATGCCTCCTGGCCGGCGGCACGGAGTCTCCGATGCAGTCCGCTAAGGGACCCGCCCTCAAACGACAGGACAGCGCGGTCGCCTGATGGCACCACGGGATGCGCGAAAGAAAGCCCGGTCAGGCGCGGCACGTCCTCGTCGCCCTGCCAGTCGTCGCCATTGCCAGGGAAAATAGGGCAACCGCTACTTCGACAGCGAGTCGGCAACTATCCGACACGGAGTCGGATCAGGTCCTACAACTCCATCCGGCCGGCGAGGGCACGACCAAGAGTCAGCTCGTCGGCATAGTCGAGGTCACCGCCGACGGGGAGCCCCGATGCCAGCCGTGTCACCTTGACACCGAGCGGCTTGAGCTCACGGGCCAGGTACATCGCAGTGGCATCACCCTCGACGGTGGGGTTGGTGGCCACGATCAACTCTTCGATCGCCTCGCGCTCGATGCGCTCTCTGAGCTCGCCGATCCTCAGCTGCCCCGGACCCACCCCGTTGATCGGTGAGAGCGAGCCGCCGAGCACGTGATAGAGACCACGGAACTCCTGGGTGCGCTCGACGACAACGATGTCCTGGGGACGTTCCACGACACAGACCAGCGAGTTGTCACGCCGCGTGTCGCGGCAGATCACACATTGCTCGCCGGCCGCGACGTTGAAGCAGCGATCGCAGAGCGTTACCTGGTCTCTCATGTCGTTGATTGCGGTGGCCAGACGTCGTGCGTCGGCTTCCTCGACGGCGAGCAGATGAAAGGCGAGACGCTGCGCCGTCTTCTGCCCGATACCGGGAAGACGGGACATCTCGTCGATGAGACGCTGTACCGGGCCTTCGAACATCAACCGAGCAGGCCGCCGAGGCCAAGCCCGCCGGTGAGCCCTCCCAGCTCCTCTGAAGCGGCATTCGACGCGGCTTCGAATGCTTGGCGAACCGCGGCCAGCACCAGGTCCTGGAGCATCTCCACGTCGTCGGGGTCGACCACCTCTGCCGAGATGGTTATGTCCACCAGCTCCTGAGACCCGGTGACCGTGGCCACCACCATCCCGCCGCCGGCCGATCCCTCGAACGTCCTCCCGGCCAGGTCCTTCTGGGCCGCGGCTAGCTGCTCTTGCATCTTTTGTGCCTGCGCCATGATCTGACGCATGTCGGGTTGACGGTTCATCGCCACGAACGGTAGTGGGCTATTCGTCCACTACCTCGGCGCCGAGCTCGGAGGCCAGGAGCGAGGTTGGGTCGGTCGACCCCTCGGGCCGCTCCTCGAGCTGGTTCATGTCGATCGTCTGCTCGCCGGAACCGTCGGCAACGCTTTCTCTGAGCCCGAATCTGACCCTGACAGTCCCGCCGAGCAGGTCACCGGCCCGGGTGGCGACGATGGCTGCGACCGCGTCGTCCTCCTGCAGTGACTGGAGATGAAATCCGTGGGGCACCTCGAGGACGATGACATTGCCTTCGACCGCGGCGGGTACAGCCTCTCTGAAGAAGGCCCACCGTCTTGCCCCCAACACGTCACGCAAAGATCCAAACAGACCGGGCCAGACCTTCTGCAGCTGCTCGAAAGAGACATCGATGGCCGGGGCTGTTTCTCCCCCGCAGGGGGAGTACCGGCGTAGCCGGGGAGGGGGAGCATCCGCCGACATTTCCACCTCGCCGTTGCCGCTCTTGACCGGGGCCGGAGGCACCGCGGCCGGCGCCTCGACGACCGGTGACGGGGAAGCAGCTTGGGCCGAAGGCTCGGGGGTTGGACCGGCTGCGCCAGGCGCCGGAACCGGGTCGGGCTTGCCCAGACGCCGCTCGATTCGCTCCACCCGTGACAGCAGAGCCTCGGCGTCGCTCGATGTCTCCGGACGGGTGAGCTTGATCAGGGCCAGCTCCGTCATCAGCCTCTCCTCGCGCCCTTCGCGCAATCTGACCAGGGCGTCACCGAGGAGATCCACTGCTCGCAGCACGTCGGCCGCCGACACCAGCTGTGCTGCCTTGCGCCACGACTCATAGACATCGGCGGGCTCGTCGGAGATCTCGGCCAGGTTTGGCGCGTAGTGGGCGAGGAACGCGCCCCGGAAGAAGGACACCGACTCGGCGACAAACCTTCTCAGGTCGACACCGTCGGCGGCGAGCTCGGCCACCAGCTCCAGCGCGGCCTTGGCGTCCTGCTCGGCGACTGCTTCGACCAGGCGCATGAACGCCTCGGAATCGGCCAGCCCGAGGGCCCGTCTCACCCCGGCGACATCCACCGAGCCCGCACCGAGAGCAGCCACCTGCTCCAGCAGCGACAGGGAGTCACGCACCGACCCGCCGGCATGGCGCGAGATGGCGATCAGGGCCGCGGGGTCGGTCTTGTAGCCCTCCCGATCGGAGATGAGGCTGAGGTGACCGGCCAGCTCCTCGATCGGGACCGGGTGGAAGTCGAAGCGCTGGCTGCGTGAGCGAATCGTGTCGAGCAGCTTGTAAGGCTCGGTTGTGGCGAGAACGAAGTGGACGTGCTCGGGTGGCTCCTCGAGAGTCTTGAGCAACGCGTTACCGGCAGCCTTCGACAGCATGTGGGCCTCGTCGAGGACGAACACCCGCTTCGACGTCGCGGAGGAGGCCACCGTCGTCACACTCACCTTGATGTCCCGGATGTCATCGACCGAATTGTGCGAAGCGGCGTCCAACTCGAGGACGTCCAGGGATGAGCCCTCGGTGATGGCGACACAACTGGCGCACACGTTGCAAGGGGCGCCGTCGGCCCCCCGGTTCACACAGTTGAGTGCCTTGGCCAGGATCCGCGCGGTGGTCGTCTTGCCGGTGCCACGGGGCCCCGTGAACAGATAGGCGTGGGCCACACGCCCGTCGGCTACCTCCCGTGCCAGCGTGGTGGTGACATGGCCCTGACCGATGACGTCATCGAAGGTCTGGGGCCGGTACTTGCGATAAAGGGCCTGGTACTCCACCGACTCCTACGGTAACCGCGGCGTGGGACATGGGACAGGGCGACGGAGGTCGGGGACACGGGCGCGCCAAGACTTTTCGTGTTCACTTGCTCCGCAGAACCGTCGATACTTGCCCACGTGACCCAACCTCTGATCGACGACGCCTCGACTGACACTGACGGCGCGCTTCCAGCCGTCTGGGCCAAGGGTCTCGTTCGCCGATTCGGCAAGACGGTGGCCGTCGATCACGTCGATCTGTCGATCAAACCGGGCGAGTTCTACGGGCTTCTCGGTCAGAACGGCGCCGGTAAGACGACGACCATCAAGACCATCGTCGGACTGCTTCGACCCGATGAGGGCACGGTCGGAATAGGCCAATTCGACACATGGAGGAACCCGACCGAGGTCAAGTCCCGGATCGGGGTCCTGCCCGAGGAGTTCAACCTCTACGAGCGGCTGACCGGTGCCGAACTGCTCGATTTCACCGCAGCGATGCATGGCCTGGACCGCGAGGAGGCGGCAAGGCGGCGCACCGAGCTGCTCGACCTCCTCGATCTGGTTGAAGCCGGTTCGAAGATGGTGGGCGACTACTCGCGGGGAATGCGGAAGAAGATCGCCCTCGGTGCCGCCATCATCCATCGGCCGCCGGTGCTGTTCCTCGATGAGCCGTTCGAAGGCGTCGATGCGGTATCGGCCCGGCTGATCCGTCGTCTCCTCCAACAAGCTGCGCAGGGCGGTACCACCATCGTCTTCTCCTCACATGAGATGCATCTCGTGGAGAAGCTGTGCACCAGGATCGGAATCATGGTGGCGGGCAAGCTCACCGTCGAAGAGACGCCCGAGGGACTGTGCCGAAGGATGGGTGTCGACAACGTCGAAGACGCCTTCATCGCCGCGGTGGGCGGGCGTACACCGGACTCGTCGTGGTATTCCGGCTCGTAGAGCTCAAGGCTCGTCTCACCTGGAACGGATTTCGCCACGACCGACAGCGGCGGATCGGTCTCCCGGTTGCGACGATCCTCCTCGGGTGGCTCGGGCTCTGGCTGGCCCAGGCCCACTATCGAAACATCATCCTGCTCCAGCAGTCCGATCCGGCGGCTCTCCCCCACTATCTGGCCTGGACCGCTCTCATCGCGTTCATCGTGTGGGTGACCCTCCCCGTCATCATCTTCCCGCTCGATGAGAACCTCGACCCACAGCAGCTGGCCACCCTCCCGCTCACTCCGAATCAGTTGGTCACCGGGCTCGCAGCTTCCAGCCTCGTCGCCCCATCGACGATCGTTCCGCTAGCCCTCCTCGCCGCCAATGCCGTCGCCATCGGCGGGGCCTGGTGGATGTCCATCCCCGCCTCCCTCGTCTTCCTCGCGTTGCTCGCCGTCGGGGGCCAGTTGTTCTCGGCCACCGTCTCCGCCGTTCTCCGCACCCGCCGCGGACGGGATATCGCCACCTTCTTGATCCTCGGTCTGGCCGCCGGGTCCTTCTTCGCCTATCGCGTCGTGAGCGACAGCGTGGCGGAACTGGGTCTGGCCGGAGCGGTGACTTCGACTCCGATCACCGGCTGGTGGGCCCTGCTCCCACCGGTGGCGGCCCAGAAGGCAATCTTCGACGCATCGACTGGCCATGTCGGGTCGGGCCTCCTGGCCATCGCCGCTGCATCGGCCGGTCTCATCATCCTGGCGGTGACCTGGCGCCGTCTGCTCGGATGGCTCATGTCGACACCGGTCCAGCAGAGCAAACCTGCCGCGCGTGCTCGCCGGGGGGGCATGACCATCGGCCCGTGGGGTGTGGTCCCGACCATGGCCCGCAAGGAGCTGCGCTTCTACATACGTGATCCCCGACAGCGCCTCGTGTGGACCGGCACAGTCATCTTCGTCGGCCTCGCCATCGGCGGAGCGGTCATGAACGCCACCGGGTTCTTCGATCTGAGAGATCGCGCCTGGGCCCCGTTGATAGCCCCGATCCTCGTCCTGTTCGTTGGGCTTCCCATTGCCCTCAACCTGTTCGGGTGGGAGCGAAATGCCGCCAGCTACCTCTTCGTTCTCCCGCCCAAGCCCCATCAGATCCTTCTCGGGAAGAACCTGGCAGTCGCAGGAGGGCTCGTCGTCGAGACCACCGTGCTCACGCTCGGGCTCGCCTTCTTCACCGGCCAGTGGACCTGGGTCTGGCTCGTCGTCCCACTGACCGTGGCTGCGATCGGTTGCCAGCTCGCCGTGGGCAACCTGGTCTCCGTCCTGACCCCACTTCGCCTCCCACGGGAGGGAACGGACGTGTTCGCCCAGTCGACCGAGCAGGGTTGCCTGGCAATCGTCAGCCAGACTGTCTCCTTCTTCGCCATCGGGCTCCTACTGGTCCCACCGGCCGCGGTCGTCGTCCTGACGGTTGACTTCGGGCAGGCCCTCGCCCCATGGGTGGCTGTCGTGGCTGCCATCGCCTGGGGGTTGGTCCTCTACGGCGTCTCCCTCTTCGTCTCCAGCCGTCTTCTGCGCCGTCGGATGCCCGAGGTGCTCAACTGGGTCCAGGTGGTCTGACCGGGCCTGGCGGGTAGCTTCCGTTCGCTCTCGATCGGAAGGACATACCAATGGTGATGCCCGCCATGCAGGAGAAACTGGCCTCTCAGGACATGTGGGACTTCTCCGACCTGTCCGCTCTCTGTATCAACACGACCCTCAAGAAGTAGCCGGAGATGATCCCCGCTACACGGCACGTACCAGGCCGACGCCGGATGGATCGGTGCCGGCATGGCAACCACGGCCGCCTAGGTTCGGTTGGCGTCGATTTTCCCAACCCCGAGTACCGGTGATGCTGAGACGGACGCGAGTCGAACGGGAGCGGCTCGAGCATGAGTTGCTCGCCCCGGAGGCCACCAAAGCGTCCGAGTCGGTTGGTCGGGAGGAGGACGAGGAGCCCGACGAGTTCCGCACTGCATTCGAGCGGGACCGGGACCGCATCGTCCACACCAAGGCCTTTCGCCGCCTGAAGCACAAGACTCAGGTTTTCCTCAACCCCGATGGTGACCATTTCGTCACCCGGATGACCCACACCATCCAGGTGAACCAGGTGGGGCGGGCCATGGCCCGCGCCCTCGGCCTCAACGAGGATCTCACCGAGGCGATTTGCCTCGGCCACGACGTCGGCCATTCACCATTCGGGCACACCGGCGAGGACGCGCTGAGCCCGGTGATCGGGGAAACCTGGCTCCACTCGGTGCACGGAGTGCGCACGCTGACGCTCATCGAGCCACAGAACCTCACCGGAGAGGTGCTCGACGGGATCCGTGCCCATTCCTGGCGAATCGACCCGCCCCCCTCGACACCGGAGGGCATGTTGTGCCGGTTCGCAGACCGGATCGCCTATCTGACCCATGACGTGGCCGACGCGCTGCGGGCCAACGTCATCGAGTACCACCAGATCCCCACCCGGGCTCTGACCACGCTCGGAGCGACCTCGAGAGAGTGGATCGGGTCCCTCGCCACTTCGGTCATCGAGGCCAGCTCCGAGTCGGGCCAGGTCGAGATGGGCGATCATCATCTCGAGGTGATGGGCGAGCTGCGGGAGTTCATGTTCGCCCGGGTCTATCTGACGCCCGAAAGCGAGATGCAGAAGCAGAAGGCGATAACGGTGATCCAGGACCTCGTCGGCTATTTCGCCGACCATCCCGCCGAGGTACCCGATTCAGCCACCGTTCCCGACGCCGGTGAGCTCGACCGGGCGGTGGACTACGTGGCCGGAATGACCGATCGCTTCGCCCTTCACACCCACGACCGGCTGTTCCGGCCGACGCTGCTCGACTGAGTGATCGCCGAGACTCAGGCCCTGAGCGGGTCGCGGAGCCGGAAGAAACGCCGCCGCCGTCTTGGCTTCGGCTCTTTGTTGGCCTTGTTGGCCTGCTTGACCGCACGCACCAACCTGGCGTGCTCCGCCTCCCGCATACGGTCCGCCATCACCGCATTCACATGATCGTTTTGCAAGTAAGTCATCGTGGTTCCCTTCGTAGGTGCCGGTAGTGGCACATTGCGAAGGTACGACAAGCCCCATCTGACGGAATCGGTGGGAGATACCTAGATGTTGGACGTGCGGGCTGCCTATATGGGCAGAACCGTCACCTATCGAGCAACCCGGCATCACGCGCCATCGACGCCGCGTCAGAACGACTGTTGGCGCCCAGCTTGCCGAGGATCGCCGAGACGTGATGGTCGACCGTTCGGTTCGAGACGAAGAGCCGGTCGGCGATCTCGGCATTGGTCATGCCATCGGACAGATGGCGGAGGACTTCCAGCTGACGAGCGGTCAGGCCGAAGGGGTTGTCCCGCGTGGCCCTGGTTGGTCCCCTGGGGACACGGTTCACCCCCGCCTCAGCCAACTCCGAGCGGAGCCGAGCTGCCACCGGAATGGCACCGAGATCGTCGAAGATCCCCAGCGCCTCGATGCGAGCATCGGTGTCTCCATGACTCAGGGCCACGGCCCGGTCATAGGGAATGCCGCGCTCCTTCCAGAATGAGGCGGCGCCCTCCCAGTCCCCGTCGCCGGCCAGGCGATACGGCTCGGGGGCGATATCGGGGATGTGGTCGATCTCGCCGATCAAACGGAGCCAGAAGGCGAGCTCTCCTGCCATCCAGGGAGAGTCGCGGTCGATGCAATCGGCGAGGATCTCACGCATCTGGGGGAAGATCGTCTCATCGAGCTTGCCTCCGATCCAGACGTACTCGGCCAGTGAAATCGCTGCCGGCGTGGTCCGCTGGACCTCGTTGGCCTGAAGAGAGCGTTCCCAACCATCCATCAGGTGGGTCTTGGCATCCGGCTCGCCTCGACGGGCCTGCAGTCGACCGAGCAGAGTGCTGGCGACGATGTTGGCCGTGCCCAGCTCGGCGAGGGTGTCGAGCACGAAGCAGACCTTCGCTTCGGCTTCCGCCCAGTTCCCCCTCATCTCGTCTATCAGGGCCAGCTCCCCGGTCACATACGCATCGAATGAAGCGATTTCCCGATCAATCGAGAGCTCGTGGGCCCTACCCGCCCACAACTCGGCAGTCGGGAGGTCGCGGTAATAGATGGCGCCCCAGCTGATGTTCACTGCGGCCCGGATCTGGTCGTGGCTGGAATGGATGTCGGCAGACATGGCGTAGCTCTCCTCCAGCTCCTCCATGCCTTCCGGATACCGGGCGATGACCTTGGCCGTCCCGATGTTGTTGAGGGCGTGTGCCCGGGCCTGGCTCGGCCCCTCGCCGCGCCACGGCCAGGGCCTTCTCCCCGTACCAGCGCGTGCGCTTCTCGTCGCCGGCCAACATCGCCAGCTGTGAGATCGCTGAGTATGCGGTCGCCAGCGGGAGCCCACCGACCGACTCCAGGACCGACGCCGCCTCGTTGGCCATCTCGGTGGCAAGAGCGCGACGATTCCGCACCCAAGCGATCCGGCTCCCGATCAGCAGCGAGTTCCCGAGCTTCTCCGGATCGCCGAGTCTTCGCCGGATGCCTATCCCGATCTCGATGATCTCCTCGGCCCATCCGATCTCACTGCCCAGGTATTCCTCGAAGGCCCAGAGGTCGTAGTGGTCGGCGCACATCTCAGGTTCCAGCTGGTCGAGGTACGGCTCGAGGGCTCGCAGGTGAGCGACCGCCTCGCTGTGGCTCTCCATCGCCGCGGCGCGCCGGGCAGCGAGGGGGGCCAGACGCACCAGAGCATCGACATCGCCACCGACCCGGGCGTGGTGGGCCGCCCGCGACACGTCGTAGCCGAGGTCCTCCACCGCCCGAAGCACCTCGAGATTTATCTCCCGTCTCCTGATCTGGGGAAGGTCGGTCTCGACCGAGCGACGGGCGAGCTCGTGACGGAAGGTGAGTGCGTTCTCCTTGAGCACCACCACCCCGGCCGCCTCCGCCTCACTGGCGGCCTCTTCCGAGGGCCCGAGAACAGAGTCCACCAGCTCCAACTCGGCCCGGCCCGGCACCACCGAAACCAGATCGACCAGAGCCCGCGAAGCCGGAGAGAGACGAGAGACCCTCCCCATCACGGCGTCCCGCACCGAGCCCGGGACCGACTCGTGCTCGGCGCCCAGGACCTCAGTCAGGAAGAAGGGGTTGCCCCCGGTCAGCTCCCACAAACCGTCAGTGGCCCCTCCTGCCTCCGATGCCAGCTCGGACACCGCTGCCGGAGAGAGAGGGGTCAGGGTGATCCGCTCCAGGACCGAAGCAGCGATGTCGGACAGGGCCACACGCAGAGGACGGTCGCCTGGCACCTGCCCATCTCGATAGGTGAGCACCAGCAGGCCGTGGCTCCGGCTGATTCGTCTACCGAGGAACTTGATCAGATCGAGCGTGGCCTCGTCGGCCCAGTGGATGTCTTCGATGACGATCACAGTGGGTCGCAGCGACCGGGACATGAGCTCGAGGACGAGGGCGAACACCTCGTAGCGATCCTGACCTCGCAGCGCTTCGTTCAATGAAGGCTCGTCCAGGGCCATGTCCCAGATGGGACCGAGTGGGCCGGGCGGTGAGCAGGTCGTCGCAACCACCCCACAGAACGTGGGCGTCGTCCAGATGGGAATCGGTGAAGACACGGACGGCCGACGTCTTGCCGATGCCGGCCTCTCCGCGCACCAGCACCGCCCGCCCCTCGCCATCTCTGGCGGCGGCGAGCAACTTCTCCAGACGCTGGAGGACGTCGTCGCGTTCCAACAGTTGCATGGTCGAAGGATGGTAACGGGGGGCGGTTTAGCTCCTATGGGGGACCACCCCTATCCTCCAATCGGTGCTCGCCCTGAAAGACCTGCACAAGCGTTACGACGAGGTCGTCGCCCTCGCCGGGTGCACTTTGCAGGTCGACAGAGGCCGAATGCTCGGTTTTCTCGGTCCCAACGGCGCCGGCAAGACCACCGCCATGCGCACCATCTTCGGGTTGGTCACGCCCGACTCCGGTGAGGTCACATGGGACGGCGGGCCAATAGGGATCGAGCAGAAACGCCGATTCGGCTACATGCCGGAGCAGCGAGGTCTCTACCCCAAGATGAGGGCGCAGGAGCAACTGGCGTACCTGGGACGGCTCCGAGGGATGGACGCCAAAGCAGCCTCCGCTTCCGCCGATCGCTGGCTGGAGCGTCTCGGCCTGGCCGACCGCCGGATGGACCGGGTCGAGGTGCTTTCCCACGGCAACCAGCAACGCGTCCAGTTGGCAGCGGCACTGGTGCACGATCCCGAGCTCTTGGTGATGGACGAGCCATTCAGCGGCCTCGATCCCATCGCAACCGAGACCATGGCCGACATCCTCCGTGAGGAGGCGGAACGAGGCAAGGCTGTGGTGTTCTCCTCACATCAGCTCGACCTGGTCGAGGACATCTGTGAGGAGGTTGCCATCATCAACGCCGGGCAGATAGTGGTCGAGGGGGACGTGCGCGAGCTGAAGGATGCGGCTCCGATCCGCCACCTCGAGGTCGAGCTCGATGGGGAGGTCGGGGATCTGTTCGACAGCCTCGAAGGTGTGCGCCAGATCCGATCGGATGATCACATCCACACCGCGATAATCGACTCCGACACCGACGTTCGGGGCTTCCTGTCCAGGGCTCAGGAAATCGGACAGCTGCGTCATTTCGCCTATACGACACCCTCGCTGTCCGACCTGTTCAGGGAGGCGGTCAAGTGAGCTCGATGGGAACCGTGTGGCGGATAGCAATGCGGGAAATCCGCGAGCACGGAAGGTCGAAATCGTTCTTGATCACGACAGTGGTCACGTTCCTCCTGGTGGGTGCGCTGGTCGTGGTCCCCGGGCTGATCGGCGGGGGCACCGAGGAATCCACCGTGGGCGGCGTCGGCGAGGGCAACGAGCCGATCGTCGCCGCAGCCGAGCAACTCGGCAATGCCTCCGACGAGCCCGATGCCGAGCCATCGGTGTCGATCGAGCTGCAGGAATTCGAGGATCGTGGGGCGGCCGAGGCCGCCCTGGACGAGGGTGAAATCGACGCCATCCTGATCGACGGGTCGGAGGTGGTCGTCGAAAGCGTTGGAGGCTTTGGCGAGTCCGAGCCTGCTCAGCCTTCTCCAGCAGGGTGCGGCTTCTGTGGAGCTCGAGGCTGTCGTCGCCGAAGGTGGCCAGGCTGCGGCCGATGTGATCGAGGTCATGACGTCGGATCCGCTGGAGACCACGACCCTCACGGGTCCCGAGGCCGGTGACGAGACCCGGGGAGCGGTGGCATATGCCGGGCTTCTCCTCCTCTACATCGCCGTCTTGCTCTACGGGAACTGGATGCTCGCGGGGGTGACCGAGGAGAAGTCCAACCGTGTGGTCGAGGTCCTCCTGTCGAGCGTCAAGCCGTGGCAGATCCTCGCCGGGAAGATCATCGGGATCGGCTCACTCGGCATCGCCCAGTTCGCCGGGACCATCCTCGTGGCCTTCCTCGCAGTCAATCTCACCGGTGCCATCGAATTGCCAAGTCTCGACGTGGTAGTCGTGGCCAACCTCATCTTCTGGTTCATCCTCGGGTTCCTCCTCTTCGCGGTGATGTACGGCGCGGCAGGATCCTTGGTCAGCCGTATGGAGGACGCCCAGAACGTGGCCTTCCCGATGTCGATGATCGCCGTCGCCGGGTTCTTCGTATCGATCGCGGCGCTGGGAGATCCCGACGGCACAGTCGCTGTGGTCGGCACCTTCATCCCCTTCACCGCTCCCTTCGTGGTCCCGGTCAGGGCGGCTCTCGGGGCCATCCCGGCCTGGCAGTACATCGCGTCGGTCGTGATCACGATCGCCACCATCGTGGGTCTGGTGCTGGTAGCGGGCCGGATCTACGCCGGAGGGCTGCTCAGGTTCGGGAGCCGGGTCAAGCTCAGGGAGGCCTGGCGGTCGGCCGAGACCTAGAGTCGACGCGTCCATGGCCTACGACGAGGCACTGGCCTCCCGGGTGCGGGAAACACTGGGCGAGAACCCCGAGATCAGTGAGCGGAAGATGTTCGGCGGGATCGCCTTCATGCTCTCCGGCAACATGGCGGTCGGGGTGAGCAAGGACGACCTCATGGTCCGGATCGACCCAGACGACCAGGACGAGGCGCTCGCGCAGCCCGGTGTTCGCATCTTCGACATGACCGGTCGCCCGATGAAAGGCTGGATCCTCGTCGCCCCCGAGGCCACCGAAGACGACACCGATCTGCTGAGATGGGTAGAGGCCGGGCTCGACTTCGCCGGATCCCTCCCTCCCAAATAGGCTCCACCTGGTGGGCTACGAGCACATCGAGATCGAGCGGGACGGACATCTCGCCACCCTCTGGCTCAACCGGCCCGAAAAGCTGAATGCGATGTCAGCGGACATTTGGCGGGACATCCCTGCGGCCATGGCCGAGATCGATGCCGACGACTCGGCGCGGGTGGTGATCCTGGCGGGTCGTGGCCCGGCGTTCACGGTCGGTATCGACATCGAGCTCCTCGCCTCGTTGCAACCGGGAGCCGGATCACGGGCCGAGACCAGCATGAATCTCTATCGCACCATCAAGGAGCTGCAGCGCACCGCCAGCTGCTTCGCCCAATCACCCAAGCCGGTGATCGCGGCGGTCCATGGCTATTGCCTGGGAGGCGGCATGGACCTGATCACCGCATGCGACATTCGTGTGGCCTCGGAGGACGCAATCTTCTCGATTCGCGAGACCCGGATGGGGCTGGTCGCCGACGTCGGGTCGTTGCAACGTCTGCCGGCCATCGTCGGGCCGGGCCACACCGCCGAGCTCGCCTACACGGGCAAGGACATCGACGCCGCCCAGGCATTGAAGATCGGCCTGGTCAACGCCGTGCTTCCTTCGGCAGACGCCGCCCTCCAAGCCGCCAGAGAGATCGCCACTGAGATCGCCGAGAACTCGCCTCTCGTCGTCCGGGGGATCAAGCAAGCCCTCGCCGGCAACGAGGGGCAAACGGTGGAGCAGGCTCTGGACAAGGCGGCACAGTGGAACGCCGCCTATTTGATCTCGGACGATCTGACCGAGGCGATCACCGCCTTCGTCGAGAAGCGGAAGCCGGACTTCACCGGCACCTGATGGGGTCACGATCTCGCGCTCTATCGGCCGAGGTCACTCGCCGTCTCGCGTCCATGCTCGTCCTCGGTGCCTGTGGCGAGGACGCCGCTACGTCGACCACCACGACAACCGTCGTCGAGACCACGACCTCGTCACTTGCCACCACGACCACATCGTCGTTGGCGACCACCACCAGCACCACGGCTGCGACGACCACGACGCGCCTGCGAGCACCTCTACCACCGGCAGTTCAGAATTGCCCGGCGAGCCGATCGACTTCGGACCGGCAGCGGGCGACACCCTCGCGGTGGTCGGGGTCGCCCACGACGATGTTCTGAATCTGCGGGCAGCCCCCGGGGCGGACCAGGAGATCCTGGAGGGGATCCCGCCCACCTACGAGGCACTGACCGCCCTCGGCCAGACCCGTGAGCTGCCGGGCTCGCTCTGGATCGGAGTCGACTACGAGGGCACCGAGGGCTGGGTGAACCTCAGCTTCATCGGGTATCTCGGCGACACCACCGACATCACCCATACCGTGACCGAGCAACTCGGCGGGACTCCTGGTGCAGAGACGATGCTCGAACTCGGCTTGATCGTTGCCGAGGGCATCGCCGGTGACCCTTCGGCCGACATCGTGATGAGTGTGGCACCGAGCGTGGGTGACCTCGGCGAGGTCACATTCGACGTCACCGGCTTCGAAGATGACTCCGTTCGTGGAAGCCGGCTCCATGTGTTCGGCCAGCCGATCGACGAAGCCTTCCTGCTCGCCTCTGTCGAGGGAACCGTCATCTGCGCTCGGGGTGTCGACGACGGGGCTTGCGTCTGACCCAGGAGCAGAGAGGCCGGTAGGACTTTCGGCCTTGTGTTCGGGTCTTATGGCCCTCGTGCATTTCTTCACAAGGACCGAGGATGAACTCGTAAGGCAGTTGGTCCTACAAGAAGGAGGCACCAAATGACTGCCATCGACAGGGAGAGGCTGGTCGCCACGGAAGAGACCTTTTCTCCACGCAAGTCCTTCGTCCTTCTCATCGCCGCGATCCTGAGCCTGGCCGTCGGCCTCGGCTCAGTCGCCGGTGGCGTCTTCGGCGCCTGGTACACCTGGGACCAGGCCGTGGCCCAGGATGTGACTACGCCTGATGACGCGGTGATCCCGGAGACGCCGGTGAGGGGCCCATTCACGATGTGGGCGCAGTCCGACATCATCACCCACCATCAGCTCGACAACACCGGGGGCCTCTACTACGCCCAGATGGAACGGGACGTGCCCATGGTGGATGAGAACGGCGCCGCCGTTCTCGACGAGAACGGGGAGCAGGTCATGGGTCCCAACGAGGCGAGGGCCTCCTGGATCCCCGCTACGACCCTGACCACGGCACTCGGCCTGGGAATGGTCGCCTACGCACTGGCCGCCTTCGCGGTGGTGATCGGGCTGACCCTGATGTTCACCGGATACGTGTTCCTCTACATCCGCAAGAGGGCGGTACTGCTGTAGGGACCAACCCCGCGGATCAGAATCGGGCCCCGGATCGGGGCCCGATTCGCGTGGCACGTTCAGTCACGCAACCAAAGCGACATCGACTTCGGGTGCATGCTCTCGGCCGCCACGATTTGGAGATCTCGCCCCAGTTGGTCCAGGTCGACCTCGGTGCGGAGACGTTGTGAGAAGGCGTCGATGGTTCGGGAGAGGTCGTATCGGGACCGGTTGAACCTGCGATCGACGAACGACTGGACTCGCCGACGCAGCGGGTTGAAGAGTGCCGCGACTGCCAAGGTCGAGGCGGCCACGACGAGGCTGTCTCCTTGCGAAGGAAGCAGGTCCCGAGCACGAAGACCAGCCGCGACGTACGTCCCGGCCAGTAGAGCGGTGACTAGCGCCGTACGACACCGTGCGGGAGATGATTCGGTCGATGTCATAGAGCCGGTATCGGAGGATCGCCATCCCGATCGAGATCGGCACCACGGTGATCGACAACGCGGTCACGAGGTTCCCGGTGTCGTCGCTCAACTCGGTCGTTCCGTTGACCATGTCCCAAACAACCGTTCCGGCCACACCGATCGCCAGGACCACGACGCCGAAGGCCACCCACTTCAGCTGTTGCTTCTCCTCGGCCACGCGCTCGGCGATACCTGACGATCAGCGAGGCCACCGAGGCCAGGATCGATACCAGGGTCAGGTAGAACCCGCCCTCGAACACGCGGAGTATCGGGCTCGTGTCTTCGAGGGCGAGCGGGTTCTCGATGGGAAGGCCCTCGAAAGCGCCCGGGCCGAACAGGACCGCCGCGAACATGAGAGCGATGCCGATCGCCGCCAATCCAGCCCACCAGCTTCCAGCGCGGCGAGGGGAGGCGACCGGTGGGGAACAGAAGCAACAGAAATGTCGCCGACACCCCGAAGCCCAGCTGGAACATGAGATCGCCAAGCCAGACCGCGATCGGCCCAACCGGTAACGAGCCCGCTTGGGCTACGGCAACCTCGACGTAGACGACCAGCAACGAACCGGTGGCGAAGCCAAAGGCGGCGAGCCGGAGAAGCCACCCGATCGTGTTGCCGGGCCGGCGCAGCCCGATCAGGGTCCCAACGGCGCCGGTGGTCAACACGAACAGCACCGTGGCATAGGCGGTGGCGTCGGACCCCGGGCCCCGACCGGTGAGAGTCGACAGGAGAACGGCACCGACGATCTCGAGCATGATCACGACGAAGGTCGCGACCACGGGCCATGAAGTGGGTCGTTTCAATTCGTGTCGGATGTCTCTCGACGGCGGTGTTCTGGCCCGGCAGACATGATCGCCGTCCCACGACGTTCACACTTTCGCTGTCACCGATCTTGACGTAGGAGTGTGCGCAGGGCCGAGTTCTTGTAGATGTTGGAGAACTGGTTCCACTGTCGCTTCTTGTCGACCAGCTGCACGCTGGTCTCGACGACGGGCGTCACGATCCCGAAATGCGCCGCGACCTGGGTCAGCGTGTGGGTCCAGATCCTGTCCTCCAGCCGTGAGGTGTAGAGCTTGAAGCTGGCTTCGTAGAGCGGGTCGTTGGCGCGGACCAGGAGATGGATCCGGGTCACGGTCACCCCGTCTTCCGCCTCATGGGCGCTGAATGTGATGATGGCCGCCCACGGATGGCCCTCCGGCGTCATGTATGACCAGGATCGATCGTCGGCGTAGATGACCCGGACCCCCGTCGTGATCTTGGTCGGCCCCTTGCCCCCGCCGATGACAGCCACTTCACCCGGGGCGATGCCGCCGACCGGGGCGTAGAACTTGTTGTCCGGGTGCCAGAACTCACCGAAGTTGGCCTTCCAGGTGGATATGACCTCTTCCGGTGTCGGGCCCGGGATTCGCACCTCGTAGGTCTTCTGCCACAGCTGGCCGAACCCCTGCAGCGGCCCGGTGGGTTTGCGACCCTCCACATTGCCCTTGCGCGCACCCTCGGCGACTTCTCCAACATGGAAGGCATCCACCGGCTGTGCCCAATTCTCTGTGTCCCTCGGCTCGGTCAACTCGGTCCTTTCTCCGATGTCATCAGTTGACCAGAGGGGCGTTCCGCCACCGTTACGGGCGACTTCGTCCCGATTCGAGTAGCTGGTGACCATGTCGTAACGCCCCTCGGGCAGAATCATGGGCACATGGTCGAATATGACGCAGTCGTTGTCGGCTCCGGCCCCAACGGGCTCTCCGCCGCCGCGGAGCTGTCACGACGCGGGCGACGGGTGCTGGTAGTCGAGCAGGCCGACGAGATCGGTGGTGGGACCAGGACCGAGGAACTGACCCTTCCCGGGTTCGCCCATGACATCTGCTCGGCGATCCATCCCCTCGGTGTCGCCTCGCCCTTCTTCCGCGACCTCGGGCTCGAGGTGGAGTGGGTCCATCCCACCGTCCCACTCGCCCACCCGCTCGGCGACGGCCGAGCCGGAGTCGTTTTCCGAGACGTCGACGCCACTGCCGATCGATTCGGCCCAGACGCCCGCCACTACACGCGAATTTTCGGGCCACTGGTCGAGGCGGCTGATGCGGTGATGGAGGACTTCCTGGGGCCGATGACCCTGGTCCCCGACAATCCGGGGAGCTTCGTCAAGCTGGCGACCCGGGGCGCCCTACCGGCTTCGATCATCGCCTCGGGGTTCTCCTCGGAGGAGGCCCGCGGCGTTCTCGCCGGTCTGGCCGCCCACGCCATCGCCCCGTTCAGCTCTCCCCTCACCGGTGGAGTGGCCCTGCTCTTCGGGGTCGCTGCCCACGCATACGGCTGGCCGATGGCCCGTGGTGGGTCACAACGAATCGCCGAGGCACTGGCCAAGATCATCCTCGACGGAGGCGGCAGCATCGAGACGGGCCGCATGATCGGCTCGATCGACGAGCTTCCCAGCAGCGACGCGGTCGTTCTGGACGTGATGCCACGGGCCGCGGTGCGAATCGGCGGCCACCGGGTCAGCCCTCGCGAGCGACGCCGGCTGACGGGTTTGAAGGTCGGGCCGGCTGTGTTCAAAGTCGACTGGGCCCTGGACGGCCCAATCCCGTGGGCAGACGAGTGGAGCCCCCAGGCCGGGACCGTCCATGTCGGCGGGACCTGGGAGCAGGTCGCCGAAGCCGAGGACCAGGTCCATGCCGGGCAGCATCCGGAACGCCCCTTGGTCCTGGTCGCCCAACAGTCCAGATTCGACCCGAGCCGGGCGCCGGAGGGGAAACACACCGCCTGGGGTTACTGCCACGTCCCTTCGGGATCCGATGTCGACATGACCGAGGCGATCGAGGCGCAGATGGAGCGTTTCGCCCCTGGCTTCAGGGACCTGATCCTCGAGCGGCACACCATGAACGCCGGCCAGTTCGAGGCGCACAACCCCAACTACATCCGGGGTGACATCGCCGGCGGAGGGTTCGGGGTGAAGAAGGTCTTCCAGCTCGGTGCGACCGCCCCGTATCGGATCGGCGACGGTCTTTTCCTATGCTCGTCGGCCACCCCACCCGGAGCGGGAGTGCACGGTATGTGCGGCTACTACGCCGCCCGAGCCGCCCTCAAGGGCTAGACGGGGCAGGCGCTTCCTCCACATCTCGGACCCACATGCCAATGGAATCGGGCTGCATGGTCGACGAGACCACATCGACCCAGCCGGTCGTCACCTCTTCGGGGTCGACTCGGTCCCGGAGGGAAAAGGCGAAGCCGTCCATCACCCGCTGGGCGTCATAGCGCTGACGATTGAAGCGGCGGTCCACCCCATCCTGGACCCTTCTCCGCAGCGGGTTGAACAGGGCAGCCACGACCAGCGTCGAGCCGGCAACTGCAAGATCCGATGACGCTTCGGGCAGCAGGGATGACATCAAGGCGACGACACCGAGGAACGCTCCTGCCAACACTCCGACCACCAGGGCATACGACACCGTCCGGGACACGATGCGGTCGATCTCGTAGAGCCGGTAGCGGAGGACGGCCACGCCGAACGAGAGAGGAAACAGGATCATCATCAGGTAGACAGGGCCCCAGGCGTCGTCACCGGGATCGCCTGCGCCGACTCCGATCGAGATGAAGATGTACATGAACGTGAAGACCACGGAAATGGTCAACAGCACGAATGCGAAGACCACCCAGGTGAACTGGGCCCGCTCCGCCCCAACCGCACTGCGTCTCTTGATCACCAGCGACACCGCACCGCCGAGCAGGATGGCGACGATGCCGAGAAGGGCGACCCAGCCCAGCCATTCGGGGAGAAAGCCGATCGGGTTGACCGTCTGCGTCGACGATTCGGCACCGCCCAGGGTCTCGGTGAGGGCGGTGGAAGCCAGGAGGATCGGAAGCACCCAAACGGCGGCACGTCCTGCCCTGGCCCATAGACCGCTGCCCGCCGGCAGATGCCCGGAGGGAAAGGTCAAGGTCAGGATCGCGAACAGGCACAAACACCAGAGCCCAACCCCAGCTCGACACCCAGGCGGCGAACAATGGGGAGACACCCGGCACGACCAATGAGCCCGTCGGCCCACAAGACAGCCAAACCGATCAGGATCAGCAGCCAGCCGGTGAGGTGGCCGTCGCGGCGAATGACGATCAGACCGCCGATCGCGACATAGATCAGAAATCCGAAGGCCGCGAGGCTGGCGTCCGCGACGGCCGATCTCCAAGGGTCAACTGAACGACGGAGAGCCCGAGCCCGGCCACGACGAGGAGCCCGAGCAGAGCCCAGCGAGCCAAGCGATTGGGTCGGGCCGACGCCTCGGTCGACTCCGTCACAGGTTCCACCCCGGCCATTCTGCCAGGAGATCGTTACGAAAGCGCTACAGAGTCGTGATCAGTCGACGACACTCATCCGCCCCCGACCCCGAAGCTGAGACGATTTGACCCGGATATGGGCTCGAGAACCTGAGGTTCGCCGAACTAGACGGCGGCGAGCGCCGACGGCTCGTCGTCGAAGATCTCGATCGCCTCGTCGAGACGCGTGAGCGAGAAGATCTGGGTGTAGTGATCAGTCAGGCCGTAGGCCATGAGACGGTGCCCACTGCGCTGGGCGCGAATCAATGTGGTGACCAGGAGGCCAATCCCACCACTGTTCATGTACTCGAGACCCTCGAAGTTGAGCACGACGGCGGCCACCCCGCCCTGCGATGCCTCGTCGTGTGCGGCCGAGATCTCCTTCTCGGAGAACCCGGTGATCTCACCGGTGATGTCGATGACCCTGACCGTCGGAGTCGCCTCCCTCACGGTCATCGTCACATTGGCTGTTGGCATGTCCTCCCTCTCCTCACCCGGCCGCTACTGCGGCCGTCTCATCGTCATAGATAGTCATGAAATCGGACAGACGGGTGATGTTGAACACCTCCCGATAGTGCTCGGTCAGACCGAAAGCGCCGACCTCACGGTCCTCCGCTCGGGCCATGGCCAGCACCCCGACGATGACCGCGATCCCGGTGGAGTTGATGTAATCCACCCCCCGGAAGTCCATCAGGACGCGCCCTGGATTGGCGGCCGCTTCCTCGTAGGCCATCTCCAGGTCCTGCTTGGCTGCCCGGTTCACGGTCCCGCTCATGACCACTACCGAACCCTCGTCGGTCCTGGTCACCGTTGCCTCGAACACGCTCTCCATCAGGAAGCTCCTTCCCTGTTCATCACGAGCTCAATCGTGTGGGTTGTTCCGTCACTGGTCGAGCGCACCTCGTCGACCATCTTCTCGATCAAGAACAGACCCCATCCGCGAGGGGTTTGCTGCTCCGGCGAGCTTGGCATCGAGGTCGGGCACCGTGGCCTCCGGGATCAACCGATCGCCACCCTGATCGCTGACCAGGACACTGACCGATTCCTCGTTGGCACAAACCTGGACATCCACGTCGAGCTCGGACGCGATTCTCGTTTCCGTGCTCGATGGCGTTCATCACGGTTTCGCCGACCGCTGTCTTGAGCCGCTCCAGCCGGGCCGGCTCCAAACCGAGCTCGTCGACTGCAGCCGTCACCTTGGCGATGGCGATGCGCTCATTTCCCTCTTCGCTGGATATGGCGAACTTGGCCAAGACCTGACGCCGATCCTCGAATGTCTCTGCAGACAGTCTGAGCCGAGGAGGTCCGCTTCACGACAACGAGCGTGATGTCGTCTTCCTGCTCGGCGCCCTCACCGGTGAAGGCCTCCAGTTCGGTGACCACGGCGTTGAGGACATCGTCGTTGATCGGCCTCCGGGCGACGCGGTCCATGAGCCGGGCAAATCCGTACATCTCACCTTCGGCGTTGTGAGCCTCTGTGATCCCGTCACTGGTGAGGACCATCACCTCGCCGGCCGACATTTCGTACTTGGTCTCGTCGTAACCCATCCCCGGCATGAGCCCGAGGGGCATGCCGGTGGCCCTCAGCTCGACAACCCCACCATCGTGCCTCACATAGGGCAGGTTGTGGCCGGCGTTGGCGAACACGATCTTCCCGGCCTCGGTATCGATGATTGCGTAGAGACAGGTCACGAACATGGCGGGCGGGATCTCCGGCACCAGGCCATCGTTGACATCGGCCAGGACCGCCGACGGAGAGTTGTGACGCTGGGCTGCGGCCCGCAGCATGGATCGACAGGTCGCCATGACCAGTGCGGCAGGCACGCCCTTGTCGGTGACGTCGCCGATGACCACGCCGAGGCGGCCATCCTCGAGTGCGATGAAGTCGTAGAAGTCACCACCGACCGCCCGCGCCGGCCGATAGAAAGCGTCGACTTGCCAGCCGGCAATCGCCGGCAATTCTTTGGGAAGGAGAGTCTGCTGGATGAGGGCCGCGACCTGGAGCTCCTGGTGGATGCGCTCCCGCTCTTTGGCTTCGGCCTGCTGCTCGCGGACGAGTTGCGCCACCTTCATGGCCGGGGCCACCTGCGAGGCGAGGCTGCCAAGAAGTCTGCGATCGTCGGTCGAATAGGGCTGATCGGAGAGCCGGGGGCCGAGATAGAGGGCGCCGAGAAGCTCCCCCTGGCCGATCAGCGGCACGATGAGCTCCACACCAGCTTCTCTGAGGGTGTCCACCGTCTCCGACTCCAGTTCGAGGTCGCGCAACACGATTGGCCCGCCCGAGGACAGGAGAAGCGTTTCCAATGGATCCCCAACCGGGATCGGAATGGCCTCGATCAACCGGGTCTTCGACTCCGGGATCTGTGTTTCGTCCCCAACAGGTGTCTCTTCTTCGGCTCTGCGCCGTCTCATCAGCTGAACCATGGCCCCATTTCTATCTCTCCATCGTCCCGAAATCGTTACGAACCCACACCGAGATCGATGTCGGGTGCATCGTCTCCGATACCACGTCGACCCACCCACCCACGACCGTTTCCGGGTCGACGTCCTGCCGCAGTGACCCCGAGAAACGCTCCATCACCTGTTGCGCGTCGTAGCGCGATCGGTTGAAACGTCTCTCCACCCCCGCCTGAACCCGTCTTCGCAAAGGATTGAAGAGGGCGGCAACGGCAAGAGTAGAAGCAGCCACGGACAACGAGGAGTCCGAGGGGAGGAAATTGGTCATCGCGGTCAGTGCCAACAGATAGACCCCGGCCAGGACGCCGATCACCACGACGTAGGAGACGGTCCGCGACAGGATCCGATCGATGTCATAGAGGCGATATCGCAAGACAGCGAAGAGGATGGAGATCGGTATCGCCGCCACGGCCACGGAAACGACCCACCAGGCCGCGTCGTTGGAATCGTCCGTCATCGCTCCGACCAGATAGGCCGACGGCGAGGAGACTGGTTGCTGCGAGCAGCCATTTGATCTGCTGCCGCTCCACCGACCCGGCCTTCCGGTAACGAGCGACGACCGACAATGTCGCCGGGATGACCGAGACGAACCCAAGGATGAACCCGGCGTCGATGAGTGGATACCACGCGGTCAGGCTGAGCAGCTCGTTGTCAACGAGTATCTCCAAGGGGAGCCCCCAGTTGAGGACCGCACCGATCATGGTCGACACTGCCCCGATCAACGGTCCGAGGCCTATCACACGCCACCAGCCGACCGGCTTTCCGGTGGGGAAGCAGAGAATCAGAAGCGAAACACCGATGGGTAACAAGGCGCCGGTCCACGACCCGAGCCAGCCGAAGAAATATGCCAAGGGCAGGGGCTCGCTCGATTCGAGGGAGAGGGCTGCGTATCCCCTCCCGAAAAGGTAGAGCACCCAGGACGAGCCGGCAACGAGGGAAAGGAAGCCGATCGAGTTGGAAGGCACCTTCACCGTAAGAATCGCCCCAACGACGACCGAACAAACCGAGGCGAGCAGAATCCCGATCATCGGGTCGATCTCGCCAGCAAATGTCAGCCAGGAAACTGCGGCGACCACCATGAGCACTGCCCAAGTGGCGATCGTGGCCTTTCGCATCGTGTCCCTCATCGTTCCCGCACCCATACCCCGGCCGCAGCGGGCTGCATCGTCTGTGAGACGACCCCGACCCAACCCTCGAGGACACGAACCGGGTCCACCTGGTCGCGCAATGTCCCGGAAAAGCCGTCCATGACCTTCTGAGCGTCGTAACGAGAGCGGTTGAATCGACGATCGACCCAATTCTGGACCCGTTTCCGAAGTGGATTGAACAACGCCGCCACGGCCAGCGTGGAGGCAGCGATCGCCAGATCGCTATCTGTCTGGAGCAGCGATCCGGCGGCCGTCACGACACCGATGAAGACGGCGGCCAGAAGACCTACAACGAGCAGGTAGCTGACGGTACGTGAGACGAGTCGATCGATCTCGTAAAGGCGGTATCGGGTGATCGCAATGGCGATGGACACCGGGACACCGATGGTGAAGATCATCGTTATCAGCGTTGTGAAGGTCTGGGCAAGGGCTGTATCCCCGAACGCAACGCTGACGACGATCAGCGAGACCACGCCCAGGACCAGTACCAGTATGGGCCCCGAAATCTGACGGCGGACCGTTGGGGAGCCCTTGATCAAACGGTAGAGGAGCGGCAGGAGGCCGAGAATCAGGATGACGGCAATGAAGCTTCCCGCCACCACGCTGAGGACGATGATCGCGACGGCGTGAGCCCAGGGCCACCACGACCGACTGTACCGCCCATCGGGGAAGAGCGTGAGCGAAGAGAACATGGCTAGCAAACCTGCGTCGAAGACAATCTCGGACGGTGTGACCAGGCCGGGCGAGTCGAGGGTTTCGGCCATTTCCTGGAGGGCAACTCCAGCCCCCACAAGCAACGGGCCGACTATGAACAGCCACCCCACCGCATTCGCCGGGATTCGTCGAGCCAGGAACACGCCGACCACCGGAAAGGCAAAGAAGGAAAGGGCCCACAATTTGTCGAGCGGGCCGGTGACTTCATCCGAGCCGCGATCGAACCAAAATGCCATACCCCAGGCGATGATGGCCACGAGCAAGAGCGCCCAGGGCAGCATCGCGACGACTTTGGCCCTCATCGTGATTCCCGCACCCACACGCCGGCCGCGGCGGGCTGCATGGTTTCGGCGACCACCCCCACCCAGCCGTCTACCACTTCCTCGCTGGCGACCCGGTCGCGGAGAGACCCGGCAAATTCGTCCACGACCAGCTGAGCGTTGTACCGGGAACGATTGAACCTCCGGTCCACCCACGCCTGAACCCACTTCCGAACCGGGTTGAACATGGCGGCAGCGGCCAGAGTCGACGCAGCGACGGCCAGATCGCTATCCGTCTGCAACAGCGAGCTCGTGGCGGCCACGATTCCAAAGAACACGGCCGCCAACACACCAACGACCAACACGTAAGTCACCGTTCGTGAGATCAAGCGATCGATGTCGTAGAGGTGGTAACGGAGCACAGCGATGCCGATTGCGGCCGGAATCGCCGCCCCCGCCAACAGCCACAAGAACTCGGCGATGCCATCCTCGGCAATGAGCCCGAGATTGCCCGCCGCAATGATGAGGAGGAAGACGAACGAGCCCATGAAGAGCCATCGATACTGGAGTCGCTCTACGCCTACGCTCCGACGCCACCGCGAGACCAGCACCCCGACGGCGGCCAGGACGAGGACGAGGACCACCAGGAACCCACCGTCACCTGCGAGGAGCGAGGCGGCGTCTCCCGCGGAAGGAATTGCAAGTGGGCTGGGCAAAGCCGTGTCCTCCATCGGAGAGGGGTCCACGGCAAAGGCGGCTGACACAACGATGCCAAGGCCAATGGTGACGCGCCCGATGACGCGTTCGGCCCGGCCCGGGTAGGAGCCGGAAGGAAAGACGAGCAAGAGCCATACGATCGCCAACCAGGGCAGCGCCCCGGAGATGCTGTCGCCCAACTCGAGCCAAGCGGCGACGGAGTCGTCGGAAACGACGACGCTGAGGGTGAGCATGTAGAACCCGATTCCCCACACGAGCCCGATGAGAAGGGCGGCAGCACCCACACCGTTCCCCGGACGCTTGGCCAGGATCAGATAGCCGACAGGCGCCCAGAGGATCCAGGCGATCGGCCATAGCTTCTCGCTTTCGGCCAGAGCAGGCCCGAGGGCAGCCACCAGGATGCCCCCCGTGGCTATCACCAGTGCGAGTATCAGCAAGACCTTCCTCACGACGGCTGCCTAACCCAGACCGACACCGACGCCGGCTGCATGGTCACGGCGACCACCCCCACCCAGCCGTCTACCACTTCCTCGCTGTCGACCCGGTCACGCAGTGATCCCGCAAACCGATCCATGACCATCTGGGCGTCGAAGCGGGATCGGTTGAACCGATGATCCACCCCACGCTGCACTCGCTTACGGAGAGGGTTGAACAGCGCAGCCACGGCCAGGGTCGATGCGGCGATCACGAGATCATCGGACGTGTCGAGCAGTGTGCTCGTGGCAGTCACCACCCCGAAGAACACAGCGGCCAACAGACCGACCACGACCACATAGCTCACTGTTCGGGACAGGATTCGATCGACCTCGTACAGCCGATACCTGGTGACGGCGATGCCGATCGACACCGGGACCAGGACGAATCCGGCAGGCAGGAAGACATTGGCCACGATCGAGTCCTGAAACCCACCGAATTCGGCGAGGACACCGATCAGGAAGACGATGAAGGCGAGGACCAGCCACTTCATCTGCAGCCTCTCCACGCCCCTGGACCGAATCCAACGGACGACCAACGAGACGATCGCGGCGACGATCCCGATGAGAATCAGGACCAGCCCGAGGATGTTGGCGCACGTAGCCGACCGAGACACACGGAGTCGACGTCAGCCGAGCCTGCCCCCTCGAGAGCGAGAATCGCCCATCCGCCGATGAGTCCAATCACGCCCGACCGTCGCTAAGACCGAGACCCAGCGCCAGCGCGAGGTCAAGGCCCGGCCGGTGGGGAACCAAAGTGGGCACGAATACGCCAAGACCAGGAAGCACCAGGGCGAAGAGTGCGATACCACCGACGATCTCGACGAGACTGCCGGGCTCTGAGCCGTCGGCGGCGTTCATGAGGCCGTCGCCCAGGGCCACCAGCAACATGACCCATGACAGCCGGTTCTCGGGCACCTTCAATACGAGCAGCGCGCCCGTGGCGAGAAGGGAGAGGGTGCCGAACGCGAACACCAGGCCCTCGCCGGTGATGCCCGACCGAATCGCTGCGTCACCATCGCGCCCAGCACCACGACGGCGACCAGAGCGACGGTCAGGATGCGCCAGCCACGGCTCATGTCAGACGCCATCCCTGACCCACACCGCGGCGGTGGCCGGATGCATCGTCTCGGACACCACGTCGATCCAGCCCTTCACCACCGCCGGTCCATCCACTACGTTGCGCAACGACCCGGAGAACTCGTCCATGACCTTCTCGGCGTCGTAGCGCGATCGGTTGAAACGCCGATCGACCCGGCCAGCACCAAGCCGTCGAATCGGGCTGAACAAGGCAGCAACCCCCAGCGTGGACGCGGCCACCGCCAGGTCGGACTGGTCGGGAAGGAGCGAGGTGAGCCAGGTGACTGCGCCCAGATAGACGGCCGCCAGCAAGAGCGACCACCAGGGCATATCCCACGGTGCGGGAGATGACTCGATTGATCTCGTAGAGACCGTGGCGAGTGATAGCGATGCCAATGGCGGCTGCAGTCCCATTCCCCCAAAGGGCGAATGCGACCACCACCGGATCGAAACCCTCGACCCCGACAATGAGCTCTTCGACAAGACCTGTGGCCAAGAACATCACCGGGAAGGCTGCGACAGCCAGGACGAACCACCGGAACTGCAGCCGCTCAACACCCGACGAGCGCCGGAACCGGATGACCAAATCGACGACGGCGACGAGGGCAATCACGGCCAGGGCGGTGCCCAGCCATTCGGTTGCCGGGTCGAGCAGATCTCGGGCCCCGGGGATGCCGAGCGGGTTGTCCGGAGGGGTGTCACCCTGCACCGGGCCCGGGCGGAGAGGCAAAGACGAGCGCGTCCGCCAACGTCACGATGAGGAACGCTCGGAGGATCCACCGGCCGAACCGGCTCGGATCGCCCGACGGGTACATCACGACGAGCGTCATCACCAGAGCCACCACGGGGAGGAATCCCCAGGTCGCCACCCAGGCCGCCGGCTCGCCCAGCGGCCAGGCAGCCGGGCTCGGTTACCAGGGCGAACCTCGAATACTCGCCAGCGAAAGACTGAGGCCGACCGCCGAGTTATTCCGCTCATGATCCAGCCGATGCGATTGGCGGGGCGACTCGAGACCACCAGGGCGCCGACCAGACCGAAGCCAACCCAAGTCGAGAGCCAGATCGCTCCTTCGAGTGCGGACTCCTGAGCCTGCGTAGTCGAGATCGGCGGGTTCATCTCGGTCAGGACCGCAGCCAGGACGATCATCACAACACCTGACATCCACATCACCCATGCAATCCACCGACTGGTCCGAGAGCTCATGAGCGGTCCCTGACCCAAACCCCCGCCAAGGCCGGCTGCATAGTCTCAGAGACGACCCCGACCCATCCTTGGACGAGATCGCTCTTCGTCGACCCGGTCCTGCAACGACCCGGTGAATTGCTCCATGACACGTTCGGCGTCGTACTTCGAACGGTTGAAGCGACGGTCGACCCAACCTTGGAGCCTCTTGCGCAGTGGGTTGAAGAGCGCGGCGACGACGAGAGTGGACCCGGCCACCGCCAATTGGCTCTCGGCAGGTGACACCCACGTGAGGAAGTCACGACACCGACGAAAACGAGACCAAGCACGCCGATCACCAAGGATATCCGACGGTCCGCGAGATGAGCCGGTCGATCTCGAAGAGACGGTATCTGACTACCGCGACACCGATGCAGATGGGGATGGCCGATCCTCCCACCAGCCAGAAAAATTCGAAAACGGAGTCTTCGGGCAAGACCTGCCCGGCGGCGGAGATGAGCACGAACAGGGATGCACCCAGGAGCAGCCAGCGATACTGCTGACGCTCGATGCCCGTGCTCCTTCGGCTCCGGACGGATGAGGCTGACGATCGCCGCAGCAGTGAGGCCCACGACGAAGAAGAACCCCGTATCACTGGTGATGAAATTCAAGACCGAGCTCAGCTCGACACCGAGAGGGTTGTCCAGTCCTGTGTCCGTGAGTGGCACCGGGCTCAGCACGAAGCCGATCACCGCCAACGACCCGACCACGATGAGCGCCCGCCCCACGAATTTCTCCAAAGGACCGGCGTACTCACCGGTCGGGAAGGTCGTCAGGAGCCAAACGACGATTAGCCAGGGCACGACGCCCAATATCGTGTAAACGAGCTCGATCCAGGCGGCTGCTTCGAGCGGCACACGGAGCACGATCGACTGGAGCCCGAAGGAAACTCCCCAGACCAACCCGATGGCGACACAGGCCATCCCGATCGTGTTCCCCGGCCGTCGTATCAGGATGATCCATCCCACGACCGACCACGCCACCCAGGACGCCGGCCACAGTTGATCACTGGTTTCGGCCAAGGGCCCAAAGAACATTCCCAAGACCAGGCCGCCTAGCGACAACAGGAGGACTGCGGTGAGGAGGATCCTTCTCATGCTCCCTCCCTCAGCCATACCCCCGCCGACGCCGGATGCATCGTCTTGGAAACAACATCCACCCAGCCGCTGACCAGCTGTCGCCCGTCGACTCGATCTCGCAACGAGCCGGCGAATTCATCGATCACCCGCTGCGCGTTGTAACGCGACCGGTTGAAGCGGCGGTCGACGAACCCCTGGACGCGTTTCCGCAGAGGGTTGAACAATGCGGCAACGGCCAAGGTGGCCGCGGCGACGGCCAGGGAGGACTCGGTGTCGAGCATGGAGGTGAGCCCGGCCAGGCCCAGCGCGTATGTCGCCCCGAGCAAGACGACCACGATGACGTACGAGACGGTCCGGGAGAAGATTCGGTCGATTTCGTAAACGCGATAGCGGAGGACTGCCAGGGAGATGGAGACAGGTAGGCCCACAACAGCGACCCCGAGCAGGAGATTGTTGAGCCAGATCGGCATGACCTGTTCCGGGACCAGCATCCAGGCGACGAAGAAGATCGCATCGATGCCCAGCCACTTCAACTGCTGGCGCTCTACTCCCTTGGCCTTCAAGAGACGCACCGCGAGGGAGGCGACTGCCAAGGCGAGAAAGACGACCATGATCGCGAGAATCGGCGTGGAGATCGCCCCGTACTCCGGGTTGGGCACTCCCGGGATGCCGATCGGGTTGTCCACCCAGACATCACACTGGCCGTCGGACCCGTCGACGCAGAGACGGTCCGCGAAGAGGCCCATGATTCCAACGAAGCCCACGAAGAGACCCCCGAGCCACTGCACCCACCGCCAGCGCGGCGACGGCACCCGGCCCGTGGGAAACCACAAGATGAGAAAGCCGACCGAGATGAACCAGCTGGTCCACATCCAGTAGCTGATGGCTCCGCCATACACCCAGCCCTGTCCGGCGAATCCCACCGCCACGCCGCTCAGGACGAGCAGCATGCCGTTGGCGGTCAGTACCCATCCGACGCGGTGACCAGGCACCCGGCTCATCACCAGCGAGCCCATGAACACGAATGCCAGAGCGGCGGCGAGGAGTATGTAGGTCGAGCCGTCCTCCTCGCCCTGACCGATCCCGGGGCCAAAGAATGCGAACACGGCGAGCACGCCGAGGGCGATTCCCATGTTGATGGGAATCCACGGGATGGACCTGCCTGCTCTCACGCCCCGTCCCTCAGCCAGACACCGGCCGAGATCGGCCGCATCGTCTCGGACACGACATCCACCCAGCCACCGACCACCCGGCCGGGATCGACCTCATCGCGCAGCGACCCGGTGAACCCGGTCATGACCCGTTCGGCGTCGTATCGGGTGCGATTGAACCGGTGGTCGACGAAGGCCTGGACCCGCTTGCGCAGCGGGTTGAACAATGCCGCTGCGGCCAGGGTCGCCGCGGCAACGGCGAGTGGTGATTCGGAATCGAGGAGCGAGGTGAGCCCGGACAACCCAATGGCGTAGACCGCGGCGAGGACAGCGATGACGATGGCGTAGGAAACCGTCCGAGAGATGATCCGATCGATCTCATAGAGGCGGTATCGGAGGATGGCAAGGGTGGCGGCAATCGGAATGGCAAGGATTGACAACGAGATCCAGGCGTCGACAAGGAACGGCGGCTGGCCAACGCCAAGCGCCTCAAGGGCAATCTCGGCGCCCAGGGCCGTCACGAATGAGGCACAGGCGAAGAGGAACCACTTCAATTGGAGTCGCTCGATAGTCCCGCCCTTCCGGTACCGCATGAACAGCGACAAGACAGCTCCGCCCATGAACACCGGGTAGAGGGCAAAGATGGGCCCGGCCAGCCACCCGTACTCCGGGTTGGGCACCCCGGGGATGCCAATCGGGTTGATAGCCCAGATCGCACAACCACCCGAATCAGAGCCATCGATGCAGACCTGCTCGGTGAATACGTAGGTGAACAAGGTCACAGCCAGTAGGCCGAAACCGACCCATTGCAGCCACAGCCACCGTCGGCTCGGGACGTGCCCGGTCGGAAACCACAAGACAAGGGTTCCGATGAGAACGATCCAACCGAGCCAGAGGGCACCACCAATGGCTTCAAAAACGAGGGATCCCTCGGCAGCCAAACCGCCCGCGATCGCCGCACCCAGGAACATCAGCCCGATGGCGCTGAAAACCCAACCGATGCGGTTGCCTGCTGCCTTCCACAGCACCAGTTGGCCCAGGACGAGGAACAACAGCATCGTCCCCAGGTTCAGAAACGTGTCTGAATCCCAGGTGTCCTCCCACCAGCCCACCAGCCCTCCCACGACCAGTGCTGCCAACGACAGAAGGCTGACGATCGCCAGAACGAGCGCGGCCGTCTTGCCGGCGCTCGCGGTTGCTCCCTCTCCGTCCCTCATCGGGGCACAGATTGGTAGTGAAGCGTTACGTAAGTGAAACGGGGGTCCCACGCGGAACTGGCCCCACCGTTCCGGATGGAGTCGGACTTCACATAGTCGTAACGGTGCAACTACCTTTTCGGCACCGCTCGACCCAGGTTTTCGTTCCATGCTCGAAATCAATCTCCTCGGCCAACCCGACGTCTCCATATCCGGACGCCCGGTCGTGGTCGACACCCGCAAGGCGATCGCACTTCTCGCCTATCTGGTCGTGGAGAAGTCCGCCAGCAGGGACACGTTGTCTGGTCTGTTCTGGGCCGAGGCTTCTCAAGAACGGGCCCGGGCGACGCTGCGACGAACGTTGTCGGCCCTGAAAGGGGCCACCGGGACCGACCTCATCCAGGCTGATCGAAATCTCGTCACGCTGGTGGGCGAGGTCAGCTCGGACCTCGACATCCTCGATCGAGAACTGGAAGCGACTGGCGATCACGGTCACGACCCCCGCGATGTGTGCGACCGATGCATCCCGCATCTGCGTCGAGCCACCGGCCTCTACAGGGGTGACTTCCTGGAAGGCTTCTCGGTCAAAGCATCACCAGAGTTCGACGACTGGGTCAGGAGCATCGCCGAGTCGACCCGGATTCGAATCGGTGAGGCGTTCAACCGGCTCGGAACCGCATTGGCGGCCGCCGGCGAGTACCCCGCAGCGACCAACGCCGTAGCCCAGTGGATCGAGCTCGACCCGTTGCACGAGCCGGCACATCGCGTCCTCATGCTGCTCCACGCCTGGGCCGGGGACCGGCCGGGCGCGATCGAGGCATACCGCAACTGTGTGACCATTCTCGATCAAGAACTCGGAGTGGCGCCTCTGGAAGAGACGACCGAGCTCTACGAGGCAATCCTCGACGAAGACCTCCCGCCTGCCCCGGGCGCCCCGCGAAGAGTCAAGGCCGAGATTGCGGCTCGACGTCAGGCGCAGCCCGACCTGATCGATCGGGAGGTCGAGCTGGACCAACTCCAGGACGCACTCCGCAGGACCGTCGGCGGAGGCGGGCTCGTATTCGCCATGACAGGTGCGCCGTGGATGGGGAAGACCCGTCTTCTGGAGGAGTTGGCCTCGATCGCCTCCTCGGACCGGGATGTCCTGATCGGCCGCGCTTTCCGAATGGAGCAGACCCTGCCCTATGGGGTCGCTGCCCAGGTCCTGGGCGGTGCAAGCGGCCGGATCGACGCCCTACGCGACGAGATCCCCGACTGGGCTATGACCGAGCTCGGAAGACTGTCGCCCGGATTCGCTCCGGCCGCGGCCGATGCAACTCACGATCGATTCGGCGAGCTGCGACTTCTCGAGGGAGTCCACACGGTGATGTCGATCCTCGCCCGGGAACGACCGATCCTCATCATCCTGGACGACGCGCAGTGGATGGACACGTCATCCGCCGCACTCTTCTCCTACCTGGCCCGCCGCATCTCGGAGATGCCGGTGGTCTTGGTGGTGGCGGCCAGGGCCGAAGACGATCTCCTCCCGGCGGTGGCCGAGATGATGGGTGCCGCGGATCAGTCGGCCGCCATTCGCCCGCTCACTGTCCAGCACCTGCTGCCGCTGGTGGGCGGTGACGAGAACGCAGCGAGACGGCTCCGGGAAAAAACTGGTGGCGTCCCGCTTCTCGTCAATGAGGCCCTCAACGCCGACGTGGACTCGCTGCCTGCCACCCCCGGCATGGCGCGATACATGGAAGCGCGGCTCCTGGAGATCGATGATCTCGGCCGGCAGATCCTCACCGCGGCGGCCGCGCTCAACGGCATCTGTGACGCGACCCTCCTCAGGGAAACGAGCGGGCGGAGTGAGGAGGAGGTGGTGGAGGCTGTCGAGGAGCTCGTCGCGGCCGGCCTGCTGAGGGAGATCCCGGAATCAGAAGGCCTCAGCTTCACCCTCGATGCGCTCGAACGAGTCACCTACGAAACGACCTCCATGGTTCGCCGCCGTTTGCTCCACCGTCGTGCCGCCCGAGCCCTGTCCGAGCGGGGGTATGCCCGATCCGATGTCCGGCTCGCCGCGGCCGTCGCCGGGCAGTATCGAGCGGCGGGGGACCCCGAAGCGGCGCCTTGGTACCACCTTGCCGGGGATCTGGCCCAATCGATGTTCGCCAACGACTCCGCCGTCCAGTTCTACGAAACCGCGCTTGCGCTGGACGACCCCGACATCGCCGGCGCCCGACTCGCGCTCGGAGAACTGGCCATGGCCGCCGGCGACTACGACCGGGCGCGACACGCGAACTGACGCTGGCCGCGTCGCATGCTGCCCCCGATTCGATCGGCGTCATCGCGCATCGGACTGGTGAAGTCGAGCGTCTCCTCGGCCGATTCGAAGACGCGGAGGAGCATTTTCAGCGATCGATCGAGAATCATCCGGCCCCGGCGGCCGTGCTCGCCGACTGGGCACTCCTGGCGTACCGAACCGGAGACGAGGCGAAGGCAGCATCTCTCGCCCGACGTGCCAGAGACGCCGCCGAGCAGGAGGACGACCCTGCTCAGATGTCCCGAGTCCGCAACATCCTCGCCGTGGTGACACCCGATCACGACGAGGCGCTGGAGCATGTCGAGGAGGCGATGCGTCTCGCAGCTGACGACGATCTCCTCCGCATGGCGGCACTGAACAACAAGGCGCTGTTGCTGTCTGAGAACGGAGCCACTGGCCGCTCGATCGAACTGGTCGAAGAGGCGATCGGTATCGCTGAGCGCACCGGGCACCGCCACCGGGAGGCCGCTCTCTGGAACCACATGTCCGACCTCCATCACCGTGCCGGCCGCGAGAACGATGCGCGCCAATCCCTCACCACCGCGGTCTCACTCTTTGCCGACATCGACTCCGGTGACCTGGAGCCGGAATTGTGGCTCCTCTCCCGTTGGTGAAATCGGTTCGATCGACCCACCCGTGCGGCCTCAAGAAAGCGGCGGGCATTGCCGAAATATCCGGCACGATGACAGTCTCCACCATCACATCACTCGACGAGTGGGCGGCGCATCCCTATGGCAAGGCGGCCCGGATCGCCCTCGCCGTCCTCGGTCTGGCGTCGTCAGTCCTGGTCCTCTTGGTGGCCACACTGCAAAGCCAGGCGGCTTGGCTTCTCGTACTTCTCGGTGTGGCACTGGCCGCCACGACGGTGCGAGCCGCATCGAAGCCCAGCGTCATCCGGCTCACCTCTCTTGGAGCGGTGATGGTCTCGGTCCTCTACGTGGGACAGACGTTCTAAAGGTCTTAGCGAAGGGCCACAAAGGCCCCGGCGCCCTGCGCACACGGCCACCGGCTAACGGTGGCCGTTGTGTTTTCCAGACCGCCCATCGATAGGCATGGGGGTAATCCCCTATGGGTTTTTACACAGGTCTCGACATGATTGGTGGCGCGGGAACTTCAGGGCATCACTCCGTCCCTTGAAGCGACAATGGGGACCATCGGGGGACTGCGGAAGCAGTCCCCCTTTGATTGCGAAAAGAACGCCCATCCAACTCTCACCACTCCCAAGGACCAACCCGCCTCCCGCCCCGCTAGTTTCGGGGGAAATGAGCAGCTTCACCAAGCGGGGCAGCGCCGACCTCGAAGCGACCTTGCGACGGATGGTCGTCGTCTTCCGCTTCCTGGGTTTGATCTGGATGCTGATCCTGGTCGCGGTGACGGTGCTGGCAGATCCGCCGCCGGAGATGTGGATCGTTTGGGCTTCGGTCGGTCTCGCCATCTTCTGGACTTTTCTCACCTGGCTCGTGGCCAGGACCCAGCCCAAGTTCATGGCCGGGTGGTGGTGGTTCACCTTGGACGCCTTGGCCATGCTGGCGATTGGGGCGGCATCAGTGGCTTCGGGGGCCGACGAGCTCTTCCACGGCGGTCTACCCCTGTCACTGGTATTCACCGGTGCCCTGCTCGGGGGCCTGCCCGGGTCCCTCATAGCCGCCCTGCTCCTCGGCGTGGAGCAGTTCCTGGTCCACGTCATCGCCGACCTGGGCGCGGTTCGGGCCGCGGGCAGCGTGATCTTTTTCGTGGTCGGGGCAATCGTCGGCTGGACGTTCGACAAGCTCCGCGATTACGACCTCGCCCGCCAGGCGGCCCAGGACGAGCTAGCCGCCGAGCAGGCCGCGGTGGTGCTCCACGAGGAACGAGCCGCCCTGGCCGACCGTCTCCACGACTCGGTGCTCCAGACTCTGCACGCCATCCGGATGGGTGCTGATGATCCGGGCCAGTCCCGATACCTCGCCAGACGTCAGGAACGAGAGCTTCGGCGAAACATCGAAGAGTGGCGGTCCGAATATCGGGACAGCTTCCGGGCCGCCCTACTCGCTGTGAGAGATGAGGTGGAGGACACCCACCGGGTGGAGATCGAGGCCGTCATCCGCGACGATGCACCCATCGACCCCAACCTGACCGCTGCGATCGAAGCCGCCCGCGAGGCAATGGCCAATGCGGCGAAGCACTCCGGCTCCCCCGCCATCACCTTGTATTCCGAGTTTGCCAACGGGGAAGCCCACATCCATGTCCGGGACAGTGGCACCGGATTCGCCGACGATGGCCAGCGAAACAGAGTGCATGAGCGTCTCGCCCGTCGGGTCGAGAACGTCGGTGGGCTGGTCGAGATCGACAGCGCCGAGACGGGTACCGAAGTCAAGATCACGGTCGAGAAATGACAGACCGCCTCCGTTTGATCATCGTCGACGATCACGATGTCGTTCGGGCCGGGATGCGGGCGATCCTCGACCCGTCTTTCGACATCGTCGGCGAGGCCGACAACGTGGACAGTGCCATCGAGTTGATCAAGGAACGGCTCCCAGACCTCGTCGTGCTCGACGTCAAGCTGCCCGGGGGCGGGGGCGCCGCCGTGATCCCGGCCGTACGCAGAGACTTCCCGGACATTCGATTCATGGCCCTCACCGTCTCGACTTCGAAGGAAGACGTGGCGCGGCTCCTCGACGCCGGTGTCGACGGCTACATCACAAAGACCACGCTCGGGGCGGACCTTCCCGACCTGGTTCGCCAGACATATGTTGGAGCTCGACCGGTTTCACCTGACGTGGCCGCCTATCTCCTCGATATCGACGAGGACATCACGGGGGAGACTCCGATCTCCCGCCTCACACCTAGGGAGCGGGAGGTGGTCAATCTCATCGCCCGCGGCTACACCTACCGGGAGAGCGCCGAGCGGCTGGGGATCACGGTGAAGACCCTCGAGAACCACATGGCGCACATCTTCGACAAGCTGAGCGTCGCGAGCCGTCACGAGCTGACCGCGCTGGCCTACGAGGAGGGGTACGTCCGACCCGACGACGAGAGGTGACCGAATAGGGGGAATTCCCCATTCCCGACTGGTCGAATTGGATGTAGAAATACGGTGGGTGGGCAAGAGGACCTTCCTCCCGGAGCCACATCCCGGAGGGGGGAGGACAAGAAAACGGCTTCTAAGAAGCCAGCAAGCCCCCGTCGCAAGACGGGGGCTTTCGCGTCAGAACTGGACGGCCGCGGCCGCCCAGTGAAAGCCCGCTCCGAACGCGGTCAGGATGACCAGATCGCCCTCCTTCACCCGGCCCGTTTCCACACACTCCCAGAGGGCAAAGGGAACGGTGGCAGAGCCCGTGTTCCCGTACTCGTGGACATTGACGAACACCTTGTCCTCGCCTACCTGGAGTTTCTTGCGCACGGCGTCGATGATCCGCAGATTCGCCTGATGGGGTATGACCAATGCGACGTCACCGATCGTCCTGTCAATCCGTTCGAGCACCTCGCTCACGGCCTGGGTCATCCGGGTCACGGCTTCGGTGAAGACCCGTCGGCCGTCCATCACCAGCCTGTTGTACTCACCTGATTCCAGGGTCTGGCGGTTGAAAGGGTTCCGGGTGCCTCCTGCGGCCAGGGTCAGGATCCCTGCTGCCGAGCCGTCGGTGCCCGACACCACCTCGAGCACACGAGCCCGTCCCGGATCGGGGCCAAGTACTACCGCCCCAGCGGCGTCACCGAATAGCACGGCAGTCGAGCGGTCGGTCCAGTCGAGCATTCGAGTGATCAACTCGACCCCGACCACGAGCATCGTCCTCGGGCTGAAAGCGATCCTGGCCCGGGCGACGTCGAGGGCCTGGACGAAACCTGCACATCCAGAGCCACCCAGGTCATAGGTCGGCACGTTGCGACAACCGAGCAGGTCCTGGAGCAGGGCCGCCGTGTCGGGGGTGTACATCTCAGGTGTATCGGTGGCGACGATGATCTCGTCGATGTCGTCGGGGGCAAGCCCGGCATCCTTGATGGCCACACGGGCGGCGTTACCGGCCATGGTCAGGGTCGACTCCTCCGGGGCTGCGATCCTTCGCCGTTTGATCCCGGTGCGCTGCGTGATCCACTCATCAGTCGTGTCGACTAGCGAGGCCCACTCATCGTTGGTCATCACTCGCTCCGGCACATATCCCCCAAACCCCACGATGTGCGTCATCCGCGGAGATTACGACCGGTACTTGCCCATGACCTCGACCAGGAGGTCGAGGGGCAATGCGGGGGCGGTGTGGCCGGCGCGCCCGGTCATGGTCTCAGCAGCGCACAGCGCATTGACGATGGCCTCCTCGGTTGCATCGGCTGCCGCGTGGAAAACGGGGTCCATCGACTCGAGGGGCAGGGTGCGCACTTCGAGAGGGGACTCACGGTCCCCACCGAGATGGTTGGCGGTCGAGAAGGCGAGGAAGATGTCGCCACTGGACTCGTGCCCGTATCCACCGACCCGCGCAAGACCGACGGTGGCTCGCTGTGCAAGGCGCCGGCATTGAATCGGTAGGAGCGGCGCATCGGTCGCGATCACGATGATGATCGAGCCACCCACTGGCGGCTCGCGCCATGGCGAGGGGACCAGGTCGACACCGATCTCGCGACCGACAGGGACGCCATCGACTCGCAGATCCGACCTCTCGCCGTAATTGGCCTGGACAAGCACACCGACTGTGAAAGGCACACCTGCGGTGGTGCCGACCCGCGAAGAGGTGCCGATCCCACCCTTGAACTCGTGACAGATCATCCCGGTGCCGCCGCCGACCGATCCCTCCGTCACCGGCCCGGGCGCTGCCGCAACCAACGCAGAGGCCGCGTGATCGTTCGTCAGCGGGAACGACCCGGGCGTGCTCAGCCAGCCATCCCACGTCTCGCCAACCACCGGCAAGTGAAAGCCGCCGACCACTCCTAGGCGGTGTGTCTCGGCCACCAGGAAGTCGCGGACCAGCCCGACCTGAGAGGTGCTGGTGATGCCGATCGGCGAACCGAGCATGCCGGATTCCGCCACCCAGATCAGACCGGTCATCTCGCCGTCCCCGTTGAGCACATGACTGCCTGCGTAGACGTAGTCGGTCCAAACGTCTGCCCGGGGCACGACCATGGTGATTCCGGTGCGGACTACGTCGGGCTCGTCATGGATCAGGGTCGAGTGTCCGACAAGTACCCCCGGAACGTCCGTGATCGCATTCTCGGGACCGGTCGCCATGGTCCCGATCCCAAAGCCGAGTTGACGCAGCCGGGTCCGGGTCGAGGCGCTCGCTGACACCGCCGGGACGGTAACCGGGGGCGTAACGTGCTGCGGTCCATGAGTGCGTCGTCATCGGTCTTCACCAGGGGGCATTTGCCTCGTCCTACCGCCGTCTCGGCGAGCGGGGCATGGATCACAGACGCCAACGGCAACAAATACCTGGATGCCGCAGGCGGGGCTATCGCCTCCATCATCGGCCACGGTGACCCCACCGTGGCTGAGGCGATGGCGACCCAGGCCAGGTCGGTCGATTGGGTGCACGCATCCGCATTCACCACCGATCCGGTCGAGCGGTACGCCGACGCCGTGGCCGGCCTCGTCCCGCTGGATCGAGCAAGAGTCTTCCCGGTCTCGGGGGGATCGGAAGCGATGGAGAGCGCGCTCAAGATGGCGCGGGCCTATCACCTCGCCCGTGGTGAGCCGGAGAGATCGGTCGTCGTCGCCCGCGAATCCTCATATCACGGAAATACGAGAGGGGCACTCGACGTGTCGGGACGGGAGCCCTTGCGCAGGCCGTATGAGCCCTGGCTGGGGCAAACGGTAAGGGTCCCTGGGGTCAACGAATACCGCTGCCCCAATCCCGCACACCCCACTGCCTGCGCCCGATTTCATGCCGACCGTCTGGATGAGGCCATCGAGGAGACAGGCCCGGAGCGGGTGGCAGTCTTCGTCGCCGAGCCGATCGGTGGAGCCACCAGCGGAGCAGCGGTGCCTCCCGATGGCTACTGGGAGGCGATCGGCGAGGTGTGCCGACGTCATCGCGTTCTGATCCTCGCCGACGAGGTCATGACAGGATTCGGGAGGACGGGTGAGTGGTTCGCCTCGGATCATTTCGGGCTCCGCCCCGATCTCCTCATCGCAGCGAAAGGAGCATCCTCCGGGTACTGGCCACTAGGTCTGGCGATCGCATCCGGTCCCATCCACGACGCCATCGAAGAGGGCGGGGGATTGGTCCACGGATTCACCTGGTCGCATCACCCCGTCGGCGCCGCCGTCGGCCTGGCCGTGCTCGCCCGGATCACGGAGTTGCGTCTGGTCGATCGGGCCCGCACACAGGGCGAGAAGCTGCTCGCCCGGCTCCAGGCAGCCCTGGAGGAGAATCCCCTGGTCGGTGATGTGCGGGGCATTGGCCTGCTCATCTGCGTTGAATTGGTCGAGGATCGGGAGTCGAAGACGCCGTTCCCCCGGTCGGCGCGGATGACTGAGCGAGTAATCGAGCGAGCCTTGGAGATGGGGCTGATCCTCTACCCCTCTACCGGGAACGTCGACGGGTCGAACGGCGATTACCTGCTGATCGGCCCGCCGCTCACCATCCTCGACGACGAGGTCGACCTCATCGTGGACCGGGTGACACGAGCAATGGCGTTGCTCGGATGAGCCTCGTTGCCGTCTGGTCGGACGGGTATCTGGCCCATGATGCCAAATGGCTGGTGTGGGCGGGGATGCGCCTCGACGGCGACGAAGAAGCCGATCGAGCCGAGATCCTGAGAGGTGAGCTGCAAGGGGCGGGCGTCGAGATGCTCCCCGCCGCAGAGCACGGTCGCGGGCCGATCGAAGCCATCCACGAATCGGGGATGATCGACTACCTGGAGAACGCATACGAGGGCTGGATCGAAGCCGGGTACACAGAGGAACCGGGATCGGATCGGGTCGTGCCCTACGCGTTCCCGCATCCAGCCGCCTTTGGCGCCTACCCGTCCCGGGTGCCGAAGAGCCGGGCAGCAATGGCGGGCGTCTACTGCATGGACACCGCCACGACCATTGGGCCCGGCACCTACCGCGGGCGCGGGCAGCGGTGGACGGCGCCGTGACTGCGGCACGGATGGTCCGAGATGGTGCGCCGGCGGTCGATGCGCGGTTCGACCTCCCGGTCACCATGCGGGCACTTCGTATTTCGGCGGGTCTTGCTACCTCAACAATGTGGCGATCGCAGCCCACTGGTTGAGCGACCAGGGAGCAACGGCGGTGGCGATCGTCGACATCGACGCCCATCACGGGAACGGCACACAGGAGATCTTCTACGAGCGAAGCGACGTCCACTACTTCTCGATCCACGTCGATCCGGGTGAGGGGTGGTTTCCCCACTGGTGTGGCTTCGCGGGGGAGACCGGCGCCGGTGAGGGAACAGGTGCAAATCTGAACGTCCCCCTGGCCCCGAGCACCGGCGACGCTGAGTACCTCGCCGCCCTCGAGCAGGTCTGCACCCGGGTCGCCGAGCTCGAACCGGAGTTCCTGGTGATCTCCCTGGGTGTGGACTCCGGCGCAGCCGATCCGGAGAGCCCGTTGCAGGTGAGCAACGACGGATTTCGGGAGATCGGAAGGCGTCTCGCCGCCCTTGCGACACCGACTGTCCTCATCCAGGAGGGTGGCTACGACCTCGATGCCCTCGGCCCCGATGTCATGGCGGTCCTCGACGCCTTCCGCTGACACCCAAGGCGGGGCTATCTTCTCGGAACCGGTCGTTCGGAGGTTCTTCGGTGAGCAAGCCCCTGTGGCTCGGCAAAGACGTCGTAAGTGGTGTCCCCAGCCAGCAACGCCCCGATCGCCGACCTCCCGACCACTGGCGGCTCGAAGACGTGTTTGCCACTGCCCGCCCTCACCATCCGGCTCTCAGCCCTGACAAGGCCCGGATCGCATTCATGCTCGACATCGAAGGGACCACCGACATCTGGTCGATCGATGTTGACGGTGGGAGGCTGACCCGGATCACGACAAACCGAGGGCCGGTCGCCTTCTGGGCGGACAGCAGCCCGGCCTGGTCACCCGATGACAGCCGGCTCGCCTACGACAGCGACGGCTCGGTTCACATCATTCCCGCCATCGGAGGTCCGGCGAGACGCCTGCTCCTTGGCTCGACCGGCACCTGGGTAGACGATGATCGACTGGCTGTCATCGTGGAGCGCGAGGGTTGTTCGCGGCTGGCCGTTGTCGACATCGACGACCCGTGGCCTACTCCCCTCGGGCCCGGCAACGGGGATGTGGGAAGGCCTCAGCAGGCGCCGGACGGGCGAATCCTCCTCACCTTCTACCCAAAGGACGACTTCAGCCGGAGCGACATAGTCGTCATCGAACCCGGCGGCTCCTGGACGACGCTGGTCGGTCAACCCGATCGACGGGCCGGCAACCAAGTCGTGGAAGCAAACCGGGTCGCCTACACGCTGGAGGAAGGGGAGTGGTCCGGCGTGTTCCTCACCGACCTGGACGGGGCTGAGCACACCAGACTCGCTGCCGGCGAACGGGACTTCTCCTCCCTGGCCTGGGACGACGACGGACAGAGCCTTCTCGCCATCGCCACCTCGAGAGGGAAGAGCGATCTGGTCAGGATCGGCCTCGACGGGACTGTCGACCTCATCACCGAGGGCGGAACCTGGGACTGGCCGATGCCCACCACCCAGGGTGTCGTCGCCATCCACGAGGCCTACGACTCGCCGGCTTCGATCACACTCGTCGGGGCGGATGGCACCCGTTCGGTCCTCTACGAGGGCGCCACTGCGGCGGTTCGCTCGGCGCCTCACTCCAAGCTGGAGCGGATCACCTTCACCTCATCCGACGGGTTGGAGGTCGAGGGGTTCCTCTTCCGGCCGGCCGACACGTCCAGACCGGTGCCAGCTGTGGTCTATCCACACGGCGGGCCCACCGACCGCTATAGCGACGAGTGGGACGGCCACGCCCAATACTTCGTCGACAAGGGATACGCCTGGCTAGCTATCAATTTCCGAGGCTCGACGACCTACGGCCTCGCCTTCGAGCGGGCCAACCATGGGGACTGGGGTCGGGGGGACGTCGAGGACTGCCTGGCCGCCGCCGGCTTTCTGTCAACCCTGGGCTGGGTCGACCCGAGTCGCATCGCTATCTTCGGGTCCAGTTACGGCTCCTATCTTGCTTTCGGTTCGCTGGTGCACCCCGAGAACCCGTTTGCCTGCGGGGCAGCGAAATACGGCGACATCGACATCTTGACCTCGTGGGCTCAGGGCGACCGCGAAGGACGGGAGGATCTGGAGCGGATGATGGGTCATCCCGCCCAAGATCGGAGGGCCTATCACGCCGGGTCGCCCATCCATCAGATCGCACGCATCAGCCGCCCCCTCCTCGTCGCCCATGGAGAGCACGACACCCGGGTGAGCCCCAAGCAGTCCGAGGAGCTGATCGAGGCCCTGGACCAGGTCGGCGCCTCCTACGAGTACATCACCTACCCGACAGAAGGACATGGCCTGCTCCGTCGCGAGCCCCAGCTCCACTTCTACCGCCGGCTCGAGCGTTTCCTCGACTGGTACTTGATGTAGGGGTCGTGTGAGGTCACTTCGCGACTACGAAGTGCTCAGCTTCGACTGCTACGGCACCCTGATCGATTGGGAATCTGGGATCTGGGCGGCTCTGCAACCCATGCTCATGGCGAACGACGCGCAGGTCAATCGGCCGGAGGTGCTCGCCGAGTTCGGTCGTATCGAGGCTGCCCAGGAGGCCGGCAACCCTTCCCTCCTGTACTCCGATCTGCTCGTCGTCGTGCACAGGGATCTCGCCGCGAGTCTCGATCTCGACAGCAACGAGGACATGGACAGAGCGTTTGGATCATCGGTGCCCGATTGGCCCGAGTTTGCCGATTCCCCCGGCGCCTTGGCCTTTCTCGCCGAGAGGTACCGGCTGGCGATCCTCTCCAACGTCGATCGCACCAGCTTCGCCGGGTCGAATGAGAGGCTGAAGGTGGAGTTCGATGCCATCTACACCGCCGAGGACATCGGCTCCTACAAGCCGGATCCGGCCAACTTCGACTACCTGCTTGGTCATCTCGAGGACGATTTCGATGTCAACGGCGACTCGGTCCTCCACATCGCCCAGAGTCTGTACCACGACCATGCCCCGGCCAAAGCCGCCGGTCTCGACACGGTATGGATCGACCGTCAGCGCCTCTCGGCCGGAGGCGAGTGGGGTGCGACCACCCCGATCGAGCACCCACCCGAGCCCGACCATGTGTTCTTCTCGATGGCAGACATGGCCCGCGCCATCGAGGAGGACTGAGTGATGAATGCGGTCGGCTGACCCGCATGGCCTACGACGTCGTAATCGTGGGAGGTGGGGCCATGGGCTCGTCTACC
>CAWJLJ010000004.1:0-27210 GCA_963843585.1 uncultured Acidobacteriota bacterium
ATCACCAGGAAATGGACGTGCATCCACGGCTCGGGCCACACCTGCACCCATTCGAAGCCGGGATAGGAGAAGTGATACGCCGGCTCGATCAGGAGAGTCTCGATCCAGCCCCGGGCGAAGAACCGGACGACGAGAACCATGCCGACGATCCCGAAACCGATGCGGAACAAGGCTCCGGAGGCGGCACTCACCTCTTCGGCCGCCCTCGCTCTGATCGTGGAGGTCGAGATCACCCGGTATCACCGTCGGTGTCGGAGAAGCCGAGGGTGATGTCCAACAGCGAGACCACGTCCGACTCGAAGAGTGTCCTCAGTTCGGCGATGTCTTCGTAGATGGGCTCGAGCTCTTCCGGTCGGTCCCGAGCGATGTCACGCATCGGGCCCTCGAGGGCGCTCACCTCCGCGATCGCCCGGTCGAGCGTCTCGTCGATGCGATCGGCCACTTCGGGCGATCTGGCCCGGATCAACTCACCGAGCGAGTCTTCGCCACCGGCATCGAGCGCCACACGGATGCTCTCCAGCTGGGATCGGTACATGGCGGCCGCCTCGCCGGCGGCGCCCTCCGGGATGGCTTCGATGTCGGGCTCTGGCGCCGAGATGCCCAGGGCCTGGCCCAGCTCGAACAGGCTCTGACGTTTCAACGTCTCGACGAAAGAGGCGATGAGATCGCCGAAGGACTGATTGGGCGGGATCACCACCGTGTAGACGTCTACCCAAGGCTCACCACCGTTGAACGATGTGGTCCAGGAATCCACGAGGGCTGTGGCCGCATTTGCTGCGACGACGGCGGACGACGCGGCCAGGGCGCAGGGCCGCTCCTCGGCGGCCGACTCGGGGGTACGGAACAGTGCGTACTCCACGGCCCCGAGACCGCGTTGCGTCGAGGCGGCGCGGTTGTCGATGTAGTCGACATCGATGACGGCGTCCGAGGCGAGTAACTCATCGATTCCGATCTCGGAAATGGGGGCGTAGTCCACCTTCGACACCGTCCGGAGCATTTCGGCGGGGCCGAAGAATGTGGTCAGCTCGGACCGCTCCCAGGCCTCCTTGGCCGTCCGCCAGGCTTCCATGGCGGCCTCGTGAGTCTCGCCGTTGGGGGTCGAGCAGAACGAGTCGGTCGCCGTGGACAGGCCGGCGATCTCATCGGCGGCGGTCTCCATGGCGGGTATGAGCGCCAGATGTGCTGCGTTGGAGACCACGTCGACTTCCGGTGGCCCCGACGAACAGGCGGCGATGGCGAGGCAAAGGATCGCGGCTGGGATGAGCCTTCTCACATCGACTCCAGGAACTCGATCAACTCCGAGCGCTGCTCCGGGCTGAGACCGACGAAGGCCCGCTTCGAAGCCTCCGCCTCGCCTCCGTGCCAGAGGATCGCCTCTTCGAGAGAGCGGGCTCGCCCGTCGTGCAGGAAGTTGAGATTGCCGTTGACCGTCTCGGTCAGTCCGATGCCCCAAAGAGGAGGGGTTCGCCACTCCGAGCCCGTGGCCTCGCCGTCGGGTCGGCCGTCGGCGAGATCCGGTCCCATGTCGTGGAGCAGCAGGTCGGTGAACGGGTAGATCTCCTGGCCGGCCAGCGCCTCGATGTCGGACGAGCCGGTTTCCTGGCGTGGTTGATGACATGACACACAGCCGGACTCTTCGAACAGCGACGCGCCGGCCACCACACCCGGGTCGTCCAGGTTGCGCCGGGCCGGCACCGCCAGTGTCCGGTTGTAGAAGACCACCTGGTCGAACAGGTCCTGGGTGATCTCTGGTGAGCCACCATTGATTGCCGATGCGCACTCGACCTGGGTCGGGGTGCAGTTGTCCTCGGCGAAGAGGGGAGAGGTGATGCCGATGTCACCGATGAAGGCGGCGGCCACCTGTTGCTCCACGGTCGGGACGTTTGCCTTCCACCCGAAGCGGCCCAGCGCCGTCTCACCGGTGGAGACGTCGAGCACCCGGTTCGGCCGTCCCGAGATTCCGTCGTCGTCGGCATCGTCGGGATCGGCCATGGCGAGCACGTCACTCTCCGGGATGGCCTCGAGGAGCCCGGCGCCGAAGACCGGCGGGGCCAGCCGGGGGGCCAGGATGGTCTCTACCGACACATCGCCGTAGGCGAGGTCCTCGAGCTCGTGGACGGGACGTCTCAGCTGGTAGGTGGATCCGTCGGGATATGTCCCGGTCTCCTCGGTGTAGATGGTGCGGATCGACGCTTCCGGCTCGACTCCAAGGATGGCTCGGTCCTGGATCTGGTCTCCGTAGACGGGGTCGGGTTCGGCGAGGTCGTCATGGATGGCCGCGATTCTGAAGAGCAGACCCGGCTCATCACCATCTGCAGACCCTCTCCCATCGAGGAGATGGCACGACGAGCACGATTGTGCGTTGAGCAGCGGCCCGAGACCGTCCCGCGCGTCGGTCGACGCGGGGGCAGTGACCCAATTCTGGGTGAAGAAGCTGTCACCGACCTCGAACACCCGTCGTTCCTCGTCCGTCAGGTTCCTGGCCGAATTGCCGAACGCGTTTCGATTCGAGGCGTCGGTGGTGCCCTCGCCCCCGCTCTCGGGAACGAGCAGGTCCGACCCTCCCGAACAGGCCACCGCCATGACGAGAACGAGCCCGACCAGGGGCCGGGCTCGCATTTCCCACGTCAGACGCTTCGGTCTCAAGTCCTCAGCTCAGATTCAGGTCCACCTCGAGGGCGTCGGCGGCCTCGACGATCGTGTCTGTTTGGCCTTCGAGGCTGACGATCGTGTCGAATATCGCAACCCTTCCCGGGTCTTCGTCACTGACACCTTCGACGAGGTGCTGATCGAAGGGCGGGGGGATCTCCCCGGCGAGGGCGACACTGACGGCGATCTCGTCGGCCAGTCGGTCGGCCAACTCCTGATCGTCGGCGGCGACCAGGTCGTAGATCCCGGGCCCGTCGACGTCGCCGACCTGGCCCAGATACACGCGCTCGACACCAGAAGCGTTCCCGATGATGTCGTTGGTCGTGTTGTCCGAGAAGCAGGAGTGCTCGTCCTCCTGGGAACGGGCCTCGTAGGCCACGGTCATGCGCTCCCCGGCCAGCTCTCCCCGGCTCATCTCTCCAATTCCGGTCATGATCATTCCCAGCGCCTCTTCCGGCGGCAGGGCTAGGAACTCCACCCGATAGTTGTCCCCGTCGGGGGCCCAGGCATCGACCATCTGGCCCAGATGAGTGAGAAGGAGGTCTGAGGCCACGGTCAGGTATGCGGCGCGTCGGTCCGCATTTGCCCCGGTGGTGTAGTCCTCGACGGGCCGGGCCCCCGCTCCGTCTGTGGACAGGTCCTGGCCCCAGAGGAGAAACTCGATGGCGTGCCAACCGGTCGAGATGTTGGCCTCGCCGCCCTGCTCGTTGAGAGAGACCAACAGGTCGGCGTCGATGGTGGGGTACTCGTCGGGCAGATTGATCACGCCGGCGTCGGGAGAGCCATCGACGTAGTCGATGTACGCCTCGTCGAGTGGCCATGCGTTCAAGAGCCCTTCGACGCCGTTCTCCTCGTTGTCGATCGGCCCGCCGTAGAAGCGGAACGCCTCGGTCGGCCCGTAGTCGTCCCGGGCTGTGAGCCAGGCATCCTGAGCAGCGGCCAATGTCTCCGCGTTTGGATCGGCGACGAAGGCGTCTATCGCCTCGTCCATCGTGGTCGCGCTGTCCAGGCTGATCTGATACGACTCGTGGACGAGGTCGGCGTAATTCTCGACCACTTCCGCCCGCATGTCGTCCGATGCACCGCTCCCGCAGGCCACCAGCCCCAGAGCCATCGCCACCGTCAAGCAAATCAGCCTCGACCTCATCTTCCAAGCTCCTCATTCCGGGGTCGTTAGGTACCGAAAGATAATTTGCACTACTCAGGTAGTGCAAATAATCCTTGGCCGACAGTGGCGAATATGATCCGGCGCCCACGTCGAGAGAGGATCGCTCCATGAAGCTGAACGAGGAGATGGAGAAGGCGCTGAACGCCCAGGTCACGATGGAGCTGGCGTCGGCGGCCTCCTATCTGCAGATGGCCGCTTACTTCTCCCATCAGAACCTGGACGGGATGAGCCGTTGGATGAGGGCCCAGGCGGAAGAGGAGCGCAGCCACGCCAATCGGTTCCTCGACTTCATCCTCGATCGGGGAGGAAAGGCCGTAATAGGCGACGTGGAGGCGCCCCGCGGCGAGTTCAGCGGGGCTGAGGAGGTTTTCGCCACCGCCCTTACCCAGGAGGAGGCAGTGACCGCGGCGATCCACGACCTCTACCGCTTGGCCGACAAGCTGGGCGATTTGGCCAGCATCCCCTTCCTGCTCGACTTCATCTCTGAGCAAACAGAGGAAGAGGCCATGGTCAGCGCCATCGTCGATCGCCTCGCCCTCGCCGACGGGCAATCAGGCGCGTTGTTCATCCTGGATCACGAGTTGGGGGCCCGGGAGGGCGACCCGGGAGTCTGACCGGGTGCAAGCCGGTGGCTCGGGAAGGTCAGGCAGGCGTGATGCAGTCGTCCATCGAGCGAGGTGGCGCCTCGACCTCGTAGAGCTCGGGCTCGGGCGCGGGGATGGGGTTGTCGTCGGTCACCACGAAGCGGACCAATGCCCGGTACACCCCTTCGGCATAGGCCTGGCGGAAGGCGTCGGTCATGATGAGCGCTTCCTCGGATGGGTTGGAGATGTAGGCCCCCTCGATGATCGCGGCCGGGACCTCAGAAGTGGCCAGGAGCGTGTAGTAGTCGTCGCCGTCTTCCTCGACTCGGGCGGTGAGGCTCGACTCGCCGCCTACCCAGTCTGCGTCGAAGCCCTCGAAGGAGCGACGGAGCTCGTCGACGAGGAGGCCGCCGAGTCGGGGCGACTGTTCGTTGTTCGCCGACACGAACGCCGCGGTGCCGGGCCCCTCTGGGTCGGCGGTGGGCTCGGTGTTGTGATGGATGGATACGAGTGCCGTCGCCTCCACCGCGTTCCCCAGCTCCGCCCGGAAGGTGAGACCGAGCTCGTAGTCGCCGGCATTCGGGCCGTCCACGGAACGGGTTGGGATCGCTGCGGCCGCGGCCTGATAGGTGCTGCCGGGGGTGACCGCGCCGGACACCCAGTCGATGTCACGGGCCGAAGACAGCAATTCGATGACCCGTGACGACACATCGATGTTGACCTCGGCCTCGGTCAGCCCACTCGGGCCGACGGCTCCCAGGTCGGGGGCGCCGTGGCCGGCGTCGATGACGAAAACCGAGCCTCGCATGTCCTGACTTCTCGAAGACGGGACGAAGCCCGGGTCCACCTGATCGAACGCGATCCAGCCCGGCCGGTTGCAGTTGTCGAGCACCTCGTATCCTCCGGCCGCCTCTCCGGTCACGGGGAAGATCAGGTTCGCTGCGATCCCCTGCCCGGTCCCACCTGCCGAGGGCGAAAGCGTCGCCCCGGCGCCGGTGACCGCATAGCCGACACGGCCGTTCTCCACGGGCGCGGTTGTGGTGCTTGTCGCCGGCTCCGCCCCGAGTGAGGGGAATGGGATGAAACGCCAGGCAAGCACGCCTGCGAACACGCCGAGGACGATGACGAGGACCGCGACCAGTCGGGCAGATCTCAAAACAGGTAAGCCAGCAGGGTGCGTAGGACACCACAACCTCCGGCCAACGCAAAACCCGTGCTCGGGACCCGACGAACTGCCTACGGTTGAGACATGGCGACACTCGATGCCAGGAAGCGAGCCAGCTTGCCCGATAGCGCCTTTGCCTATGTCGACTCCAAGGGCAATCGGCGGCTGCCGATCAACGACGAGTCGCATGTCCGTAACGCTCTCTCCCGCTTCAACCAGGTCAAGTTCGAGAGTGAGGAGGCGCGGGAGCGAGCCTTCCGCCGTCTCCTCAAGGCCGCCACCGACTACGGGATCGCCCCGATCGGGTTCATCGACACGCCAGCTGCGCCAGGCCCGCGCCGGCAGATTCGTCGGACCTGCCCTCGGGAGCCGTCACCTTGCTGCTCAGCGACATCGAAGGCTCGACCAAGCTGGTCCAGGATCTCGGCGAGGACTATCCGTCGGTCCTCGAACAGGTACGGGCCATCATCCGGGAGACAGTCGGTCGTCACGATGGATATGAGGTCGATTCGAGGGCCGACGAGTTCTTCGCCGTCTTTGCCGAGGCTGCCGGCGCAGTCGCAGCCGCCGTCGAGATCCAGAGAGGACTGCAGGATGCGATGTGGCCTGGCGGACTTCAGGTTCGTGTCAGGATCGGGCTCAACAGCGGAAGCCCGGCGGTCACCGACACCGGGTACGTCGGTCTTCCGGTGCATGTGATGGCCCGTGTGTGCAACGCGGGCCACGGCGGGCAGATCCTGCTCACCGAAGCAACCCGGTCTGAGTTGGGAACCCTCCCCGATGGCATCGAGCTCGATTCCCTCGGCGAAGTCGCGCTAGCGGGGCTACCCGGGCCCGAGACACTGTTTCAGGTCAAGACGCACGGACTGGTCGAGGAGTTCCCCCCACTACGAGTCGTGGACCCGGCCTGAGCGGAGTTCCAGGTCTAGAGGGCCCTCATCCGGTTGTTGCGGGCGTTGTGCTCCACCTCGGCCAGACCGAGGGCCTCGAGGACTGGCGGGACATAATTGCCCACCCTCCCCCGGAGCCCCTTTTTCAGCCCGTACCAACCTCCGATCGGGTTGTCGGGGGAGCGGGCCCAGGCTTCCACGGTGCCCTCGGCCGCCGGCTTCTGCTCGTCCGCGTTTCCGAGCGGGACCCAATCGCCGTTCTCCTTCAACATGGTGTGCAGGTCTTCGATGATCCGCAGGTCGTAGTGGAGAACGGTGGTTCCGACCGTGCACACCAGGAGAGGCGGGTCGTGGTCCTCGTCGCGATGCATCAGGATCTCCGAGCCCAGGCTCGGCGTCTTCAACACCCAGGGATCGTCGGCGGTTCCCGTGCCGGTGAACGGTGCTGCGGTCACATCAGCTCCTGTCGGTGGTGAGCGAGGCTACCCGACAGGTATCCAGACCCGCATGGTCGAAGGCCCGCGGTTGGCCCAGTCGTGATACGGGGTGAGGGGTATCACCACGTCCGAGCTCCCCGACACCACGGGGCCGGAGACCGGCCAGGCACGGTCTTCGAAGGCCAACAGACTTCCGCCTGCACTGATCACACCGTCGCTCTCCACGAGATCCGATCCCGGATCGACCCGAATCGTGTCCACCGACTGTTCCCCGGGCAGGTCGACCGATTCGACGCATAGCACCAGCGGGCCACGCTCGACAGCCACACAGCCTCGGACCGAGTCGATGCGCGGGTCGGGCCAAGTCCACCGTGGCGTCATGTCGAGCTCCAACTCGACCACGTCGTCGACGGCGAAGCTCCGCTCGACGACCGACCTGGCCCGGCCCGACCTTCATCCGCTCGTCACCCACTACGAGCCACGATTCCGACGACCAGGGCGGAACCCTCAGGGTCAGGGCCCATGTGGACCCATCGGTCTCGTTCACCCGGACCGAGATCTTCCCCTCAGCCGGGTACTTGGTGCCTACCTCGACACCGACCCGTCGCCCCTTCCCGAAGGTCGTCGAGATCCTGCTGTCAGCGTATTGGTGTATCTGGAGCCCCGAGTCGTCGGTGGTGGCCAGGTACGAGGCCAGCGAGGCAAAAGTCCTGGCGACGTTGGTCGGGCAACACGAGACGGCGAACCAGGGCTCGCGCAGACTGGAGGCGGCGCGGTTGCTGACGAAGTCGGGTGACGGCACCACCCCGGGAACCCGCTGATGCAGGGGGTTGGCGTAGAAAAAGGAGCGACCGTCAGGTGCCGGTGAGGTGGCCACCACGTTGTACAGGGTTCGCTCGGCGAGATCGGCAAACCGTGTTTCCCCTGTGGCCAGGAGCAGGCGCCAGGAGAGCATGACCGAGGCGATCCCGGCACAGGTCTCGGAGTAGGCGCGGTCGGGGGGCAGGACGAAGTCCTCGCCGAACTTCTCGCCATCGTGATGGGACCCCATGCCGCCGGTGAGATAGGTGCGACGCGCCACGGTCCGCTCCCATTGACCGATGATCGACTCGAGGAGAGCCTCGTCGCCGGTCTCCACCGCCACATCAACGGCGGACGCCGCCAGGTAGAGCGCCCGGACCGAGTGACCGGTGAACGCGACCTGGTCCCGCACCGGGACGTCGTCCTGGAAGTACGACCGCCCCCAGTGGATGTCGGCGAGGGTCTGATGTCCGCGGCGATCGATGAACAGCGATGCCTGGTGGAGATAGCGCTCCTCGCCCGTCACCCGCGCCAGCTCGACCAGGCCGAGCTCGATCTCCGGATGGCCGCCGACCCGCTCGACGCCCCCGTCACCGAAGACGTTGCAGACGTGGTCGGCGACCCGCTTCGCCACCTCCACGAATTCGTCGGCCCGGCCGGTCCGTGCCCGGGCGACGGCGGCCTGGAGCATGTGCCCGTAGCAGTACAGCTCGTGACCCCACTCCAGGTCGCTGTATCGATCGGGCTGGCCAGGACGGCCGAAGACCGTGTTGAGGTAGCCATCTTCCTCCTGGACCGGGGCGATGACCGCGGTGAGGTCGGTGAAGCGCCGATCCGCGTCGGCCGAGCCCGATCGACCGACCTCCCAGGCAGCAGCCTCCATCAACTTGTACACGTCGGAGTCTGTGAAGACCACACCATTGCGGTCCTCCGGTAGCCGACCTTCGGCCGCGGCCCGAAAATTGCCCACCCAGCCGAGCCGCTCCATCCACTCGTGACAATGCCCGATGGTGGCCTCCGAGTTGACCTCCTGACGGCGACCCCAGAACCCCCCTGTGATCTCCACCTCGGCGAGGCCCAGGGGGCGGAGACGACTCGAGGAGGGGACGACGGGTCGGCCGTCCATGCCGGCGCTCATGAGACGTGATCCTTCCAGGAGTGCTTGGGCTCGTAGTCGAGCATCTCGCGGGCTCGACCGATGGCGAGGAGGGTCTCCCTGCCCTCGACCTGCCGCTTCATCGGGACATCGGGATAGACCTCCGCCATGAGGTCAGCGGAATCACGGGTCATGACCGTGTCCGCGGCGGCGACGACGAAGACCTCGGCGCCCTCGATATCGGACTCCAATCCGAGATGGATCGCATCGGCGACGTCGCGGACGTCGACATACCCCCACAGGTTCCATTTCCTGAGGAGAGGGTCGTCCCAGAACCCCGGGAACTGCTCGTAGTCGTCGGGCTCCATGATGTTGGAGAAGCGAAGCCCTACGAACGGCAGGTTGGTCCGCCTGGAGAACTGGGCGGCCATCTCTTCGCCCACCAGTTTGGAAAGGGCATACGAGCTCTCGGGGCGCGGGTCGATCGTCTCGTCGATCGGAGCGAACAAAGGAGGCGTGTCGAATGGGAGGCCGAGGACGGTCTCACTCGAGGCCCATACGACCCGCTCCGCCGATGCCGCCACCGCGGCGGCGAAGACGTTGAAGGTCGAGACTGTGTTGATCCGAAACGTCTCGGCCTCGGACCTGATCCCTGGAGCCGGTATCGCGGCCAGATGGACCACCGCATCGGCACCGGTGATGAGCTCCTGGGTCTGACCGGGATCAGTCAGGTCGGCGACGAGGCATAGGCCGTGGCCACTTCCGTCGTGCGTCCAATCGATGTTGCGCACGTCATGACCACGCTCCCGCAGGTCGCGAACCACCCACCGACCCGTCTTCCCGCTACCACCGGTCACCACGATCTTCATCGCCTGCTCCGTCCAGAAATGGTCATGAAATCGTATGCTACATTGCCTTTTTCGCCTCCGAACCGCCGAGAGTGGAGCCGTTTATGACGCAATTGAGAATGGGTGCCGTGCTGTGGAGCCAGGGAACCGATTGGGCCGGCTTCCTCGCCGCGGCCCAACGTGCCGACGAGTTGGGATATGACTCGATCTGGACCTGGGATCACCTGTACGCCATTTTCGGGGATCCCGATCAGCCGATCGTGGAGGGCTACACGGCGCTCGCCGGCATGGCGATGGGAACCGAGCGCGCCGATATCGGGCTACTGGTCGGTGCCAACACGTTTCGAAACCCGGGCATCGTCGCCAAATCGGTGGTCACTGTCGACGAAATGAGCGGCGGACGGGCCATCCTCGGGCTGGGAGGTGCCTGGTTCGGCTTGGAGCACACCGCATTCGGGATCGACTTCGGCACCGGGTTCGGTCAGCGGCTGGACTGGATGGATGAGGCGACAGCCGCGATTCGATCCCTCCTCGATGGCAAGACGGTGAGCAGCAACGGCAACGGGCGATACGACTTCTCCGATCTCCATCTCAATCCGCTGCCGGTCCAGGAGCACTTGCCGATCATGATCGGGGGGTCGGGGGAGAAGAAGACCCTCCGCACCGTCGCTGCCTATGCCGACCAGTGGAACGCGTTCGGCAGCCCGGAGACCCTGGCCCACAAGGACGAGGTCCTCCGCGGCCACTGCTCGGATGTCGGCCGCAATCCCGACGAGATCGAACGCACGGTCGGAGCCAAGATCGTCATCCGTGAGACGGAGGCCGAGGCCCGGCGGGTGCTCGAGGATTTGATGGAGCACAACCGGACGCCGATGGCGAACATCGAGGACGACGAGACATTCTGGGTAGGCACCGCGGGCGAGATGACCGAGAGGCTGCTGGCCTACCGCGAGGTCGGGTTCAATACGGTCCTGGTCGAGATGCCCGCTCCCTATGACCGGGAGACCATGGACAAGCTCGCCGAGGTGGTCAGGCCGGCCGTGGACTCGGCCTCCTGATCGCAGACGCCACCACACCCGCGGTCCGGCTCACCGGCATCGGCACGCTCGAGCATGTGGAGCTGCCCCTCGACGAGCCCTCCGAAGGGGAGGCACTACTGCGGGTGCTGGCGGTGGGCCTGTGTGGATCTGACGCCCACTGGTTCAAAGAAGGCTCGATAGGCGACGCCAACCTCGGCGACGGGCTGGTGCTGGGCCACGAGTTCGCCGCGGTCATCGAATCAGGCCCGCGCACCGGTCAGCGGGTCGCCGTCGACCCTGCCATCCCGTGCCTCGAATGTGAGCAGTGCGCCGCCGGGCGCCCCAACCTATGTCTTCGCCTGAAGTTCGCCGGGCATGGCGTCGATGGCGCCTTGCGGCGTCAAATGGTCTGGCCGGAGCGGTGCCTCGTCCCCATTCCCGATCACCTGCCCGACGAGCAGGGAGCGATGCTCGAGCCACTCGGGGTCGCTCTCCACGCCATCGATCTGGCGGGGGACATCGAGGGCGCCTCGGTTGGGGTGATCGGCTGTGGCCCCATCGGCCTGCTCCTGATCGCAGCCCTGCGACGGAGTGGGGCCGGGCGCATCGTCGCCACCGATCCGCTGGCCCATCGTGTCGAGGCGGGCGAATCCATGGGCGCCGACGAAGTGCTCTCCATCGAGGACGATGTCGGATCCTTGGTCGGCGCGGTGGTCGGTGGTCTCGATGTCGTATTCGAGACCGCCGGAACCGACGCTGCCCTGAACGACGCCCTGGTGGCGGCTCGGCCGGGGGCAACTGTGGTGTTGGTCGGCATCCCCGACCGGGACCGAACCTCCTTCGTCGCCTCGCTCGCCCGTCGCAAGGAGATCACGATGACGGTGTGCCGGCGGATGCTGCCCCACGACCTGGTCAGGGCAGCCGAGATGGCGGGATCGGAGATGCCCGGCCTCGACCGACTGGTGACCCATCGTTACCCGCTCAGCGAGATCGGCGAGGCGTTCGGCGTCCTGGACGACCGTCGCGGTCTCAAAGTGGTGATCCACCCCTGAATCGGGTCGCAGACCAGGTGGATAACCTATGCAGGCAAGGCTATGCTGACAATCGTATCCAGCGATCTCCATCCCGGAACAGGAAGACCTTGGCCGGGGCCGAGAGAGGGCGGTTAGCTTGATGGGGCAGACACGCTCATCGGATCGGAATGAGACGTGGTGAGGCGCGCGGAGAGAGGGAATTTGGGTTGACGACATCTCGCCCTGTGACCATGCAGGACATCGCCCGCGCCGCGGGCGTGTCGCAATCAACCGTGTCCCGCGTCCTCAACGACACGCCGACCTCGGTGCCCATCGCTGCCGAGACCAGAGAACGAGTGCAGGAGGTTGCCAAGCGCCTGGGTTACCGGCCCAACCCATTGGCCCGGGGGCTGCGCGGGGCTCGAACGATGCTCCTCGGGGTCATCGTCCGGGAGATCACCGACCCCTTCTTCGCGGTGGCGATCGAAGCGCTGTCGACCGAGGCACTGGCCCGTGGGTACAACGTCGTCCTGGGGAGCGCCCACAGCAAGGCCGACGAGGCCATCGCCCTCAGAGCAGTGCTGGAGACACGGCATTGCGACGCCATCCTCCTGCTGGGCGACATGAGGGATGAGCCCAAGTTCCTCGAAGATCTCCGCGCCTCACAGACTCCGGTGATCGCTCTGTGGCATGGCACCGAGCTCGAAGGAGTCCCCACCGTCAACATCGACAACCGCGCCGGCATGGTCGCGGGCATCGACCACCTGATCGACCTCGGTCACGAACGCATTGCTTTCATCGGTGGCCGCCCTCTCGGAGACATCCGCGAACGTCACACCGCCTTCCTGGCACACCTCGAGGACAAGGGCATCCCGGTGCCCGATGAGTACGTGATGACCGTCATCAACGAGCCCGCGGGCGGAGACGCTGCTCTTCGAACTCTCATGAGCCTCGAGACGCCACCGACGGCCGTCGTCTGCTCCACCGACCATCTCGCCACCGGGGTGCTCCACGCCGCCGCCGACATGGGGCTCTCCGTGCCCGAGGATCTGTCGGTTGTCGGTTTCGACGACATCCCGATGGCCAGCTTCACGGTGCCGGCCCTGACCACAGTCCACATGCCAATCGCCGAGATGACCGCGGCAGCGGCCCGGCTCGCCATGGATGAAGCCGAAGAGCGTCAGGACGGCGGAGGGAATTTCGTCGTCACGCCGCAATTGGTGGTGCGGAAATCGACCGGTCAGGCCCCGGGCCGATGAGTGGGGAGCACGCCGACCTACGCCAATTGGCAGCCCGGGCCAACAACGAGATAGCCGAGGCGGGCTTGGTGGTCCATGCCTTCGGCAACGCGAGCCAGGTCGACCGCGACGGGCGGGTGTTCGCCATCAAGCCGAGTGGGATCCCGTGCCGGGAAGTGACCGGTGACGACATCGTCGTGGTCAGCCTCGACGACGGCGAGGTGGTGTGGGGTGAGAACCGCCCGTCCTCGGACACGCCAACTCATCGGGCGATATTCAACGGTCTCGAGGAAGTCGGTGGCGTCGTCCACACCCACTCCAGGTTCGCAACTTCCTGGGCACAGGCACGGCTGCCGATCCCATGTCTGGGGACGACCCACGCCGACCACTTTCGGGGCTCGGTCCCGGTGACACGGCCACTCTCGACCGAGGAGATCGAAGGGGACTACGAGTCGAACACCGGCCGGGTCATCGTCGAGATGTATGGCGTCGATGGGCTCCACCCGGACGAGGCCCCTGGCGCATTGGTCGCGTCACACGGCCCGTTTGCCTGGGGGCCGGACGCGAGTGCGGCGGTCGAGATGGCAGCGGCCATCGAGTTGATAGCCGAGCTCGCCGCCCACACCCTGGCCATCGTGCAGGACCGGCCTCCGATCGAAGACGAGCTCCTCGAGCGGCACTTCAGCCGAAAGCACGGCCCCATGGCGTACTACGGGCAGCCATGAGCGGCGCAGGCAAGGCCACGGTGGGTGTCGACTTCGGGACCGAGTCGGCGCGGGCGGTCCTGGTCGATGTGGGGACGGGCCGGGAGTTGGCCACTGCGGTGCACAGGTATGCCTCAGGGGTCATCGACCAACGTCTTCCCGGCGACGGCGCTCCCTTGGCCCCCGATTGGGCGTTGCAAGACCCCGACGACTATCTGGATGCCCTCGGGTCGACTGTCCGAGCGGTGCTCGCCGAAACCGGAATCGATCCGTCCGATGTGATCGGGATCGGGATCGACTTCACCGCATGCACCATGCTCCCGGTCACATCCGAGGGAATCCCCTTGTGCCGCATCCCCGAGCTTCGCCCCGACCCACATTCATGGGTCAAGCTCTGGAAACACCATGCCGCCCAGCCGGAAGCGGACCTGATCAATGAAACGGCGGAGGCCCGGGGTGATGCCTGGCTGGACCGGTACGGGCGTCGGACCTCCTCGGAGTGGTTCTTCGCCAAGGCGCTGCAGATCCTGGATGAGGCGCCCGCCATCTATGCGAGAGCGGATCGCCTCATCGAGGCGGCCGACTGGGTCGTATGGCAATTGACCGGTGCCGAGACCCGGAACAGCTGCACGGCCGGGTACAAAGCCCTGTGGTCCAAACAGGATGGGTTTCCGGACCGTGCCTTCTTCGAGGCCCTCGCCGCAGACTTCGCCGATGTCGTCGACGAGAAGATGTCCCGGGACATCTCCAGCCCGGGAGAAAGAGCGGGCCTCATCAGCGCCGATGCCGCCGCTTTGACCGGGCTGAACGTGGGCACGCCCGTGGCCGTCGCCAACGTCGATGCCCACGTCTCCGTTCCCGCCGCGACGGTGGTGACACCGGGCTCGCTGGTGGCGGTGATGGGCACCAGCACCTGTCATCTCGCCTTGGCCGATGTCGACCGTGTGGTGCCGGGCTTTTGCGGCGTCGTGGAAGACGGCGTGATCCCGGGTCTCTTCGGCTACGAGGCGGGGCAGGCGGCGGTCGGGGACATGTTCGCCTGGTTCGCCGGGATCCTCGCTCGGGATGGCGGGTCCCTCGACGAGTTGCATCGGTCGCTGGAGCGCGATGCCGCGTTGCTCGAGCCGGGTGAGTCCGGCCTCGTCGCCCTCGACTGGTGGAACGGGAATCGATCGATCCTCGTCGACGCCGAGCTGACCGGGCTCTTGATGGGGGCAACTCTCGCCACCGGCCCCGGCGAGATCTATCGCGCCCTCCTCGAGTCCACCGTTTTCGGCACCAGGGTCATCATCGAGACACTCGAGGAATCGGGCATAGGGGTCGACGAGATGGTGGTTTGTGGCGGGCTGCCGTTCCAGAACCGGCTGCTGATGCAGCTCTCAGCCGACATCACCGGGCGCCCGGTTCGGGTCGCCGAGTCACGCCAGGCCCCCGCACTCGGCTCGGCGATGTTCGCCGCCGTGGCGGCCGGGCCCGAGTTGGGAGGGTACGGCTCGATCGTCGAGGCGTCGGAGCGGATGGCCCGGCTCGGGGAGGACGAGTACCTGCCCAACGAGTCGACGCAGCCCGTCTATGACGACCTGTACTCCATCTACAAGGACCTTCACGACACGATGGCGGGCCCTTCGTCGGGCATGAGGAAGCTGCGCTCGGTGCAGGAAAGAGCACGAAAACAGACGGTGGTGCCGGTATGAAATCGCTTGACAGCTTCGAGGTGTGGTTCCTCACCGGAAGCCAGGGCCTCTACGGGGAAGAGGTGCTCCAGCAGGTCGCCGACAACTCGGCTGCGATTGCCGGCGGTCTGGACGACGCCGACGACATCCCGGTGCGCATCGTCCCCAAGCCGGTGGTGAGCAGCCCGGAGGCGATCGAGGATGTGTGTCGCCAGGCCAACACCAACCCTCGATGCGTAGGGGTCATCGCCTGGATGCACACCTTCTCCCCGGCCAAGATGTGGATCCCCGGGCTCATGGCCCTGGACAAGCCACTGCTCCACCTCCACACCCAGTTCAACCGCGATCTGCCCTGGGCCGAGATCGACATGGACTTCATGAATCTCAACCAGGCGGCCCATGGGGATCGTGAGTTCGGCTTCGTCCTATCCCGACTGAGGGTGGCGCGGAAGATCGTCGTCGGGCATTGGCAGGACCCGGCGGTCGCGGCTCGCATCGGTAGCTGGGCTCGGGCCGCCTGCGGATGGCAAGAATCTCGAAATCTGAAGCTGGCCCGATTCGGGAGCAACATGCGACGTGTTGCGGTGACCGATGGTGACCGGCTGGAGGCACAGGTGCGGCTCGGTGTGGCCGTCGACGGGTTTGGCGTCGCCGATCTCGAGACTGCGATGGCGAACGTCGAGCGGCAGGCGATCCACAAGCTGATCGGCGAGTACCACGACGAGTACGAGATGGCGCCCGAGCTCGCTCGAGGAGGCGACCGTCACGAGTCACTGGTCGAAGCTGCGCGCATCGAGGCCGGTCTGCGCGACTTCCTCGAAGCGGGTGGGTTCATGGCATTCACCGACACCTTCGAGGACCTTGCCGGCCTTCCCCAGCTCCCCGGTATCGCCGTGCAGAGGTTGATGGCCGACGGCTACGGGTTCGGAGCCGAGGGAGATTGGAAGACGGCGACGATGGTCCGGATCATGAAGGTGATGGGTGCGGGCCGAAGTGGCGGCGCCTCCTTCATGGAGGACTACACCTACCACTTCGGCGACGGGGGGCCCAAAGTCCTCGGCGCCCACATGCTCGAGGTCTGCCCGTCGATCGCCGGGGGCCGTCCAACGTGTGAGATCCATCCGCTCTCGATCGGGGGCAAGCCCGACCCGGTGCGGCTGGTGTTCACCGCCCGGACCGGCCCCGGCGTGGTGGTCGGCCTCATGGATCTCGGCAATCGGTTCCGCCTGGTGGCCAACGAGGTAGAGCTCACCGATCCAGACGAACCGCTGCCGAATCTCCCTGTCGCCCGCGCCGTGTGGAAGCCGCTTCCCGATTTCGAGACAGCGGCGTCGTCCTGGCTCCTGGCCGGGGGTTCGCATCACACCTGTCTGAGCCTCGATGTCGACATCGAGATCCTCACCGATTTCGCCAACATGGCCGGAGTCGAACTGGCCGTCATCGATCACGACACGACCTTTGCCTCGTTCGAGCGGGAGCTCCGCTGGAACCAGGCCTATCACCACCTCGTCACCGGTCCCTGACCGACCCCGGAGTTCCTGCGTCTCTAGTGGTAGTGGACTTGATTACGTTTGACAGCATTCCCTTGTATGCATAGGATTGCACGCTGAAGTGACCTGGAAGTGACAGGGAAAGCGACTGGGAATTGCCCTTTCGCGGTTACCGGGAGGCGGGTCGGCGTCGGGAGCGCCGCTCCTCTTCCGCCCGAGACGCGGGGCTCGGGCATGACCCAACAAGGAGGAGAAACAGGTGAACACGAGAAAGCATGACGGCCTACTGAAGCAGGCCGTCGGTCCTTCTCATCATGGCCATCGTGATGGCAATGGTGGTTGGGGCCTGTGCCGACAGCGGCGCGGAAGAGACGACCACGTCGGCCGCCGCCGAGGAGACCACCACCAGCGCGGCTGCCGAGGAGACGACCACCAGCGCCGCCACCGAGGAGCCGACGACCAGCGCAGCTGCCGAGGCGCTAGCAGTGACTTGCGAGCCAACGGCGGCGGACGCCGAGGGAGCGCTCATCATGTGGGAGAGGACCGGTGGCAACGCCCAGATGGTCGACGCCCTGGTCTGCGCCTGGAACGGTCGCAATCCCGATCGCCCGATCAGCCTCGAGTACATCGAGCACACCGCCATGGTCGACCGTTTGGCCCGCGGCCTGGCAACGGGTGACGTGCCCGACCTCATGGGCCTCGACTTGATCTACGGTCCGCAGTTCACCAGCGCCGACCAGCTGCAGGATGTCACCGACCTCGTCGACCCAGACCTCATGGACACCGCGGTCACGGGTCACGTAGAGGTGGCGACATGGGAGGACCGTCTCTACGGGGTCCCGCTCTATGCCGACGTCTCTGCGTTGTTCTGGAACAAGGACTTGTTCGAGGCTGCCGGCCTCGACCCGGAAGTGCCCCCGACGAACCTGACCGAGCTGCATGACATGGCTGCGGCCATCACCGGAGTGCAGGACGGTGCCTACGGGTATTACCTGGCCGGCAACTGCGCCGGGTGCAACATCTTCACCTTCGGCCCGATGATCTGGGCCAACGGTGGGAAGATCGAGCCGGCCGCGCCTGGCGATGAAGCCATGGTCACACCCGAGCAGATCGCCCCGGTCCTGGAGTGGGCCCGCATGATGCATCAGGAGGGTCACATCGATCCCGCCGCTCAGTCCGAGGATGGCGCCACCTTCGCCCAGGTGTTCGGCTCCGGCAATGTCGGAATCATGGGGACCGGCAACTTCAACATCACCCTGGTGACCGGCGCCGAGGGCATCGAGGGCCAGAACCCGGACATGAACTTCGGCATCACCGTCATCCCCGGCCTCAACACCGGTGACGCCTCGTCGTTCGCCGGTGGCGACATCGTGGTTGTCCCCCAGGGCAGCGAGCGCTTGGAAGACGCCGTCGATTTCATGAACTTCATCCTCTCCGATGAGGTCCAGGTCGAGGTGTACGCCAAATTGCTCAACATGACCACCCGGACCGACATGACCGACAACGAGTACTTCCAGGCCAACCCGCTGGTCCAGGACGTCGCGGCGGCCATCGAGATCGCACAGACTCCGTTCACGTTGAAGTTCTTCGAGTTGATCAACTCGCCTCAGGGGCCGTGGCTGCAGATGCTGCAGCGGGTCTACTACAGCGACGACGACATCAACACCGTCATCGCAGATGCCAAGGCCGAGATGGAGGCAATCATCAACGAATGACGGAACGGGTCTGAGCTCGAAGCCGAAGGGCCGCAGTGCCATACCTCCGGGGTGCTGCGGCCCTTGCTTCACCGTCGCCGTGATCCACCACCAAATACCATCGATGCCGGCCCTGCCTGACCGACGAACTGGCATCCACCACTCATGACCAATCGCAGCAAACTGACAGGTTTCTGGTACGTGCTGCCGGCCCTCCTCTTCGTCGTGACCTTCACCGCGTGGCCGTTCCTGCAGATGGTCTGGATCTCACTCAACGAGTGGTCGCTGATCACTCCCCCCGAGTTCGTCGGGCTCCAGAACTACATCGATGCCTTTGCCGATTCCCAGTTCTGGATCTCACTCCGTTTCACCCTGAAATACACCCTCTACATCACCCCGATCCTCATGATCGGCGGCTATCTCGTCGCATTGCTGGTGACCCCGAACAGCGGCTTGAGCCGTTTCACCCGCACCATCGTCTTCATACCGGTCGTGATCGGGCTCGGCGCCTCCAGCTTTCTCTGGTACTGGCTGTTCAGCCCCAATTACGGGCTGGTCAACAAGTTCCTGATCGACCTGGGGATCATCGACACCCCGATCCTCTGGCTCGGGGTCGATGCCGACCTCTCCAACTGGGCGATCATCATCTCCGTTACCTGGAAAGTTCTCGGCTTCGGCATGATCCTCTTCGTCGCCGCCATCCAGGCCATCCCCCATGAGATAACCGAGGCGGCCATGGTGGACGGCGCAGGGTTCTGGCAAAGGGTGCGCAAGCTGATCCTGCCGCTCACCCGGAGGACGATCCTCCTGGTGACCCTGGTCAGTGTGATCGGGTCACTCCTCGCCTTCGACCAGTTCTACATCATGACCGCCGGCCAGCCGCGGAACCTGACTGCCACCTCTGTCTTCTTCGTGTATCTCAACTCGTTCCCGTATCTCAAACTCGGTTACGGGGCCGCCCTCTCCATGATCCTGGCCCTGATCATCCTCGGTTTCACAATCGTCCAGATGATGCTCACCCGGAGGGCGGAGACGTGACCCAGGTCTCGCTGCCACAGCCAGTAGGCACCGACCTCGAGCTAGAGATGGAGGGCGTGGGATCCGCCCACAGAGGTGGGCGATTCTGGTCGGGGCGCAGCAGGTACCTGTTGGGTGCGGTGTCGATCGTCATGTGCCTCGTGATGCTGACACCGATCGTGCTGTCGGTTGCAGCCTCTTTGAAGACAACCCAGGAGGCGGCGGCGGTTCCACCGACCTACTTCCCCAGCGAGCTCAGCCTGGACAACTACGAGAAGTTGTGGGACTACGGCAGCGGGCTGCCCAGGTATCTCGCGAATAGCGTGATCACCGCGTTCTTGACCATCGCCATGACTCTGATCCTCACCGTGCCTGCTGGTTATGGCCTGGCCAGATTCCCGATCCCCGGCAAGGAACTCATCTTCGTCTTCCTCCTTCTGGCTCTGATCATCCCCTATCAAGCACTGCTCACCCCGATCTTCCTCATGTTCTCCACATTGGGGTTGACCAACAACCTGTTTGGTCTGGCAATCGTGCACACCCTGATCCAGCTCCCGTTCAGCATCTACATCATGCGCAACGCCTTCGAGGCCGTCCCTCGCGAATTGGAAGAGGCGGCCCTGGTGGACGGTGCCAGCACATGGCAGGTTCTGCGGCGGGTATTCCTGCCCAACATGGTCCCCGCGATCATCACCGTGACCCTGTTTGCCTTTGTCATGTCATGGAACGAGTTCTTGGGAGCCCTGGTGATGCTGACCAGGGACACCACTCTCACCTTGCCCCTGGTGCTCGCCGCTGCCCGCAGCGTCACCAGCCTGGGCAGCACCGACTGGGGGATGCTCCAGGCCGGGGTGACGGTCGCCATCATCCCCTGTGTCCTCTTCTACCTCTTGCTCCAGCGCTACTACGTCTCCGGTCTGCTCACCGGGGCGGTGAAGTAGGAGGACTCAGGCGTCGTCGTCGGTCTCGAGGCCGAGTGCGACGAAGATCCGGTGTCTCTCCTCGTCGAAGTGACTTTGGCTGACCTGATTTGCTGCGTACTCGTCGCTGAGACGGGCGAACTCTTCGTGCAGGTGGGTCTCCTCGTCGGCGGTCAGCTTGGGCGGCCCATCCCCCTTGGCCTCTTGGCGCTCCTGTTTGTCTTCCTTCTTCTGCTGACGGGCCAGCTCTCGCGACCGCTTGGCCATCGCCTCGCGCCCTCGCTTGGCCATATCAGTTGCACGCCCAGAGCAAGTCGGATTTGATCATGGATGAGCCCTTCCTGGCTGCCGCTTACCAAAGACCCTAACCGTCGGTGGGGGCTGAGCAGGTCGAACGCCTTCTGCTAGGACCTCGGCACCCGCTAGCATGATGTGCACAGCGCACGCCTGATGCGTGCTGCGCCTTTCTTCGCTTCCTTCGTTCCGTCGGGTGAAGTCACCGCAGGGCCCAAGCCGAGACTCCCCGCTTCACGCGAACCTGTCCCGGATGGTCCCGGCGGGGCGTGATGAGTACGACGGCACGAGCTCAAAGGAGCATGCACATGTCCACCAACATCTACGTGGGGAACCTCACGTTCGACACCGACTCGCGGCGTCTCGAGGATCTCTTCTCCGAGCACGGCACCGTGACCAAGGCCCAGGTCATCACCGACCGTGAGACCGGCCGCTCCCGTGGCTTCGGCTTCGTCGAGATGGGCTCGGCCGAGGCTGCCGAGAAGGCGATCTCGGCCCTCAATGGCAAGGACCTCGGCGGGCGTCAGCTCACCGTGAACCTCGCCAAAGAGCGCTCGCGTTGATCAAAGCCGTCCCCAAGCCAAAGCGCGACGGGGCCAAGCACAAAGCGGATCGGTGCACCGGTTGCGGTCATCCCCTCAAGGAGCACCGCCAATCGGCCTGCACCGTCCCGCAGTGCCCTTGTGAGTTGTCTTCCTCTCAAGGAGCACCCACTACCTGAACTCGATGCAGGGGTGTCACGCATAGGTGACGCCCTGCATTAGATGACGAACGTGCGGCACCCATTGCTCCGCAAACGATTGTCGCCCTAGACTCGCCGGCGTGGATCACCCATGACCACGCCGGTCACCACTGACGTAATCGGAGACGACCTCACGTTTTCCCGCGAGATGGACGGGATGAGGATCGACTATCAGGTCCCGGTCGTGATGGCGGATGGTGCCGTGCTTCGCGCAGACGTCTTTCGACCCATCGGAGAGGGCGCCTACCCGGTGATCCTCACCCATGGCGTCTACGCCAAAGGTCTCCCCTTCAACGGGCCGATCTACAAGATGCAGTGGGACAAGCTCGTGGCCAAGGACCCGAGCGTCCTCGATGGCTCGACCAACAAGCACCAGGCCTGGGAGGTCACCGATCCCGAGCGCTGGGTGCCTCACGGTTACGCCCTTGCCCGGGTCGACTCCCGAGGAGCCGGGTGGTCGCCGGGAGTGCTCTGGCCCCGCAACCCGCTCGAGTTCGACGACATCGCGCACTCAGTGAAATGGGCAGGGACCCAGCCCTGGAGCACCGGACGCGTCGGCATCCTCGGCATCTCGTACTACGCGGTCATGGGATGGGCCGCGGCGGAGCGCCAGCCCGAGCACCTGGCCGCCCTGATCGCTTGGGAGGGCTTCACCGACTCCTATCGGGACGCCTACTACCACGGCGGCATTCTCAGCGAGTTCACCAGACGATGGCAGGAGCGCCAGATCAACCCGATCCAGTACGGCCAGGGGGATCGGGCCCCGATCAATCCCAATACCGGCCAGTCGGTGGCCGGCCCCGTCACCCTCCGTGAAGACGAGCTGGTGGCAAACCGACAGGAGTCGTTCCCGGAGATCAAGAGCCACCCTCTCTTCGACGATTGGCACCGCGAGCGCGCCGTGGACCTGTCCAGGGTCTCCGTGCCTTTCCTATCGGCGGCCAACTGGGGTGGGCAGGGCATCCACCCGCGGGGCAACTTCAACGGGTTTGTCGAAGCTTCCTCCGAGGACAAGTGGCTCGAGGCGCATGGTGACACCCACTGGACCCACTTCTACTCGTCGTACGGGCGTGAGCTGCAGAAGCGCTTCTTCGACCACTTCCTCAAAGGAGAGGACAACGGCTTCGACCGCACACCTCGCGTCCAGCTCAACATCAGACACCCCGGGGAGAGATTCGTGTGGCGAGGAGAAGACGAGTGGCCCCTGGCACGTACTCAATGGACCGAGCATCACCTGCATCCCGATCTCTCCCTGAGCACCGATGTCCCGGCCACTCGCCCATGAGCTCGACTACGCGGCCCTGGGCGACGGGCTCTCGTTCAAGACGGCGTCGTACACCGAGGAGATCGAGATCACCGGCCCGCTGGCGGCCAAGCTCTTCGTGTCCTCCACCACGTCCGACGCCGACCTCTTCGTCATCGTGCAACTCTTCGACCCGGATGGCAACGAGGTCACCTTCGAAGGATCGACCGACCCCAACACCCCGATCGCCAACGGCTGGCTCCGGGCCAGCCACCGCGCCCTCGACCCCGATAGGTCCACGCCGTGGCGACCGTTTCACCCCCATGACCGTGTCGAACAGTTGGCGCCGGGCGTCGTCTATGAGCTCGACATCGAGATCGTCCCCACTTGCATCGTCGTCCCGGAGGGATACCGGCTCGGGCTCTGGGTACGAGGCAAGGACTACGAGTATCGGGGGCCACTCGATGAGTACGGTCAGAGCTTCTATTACGCCACGAGGGGAACGGGTGGGATGACCCATGCCGATCCAGACGATCGCCCGCCGGAGGTTTTCGGGGGCACGGTGACGGTCCACATCGGACCCGAGCATCCCTCGCACCTGCTGGTGCCGATCATCCCCAACAGAGACGAATGAGGAGGAAAAGCCGATCATGACGACCACGGTCGACTTCGTTGTCGCCGGTGGAGGGCACAACAGCCTGATCACCGCCGCCTATCTGGCCCGAGCCGGTCAGGAGGTGGTCGTGCTGGACGTTCGCTCCGAGGCAGGAGGGGGGGCGGCGACCGAGGAGATCCTCACGCCCGGTTTCCTCTTCGACACCTGTTCCACAGGTCAGACCTTGATCCGGGTCAACCCGGTTCTGTCGAAGGACGAGCTCGGTCTCGTGTCGGAATTCGGCCTCACCTACATCGAGCCCGACCCGGTGGCCCATGTCGTCTTCCCTGACGGCGAGACCTTCACGATGTGGCTCGACGTCGAGCGCACCATCGAGGAGATCGCTCGGTACTCCGCCGCCGACGCGGTCGCCTACCGGCGGATGCTCGATGAGTTCGACGAGGTGAAGGGGGTATACAGCTCCTACCGTTTCACGCCGATCGGGTATGGCCCTTCGATCGACGAAGCCCTGGCGGCTCACCCGGCCGGAGCGATATGGCGCCGTCGCAATGTCATGTCGGCATGGGATGTGATCCGGCGCGAATTCGAGAGCCGGCACATCCAGGCCTTCATGTCGTGGATGGCGTTCATGACCTCACAGCCGATTGACTCGCCGGGATCGGGCTATCTCGCCTACTCCCTCGTGGGGGGTCGTCAGCGAAGCAGTTGGTCGGTCCCGCTCGGCGGGTCGGCCAGCCTGCCCCGGGCCCTTGTCGCCGCCCTCGAGGCGTACGGAGGCTCGGTTGTCACGGACACGCTGGTCACCTCGCTGATCACAGAGGAGGGGCGGTGTGTCGGAGTCGAGACGGAGGACGGCAGCCAATACCGGGCCCGGGTCGGGGTGGTCTCCTCCATCCATGTCAAAGACCTGGTCGAAATGGCGCCCGCCGAGATGTGGGGCGAGGGCTTCGTCTATGGGGTGGACACCTACGACGAAGGGCTTTCTTCTTTCGCCTCCTACTACGCCGCCACCGAGGCGCCGCAGTTCCTCTCGTCCGGATCCGAGCCGATCGGCGTCGTCTCGGCCGGCACCGCCCCCTGGCCGGAAGACGTGATCGAGTTCGGCCGTGGGCTGCGCGAGCGCCGCCTTCACCGACCGGGCACTTTCCTTCTCTTCGCCACACCCACCCTCGTCGACGAGACGCGCGCCCCCGCCGGTGGCCACACCGTGAAGATCCTCAGCCTGGCTCCGTACGACTGCCCCGAAGACCTTGGGGACTGGGACACGGGCAAGGACGTCCTGGCTACCGAGCATTTCCAGACCTTGCGGCAATGCGCCCCCAACCTCACCGAGGAGAAGATCCTGGCCTGGAAGGCGAAGAGCCCGGTCGACATCGAGGCGGGAAACCCGCACATGTGGCGGGGAACCATTCACGGCGGTGACCGCGGGCTGGCCTACGGCGGCCCCCAGCGACCGGTGCCGGGATGGGCCTCGCATCGCATGCCGATCCCCGGCCTCTACCAGACGGGGGCCACCACCCATCCCGGTGGGTCCATCACCGGTGGGCCCGGTCGCAACGCGGCGATCGTCATCCTCGACGACCTGGGGATGAGCCTGGACAGCATGGTTGCCAAAGGAGGAGACAGCACATGACCACGACCACCCAGCCCGATCTGGGCTTCGCCCCCAACGAGGATCCGTTCATCGTCGCCCATGGCGGGTTCTACCGTCGCTGGCTCTCGATGATCGACGACATCGAGGAGTTGAAGGAGGCGGTGTCCAGGCTGGAGGGAACCACCGAGGACAAATGGGTTCCGGTCTGGGAGGAGATGGGTCGTCGCCATGAGGACGAAGGCGACCGTCTCGAGACGGCCGGGGACCATGAGGCGGCGAGGAAGGCGTATCTGAACGCCAAGAGCTATTACGCCATCGGGCGATTCCCCGGCGAGATCAGCGAGATCAAGACCAAGATCAGCCAGGACTGCGCCCGCGCCTATTTGAAGGCATGCGCTCATCTCGACCCGCCCATGGAGGTGGTCGACTTCGAGCATGAGGGGCTGACAGTGCGGGCCCATTTCCGGTCACCTGTCTCGGACACCCCGGTGCCGGCCGTGCTCATCATGTGTGGAGCCGACGTGTTCAAGGAGGATCGTGGGTTTGCCCAGGACCTGTGCATGGAGAACGGGATGGCGTCACTGGTGATGGACGGTCCCGACACGGGGGAGAACCCATTCCCGTGGGCACCGGAGTCGGTTTCGGCATGGGAGGCAGCGATCGACTATCTCGCCTCCCGCCCTGAGGTCGACGGCGGCCGGATCGGGGCTTTCGGCATCAGCCGCGGCGGCTACTCGGTCATGCAGCTCGCCGGCACCGCCCCCGGCAAGCTCGGAGCGGTGGTCGCCAACGCCGGCCACCCCTTCGGCTACGTCATGGGAGATGAAGAGCTCGAGGAGTTCGTCCGAGTTCGGAACGAAAGGGCCACCTGGCGGTTCGGTGGAGTCGACGACCCGCCTTCGTTCCCGTCCACGACAGTGGAGAAGGAACGGTCAGACTTCAAGCGCTGGTCGCTCTCCGAGCAGGGGATCCTCGAGAACATCACCATGCCGGTGCTCATGATCAACGGCAAGCTCGACCATCTGGCTCCGATCGGGAACATCTACTTCATGCTGGAGACGGGCCCTGCAACCGGCAAGGAGGCGCGCGTATACGCCGACGCCGGTCATTGCGCCTTCAAGTACCAGTCGCACTGGGCTCCCGCCACTTTTCAGTGGCTGGCGGAGAAACTGGGCCGGGCCTAGCCGATACGTCTCATACCCCGGGGCACGTCGTGCAACGGTCGGTGCCCATCGCCGGTGACGACTACCAGATGTCCGGTTTGGACGCCGGCCTTCTCGTCGGGCGTTATCACGTTGGGCTGGATCACCAAGGCCATTCCCTCATCGAGCGCCATGTCGGGCGTGGGCAGGTTGGGCCGGCTCTTGGTTCCCAGGACCGGGGGTAGATAGCCGCCGCCATATCCGTGGACCAGGTCGTCGTAGATGGTGAAGCCCATTTCCTCGATCACCGAAGACGCCTCGACCAGATCGCGAACGTGGGTGCCGGGCCCGTCACGGCCGCGATGGCATCGAAGGCGGCGTCGGCGGCCGCATGGAGGTCGGCGTAGAGCGGGGTCGGGTCGGCGTCGATGGTGAAGCTCCTCAACACCTGGCCGGCGTAGCCCCAGAACGCGGCGCTGATCTCACAGAAGAGGATGTCCCCCGCCTGGAGCCGGCGCGTCGATTGGAATTGCGATGGCACGCACACGTCCGGATCGGCCATCGAGGTAGCGGCGAAGTAATGGATGTGGTTGGTCCCGCCCTCGGCGAGATAGGCCGACTCCATGATCGCAGCGAGACGGCGCTCGTCCATGCCGACCCGGGCTTCGGCGGCGATGGCCTCCACCGCCAGGTCGGAGAGCTTCGCCGCGACTTCGAGACGCTCGATCTCCTCGGGTGACTTGACCAGACGCAGACGCTGGTACTCGCGGTCGAGGCTCACCAGGTCGCCTACCGAACCAGCGAGTTCTTGGTGATCTCGATGACCGAGCGGTCCCAGAATCCCCACCCGCTGTCCCTCGATCAGACGCGCACCGAGGATCTCCCCGAGCCGCGCCATGGTGGAAGGCCCGCCCCATTCGACCTCACAGTCGGTCGCTATTCGGCGGGCGTTCGGGAGATGGTTGTAATGCTGGACCAGCAAGTGGAGCGGTTCACCGGGGGTGACGACCAGTGCAGCCTCCCGGGTGACCGGCCATTCCGAGAGCCATTGCACCGCGGAGCCGGTCCGCTCCGATCCGTAGGCGATGAGGTGCGATACCCCGGCTGTGTCCATGACCTCGAGCACGGCCTGGCGTCTTCGTTGCAGCTCGCCCTCCGAGAACCGGGGGAAGG
>CAWJLJ010000005.1:0-14396 GCA_963843585.1 uncultured Acidobacteriota bacterium
GTCGAGCGCGAGCCGCCGGGCAAGCGTGCGGCGATCAGCTTCGGGGGCGGGCGCCAGGCCTCGCTTCTCGAGTTCGGCGAGGACGAAGTTGTCGATGGGGTTGCGCACCCACGCCTTGTCCTTGACATCCGGCACCTTTGGGCGGCTCGGGGCGATGAACGACCAGTGCGGCTCGTACTCCGCGCCTTCCGCGATCCACTTTCGGATGGTCTCCTTCTGCGCCGCCGTCAGCTTCTTCCGCGTCTTCGGCGGCGGCATGATCTCCTCTTCGCTCTCGGCGAGGATGCGGTTGAGCATCTCGCTCTCGGCGGGCTTGCCCGGAACGAGCGCGCCGGCGTCGATGGCGTCGTCGCGCGGTCGATGCGCAGCTTGGCCTTGCGGGCGGTGCTATCCGGCCCGTGGCATGCAAAGCAGTTCTCTGCGAGGATGGGGCGGACGTCGCGGTTGTATTCGAGTGCGCCGGGGATGCGAGCTTTCTTGTGCGCGGCATCGGCGCGGACTCAGCGCCCACTTTGACGGCGCGGGCAGGTACATCCGCAGCCCGGGCGTTGAGCGATAAGAGGAGTGCGACCAGCGCGGCCGGCACGACACGGGAGAGCGTTCGCGTCATCGAAAAAGTCCCCGGGTTAAGGGCGCGTCACGGACGCGGCCTCGTCACTCGGCAGTTCCGTCAGGTTCGCCGTTACCTGAGTCCAGTACGTCACGCCCGAACGAATGTGGGCGGTCATCGCCCGCGTCGCGGCCCGCTCGTCGCCGGCGAGCAGCGCGTCGGTGATCGCCAGGTGTTCGATCGCCTCGACCGCGATGCGGTGGAAGTCGCGGCGGGCCAGTTCCAGGTCCCACGTCACGTCGCGGAACGTGCGGAAGAGCGTCTGCAGGCGGTTCAGCTCCTCGGCGAGATACGCGTTGCCGCAGGACTCTCGCACCATGTCGTGCAGCCGGTCGTCGAGCCGGCGTGCCCGTTCGACCGCGCCGGATCGGGCGCGTGCTCCGCCGAGCCGCCGAATGTCAGCCGCGAGCGCCTCGACGCTCGCGCCGGTCGGCGCGGCGGGCCGCCCCGCGGACTGCCTCGCACTCCAGCACCTTGCCGCACCTGGCACACCTCGCGGACGTCGCGGGCGGTCACTCGGCGCACCACCGCGCCGCGATTCGGCGAGAGATCGACGACGCCGATCCCGCGGAGTTCGATCAGCGCCTCCCGGATTGGAGTGTGGCTGACGCCGAACCGCCCGGCGAGGGACTCGGTGACCAGCCGCTGGCCCGGCGCAATCGTCCATGAAAGATGTCGGTCAGGACGGCCCGGACGATCGCGGGCCGGCGCAGGCCGTGGTCAAACGATTGTTCAGTTATCGAGCAATCTGGCATCGCGAGAGGGCGTGGGGCCAACGCCAGGGGGGCGGGACAATGGTTGATCTTAGGGGGTACGAGGTAAAAGACAACGGGGGATTCTGTAGAATGGCAGCTCTTGATGAGGTATCATTTGAGTAAGCGTCTGTGGAACTTCTCGCCTCTCACTTTCGCCCAATCGCTGCCCAGCTCCGCTTTCGGGAGGCTCCAATGCGGCGGATTCGTTACTCAGTTGCGGCCAGTCTCGACGGCTACATCGCCGGTCCCCAAGGGCGAAAGCGACTGGATCGTCATGGACCCCGAGATCGACTTCGAGGAGCTCTTTCGGGCGGTTCGACACGGTGCTCATGGGCCGGCGGACGTTCGAACAGTCGCGCGGTTCGGGCGGCGGTGCGGCGGCATGCCCGGGATGAAGACTGTCGTCGTCTCCACCACGCTCCGCCCTCAGCGACTTCCCCGACGTCACCGTCATCGGCGACGACCTCGATCACGCGCTGACGCACCTTTGCGAACAACCCGGCAAGGACATCTGGCTCTTCGGCGGCGGAACGCTCTTCCGCACTTTGCTCAGCAAGCGCCTCGTCGATTCGATCGAGGTCGCGGTGATCCCGGTGCTGCTCGGCGGTGGGGTGCCACTCGTGCATCCACCCGCGCCCGTGTGAAGCTGAAGCTCACCAGCCACAAGGTCTACGCCGCAGGGTCGGGCGGTTGTAGAAGGGTTGGTGGAGCCGGGGCGGGAGGTCCGCGCCTTCGTCTCGGACCCGATTGTCGGTGCCGAGTTGAGAGAGATGGGGGTCAAGGTCGCGCTGGGAGACGTGTCCGACGACAGCCATATCCAGGGCTCATGCACCAATTGCTTCACGGCCGTTTTGGTCACGGAGGCGGCACGCGATGGGCGAGAGCGCTCCTTCGCGGCGAATGAACGGCAGGTCCTGGAGGGTTGGGCTGCGGCCGCAGCCGCATCGGGTGTCACCCGGGTGATCTGGGTCCACGACGGCGAGCCACCGTCGGTGCGGGTGAGGGAGGTGCGAACGGTTTCCCCCGAGCACCCAGACCTCGTCGCCGAGGTGTCGGCGCTCGACGATGCGCGGTTCCTCCCCAGTGAGCGCGGTCAGGACAGCTTGGCGTCTCCGTAACGCATCCCCCAATGGGCCATGGCGGCACGCAATTCCATGGCCCGCTCGTAGGCGTCTTTGAGGATGGGATAGGGATCGACTTCGCCTCCTTCGTGGGCGAGCTCGAAATGGGTGTGAGACCCTGTCCACTCTGCGTTCCCGGAGTCACCGACGTAACCGATGTGCTGGCCGGCCTCGACATGACTTCCCACGACCAGGCCCGGGACCAGGGTCATCGACCAGTCGGCCTGCCCGTTGTCCGTGCCGGGGTCATCGTTGTTCAGATGCAGGTAGCGGGTCGACCATCCCGCCTGGTGCTCGATTTCGATGTACCTGCCGGCGCTGCCGTGGGTGTCGATCACGGTGACGATCCCTGCCGCCGCCGCGTAGACATGTGTCATCTTGGGGGCCATCAGATCGTTGCCCTGATGGCGACGACCACCTGACCTGGCGGCACCGAATGTCGACGAGAAGACCGTCGATGGGGCGTCCTGAGGGAAGTCGAGGACAAAGGGGGGGCTACTCGCGGCCTGGGCCGGGGTAGCTGGGACCATGGCGCCGACGACGAACAGCGCCGACAGCGTCAGGGTCAGAAAGGGCGTGACCTTTCCTCGGGACGTCATTGAATCTCCTAGCAAGTTGGGGAAAACAAAACGAGGGACTTTCCTGGGTCCCTCGCAGCCGTGGAACCCTATGAGGGCCCCGATTGCTACACCAACTCCGCGCGGAGAGTGACAAGTGCGCGCGCAGCGCGCACGACGGTGAGGCAGCCCTTACAGGATCAACTGGAGCCTTGCTCGGTGGGTCTGGCCCGGACGCTGAATCGGAGACGTGACAACGGGTCCCCGTCGACGGATATCACGAACGAGTAGGACCCCTCGCGCCCGAAGAGCAGGTTGTTGAAGGTGAACGAACGGACGACGCCGAAGTCGGTTGGAGACGGCAGCTGACGCTGCACTGGCAGTTTGACCTGATGAGAGAGCGGCTTGGAGAGCAACGGCGCTCCGTCGGCGTCCTGCAACTCGACCGACAGGTCGAGCATGTCCTCTCGCCATGACGTCGGGACCCGGAGTCGGAGCCCGATGGCCATGCTCGGATGCCGCGCCGGGAACGACCTGACCCACAGCGTGTCCCAGCCCCCACCGAGCACGAAGAGCTTCCCTCGCACCGCCTGCACCGCGTCGGCCAGCAGCGCCACATCGATGGTCGGGCCGATCGAGTCTGGGGCGCGATCCATGCGGGAACCTTATTGCGGCCGGGGTTCGGTTCCGACACCCCTCTCCCCTATCGTTTCGGGCAGGAGGTTTCATGTCCCCAAGTCAGCAGCCCGCCCCCGCAACCGGGAAGCTCGGGATCCTCACCCCAGGGATGGGCGCAGTCGCCACCACGTTCATTGCGGGCGTTCTCGCCGCCCGGAAGGGGTATGCCCACCCGTTTGGCTCACTCACCCAGATGTCGCACATACGTCTTGGCAAGAGAACCGACGGGCGGAACCCGCTTATCAAGGATTTCGTGCCTCTCGCCGGGCTCGACGATCTCGAATTCGGCGGATGGGATCCCTTTTCCGACGATGCGTACACCTCAGCGATGAAAGCGGGCGTCCTGGACCCCAGGGACATCGAAGGGATTGGCGACGAGCTGCGATCGGTCAAGCCGTACCCGGCGGTCTTCTCCAACCGGTGGGTGAAGAACCTCGATGGTGTCGACCAGGTGAACGATGCAGCCACCCACATGGACCTCGCCGAAGGCCTCATGGAGGACATCGACCGCTTCCGGGGCGAGAAGGGCGTCGACCGCCTGGTGATGGTCTGGTGCGGGTCGACCGAGGCCTACGAGGAGCCGTCCGAGGTCCACTCCGACCTGCAGACCTTCGAGCAGGGCCTCAAGGACAACGATCCTGCCATCAGCCCTTCCCAGATCTACGCCTACGCCGCGCTCAAGATGAAGGTCCCGTTCGCCAACGGGGCACCCAACCTCACGGTGGACATCCCGGCCATGGTCGAGCTCGCCGCTCTGGAAGGGGTCCCCATCTCGGGCAAAGACTTCAAGACCGGCCAGACGCTGATGAAGACGATGGTGGCGCCAGGGCTCAAAGTCCGGATGCTCGGGATCAAGGGATGGTTCTCCACCAACATTCTCGGCAACCGAGACGGGGAGGTCCTCGACGACCCGGACAGCTTCCGGTCCAAGGAAGTCTCCAAGCTCGGAGTTCTGGAGCAGATCCTCCAACCTGAGGTCTACCCGGAGCTGTATGGCGACCTGTACCACAAGGTGAGGATCAACTACTACCCACCGAAGGGCGACGACAAGGAGGGGTGGGACAACATCGACATCTTCGGGTGGCTCGGGTACCCGATGCAGATAAAGATCGATTTTCTGTGCAAGGACTCGATCCTGGCCGCCCCCATCGTCCTCGACCTCGCGCTGTTCATGGATCTCGCCGCACACGCCGGTCGAAGCGGGGTCCAGGAGTGGCTCTCCTTCTATTTCAAGAGCCCTCAGGCTGCCCCCGGCCTCTACGCCGAGAACGACCTGTTCATCCAGCACACCAAGCTCAAGAACAACCTGAGGCACATGATGGGCGAGGAGTTGATCACCCATCTCGGCACCGAGTACTACGAAGAGGGGTGACCACTCGTGGGATCACCGTCGGATCCTGGCTGATCCCCGAGTCCGAGATCGAGGAGCGATTCGACACCTCGGGAGGCCCTGGCGGGCAGCACGCCAACAAGAACGAGACAGCGGTCACCCTTCGGGTCGAAATCGCCGCCTCGTCGCTACCGGACGAGATCAAGGAGCGCCTGGGGCGCCGGTTGGGATCTCACGTGGAGGTGACGGCGTCGGACACCCGGTCACAATGGCGGAACCGCGAGATCGCCCGCGAGCGTCTCACCGAGCGGATCGAACGGGCATTGATCCAGCCGAAGCCGAGAAAGAAGACCAAGCCATCACCACAATCGAAGGAACGCCGGCTCGCCGAGAAGAAGTCGAGGTCGGCGATCAAGAAGGGCCGTCGGCCTCCCGAAGCCGACTGACGCCCGGAGAAAAGCGCCCGGAATGTCTTGCTGCGAACTGATGTTCGAGTGATTGTGCAGAATCAGAGAGATCGTGTGAAAAGAGAAAACGCGACGCTGGTCGATGAGACCGGACGTCTCACCAGTGACTCCCTGAGCCAGTATCTGGCCGGGATCGGTGGGCGACCCCTGCTCACCGCTGAAGACGAGGTTCGGCTCGCCCAGGCCATGGAAGCCGGCGCTGAGGCGCGCCTCGCTCTCGATGAAGGCGTTGCCGACAGGGTGGAACGATCGCGCCTCGAGCGTGTATCCCGCGAAGGACAGCGGGCTCGTCAGGACTTCATCCAGGCCAACCTCCGACTCGTCGTGTCCAACGCCCGTCTCTACTCCGGTGCCAAGTTGGACATGCTCGACCTGATCCAGGAGGGGAACCTCGGCCTGATTCGGGCAGTGGAGAAGTTCGACTGGCGGAAGGGGTTCAAGTTCTCCACGTACGCGACCTGGTGGATTCGCCAGGCGCTTCAGCGTGCCCGCGCCGATCAGAGCGACGCCATCCGCATCCCGTCGGCCCTGTTCGACATCCTTCCGGTCGTTCGCGGCGCCGCCGAAGAGCTGCGGACCAAGCTGGACCGGGCGCCGACACACGAGGAGATCGCCGAAATCACCGGGATCGCCATCGGTGACGTCGACAAGGCACTGTCGGTTGCCACCACAGTCGCCCTCGAATCCCCGATCGGTGAAGACGGGGCGCTTCTCGGCGACTTCATCGCCGACACCGACGCCGTCGACCCGTCCACCGAGGTCGAGCAGCGAATCGTGGAGGAGCGGCTTCGGCAGAGCCTGGCCCATCTGTCCGATCTGCATCGGCAGGTGCTCGAGCTCAGGTTCGGGTTCGGCGACGGCGTTCCCGCCGCCTTCTCGACAGTTTCGAACATCACCGGCGTGCCGGAGGCCGAGGTGCGCGAGCTGGTGGCCGAGGCTCTCGTCCTGCTCGCCACCGATCTCCGTGCCGTCGAGGACATGGTCGCTGCCTGACTCGAGGCCGGAGATCGACCAATCCACCGGGGCCCGACCGATCTGGCCCTCGTTGATCTGACCTAACGTCGCGTCATGGCAGATATGACCCCAGAGACCTGGGATTTCATCAACGACTACTCACGGGACGTATTCGGAGACCAGGACGAGCATCTGGCGGGCCTCATGGACGAGGCGATCGCGGCCGGTCTGCCCGCCATCGCGGTGGGGCCAGACGTCGGCCGGTTGCTCATGATCCTCACCTCGATGACCCGGGGCAGGCTGGCCGTCGAGGTCGGGACCCTGGCCGGGTACTCCGGGATCTGGATCACCCGCGGGCTGGCTCCCGATGGCCGGCTGATCACGATCGAGTACGAGCCGCGGCACGCCGACTTCGCCCAGCGACAGTTCGAGCTTGCCGGTATCGCAGATCGAGTCGACCTCAGACGGGGCGCCGGCCTGGCTGTGCTGTCTGACCTGAGCCAGGAGCTGGAGCCAGGAAGCGTGGACTTGCTGTTCATCGACGCCCACAAGCCGGAGTACGTCGCCTACTTCGAGAGAACCAGGCCACTTCTCGCCGTTGGCGGCCTGGTCATCGCCGACAATGTCTACGGCATCGGCACCGGGTGGATCGACCAGGGATACGGCACCGACGAGTTCAACCGTCATATCGCCGCCGACCCCGACTTCGAGGCAGCGGCATTCCCGTTCCGCGAGGGCGTCCTCGTCGCCCGACGGATCAGCTGAACAATCGAGCGGCCTCGTCGCGATCGGGTTTTCCCATCGGTGTCATGGGAAGGCCTGCGACCTGCCGCCAGCGCTTGGGGATCATGAAGCCGGGCAGAATCTGCCTCAATGCGGTCTCGACCAGGGCTGGATTCGCCTGACCGACATAGAGACAGACAACCTCCATCCCCCACTCTTCGCTGGTCAGGCCGGCCACCAACGCTTCCTGGACACCCGCCACTCCGAGCAGAGCCGCTTCGACAACGACCGGATCGATGTTCTCACCACCACTGACGATGATCGTGTCGGCGCGCCCTGTCACCCGAAGCGCGCCGTCGTCATCGATCGTCCCCACGTCCCCCGTCACCAGCCAGTCCTCGGCACCCCGATCAGGCTCCCCGACGTAGCCAGGGCTGAGCATCGGGCCGCGGACCGCGATCCGGTCGTCGGGTTCGATCCGGAGGATGACTCCGGGCAGCGGATGAGCCTTGTTCTCGAGAGGCGCTCCAGGTCTCAGCGTCGCTACCTGACCGGCGGTCTCGGTGAGGCCATAGGTTGGAAGCACCGGAAGCCCCGCCGCACCTGCTCGATCCAATACGCGATCAGGGATCGGTCCTCCCCCGAGCAGAACCGCCTCGAGGCCGTCGTACGGCCCCGGGTCGACGTCGAGAACCCGGCTCAACATGGTGGGCACCATGGAAGCAACGGTGACCCCCCGGCGGAGATGGGTGGCAAATGTGACGGGGTCAAAGCCGGGGAGCATGCGGACGGATCCACCCGCGTAGGCCGACCTGACGAGGATCGAGAGCCCGGCCACGTGATGGAGGGGCAGGGCGAGGAGCCAGGTGTCGGCAGGGCCGTGACCTAGATGCTGCATCGAGGCATTGGCGGCTGCCTCCCAGTTGTCGATCGTCAGGCGCACACCCTTGGGCTGCCCCGAGGTCCCCGAGGTGAAGAGCACCGAGGCGGCATCGGAGGAGTCGATGGCGGCCGTCTCAACTGTGCCAGTGACGACCGCCGAGCCCTTGGACATCACCGCCAGCAGGTCTATCACCGATTGGATGTCGAGACCCGGCCGTACCACCTCGATGCCGTCCACCGGGCGGTCCCTGACGGCATCGGCGATCTCCCCGAAGGTCAGTGTGTCTTCGGGGGTCTCGATGAACACCCGCGCCGGGTCGTGTCGCCTCAGCCAGTCGAGCATGCGCCGCGAATCTTCACACGACGATTCTGCCTCTTATCCTCCGCCGGTGATCTCCGCGCTGTTCGACGAGTCATCATGGGATCAGGTGCCGGGATTCGAGTTCTCCGACATCACGTATCACAAGGCGATCGGGCACGGTGTGGTTCGGATCGCCTTCGATCGACCCGAAGTGCGGAACGCATTCCGACCGCACACCGTCGATGAGTTGTTCGCCGCCCTCGACCATGCCCGCCAGTCCACCAACGTCGGGTGTGTCCTCCTCACCGGGAACGGTCCATCTCCCAAGGACGGGGGGTGGGCGTTTTGTTCGGGTGGCGACCAGCGGATCAGGGGGCGCGACGGCTACAAGTACGCCGACGGGGATGAAAACGACACGGTGGATTCTGGCCGACTGGGCCGCCTCCACATCCTCGAAGTGCAGCGTCTCATCAGGTTCATGCCCAAGATCGTGATCGCCGTCGTACCGGGTTGGGCCGTCGGAGGGGGTCACTCGCTCCACGTCGTCTGCGATCTGACCCTCGCCTCTGAGGAGCACGCCATCTTCAAGCAGACCGATGCCGATGTCGCCTCCTATGACGCCGGTTACGGCTCTGCCTACCTGGCTCGGCAGATCGGCCAGAAGCGAGCTCGGGAGGTCTTCTTCCTCGGGCGCGAGTACTCGGCGGCGGAGGCGTATGAGATGGGAATGGTCAACGCCGTCGTGCCCCATTCCGAGTTGGAGAAGGTCGCTCTCGAATGGGCCCAGGAGGTCATGTCGAAGAGCCCCACCGCCCAACGCATGCTCAAGTTCGCCTTCAATCTGATCGACGACGGGTTGGTCGGCCAGCAGATCTTCGCCGGAGAGGCGACCCGTCTCGGCTACATGACCGACGAGGCCCGGGAGGGGCGTGACGCCTTCCTGGAGAAGCGGGAACCAGATTTCGGCCAATATCCCTGGCATTTCTGATCCCGTGACCACATTCCAGGCCTGGAAGACGGCAGCCCGCGTCCACACTCTCCCCGCGGCCGTGGTGCCGGTTGTGGTCGGCTCGGCCCTCGCCGAGTCGGATGGCGTGTTCCGTTGGGACGTCTTCCTCTATGCCCTGTTGGCCGCTCTGGCAATCCAGGTGGCGGCCAACTTCGCCAACGACGTCTCGGATGCGCGCCGGGGGGCCGATACCGGAGACCGGGTGGGTCCGCCGAGGATGGTTGCCCTGGGACAGATCACGGCGAGGCAGATGTGGGTCGGAGTGGTGGCAGCATTGGTGATAGCCGCCGGCGCCGGTATCGCGCTCGCAGTGATCGCCGGACCGGTGATCCTGATCATCGGCGTGGTGTCCGTCGTCGCGATGCTCGGCTATGTCGGTGGCCCATTTCCGTACGGGTACCGGGGGCTCGGGGAGGTGTTCGTCTTCCTCTTCTTCGGCGTGGTGGCCACGGTGGGCAGCCGATACGTCTATGACATGACAGCGCCGCTCCCAGCGTGGCTCCTCTCGATCCCGATTGGTCTGCTGGCGGCGGCGATCCTCGTGGTCAACAACTTCCGCGACCTCGACACCGACCGGGCGGCAGGGAAACGGACCCTTGCCGTGATCATCGGACCGGATAAGACGAGGACGCTGTTCGTCACCCTGGTCTACGGCGCCTTCTTCCTGATCGCCCTTTTCGGCGTGCTTCGATGGACCCCGTTCCCAACGGTCTTCGCCGCCCTGATCGCTCCTTACGCAATGGGGCCGGTGCGCATCATCTATCGCAAGAGCGACGGCCCCGCTCTGATCCGTGCATTGAAAATGACTGCCCGTCTCCACCTCTGGACCGGGTTGGTGATCGCAGCCGGCGTGCTGATCTGAGCGGAACCGTTGGTGGAGCGGCGTAGCGTCGAAGGACCATGAGAAAAGCCATCGCGCTCGTCGCCATCCTTGCCATCGCCCTGACCGCCTGCGCCGACCCTGGCGAGGAGGGAGCGTCGTCCGACCCGACCGCCAACGCCTGGGTCCTCGAGGCAGGCACGCTCGATGGAGCCGACATCCCGATCGTCGAGGGGTTCCCGATCACGCTGATCTTCGACGAGCCGGAAGGGACCGCAGGGGGAACGTCGGCGTGCAACCAGTGGTTCGGCGGCTACACCCTGTCCGGGAACGAGCTGACCTTCACCGATGTCGGCGGGACCATGATGGCCTGTGTCGACGAAGGGGTCATGGAATCAGAGGCGGCATTTCTCGACGCTATGGGCCAGGTCGAGCTCTTCACCATGGAGGGTGGCGAGTTGAATCTCACCGGCGAAGCGGTGGACCTCCTGTTCGTGGTCGACGAGACAGCCACCACGACCACCTCCTGATTCCCCATCCTTGAGGGGGCTCGCCGCCGTCACCGCCGCGTGCTTGGTGTTCATGGGTGTCGCCTGCGACAGCCCAGGGGCCGAGGATCCACAGGACACGACTGCGGTGCCCGATGAGCCTGTTTCAACGATCGATGACGGAATCGCGGATGGGCCCGATCCAACCAGTGTCGCTTGGGAACTGACCGGGGTCCCATGGCAGCTCCTGTCAGGCCGTGTGGACGGCTCGCTCCTTCCGCTGGTCGACGGGCACCCGATAACACTGACCCTGTTCGAAAAGGAGGTCGGAGGCTGGGCACCCTGCAACGAATATTCCGTTGAGATGTCGCGGTCGGGATCGGAGATCGATCTGGCCCCGGAGTTTCTTAAAACTGCGATTGGCTGTGCTCCGCGAAGTAATGGAATCGGAGGATTCGTATCTCGACGCCTTGCTCGGAGTGGACACGATCGCCACGAGTTCAGACCAGATGACGCTGACGGGCGAGGGCGTCGAGCTCGTCTTTGTCCCGGCGCCCCCGGCGACTGTTGGTGACCTGACCGGCACGGTTTGGGCCCTGACGAGACTGATCCAGGGAGAGACCGTCTCGAATGCCGCAGGGGACCGGGCCACGCTCGAATTGTTCAGTGACCAGTCGATGCTCGGATCCACCGGATGTCGCAGCCTGCACGGCAGGTACGCCGTGTCGGGAGCAGAGGTGCTCGTGACCGAGTTGGCTGCCAATGGCGAGTGCCCGGCCGACCTACGGGACCAGGACAGCCATGTCCTTTCGGTGCTCGGCGATGGCTTCAGGGCCGCCTTGACCGGGCCAGTCGAGCTGATCCTGACATCGACCGGAGGACAGGGCCTGGTCTATCGATACCAGGGCTGATCCAGTCGCTCTAAAAGCCATCACTATGGTTGAAAGAAATCGGAGCGAAAGGAACGCCGATGGCCGAGACGAAGGTGACGGGGCCGGACCTGGTCGACGACGGCATCCCGTTGGACTCCCTGACCTTGAACGAACCGGTCAAGGGCCAGGTCGACGGGAAGCAGGTCATCGTGGTCCGCACCGAGAGCGGTCTGTGCGCCGTCGCCGGGCACTGCAGCCACTACGGAGGCCCTCTCGGTGATGGTCTGTGCGTCGACGGCCAGGTGCATTGCCCCTGGCATCACGCAACGTTCGACCTGACAACCGGTGAAGCCGTCGGGGCACCAGCCCTCAACCGGCTCAAGGTCTACCAGCCGTCGGAGCGAGACGGTCGCGTCTTTGTCACCGGTCCCATCGAATCCCCCTCTCCCGATCGGCAGCCCCCTGCAACACCCGAGTCAGTCGTGATTGTGGGTTCCGGCGCCGCCGGCGCCGCCGCCGCCGAGATGCTTCGCCGACTCGGCTACACGGGATCAGTGTCGATGATCGGACTCGAGGCGCCTGTCGATCGCCCCAATGTCTCCAAGGACTATCTGGCGGGAACCGCCCCCGAGGACTGGATGCCGTTGCGCAGCCCGGATTTCTACGAGGAGCACGACATCACGCTCATCACCGGCGTCGAAGTGACCGCGATCGATGCCGGTGAGCGGACGGTGGCGCTGGAAGACGGGCGGAGCATCGCGTACGAGGCGTTACTCCTCGCACCGGGAGCGGAGCCGAAACGCCTTCCCACACCGGGCGCCGACCAAGACCACGTCCATTACCTCCGCACACTCGAGGACAGCCGCTCGATCATCGCCGCTCTGGAGGAGACAGACAATGCTGTCGTAATCGGAACCGGGTTCATCGGGTTGGAAGTGGCGGCGTCGCTGCGCCAGCGCGAGGTGGCGGTGACTGTGGTGGCGCCCGAGGAGGTCCCACTGGTGCCGATCATCGGCGAGAAGCTGGGCCGCTTCGTCCAGGATCTCCACGAGGAACACGGCGTCGAGTTCCGACTGGGTCACACGGTCACCGAGATCAGGGATAAGGAGGTCCTGCTCGACGACGGGACCACCGTTCCTGCCGACCTGGTGGTGATCGGTGTCGGTGTGGTTCCCAACACCGGTTTGGCCGAGCAGGCCGGGCTCAACGTCGACAACGGTGTCGTCGTCGACGATCGTCTCCGGACCAGCGATCCCAACATCTGGGCCGCGGGTGATGTCGCCTCCTACCCCGACCAGAACGCGGGCAGGGTTCGAATCGAGCACTGGGTGCTGGCCCAGCGACAAGGGCAGGCAGCAGCCCGGAACATCCTGGGGCATGACACCCCATTCACGGACCCGCCGTTCTTCTGGAGCCAGCACTACGACATCCCAATCAACGTCGTCGGCAACGCCAAGGAGTGGGACGAGGAGATCATCCGGGGCGAGGCAGCGGACCATGACGTGATGATCGGCTATCGAAAAGAAGGCTCCATCCAGGCCGTGGCCTCGATCTATCGGGACCTGGAATCGCTACGCGCCGAGCATGCCCTGGCGCATCAGGACCAGGAGGCATTGGAGGAGCTGTTCGCCGAGGGTTGAAGCGGCCCCGAGATTTCTCAGATTTCTTTTGTGGATGGCCCGTTTCTGACCCGAATTTGTCACTCCGTCTTCGTACGTTTGGGCTGATGGAGAGGGAGAGTTTCACTAGTGATCAGGCGGATGGGGTCTTGTCTCATCTGTTCTCTGGTCTGGCCGTTTTCTACGCCGAGATCTGTGAATGGTTGATCGAGGCGGATCGGGGTCAACGGTTCCTGGCCGATGGGGCACGGAATCTTCGCGGAGTGGGTGTCGGCCCGGTTTGGTCTTCGTCATTCGACGGCGGCTCAGCTGGTTCGGGTGGCGAGGAGGTTGGAGGATCTGCCGGTCCTGCGTTCCCGGTTCGCGGCTGGTGAGTTGTCTTGGATCAGGTCGATTCGATTTCGAAGCTGGCCACTGCCGGATACGGAGGAGGCGGTGATTGCAGAGTGTTTGGGTTTGTCGAATGCGGCCCTGGATCGTGCCGCTCGCCGGGCCAACCCGCCGTCCACTGAGGATGGAGTCGATTCCTGGCGGGTGCGGTGGTTGTCGATCCAATACACCCTGGACGGGATCAGAGGCCATCTGAACGCCGATCTGCCCGGGATCAGAAATGAGCCTGGTCGAATCCGAGGATCAGAGCGAGAGCAGACCGGATCCCACCCAATCCCGAATCAGGAATCTTCGATCCGTATCCACAGCGGATGGCCGACGGACTCGTCGAACTCTGTTCCACCACCGGGATGAGAACGGTTCGGCTCCAACTCAGATCGTGGTCCACGCCGATCTGGAATCGCTGATCGAGAACTCAGAGACCGGGGTGGCCGAGATCGAGGGTGGTCCGGTGATCGCCAACGAGACCTGCCCGCCGATTGTCCTGTGATCCCATCGTGGAATGTGCTGTATATGACCACCGGAAAGTGCTCGGAATCGGACGGAGATCACGGTTGATCCCAGCCTGGTTACGTCACCAGCTCTGGCATCGGGACGGTGGCTGCCGGTGGCCCGGATGTCCGTTCAAAGGTTGGCTCCACGCTCATCACAAGACCCATTGGGCTGATGGAGGACCGACCGATCTGGACAATCTGATCCTCTTATGTGGCTTCCACCACCGGTTCTTGCATCAACACGGGATGGACCATCGAAGACGACGGATACGGCAAACCCGTCTTCCGCCGACCCGACGGACGCATCTACCCACCAATCCGACCCC
>CAWJLJ010000006.1:0-219842 GCA_963843585.1 uncultured Acidobacteriota bacterium
GCCGTCTGCTCGCCTACTCGGGGGTGGCTCACGCCGGGTTCATCATGACGGGGGTGGTTGGCGGCGCCACCGACGGTGTCCTGTTCTACCTGGCCATATATGCCATCCAGCTCGTCGGTGCCTTCGCGGTGGTGGCGGTGGTGAGCGGGCCTGACGGAGCCGGCTCCAGCCTGGACGAGTACCGCGGTCTGGGCCGGCGAAGCCCGCTGCTGGCCGGCGCCTTCACGATCCTCCTTCTCGGGATGGGCGGTCTGCCCATCACATCTGGTTTCGTGGCCAAGTTCGGCGTCTTCACCGACGCCTGGGCCCAGGGCTACCAATGGCTGGTGATCGTGGCCGTGATCGCCTCGGTGGTGGCGTTCGCGTTCTACATCCGCGTCATCGTCGTCATGTACATGGACGACGCCGCCGAAGAGCAGACGTTGCGTGTCGGTCCAGAGCGTTGGGTGTTGGCGTTGGCTGTCGGAGCGACGATTCTCTGGGGCATCTTCCCGTCGTCGCTTCTCGATCTGGCAGCTGATGCATTACCTATCTAGATCGGCGCTCTGCGCCGGAATCGCGGGCATCTTCATCCTCATCGGTACCAGCCCTGCCCACGCCGCGGAGACCGCCGCATCCGAGATCGTCATCATCCCGGAGGGGGACACCGTCACCGAAGATCTCTATGCCGTCGGGTCCCGGGTGGTGGTGGAGGGGACGATCGAAGGCGATCTGATCGCATTCGCCGCCGAAGAGGTAGTCATCTCGGGTCAGGTCACGGGCAATGTGCAGGCAGTGGCACCGACGGTGACGGTCGGGGGGGAGGTGGCCGGGTCGGTTCGTTTCACCGCCAACAGACTCACCATCTCCGGCTCGATAGGCGGCGATCTGGTCGGCGCTGCCGTCCGGGCCGAGCTGAGCCCCGAATCCACGATCGATGGCGACGTCGTGGTGTGGGCGTTCAGGATGGTGGCAGCCGGAACGATCGGGACCGATCTCGAAGGCACCCAACGGACTCTCGAGCTGGCAGGAAGCGTCGGCGGAGACGTCGATGTGAGCGTCAATCGCCTCATCGTCACCGGCCCTCTCGAGGTGGCAGGCGATTTGGGCTATCGCTCTCCATCCGAGGCCGAAGGGATGGACCAGGCAACGGTGGAAGGTGTTGTTGCCCACAAGACGCCACTGCCGCCCAACATTCGCGTGCGTGCTCTTGGTTGGCTGGCCCGATTCCTGGTGGTCCTCGGCCTGACGTGCGCCGCCCTCTTGGTCGCCTGGGGTTGGCCGGGTCGGACCGAATCCGCCGGCGACTAGGGCGAGAAGCAACCCGTGGCGAGCCTTGGGGCGAGGCGCTCTCGTCATTCTCTCCCCGTTCATCGTGGCCGGGATCGCAGCTCTGATCGCGGGCCTCGTCCCTGCTTCGGCCAGCCTGCCATTGCTCGCTGTCTTCGTGCCCCTGATCCTTGCTCTCGCCGGTCTCGTGTTGGTGCTCTCATTGGTGGCCGGCGTGCCTGCCATCCTCGCCCTCGGCAGAGCGTTGCCCGGCGAGCGGGGCCTCTACGGCTCGGTCGTCGTCGGATCGATCGTGGCCGGGATCTTGTGGCTGATTCCCTACGTGGGCTGGCTGGTGCCTTTGCTCGTCTTGCCGATCGGGCTGGGCTCGTGGATGTTGAGCTTTCAGGGAAGAGAGGACACAGCCGACGACCCATCGAACTCCTTGACGACGGGCCCGCCATCCGGATCCGGCACGACAGTGAAGGACCCGGCCACCTGAAGATCGGCCGACGAGGTCCCCACCAGCACCTCGATCGACCCCGGCTCGACCACATAAGTCATGTCACGGTCATAGAACCCGAGCTGTCCGACCGGCAGGTGGAAGGTCACCTGACGGGAGCCTCCGGCGGGGAGGCCGACCCGGGCAAAGCCCTTGAGCTCGAGGACGGGCCGGGTCACACTTGCCACAGGGTCCCTCACGTACAGCTGGACGACCTCGTCACCTTCCCTTTTCCCGGTGTTGGAGACGACGGCCGTGACTGTCACCTCTTGGTTCCAGCCGGCCTCGTCCGGTGTCACCGAGAGGTTCGAGATCCGGAACGTCGTGTAGCCAAGACCATGGCCGAATGGATAGAGCGGGCCGGCCTCTCCGTCCACGTAGTCGCCTTTCCAATGCGATCTGCCGCCCGACACCTTGTGCCCGTAATACACCGGTATTTGCCCCGCAGATCGAGGATGGGAGATGGGCAGCTTCCCGCCCGGGTTGACGACGCCGGTGAGGACGTCGACGATGGCTTCGGCTCCCTCTTCTCCGGGCAGCCAGGCCTGCACCACTGCGGCGCTGTGCTCGTGCGCCCAGACGCTGCCGCCGGGACGCCCGGTGACCAGGACCAGGATCATGGGGTGCCGGTCTCGGCCACCGCCCGCACCAGGTCTTCCTGGACCCCGGGGAGGTCGAGGGAGAGACGATCCCGACCTTCGCCGGACGTGCAGTCGGTGGTCAGGCCCGCCTTGTCCCCCATCACCATGATCGCGACCGTGGAACGACTGGCGAGGGCGACGGCCTCGTCGAAACCCTCGCGCGAGGGAGTGTTGACATCACATCCCCTGGCGTATGCCACGTTTTCCCCGAACCGCTCTCGCATGACGTCCAGAACAGTGCCGGGCCTGTTTCATCGCGCCTTCAGCCGATACCTCCCCGGTGAAGGGCACACCGAACACGTTGTCGCCATGCTGCATCTCGGCCAGGGCTTCGATGTGGGCCGGGTAGGTGTAGTCGCCGAACAGGTTTCGTGAGTCGTCGGCGTTTGGACCGATCACCGCGATCGGCCCGGTGTCGGGGGCGATGGGCAGGGCACCGTTGTTGGACAGCAGGACGATGCTCTTCTCCGCGATTCGCCGGGCCAACCCTCGCTCGAGTCGAAGGTCGGTCTGGGCCGCGTCGGGGTCGACAAAAGAGGATTCGAAGAGACCGAGCTCGAACTTGGACCGGAGCACCCGCCTCACCGAGGTGTCGACGAGGTCGAGGTCGATGTTCCCGCTGTGGATGCCTTCGGATGAGCGGCTCGCCATAACAGTCGGTGCCGGGAAGCTCGACATCGATCCCGGCTTCGAGAGCAATTCCGGCCGCCCCTATCCCGTCCTCGGCGAGATGGTGATAGCTGGCGAGCTGGCGAACGGCGAAGTAGTCCGACACCACGGTCCCCTCGAACCCCCACTCGTCTCGAAGGATGTCGGTGAGGAGCTCGCGATGGGCGCCGCAGGGGATCCCGTCGAGCTCGTGATAGGCGTTCATGACCGACCGCGCCCCGGCGCCGACCACCGCCTCGAACGGATGGAGGTACACCTCCCGCAGCTCGCGGTCCGGCAGATGGGGCGGCGCCCAGTTGAGGCCGCCCTCTGAGGCGCTGTACCCGACGAAATGCTTGGCGGTGGCGACAACGCCCTGGGTCAGGTCGGCACCCTGCAATCCCTCGACGAAGGCAGTTCCCATCCGGGCGACCAGGTACGGGTCTTCCCCATAGGTCTCCTCGGTGCGGCCCCATCGCGGGTCCCTGGCCACATCGAGCACGGGTGACAGCCCGTGATGTGCCCCCATGGCCCTCATCTGACGGCGGATGACGTCTGCCATCTCGCGGGCGAGGTCCGGGTCCCAGGTGGCGGCCACGCCGATTGCCTGGGGGTAGACCATGGCGTCCTTGGCCATCAGTCCGGAGCAGATCTCCTCATGGACGATGGCCGGTATGCCGAGCCGGGTCTCCTCGAGCAGGTAGCGCTGGATCTCGTTGGCGAGTCGGGCCGCTTCCCGGGGTGTCAGGTCGCTGGCGCCCGAGATCCGGGTGACGTGCCCGAGGCCCTGCCGGAGCAGTGGCCCGGCCTTGTCCCGGGAGAATTGCCCCTTTTCGGTCAACTGGAAGACCCAGGCGCTCCCCAATTGGGCGACCTTCTCCTCGAGAGTCATCATCTCCAGCAGGCTCTCGACGCGCTCGTCCACGGAGAGGCCGGGGTCGCGGTAGGCCGGCTGCTGCCCGTCGACGGTGACCGCAGTCATCCCTTTACTCCTCCGGTGGTCAGCCCGGTCACGATCTGCTTCTGGGCGATGAAGTAGAAGATCAGGGCCGGGATCATGGCCAGCGTGGTGTAGGCCAGGATCATCGCGGTGTCCGTCACGTACTGGGCCGAGATGTTGTTGATCCCGAGTGGCAGTGTCCACTGCTCCGGTTGGATCAACACCAGCAACGGGAGCAGGAAGGCGTTCCAGCTACCGACCACGGTGAGCACTGCGATCGTGCTCAACACGGGGCGGGACAGGGGGAGCATGACCGACCAGTAGAAGCGAAGCGGGCCGCAGCCGTCGATTGCGGCTGCGTCTTCGAGGTCACGGGGGATGCTGCGGAAAAAGGGGCGAAGGATCACGATCGAGAGCGGGAGCCCGAACGCCGCCTGAGGGAGGGCGATGCCGAGAGGGCTGTTGAGGAGACCCGTCTGCCGGAGGGTGATGAAAAGCGGAAGGATGGCCACCGCTACGGGAAAGAGAAGGCCAAGCGTGAACAGGGCGAACACGAACTCGCGTCCCCGGAACCTGTAGCGCGCTATCACGAAGGCAGCCAGGGAAGCGGCGGGGAGGACGAGGGCAGTCGTGATCAGCGCGATCAGCACACTGTTCCTCACCCACCCGTAGAAACTGGGGTCGGTCAACGCGGTCTGATAGTTGGTCCACACCCAGGGATCGGGGAGCCCGACGGGATCGGCTGCAAGCTGCGAGTTGCTCCGGAACCCACCGATGATCGAGAAGCTCAACGGGACGATGATCACCAGCAGCACGAGAACGGCGATCAGGTAGAGAAGGCCACGGCCGAAGTCGAATTTCTGGGAGGGGCCCTTGGTTGGGACGGTGGTCGCGGTCACGCCGTCAGCGCTCCTTCCAGATCCCGGCGCAGCACGAATCGCTGATACAGGAGGGCCACGATCAAGGAGAGACTGAAGACGATCACGGAGACCGCGCTCGCAAAGCCGAACTGGCCCCGTCTGAAGCCCCAATCGACGAGATAGGTGGCCATGGTTGCGGTGGAGTTCACCGGCCCGCCCTTCGTGGTGACCCAGACCAGGTCGAACAATTGCAGGGCGCCGATGATGGAGAGGAACATAGAGACCCTGATCGTCGGACCCAGCAGCGGGAGGGTCACGTATCGGAAACCCTTCCAGAAGGAGGCGCCGTCGATGGCCGAGGCCTCCTCGAGCTCGGTCGGGATGAGCTGGAGACCGGCCAGGATCAACACCATGTGGAACCCGAAGTACTTCCACGAGATGACGAAGAACAGGCTGTATAGGGCGATCTTGGGGTCAGCCAGCCACTCCCTGGAGAGATCGCCCGCACCCACCCCTGCCAGGACCTGGTCGAAGAGGCCGTCCGGCCGATAGATCTGGCGCCACACCACCCCGGTGACCACCTCGGACAAGATGAAAGGGGCGAAGTACATCGTCCGGAAGACCCCTCGCCCCTTCAGATTGCGAGTGAGGAGCACGGCGAGGGTGACAGCGAAAGGAATCTGGAGAAGTAGCGAGAGCCCGATGATGATCCCGTTGTGAGTTATCGCTTCTATGAACAACGGGTCAGCGAAAGCGTCTCTGAAGTTCTGGAGCCCGACCCAGTCGGTGAGAGGCTGTCAGGCCGTTCCAGTCGTATCCGCTGTAGCGGATGCTCTGGGTGATCGGGTAGAGGACAAAGAGGCTGTAAAGGGCCAGGGCGGGCAGCAGGAAGGCAAGAATGACCGGCCAGGGTGCAGTCCCTGGCGCGCGTCGAACTACTCGACCGGGGCGCGTCACCTTGACTTGTGGATCGCTGGTCACAATCCGTTGCTCGATAGGTGGAGGGCCGCCGGACCGGCGGCCCTCCACGACTTTGCTCACGATACGACTGGTGGCTATCCGGCCGCCGCCGTAATGGACTCGGTGACTTCCTCGGGGGTGGCGGTCCCAGCAAACAGGGTGGCCACCGCGTCGTTGACCGCGGCGCCAAGCTCAGGGGTGAAGTACTGGTCCAGATAGAGCTGGACGAAGCCCGCTTGTCCCAGTCCCGCCAGCACCTCCTGCTGCAGCGGATCGGTCACGGACACCTCGGCGCCCGCGGTGACCGGAAGGGTGGTCCCTGTCTCGCCGGTCCGAATCGCCTGCTCGACGGCAGTGATGTATTCCAGGAACTGAACTGCCTCTGGTGGTGCATCCTTGCCGACAGCAAACCCGTCGCCGCCACCGAAACCGTCGGTCGCAGCGCCGGCACCACCTTCGACAGCCGGGAACGGGAACCAGCCGAACTCAGCGGGGAGCCGCTCCTCGATCGGGTCCTCAGGGGTCCCGATGCCCGACTGGTTGGCATAGGCGCCCGGTCCCCATTGCCCCATCAGGCTGATCGCGGCCGCTCCGGTGCCGATCGTCCCCGACTCACCGTCGGGAGCATCCCACGGCGCGGCCAGGAAGCCCGGCTGGAAGGGCTCCATGTCGATGAGACGCTGCAATTGATTGCCCGCCTCGATGAACTCGGGCGTGTTGAAGTCGAGCGTCTCCGTCACGGTCTCCATCGCCGCCTCGCCACCCTCTCGGATCATCAGATACGAGTAGTAGAAGTGAGCGGGCCACTTGTCTCCGGCGCCGACCGCGATCGGCGTGATCCCGGCGTCCTTCAGGGCCTGGACATCCTCGAGGAACTCGTCCCAGGTAGCCGGTGGGGCATCGATCCCTGCCTGGGCGAACAGGTCCTTGTTGTACCAGAACCCGACCATGCCCAGGTTGAACGGTACGCCATATTGGACATCATCCACGTTGTAGAGCCCGACCGCGCCCTCGTTCAAGTTGCCGATGAACCCGGAGGAAGCGTCGGTGATGTCTTGCACCAGGCCGGCGTCCACCTGCTCACGCAGGCCACCGCCACCCCAGGATTGGAAGAGGTCCGGCACGTCACCGGCCTGGAGATTGGTTTGAAGCGCCGCCTTGAACGCCTCGTTCTCCATCACTGTGATGTTGATCTGGACGTTGGGATTGGCCTCCATGAACTCGTCGGCCATGTCCTGCCACAACGTCATCATCGGGTCTGTGTTCTGAATATGCCACCATTCGATGGTGACCTCCTCCGCCGGCTCCTCGGCTGCGGCGGTTGTGGTCGCCGCCTCGGCCGCCGTCGTCTCGGTTACCGCGCCGCCGGTAGTGGTGGTCGCGTCCTCGCCGGTCCCTCCACCGCCACAGGCGGCCAGGACCAGGGCCAGGATGGCGAGGATCGCCATGGATCGTCTCACCGGTTCCACATGTTCCTCCTTCGCTTGCCTCCGTCGTTGTAATCGTTTTCAGTCAGGGTCTGGGTGTGTTCTCCTCCTCGATTTCGATCTATGACAGTCACGGCCCGGCATGATTGCCGGACCATCAGCTCGGTGGGAAGGGTCAGGTGCGCCGGATCCTGGTCGGGGTCATCGATAAGCTCGACGAGAAGGCGCGTCGCCTCGTAGCCCATCTCCTGGATGGACTGGTCGATCGTGGTCAATGACGGCGACGACAGCGCCGACTCGAGGATGTTGTCGTAGCCGATCACCGACACGTCGTCCGGCACCGAGAGCCCCAGCGATTGGGCGACATCCATCGTGGCGATTGCCGACACGTCGTTGGCGGCGAAGATCGCAGTCGGGGGATTGCTCATCTCGAGCAGTTCGTGGGCCGGGCCCTCCGTTGCCTCCCGGGTGTACTCGCCGACTCGAACCAGTCCGGGGTCGAACTCGATCCCCGCCCGCTCGAGCGCTTTGAGGTAGCCCTGCTCCCGGAGCCGGGCCGATTCCAGGTCGGGACGGCCGCCGATGAATCCGATCCGACGGTGACCCAGACCGATCAAGTAGTCGGTCGCCGTGATCGCCCCCTCCAGGTTCTGGGAGGCGACTGTCGGCAGGGGCGAGGGGCCGGCGTGGGGGTCGATGACGACGACGGGCGCGGCGTGGGCGACGTCGACGACAGTGGGAGTGACCAGTAGCGTCCCATCGGCCAGTGTGCCGTTGAGCCGGGAGAGGTAGCGACGTTCCCAACCCACCTGTGCCCCGACATGGCCGTCCCCGGCACACACGATGAGCTCGTAGCCTGTCGAGTGAATGGCCCGGGCCGCCCCCTTGAGCAGCTCGGTGCTGAACGGCTCGAGGTCGGGGACGATGATCCCGATGACGCTGGTGCGGTGGATGCGCAGGCTCCTCGCTACCAGACTCGACTCGTATCCCAGATCGTCGATTACCGCCTGCACCCGGGACGACGTGTCGTGGGCCACTCCGTAACGACCGTTGACCACGCGGGAAACGGTGGCGATCGAAACCCCGGCGGTGGCGGCCACATCACCGATGGTCACTCTGTTCGTCGTTGGCCTCATCCCGCCGCCTCGCCGAGTTGAAATCGTTGTCAGAAAACGATGTCGATAACGATTTCAACATAGCCAGCCGCTCGAGCGGCGATGCGGCCGATTCCGGTGAAATTCTGCAGCCTTCGGCTTCAGGTCGTGGCGAGTCGGAGCATCGACCAGGAGACGGGCGGGAGGAGCAGGGCCACCTCTCCGCCGGCATGCTCCCACGGGGCCGGGTGAGGCTCCCTGGCCCTCGTCTTGCCGCCATCGAGGAGGACATGCTCGACGACTCGAACCTCGGGGAGAGAGCTCAGATCGACAGCGAGCTGAATCGGATCCGTGGTCGAGCGGTTCACGGAGAACGAGGTGAAAGCCCCGGTGGCGTTGTCGCGGGTCACCACCCCGTCGAAGACGGGGACCTCGCCGTGAACTCGGGTCTGCACAGTCGGGCCGAGCGCGGCGGAGTGGATGACATCACCGACCGCATGACGAGAGGTGAGGGCGAACGGGTGGAAGATGGCCTGGCGCCGCGCCGGCTCGTTCGGCTCGGTGTGGATCGGTGCGATGGTGTTGACGAGTTGAGCCTGGCAGGCGAGGGCCACCCGGTCCCCGTGACGGAGCAGTGTGATTAGGAGCGATCCCACCACCACGGCGTCGGTGCTCGTGTAGTCGTCCTCACACAGTCGTGGCGCTCGCCTCCACTCGGGGGTGGACTCCTGCGACTCATGACGCCCCATGTACCAGACGTTCCACTCGTCGAATGAGATCCCAAGCCGCTTGGCCATCCCCTTCCTCCTCCCGACTCGATCGGCTATCGCCACCACCTGGCGGATCTGCTCGTCCATCGCTGCCGATGAAGCGATGAAGCTCGGCAGGTCGGAGGCCTCGGGGTCGTAGTAGCAGTGGGCCGAGATCAGGTCGACGACCTCGTAGCAATGCTCCAGCACCGTTTCATCCCACGTGCCGAAGCCGGGCATCGATCTTCCGGAGCTGCCACATGCCACGAGCTCCAGCGTGGGGTCGACCGCCCGCATCGCATTGGCGGTCTCGAAGGCAAGCCTCCCGTACTCCTCGGCGGACTTGTGGCCGATCTGCCAGGGGCCGTCCATCTCGTTTCCGAGGCACCAGGTCCTGATCCCATAGGGCTCTTCTCGACCGTGGCGGCGGCGCAGGTCGGAGAGCCTGGTCCCACCGGTGACGTTGGCGTATTCCACCAGCTCTGCCGCTTGCCGGGCACCTCGTGTCCCCAGATTGACCGCCAGCATCATTTCGGTCCCCGCCTTGGCCGACCATCGGGCGAACTCGTCGAGGCCGAACACGTTGGGCTCGATGCTCCGCCACGCTCGATCGAATCGAGTCGGGCGTCCCCCAACCGGCCCCACCCCGTCCTCCCAGCGATAGCCGGAGACGAAGTTCCCACCCGGGTAGCGGACGATGCTCACGCCCAACTCCCTCACCAGGGCCAGGACATCGGTGCGGTAGCCGTCTTCGTCGGCATGGGGATGATCCGGCTCGTACAACCCCCCGTATACACCCCGGCCCATGTGCTCCACGAACGAGCCGAAGACCCGACGGTTTATCGGGGCCATGACGGCGTCCGGGTCGATGGTCATCGACACCCGCAGCGGCCCTTCCGGCATCGCCAGTCACGCTAACGGCTCACGTCGACGGGCGCTCACGAGACATTGGGCTCAACGGCAAATAACGTTGGGGGCGATGAGTGCCCTCGTCGATCGGTTTCAACGCCCGGTTCGTGACCTACGCATCTCGGTCACCGACCGATGCAACTTCCGATGTACTTACTGCATGCCCAAGGAGCTGTTCGGCAAGGACCACGAGTTCTTGCCTCGCGACCAGTTGCTGAGCTTCGAGGAGATCGGGCATCTGGTCGGGCTCTTCGTCGATCGAGGCGTGACCAAAGTGAGAATCACCGGGGGCGAGCCACTGCTCCGCAAGGACCTGGAGAAACTCATCGGCATGCTCGAGGCCATCGATGGAGTCGACGACCTCACTCTGACCACCAATGCATCGCTCTTGACCCGGAAGGCGCGGTCCCTGGCGGCTGCCGGGCTGGACCGGGTCACCGTGAGCCTCGATGCGCTGGACGATCCGACGTTCCAGCGCATGAATGATGTCGGCTTCCCGGTCTCCTCCGTCCTGGAAGGCATCGAGGCCGCGGCCGAGGCCGGGCTCGGCCCGATAAAGGTGAACGCTGTCGTCCAGCGAGGAGTGAACGAGCATGCCGTGGTCGACATGGCCAGGCACTTCAAGGGCAGCGGTCACATCGTGCGCTTCATCGAGTACATGGATGTGGGGAACACCAACGGCTGGCGCCTGGACGACGTCGTGCCGGCCGAGGAGATGATCTCGGCCATCAATCAGGTCTTCCCGCTCGAGCCCATCCCGCCCAATTACCCCGGTGAGGTGGCCAACCGGTTCCGCTACCTGGACGGTGAGGGGGAGGTGGGGGTGATCGCCTCGGTGACCAGGCCCTTCTGCGGTTCCTGCACCCGGGCCCGGCTCTCCGCCGAGGGAGTCCTGTACACGTGTCTCTTCGCCTCTGCAGGATCGAACCTGCGTGACGCGATCAGGGCCGGTGAGGATGTCGGTCCGATCATCGACCAGATATGGTCGAACAGGGAAGACCGCTACTCGGAGATCAGGTCGGCGCAGACGGTGAGCATCGGCTCACGTGTCGAGATGAGCTACATCGGAGGGTGACCCTCCGCCCAGGAGCTGTCGTCCGTTTGTTCAGGGTTGACAGGTGGGTAAGTGGGCCGACATGACCGCAGCGAATTGGCCACCCCATGACCACTACCCGATCGCGGAATGGACGGACGACGAACTCATCGACCAGTACCGATTCGTGAAAGCGGAGTTCAGAGGCGATGAGTCGGACTACCTGGATAGCGACGAGAACGTTGCGGTCCTCCTGCAGGAGATCATTCAGCGGGGCCTCGACGATCTTGCCGAAGCTGTTGAGGATGAACCTGCGGCCGCTGGCCGGGAGCCGGTATGAGACGCAGCCTCTCTTCTCGGCCTAGGGGCAGACCGGTGCCGGTGGAGGCTGCGGTGGATATGCGGAGACTTCGTCGGATCATGCGGATTCGTGTCACCACGAACCGGTCACGATCGCGTAACTGGGAAACGCCAGGTCGCAATTCCAGATCAGACCGGGTAAGAGACCTGAAGTTGCACGCCACCTCTTAGGGCAGTCGTCTCGGGACTGTTCATCTCGGGACCCGATCGCATTTCCATCCTTCGCGAACCATCGATGCCCGAGCTTTCGTAATGGTGGTTAGCGCGGGGGAGGCGACAACCGAACCCCGGCAGACCGTTCGCCCCCCTTGAGCGGCCAGCCGGGGTTTGTTAGGACATCGTCGTGGAGCGCACCGCCGGTGAGTCTCGAGCCTCGGTCCCTGTCACCACGGTCGACCGCACCGCCGTATCCTCTCAGATGATCGAATGGGTTTGATGTCAGTCTCCCCTCTCTTCCGGACCATCGAGGGACCGACCGAACTGGACCGTTTTCTCGGCCTCCCCTACACCCTGAACCCCGAGCTCGCCGATGATCTGCGTCTGGGGAGACGGAGAACCGAGTGGATGTGGATGGCGCTGATCGACGACAGCGTCGTCGCGCGAGTGGCATGGTGGGGCAACCCCGGAGAAGACAAGCCCGCACTGTTGGACATCTTCGACATCGCCGACCCCGCCGATCCGGTCCATCGCCTCGCCGCCCGAAACCTGATGGAGACGGCAACCCGCCAGGTGATCGGTAGCCGAGCAGAGCCGCCGGGATACATCCGGTATGTGCCACCTGATTGGCGAGACAACCAAGCCTCCCGGCGCCACGTGGAAGTGCTCATCGACATTGCCGAGCAAACCGGCGCCCGAGTGTTCGTCGAGCGCCTGCGATTCGAATGGCGCAAGGGCACACCCATCGCCTTACCCAGCGGGCGGCTCGACTTTCGTCAACCCCACGACGACGACGAGGTCATCGACCTGATGACAGCGGTAGTGCCAGGCTCGCTCGACGCCCACACCGTCCTCGACCTGAAGACGATGACGCCGAGGGAAGCCGCCCGCAGGCACTTCTCCGGTGAGCTCGCCCAACAGATCAGCAGCCGCGACAACTGGCGCGTCGCAATCGACCACACCGGCGCGTCAGTCGGCTTCGTGACTCCCGGCCACAACCACTACCACCCCGTCATCGGGTATCTCGCCGTCCTGCCCGAGCATCGGGGCAACGGCTACATCCACGACATCCTCACCACTGGTACCCGAATCCTGGCCGACCAGGGTGTCGACCACATCCGCGCCGCTACCGACCTCACCAACCTGCCGATGGCCGCGGCGTTCGAGCGCGGCGGATGGATCAACTTCGAACGGTCCATCAACATGACGTGGACGCCCGGTTGACAGCGCCGCCCGTAGCGGTCCCGGCCAGCTTTTCGGCGACCACATCGTTGAGCACTTCGACCGCCACTTTCAGATGCTCGATCGACTTCGCCAGATCATGCCTGGGATCCATGGGTGCAGAGATTTCGCGTCCCTTCGTCGCACAGAGCGAACGTATGGGCACGTGATGAACCCAGGGCCGCGTGACGTTTACAACCCGGTGAACCTCAGACGACGGTCAAAGGTCGGCCAGGGCGGATTCGGCTCGTGTCGTGGCGCCTCGCCCACCCGATGCCACCCGATAGCCGGCCCAGATCAGGGTCACCGCCACCAGCAGAGAGAGGGCGAACGCGCTCGATTCGCCGAGGGCGAGACCGGTGCCGCCCGATGCCGCAGCCAGCGTCCCGCCGAGGATGAGCAAATTGCCCCAGACGATCCGGCGGTTCTTCTTCCAGAATCGGACGATCGACACGACGGACAGGACGGCGAGGATCGTTGCGCCCAAGGCCCCACCAATGATGGCGAACAGCCTGGGACCGAAACCCGAGGCGAACACATCATGGGGCACCCCGGTCTCCGGCAAGGGATTGGCGAATGGCACGGTGGCGGTCAGGGTTGTGGAAATGGCCGTGAGGGCGCCGAGCGCGATGGCCATGATGTGGCCAGACCTCCTCCCGACGACCAAGAACATCGAGCCCAGGGCCAGGAACGGGATGTTGAGGATGGCCCCGAATAGATAGAAGATTCGGTACATCGGACCGGTCCAGCCGATGGTGATGCCCAGGAAGAATGCCCATGTGGCGATGGCGAACATGGTCATGCCGGTCCCATAGGCGGCGATGTGGGGCCGGGGCCTTCTTCGGTAGTCGAGCCAGAGATCGGCGGCGAAGAACGAGGCGGCCAACGCCGCGACGAGGGCCAGAGCCGAATCCACCCTGAAAGGCTAGGACGTCAGCCTCGCGCGAATATGCGGGCGTCGGTGGCCCGCACCCGGGCCGGCTGGCCGACCCGGTAGATGGGACGGGGGCCGATCCTGGCCCGAACACGCGTGCCCTCGTGCAGGGCGAGGGTCACCAACTGGTCATGACCGAAGAACTCGGACCCCGCCACCACGGCGTTCGGGGTCTCGCCGAGCGAGATCTGAACGTTCTCCGGCCGGACGACGACCGACACGCTGCCGTGGAGATCGGTGTCGAAGGCACCGACCGCCGTGTCGACCCGCCCGTCGCGCGCCACCGACTCGAGGACGTCGGCGTCGCCGAGGAACTCGGCCACCCAGCGATCGGCCGGATTGGAGTAGAGATGTCCCGGGGTGTCGGCCTGCAGGACCCGGCCGTCCCTCATCACGGCCACGATGTCGGACGTGGCCAGGGCCTCTTCCTGGTCATGAGTGACGAAGACCGCCGTGGTGCGAGCTTCGGTCAGGATGGTTCGCAGCTCTCGCCGCACCCGATCACGCAGACTGGCGTCGAGGTTGCTGAATGGCTCGTCGAGCAGGATCACCTCCGGCTTCGGGGCGAGGGCACGGGCGAGGGCGACGCGCTGCTGTTGGCCACCTGAGAGCTCGTTCGGCATCCGCCCCTCCAATCCGGTCAACCCGACCAGTTCGAGGACCTCGCCAACACGAGGACCCCGATCACCCTTGGGCAACCCGTAGGCGACATTCCCGGCAACGGTCATATGTGGGAATAGCGCGTAGTCCTGGAACACCATCCCCACCCGGCGCCGCTCCGGACGGGTGAAGACCCCCGGTGCGAGCACCGTGCGGCCATGGATCTCGACCGTCCCACCGGCGTTCTCGAACCCGGCGATCACCCGCAGCGCCGTGGTCTTGCCACACCCCGACGGGCCGAGGATGGTCACCACGCCGCCTTCCCATACGTCGAGGCTGAAATGGTCCAGAGCGACTGCTTCGCCGAAGGACCTGGTCAGGTCCCGGGCGCGGATGGCGAGGCGGTCAGTCGCTGAGCTCACGTGACATCACGAGAAAGAGTGGCACGATCGAGACGGCGAGGAGAACGAGCCCGGCGGCAGAGGCCCTTGTGATGAATCCTTCCGCCGTCGAGCTCCAGATCCTGATGGCCAGCGTCTCGAACCCATTGGGGCGGAGGAGCAGCGTTGCCGGCAGCTCCTTCATGACGCTCAGAAAGACCAGAGCAGCTCCCGCCACCAACCCCGGCCAGGCCAGGGGCAGCGTCACTCGCATCAGCGTCGCCACGGGCCCCCGGCCCAGGCCACGGGACGCATCCTCGAGGTCCGGGCTGGCACGGACCAGGGAGTCCTGGGTCGCGCCGGCGGCTTGAGGCAGGAATATGGCGCCGTAGATGATCACCAGATAGATCAGTGTCTGATAGAGAGACCTGGCCGTGCTGAGGGCGAAACCCACCGCCGCCACCCCGACGGTGATGTGGGGAAGGGAGTATGCGCCCCACATCGCTGACTCCACCCAGCCCGACAGACGCCCCGGCCTGCGAGTGGTGACCATGGCCACCGGGAAGGCGAGAACCACGGTCACCAGGGCTGCGATGATCGCGACTCCCAGCGACCGGACCGCCTCCGGGCCGAGTGACCCCACGATCTGCTCGGACTCGAGCCCGCGAGCGACGCTCACCGCCATGACTATCAGCGGGAGACCGAGGGCGACGAGGATGTAGAGAGCCAGTGCCGAGATCGAGGCAGCGCGTGGCCAGCCCGAGAGTGCCAGCAGAGGGCGCGCCCTGCGTGGCCGTCGGGAGTGAAGGGGGACTCTGGCGCGATATCGGCGCTCGACGAGGAGGATCACGATGGCTAGAGCCATCAGGATCAGTGACAGGGTGGCGGCGGGGCGCCGGTCGATCTGGCCCCGGTAGAGGGTGTAGATGGCGCGGGTGAAGGTGTCGTAGCGAAGCAAGGACACAGCGCCGAAGTCGGAGATCGTGTAGAGCCCGACCAGGAGACCGGACGAGACCAGCGCCGGCTTCAATTGGGGAAGTGTCACGGTCGCGAAGACCCGCCACCGGCTCGCCCCGAGCCCTGTCGCTGCCTCCTCTGTCGCCGGATCGATAGTCCGCAACCCTGGGATGAGCGTGAGATGGGCCAATGGCGCGGTGAATACCGAGAGCACGAGCCATGAGCCGACGAATCCGTAAGGCGTCGGGGTTTCGACGATGACTCCCGAGGGCCCGGTCGCGGCGATGAGGCTGAGCGCCGCCACATAGGAGGGGACGACGAGGGGGAGCGCAGCCAGCGTCATCCATCCCTTGCGAAATGGAAGCGCCACCCTGGTGGTCGTCCACGCCGTGGCCAGACCGATGGCGACTGCCGTGATGGTGACCGCCACCGTGAGCATGGCGGTGTTCAGCATCAGCTCGGCGAGACGTCCCGGCGGGACGGCCAGCGTCGTCCCGGTCCCGATGACCTGGAACAACAAGCTGACCGGAGGGATGAGCGCGGGAAGTAGCGCCACTCCGGCGGCGACCCACCATCCCCAGCCGCCACGACGTCGAATCTGCCCGACTTCGGGCCGTTGCGCCGTCAGCGGCCCGGCAGTCAACTCACACCAGGCCGGCCTCGGCCACCAGACGCGTGGCCTGGTCGAGCACACCAGCGAGGTCGCTCAGGTCGATGTCGGGGGCGTCGATCTCGGAGAGGGGTGGGACCCCGTCGGGCTGGGGTACGCCGTCGATCAGAGGGAACTCGAAGGTCTCCGTGGCAAAGAAGGTCTGTGCTTCATCGGCGAGAAGGAAATCGACGAACTCCTGGGCTGCCTCCGGACTGTCGGTGTTGGCCATGACTCCCACGCCGGCGGGCATCACCAGCGATCCGACATCGCCGGCCGGGATGAAGTAGTTCTCCGTGTTGTTGCCCTGACCCTCGGCCCGCAGGCGAAGCAGGTAGTAGTGGTTCACCAGCCCACCGCCCAGCTCACCGGTGTCGGTGGCTTCGACGATGGGGGCGTTTCCGTCGAACTCGACGGGGTCGTTTGCAGCCAGGGCTTCCAGCCACTGACGCGTCCCGTCCTCGCCGCGTTCGAGGATCATGGCCGACACGAACGCCAGGAAGGAGCCGTTGGTGGGCGCCACCCCCATCTGACCGGCCCAGGCCGGATCGACGGCGTCATCGATGGTCTGAGGTAGCGGTAGGTCTGAGTCGGTGTTGTGGACGACCACCCTCACCCGGCCGGAGGTCCCGACCCACCGGCCGTCACGATCGTGGAATCGCCCATCGACCAGGTCGAGTGTCTCTTCGGGAAGCGGGGCCATCAGCCCGGCAGCGGCGCCCAAAGAAGCGGGGTCCTGGGCGAAGAACACATCGGCCTGCGGTCTCCTCGCCCTCGGCGAGGAGGGTGGCGGCAAGCTCGCTCGAGTCGGCGTACCTGATGTCCAGGTCGATACCCGATTCGGCCTCGAATTGCTCGAGGAGCGGCCCGACCAGCTCCTCGGCTCGGCCGGAGTACACGACCAAGGGGCCATCGCCCTCCGATCCGCCGGCCCCTCCGCATGCAGACGGACATCGATCGTCACGAGGAGGGCCCCTGCTACCAGCTTTCTCAACGTCTGCCTCCAGATCGTTAGCTACCTAACAATGTGGCGAATCTAATTAACACTATGGTCGTAGTGCAAATGGTCGCGTGGGCGGGGTGAGTGGTCAGCTGGGCCGGACGACCGCTGCTAACCGCCCGTCCTCAGGATCGCAGGCGGTGGCTCTCGAGGTGCCGGCCGCGCGGGGGCGCCGCCGGCCGACCGCTTCGGTCCCGACCCTCGACCCAGACGGACAGCGCTTCGAGCGGCGAGAGACCTTGGTCGTGCTCCCACATCACCCGTTCGCTGGGTGATCGAGGGCCAGGCTTGGTCCGGGCGGTGAACAGGATCGGCTCGTGACGACCCATGACGGACTCGGCGAGCCTTGCCTTGCGGGGCTCGCCGGCCTCGACCTCGATGGTCAGACCGCCGCCAGGATGGGCGAGGAGGTCCTCCCGGCGAGGCGGATGCCCCGTGGCGGACATGGCGCTGCCGATCCATCCGGTCAGGGCACCGACGAGGAATCCGAGGCCGGCATAGACCAACCAGTGCCGCCCTTCGAGAAAGATCACGGAGGCGAGCGCGGTGATCGAGCCGAGAGCGAGAGCCCCGGTGGCGGCGGTGATCATCGGGTGCTCGAAGAACCTGCTCCCCGGATCGGGGAGAGCGGAAAGCGTCCAGGGACCGAGCGGTTCGATCACGGTCGGGCGCAGACCGGCTCTTTCGAGGTCGTCCACAACGGCCCCGGCAACGGATGGGTCGGGGTAGGCGGCGCTGAACGTGCTGGTCTGCTCGTCATCCGGTTCTGCGGCTTTGAGGGTCGGAAAGGACAGGTTGAAGGACATGTTGGATCCTGGCTTAGAGGTTGTCGTTACCCCTGATCCGACCCGTCGAAACCCCGACGAGCGGCCGCATGTCCCCGAACCCGGCTCAGACCACGATGGGCCCAGGCTCGGCTCGGATGTTCTTCTTCCGGGGGGAACGCGCCGCGCAGCGTGACAGTCCCCTGGTCGATGTCGATGTTAACGGTAGCCATCGGTAGCTCCCACTCACTGGATTTGGGCCTGTAGCGAGCGCCGATGTCACGCCCGGGCGCGAGCAGCGTCGATCGTGTTGGCCACCTGTCGGGCGAGTCGATTGCGCCGTCTCTTGCCCTGCGCCGGATCGAATAGATAGACGACAGCAGCGCCCATCGCCGCTCCACCGATCAGGCTCAGTCGCTTCACGATTGGTCGATGGCGGGAGCACGGAGGCGGCTTGCCTGGCAAACCGCGTGATCACATCCGCAAAAGCCACCGGACATCGTCCCTACTTCACATGTCTCGCTGCAGAAACCGCCCTCCTCCATCACCAGGCAGGTGCACGACTCGTGTGCGCATTCCATCGAATATCCTCCGGTTTGTCTGGTGCGATTGCCTTTCCCTTCCATGCCGCCCCCAAAACCGAAACGGGACTCAGGGCTTCCAAACCGCGCTCGCCTCGATGTCGGGGAAACGGGCCGGCTCGATCGTGGCCAGAGGGGTGACTGTCACGAAGTTCTTGGCACACAGGGCGGTGTCACTTCCCGGATCAGTGCCGGCCGATGACGAACCCACGACGAACTGGAGCTTCCGATCCTCGACGTCCGCATTGGCCACCCGGAAATACCCGAACTCGTCCAGGTCCGCCCAGTGGATCCCGTTGATCTCTTTGAGCGGAACGCCGGGCACGTTCACGTTGAGCACATACGGGCTCCCGCTTCGGCCGATGAGCCACTGCACCGCCGAGACACCGATCTCGACCGCAGTTTCCCATTGCCACGGATCGGACTGAGCCAGGCTGATGGCGATGCCGCGACTGCGGAAGGTTCGGGCGGTGAGGGCCGCCCCCACCGTGCCCGAATGGATGATCGAGTGGCCGGTGTTCATGCCGGCGTTGATTCCGGACACCACCAGATCGGGGAAACGGCCGAATGCACCGAGCGCCGCCGCCATCACGGCCAGCCCGGGTGGCCCGGCGATGGTGTACGCCGTGATCCCAGGGATGTCGACTGTGGTCAGGTCGACGCCCTTCACCGGGTCGAATCCGCCGATACCGGTGCCGCTGCCCGACATGTCGGTCGCCGGGGCGGCCACGACGACATCGAACTCGTCGGCGAGCGCGGCGGCGAGCATTCGGAGACCCGGGGAATCGATCCCGTCGTCATTGGTGACGATGACCCTGGGGAGATCGCTCATTGTGGGAGGGGGGTGAGCGCCTCTATGGCGACCCGCTCGGCAAGACGGGGGATGAGGTCGTCGGACGCGCTGCCCAACCCGTGGCGAGTCACGTTGGCGGCACCCGCGCCCGAGCCGAGACGGAGCAATTCCTCGGCCCCGAGGCCCCGTCGCAGCCCGGCAGCCAGGCCCGCGGTCATCGAGTCGCCGGCGCCGCGATAGTCCGCCGGCTCCAGGTCCGGACCGGTAACCCGGTAGGTGACGCCCTCGATCAGGGCCAGAGCCGGTCGCGGGCCCCGGGAGATCACCACACGCTTGGCTCCCGACTCTCGAAGACGATGGAGCTGGTCCAGCGCCATGTCCTCGTCTTCCCCCTCGAGCCTCCCGTCCTCGATCAGATCTTCGTCGCTGATCTTGAGCAGATCGAGGTGACCGCCCTCCAGGAATGCCTCCAGCTCGTTGCCGTGGAGGTCACCCACCACCGGCACGTCAGCGGACGCCAGATCGTGACCGAGGCGCCGGTAGGTGTCGACGGGGACGATCTCCGATCGCTGGCCGGTGATCACGACGACCTCTGAGCTCAGAGCATGATCGAGGATCCTGCCGTATGCGTCGTCGAGCTCGTGACGGCTCAGGCCGGGCGCCGGAGCCTCGGCGATGGACGCACGGTCACCCGATCTGCGATCCTGGACGATGGCGGGCGAGCTCTCCTGCACCTCGAACGGGCTCAGTTCGATGCCCCATTGGCTGATGAGGCTGCGCAGGACGCCACCGGACTCACCTCCGACCGGGCCGCACAAGAGGGGCTTCTCTTTGAGGTGCCGAAGCATGCGCGCCACCCAGAACCCCTGACCCCCGGGATGGATGTGGATGTCGTCGGGTCCGTCCTCCCGACCCGTCTCGATGGTCACTGTGAGGGTGAGGTGAGGCGCGAAGATGGCGATGGTGTGGTCTTCGTGAGCCATGTCGGCTCAGCCTTCCCCGGAGCCCTCGGGCCCGATCCGATTGAAGCTCCACTCACCCAGACGCCACATGTCGTGGCCGCCGTGCTCTTCGAGAATCATCGCGACCCGTGCGGCTTGCTCCTCATCCTCTGCGACGTCCACCGACACCACCGATCGACCGTTCTCGAGGGCCTTGTCGAGCCGGTCCACGATGCGCACCTCATCGCCGAAGGCGAGCGCGATCTTCTTGGCAACGGCGGACAGACCCTTTTCGTCCTCCTCGGTCAGATGTGCCCTTCCCTCTTCGCCATGGAGTAACTCGGCCGTGAATTGCTCTTGGGCTAGCGCGGCGACAGCCGCCCGCCCCTCCTCGGCGTCATCGATGATGGCCACGACTGTCCCGGTCAGGTCATGCATGAGCTTTTTACCTACCCCCCGGCTTGGCGGGGCAAACCGGGGGTGGCTCAGCCGACGAGGAGGGGAATCTCGATTTCACCAGCGGCGAGACCACCGTGGTAGGCGTGGAGACGCTTGTCGAACCCGGGTGGAAGGAGCACTTTGCCCGGCGGTGCCAGGAGCAGTGCCTCTCCCGCCCTGGCGCGGGCCGCCCGGCCTGGCTGAGGCCCGAGTAGAGCAAGCGGATCGCTGATCTCGGCTCCAGTCTGTTCGGCCAATAGGTCGACCAACGCTTCGCTACCCCAAACATGGACACCCCTCGGATCGCCCGAATACCTCAGTGATTGAAAGGCTTTGTCACGAATGAGGATCTTGTCCTCGTCGGCGTAATCAAGGAGCCCGTGGTCGGCAGTCCCGAGGATGGTGACGTCGGGCGGCGCCCTCGAGACGATCTCCTCCCAGAGATTGTTCGCCAGCCGGAGAGCCTCGGCGAACTCGTCCGATTCGAGCCCGTGAACGTGTCCGGCGAAGTCGACCGGCCAGTAATAGGTGAAGATCAGCCGGTTCGGCTCGGCGGCGAGTTGAACCGTCGCCTCTGCGAGGTCGTGGTCGTCCCAGGTCCGCTCGAAGCGGGCGCCCCGGTAGATCAGCCGGGAGAGCGGGCTCCCCGCGAATGGCTCCGGCTGGACGGTGATCGGCTCGACACCGGCACGTCGGAGTCGCTCCCAGAGGTTGGGCCCTGGGAGGAACGAGCCATAGTCGTGGTGGACCGGCTGACCGGCGACGTCCACCCACTTCAGCGTGTTGACGACGCTGCCAGTCTCCTCGAGCCAGCAGAGATGCGAGATCAGCCCGTGCTGAGAGGGCGGCAGGCCCGTTGCAACGGTGGCCAGGGCGACGCTCGTGGTACTCGGGAAAGGAGCATGCAGGGTCGCCTGAAGCGATTCGCGCAGCGATCGCGCCATCTCGTGGTCGAGCTGGGCGATCCCGAGGCCATCGAACATGACCACGACATACGTGGCTCCGTCGGGTATCGACTCGCCGATCATTGGGTCGAGCCGGGGCGAAGGTGAGCTTCCGATCAACCTCGACTCGATCTCCGCGACGAGGTTCACCAGACCTCGGGAGTCATAGGAGGGGGGGTCCGCCATCGATGCAGGCTAGGGCCCGCCTGACCTTTTTTGCCCATACCAGTTGGAGTTTCCAAACTTCGACGTCAAACGACCCGTGCGTATACTCGCCCGCGGTGGTGTCCTTCGACCCTCAAAGGCATGAGCTCTTACTTTGAGAGCTATCTGACGGTCGGCGCTTTCGCCGTGCTGGGCGCCATCCTCGTGATGGTCATGCTTGGCGTGGCCGCAGTGCTCCGACCTACCAATCCCACCACCACCAAGCGCCTGACCTACGAGTGCGGAGTGGACCCGGTCGGGTCGGGGTGGAGCCAGAGCTACGTCCGCTATTACGTGTACGGCCTTCTCTTCGTCATCTTCGACGTCGAGGCCGTCTTCATCTTCCCCTGGGCGATCGTCCTCGAGCAGTTGGGCACATTCGGGCTGGTCGAGATGTTCATCTTCATCGACATCCTCATCCTGGGACTGGTCTACGCCGTCCGCAAGGGAGTGCTCCGGTGGGAGTAGTCCAGAAGTTCGGGGCCCCGAAGCCGGTGAGCTGGCTTCTCAACTGGTCCCGGAAATACTCCCTCTGGCTGTTCCAGTTCGGTCTGGCCTGTTGTGCCATCGAGCTGATGGCCGCGTCGGGCCCGCGTTACGACTTCATGCGATTCGGGATCATCCCGTTGCCGGCCTCACCGCGCCAGGCCGACCTCATGGTGGTGGCGGGCACAGTGACCGACAAGATGGCGCCGGCCATCCGCCGTCTCTACGACCAGATGCCCGATCCGAAATATGTCATCTCGATGGGCTCCTGCGCCAACTGTGGCGGCCCCTATTGGGACTCGTACTCGGTGACGAAGGGCGTCGATCAGGTGATACCGGTCGACGTCTATGTGCCGGGCTGCCCGCCACGCCCCGAGGCCCTCATGGACGGGATCGTCTTGCTTCAGAAGAAGATCCAGGGGGAGGACATCAAGGAGAAGTGGAGCCGGCGTGACCTCGAGCCCGTCTGACACCGACACAGCCACCGAGGCCGTCGAGACCCCGACGGTGCATCCACTCCAGGAGTACGCCGATCGTGTGGCAGAGGCAGTAGAAGGGACAGCCACCATCACCTTCGACACGGTGAAAGTCGAGGTGCCCGCCGATCGATGGGTTCCTGCCCTCACCACGGCGCGAGACGACCTCGGCCTCGTCTTTTTCTCCTGGCTCTCCGCGGTCGACTGGGCGTCCGAGGTCGAGGTAGGCGACCCCTTCCCCGGTGAGGTCGAGGATCGCTTCGAGGTGCTGGCGATGCTGGGTGATATCAGCGAGGGTCGCCGGGTCATCTTCTCCACCACGCTCTCCAAGGACTCGCCGTCGATCGCCAGCCTCGTCGAGGTGTTTGCCGGGGCCAACTGGCACGAGCGTGAGGCCTACGAGATGTTCGGCATCGACTTCGAGGGGCATCCCAACCTGATCCACCTCTACCTCCCCGACGCCTTCCAGGGCAACCCGCTCCGCAAGAGCTTCCCGCTGCTCAGCCGTGAGGTGAAGCCCTGGCCAGGGACGGTCGACGTCGAGGCAATGCCCGGCAGTGGCGACGAGGAAGAACCCGCCGATGGCCCGTCGGAAGAGAACCCGGAGGCCTGACATGGTGCTGGATCAGGACCTGGTGCGCCACCTCTCCGAGTCTTCGGTCTCCGTGGAGCTGGAGACCGAAGAGATGACTCTCAATATCGGGCCCCAGCACCCGTCGACCCATGGGGTGCTCCGGCTTGTCGCCCGGGTCGACGGCGAGCGCGCCTTCGATGTCCAGCCGGTGATCGGCTACATGCACCGCGGTTACGAAAAGCTGTCCGAGGTCAGGACGTATCCGCAGATCACCACCCTGGTCAACCGCATCGACTGGGTGTCCGGGTATGCCAATGAGGTCCCTTTCATCGTGGCCGCCGAGAAGCTGCTCGGCATCGAGGTCCCGGAGAGGGCTCAATTCATCAGGCTGATCCTCTCCGAGATGGCTCGTATCTCCTCCCATCTCATCTTCATGGCCTCCTATCCCCTCGAGTTGGGCGCCGCCACGCCGCTCTTCTTCGCCCTCAGAGAGCGGGAGCGGGTGCTCGATCTCCTCGAGGGGGTGACCGGCGGCCGGTTCCACCCCAACTTCAACCGGATTGGCGGGGTGAAGCCCGCCTACGGGTCTGGCTCCGGCACCCGCAAAGTCATCCAGGACCTGCCTGCCGGGTTCCTGGCCGAGACCCGGGATGCGATGGACAAGGTCCTGGAGGCTGTCGACGAGCTGGAGGAACTGGTCGCGGACAACGAGATCATCCTGGCCCGCACCAAGGGGATCGGGATCCTGCCGCCCGAGGTGGCGGCCTCGTACGGGGTTTCGGGGCCAAATCTCCGCGCCTCGGGGGTGAAGTTCGACCTTCGCAAGATCGAGGACTACCTGCCGTATCACCTCTTCGATTTCGAGATCCCGGTTGGGGAGAGCGGGGATTGCTGGGACCGTTGGCACGTCCGTCTCCTCGAGATCCGGCAGTCGGTCCGCATCGTGCAGCAAGCCATCGACGGCATCCCCTCCGGTCCGCTTCAGGCCAAGGTGCCCAAGGTGATCAAGGTCCCACAAGGGGAGACCTACGTCAGGGCGGAGAACCCGAAGGGGGAGATGGGCTACTACCTCGTCTCGAATGGCAATCAGGGGCCATATCGCCTCAAGATTCGCTCGGCCAGCTTCTCCAACATCTCCATCCTTCCCTGGATCCTCGAGGGCGTGCTGGTTCCCGACATAATCGCCATCATGGGTTCCCTGGACTTCGTGTTGGGGGATGTCGACCGATGATCGAGTTCGTCACCGACCTCTTCTCCAACTTCTGGGTATCCCTCACCGGCAAGCTCTTGCTGGTTGCCCTCATGATCCCGCTGATCGGCATGGTCATTGGGTACGCCGAGATGAAGCTGTCGGCCAAGATGCAAGCCAGGGTCGGCCCCTACTTCGCCGGTGGCCGGTGGGGTTGGGCCCAGCTCATCGCCGACGGAGTCAAGTTCTTCCAGAAAGAGGACCTGGTCCCGGACGAGGCCGACCGCCCCGTGTTCAAGATCGCCCCGGTTCTGGTGCTGGTCAGCACGGTCGCCGTACTGGTCATCATCCCGTTCGGGCCCGGGCTGATCTTCCGCGACCTCGAGGTCGGGATCTTCTACGCCCTCGCCATCTCCTCCCTGAGCACGGTCGGGGTCCTGATGGCGGGATGGTCGTCGGGCAACAAGTACTCCCTGATGGGCGGGCTCAGGGCGGCGGGTCAGCTCATCGCCTACGAGTTGCCGCTGGTGCTGGCCGTGATCGGCACGGTCATGCTGGCCGGGACCATGAGCATGAGCGGGATCGTCGAGGCCCAGATCTCTGCCGGTTACCCCTACGTGATCCTGCAATTCATCGGCTTCGGGATCTTCATGATCGCCGCGCTCGCCGAGTTGAGCCGGATCCCGTTCGATATGCCCATCGCCGAATCCGAGCTGGTGATGGGGTATCTCACCGAATACTCCGGGTTCCGGTTCCTCTTCTTCTTCCTGGCCGAGTTCGCCAACATGTTCTCTCTGTCGGCTATCGCAGTGACCCTCTTTCTCGGTGGTTACTGGCTGCCCGGGATACCCGAGGACGTGCTTGCCTACGCCGGGCCGGTGATCCTCCTCGGCAAGACCTTTCTCCTCGTGTTCACCATGATCTGGTTTCGCTGGACCTTCCCCCGGTTCCGAGAGGACCAACTCCAGAACCTGGCCTGGAAGGTGCTGATTCCGTTGGCTCTCGCCAACATCATCCTCACCGGGGCCTTCAAGGTGTATCTGTGACCACGACTACGCCCACCAAGCGACGGGTGTTCCCGGGCATGGGGATGGTCAAGGGCCTTTGGGTCACCATCTACACGATGTTCCGAACCATCTTCCGCCCCGGGAAGTACCTGGCCACCGTCAACTACCCCAAGGTCAAGGAGACCCCGGTGCCCCGGGCGCGGGGTGTCATCGCCCTCGACCAGGAGGCGTGCACCGTTTGCATGCTCTGCGCCCGGAACTGCCCGGACTGGTGCATCTACATCGAGGGGCACAAGGAGGAGCAGGCGCCGTCCACCCCGGGTGGGCGGGTGAAGGTTCGGGCCACCCTCGATCGCTTCGACATCGATTACGCCCTGTGCATGTATTGCGGGATCTGCGTCGAGGTCTGCCCGTTCGACGCCCTGTTCTGGTCGCCCGAGTACGAGTACTCCGAGACCCAAATGGGGGAGATGCTCCACGACATGGACCGTCTCCAGGACTGGCTCGAGACCGTGCCGCCCGACCCGGAGTTGGAGAAGTGAGCTTCGCGACTGGATCGGCGCGCCCGTCAACTGGGTGTTCCTGATCGTCGGATTCTTGACGTTGTTCTCGGCGGTGAAAGTGGTGACCGCCAAGAACGTGGTGCATGCCGCCTTGTTCCTCGTCGCGGCCCTGGGCGGCACCGCCGTCGTGTTCCTGATGCTGTCCGCCGAGTTCGTGGCGTGGGTGGTGGTCCTGGTCTACATCGGGGCGGTCCTCGTCCTCTTCCTCTTCGGGATCATGATCACGCGAGCGCCGACCGGGAAAGACGTCGGGCTCGACTCGCCCAACAAGCTCTGGCCTGCTCTTCTCTCCGGCGCCACCTTCCTGCTCCTCGGCTGGGCATCTCTCGATGCTTTCGGAACCACCGAGATAGCGGACCTGGGCGAGGCAACCTCGACCGAGGTCCTCGGGCTGGCCCTGCTGGGCCGGTTCGTGATCCCCTTCGAGGTGGTCTCTTTCATCCTCCTCGCCGCCCTGATCGGGGGGGTCACCATTGCCCGACGAGACCTGAGCCCTCTCGAGGAAGAACAGCGGGGAGCGGTCTGATGCTCCTGAATCAGTTCCTGATCCTGGCCGCGGCGATGTTCTCGCTGGGCATCTACGGGTTGCTGGTGCGGCGCAACATCGTCCTGATCCTGCTCTCGGTCGAACTGATGCTGGCCGCGGTCAACATCAATCTCATCGCCTTCGAAGCGGTGCTCAGGACCTCCGAGGCCATCGGCCAGGTCTTCGCCGTGTTCGTGATCACCGTGGCCGCCGCCGAAGTGGGAATCGGCCTCGCCATCGTCTTGATGATCTTCCGCAACCGGAAGTCGGCCAATGTCGACGAGCTCGATCTGATGCGGTGGTAGGGATGACCTGGGTAGTAGCCACAGAGGCCGAGCACGCGGTGGAGGCAGGTGTCACCGGGGGGTTCTGGGTGGACACGGCCGGGATCATGCTGGTCCTCCCGCTCGTCGCCTTCCTGCTCATCCTCGCTGTCGGGAAGAGGATGAAGTATCACGGAGCCGAGATCGCCATCGGCGCCCTGGCCATCAACAGCCTCTGGGGCGACTGTCCTGTTCGTGATGAACATGACCGAGGGTGTCCTCGCACAGAAGACCTTCGAGATCGCCCGGATCGGGAGCAATCTCGTCTTCGAGCTGGGGTGGGTGGTCGACGGGCTGTCGATCATGATGTACTTCCTGGTCAATGTGGTCGGCCTGATCGTGTTCATCTACGCGGTGGGCTACATGAAGGGCGACATCAGGGTCGATTGGTTCTTCGCCGCTTTCTCCCTCTTTGCCGGCTCGATGCTCATCCTGGTGGGCGCTCCCAACCTCATCCAGCTGATCATCGGGTGGGAGGGCGTGGGCCTGGCCTCGTACTTCCTCATCGGCTTCTACTGGGAGGACATGGCCAACGTGAACGCCGGCAACAAGGCGTTCATGGTCAACAAGGTCGCCGACGTCGGGCTGATCCTCGGGGCGATCATCCTCGGCCTGGCCATCGGCACGTTCGATTTCTTCGAGATGAGCACGGCTGCCTTCGACCACTCCGAGCCCCTGGGGGCGGTCGCAGTCGTCGGTGGGGCGCTCCTGTTCTTCGGAGCGATGGGCAAGAGCGCCCAATTCCCGCTTCACATCTGGTTGCCGGATGCGATGGCCGGGCCGACCCCGGTGTCGGCTCTGATGCACGCGGCCACGATGGTCACGGCCGGCGTCTACCTGATGGGACGGGTGTTCCCTCTGTTCGAGTATCTCGCCTCCGACATCCGGCCATGGTTGGTGGCGATCGGGGCGATCACCCTCTTCGCCATCGGTCTGCTTGCTCTGGTCGCTGACGACATCAAGAAGGTTCTCGCCTACTCGACGGTGTCCCAGCTCGGCTACATGATGACTGCGGTGGCAGCCGGCGGGTACACGGCCGGGCTCTTCCACCTCTTCACGCACGCCTTCTTCAAGGCACTCCTCTTCCTCGGCGCCGGTTCAGTGATCCACGCGGTGCACTCCAACAACATGAGCGACATGGGTGGGCTCCGCAAGGCGATGCCGCGGACCTATTGGACCTTTGTCGTGGGCTCCCTCTCGCTGGCGGGGATCCTGCCACTCGCCGGGTTCTGGTCGAAGGACGAGATCCTGGTTGCCCTCGGTCACGAGGGCTACGTCGCCGTGATGTGGATCGCCATCGCCGGCGCCTTCGTCACCGCTTTCTACATGACCCGGGCGGTGGCGCTCACCTTCCACGGCGAGTACAAGGGACACGGCCATCCGCACGAATCGCCCGCAATCATGACGGTGCCGTTGGTGGCCCTCGCCATCCCGTCGATTCTCTTCGGCTTCTTCAATGTTCCTGGCTGGGAGATCCCGGGCATCGGAAACTTCAGCGAGTGGCTGGCGGTACGGGTCGTCCCGATGGGCGACGAGCACGCCGAGGCGATCGATCTGGTGCTGGCCGGGAGCGGCTTGTTCGCCGCATTGCTCGGCATCGCCCTGGGCTGGATGGTCTGGGGGAAGGACCGGGCCACCCAGGCGGAGCGCGACCGATTCGAGGTCCCGGCCCTCTATCCGCTCTTGCGGAACAAGTACTACGTGGATGACCTGGCCGACGGCATCACCGCGGGGACGATGGGCCCGGTGGCCCGCTTCGTCAACTGGGTCAACGACTACGTGATCGACTCGATCGTCAACGGCGCGGCATTCCTGACCAAGAGCCTCGGCTCGTTCGTGTACGGAGTGGTCGACCAGCGTGGGGTGGACGGAGTGGTCCATGGTTTGGGCGCCGGAGCAGATGGGGCCGGGTCGGCGCTGCGCAAGCTGCAGACCGGCCGGATCCAGCAATACGCGGCCGGTTTCGTCGGGGGTGCCCTGGCCCTGATCGTCCTGTTCGTTTTCGTGATATAGGAGAGCTGAGAGCAAATGGAACTGTTCGAAACCTGGGCCCTCACCCTCATCGTGTTCTTGCCGCTGGCCGGAGCGCTCCTCATCGGCATCATCCCGAAGACGAACGAGATGGCCCTGAAGGGGACGGGGTTGCTGGTCGCTGTGGCCGCGTTTGTCGTTTCCCTCGGGGTGATCGCACAGTTCGATTTCTCGGGACTCCCCTACAACACGTATCAATTCGAGGTCGACGTGCCCTGGATCGGGGCGATCAACGCCAACTATCACCTCGGCGTCGACGGGATCAGCCTGCCCCTCCTCGTCCTCTCGACCTTCGTGATGGTCCTGGCGGTCATATACAGCTGGAACCACTGGGAGGAGCCGCACAACCCCAAGGGTTTCTTGATCCTGATGCTGATCCTGGCCACCGGGCTCAACGGCACGTTTCTCGCCCTCGACCTGGTCCTCTTCTTCATCTTCTTCGAGGTGGTCCTGCTCCCGATGTACTTCATGATCGGGATCTGGGGTGATCGGTCCCCCCGGAAGATCCCCGGATACGGACGCGAGGTGCAGACCCGTCTCTATGCCGCGATCAAGTTCTTCCTGTTCACTCTCTTCGGGTCGGCATTCATGCTGTTGGGATTCCTCGCCCTCTACTTCCAGTCGGGTGAATCGGGTGAGCGCACCTTCTCTATCCCGCAGCTGACCGAGCTTGGGAGCCTCAGGGGCGTTCACCGGGCGGTTCGCCTTCCTCGTCTTCTTTGCCATGTTCCTCGGCTTCGCGGTCAAGGTGCCGATGTGGCCGCTCCACACCTGGCTGCCCGACGCCCATACCGCCGCCCCAACCGTCGGGTCGGTCCTCCTCGCCGCGATCATGCTGAAGCTCGGGTCGTACGGCTTCATCAGGATCTCTCTGCCCATCCTCCCCGAGGAGGCCGCCAGCTGGGCCCCGGCCATCGCGATCCTGGCCGTGATCGGAATCATCTACGGCTCTCTGGCATGTCTCGCCCAGACCGATATGAAACGTCTGATCGCCTTCTCGTCGGTCGGTCACATGGGGTTCGTGATGCTCGGAATCGCCACCATGACCGATGTCGGCATCAACGCCGCGATCATCGGGATGGTGGCCCACGGCTTGATCACCGGGCTTCTCTTCTTCCTCGCCGGGTCGATGTCGCACCGCTACCACACCAGGGAGATGTCGCGTCTCGGGGGCAACATGAAGCTGATGCCGGTGATGGGCGGCATCCTCGCCTTCACCGCCATGGCCTCGCTCGGGTTGCCCGGGCTGGCCGGGTTCTGGGGCGAGTTCATGTCCCTGATCGGGGCTTACAACCCGCTCGCGGGGCTCTCGCTCGGCGTGTTCCGCACCGCGATGGTGCTCGGCGCCATCGGCACCGTGTTGACCGCCGCCTACATGCTCTACCTGCTCCAGCAGGTGAATCTGGGTGAGCCCGGGGAGGAGTGGCAGGGCCACGAGTTCCGTGATGTCGATCGGTTCGAGATGACCGCCTGGGTCCCGCTCATCGTCCTCATCGTGGTGATCGGCTTCTATCCGAAGGTCATCTTCAACGCCACCACCGACAGCGTGGTCTCGCTCGTCGACATGATCTTCAATTCAGAAACCGTCGCCTCATTGGGGTCTGGAGGCTGACCTTTGCCGTTCGAGATCGACTATTTCGCGCTTGCTCCCGAGTTGGTGGTGGTCGCCACCATGCTCGGGGTCTTCGCCCTCGATCTCATCCTGCCCCGGGCACGAAAGTTCTGGATCGCGACCGTGGCAGTCGCCGGCACCGCCCTCGCCGCAGTGCCCCTGGTCATGCTCGCCGCCGACGGGACAATCAGATCGATGTTCGACGGCTCATATGTGGTCGACGAGTTCGCCGTGATCCTCAAGGGTCTGTTCATCGTCTCGGCCTACATCGTCCTTCTCATGTCCCACCACTACATCGAGTCCGAGCGCTACTACCAGGGCGAGTACTACTTCCTCCTCCTCGCCTCGGTTCTCGGATCGCTCGTGATGGCCTCGTCCCGGGACCTGATCATTCTGTTCATCGGACTCGAGCTCACCACCGGACCTCTCTATCTCCTGGCCGGGTGGAGGAAGGGCGACGCCAAGTCGAACGAGGCCTCGATGAAGTACTTCATCCTCGGGATCCTCTCCACCGCGATCCTGCTCTACGGGATGTCGCTGCTCTTCGGGCTGACCGGTGAGGTCACGTTCGCCGGTCTGGCCGAAGCCACTGCAGGCCTCGCCGACGAGCCGATCATGGTGGTTGCCCTGTTCGGGCTCATCGTCGGCTTCGGGTTCAAGATCTCTGCCGTCCCGTTCCATTTCTGGGCACCTGACACCTACGAAGGGGCGCCCACGCCGGTCACCGCCTACCTGTCGGTCAACTCCAAGGCAGCCGGCTTTGTCGCCTTCCTCCTGATCATGTACCAGGCCCTGCCCGACATCTCCGAGGTGTGGGCCCCGGCGCTGTGGATCCTGGCCGTGCTGTCCATGACGGTGGGAAATCTCGCCGCCCTCCGGCAGACCAACATCGTGCGGCTTCTCGCCTACTCCTCGATCGCCCAGGCCGGGTTCATGCTCGTGCCCTTTGCGGCAGCGGCGGTGGCGGGTGCCGACCTCGCCGAGGCCTTCTCGGCGACGCTGGTCTATCTCGTGATCTACGCCGTGATGAACCTCGGGGCATTCGCAGTCGTCATTGCGGGGGCGAGGAAGACCCGTTCCGGCGAGATCCGGGCCTGGTCGGGGCTCTCCCAGGTCGACGTCCGGCTGGCGGTCCTCGTGGCAGTCTTCTTCTTCAGCCTGGCCGGCATCCCGCCCCTGGCCGGGTGGTTCGCCAAGTTCGCCATGTTCCGCTCGGTGATCATCGCCGGCGGCACCGCCACGGTCACCCTCGCCGCCATCGCAGCGGTCAACTCGGTGATCGCCTTCTACTACTACGCCCGGGTCGTCAAGGCCGTCTGGCTCGACGACCCGGTGGGCGAGTTCGCGCCCGATGTCGAGGCCGCACCCGCCGGATCGCTACGTCTGGCGCTGCTGGTTTCACTGGTGATCACGGTCGCGATCGGGTTCTTCCCGGCTATCGCCACCTTCGTCGGCAACGCCAGCCGCGTCATCGCAACCGGGGGCTGACGGCACGGACCCCGCCCATAGGATGCGGAGATGCTCCACCTCCGGCTGATCGTCCCGCCCGACCTGGTGCCACCGGTGATGGAGATCCTCGAGGAGGCGCCAGAGGTCACCAACCTGTGGCGACTGGCCGGGGCCGCCACCAAGCCCGCCGGCGATCTCGTCTCCTGTGATGTCGCCAGAGGAGGACGCGACCCGGCTGCTCGGTGAACTGCGCGCCCTCGGCCTGGAGCGACCGGGGGTCGATTGCGGCCGAGTACGTAGATGTCTCGCTGTCGCAGGGCGCCCGAGATGCCGAGCTGGCCGCGGAAGGCTCCCCGGCCGATGCGGTCGTTTGGGAGGACGTGGAACGTCGGGTACTGGAGAGTTCCACTCTCTCCATCTCGTTCCTGGTCCTGATGGTCATCGCAACGATGATGGGCGCGATCGGGATCCTCACCGACTCGATCATCCTGCTCATCGGTGCCATGCTGGTGGGGCCCGAGTACGGGCCTCTGGCCGGCATCAGCGTGGCGGTCGTCGAGGGCCGTCTCCGACAGGCGGCGTACGTCGCTGAAAGCGATCCTGGTCGGGTTCCCACTCGGAATCGTGTCCGCAGCCGCGCTCACCTCGTTGCTGCGTGCTGATCGGGATCGCTCCCAGCGCTCTGCTGCCCGAGGACCACGCGCTGACTCTCTTCATCTCCGATCCGAATTGGTATTCGGTGATCGTGGCGGTTCTCGCCGGTGTCGTCGGCGTGCTCGCCCTGGTCGGAGCCAAGTCAACCGTCCTCGTCGGGGTGCTGATCTCGGTGACCACGATCCCGGCGGCGGCCAATGTCGGCGTGGCGGCGGTCTACGGAGACTGGGAAAGCGTTCAAGGAGCAGCAACCCAGTTGGTCATCAACGTGTTGGCCATCGTCCTGAGCGGCATCAGCGTGCTGTGGGTGATCAAACGCGATCGTCTACGACGATCTCAACAAGGCTCCGCTCCGACTCTTCGCGATCGGGTCTGACTGCCGAGGAGTCGGTCACTCCCGGGGGTCGTGGAGACCGAGGTCGGTGGCGATCCTCTGGGCGACGGGCCACGATCCCTGGTCCTGGTTGCACAGGACCGTGACCGTGATCCCAGCGCCGACATAGTGCGAGACGACCGCGGTGACACCGGGGTCGAGGCCACTGTGCCCGTAGATGATCACCGAGTCGTCATCCATCACCAGCTCCATGCCGTAGCCGTAGGACTCCTCCTCGTCGGAGCCATGCACGGTGAGCATCGAGTCGAAGGTCTCCTTCGAGAGGACCTCTCCATCCCGTAGCGCTTTCATGAAGCGGTCCAGGTCGTGTGCTGTGGTGGTCATACCTCCGTCGGGCATGGCACTCGCGGTCAAGCCATAGGTGTTCGACCGCCAGGTTTCGGCTGGCTCGTCGGACACGATGTAGCCCGTGGCGTAGCCATCTGGCTCCAGGTCCAGCTCGAAGAACCCGGAACGGGTCATCCCGGCCGGGTCCAGCACCTTGTCCCGTGCCACTTCTTTGAAGGGCCGGCCGGACACCCACTCGACGAGGATGCCGGCCAGGACGTAGTTGGCATCGCAATAGCGGAACTCGCCGAAGTCGTCGACGGCGGGGAGGTCGGCGAACAAGGGAAGGACATCGAGAGGACCCCGAGCCCTGCTGGCGGGGATCCTGTCCAGGGCACCCATGAACGAGGCCCAGGTCTCGTCTTCGTCGTCGTGATAGTTGGGCAGCCCCGAGGTGTGGGAGAGGAGGTGGTGGAGCGTGTGCCGATCGTCGAGGCTGGCAGGGCGGTGATCGGGCGGGAGGTAGCCGGTCAAGGGCCGATCGAGGCTCAGGGCGCCTTCCTCGACCATCTTGAGGGCGGTGGCCGCCGTGATCATCTTCGTGACAGAGGCCACCTGGAATCGGGTCTCGACGGTCACGGGCACACGGTGCCCGCGGTGGGCCAGACCGGCGGCGTGCTCGAACAGGGTTTCGCCCCCCGCCCGGACGAGAGCTACGCCGCTGAACAGATGCTGGGCACTCTGTTCGTCGATCCAGGTCCGGAGGGCCTCGGAGTCGAGCCGGCTCATCGGCTCCCGCGCATCTCGCCACGACGGATGGCCCTGAACTCGCGGTCGAGCAGGGACCAGAGGGAGTGATCGACCCAATTCCCCCGAATGAGGAGCTCTTCGCGGAGCACGCCCTCCCGGGTGAACCCGAGCTTCTCCGCCACCCGATCCGACGCGTGATTACCGACCGCGATGCGAAGGGTCACCTTGTGGTATCCGAGTGAGTTGAAGGCCTCCTCGAGCAGGCGATCGACCGCCTCGGTGCAGATCCCCTTCGAGTGCTCGTCGGTGCGGACCCAGTAGCCGAACTCGGCGATCTTTCCCAGCTTGGACACGGTCCAAAGGGAGACGCTGCCGACATGTCGATCCGGGTCGTCCTTGAGTCTGATCGAGTAGTCCCAGGCCCGGTCTTCCTTCCAGGCCTGCATCGATTCGCGGATGAAAGCGGTCGTGTCGCCGTGCTCGTAGTCGAGTCGGGCCCAGGGGAGCCATTGATTCAGCTCGGGAAGCGACGCCCTTGCCGCCTCGTCATAGGTGGTGTGATCGCGTCGGCTGAATCGCTGCAGCCTGATGCGGTCGGTCTCGAGCGTGGACTTCGGCACGGGGTCAGATTATCGGCGGGCTTAACCTGAGGCTCGATGTGGGATCGGCTGCATTTGGTACAGGACCTCGACCTCGGCGAGGACCTCCATCTCGCCGCCGTTCTGGCCCCGCTCTACGAGGACGACGAAGGCGAGGTCAGGGTGGTCCTGACCAAACGCCCGGAGACCATGCCGACTCACGCCGGCCACATCTCGTTCCCGGGTGGAAGGGCCCACCCGGAGGACTCAGGTCCGGTCGACACCGCGTTGCGCGAGGCCTACGAGGAGGTCGGCATCGAGCGGGACAGGGTGGAGGTGCTCGGCTTTCTCCCCCCGATCGACACCGTCGAGTTCAAGCCCTGGGTGGTGCCGGTGGTGGGTCGTGTCGCCACGCCGCTGAACCTGATACCCAGTGAGAGGGAGGTGGCCCGTATCCACACGCCGCGATTGCACGACCTGGCCGACGCTGATCGTTGGTGGCATGTTCCGTGGAGCGGGCGCCAGGTCTGGTATTACGACCTCGATGGGGACACGCTGTGGGGAGCGACTGCCCACATGGTCCGATCACTTCTCGGACTTCCCGAGTATGTGAACAACTAGTCTGCTGCCGTCCCCAGATTCGTCCACCATCTGGTGTCTTAGAATGGGCGATTCCGGGTACCTGTAAGCCAACCTGTGAAAAAACGACTGATCATTGGCGGCGCGATCGCTCTTGGGCTGCTCCTCGTTGTGGGAGCAGTCTTTACCATGTCGACCTGGGGAGACGTCAACCGGGTGACCATCGACCGGGAGGACCCCGTCACGGAACAGCCGGCGGAGGAGACTCCGGAGGAAGAGCCGGAGACGGACCCCGGTCAAGCCGTTGGCATACCTGAAGGCATGGAGGTGTTCCTCCTCGTCGGCTCAGACTCCCGGGATGAGCTCGAAGACGACGCAGGATTCGGTGACTTCGTGGGGCAGCGAGCAGACGTCGTCATGGTGTTCATACGTCCCTCGGACGGGTCCAGGGCCGCATTGCTCTCGCTTCCGCGCGACCTGCTGGTCGACGACGTGTGCAATGACGGCAGCGAGCACAGACTGAACGATTCACTGCAGGGGTGCGCCGCATACAACGGTCCTACGGCCCTCACCCGGACGGTGGAATCGGTGATCGGCCAGCAGATCGATCATTTCGCCCTGATCGATCTGGCCGGCTTCCAGGAGGCCGTCGATGCGGTTGGTGGCTACGAGATCTGCCTGGAGCGCGCGGTGCGAGATCAGAGGGCGAAACTGGAGCTCCCGGCGGGCTGCACCCAGGCCACCGGGGCCCAGACCCTGGCCTGGCTGAGGTCTCGCAATACCCAAGAGCTGACTGATGAAGGCTGGCGTGTCATGCCTGGCGTCAACGACCTGACCCGAAACGAGCGGCAGAGGGCGTTCCTCCTGGCCATGATGGGCCACCTGTCCGACTTCAGCAGCCCGACCGCTATCGCCGACACCGCCCAGGTGATAGCTCCCTTCGTCACCGTCGACTCGGAGCTCTCGTTCATCGACGCAGTGGACCTGGGCTGGAGCCTGCGCGGGCTCAGCCGGGGCAACATCGACGAGTTGGAGATACCCGTCTCTGATGCCACGACGGCATCAGGGGCGGCGGTCCTGGTGGCCGGTGTCGACATCGCCGACCTGGTCGACGACTACCTGGCACCGGAGATGGCGGAAGACCCGAGCGGCGCCTTCGCCGGTTGAATTCCCCCACCCTCCCCCCAGGCCAAATCGAGACCAAGCGCTTCCCCATGGTCGGCGAGCGCGTCCCGTCGGCCGATCTCACCGATCCCACGTCCTGGCAGGTAGAGGTGACCGGGCTGGTCCGGAACCCGTTCACCCTCGACCTCGACACCTTCCTGTCCCGGGCTGATCAGGAGCTGACCTTCGACATCCACTGTGTCACCAGTTGGACCCGTTTCGGCTCGACCTGGACCGGTCTGCCGCTCGGCATCCTCCTCGCCGAGGCAGAGCCGCTGCCCGGGTCCGCCTTCGTCTCATTCGAGGCCTATTCCGAGCGGGATCATCACACTTCGTTGCCACTCGAGGTGGCGAGAGACGACAGCTGGTTGGTCCACTCGTTCGATGGCGAGCCGCTGGAGATCGGGCACGGTGGGCCGGTTCGTGTCGTCACCCCGAGCCGATACTTCTACAAGTCCCTCAAATGGGTGCGACGCGTCGTCGTGCTTGCCGAGGACCGGCTCGGCTGGTGGGAGGAGGGCTCGTACTACCACAACAACGCCGACCCCTGGGCGGGGGACGAGCGGTTCACCAGCGGCTCGATCCGCCCCGAGCAACTGGAGCGGTTCATCGGCGCCTCCGGGTACGACAAGTATCGGGGGCGGGTGATGATGGGCCTGGATCTGCGTGGCTGGGCGCCGGCCAGCCTCGATCTACGGCGCATGTATCTCAAGAACTGCGACCTGCGCGGGTTGTCCCTCCCCGGCGCCGATCTGCGCGAGTCGAATCTCTCGCTGAGCGACCTGCGAGGGGCGGACCTGCGTGGAGCGGACCTTTCCGGGTCTGATCTGGAAGGTGTGAACTTCTCCGGTGCCGACCTGAGCGACGCCGATCTGAGCAACACTGCCCTCTCCGCCACCCGATTCGTGGACGACACCGGGAGCAGCGCTCCTCGACGGGGCCATGTTCGACGGCTCCTACGGTCTGGTCGAGGAGCAAGAGGATTTCGTCCGGAGTCACACCTAGATCCGCCGCCAGCCGCGTTGCGGACAGCCAACAGAGGGGCGACAATCGAAACATGGATCGGAAACGTGTGTTCTCAGGCATTCAGCCCACCGGCGACTTCCACGTGGGGAGCTTCGTGGGGGCGCTGAGGAACTGGGTCGCCCTCCAGGAGGACTACGAGACGATCTACTGCGTTGTCGACCTGCACGCGATGACCGTCCCCTATCAGGCGGCTGATCTGAGGGCGGGACGGCACGAGTCGGCCAGGATGCTGCTGGCAGTAGGTGTCGACCCGGAGCGTTCCCTTCTCTACTACCAGTCCGAGGTTCCCCAACACGTCGAGCTGTCCTGGATCCTCGGCACTCTGGCCGGCCTCGGGCAGCTGGAGCGAATGACCCAGTTCAAGGAGAAATCCGATCGGGCCCGGCAGAACCTCGGGATCTTCGCCTATCCGGTCCTGCAGGCGGCCGACATCCTGGTCCACAAGGCGCACGCGGTCCCGGTTGGTGAAGACCAGGCCCAGCATCTCGAGCTCACGAGGGACCTTGCCCAGCGCTTCAACACCCGGTTCGGCGACGAGTTCCCGCTTCCCGAGACGATCACCCCGAAGATCGGGGCCCGCATCATGTCGCTCACCGATCCGACGTCGAAGATGTCGAAATCGGACCCGAGCGATCGCTCTCGCATCCTCATCAAGGACTCGCCCGACCAGATCGCGAAGAAGGTCAAGGCCGCCGTGACCGACGCAGGCACCGGCGTCGACTACGACTGGGAGACCAAGCCAGGCATCTCCAATCTGCTCGAGTTGTTCAGCGTGCTCGCCGATCGTCCGATCCCCGAGTTGGTCTCCGAATACGCAGATTCCGGGTACGGGGTCTTCAAGGCGGCCGCTGCCGAGGCGATTGCGGACGGGCTGGCCCCGATCCGGGAGGCCTACGAGGGGCTCGACGACGCGGAGGTGGCCGAGGTGATGGCCCGGGGAGCGGCCACTGCTCGAGACCGTGCCGAGACGGCGATGAAGACCGTCCGCGAAAAGGTAGGGATCGTCTAGCTGATCGGCTCGAGAAGCTCCGGGGGGAGTAGCAGCACCAGCGCCGCCAGGAGGTTGTAGCCGGAGTGGATGAAGATCGCCGGCCCGAGACGCCCGGTCCGAAGAGTGATCCAGGCCAGGACCAGCCCCACCAAGAAGATCGTCGGCACCACCACCGCTGCCGCCTCGAGAAACTGATCGGCCGGCAGTCCCAGCATGTGGAAGGCAGCAAACATCAGCGACGTGACGATCATGATCGTGCGCCGGCCCCGATTCTGAAATGTCTTGAGCAGCACCCCGCGAAACGTGAGCTCCTCGGTGATCGGCGCCACGACGACGGCGGTTAGAACCGCCGCCAACCGTGCAGGCGTGCTCTCCAGATCGGTGATCGCGTTGGTCACCTCCTGCGCCGACCCGCCATCGGGGAAGAGCAGGTATGTCAGGGGGAGGAAGAGGACGGAGAGGGCTATCTGGAGGAGGAGGCCAAGGCCCAGATAGAAGGTATCGGAACCGACTACGGCGAATCCGAGCTCTTCGCGTTTTCGGGCGAGGAGCCAGAGCACGAGAAGGTTGCCGATGTACTGCCCCGTGAGGGCCAGCACCAGGCTGAGATCTCCTCCGCCGAGCAATGCGTCGACGGGAAGGAGCACCAGGACGCCGACAACTCCGCCCAGGATGACGAGGAAGAAGTCGATGAGCGACCAGGGCCTGGGCACGTGCCGGGAGCCTAATGATTGGCCGCTGGTTACCACTGTTACGCTGGCTCGAGCGCTGTTTGGAGGTCAGTCGGAGTGGAAATCGACATCGGGATCGGCAAGTCCGGTCGTCAGGGATACGGCTTCGACGACATAGCGATCGTCCCGTCGAGACGAACCCGGGACCCCGACGACGTCGATATCTCCTGGCAACTCGACGCCTTCAAATTCTCTCTCCCCATGATGGGGTCGGCCATGGACTCGGCCATCAGCCCATCGACGGCAATGCAGATCGGCCGGTTCGGAGGCTTGGCCGTGCTCAACCTGGAGGGCCTCTGGACACGTTACGAGGACCCCGAGCCGTATTTCGAGGAGATCGCCGAGTTGCCGGCGGACAAAGCCACCCTCCGCATGCAGGAGATCTATCTGGAGCCGGTCAAGCTCGAGCTCATCGCACAGAGGGTGTCAGAGATCAAGTCGGCGGGAGTGGTCACCGCCGCCAGTCTCACCCCGCAACGGGTGCGCGGCTGGGCTTCGCACGCATTGGACGCCGGGCTCGACGTCCTGGTGATCCAGGGAACCGTCGTGTCCGCCGAGCATGTCTCGAGTCGGGAGGAGCCGCTCGATCTCAAGCAATACATAGCGAGCTGTGAGGTCCCGGTCATAGTCGGCGGCTGCGCCAGCTATTCGACAGCGTTACATCTGATGCGCACGGGCGCAGTCGGCATCCTGGTCGGTGTGGGACCGGGCGCAGCCTGCACCACAAGGGGGGTGCTTGGTGTGGGCGTGCCGCAGGCGACCGCTATCGCCGATGCGGCCGGGGCCCGAATCAGGTATCTGGACGAGACCGGTCGATATGTCCACGTGATCGCCGACGGGGGGATGAGGACCGGTGGCGACGTCGCCAAGGCCATTGCCTGCGGCGCCGACGCCGTGATGATTGGCTCTCCGCTCGCTTCGGCAAGTGAGGCCCCGGGTCGCGGGTTCCACTGGGGCATGGCCACTTTCCATCCGACTCTGCCTCGAGGAGCCCGGGTCGAAGTCGGCAATCGGGGAACTCTCGAGGAGATACTGGTCGGCCCCGCCCACGAGAACGACGGCAAGCTCAATCTGTTTGGAGCGCTTCAGGTATCGATGGCCACCACTGGCTTCTCCGACGTCAAGGAGTTTCAGAAGGCGGAAGTGATGATCGCTCCCTCACTCCAGACCGAAGGGAAGTCGTTGCAGCGCAATCAGAGAGTGGGGATGGGGTGAGGCGAAGCCTCACCCCATTCCGGTGGTGAGTTGTGGGTTCTGAGTTCTGAGTCACCCACCACCCACCACCCACCACCCACCACTCAGAACGAGAACCTTCGGTTCTCGTTCTCGACTTTGGGGCCCAGTACGCACAACTGATCGCCCGGCGGGTGCGCGAGGGACATGTCCGATCCGAGATCGTTTCCCGTGACATCGGCCCCGAGGAGATCAGAGCCCACAACCCGGTAGGTCTCATCCTCTCCGGCGGCCCGGCCTCGGTGTATGCCGAGGGCGCCTACCGCATGGACCCCGCCATCCTGGAGATGGGCATCCCCGTCCTCGGCATCTGTTACGGCCACCAACTGATCGCCGACCTGGCCGGGGGCACGGTCGTCAACACGGGAAGCGCCGAGTACGGCAACACCGATCTCGTCGTGACCGGCGACTCGGTCCTGCTCAGGGATCTGCCCAAGGAGCAGCAGGTTTGGATGTCCCATCAGGACCAGGTCACCGAGGCCCCGGACGGGTTCGTCGCCGTCGCCACCTCCGATGGGGCGCGGGTGGCAGCGATGGAGGATCGCGACCGTGGTCTCTTCGGGGTCCAGTTCCACCCCGAAGTGGTGCACACGCCGCGAGGGGATGAGATCCTGCGGCGGTTCCTCTACGACGTCTGCGGCGCATCCCCGAGATGGACATCTCATTCGATCATCGAGTCTCAGGTGGAGGCGATCAGGGCCCAGGTGGGAGACGAACGGGTGATTTGTGGCCTGTCCGGCGGCGTCGACTCGGCTGTGGCCGCGGCTCTGGTCCATGAGGCGATCGGGGACCGGCTGACCTGCGTCTTCGTCGATCACGGCCTCCTCCGGGCCGGTGAGGCCGAGCAGGTCGAAGAGACCTTCCGCTCTCATTTCGATGTCGATCTCATCCACATCAAGGCGGAGGATCGCTTCCTCGAGTTGCTGACCGGTGTGACCGATCCCGAACAGAAGCGCAAGATCATCGGCGAGACGTTCATCCGTGTCTTCGAGGAGGCGGTTGGATCGGTGGGCGACGCCCGATATCTGGTGCAAGGCACCCTCTACCCGGACGTCATCGAGTCCGGATCGGCCAGCGCGGCCACCATCAAGACCCATCACAACGTCGGTGGCTTGCCCGCCGACATGACATTCGAGCTGGTCGAGCCGTTGCGGGACCTCTTCAAGGACGAGGTGAGGGCGATCGGCGAGGAATTGGGTCTGCCCGAGGAGATGGTCTGGCGTCAGCCTTTCCCCGGGCCCGGTCTTGCGGTGCGGATCATCGGCGAGGTGAACCGGGAGCGTCTGGACTTGTTGCGGGCGGCGGATCTGATCGTCACCGAGGAGATCAGGCGGGCCGGTCTCTATCGCGAGATATGGCAGGCCTTCGCAGTGCTTCCCTCGGTGCGGACCGTCGGTGTCCAGGGCGATCTGCGCACCTATGCCTATCCGCTGGTGGTGCGGGCGGTGACGTCGGAGGACGCGATGACGGCCGATTGGGCTCGTCTGCCCTACGAGGTCCTGGAGCGAATCTCCAGCCGGGTGATCAACGAGGTTCCCGGCATCAACCGCGTGGCCTACGACATCTCGAGCAAGCCTCCCGCCACCATCGAGTGGGAATAGGGACAGCCGGCGGCGCGGGAGCCCAAAACCAGGCCCATTCAGGGCATAGGCTCCGCTGCCGATAAGACCTGGTCAGGCCACGGACCGACCAGATTGGACCTCAACACCCCCGAGCTGACGCGGATATTCCGCGATGAGCTGGAAGAGCGTTCCGGCCGCTTGGTCGCGGGCGCGATCGCCCTCCGCCATGACGAGCTCGAGGATGGGCGGCTCCAGGATCTGATTCGGGACGCCCACACCATCAAGGGCTCCGCCGGTCTCCTCGGCTACCACGAGATCAAGGAAGTTGCATCCCGGCTCGAGCATCTGTGGAAACAGATCGGCGAGGGCTACCGCCCGCCGGACGATGTCGTCGTCGCGATGGAAGCCAGCTCTGGACGGCTCCTGCCCTCGCTCGACGCCGACGACATAGAGCTAGCTGTGATCGCCGACAAGCTGATCCCGGGGGAACGGGCAGAAGAGCCGACCGAGGGGACGGTTTGGTCGCCTCCGGCCGAGGTGATTCCTTTGAGACGGCCCGAGCCGGGAAGCCTCGGCGGGCTCCTCACCTCGGTCTCGGACTCGCTGCTTGGGGGCTCGACCAGGGTCGACACCGGGGAGCTGTACCGCCTCATCAACCGGATCGTCGAAGTCTCGCTCGATTCCGAAGCCCTCGCCGACCTATCGCTGTTGTCGATCGAGGGGTCAGACCCTGCCCTCTTCCGCAAGTCCTGGCGCCTGCAACTGGAGCGTCTGGCCTCATCGATCGCCGAGATCCAGGATCAGGCAGTCGCCCTCGCCAACATCCCATTCCGGGATGCCACCGCCACCTTCCCCCAGTTCGTCCGCTACCTGGGACGGCGGATGGGCAAGGATGTCCGATTCGACCTGATCGGTGACGACGTGCAGCTCGACCGGCAGATCGTCGACCTTCTCCGAGAGCCACTCCGCCATCTCCTGGTGAATGCGGTCGACCACGGGATCGAGCCCACGGCGTCCCGGGTGGCAGGCGGGAAGAAGCCGACCGGGACGGTTAGCGTCGGAGCGGAGATCATCGACGAGAGAGTCGAGGTATCGGTGTCCGACGACGGCGCCGGCATCGACTGGGATCGAGTGGCCGACGTCGCCACCGAGCACAGCATCCCGTTCGTCTTCTCCGACCTGAGCCCGATCCTGTTCCAACCAGGCTTCACCACCACCGATGAGGTGACCGACTTCTCGGGCGCTGGTGACGGCCTGGCCGCCGTGCGTGACATCGTCGAGAAGGTCAACGGTGTCGTCCATGTCGAGAGCCCGGTGGGCATGGGGACGAGGGTGACCATGACCCTCCCACTCTCGATGGTCCTCCAGAACGTCGTAGTGGTCGCAACCGGAGACCAGTTCTGGGGTCTGCCCGAGGCCTCGATCGAGGCGGCAATGCCGCTCTCGCAGGGCCGAGATCAGTGCCACCGACGGCGGTCGCGAGGTCAGGTTCCAGAGTCGCGAGGTCCCCTGTGTCTCACTGGCGAAGGCGATGGGCGTCTCCGTGCCGGCCGATGAGTCCGAGCTCCTCGTGATCAACACCCGGTTCGGCCTGGTCGCCATCACCGTCGACGAATTGATCGATCGCCGTCGTGTGGCGGTCAAGAACCTGGGGCCGATCCTCGAAGGCCCCGGTCACGTCACCGGCGCTGCGCTGCTCGGCGGTGGCCAGGTGCTGGTGGTGCTGGACCCGAACTTCCTCGGGTATCTCGCCAAACGGCGGCCGGGCCTGGTCGGCCATCGCCCCCGGATCCTGGTCGTCGACGATTCGGCCGGCGTGCGCCAGCTCCTCTCGGCGACCTTGAACGGTGCCGGTTTCGACGTCGAGGTGGCCGCCGGAGCGCGCGAGGCGCTGATGGCCATGGCCAACGACGAGTTCGAGGCGATGGTGATCGATTTCTCGATGCCACGGTCCAACGGAGTCGAGCTCGTCCGGGCGATGCGGGCATCGGATGTGAACGTCCCGATCGTGATGGTGTCTGGCGTGGCCACCCAGGACGAGAAGCAAGCGGCTTGGGAGGCGGGGGTCGATGCCTATCTGGACAAGTTCGATCTTCGCCAGGGAGTGCTCACTGCCACCCTGCGCCGGATGATCGGCTCCGAGGAGGGAGTCGATGCCGGTTGAGGTCATCCTCGAGGCCGGTTCCGGTTAGCTTCTGAGTCGAAACAGAGAGACGTCACGTGCCCCAATTGCCTGATGCCCTGAGTTGGTGGTCCATCGCCCTCGCCCTGGTGGGGGTCGTCGGGGTGATCTGGGCGATCACGATCACGAGACAAGGGCGCCAACGCGAGCGAGAGGTCGTGCGTCTCTCCGAGGAGGCCCATCGGATCAAGGACGAGTTCGTTGCGATGGTGAGCCACGAGCTCCGCACCCCATTGACCTCGATCGCCGGATTCGCCGACACGCTGGTCGAATCGTGGAAGGACCTCCCCGAGGAGGAGGTCGATGAGTTCCTCGGGATCATCAATCGACAGTCGATGTATCTCGGCGACCTCGTCGAGGACGTCCTGGTGATCCCCCGTCTCGAGGCCGACCGGCTGCGATTCCACCCCGAGCTGTTCGATCTAGGCGACCTTCTGGCTGATGTGTCCAAGATGGTGTTCCCCACCGGCGGGAGGAAGAGCGCAGTGGTCTCGCTGCCCGACGGCGTGCGGGTTCGGGCCGATCGCCGCAGGGTTCAGCAGGTCATCCGCAACCTCATGGAGAACGCCCGAAAATACGGAGGCGACCAGGTGATGGTCGAGGGCTTTGTTCTCGGCGACCAATACCTCATCGTGATCTCCGACAACGGTCCGGGCGTCCCCGACGAGGAGACCCAACGCGTGTTCGACAACTTCGAGCAAGTCTCGAAAGGCGACACCAGAGAGGCGACCGGGATCGGGCTCGGCCTCCCCATCGCCAGGAGATTGGCCCGGGCCATGGGGGGCGAGGTGTGGTACGAGCGACGGTTCCCCACCGGCGCCCGCTTCTGCTTCTCCCTTCCCCTCCGCCGTCGAGCGGTCCTCGGCGAAGAGGATGCGCCCGAAGTCATCGACCTCGACGCCACTGCATCGGTGGAGCTGGGCGACGACTCGGTGCTGGCCAACTGATCACACGCGTGTGATTTCCTCGCCGGCCACCGGTACCATCGTCTCTCGATGCAAGCAGAGTGGTTCCTCGACGATGTCCCCGCGGATTCCCCACTCTTCGCCGACCTCAACCCCTCACAGCGTGAGGCGGTAGCCGCCACCGAAGGCCCCGTCCTGGTGGTCGCCGGGGCCGGGTCGGGCAAGACCCGGGTCCTCACCTACCGGATCGCTCATTTGATCCGCGATCTGAGGGTCGCACCCGATGCCATCCTGGCCATCACCTTCACCAACAAGGCCGCCGATGAGATGAAGGGCCGCGTCGGCTCGCTGGTCGGGGGCGCCATCAGGTCGATGTGGGTGTCCACCTTTCATTCCGCCTGTGTCCGCATCTTGCGTCGGGAGGCGTCACGACTCGGGTACCGGTCGGGGTTCTCGATCTACGACGAGGCCGATTCGCTCCGGCTGATCAACCTGGTCCTGAAAGACCTCGATGTCGATCCGAAGCGCTTCCCGCCCAGGGCGATGAAGGCTGTGATCTCGAAGGCGAAGAACGAGTTGGTCGACTACGAGGCATTCGCCGACCAGGGCGACGGGTTCTATCACGAGCAGGTGGCGGACGTCTACCGCCTCTACCAGCAGCGTCTCCTCGAGGCCTCGGCGATGGATTTCGACGATCTCCTCATGGTGACGGTGGAGTTGTTCGGTGCCTTCCCGGATGTGCTCGCCATCTATCAGGAGCGCTTCCGCTACGTGCTCGTCGACGAGTACCAGGACACCAACCGCGCCCAGTACATGCTGGTCAAGCAACTGACCGCCAGTCATCGCAATCTCTGCGTGGTTGGGGACTCGGACCAGTCGATCTACAGATTCCGGGGTGCCGACATCCGCAACATCAGGGATTTCGAAGTCGACTACCCGGACGCCCGCATCGTCATCCTCGACCAGAACTATCGGTCCACCGAGACGATCCTCGACGCGGCCAACTCGGTGATCTCCAACAACACCAAGCGGACACCCAAGAACCTGTGGTCGGACCGGGGCCGGGGAGGCCCGATACTGCGATACGAGGCCGAGGACGAGCACGACGAGGCGGGATACATCGCCGACGAGGTCGAGCGTCTCCAGGGCGACGGTTTCAACCTCTCCGACATGGCGGTCTTCTATCGCACCAATGCCATGTCCCGCGTCATCGAGGACGTCCTGGTGAGGAGGGCCGTGCCCTACACCGTGGTCGGCTCGGTCAAGTTCTACGACCGCAAGGAGATCAAGGACGCCATTGCGTACCTGCGGGCGGTGGTCAACCCGGCAGACGAGGTCTCACTGAAGCGGATCATCAACGAGCCGCGACGGGGGATCGGGGACACGACGATCGCCCATGTCGACCGGTTCAGTCAATCTCAGAAGGTCGGGTTTGCGGAGGGGCTGCGCCGGGCGCGGGACATACCCCAACTCAATGCCCGGGCCCAGACGGCGATCGCCGAGTTCGTCGCCATCATGGATCACCTGCGGGAAGTGACCGAGGATGAAGGTGTCAAGGCTGGGGTCGAGTCGGTGCTCACCGACACGGGCATGCTGGCCGCCCTGGAGGCGGAGCAGACCATCGAGGCGATGGGCCGGGTCGAGAACCTGCGCGAGCTCGTCGGGGTCGGCTCCGAGTTCGAGACGTCGAACGAGGGTGCGGTGATCGGCGACGAGGAGTTCGACGAACTCGACAACCTGCGACGTCTCGAAGTGTTCCTGGAGTCCACCGCGCTCGTCGCCGACATCGATGAATGGGAGGAAGGCGCCGGAGCTGTGACGCTGATGACGCTTCATACGGCCAAAGGCCTCGAGTTCCCGGTCGTTTTCATCGTCGGGATGGAGGACGGCGTGTTCCCCCACATGAGATCCCTCGGTGATCCGAGCGAGCTCGAGGAGGAGCGCCGGCTTGCGTATGTCGGGATCACCCGAGCCCAGGACCGCCTCTACCTCACCTCGGCCTGGAGCAGGATGCTGTTCGGTGGCTCCAACTACAACCCACCCTCTCGATTTCTCACGGAGGTCCCGGACGGGCTCATGGAGAAAGCGGGGAAGCGTCAGCGGCGCAGCGCCTCGGAGCGAGCCGCCGCCACCGGCCCGCGTACCACGGTGGACGCGGCGAACATCGGGCCCGGCGACCGGGTCCGACACGACAAATGGGGACTGGGCACGGTTCGCGAGGTGGTGGGCGCCGGCGAGCTGGCCGAAGCCGAGGTCATGTTCGACACCCAGGGCAAGAAGCGTCTCTTGCTGGCGTGGGCGCCTCTGGAGCGGGCCTGAGCGGTTTCGTCGCGATCCTCGAGGAGGCGCCACGCGGCGGTGCCTACGTCCGGATACCGCCCGATGTAGTCGAAGCTCTCGGCGGCGGCGGCCGCATCCCGGTGCGGGCCACCTTCGACGGGATCGAGTACCGGGGAAGCATCGTGCGGATGGGAGGAGACTCGGTGCTCGGTGTGCTCAAGGAGATCAGAGAGGGGCTGGGCAAGGCCCACGGTGACGAGCTCGAAGTGACCATCGTGCGGGACGAAGCCGAGCGAGTGGTCGAGGTCCCCGTCGAGTTGGCCAAGCTCCTCGAGGCCAACCCTGCCGCCCGCGACGCATTCGAGGCTCTGAGCTACTCCCACCGTCGTGAGCATGCGCTTCATGTGGCCGAGGCGAAGAAACCCGAGACCAGGGAGCGAAGGGCTCGCAAGACCGTCGAGGACCTCACGAGCTGATACCCGAAAGGGTCGACCTGCAGTTCTAACTTGTCCGTGTGATCAGAGCGGTCTTCAAGACGTTCCGCGAGGTTTGGGCCGAGCCCGCAGGGCGGGTACTCATAGTCGGGGCGTTGGCCATCGTGGCCACCGGGACCGTTTTCTACTCCGTGGTAGAAGGATGGCGCGTGCTCGACTCGCTCTATTTCACGGTGATCACACTGACCACCATCGGCTACGGCGACTTCAGTCCAACCACGGACATCTCGAAGATCTTCACCATGTTCTTCGTCATCGCCGGAGTGAGCTTCATCCTCGGCCTCCTCAACTTCGTCATCGGACGGACGGTCAAGGACAGAACCGAGAAGAAGCTGAAAGGGAAGTAAGCGGCTACTGGGTGTCGGAGGCGACCCGGCCCATCGTGTCCTTTCGGCCGGCATCCTGGCCGGCCTTGATCCGGGCCGCCCGATCGAGCTCACGCCGAACCAAGGTGTCGTGGAGGGCAGCCATCTGCTTCTCGGTCACTTCGGGCAAGCTCGTAGGCCGCTTGGACGAATGCGGCGGTGTCGGCCCGGTAGTCGTGGCCAAAGGACTTGTACTGGCCCGGGATGGTCACCATGGCGTTCATGGCGTCGACGAGAACCTGGGTGAAGGTGATCATCGGAGCCCATTTCATCGACTCCGGCACTCCACGGCCGCGCCTTCCATCGAGCCACGGCGGTCTCTTGACGGCTATTCGCAATGACAACTGAGCGATCGGGTCGTTGTCGTGGTCGACGATCACCGCCCGCATCTTCTGCCGCTCATCCTTGCTCAGCGCCTGGTATTGCTCGAAATGGTCGAAAGGAGCGACGGTTCCCTCTGGAGTCAGACGGTTGCGCCCTTCGCGCATTCCCGTCTTCGACCAGCGGGCCAGGCCGGGCAGGCCAAACCAAAGGGCGCGGTGGATGCCGTAGTGATCGAAGCCGGCTATGCCCTGGTGCATCACCACGTCGGAGCTCGACCAGGCCCCGAGACTCTCACCGAATACGAGGACCTTGGGTCGCTTCTCCTCAGGCACCGCCCTGAGCCGTTGCTTGACGCCCCAGAGCAACTGCCTGAATTGGGCCCGCCCGAGGGATACTCCCTGCACCTCCAGGAAGGACGGCGCCTTGCCGTACTGGATGCAGACGGTGGCGATGTCTCCACGGGTCAGGATCTCGGCCGTCTCGATCATCGTGTGATCCACCCAACCGGTCCCGGTCGGGGAGACGAGAAGGAGATAGCTCCGATCGAAGGCGCCGAGGCGCTCCATCTCGTTCAGTGCGAGCTCTGACCGCCCGGTGGCGTAGACCGGCTCGTTCTCCACACCAACGTAGGCGCGGATCGGGTGAGCCACGGCCGACTGACCCATCGTCTGCTCGATGACTTCGGGGGTGACGACCTCGGAGACGTAGCGGCGGCCCTGGAGCCCCAATTGCGCATATGGCGAGATGCTGTTGGGCCCTCCGGAAACATGTTCGTTGCTGGGCGGCGTGGCGAAGGCGGTCTCGATCTTGGAGTTGGCTCCTGGAGATCCTCGTGACCAATCCCTGATAGAGCGCCACCGCGCCTACACCCCACAGAGCGAGGTTCATGGCCCGGCCGATGGCTACGTGTCCCACCCCTTCGCCCATGTATCCGACCATGGAGCGTCTGGAGGAGGCATATCCCCGTCCCAAGGCGCGTCCCCCATTTGCCACCGCCGCGGCGATGGCGACCGAGGCGAAGATGTTGGCCGGCTTGTCCTCGGCGGTCCACTTCGCCACCACACCCTGGCGGGTGTCCAACTCCTTGGACCACCTCGTCATCGCATATCCGAAACCACCGAGACCGGTGATGATCGGCACGATTGGTGAGTCGACCTTCTCGCTGACGTCGGATGGCAGCCTCGTAGATGATCCCCCCGATGGCGGCCACGTTGATGAGCTTCCCGGTGCTGCGGAGCGATGCCCTTGCGGTGGACTCGTCCTCGGTCTCGGAGATGCGCCCCAGAGCGGCGCCCCCACCGGCGAGAACCGCCCGGGCACCGATGCGCCAGGCAAGTGGGGCTGTCTCCGGGGCCACCAACCGGACCACCCTGTCGACGGAGAGACCGACGGCGCGGGCCGAGATCACCGCCAGGCCCCCGGCGATGCCCTGGTGTACCGACGAGCGAGGCATCAAGGAAGGTCCGAAGGAATCGAGGGCGGCGCCCGTCACCAAGGGTGCTTCTGGCCCGCTGGTCAGCGGGTTTATGCGATTGGCGAGCTTGAGGAGCCAGGTCAGGAAGGTCGGGTCGGTGGCCATGGTCTAGACGGTATACGGATCGCCGAGCGCAGGGTCGTCGATGACGATCGTCTCGTCGATGACGCCCCGACAGATACGCATCCAGGTGGAACGGCCTATCTCGTTGAGGAAGACGTCGTGGATCGGGATTGCACGCTCCGGTTTCACCGAGTTGGCGAAGTCGATCGTCATCGCCGTCTTGGCCCATGGTGCGACGAAGGGCAGGGCGAGGAGATCTATCCCCGAAGGCGTGACGTCGTACGAATCGCCGGGATGGAACAGCGTGGGTCCACCGCTCTCGCGGATGATGTACCCGACGTTGCCAACTGCGGGGATGCGATCGTGGACCACGGCGTGCTCGCCCCCCACGACTTCGACGGTGACACTCCCGAGATCCACTTTTTCGCCGACGAGGGCGGCGTGCGGTGATTGCTCGGAAAGGATCTTGGCCACGGCCGGCTCGACGATCAGGCGCACCTCCGGGTTGGCCGCGATGACGGTCTCGACGTTGTCCGCATCGAAATGGTCCGGGTGCTGATGGGTCAGGAGGATCGCATCGAGATCGGTGAGGCCGTGCCAGGTGTTGGAGAAGGTCCCGGGGTCGATGAGGAGGCGGGTGGACGGGGACTCGACCAGGAGACAGGCGTGTCCCAGACGGGTGACGATCATCCCTGGATTATGGCTGATCAGCCCGAAGGCGGCCCGCGGAGGGCCGGCTTGCGGAATCGGATTCGTCCGTGGTCTGGGTGGTGGTAGGGCTGGAAGCCTTGTTGGTGGACGACGATTTGATGGTGGAACCAGCAGAGGGTGATCAGATTGTCGGGGTCTGTGGTTCCGCCTTGTGACCAGGGGATGATGTGGTGGACTTGGAGTCGGTGGGTGCTGGGACAGCCGTCGCCGGCGCAGGTGTTTCCGTCGCGGTGGATGATGGCCCGTCGTAGGGCGGGTGGGATGGTCCTGGTTCTCCGCCCGTAGACCATTGGGGTCCCGTCTTCTCCTCGGGCGGTGACTTCGGTGACCGCATCGCAGAGGATGGCTTCGAGGGCGTCTCGGCCGATCCGGGGTCCGGCTTCGAGGACCACTCCGGCTTGCCCGTTGGATGGGGTGGCTTGGGTGGTGTCGACGAATACGGTGAGCTGGGCTGGTGGCGGATCGTCGCTGACACAGAGTTCGGCCAGGGCCATTGCTTTCCGCCATGAGGAGTCGCCACGGGTCCCGTCGGGGAGAAGGGGTAGATCATCGGCCTTCTCGGAGATGTGTCTTGTCGACGAGAGCTCCGGTTGCTCCGTCGAGCCCACCCCACAATTTCCACCAGGATTCGTCCAGGGAGGGCTGGAGGATCAGGAACTGGTCTCGGGCGGTCCGATATTCGTCTTCGGAGCTGATCCGGACCCGCTTGGCTGCTTCCCGACGCACCCCGGCCACATCCAGATGCTCCGAGAAGCTCCGACGTCTTCGGGGATCCGGGAGAGGGCTTCCAGCCGGTCGAAGCTGATATCACCTGCGGCCAATGCTTCCCGCAGATCAGGACGATCCACGGTTCGCCGCATGGTCCGCACCAGGGTTTTCGCAGTGTCGGGATGGATATCCAACCGGGCCGTCGTCCATTCCGACAGGGACCGGCAACCATCGGCGGTAGCGACCTGCCGGTAATCGAGTTCTTCGAGGTCGAGCAACTGCTCGGCGGTCGAGCCGGCTCATCTCGGCCTGCCGGGCCAGCATCCGCTGCTCTAGCTGATCCGGTCGAGAGCAAGGTTCGCTCCATACCTACGAACATACGTTCGACCCAGTGACAGAAACAAGAGGTTTGACGGCAGATCTCGAGGATTTCTTCAGCCGCTATGCGTTGCCGCTTTCGTCGTCGGAGATCGGCGCGTCGATGCTGCTGAGAAAGTGGCGCAGGTGCGCTCGCACGCTGGCGGCCGCCGAGACAAACGGGAGTGGGAGGAAGAACGGGGCAAGCAACCACCCTCGACCGCGCAGATGACGTACGGCGCGGATCTCCACCCTGCTACCCCCGCCCTCGGGGGTCGCCCAGAGCTCCCACGAGCTTCCTGGCTTGAACAGGTTGGAGTCGATGACCTCTCCCCTCAGAGCCTGCGGATCGGACCAGTCGTAATGCAACCGCTCCCAGACGTATCCGATCGGCCAAGGGTTGCCCTCAGTCACCTCGGCATAGTCCTCACCAATCTCGTGCACCTGCAGGTACTCGACATGCACGTCCGGCCACCTCTCAGCTCGCTTATCTGAGAAGTCCCGTGCAGCCGTCAGAACAACTTCCGGCGACCAATCGCTGTGTTCACGAACAAGGAGCCTCGGCATATTGCGACCGTAGATGCCGAGCACATCCCGATGCCGCAATAACCAAGAGTGCCTATGCCTTCTCGATGTCCTCGAGCAGCTCCAGCCAACTCTTGGTGAACTTGTCGACGCCTTCGTCTTCGAGCACCTTGACGACGTCGTCGTAGTCGACGCCGACATCGGCCAGACGGTCGAGATCGGCTCTGGCCTGCTCGATGTCCGCCGCCGTGAATGGCTCCGGTGACGGGTTGCCATGGTCCTGGTAGGCGTCAATCGTCTCCAGCGGCATGGTGTTCACGGTGTCCGCGAGCCACCAGGTTCTCCACGTACAGAGGTCCGGGTAGTCGGGGTTCTTGGTCGACGTGGAGGCCCAGAGTGGCTTCTGCACCCGCGCCCCTTTCTCCGACAACGCCCGGTACCGGTCCGAGCCGAACTCCTCCAGGAAGCGGCCGTAGGCGACGCGGGCATTGGCATTGGCGGTGATCCCTCTCAGGTCGAGGGCCTCGGCCGTGCCGATCTCTTCCAACCGCTTGTCGGTCTCGGTATCGACACGAGAGACGAAGAACGAGGCAACCGAAGCCACCTTGCTCACATCCCCGCCCGAGGCGGCGAACTCCTCCAACCCCGAGAGGTAGGCCTCCATGACCTCGCCGTACCGTTCCAACGAGAAGATCAGCGTGATGTTGACCGAGATCCCCTCGGCGAGAAGCTGGCGGATTGCAGGGATGCCTTCTTGGGTGGCCGGGATCTTGACCAGCAGGTTGGGTCGGTCGACCTGCTTGACCCAATCCCTGGCCTCGGCCACGCTCGCCTCGGTCTCGCCGGCCAGCGTCGGCGCCACCTCTACCGAGACGAAACCATCGGTCCCGTTGGTGCGCTCGAAGACACCGGCCAGCTCATCGCAGGCTCGCTTCAGGTCGGTCGCCATCAGGGTCTTGGCTATCTCCTCGGTGGAGACGTTGGCGGACTTGAGCTCTCGGAGCAGATCGTCGTAATCGGAGGAGCCGACGATGGCGCCGGCGAAGATGGTCGGGTTCGAGGTGACCCCCGTCACCGCGTCCTCGTCGATCCTCCGGGCAAGTTCTCCGGAATCGAGCATGGCTTTGGAGATCTGGTCGGACCAGATGGAGACACCGGCTGCGGCCAGCCCGTGCAGGTTGGAAGCGCTCATGGAGCCAAGGGTAGGTCGGTCCCGGTACTGGTGAGCCTCGGCCGCTCTAGGCTCGGTGGCTGTGAGCCCAGTCCTCGTCGAGCCCGACGGGCTGACAGCCCCGGGAACCAAGCCCCGCCGATCCACCGGGACGCGTCACTGGGTGTCGGCAGCCATCGTCGGGGTCCTCGCCTTCGCGACGTTGGCGATTGGACAAGGTGGTGGGATGGACCTCACGAACCTGTCCGAGCGCCGGCTCATCGAGACCCATCTGGAGGCCTGGTACGGAGGCGACTTCGATGCCGCCAATGCCCTCAGGGCGCCGGATCGGTTGCGAACGGGCCCCTCCGAGGAGCGCTCCCGCGCCGAGGTCGAGTATCAGGCGATGCTGGAGGCGACGACTGAGCTGCTCGGTTGTGCGTCCCTTCCACCTTCCACGATCCGATGTGACGTTGCCTACGGAAACGTCCTGAACGAGGCCGTTGACAAGGCGCCGGCCGTGGTCTCACAGCAGTTCGGGATCGAGGACGGGCGCATCCTGTTCGTGGCAGGGCCGTATCTCGAGGACGAGAGGATGACGGCGTCCTATCAGCGGTTCGCCAACCTCTTGTTCCCGGAGGAGTACGAGGCCGCGTGCGTGGAGGAGCCCAATTTCCAGGGGCCGGCCTGCGCCGAGTTCAAGCTGGCCCACCTCGAGGATTGGGCATCCTGGCACCGGATTGAAGAAAGCTGATCCCAACTACGCTTCCGTGCCGGAATGCCCCGACGCATCCTCATCGCCAAACCCGGCCTCGATGGTCATGATCGCGGAGCGAAAGTGATCGCTCGGGCGCTGCGCGATGCAGGGTTCGAAGTCATCTATTCCGGTCTTCACCAGACGCCCGGCTCAGATCGCCGAGGCTGCGGTGCAGGAAGACGTCGATGCGGTGGGTCTCTCCTCGCTTTCCGGGGCCCACAAGACGCTGTTCCCGCAGGTGGTCGAGGAGCTCGCTGCCCGCAGCGCCACGGATATCGTCGTGTTCGGTGGTGGCGTGATTCCGGAGGCAGACTTCCAGGCATTGCTCGATGCGGGTCTGGCCACCATCTTCACCCCCGGGAACCCCCCTCGACATGATCACGTCGTGGGCGGAGTCGAATGTCCCGTCCAAGGTCTAGGAGCGCCTCTTGAAGATCCACGAGTACCAGGCGAAGGAGGTCATGGCTGCCCGGGGGATTCCCGTCCCCTTGGGCCGGATGGCGACAACGGTCGAGGAGGCGGTCGCCGCGGTGCGGCCGCTGATCGAGGAGTCGGGGAACCCCGTGGTCGTCCTCAAGTCTCAGATCCATGCCGGGGGCAGGGGCAAGGGGACCTTCAAAGAGCACCCCGATCTGCGCGGAGTGAACGTCATCACCGAAGGCGTGGAAGGTGGGCCCGAGGCCGCCGAGGAGAGGGTGCGGGAGTTGGCAGGCAAGATGCTCGGCTCGACTCTCGTGACAGTTCAGACCGGGCCTGAGGGAAAGGTGGTCAGCCGGCTGTATCTGGAGCAGGGGATCGACATCGACCGCGAGCTCTATCTCGCCATCCTCCTCGACAGGTCGGTGAGCCGGAACATCGTCATGGCCTCCACCGAGGGCGGTATGGAGATCGAGAAGGTCGCCGACGAGACGCCGGAGAAGATCCTGAGGGAAGAGATCGACCCGGCCATCGACCTCGCCGACTTTCAGGCCAATGCCCTCGCCCACGGGCTCGGAATCGAAGGTGACACGGCATCAGGCTTCGTCAGATTCGTCAAGGCCCTCGACCGTGCGGCCACCGAGCTCGACACCGATCTGATCGAGATCAACCCGCTCGTCATCACCGGTGGGGGCCAGGTCATGGCGCTCGACGGGAAGATGGGATTCGACGACAACTCACTCTTCCGTCATCCCGACATCGCCGCCATGCGCGACGAGACCGAGGAAGACCCGGCCGAGCTGGCGGCGAAACAGGCCGGGCTCAGCTACATCAAGCTCGACGGGACGATCGGCTGTCTGGTCAACGGTGCCGGCCTGGCAATGGCCACCATGGACACGATCAAGCACGTTGGGGGTGAGCCGGCCAACTTCCTCGACGTCGGAGGCGGCGCCGATGAGGAACAGGTCACGACCGCGTTCCAGATCATCACCAAGGACCCCTCGGTCAAGGGGATCTTCGTCAACATCTTCGGTGGCATCATGCGCTGCGATGTCATCGCTGACGGCATCGTCGCCGCCGTCAAGAACGTCGGGCTCGAGGTGCCCCTCGTAGTCAGGCTCGAGGGGACGAACGTCGAGGAGGGCAAGCGGATCTTGAATGACTCCGGGCTCGACCTGGTTGCCGCCGACAGCCTCAAGGACGGTGCCGAGAAGATCGTGGAATTGGCTCGATGAGCATCCTCGTCGGCAAGGACACCAGGGTCTTGATCCAGGGATTGGGCAAGACCGGTCAATTCCACACGGAGAAGGCGATCGCCTACGGGACCCAGATGGTGGGGGCGGTCCACCCATCCCGGAAGGGGAGCGTCGCCCACTTCGAGGGCGAGACCGACCCATCGGGTGTGCCGGGGCGAGATGACACCTACTCGGTCGACCTGCCGGTGTTCGCCACGGTGGAGGAGGCGGTGGCCGCCACCGGGGCCAACGCATCGGTGGTCTACGTGCCGCCGCCATTCGCCGCCGACGCCATCATGGAAGCGGCCGCCGCCGGTCTCGATCTGGTCGTGGCCATCACCGAAGGTGTCCCGGTCGCGGACATGATCGAGGCCAAGCGCTACCTCGCCGACAAGGCGACCCGTCTCATCGGTCCCAACTGCCCCGGCGTGATCACCCCGGGCGAGTGCAAGATCGGGATCATGCCCGGCTATATCCACGAGCGGGGGCGGGTGGGTGTGATCTCTCGATCGGGGACCCTGACCTACGAGGCGGTGTACCAGTTGACATTGAACGGACTGGGCCAGACGACCGCTGTCGGAATTGGCGGCGACCCGGTCAACGGGACCAATTTCGTCGACATGCTCCGCATGTTCGAGGAGGACCCCGAGACCGAGGGTGTGATCATGATCGGGGAGATCGGCGGCACCGCCGAGGAGGATGCTGCCGAGTTCGTCGCCGGCTCCATGACCAAGCCGGTGGCCGGGTTCATCGCCGGGACCACGGCGCCACCCGGAAAGAGAATGGGGCACGCCGGCGCCATCGTGTCGGGAGGGAAGGGCACGGCCGCCGCCAAGATCGAGGCGATGACGGGAGCCGGCATCGTCATGGCCGAGACGCCGAGCGACATGGGGGAGGCCATGGCCCGTGCTCTCGGCTGAGAACCTGGCGGCGATCCGCTCCGACGGCGAGCGGGTCCTCGAATTGGGTCGGCTCGATCGGGAGCGTCCGGTCCCTCAGTATCCCGGCTGGCTGATCAGTGACCTCATGTCGCATCTCGGTGGCAACCACGCTCGCACCACGATCATTTGCCGGGAGTTCCCCACCGAGCGCCCGTCTGCTCCCCGGCCACCGCAGGGCGCCGACATCCTCGATTGGTACGAGGGCAATCTCGAGGAGATGCTCATCGCCCTGGAAGAGTCGGACCCGGCCGCCGCGGTGTGGGGTTTCTGGCCGGAGTCGACGATCGGGCTCTGGGAGAAGAGGATGGTGATCGAGACCGGATTGCATCGCTGGGATGCCGACCAGGCCTTTGGCGAACCGGCTCCCCTCACCGCATTGGTGGGTCGGACAGCCCTGGACGAGTTCGGTGACATGTGGGTCCCCCGCATGGGCGAGATCCCGGGTGTGCTCGACGTCACAGCCACCGACCTGGGCGAGTCTTGGAGCTTCGGTTCGGGAGCCGGGAAGGGAAGCAGCCAGTGGGACGGCGTCTGATCTCTACCTCCGCCTCATGTCCCGGCCATCCCCGGTCGAGCTCCCGGTTCAGTGGTCCGCGGTCGTGGACGCTTTGGAGCCGCCGCCCAAGAGGTAGGTCAGAAGCGGGCCAGGTCGGCCACTGCGTAGCCGACGACGGCTCCATCGGCCGTGGTGACGGGACGCAGGGCCGCGACCAGCTCCTCGACCCGATGACCGGGGACCGCCACCGTCAGCTCATCGTCGCCCATCCCGGTGCGGGCCCGGGATAGTGCGCAGCCCATCGAGGCCGCGATCACGCCGTCGTCCGCGGCCCGGGGCAGGATCTGGCACTGTGGCTTGCCCGACCAGTCCACCTCCACCGCGTCGTTGATCTCCATCATCTGACGAGGTGTCACACGCAGAAGCACGACGTCCGGGCTCGATTCCGCATCGGCCAGGGGGCCATATCTGACGCCTTTGGGCCTGCGCGACAGGGCGGCAACTCCGGCGAAGGCCTCCATCGTCACCCATCCCACGTCGAGCAGTGCGGCGACATCGGTCTTGTCCAGGATGTCGGCGGCCTCGGCGAAGCCATGGGTGAACCGGCCCACAGAGCAGTTGCCGTGATCCTCGGCCAGGGTGTCGAACGTCCTCTCGTGGGCGTGCATCCAGAAGACACACGGAGCGGCGGCCCGACCCGATCGACCGTCTTCGGTCGGCGCCGACATCGGGGCGTCGAAGCGGGGAACTCCGTCGTCGGGTAGCTCGTCGTGGAAGGTGATGGCGATAGGGGCATGCTCCAGCCCGAGCAGTTCGGTCAGGGCATCGGACAGGGCGGTTTGATTCATCATTTCCTCGATCGGGTCTGGGAGCCGAACTTAGTGGATCTTCTCGAACCCGATTCTCGGGTCGAAGAAGAGAGCCATCACTTCCATCTCGGGGAACCGCTCTGCCACCACGGTCTTCGCCCTGCGCAGCTGTTCCTTCTGGGTGTTGTCGGGGACCGGGTTGCCGGCACACCCGGCGTGCGCCACCAGCGCCACCTGATTGGTCCCGTGGGCGTCCTTCGACACGGTCAGGCTGTCGAGGAGACCCTCACCGGTCGGGCTCACAGCTCCGTCCAGATGCTGGACGGCTCCGGTGGACGTGATGTTGTCCACATAGCGGACACCGAAGCGGGTCATCACCTGGTCGATGGTCCGCGTCTGAATCCTCCCGTCCATGCAGCTGATGACGGCGCCGAATCGCCCTTCCGAGGTCATGACCCCTCATTCTGGCGCGGAACTCCGCGCCAAAACGGTTGGCCCTACACTGCCCGGCCATGGATCTCATCTGGATCGTCGTGATCGTCGTGGTGGCGATCCTGATCTTTGCCTTCATCGGCATCTACAACGGGCTCGTCCAGTCACGCAACCGGGTCGACAACTCCTGGGCCCAGGTCGATGTCCAGCTCAAGCGTCGCTACGACCTGATCCCCAACCTGGTGGAGACGGTGAAGGGGTACGCCTCCCACGAGCGGGAGACATTCGAGAGGGTGACGCAGGCGCGGAGCGCCGCTCAGTCCGCCGCCGGCCCCGCCGAGCAGGCACAGGCCGAAGGCTTCCTGACCCAGGCCTTGCGCCAATTGTTCGCCGTCGCGGAGGCCTATCCCGAGCTGCGGGCGACGGAGAATTTCCAGAACCTGCAGAACGAGCTTGCCGAGACCGAGAACAAGATCGCCGTCTCCCGTCAGATCTACAACGACACGGTCCTGACCTACAACAACAAGGTGCAGCAGATTCCCACCAACATCGTGGCCGGCATGACCGGGTTCCAGATCAGGGAGTTCTTCGAGGCCGGGCCCGAGGCGGTGGAAGCCCCGACCGTCGATTTCTGAGTTGGGGCGGCTCACCCGAGCTCTGATCGTCCTCCTGCTCGTCGTCGCACCGGCGACGGCGGCTCTGGCCAAGTCGTTCTGGATGAGCGAGGCGGACGTCGAAATCGTGGTCAATGACGACGGCTCTCTCTCGATCATCGAGAGCCTGACCTATGACTTCGACGGAGACTTCTCGGGGGCGTACCGGGACATCCCGCTTCGCCCGGGCGAGGCGATCACCGGCGTGACCGTGAGTGACGAGTCGATCACTTATGAGGCTGGGTGGCTGCACAGAGTTGGGGTGTTCCTCCAACCCGGGCACCTACGGGGTGGAGGAGCAGAGCGACCTGGTACGCATCGTGTGGCACCACTCGTCGTCCGAATGAGCAGAGGACATTTCAGATCAGCTACGTCATGACGGGTGTGGCTGTGGCCTACGACGACGTGGTGGATGTGAACGTGCAGGTCTGGGGTGACCAATGGGCGGTGGGCCTGGACCATCTCGAGGCGAGCGCGATCGTGCGCGCCGGCGCCGAGCCAGGCGACTTCCTGGTGTTCGGGCATCCATACGGTGTGGACGGGGAGACGTCCTTGGGACCCGAGGAGGTCACCCCCTCCTTGGTGGCGAACAATGTTCCGGCCTATCAATGGGTGGAGCTTCGAACCGTCTTCCCGCGGACTCTGCTCGCATCCACCGACGGGGCCACGGTCGTCCCCGGCAACGGGCTGGAGGCAATCCTCGCCGAGGAGGCGGCGTTCGCCGAGGAAGCCTCGGACGCGACGACTGCGGCAAGGACCGGGCTGATCTGGGGCTCGGTTTTCGCGGTGGCTCTATCCGCGGGCCTGGGCAGCCTGGTCTATTTCCGGTACGGCAAGGAGCCGGCGGTCGATTACGACCGGGAATACGAGCAAGAGCCCCCGACCGATCTGAAGCCCGCGGAGGTGGGAGCCCTCCTCACCCAGGGAGCGGTGAGCGAGAAGGAGTTCACCGCCACGATGTTCGACCTGATTCGACAAGGAGCGATCAAGGCGACGCCGTCACAGGTCGAGCGCAGCACCTGGGGTGGGCTGCGGGACGAGACGATCACCGATCTGGTTCTCGAGCTGACCGACAAGGACACGGGATATCGGGACTACGAGCAGTCGGTCCTGAGCGTTGTCGGCCGGGTCCTCGACGAGGGTCCCCGACCCCTGCACGAATTCCGGGAGGCGATCCGGGAGGATGCTTCCGAGAACGCCTCGAGCTATCAGAGCTTCCGGGGCAAGGTCCTGTCCGCGATCAAGCGAGCCGGTCTTCTCGACGAGAGGGGTAACGGTGTCGCCTGGTTTGTCGCCATCGCGGTGGGACTGCTCGTGTTCGGAGCCATCGTGTTCCTGCCCGACATACTCGAGCGCCGGCCAGGCGGGCAGACCATGGCCATCTTCATCGTGATCGGGATGGTGATCGGTGCCCTCGCCCTCTACATCTTCCTCATGTTCCGACGGATCCGGGTGCGGCGGTCGAAGGAGGGAGCGTTGGAGGCAGAGCGTTGGGACGCCTTCCGCCGCTACCTCACCGATTTCTCGAGGCTGAAGGAGGCACCGCCGATCTCGCTGGAGCTGTGGGACCGATTCCTCATCTATGCCATCGTGTTCGGGGTGGCAGAGGAGGTGCTGCAACAGGCCCGCCTCCATGCTCCGCCGGAACTGGAACAGACCTCCTCGATCTATTGGTTCGGTACTTACGGGTACTCGGGCGGCCACACCGAGAACGCCTTCGCCGGCCTCAACTCCGCCCTCACCGGTGCCTTCTCGCCGCCCGCTTCCAGCGGTGGTGGCGGTGGGTTCTCGGGTGGGGGAGGTGGCGGCGGTGGTGGCGGCGGCGGAGGTGGCGGCGGGGCCTGGTAGCGGGGATCGACCGGCAAAAGGTCCATCCGGTTTAGCGTGTCCGCAAGGATGAGATCGCTGTTTGCCCTGGTCACATTGGTCCTCGGGATGGCCGCTGCCCTCCCGGCGCAGGCCGTCGAGGAGGAGTTTCCGACCTACACCGGCGACGAGTTCAAGGCGATGTACGACTACGCAGTGGCCAAGACCCTGCCCAACCTGGCGCCTCCGATCGGGTCGTCTTCCCATCACCGGGGACGCCGCGTTGGACGCTCGGATCTGGGATATCGCCACGGATCGTGGCTACGTGTTGCGGCCGATCGCCGGTCCCGATCTGGGCAGCGCCGACGGTGTGCCGATGCAACCGCAGGCGGCGGCCGCCTGGCTGGAGTTGAAAGAAGCAGCACGGGCGGCAGGCCACGGATTCGTCGTCTCCTCCGCCTACCGGTCGCCGGAGAGCCAGCGAACCCAGTTCAACTCGAAGCTGAGGGGCACCACCGACGAGGCAATCGACGCCGCCCTCACCTGGTACTCCATCCCGGGAACCTCGAAGCATCACAGCGGATATGCCCTCGATTTTCGATATGCGGACGGGACCTTTGGTGAGTTTCGGGATACCCCCGATTACGCATGGTTGGCGGCCGACAACTTCTACAACGCCAAGCGGTTTGGGTTCATCCCGTCCTACCCCGACGACGTCACCGCCCAGGGCCCCAACCCCGAGCCCTGGGAGTTCGTGTGGGTCGGGGTCGACCTGATCGAATGCGGTATGCCGTGTGTCGACGCCGTGACCGGCCCCAAGGCACGTCATCCCGGTGGCGTGACCCCGGCCGACTTCGGTCTCGACCGGAACGCCCGGCGCAAGCATTGGCGACGACCGCCCCTTATCGGGTGAGCAGATAGAACGCCGAGAACTTGTTGGAGATGGTCGTCCAGCGGCTGAAAGGACCCGAAGCCCGCCTCTCCGGCCATCGTCTCCGCCCTCTCCCGACCCCACGCTGCCCCGAGACCCGCACCACCCTGTGCCAGTGACTGGGTCATGCAATGCAGGGTCGAAACTCCGTACAGCATCGCACTCCTCGCGTCGAGGTTGTCCTCGAGCTTCGAGCCGGTGTTGGGCTCCATCATCAGATAGACACCATCGTCGGCCAGCGCCTCGCGGATCCGGCGCATACCCGACCAGCGGATCGGCGAGGTCGTGGATCACGTCGAAGGTGGTGATCAGCCGAAATCGCGGGTCGGTGGGGATCTCGCTCACGTCGAGGTCGGCGAACTCGAGGTTGGAGAGGCCGCTCGCTCGACTTCGGGCGATCTCCACAGAATCGGTTGAGACGTCGAACCCTGCCACCTGGGTGTTGGGGAAGGCCCGTGCCATCAGGATCGCCGCGGTGCCGGAGCCGCATCCCACGTCGGCGACCCGAGTGCCGCCCGCCTCCAGGACCGGGATCAGGCCGGGAACTGCTGGGAGCCATCGATTGATGAGGAAGACCGTCTGGGAGGGTGTGTTGGAACGGTCGATGCCCCGGATCGCCATCTCGCCGAAGGCCTCGAAAGGCACACCTCCGCCCTGCCTGGTGGCAGTGGCGACCTGATCGACCTGGCTCAGGATGGCCGGGAGCATGTCGAAGAACCCGCCCATGAAGTACGGGCTCGACTCGTCAGCGATGAAGAGGGCGTGTTCAGCCGGAAGATCGAATCTGCGAGACCCCGCGTCGTACTCGACCACACCGGCGGCGGCCAGACCCGAGAGGATCTCTTCCACGTATCGTCTCTCGAGACCTGCGCCCCGCGCCAGATCCTCAGCGGTGCCGCCACCCACCTCCCCGAGATGCCGGGACAGGCCACTTCGGTCGGCGACGGCGAGCAGTCCGATGGTGGTGGCCCCCGAGGCGAGATCGACGAAATGGTCGAGGAAACCGTCGATCCTGGCCCGATCCACGAGCGCTCAGGCTCCGAGCTTGGTGATCATCGCCCAGATGACGACGGCGAGGATGACGAAGTCCCAGACCGTCCCTCGTCGCCACGACCTGAGCGCCTCCCCGACGTCGGAACCCGTGCTCGTCGCCTCGGCCAGGCGCTCGCTGTTTCTCTTGCCGACGGTGGCGCCGATGATCGCGCTGATCAGGAAGGCGCCCAGGCCGATGAGGACGAAGGTATCGCCCCAGCCAAAAGCCTCCGAGGTCAGCACCAGGCCAATTCCGGAGAGCAGGACGAGACCGCTCGCCGGCCCGAAGAACCGGTCCTCGACCTTCTTCAGCCGTTGTAGCGCCGGTCCCGCCGCCGCAGGCTCCATCGGTTGCCAGGGCCGAATACGTGTAGAAGGCGTATACGCCGCCCCCGAGCCAGCCGGCCACTCCCACGATATGGAGGAACAAGAGGCCATCTCGCATGGATCTCGACCCTACCCGGGAACCTGATCGCCGGCCACGACCCGACCCGCCTTGATCGTCTTCCACACCAGGTTGGTCCCGGGCCGGTATGGGATGTGCGCATGGGGAGGGGGCATCGAGCACCACGAGATCGCCGGCGGACCCGGTCGCGATGGCGCCGTGGCCCTCCATGCCCAGGGCGAGCGCTCCGCCCCTGGTGGCGGCATGGATCGCCTGCTCGGTGGTGAGCCCCATCTGCACCACCGCGAGGCTGATCACCGTGCCCATCGACTCGAAGTAAGAGGTCCCCGGGTTGCAGTCGGTGGCCAGGGCGACAGGTACGCCGTGTTGGATCAGCATGGGACCGGGTGCCTGAGGTGAGCGCATCATGTAGGAGGCACCGGGGACCAGGACTGCGACGACGCCCGCGTCGGCGAGGGCGATGGCGTCGCCCTCTGTGACGTGATCGAGATGATCGGCGCTGACGGCCCCGATCTCGGCCGCCAGCGCTGCTCCGCCGGAATGGGTCAATTGCTCGGCGTGGACACGCGCTCCCAGGCCGTGCCCTTTGGCAGCGGCGAAGATGCGTCTTGCCTCGTCGACCGAGAAGGCGCCCTCTTCGACGAAGACGTCGCAGTAGTCGGCAAGCGGCGCGGCGGCGGGCAGCATCTCATCGATCAGGAGGTCGACATAGGCCGCCCGATCGTTTCGGAACTCGGGCGGCAGGGCGTGAGCCCCCAGAAATGTGGTCCTGACGGTTATCGGCAGCTCGGTTCCGATCCTTCTGGCGACCCGGAGAAGGCGCAACTCGGTTTCGAGGTCCAGGCCGTACCCGGACTTGATCTCAACCGTCGTTGTCCCGGCGGTGATCATCCTCCTGACTCTGGCGGCCGCCGAGGCGAAGAGGTCGTCCTCCGATGCATCACGGGTCGCCGCCACGGTCGAAAGGATCCCTCCTCCGCTTTTCGCCACCTCGGCGTAGGTGGCACCGGCCATCTTCATCGAGAACTCTCCCGCCCGGTCCCCGGCGAACACGAGATGAGTGTGGCTGTCGACGAATCCGGGCAGGACGGCCCGTCCCTCACACTCGACCCTCGGGGAGGGTCCCTGTTCGGGGGCGTCGGAGCCAGGTCCGGCGTAGACGATCGATCCATCCTCGACCTTGACCACGGCGTCGACCATCGCCTCGCCTTCGTGGGTCGTGAGATGCCCGATCCCGGTGACGAAGAGATCGCTCACCTGTTGGCTGCCGCAGCCACCGATCCATCGGCAATGAGGGCGGCTACCGCCTCGATCTCATCGGTGAGTGACCGATCCTCGGTCAGGGGTGGGACATGGGCGCGGACCAGACCCACCATGGCCGCCGTCCCGGGAGCGGGAAGGAGAGGGCTGCGGTATTCGATGCCCTGGGCGGCGCAGAGCATCTCGATGGCCACCACCTTGCGCGCATTGCCCAGGATCTGGTTCAACTTCAAACCCGCCCCCCATCCCATCGACACGTGATCCTCCTGGTTTCCCGAAGTGGGGATCGTGTCGACCGAGGCGGGATGAGCCAGCACCTTGTTCTCGGCGACCAACGCCGCTTGCACGTATTGGCCGATCATGTACCCGGATTGCACGCCCGGATTGCTGGCGAGAAAGGCAGGGAGACCACGGGATCGCGCCGGGTCGAGGAGACGATCGGTGCGCCGCTCCGAGATCGAGGCGATCTCGGAAACGGCGATGGCTGCGAAGTCGAGCACGAAGGCGAGCGGCTGGCCGTGGAAGTTGCCGCCTGAGACCACCTCATTCGTCTCCGGGAAGACGATCGGGTTGTCGACGACTGATTCCATCTCACGGGAGAGCACGGCCTCCATGTGGTCCAGCGTGTCGGCCACCGCCCCGTGGACCTGCGGGGCGCAGCGGAGGGAGTAGGCGTCTTGCACGGCATGGTCGAAATCGTGTTCGTGACTGGCCCCGATCGGGCTGCCGTCGATCAGGGAAGCGATGCGCCGGGCGGAGGCGATCTGGCCAGGATGCGGCCGAAGAAGATGCACGTCCTCCCGGAAGGGCCGGGCACTTCCCATCATCGCCTCGATGGTCATGGCACAGGCCGCGTCGGCAGCGATGAGTAGCTGGCGCGCCTCGTGGAGTGAGAGGACGCCCATGGCCGTCATGCCTTCGGTCCCGTTGAGCAGAGAGAGGCCCTCCTTCGCCCGCAGGGCCAGTGGGGCCATGCCGGCGTCCGCCGTATGAACTATGACTCCGTCGACTTTGACCCGCCCCTCGCCGATCAGAGGCAGGGCCATGTGGGCGAAGGGGGCGAGATCTCCCGAGGCTCCCACCGACCCCTGGGAGGGGATGACGGGGAGGATGTCACGGTCCAGCATCTCGAGAAGGCGCTCCACCACTACGGGCCGCACACCGGAGTGACCCTGCGCCAGGGTTCTCGCCCGGAGCAGGAGAATGGCCCGGACCAGGGCATCGGGCAGAGGCGGTCCGACCCCGGAGGCGTGCGACCGGATCAGGTTGTACTGGAGAGTCTCCGCCTCATCACGATCTATGCGGGTGGAAGCGAGAGCGCCGAAGCCGGTCGTGATCCCGTAGACGACGTCTCCCGATTCGACGGCTGCGTCGACCACGGCGCGCGCAGGCTCCATTCGGTTGGAGAGATCCGGCCCCGGTATCGCCCGTAGCCCGGCGATGGGCGACCTCCACCACCTGGCTCGGGGTGAGTGGACCGCCATCGACGACAACCTCCGTCACGACGAGGACGGTACCGGGTTGATTCCCGACAAGACGGGCGAGGCCGATACCGTGCCGGGCACATGATGACTGACCTCACCTCCCTCCTGGGCGAGCCAGGCGCCTCGGTTGCGGTGATCGGGGCCACGGACCATCCCACCAAGTACGGCGGGATCATCTACCGGGACCTGAAGCGGCGTGGGATTCGTGTCCTGGCGGTCAATCCCTATCGGGAGACGGTGGACGGCGATCCCTGCTGGAAGACCGTTCTCGACCTTCCGGAGACGCCGACCATCGCCGATTTCGTCATTCCGGCCCGTCGCGGGCTCGACGTGGTCGACGAGTGCGAGCAGGCGGGCATCCTCAACATCTGGCTCCAGCCCGGGGCCGAATCCCCGGAGTTGATGGAGAAGCTGGACGCCGGCCCCTTCAATTGGCTCGCCCACGCCTGCATCATGGTCCGGGCCGCCATAGCCGGATAGCTACTCGCTTCAGATCCGCCCGTTGAACAGCTCTCGAGCGATGATGTTGCGCTGGATCTCGGATGTGCCTTCGTAGATGCGGGGCGCCCGCACCTCGAGATAGAGGTGGGCCAGGGTGGTGTCGGCCTCGAGACCTCTTGCCCCGAGGACCTGGATCGCGGTGTCTACCGCCCGTTGCGCGGTCTCGGTGGCATGGAGCTTGGCCATGGCGGCCTTGCCGGTGAGCGTCTCGGCGTCGCCGTTGTCGTGAGCGGCCGCCGCCGAGTACACGAGCAACTCGGCCGCCTCGATGTCGAGACGCACATCGGCCAGTTGATGCGAGACGCCCTGGAAATCGGAGATCGGGGTGCCGAAGGCAGTGCGGGTCATGGCATGACCGGTTGCGATGCGCAGCGCCGCCTCCGCCATTCCGAGGGCAAAGGCGCCGACACTGGGGCGGAAGAGGTCCAGCGTCTGCATGGCGACCCTGAACCCGTGGTCGATCTCGCCTAGGACGTTCGACTTCGGCACATAGACACCGTCCAGGTGGATCCGCCCCAGCGGATGTGGGGAGAGCATCGTGATCCTCTCTCCACTCACACCATCCATTTCGCTGCCGACGACGAACGCGGTGATCCCGCGGGATCCGGCGCCGGGTGTGGTCCGGGCGAACAGCGTGTAGATGTCGGCGTCGGGTGCGTTGGAGATGTACGCCTTCTCTCCGCTGATCCGGAAGCCATCCCCGTCTGTCTCGGCGACGGTGGACAGCGCGGCGGCATCCGACCCCGCCCCCGGCTCGGTCAAAGCGAAGGCGGCGACGGTTTCGCCGCTCCGAACGCCCGGCATCAGCCTGATCCCTCAACTGCGGGGCTCCGGAGAGATGAATTGGGATTGCCCCGAGCCCCTGGACGGCGAATGCCGTCTCGGCTTCGGTGGAAACCCGGGCCAGCCCTTGGCGTATCGAGCAGAGGTCGGTGGCGGTGACGGTTTCGTCGGAGAAGAGGCGGTCGAATAGCCCGTGGTCGGCCAGGGCCTCGAGCAGCGGGCGGTTGACCTGGCCCGGTGTGCCGGCCTCGGCCACTTCGATCAGGGCGTGCCCGAGCCGCTCACATTCCTCGACGAGGGGCCTGGTCATGCGCCCAGTATGAGCGTTGGCATTGCCCCGTGTGTCGTTTGTCGGCCCAATTTGCCCACCCTCGCTGAGGGGACCGCTGACATAATCATCTGACCTGCGAGAGAAGGGACGAGCCATGGGCGCGATGCCTTCTGGTGTGCGCAATCTGTTCCGAGCGGCACTGGTGATATTCGTCATCACCGTGGTGATCGGGATCCTCAACGGGACGGATGTCTGGGAGCCGCCCCGTAACACCCTGCTCACCCATGTTCACGCCGGGACACTGGGGTGGTTGACCCTCTCCATCTTCGCAGGGGCGATCTTGATGTTCGGCTCGCCAGAGGACCGATCGAGCAACGCGGTGGCCAATTTCTCCATCGTCGCGCTGAGCCTCTACGTCCTGGCTTTCTGGTCGGTGGACCTGACCACTTCGAGCGTTCAACGACCTATTGGCGGGGTCCTGGCCTTCATCGCCATCGTCTGGATGTTCGTCTGGGTGCTCCGGGCACATCGCGGGACGACCTGGAACGTCGCCCAGTACGGGATGGCACTATCCCTGTTCTTCCTCGTGATCGGCGCCGTGCTCGGGATCGCTCTCGGTCTGCAGCTGGCCGAGGTGGAGATCGTCCCACCGGAGAACGCCGAACAACTCGGTGGCGCTCATCCAGCCGCCATGGTCGTCGGCTACGTCATCCTGGCCGGCACTGCCCTGATCGAGTGGTTGTTGCGACGCGGGGACACGCCTTCGCTGTCCGCCTCGAAGGCAGGGGTGGTCCAGATGAGCCTGATCTTCCTGGCCGGCGTCTTTGCGATGCTGGGCGTCCTGCTCGACAACTTGGCGATGCTCCAGGCCAACGTGCCGCTGGAGGTGATCGGGCTGATCATTCTGATCTGGCGATTGCGCTCCTATTTGGGCCCGTCCCAGTGGCGTGGCCCGGTTCCCGGCATCATGGCCAGAACCGCGGTGCTCGGTCTCGTTCTCGGCATCGCTCTTTTCGCCTACGTCGTATCGCTGTTCGTGTCGGGAGCCGAGTTCGAGGAGATCGCCCCCTGGTTGGTATCTGTCGACCACATCAATTTCATCATGGTCATGACCAATCTGATCTTCGCCATGATGGCCACGGCCTCGGTGGTGGCCGAAACGGCCAATCGTGTCATCTATTGGGGAGTCAACACCGGGGTGCTCGGGTTCGCAGTCGGCCTGGCCACCGAGAATGCGACGTTGAAGCGGATATTCACCCCGATCCTGGGTCTCTCCCTTCTCTTCGGGATCTACACCTATCTCACCGCCAAGGAGGCACAGCCCGTGGTCACCGAGGAGGTTGGCGTCTAGGCGCACGTCTGTGAGCCCATTTCGCGCCTCTGCAGACTTCACCGGGAATTGGAAGCACTTCGGGTTCGAGGTGGCGGACGGGGTGGGAACGGTCACCTTCGACCGCCCCGACAAGCTCAATGCCCTCACCTTCGAGGTCTATGCAGACCTGAGGGACCTGCTCGGGGAGATCGAGCATCGCGACGACGTTCGCGTTCTCGTCCTGACCGGCACCGGGCGGGGTTTCTGCTCCGGTGGGGACGTCGACGAGATCATCGCTCCGCTGCTGGAGATGGACGCCCGAGGCCTTCTCGAGTTCACCCGGATGACCGGGGCGGTCGTGGAACGCATCCGCCGGCTTCCCATCCCGGTGATCGCTGCGGTCAACGGGGTGGCAGCAGGGGCAGGCGCAGTAATCGCCCTTGCTGCCGATATCAGAATCCTGGCCGAGTCGGCGTCATTCAGCTTTCTCTTCACCAGGGTGGGTCTGGCCGGAGCGGACATGGGCTCTGCGTATCTGTTGCCCCGCGTGGTCGGTCTGGGGCGCGCCACCGAGCTGTTGCTCCTGGGTGAAAGCGTCGACGCCGAGCGGGCGGTCGCAATCGGGTTGGCGACAAGGGTGGTGGCCGACGCCGACCTGTCGGGGTCCGCGGGCGATCTGGCCAGGGGCCTCGCGTCGGGACCTGCGCTGGCCTACGGCGCCACCAAGGTCTTGATCGGCCGTGAGCTGGACATGGACCTCGGCTCCGCCATCGAGCTGGAGGCGTTCACCCAGGCATTGCTGATGACCACGGAGGACCATGCCGAGTTCTACCGGGCCTTCACCGGCAAGCGGCCTCCGGAGTGGACGGGTCGATGAGCGGGCATCAGTTCTTGAATCCAGTAGGTCTCGCTCCGGCCCGAGGCTTCTCCCACGGTGCGTTGCCCGGCGAAGGCAGGACCCTCTACATCGCCGGCCAGACCGGTCATTACGAGGACATGACGCTGGATGACGGCCTCGTCGAACAGTTCGCCCGCGCCTGCCATTCGGTGGCCGTGGTCATCGACAGAAGCCGGAGGGGATCCGACCGATCTGGTCTCGATGACGATCTTCACCACCGACGTTCCGGGCTACCGCGAGAGCTTGGGCCCGATCGGGGAGGCTTATCGCCAGGTGTTCGGCAAGCATTTCCCGCCGATGGCCCTGATCGGGGTGGCCGAGCTGTTCGACCCAAAGGCCAAGGTGGAGTTGGTCTGCACCGCGGTCATCTAGAGGCTCGCCAGCACATCCAACAGCCGGTCTACGTCTTCCTCGTCCTGATAGACGCCGAACCCGATGCGGAGCCGGTCGGCGCGGAAATCGGTGATGACTCCCTTCTCGTGCAGCTGCTTGGTAGATGTCGCCGGCACGGTCGGATCGGAAGGTGAGGAAGTTGCCTCGGCGGGCCTCCTCGCCAACGAGCAAGTCGCCGAGAGCAGGCGCGCCCGCGAGGAATCTGTCCTGAAGCGAGATGGCATGCTCGTGGATCCTGGACGGCGTCGCACCTTCGGACTCGAGCCAGCCGAGCACCGCCCGCATTCGATAGACCCCGGACGGATCGAAGGTGGCCCCGGAGAACCGCGAGCCGTCGGCGCCGTAGGCGATCGTCTGACTGACACCTGATTCGAGCTGGCCGAATCCGGCGTACCAGCCGGTATCGAGCGGGCGGGGCCCATAGCCCGGCGGAGAGTGGAGAAAGCAGGCGCCCTCGCCGGACATGGCGTATTTGTAGCCGCCGGCGAGGAAGAAGACCCGGTCCTGGATGGCGCCCAGGTTCATGGGCCGGGCCATGAAGGCGTGGTACCCGTCGATGACGATGAAGGTCCGGTTCTCCGGTACCGAGGAGACGATCTGGTCGAGGTCGGTGACCGCGAACCCGGAGTCGTAGAAGACCTGGCTCAGATAGATCAGGTCGTGGACCCCGGCCCTCGCCTCGCGGGTGAAACGCTCGCCGAATGTGTCGAACGGCTCGGTGGGGATCCGGTCCACGATGGCCAGCCCCGCCTCCTCCCATCTCCGCGACTGCCGGGTGAAAGAGTGGAATTCGGCGTCGGTGGAAAGGACACGGACCGGTGGCTCCAGACACGAGAAGATCCTGAGCAGAAAGGAATGAGTGTTGGGGCCGAAGGTCAGGGTCGCCGGGTCGGCGAGACCCAGCACGTCGGCTACCCGGGTGCGGGCGTCGGGGAATCACGTCCCCGAAGATGTGGTCCCACTTGTCGTCCATCATCTCGGCCGCATCGAGCCAGGCGCGCTGATGTGCCTCGAACGAGACATCGGGCCAGGGGTGATGGGAATGCGCCGCGAAATGGAGGCGGTCCGGCTTTGCCCCGAGGAATCGGGAAAAGTGAGGCTTGAGGTTCATCCCTCGTACTTGAACCGCATCGATTCCACGATGCCTGCGGGCAGCGGAGGCCGATCGGCCCTCGGGATGAGGAAGGTGGACAGGTTGTAGAGGTCGCCGAAGATCCGGCTCCGCTCCGCCGACTTCTCCAGGTACTTGGCCCCCGCGGAGCCTCCGGTGCCGATCCGCCGCCCGATCATTCGCAACACCATCTGGGCATGGCGGTAGCGCCACGTCGTGAACCCCTCGTCGATGTCCATGAGCAACTCGAGGAGCCGGAATGCCCCCTGCAATGCGGGCTGGTCCCGATAGAGGGTGATGAAGAGGGCCGCCTGGAAGGCACGATGGGAGAGACGCCGCTTTCCCGCCGCCTGCTGCTCGGCGTGCTTGGCCGGATCGAACAGGGCCTCGTACTGCTCCATCGTCGTCTCGAAATCCTTGAGCTGTGCCGTCTTTTCCTCGGCGGTCAATCTCGGGTTCGACTCGACCACGTCCCGGTCGGCCTCCAACCGCTCCTTCACGGCTTTCTGGAAGGCCTCCCAGAACGAGAAGTCCTTGTGGTCGAGGAACGGCGTTCGCTCCAGCCATCGCTCGACCAGGTCGAATATCGACGGCTCCTGCTCGCTGGCTGCCACCGATCTCGTGTCGTCGGGGGTGAAGCGAGAGGTATATGTGGCGCCACCCAGCTTCATCCTGTCCTCCGCGCGGAGACCGAGCTTGTTCTCCACGAGTCTGAATTGCGCCGACTGGAAGCCCGAGGCGGGGAAGAGATAGTCCCGGAAGTCGAGGAAATCGAGGGGAGTCATCGTCTCCAGGACCGAGACCTGCTGGATCAGCAGCTTCTGTATCTCGGTGATGCGTCGCAGAAGCGAGACGACGGTGCCCATGTCTGCGTCGTCGACGATGGTCTGGCCGAAGATGCGTCGCACCTCGTCCATCTCCCAGAGGATCTGCTTGAACCAGAGCTCGTAGGCCTGATGGACGACGATGAACAGCATCTCGTCGTGCACGGTGCTCCCTGCCTTGGCGCTCTCCAGCTCCTGAGCGTCGAGGAGTTTGTCCAGTCTCAGGTAGCTGCCGTAATAGAGATCCGGCTCCATGAGCGGGACGCTACCTGTTGTGTCCCTTACGCCCGACCTGGTCGCGTCTAGTGGTGCTCTCGATGAACTCGATGATCATCGGCCAGTAGCGCTCCGGGTCGTCCATCCACGTGAAGTGGCCGGCCCCCTCGAAGATGTGGAGCCGGGCGATGCCATCCGGCACAGCGTGGACGATCTCTTCGGCGGCGTCGACGGGCGTGACCGGGTCGAGATCTCCGACCGAAACCAGCGTCGGAACGTCGATATGGCGGAGCTGATGGACGATGTCGAGTTGACGGACGAGGTCCATCCCGTGCGAGCCGAGCTCGAGGTTCTTCGGCGTGTGAGCCCTCCGCTCTGCATCCGGAATGTGGGGGCCGAAGGCGGACGCGACGCGAGTCCACTCCTCGTCGGGCACCGACTCGCCTGCATAGCTGCGCCTCGCGATCTCGGCGACCTCGTCGCCCGCCACACGGCGGAACCCCTCCACCACCCGGGAGGCATCCCACCGTGCGAATCCCGACTGGACCACGAGCCCGGCCGCATGACCGGGGTGGCGGACACCGTAGAGCAGGACGATCGGTCCCCCCATCGAGTGTCCGAACAGGATCGGGCGAGCTATTCCAACCGCATCACAGAACAAGCGAACGTCGTCTGCACATGCTTCGAAGCTCCACGCGGCTGTGTCGCCCCAATCCGACCGACCATGGCCCCGCAAATCGAGATAGACGACCTGGGCATGCTCGGTCAGGCGGCCGAAGTCCGGCTTGAAGTAGGAGTGGTCGAAGGTGCCCGGTCCGCCGTGAACGAGCACCATCGTTGGCCGTTGCCGCATCTCAATGCCGTCTGGGATGAGGGCTGGCCCATCCACGTCGAACCACAACCGCGTTCCGTTCACGTCGACATGCATCAGCGTCGATACCGCCTGTCACTCATGTCCCGGCCGCCTATCCGCACCACTCGTCCGATCGCTCCCAGAGCTCGCTGGCCAGGTCGTTGTCCTGCGCTCGAGCCGAGGGGGGAAGGCGGGTTCGTTGTTGGTAATAATGCCCGCTCTCCGCGGCCACATCCTTCGAGGTTGCGCACCAAAGCACCGTGTCTGCACCCTGTTCTGGGCTGACCATGCTCGACGCCGAGAGGGCGCGGATCGGACCCGGGATCAGCCGGGTGCGGACCAGGCCAGGGTGGACGGCGTACGCCCGATTCTCGGGGCGTCGTCGGGCGAGCTCTCTGGTGAATAGGACATTGGCCAGTTTGGAAGTCGCGTACTCGGCGAGACCGGTGAATGCGGTCGGGCGGCGAACTCTGGCGAAATCGACGCCATCTGCCCGGAAGTGCAGGGCGCTGGTCAGTGCGACGACGCGGCTTTCCGGGCCCAGGTTGGGAAACAGCTCGCGGGTCAGGAGGAAGTGGCCCAGATGGTTGATGCCGAAATGGACCTCGAAGCCGTCCTCGGTGAGACCGCGGCGATTGACTCCGATGCCGGCGTTGTTGACCAGGAGGTCGAGGTTCCGACCTGTGTCCAAGAAGCTCTGGGCGGCGGTCCGCACCGACGTCATCGAGGCGAGATCGAGCTCGAGGAACTCGGCGCTACCGCCAAACCCTGCGATCTCATCCAGGACCGGTTGGGTCCGCTCTGCCGAGCGACCGGCCGCGATCACATGTGCACCGCCACGGGCCAGCCCGATCGCTGTGGCTCTGCCGATCCCGGAATTGGCACCGGTGACGAGTGCGATCGGCATCAGGGGCAAGGTAGTGGCCCGCCCGCGGGCCATCTCAGAGCCGCGCTTAGCCTGTCCCGGTGCACATCACGGCCGACAATTTGGTCGGCGCTCTGAGCGACCGGGGTTATCGGATCACCAATGCCCGACGTGCCGTCTGCGAGGTCGTGGCGGCGGCTCACGATGAGCATCTGAGTGCGGCCGACATCTACGACCGGGCCCGGGCCAAGAGCGGGACGCGTTTCGACCGGTCCACCGTGTATCGGACCCTGGAGGCGCTCGAGGATTCCGGCCTGCTCGCCCATTCGCACATGGGTCACGGGCCGTCGGTGTATCACCTGGCAGAAGATGCCGGTCATCAGCATTTGATCTGTCGCCGTTGTGGGACGACCAAAACCCTTCCCCGGGAGGAGAGCGAGAACCTAGCGGCCGCCATCACGGTGGCCACCGGATTCGTCCCCGATCTGAATCACTTCGCCCTTTCCGGGCTCTGCGCCGACTGCGCATCCGGAAACACGATCTGATCCACTCCGCTACCCTTCTTGCGACAAGGTCGCAAGAGAGGCAGAGGTCTTGCACATCCCGGACGGATTTCTCAATGGCGCCACTTCGGCGGGAACTGCGGTTATGGCCGCGGGCGGTCTCGGATACTCCATCAAACGGGCGGGTGCGTATCTCCAGGAGAGCCGCATCGCTTTGACCGGTCTGGTCGCTGCCTTCATCTTCGCCCTTCAGATGCTCAACTTCCCTGTTGCGGCGGGCACTTCGGGTCATCTTCTGGGTGGAGCCCTCGCCGTGATCCTGGTCGGTCCATGGCTCGGCATCACTGCGGTGAGTGTCGTGGTGATCATCCAAGCGCTCGTGATCGCCGATGGCGGTGTGTCGGCCCTGGGATCCAACATCCTCAATATGGCCCTGGTGACCGGGTTGGTCGGCTGGGTTGTCTTTCGGGTGATGGTGAAGACCCTCCCGAGGTCGTGGACGACTGTCCTGGTATCGACTTTCACCGCTGCCCTGGCGTCGGTTGTCGCTTCCTCGCTCGCGTTCGTCATCGAGTACGCCATCGGGGGCCGGGGCAACGTCGACATTGCGACGGTGTTCGCGGCGATGGCCGGCGTCCATTTCCTCATTGGTGTCGGTGAGGGTCTCATCTCGGCCGCGACCGTGGGCGCCGTGGCCGCGACTCGGCCCGAGTTGATCGCCGGTGTGCAGGACCTCGATCTCCTCGACAAAGAGAAGAAGCCGGTCCGGGCGGGGGCCTGGGGCTTTGCCGCGGCCGGCCTGGTGGTAGCCGCACTGCTGGTGTTGGGGGTCGCGCCACTGGCTTCTGGAGAGCCCGACGGGTTGGAGCGAGTCGCCATCGACCAGGGATTCATCGACTCGGCCGAAGATCACCCGTTGGCCGACTCACCATTCGCCGACTATGGGGTCTCGGGAATCGAGGACGAGGCGACCGGGACCCGTCTCTCCGGTCTGATTGGCGTGCTGATCACCTTTGGCGTGGGCGCCGCCATCGTCGGCGCGTTCGTGATGATCAGAAGGAAGAGCGCGACACCGGTCTGAGCGAGACTTATCACGATCACGTGCTGTACCGGCACGGGACCACACCGATTCACCAGCTACCGGCACAGGTGAAGGTCGTGGCGCTTCTGATTTTCGTCCTGGCTGTGGTTGTGATCCCGCCCGTGGCGTTCTGGGCCTACTTCCTGGCCGGGTGCCTCCTCGTCGGGGTGATGATCGTCGCTGAGCTTCCTGCGGGCTTCGTGGCCAGACGGCTGCTCGTGGAGGTCCCGATCCTGATCTTCGCCCTAATGCTCCCATTCTTCGGACAGGGTGAGACCACCGAGGTTCTCGGGCTCAACCTCTCGGTCGACGGGCTGTGGGGGGCGTGGACGATCCTGGCCAAGGCAACTCTTGGCCTGGGGGCATCGATCATCGTCTCTGCGACCACGACCATCCCCGACTTGCTCCGGGGCCTGGATCGCATCCGGGTGCCACGGGTTCTCACTGCCATCGCGGGATTCATGGTGCGCTACCTGGACATCGTCGCCGGCGAATTCTCCCGGCGAAAGGTGGCCATGGTCGCCCGGGGATACGAGCCCCGATGGTTGTGGCAGAACGGGCCGCTGGCCCAGTCGGCCGGATCGCTCTTCATCCGATCGTTCGAGCGAGGCGAGCGTGTCCACCAGGCAATGGTGGCGAGGGGATTTACCGGGAGGATGCCGGTGTTTGGTGATCGATCCGCGACCACCAGGGAATGGTGGATCGGTCTTTCGGTGCCGCTCGCGACCGTCCTCTTGGCCCTTCTATCGGTGACGGTGCTGGGATGAGCGAGCCGTCTCTCGAGATCAGCGATCTGAGCTTCGCATATCCAGACGGCCGTCAGGCTCTCCGCAATGTCGATTTGCATGTTCACCACGGCGAGCGAGTGGCGCTTCTCGGACCCAATGGAGCAGGCAAAACCACCCTTCTGCTGCATCTCAACGGGATTCTCCGACCGGCCTCCGGAGAGGTGCGCGTGGCGGGCCTCGTGGTCTCCGATGATTCGGTCTTCGAGATCAGACGAAGAGTCGGTCTGGTCTTCCAGGACCCCGACGACCAGCTGTTCATGCCAACTGTGGGTCAGGACGTCGCCTTTGGCCCGGCCAACTTCGGCATCGACGGCGAGGAACTCGAAGCGCGCGTTGCCGAAGCCCTCGGCGCGGTCTCGATGCTGGAGGCACGGGAACGGGCTCCCCATCACCTCAGCTACGGGGAGAGGCGGCGTGTGGCCATCGCCACCGTGCTGGCGATGCGTCCCGAGATCCTGGTCCTAGACGAGCCGACGTCGAACCTCGACCCAGCGTCACGTCGGGAACTCATCGATGTGCTCCGCCGACTGCCCATCACCCAGCTCGTGGTGACCCACGACCTCCCATTCGCTCTGGAGTTGTGCCCTCGCGCCGTGGTGTTGGACGAAGGGCTGGTCGTGGCGGGAGACACCACGGTCGAGATCCTCACCGACGAAGTGTTGATGAAAACCCACCGTCTGGAGCTGCCCTATCGGTTCGATCCGAGAGAGCAGGCTTCCTCCTGACGCGCTGTAGCTTCCATATGTGACCAGGCGCTGGCCCGACCGCCTCAACATCGACGATCACCTGTTGCGGCAGCGTCTGACGGAGGGGCACGGCGACCGGGTTGCCCTCCGTCTCGACGATAGGGAGGTGACGTATGCAGAAGTCGATCGGGCCGCTTCCGGATTCGCCTCCCTGCTCAGAGATGATGGCGTCGAAGCCGGCGACCGGGTGCTGCTCGTCATGCCGGACGGACTCGAATACGTCGCCGCGCTGTTCGGGCTGCTCCGTCTCGGAGCGGTCGGGCTGCTGCTCAATCCGGGGCTGACTCCAGATGACCTGGGAGCCATCGCCGGACTGGCCAAGGCAACAGGAGCGGTCGTCCATGAGCGTCATCGCGATCATCTCGAGGCGGCCATCACCTCCGCCGCGGCTCCTGTGCGGTCGTTCATCGTGGTGGACGACGACCTGATCCTTCCCGATCTGGACGTCCCCACCTTTGACACCGCCGCTCTTGATCCCGCCCTGTGGATCTTCTCCGGTGGCACCACGGGTCTCCCCAAGGCGGTGGTGCAGACCCATCGCTCCTTCGCCAACACCACGGAGCTGTACGGCAAGGGAATTCTGCGGTTGACCGCAGATGACGTCACCATCGCCGTCCCCAAGCTCTTTTTCGGGTATGCCATGGGATCCAATCTGTTCTTCCCGTTCTCTGTCGGTGCCTCGGCAGTGCTGTTCCCGGATCAGTCCACGCCGGACGCCCTCTTCGACCGCATCGAGAGACACCGGGCCACTGTGCTGGTCAATGTGCCATCCGCCATCAACCAGATGCTGGCCGACCCTGATTTCGCCAGCCGGGACATGTCATCGCTTCGGGTCGCGACATCGGCCGGTGAGGCACTTCCCGACACGCTCTATCGCCAGTGGACGGAGCGGTCCGGGGTCGAATTGATCGATGGCCTCGGGACGGCGGAGATGTGGCACATATTCGTTTCCAACCGGGTTGGGGAGGTGAGACCCGGCACCCTCGGGAAGGTCGTCCCGGGTTTCAAGATCAAGGTGTGTGACGACGACGGGCACAGATTGCCTGCAGGCGAGGTCGGGCGGCTGTGGGTCAAGGGCGATTCACTCGGTCTGGGGTACTACGAGAACCCAGCTGTCACGGCGGAGGCCTTCCGGGGCAGGTGGTTTGCCGGGGGCGACCTGGTCTCCATCGACAGAGACGGGTATGTCACCCATCGGGGGCGGTCCGACGACGCCATCAAAGTCAAGGGGAGGTGGTTTCGGCCCCAGGAGGTCGAATCGGTCCTCCTCGACCACCCGGCGGTCAACGAGTGCGCCGTTGTGGCGATAAGCGATGCCTCAGGACTGGCCAGGCCTGTCGCCTTTGTGGTGGCGACGAATGTCACCGAGGCCGAGTTGACCGATTGGGCCCTCGCTCATCTCGAGGCCTACAAGCATCCCCGCCGCATCCATTTCGTCGATCGGCTTCCCCAGACACATCTGGGCAAGGTCGATCGAGGGGCTTTGAAGAGTCTCGCTGCGGAAGATTGAGTCTGACCTGGGTTCCGGCCGGATGAGGTGTCCCAGGCACCGTGCATACTGTCCGGCATGGGAGAGCCGACGATTCTCCATGCCGATCTCGATGCGTTCTTCGCCTCGGTCGAACAACTCCTCGACCCTTCCCTGAAGGGTAAGCCGGTCCTGGTCGGGGGAGGGATCGTCCTTGCCGCGTCTTACGAGGCCCGGGCCTACGGGGTCCGCTCGCCGATGCCGACTCGCGATGCCAAGCGGCTGTGCCCGGAGGCCATCGTCGTCAACGGGCATTTCGAGAGATACCTCGATCTCTCGGCGCACGTCATGGAGGTCCTCGAAGACGCCTCGCCCGTCATCGAGCAGATCTCGATCGACGAGGCCTTCGTCGACGTCAGGGGTACCACCCATCTGCTCGGGTCACCATCCGCGATAGCTCGACAGATCCGGTCCCGTGTCGCCGCCGAGGTCGGGCTGCCCATCTCGGTCGGCGTCGCCTCCACCAAGTTCCTGGCCAAGATCGCCTCGGCGCGGGCAAAACCGAACGGTCTCGTAGTGGTAGCCCCCGGCACGGAGCTCGACTTCCTTCATCCCCTTCCGGTAGAGGCGATGTGGGGAGTGGGGCGCGTCACTGCGGCCCGTCTTCATCGCTTCGGGATCTTCACCATCGGGGATCTGGCGGCGTTGCCACGCGGAGCCCTCTCGTCTTCGCTGGGCCCATGGGCGTCGGGCAGCCTCCACGCCCTCGCCTGGAACCGGGACCCAAGGATGGTTCGCGGGGGACGAAGGGCTGGAAGTGTCGGGAGCCAGCAAGCGCTGGGTCGAGGTTTGACCGATCCGGGAGAGCTGTCTGTTGTGGTGCTCGGGTTGGCCGATCGGATCGGGAGACGCGCCCGGAAGAAGGATCGGTCAGGGTCGACCCTGACGATGCGGGTGAGGTTCCCCGGGCCCCGCATCGTCTCCCGAAGTCACACCCTCCCCTCGCCGACCTCCTCGACGGCCGCCCTCGCCGAGCTCGGCGGGGTCCTGCTTCAGCGGGCCATTGACGGCGAAGAGGAGCCAGTGACCCTCGTCGGTATGTCACTCTCCAATCTCACTACAGACGAGTTTCTCCAGCTCGAGTTGGAGGTCGACCCGGGCGATGTCCTCCGCGCCGGTAGCAGCATGGACCTCAAGCGACGGGCCATCGATGCGTCGGTGGACGGGATCAGGGAGACGATTCGGGAGAGATTTGCTCAAACTGGGCTCAGCCCCCGATCGCGGCGTCACCCCCGAGGAGTTCCGACGGCTCGCCGAGCACTCAGACTGAGCCCTCCTCATTGAGCCGAACGGGTCCCTTGCCCTCCCCGTCCTTGCCCACTCCGGGCTCGAAGAAGACCCGAAGCCGGTCCATCAGTGCCTTCTCGTCACCGAAATAGGGGATCGGATCCCCCACGGCCAGCGTTTTTGCAGGGAAGTCGAGAACTACCGGAACGACAGGGACCTTGGCCGCGGCTGCGATCCGGGCAAAGCCCGATTTCCAGTGAGGGGCCGCCTTTCGGGTGCCCTCGGGGGCGACCACGAGGATCATGCGGGACGACTTCTCGAATTCCTCCACGACCTGGCCGACCATGCCCCCGGGTCGATCACGGTCGACCGGGATGCCACCGAACTTCCTGAAGAAATAGCCGAACGGCCAACGGAACAGTGTGTGCTTGCCGACGAATCGGGGCGAGATCCCCCAATGCCGTATCGCCCCCAGATAGAGGATGAAATCCCAGTTGCTCGTGTGTGGAGCCCCGATGAGGACGAACTTGTCCAGGTCGGGCATCTCGCCGATGAACTGCCAGCCTCGCCATTTGAGCCATTTCTCGGCGAGCCATGTCATCGCGATCGTGCGGGTCCGAGAGTGATCAGGACTCCCTCGCCGGCGCCAGCCTGAAGCCGCTTTCGTCGACCCAGACCAGGGAGGATCGCCTATCGACGGCGGCCACGATGGCAGACGCCATCTCGTCGTCGATCATCCCTGCGTCGTCTCCCCGGTAGAGGACCCTGACCGTGGCCTCTTCGGGGAACAGGGTGGCCAGAGTGCCCGGATGGGAGCAGATCACGGTGACAGCGAATGGCTTCGACTCGATCGTCTTCAGCCCGGCGCCGTCGCCGCGGATCTGATCGAAGAGATGCCACGTGGCCAAACCCGCCGTCAGCGTGAGTGTGACCGGAATTCGCAGGCTGCCGGCGTCCGCCTCGATCTCGCCGAGGAGCGCCCGAAAAACGACGACCAGCACAGCGATCAAAGACCCGGCGGCCGTCAGACCCAGGATGATGGCCATCCCGATCAGGTAGATGCGACGGGAGAGAGCCCGGGCCTCCTCGGCACGTGGCGCCGCCTGCGCCTTCCGCCAGAAAGTGAGCCAGACCCACCCGGATGCGATGACCGCACACGCGATGGTCAACAGCGTCGAGCCACTGTTGGTCCCGGCCAGGGTCGGCCTGAAGACGGCTTCGACCAGGGCCGTGGTGGATCCGACGAGGGCACCGAGACCCGTGGCCGCCATCGCATACTCGTAACCACGGCGGCCCGCCGTGCGGCCAGGGCCGAGTCGGCGACTGTGGTGATACCAAAGGGCCCAGCCGACAATGGCGAATGCCAAGGCGAGAGGGAAAGCGTCGAAGTGATCAACGGCCGGACCCGCCTCACCGAACACGAATGTCAACAGTGTGGCGATCATGGTGACGCCGGCGCCGATGGTCATGATCAGGGAGAACGTGGTCACGAACCCGACGTAGAAGTTGCGCAGGACACTCGGCTCCTCTTCCCAGGACGGAAGCCAGCGCCAGGCCCAGATCGCGGCTCCCGCCGCGGCCAGAGCGATTGGGATCGCCGGGTCCGGGATGTCGCCAAGCCCCCACAAGGCCCCGTAGGCGACCGAGAAGAGCCATTCGAGTGTGCCGATGAGACCAATGGTCAGGGCCACGAGAGCGACACCGGACCCGACGAGCCGGGGAAGGTCACCGATATCGCCTCGAGGTGCCTCACGTCTCTCAGCCCACCAGTGGAAGACGACTATCCCGCCGTAGATCAGCAGATCGGTCCAGTCTGCCTGCTCGCCCTCTCCGGCCAGGAAGTCGGCCAGCTGGCTGACTGCGGTCAGGAAGGCGATCAGAAAGACGAGCTCGATGATGGCCAGGTAGACCGGCCATCCCGGGGTCGCTGGGAACGTCTTCCGTCGTCGGGCTTGCCGACGCCACAGCAGGTAGGTGATGGGGGCGGCCACGACCAGTGCGGCCAGGGCGCCGGCGAGCTCACCGGTGGGGCGCCCGATGAGGCGATCGGGGGTCAGGCTGGCCCTGGCCAGGGCGGCCAAGGCGAACCCGGCCGCGACCACGGCGAGGGCGAGGATGAGATACGGGATGAGATCGAGACCACCCTCTTCCTCCCGTTTGTCCCGACCTCGGACCACCCGAACCACCACCGCGATGACCCCGCCCACCACCACCACGAAGACAAGAAGGGCCAGTACTTCGATGGTCAAGACGGCATCTCGCAGATCTGGTCCCAGTAGGGCCAGGACAGCTGGCGGATCTTCCAACCATCGTCCTCATTCACGAGGTTGAACCACTCCTGGAACTCGGAGATGCCGTCGAGGGGGTCGGCGGTGTTGTCGGTGATGGCGATGACGACGGTTGCCTCCTCATCGTCCCCGTCGACACTGACCAGGGTGGCCGAGATGTCGGGTGCTCCTTCGGTCGGCTCGATCGAAGCGGGGAGGCAGTCGCCTTCCGCCCAGAATGACGCGGCGGTCTCGAAATCTCCGTCGACCAGTGCCGCTATGTAGGACTGGACTGCTCCCTCGGGGGATTCGGGGTCGAACTGCTCCGGTTCACGGTTGAGACCGATCAGCACCAGGGCAACCACCGCGAGGACTCCGACCACTGGCAACACCCAGCCCGGCAGTCTGCGCTCCTCGTCCATGGCGGCTGATTCTCGCAGGTCCCCCTCGCGAAGCTGGGACCGTGGGTGTCAGTCCTGGAGACCCAAGGCGTGCATCCCACCGGTCATGTTGGCCACCTTGTCGAAGCCGTTCATGACCAGATACGCCGCGACCTGCTGGCTCCGACCTCCCGAGCGACAGACGACGAGGAACGCCTGGTCGCTGTCGAGCTCGCCGATGCGCTCGGGGATCTCACCCATGGAGATGAGCGTGGCGTCGGGTAGGACACCCTGCTCCCATTCGAATGGCTCCCGGATGTCGAGGACCGTCCCCCCGGTGGAGTCGATCCAGGCCTCCCATTCCTGCGCCGGCACGTTTTCGATCATGGAGATGAGATTCAAGCCGCTCGCCGGGCTTGTCGGGCCTTTGCGGGCGACCTCTACACTCCCGCCGCGGCCGACGGTCGAGTGGAGGTCATCATCAACATCGCAGTCCTCGCCTCGGGCTCCGGCACCAATCTCCAGGCCTTGATCGATGCTCCCGACCTGGGAGGGGACATTGGCCTGGTTCTCTCCGATCGGGCCGACGCGACCGCCCTGGACCGGGCCCGCGGCGCCGGCATCCCCACCAAGGTGCTGCCCTGGGGCGACTACGGCTCCCGGAGCGAGTTCTCCACTGCCATCAGGGAGGAGATCGAGAAGGGGGAGGTCGAGCTCGTCGTGCTGGCGGGGTTCATGCGGGTCCTCGGCAATGAGCTGGTCGGCGCATTCAGGAACCAGATCCTCAACATCCATCCCTCCTTGCTGCCCGCCTTTCCCGGAGCCCACGCCGTCGACCAGGCGTTGGAACATGGGGTGAAGGTGACCGGGGTTACCGTTCATTTCGTGGACGAGGAGGTCGATCACGGGCCGATCATCGCCCAGCGGGCCGTCCCGGTCCTGTCCGACGACGATCGGGACAGCTTGCATGCCCGCATCCAGGTCGAAGAGCACGATCTCTACCCGAAAGTAGTGGCCGCCCTCGCCAGGGGCGAGATCACGGTGGAGGGGCGAAAGGTGAGATGGGATTGAGTCGTATCGAGGTGCGGCGAGCACTGATCAGCGTCTACGACAAGACGGGTCTGGTCCAGTTCGCCGAGCGCCTGGCCGCAGCCGGGGTCGAAATCGTCTCCTCAGGCGGGACTGCTGTTGCGTTGACAGTCGCCGGCATCGAGGTCAACACCGTGGCCGAGGTCACCGGGGCCCCCGAGATGTTGGGGGGCAGGGTCAAGACGCTCCACCCATCGATTCACGGCGCGATCCTGGCGCGGACCGATGACGAGAGCGACCTGGCCGACCTCGAGGCCAATGGGATCGAGCCATTCCAGCTGGTCGTCGTGAGCCTCTACCCGTTCCGGGAGACGCTGGCCACGCCGGGCGCAACCGAATCCGAGATCATCGAGAAGATCGATATAGGGGGGCCGACGATGATCCGCGCCGCGGCGAAGAATCACCGTTACGTCGGCGTCGTGACCTCCGCCGGTCAGTACGACAGGGTGGCTGGGGCGGTCGAGGCCGGAGGCCTCGACGATGACCTCAGACGCGCCCTCGCCGCCGAGGCGTTCTTCCACACCGCCTCCTACGACGCCGCGATCGTGGGCTGGATCGGCCAGGATCGGGTGCTCCCGCTGCGCCACTTCGCCGACCTGCGCTACGGCGAGAACCCGCATCAGCCCGGCTCGATCTATGTCGAGGACGGGGCCGGCCCGTGGTGGGCGGGGGCGAAGCAGCTCCAGGGCAAGGAGATGTCGTTCAACAACTACGTCGACGCCGAGGCAGCCTGGAGGCTGGTTTCAGACCACGAAGGCTCTGTCGCGATCATCAAGCACACGAACGCTTGTGGCGCCGCGTACGGCGAAGATGTGGCCGATACGTTCGAGCGAGCATGGGCGTGTGACCCACTTTCCGCGTTCGGCGGCGTGATCGGAATCAACGGCACTCTCGATGCCACCACTGCGAAGTCCATCGCCGACAAGTTCGTCGAGGTCGTGGTCTGTTCGGCTGTAGAGGACGAGGCGCGGGAAGTGTTGGCATCGAAGGAGAACGTGCGGCTCCTCGAAGCCGCGGCGCCGGGCGGGGCCGATCCCGATCTGCGCCGGGTCGAGTCCGGCGTCCTGATCCAGGCGCGTGACACGATCGTTGGCGAGGAGTGGGAGGTCGTCTCCGAGCGCCGGCCGACCGATGTCGAGAGGGCCGAGCTCGAGTTTGCCTGGACGGTTGCGATGCACACCAAGTCGAACGCGATCGTGATTGTGAAGGACCGGGCCGCGGTCGGTGTCGGCGCCGGCGATCAGTCGAGGATCGGGGCTGCGGAGCGGGCCGTGGCCCGGGCGGGTGAGCGGTCGGAAGGCGCGGTCGCCGCCTCCGACGCCTTCTTCCCGTTTCGCGACGGTCTGGACGTCCTGGCTCGTTCGGGTGTCACCGCAGTGGTGGAGCCGGGGGGGTCTCGAAACGACCAGGAACTGATCGATGCGGCCAACGAGCACGGGATCGCCCTCGTGTTCGCCGGGCGAAGGCACTTCAAGCACTGATGAGCGCACTGATACTCGACGGTAAGGAATCTGCCCGGAAGGTGAAGTCCGAGGTGTCGGCCGCCGTCGCCGACCTCGACTACCAGCCCGGGCTGGCCACCGTCCTGGTGGGAGACGATCCCGCCTCGCACACCTACGTGCGGGGAAAGCGGAGCGACGCCGCGGAGGTGGGGATCCAGTCGTTCCACCACGAGCTCCCCGCAGACATCAGGCAGGACGAGCTCGAGGGCGTCATCTCGGGGCTCAACGAGGACAACGCCGTTGACGGGATCCTCGTGCAGCTGCCACTTCCCGAAGGGCTCGATTCGGAGAGGATCGTGTCGTCGATCGACCCGGCCAAGGATGTCGACGGCCTGCATCCTCACAATCTCGGGCTGCTTCTCCTCGGCCGGCCCGGTCTCAGACCGTGCACTCCGAGCGGGATCATGAGGATGCTCGAGGACAATGGAGTGGGTGTTTCGGGGAAGACCGCGGTCGTCATCGGACGGTCGTTTCTCGTGGGCCGCCCGCTCGCCCTGATGATGGCGACCAAGGGAGTCGACGCCACAGTCACGATGGCTCACTCCAGGACGCCTGATCTGGTCGAGGTGTCCCGCCGTGCCGACATCCTGGTCGCCGCGATCGGGGTCCCCCGAATGGTGACTGCCGAGTATGTCAAGCCCGGCGCTGCGGTTATCGATGTGGGGATCAGTCGTGTCGAGGACGGGCTCGCCGGCGATGTCGACTTCGAATCGGTGCGAGAGGTGGCCGGCTCGATCACACCCGTCCCCGGGGGTGTCGGCCCTATGACTCGGGCCATGCTCCTGGTCAACACTCTGGAGGCGGCCCGGAACAGACGCGGGTCGTAAAGAATCGCGCCGAATCGGTCGAAATTGACCGAATGCGCAGTCCGTTGCGGACACTGGCCGGTCTGGTCGCCCTCACGTTGCTGCTTGCCGGGTGCTCCGGCAACGTGTTCGAACTGGCCGTCGGTGACTGCTTCGACGACGGCGACATGGTTCTGGGCGAGCTCGAGGAGATCGGTGACGTTCCCCTGGTCGATTGCTCCGCACCTCATGACAACGAGGTCTATGCCGTCGTCACCGTCGACGGAGAGGTGTTTCCGGGGGAAGAGGCCATCCAGGCCCAGGCGGACGAGGTCTGCTTCGACGCCTTCGATCCTTTCGTCGGCCTCGACTACGAGAGCTCCGCTCTCGACTTCGGATGGCTGATACCAACCGCCGATTCCTGGGAAATGGGCGACCGGATCGTTGCCTGTTTCGTCTACCGCTACGACCTCGCGAAGGTGAGCGGGACCCTGGAGGGTTCGAGCATCTAGCCAAGGGGCCCTGGAATCCAGGAGACGGCGCACAGCTAACCTCGGCGTTTCCTACCAATTTTCCAGGGAGTCTCAATGGCAACGTCGATCACCATGGGCCCGGACGGTCTTGTCGTGCCCGATGACCCGATCATCCCGTTCATCGAGGGTGACGGGATCGGCCCGGATATCTGGGCGGCCTCGATACGCGTGTTCGACGCCGCGGTCAAGGGCGCCTACGGCGACGAGCGAGCGGTGGCCTGGAAGGAGGTGCTGGCGGGGGAGAAGGCCTTCACCGAGACCGGGTCGTGGCTGCCCGATGAGACGGTCGACGCCTTTCGTGACCAGTTGGTCGGGATCAAGGGGCCGCTGACCACTCCGGTGGGAGGCGGGATTCGCTCCCTCAATGTGGCTCTGCGACAGATCATGGACCTCTACGCCTGCGTCCGCCCGGTGCGTTGGTTCGAAGGAGTGCCTTCGCCGGTCAAGGACCCGGGTCAGGTCGACATGGTGATCTTCCGGGAGAACACCGAAGACGTGTACGCCGGGCTCGAGCTCGAGGCCAACACGGAGGATGCTGCCCGTCTCATCGAATGGGTGAAGTCGGAATACGGGTGGGAGGTCCGCCCCGATTCCGGGATCGGCCTCAAGCCGATCTCGATCACCGGCTCCAAGCGCCTGGTCCGGGCGGCGATCAAGTACGCCCTGGCCAACGGGCGCAGGTCGGTGACCCTCGTCCACAAGGGGAACATCCAGAAGTTCACCGAGGGGGCCTTCCGCAGCTGGGGCTACGAGCTGGTCAAAGAGGAGTTCTCCGACGTGGCGGTGTCATGGGAGGACAGCGGTGGCGAGCCGGGAGACAAGCTCCTGGTCCAGGATGTGATCGCCGACGCCATGCTCCAGCAAGTCCTCACCCGCCCCGCCAACTACGACGTCATCGCCACGACCAACCTGAATGGCGACTACATCTCGGACGCCCTGGCCGCGCAGGTGGGGGGCATCGGGATCGCCCCCGGAGGCAACATCAACTACGACACCGGAGTGGCCGTCTTCGAGGCCACCCACGGCACCGCCCCCAAATATGCCAATCAAGACAAGGTGAACCCGGGATCGGTGATCCTCTCCGGGGAGATGATGTTCCGCTACCTGGGTTGGACCGAGGCGGCGGATCTGATCATCCAGGGCCTGGAGGGCGCGATCAAGGCCAGGACGGTGACCTACGACTTCGCCCGTCTCACCGACGACGCCACCGAGGTCAAGACCTCCGAATTCGGCGACGCCGTCATCGGCCACATGTAGCGGTGTCGTGTGCATCGGCCCACTCTGACGGTGGCTCCCTGCACACGGGCCTCTCCTACACTGAATTTCACCTAGCGGGAGCCCATGACCACCCTCCAGATCACCCGTTCGTCTGATGTCCTGCCTGAAGAGGAAGTGGCCGCGCTCCGGCCGATCCTCGACGACATCGAACGGCTCAAGGTGGAGCGGAACGCCATCGTCGCCGCCCACAACTACATGACGCCTGACATCTATCACCTGGCGGCGGACATCACCGGGGACTCCCTCGCCCTCGCCCAGCTGGCGCTGGACACCGAAGCCGAGGTCATCGTGCTCGCCGGGGTCCATTTCATGGCCGAGACGGCCAAGATCATCAACCCGAGCAAGACCGTCCTGATCCCGGATCTCGAGGCAGGATGCTCACTGGCCGACGGCATCACCGGGGCCGATGTCCGCCATCTCAAGGAGCAGTACCCGGGCGTGCCGGTGGTCACCTATGTCAACACCTCGGCCGAGGTCAAGGCAGAGTCGGACATCACGTGCACCTCCTCCAACGCGGTGGCGGTGGTGGAGTCGCTCGGGGTGGACCGGGTCATCTTCACCCCCGACCAGTATCTCGGCCGATGGGTCGCCACCCAGACCGACGTCGAGGTGATCATCTGGGAGGGCTCCTGCATCGTCCACGAGCGGTTCACCGGAGAGGAGATCGCCGACTACCGGAAGGCATATGGCGACATCCCGGTGATCGCCCACCCCGAGTGCCCGCCGGACGTGCTCGCCGAGGCTGATTTCGTCGGATCCACTCATGCAATGATCGACTGGGTCACCACCCGTCAGCCGAGCCGCGTGATGATGATCACCGAGTGCTCCATGGCCGACAACGTGGCCCGGGAGACCCCTGACACGGAGTACGTGCGGCCCTGCAACCTCTGCCCCTACATGAAGCGGATCACCCTCGACAACATCCGGACCTCTCTGGCCACCCTCACCCATCAGGTCGAGATCGCGCCCGAGGTGGCGGATCGGGCCCGGCAAGCGGTGATGCGCATGCTCGAGGTCGGTCGTAAGGACTAGAGGCCACCCCCGATGACCGAGATCACCCGGCTCGATGCCCCGCTGGTCGTTGGCGCCGGCGTCGCCGGCTTGACGGTGGCGCTCGGGCTGCCCCGGGCCTACGTGCTCACCACCCAGGACATGGGATCCACCTGGTGGGCCCAGGGAGGCATCGCCGTGGCCTGGTCACCCGACGACTCACCACGACAGCACGCCGATGACACTCTCAGTGTCTCCGGTGGATTGGGAGTCGAGCGGGTGGTCGACCTCCTGACCCACGGCGGCCCGGCGGCGGTCGAGAACCTCATCGCGATCGGCGCCCAATTCGATCGAGACGAGGATGGGGAGCTCATGCTCGCCCGTGAGGGAGGGCACCGGACCCGTCGCGTCCTGCATGCCGACGGGGACGCAACCGGCGCCGAGGTCATGCGTGCGCTCATCGCTGCGGTGGAAGCCGGTGACCGGGTAACCGTCATCCAACGGCGGGCCATCGACCTGGTCATGGCAGGGGACCGCGTGATCGGGGTGGTCACCAGCGAGGGGAAGAAACGGGAGGTGCTTCTCGCCCCGGCAGTGGTGCTCGCCACCGGTGGTGCGGGGAGGATCTACTCCCAGACCACCAACCCCGCCGGGGTGACCGGAGACGGCATAGCCATGGCAGGGCGGGCCGGGGCGCGTCTGGCCGATCTCGAGTTCGTGCAGTTCCACCCGACCGCCCTTCATGTCGGCAAGGACCCAATGCCGCTGCTGACCGAGGCCCTCCGCGGCGAAGGAGCCATCCTGGTCGACGCCCACGGCCGCCGTTTCATGCCCCAGTACCACCCGATGGCCGAGCTGGCCCCACGGGACATCGTGGCGCGGGCCATCTTCTGGCAATACGACCGGGGTTTGGGCGGTGCCTATCTCGACGCGAGATCGATCGTCGACTTCGCGGATCGGTTCCCCACCGTCAACGCTCACGCCCACTCCGTCGAGCTCGACCCCTCCGAGCACCTGCTGCCGGTCTCGCCGGCCGCCCACTATTACATGGGTGGGATCGATGCCGATGCCAACGGGCGAACGTCGGTCCCGGGTCTGTGGGCCGTGGGAGAGGCCAGCTCGACCGGCGTGCACGGGGCCAACCGGCTTGCCTCCAACTCCTTGTTGGAGGGCCTCGTCTTCGGGGCGCGGACGTCGGCCGATGTGGCGACGTCGCTGGTGGCGCCCGACGGGGAGCCGTTCGCTCCCAAGGAGGCCTTCGACCTGCCGCTGGTGGCCGGCCCCGCTCTCGAGGACCTCCGTCAGATCATGTGGGACCGGGTCGGCCTCGTGCGCACCGGCCCGGGTCTCTGGGAGGCGAGGAGCCATCTGCTCGAGCTGGATTCCGTCCTGCGTCGGACGATCGCCGGTCGGGTCGCCCTCGAACTGTCGCTGATGGTCATCCTGGCCGCGCTTCGGCGCTCCGAGTCGAGGGGCGGGCATTACCGGGCCGATTACCCGGAGCCCGATCCGATGCAGGAGCACCGCACCCTGATCGATCCGACCAGGGCACAGATGACGGCGGTGAGCTGATGCTTCGTGCCGACTACGTCGAGGTGGTCGGTCGCGCCCTCTCCGAGGACCTCGGGTCTGAGGGGGACATCACCTCCGACTCGTGCGTCCCCAAGACTGCGGAGAGCAAGGGTGTCTTCGTCGCCCGGATGCCCGGCGTGATCGCCGGGATCGAGGTCGCGGGCTATGTGTTCGAGGCGCTCGACCCGTCGGTGCGCTTCGAGCCGCGGGTGGACGATGGCCATCGTGTCGACAGGGGAGGGCACGTCGCTGACATTTCGGGGCACTCACGGTCCATCCTCAGCGGGGAGCGAACGGCGCTCAACCTATTGGGCCGGATGTCAGGTGTGGCCACGGCAACGGCGCAGCTGGTCGAGGCCGTCGCCGGGACCGGAGCACGCATTTCCGACACCCGGAAGACGATGCCGGGGCTCAGGGCGCTGGACAAATATGCGGTCAGAGTCGGGGGCGGTATGAACCACCGATTCGGCCTCTACGACGCGGTCCTGATCAAGGACAACCATCTCGTCGCCGCCGGTGACATTGCCGCCGCGGTCGCCGCGGCACGAGCCAAGGTCCGCCCGGGAGTGATGATCGAGGTCGAGGTCGTCAGCCTGGAACAGCTTGCTCAGGTCCTCCAGACGGACGCCGACCGTGTGCTGCTCGACAACATGGGCCCGGAGATGCTGCGCCAGGCGGTCGAGATGACAGAGGGTCGCATCACGTTGGAGGCGTCGGGCGGCGTCACGCTCGAGAATGCCCGCCTCCTGGCCGAGACCGGCGTCGACATCATCTCGGTGGGATGGATCACCCATTCGGCGCCGCAGCTCGACATCGCACTGGATTTCATGTGACTCGCGGCTCGGGGATAACTTCGACGCGATGAGTGAACGACCAGTGCGTGTGGCAGTGACCGGCGCGGCCGGGCAGATCGGGTACAGCCTCCTCTTCCGGATCGCCGCCGGGGACATGCTCGGCTCGGACCAGCCGGTCATCCTCCAAATGCTCGAGATCCCCCAGGCACTTGGAGCGCTCGACGGCGTCACCATGGAGCTGGAGGACGGCGCCTTTCCCCTGTTGGAGGGAACCGTCGCTACCGACGACCCCGAGTCGGCCTTCGCGGACGCCGAGATCGCCCTTCTCGTAGGTGCCATGCCGCGGAAAGCGGGCATGGAGCGCTCCGATCTTCTGTCCGCCAATGGCGCCATCTTCACCACTCAAGGCCGGGCGATCGGCGCCGCAGCCCGCCCCGATGTCAAGGTTCTCGTCGTGGGCAACCCGGCAAACACCAACGCCCTCATTGCCATGAACAACGCCAAAGGAATGGACCCATCCAATTTCACGGCGATGACCCGGCTCGACCACAACAGGGCCGTGGCACAGCTGGCCAACCGCTTGGGCCGGCCGGTGGCCTCGGTTCGTCGGATGACGATCTGGGGCAACCATTCGTCGACCCAGTATCCCGACCTGTTCCATTGCGAGGTCGACGGCAAGCCCGCCCACGAGCTGGTCGATGATCAGGACTGGATCGAGAACGAGTTCATTCCCACCGTCGCCAATCGCGGCGCCGCCATCATCGAAGCGAGAGGGGCTTCCTCGGCGGCTTCGGCTGCCAACGCCGCCATCGGCCACGTTCGTGATTGGTGGCTCGACACTCCGGAAGGCGACTGGGTCTCGATGGGGGTCCCTTCAGACGGCTCCTATGGCGTCCCCGAGGGTTTGATGTCCTCGTTCCCCTGCATCTGTCGGAATGGCCGATGGGAGATCGTCCAGGGCCTCGAGATCGATGACTACTCCCGGAAGCGGATCGACGCATCGGTGGCAGAGCTCACCGACGAACGAGAAGCGGTCAGGGAGCTCGGCCTGATCTAGATTTCCTTCTCAGGAGCAAAGCGACGTAGGCAGAGCCTCCGAGACTCAGGCCTCCGGCTGATCCTCCCACTCGACGACGGGCCGCACCTCGACCCTGCCGTACCAGGCGCCGGGAATCTGCTGAGCCCACTTCAGGGCTTCGTCGAGATCGGCGACCTCGAAGAGGTAGAAACCTCCCAGGACCTCTTTGGTCTCGGCAAAGGGCCCGTCGGTGAACACCGGCTCACCGCCCTTCCCGGAAGGGATGTGGACGGTCGTTGCCGTATTCGTGTCGTACAACGCCTCGCCACCAATCATGACTCCCGCCTCTGCGGAGGCCTGGCTGAACTCGTTGTACTCGTTCATCACCTGCTCCAGCTCTTCGGGCGTTCCTTGCCCCTGGGTCTCGGCCGGTCCGTAGATGAGGGCTGCATACTTGGGCATCCTTGGTTCCCTTCTGTGGTGGGACGACTTACGGCTCTATGACGAAGAGCGAACGAGGATTTCGACAGGTCGTGGGTCGGATCGTCAGTATTCGACGTCGAGATCGGACACGGCGGCGCCCCACTGCTGGATGGCGCCCTGATGCATCATCAGCTTGGCCAGGTTTCCCGAAACCTTGAGTTTGCCCGTCATGAAGGCGCTTTGAGTGTTCAGATCGCCCTTGGAGATGGCGGTGGCGGTGTCGTAGGTCTGCTTGACCGTCACGTCGGCGCCTTCGAGGGTCCCGAGGGCCATGGTGGCGTTGCCGCCCCCGGCCTGCAGGTAGTAGTCGACTTCACCGTCGGGGGCATCGGTGGTGCTGAACTGGATGCCCAGCTCGGCTTCCCCGATGGCGTTCTTGAACCCGTCATGGCTGTTTAGGGCGGCTGTGACTTCCGACGCCCACTCGTCACTGAGAAACTTGGACACGGTCCGACTCCTTGGTGATTGGGGCGTGAATGGTACAGACCCCGCCATGTATCAGATCAGCTTGGCGATGGAGGTCTCGGCGCCCCGGGAGAGCCTGGTCAGAGGTTCCCGGGGGTGTCCCGGGTCGAGACCCGCCGCCTTGGCGGCCGCCTTGACACCAGGCACTCCGTGGGCCTCGACATCGGAGCTGATGGCGCTGAGTCGCTTCTGCAGCTTCCTCGCCTTGGCGGGGTCCGCCTTCGCTGCGGCCAGGGTCTGGAGCACCAGCTCGGGCACGTAGTTGCCCGATCCGGTGATGGCCCCGTGACAGCCGATGGCCATCGCCGCGGTGAGGGCCCGGGACGACCCGGAGTAGAGGACGAAAGTCCGACGGCGAAGCGTCGATGATCGACTGAAGCCGCACCACATCACCGCTCGAGTCCTTCATCCCCACGATGTTGTCGTGCCGCGAGAGCCTCCACACCAGTTCCAGTGGGAGGCTGTACCCGGTCACGGATGGGACCGAGTAGAGGAAAACCGGTGCCGTCGACGTGTCGGCGATCGTCTTGTAGAACCGGAGAACAGCCTCGTCCCGACCCCGGGTGAGAGTGGTCGGTGTCATCACCAGGATGCTGTCGGCGCCACCTTCGATTGCCTCCCCGACCTGGCTCAGGGCGACTCGGGTCGATTCGGCCGCTATCCCGACCATGAAATGGGACTTCCGCCGACGCCCGGCCTTCACCAGCCGGAATCGCTCACCGGGCTCCAGATACGGCCCTTCCCCGTTCGAACCACCGATGACGAAACCATCGATGCCGGCGGCGGCCAGCAACCGGAGGTTGGTGGTGTGCGCCCTGGTATCGATCTCCCCGCCTCGCGTGAAGGGCGTGATCAACGCGGGCATGTAGTCGGGTGGAGGCAGCATCCCGCCAGCCTAGAAGCGCGATACCTCAGTCGATGAGGTGGATCGGGTTCCCGATCATGTAGGCCCGCCAGGTGGTGGTGTCGTTCACCGCCGTCGGATAGGAGTAGCTCATCTTCCACCAGCAGTTGGAGCACGAGTACGCCGCAGGTAGATCCATCTCGAACTTGAGCCAGCGTCCGTTGTACTCACCGGGGGTCACTGTTTCCTGACAGTTGGAGCCACTGGGGATGGTCGTTTGCAGGTTCCAGGCCACGCTCGGGTTGTTGCGGCTGTAGATCCGGCACTGGCCGTCGTTGAAGACGCTCGCGGTGGGATCGACCACGGCCAGAGTGCCATTGTTGGCCGACTCACCGGCGTCGTAGAGCTCGACCACGAAGGTCTTGCCGTGGTAGTAGGTGGGCACTTCTGCCAGGTAGAAGGAGGTTGTGGTGCCGCTGGCGTTGTTGTAGATGGAGAAGTCACCGAGGGCGAACAGCTTGGCCCCGTTGTTGTTGGCTCGGACCGAGTAACGATTCAGACCGGCCCGGTCGACCGTGTTGCCGGGGTTTTGAACTGCGACCTGGAGGACATAGATCCCGGCGCCGGACTGAGTCCAACATGCGTTGCCGTTTGGCGTCGCCCAGTTGTAGGCGGCCCACCAGGCAGCACCTGCCCGGTGGGGGTGAGCGTGGCCGAGCACAAGGGGGCGGCATTGTCGGAGAGGTCGAGTGGTGTGGGGTCCGGGAGCGTAGAGCCTGACCAGCATGGTCGGCCCACAGGTCGCGGCGGTGCTCGGGGTCCAGTCCTCGCACCCACGGTCACCGGTGCGGATGGTGTCACTGGTGGGATTGCCGCCGGAGGTGTTGAAGAATCTGAGATCGAGACCCTGGATCGTGAAGCTGCCGGTCCCCCTCTCGATTCCGTAGAGATAGCCACCCGGTCGGGCGATCGGGTTCGCGGTGCAGGCGGGGACATCCGAGCTTCCCACGCAATGCGATGTGTAGGCATCACCCATGGTGGTGTCTGTGAACCATCCGTGGATGTTGGCCCAGAAGTTGGCCTGCCCGGTGCAGCCGGCCTGGGTCGGATCGCAGTTGTTGCCGAACAGGCCCGCTGGACTCCCCAATTTCAACGGCGGTATGTACTCGGCCACCGCCGAGCGCTCGATGGTCATTGTGTCGAACCCAATGGCGCCGAGGAAGAAGGTCGGCACCACGTCTTGGACCGATACCCCGAGCTGGTTCGGCTCGCCGGTCACTGCACCGGAGCTGACCACCACATCGGCGTCGGCGTCGTTGTAGCCATTTTGCAATGCGGTTGCGAGGGCCGTGCTGTTGGCCGTGCCGGTGTTGGCGGGCAGCCAGACGACACCGCCGAGGGCGGCGGCGTCCGCGGCCCGCTGCACCCGGCTGGCGTTCAGGTAGAACCAAGCGAGGTCGGTGCCGAAGGCCGCCATCCCCAACAGGAGCACCATCGACATGGCGACCAGGACCATGGCTGTGCCATTGTCTTTCTCGCGAGCTCTCTCGAAGAGTTTCCTCATTGTGTGCCTCGGGTGTCGGGCTCGATCTGCATCACTGCAGACTCGGTCCAGTTGACGGTTGGGAAGGGGAAGATCCCGGTGATGTCGTCGTGGGAGAAGGTGATCTCGACACCGAGGTCATCGAAGGTGGGCGGCACCCGGTCACGACTGGACGGCGCCCAAGGGCAGCCGTTGTCACAACCCAGATTGGTGGCGACGTTGTCACATGCCAGTGCTCCGGTGGGCGAGTACACGTTGACCGACCCGGAGATGGGAGCTCCGGCGGCGTCGGCCTTGTAGATCCGTACTTCTTCGAGATCGCCGAAGTTGAGGTTGCAGGCCGACTCTTCTACGGCGGCGAGAATCAGATCGTCGGCGTCTTTCCCCGAGACAGTGTCGTTGAAGTTCGCAGCGGCGGCGCCGGTGCGAGCTCCTTCCCGGGCCGAGTTGCTGACCGTGAGATAGTCGACGACGAGAAAGCCGACCTCGGAGAGCCCGATGGCCATCAGAATCAGCAGGGGTAGGAGTATCGAGGCCTCGACCAGGCTGGCGCCCTTCTCAAATCTGTGTCTCATGAGGAGCCGAACACCTGTGGCTCGACCTGGAAGTCGGTGGAGGCGGTGAAGTCCGCGTCCGGGGTGAAGTACCCGGTGAGCCAGACGTGGGTGAAGTCGACCTCCACGCCGATCCGGTCGGTGGTGGGGGCTTCGACATCACGGTCTGCCGGATCCCAGACCGGGGTGACATAGTTGGTGCGGAACGGCTCGGGACAGGGGGACCAGTCACAGCAACCAGGTAGGGCGGGGGAGACAGTGCTCGCACACCCTGTGTTCGGTGCGTAGCTGTACGTCGTCGATTCTCCGAGAGGAGTGGCTTCGAAGATCCTGGCGCTCATGCCATCGGAGATTCCCGCAGGCGAGAGTGTCTGCTCGATGTCCCGGAGAATCTGAATGTCCGCCCGTGGGTCGTCTCCGTAGGTCGCTCCGGCCCTGGCGCCTTCACGCGCTGCGTGGCTCACCGAGAGCCAGTCCTTGAAGGCGAGCCCGAACTCGACGACTGCGAACAAGGTCAAGAAGAGCAGGCCGTATACCACGGCCGCCTCGACCAGCGTGGCCCCGCGCTCGCGCCCGGGATCCCTCTGTTCGATGCCCATGATGCCTTTCACTGCCTTCACGACTTTTCCACCCACCCGAGGAATGCTTTGCTCAACGACTGGGGGAACTTCGGCAGAAACTGCCAATTACTTGAAGGCGATCTGGCGAAAAGGGCAGATTGGGGTCGGAGGACCCAGAGATGCTCCACCCTGAGTGGCCGGTTGCCACTCGGCGTGGGCGACAACGGCTCGCCGTGGTCTTTACTCGACCAGGTGGATGGGATTCCCGATCATGTACGCCTTCCAGGTCGTGGTGTCGTTGACACCCGAGGGATAGGCGTAGTTCACCTTCCACCAGCACCCCGGGGTCCCACCCTCGGTGCAGGCGTACTCGGGGGGTAGGTCCATCTCGAACTTCAGCCAGCGGTCGTGATACTCCTGCGGAGTGACCGTCTCCTGGCAGTTGCTGCCGGCGCCGATCGTGGTCTGAAGGCTCCAGTCCTGACCCGGGTTGTTCCTGGTGTAGATCCGGCACTCCCCGTCGTTGAACGTCGATCCGTCGGGGCTCATCATCTGCAGGGTCCCCGTCGCCGACGATTCCCCGGCGTCGAAGAACTCCACGACGAAGGTCTTGCCGTGGTAGTAGGTGGGGACTTCGGCCAGATAGAACGCGGTGGTCGACCCGCTTGCGTTGTTGTAGATGGAGAAGTCGCCCAAGGCGTACAGCTGACCGGAGGATGACTGGATCGAGTAGCGGTTGAGACCGGCCCGGTCGACCGCTGCCCCGGGGTCGACGTGACGGACCTGCACCACATACACGCCCGACCCCGACTGTGACCAGCACCCCTGGCCATCAGGCGGCGTGAAGCCGTAGGGCTCGGTCTCGGCTACCTGTGCCAGCGGTGGGATCGTCGCCTGGCAGAGGAGAGCGTTGTCGGTGATATCGAGGGGGGTCGGGTCGGGGGCGTAGAGGGCCACCTGCATCGTCGGTCCGCAATCAGCGGCGGTGCTCCCGGTCCAGTCCTCACAGCCACGGTCACCGGTGCGGATCCCGTCGCCCGACACCTGGGTGCCCGAGTTGTTGTGGAAGGCGATGTCGTTGAACTGGAGGGTGAAGCTCGACCTCGACTCGATCCCATAGAGATACCCGGTGCTGCGCGCCCAGGCGTTCTGGGCGCACGCCGGGTTGTCGTTGGCGTTGGTGCACCACGACGAGTAGGCGTCTCCCATCTCGTTGTCGGTCCACTTGCCGTGGATGTTCGCCCAGAAGTTGGCCTGACCGGTGCACCCCGGCTGCTCCGGGTCGCACGAGTTGCCGAACTGGTTGTCCGGGCTGCCCAGTTTCAAGGGCGGGATGTACTCGGCGACCGCCGTTCGGGAGATGTCCATCTTGCTGAAGCCGAGGACCTTGGCGAAGAACGTCGGCACCTCGTCGTTGATGGTCACCTTGAGCTTGTTGGGCTCGCCGGGAACGCCGGCCGGAAGCACCTCCACATCGGTGAGGGTGTTGTCGTATCCGTTGCGAAGGGCGATGTCGACCGCGGTGCCGTCGGCCGTGCCTGGCTCGCCGGGCAGCCAGATGACGCCACCCAAGGCGGCGGCATCCGCAGCCCGCTGGATCCGGCTCGCGTTGAGATAGAACCAGGCGAGGTCGGTGCCGAAGGCGGCCATACCCATCAACACGACGAGCGACGCTGCGACCAGCGCCAGAGCTGCGCCGCGGTCCTCGTCGTCTTTGATGCGATGGAAGAGACGTTTCACTGCGCACCTCTGGTGTCGGGCTCGATCTGCATCACGGCGGTCTCGTCCCAGTCGACCGTGGGGAAGGGGAAGATCCCGGTCACGCTCGTGTGAGAGAAGGTGACCTCCACCCCGAGGACATCGAGCACGGGCGGCTCGCGGTCGCGACCGGTCGCGACCCACGGACAGCCGTTGTCACATCCCAGGGCGTTCCCGGGCGAGTCGCAGGCCAGGGCGCCTCCGGGTGAGTACTCATTGACGGATCCGGCAATCGGATCGCCGAGGCCGTCGGCCTTGAAGATGCGGACCTTCTCCAGATCACCGAAGCGAAGGTTGCACGACGCCTCCTCCACCGCATCCAGGATCAGGGCGTCGGCGGTGGGAAAGTCGGCGGCGGCGGCGCCGGTGCGGGCCCCTTCCCGCGCGGCATTGGTGACTGTGAGGTAGTCGACGACCAGAAAGCCGATCTCGGAGAGGCCGATGGCGAGGAGGATCAGGATGGGGAGGACAGGCCGACTTCCACCAGCGATGCCCCCTGTTCCTTGCGACGACTCATGACTCGAATACCTGTGGCTCGATCTGGAAGTCCGTGACGGTCGTGAAATCGCTCGATGGGACGAAGTAGTTGGTCAGCCATTGATGGATGAACTGCACCTCTACTCCTATCCGATCCAGATCGGGCGCCGCCACGTCGCGAGTCGAAGGGTCCCACCCGGGGACCTGGTAGGAGTCCCGGAACGGCTCCGGGCACGGCGTCCAGTCGCAACACCCGACGAGCGGAGGCAGACCTACCGGTGTGTTGTCGCTGCAGTCGGTGCCGGGGGCATAGGAGTAGACCTCGTCCACCCCAGGAGACTTCGGCGTTGAAGACGCGGACATTCATCCCGTTGGCGATCCCGGCCGGAGCGAGGGTCTGCTCGATGTCACGAAGGATCTGGATGTCGGCGGTGGGGTCGTTTCCAAAGGTGGCGCCGGCGCGGGCGCCTTCCCTGGCGGCGTGACTGATCGAGAGCCAGTCCTTGAAAGCCAAACCGAACTCGACGACGGCGAAGAGGGCGAGGAAGAGCAGGGCGTAGACCAAGCGCCGCCTCAACGAGGGTGGCCCCACGGTCGTCACGTCTCTCGGTTGTCATTTGCCCCTATTCCCTCTGGTCCCAGCAACCACGTTCGGTGAGCTGAACCTACCCAGAGTGGTCCCCCCGAATTCGGTCAGGCTACGTCGTAGATTTTCGCTGACAAGGGGTTACTAAGCCAAGGCCAGAAAGGACTATTGCGCGACGAGACGGCGGTTCTTCACCTTCGCCTTGAGGTAGTCGGCGTTCATCAGGGCGATGAAGTCGATGGAGATCGATTTGGGGCAGGCCTTTTCGCACTCTCCGTGGTTGGTGCACGATCCGAAGTACTGCTCCATGACCTCGACCATGTTCTCGGTTCGTGACCATCTCTCGGCCTGACCCTGGGGGAGGAGGTTGAGGTGGCTGATCTTGGCCGCGGTGAAGAGATTGGCCGCGCCGTTGGGGCAGGCGGCCACGCAGGCCCCGCATCCGATGCAGGCGGCGGCGTCGAAGGCCGTGTCGGCGGCGGGCTTTGGGACCGGGGTGAGGTTGGCGTCCGGGGCGGACCCGGTGTCGACGGTGATGTAGCCGCCGGCTTCGATGATGCGATCGAACGAGCTGCGGTCGACCACGAGATCCTTCACCAGGGGAAACCCTGCCGCCCGCCACGGCTCGACGGTGATCGTCGATCCGCTCTCGAACTTGCGCATGTGGAGCTGGCAGGTAGCCGTGCCGAGCTGAGGGCCATGGGCTTGGCCATCGATCATGACGCCACAGGAGCCGCAGATGCCCTCACGGCAGTCGTGGTCGAAGGCGACCGGCTCTTCTCCCTGGGTGACGAGACGTTCGTTGAGAACATCGAGCATCTCGAGAAAGGACATCTCCTCGGAGATCCCGGCCACTTCGTAGGTCTTGAACGAACCGGGCACGTCGGGGCCTTCCTGCCGCCAGATCTGGAGCGTCACGTTCACTTGTAGCTCCGGGTGCTCAGATTGACCGCTTCGAAGGTGAGTGGCTCCTTGTTCAGCTCCGGCTTCGCCGGATCGCCGGTCCACTCCCACACCGCAACATGGGCGAAATCGTCGTCCCAGCGCAGGGCCTCACCATCCTCGGTCTGGGACTCCTCACGGAAATGGCCGCCGCACGACTCCTCACGATGGAGAGCATCCAGGCACATCGCCTGGGCCAGCTCGAAGAAGTCCTCCACCCGACCGGCCCGCTCCAGGGTCTGATTGAGCCCGCCCGCTGTGCCCAGGATCCGCACGTCGCTCTTGAACTCCTCGTACAGGGCAGGGATCTCGGACAACGCCTTGTTCAGCCCCGGCTCGCTCCGGGACATGCCGCAGTACTCGAGCATGATCTTCCCCAGCTCCTTGTGGAACCAGTCCACGGTGCGGCTACCCCTCGTCGACATGAACCGGTCGACCCGGTCACGGACCTCCTGTCCGGCATCTGCGAAGGCCGGGTCGTCGGTGGGCACCGGTGGCTCGCCGAGGAAGCCGGCCAGATAGTCGCCGATGGTCGTCGGGAGCACGAAGTAGCCGTCCGCCAGGCCCTGCATCAAGGCCGATGCCCCGAGCCGATTGGCACCGTGGTCGGAGAAGTTGGCCTCACCGATGGCGTAGAGCCCGGGAATCGTCGTCATCAGGTTGTAGTCGACCCAGAGCCCTCCCATGGTGTAGTGCGGGGCGGGATAGATGCGCATCGGCACCTCATAGGGATCCTCGTCGGTGATGCGCTGATACATCTCGAAGAGGTTGTCATAGCGCTCCTGGATGACCTGGCGGCCTTCCCGCTCGATGGCGTCGTGGAAGTCGAGGTACACGCCGTTGCGGAGCGGGCCTACTCCTTTGCCCTCGTCGACGATTCGCTTGACGGCCCGCGATGCCACGTCTCTCGGGACCAGGTTGCCGAAGGCGGGGTACATCCGCTCGAGGAAGTAGTCGCGCTCCTCTTTGGGGATCTGGGACGCCGGCCGATCGTCGCCGATTCGGCTCGGGACCCAGATGCGCCCGTCATTTCGCAGCGACTCGGACATCAGCGTCAGCTTCGACTGGAACTCGTCCGAAGCGGGGATGCAGGTGGGGTGGATCTGTGTGAAGGAAGGATTGGCGAAGCCGGCTCCCTTCCGGTGCGCCCTCCAGATGGCGCTGACGTTGCAGGCCATGGCATTGGTGGAGAGGAAGAAGACGTTGCTGTAGCCGCCGGTGGCGAGGACCACTGCGTGACCCGAATGGTTGGTGATGGCCCCGGAGATCAGGTCGCGGACAACGATGCCCACGGCCCTGCCTTCCTTGACCACGATGTCGAGCATCTCCGACCGGGTGTGAAGCTTCACCGTGCCCGCCGCTACCTGCCGGGCCATCGCCTGGTACGCCCCGAGGAGGAGCTGCTGGCCCGTCTGGCCCCTTGCGTAGAAGGTGCGCGCCACCTGCGCCCCACCGAATGACCGGTTGTCGAGCAGCCCGCCGTACTCCCGGGCGAAGGGGACACCCTGAGCTGTGGCCTGGTCGATGATGTTCAGCGACTCGTGGGCCAGCCGGTAGACGTTCGCCTCCCTGCTCCGGTAGTCGCCGCCTTTGACGGTGTCGTAGAACAGCCGGTACACCGAATCGCCATCGTTCTTGTAGTTCTTGGCGGCGTTGATCCCGCCCTGGGCGGCGATGGAGTGGGCCCGGCGCGGTGAGTCGTGGAAGGTGAACACCTCGACGTCGTAGCCGAGCTCGGCGAGAGAGGACGCTGCCGACGCTCCTGCCAGCCCGGTGCCGACGATGAGGATCTTGAACTTTCGCTTGTTGGCCGGGTTCGACCAGCCGCACCGAGAACTTGTGGTTGTCCCACTTGTCCTCCACGGGGCCGGGCGGCACCTTGGCGTCGAGTTGGAGACTCATCTGCTCACCCGACGAACCCGAAGTACACGGCCAGGGGCATGATGGCGTTGCCCACCGTCACCAGGACGGCAAGACCGATGGCGAAATAGCGGCGGACGGCGTTGAACCGCGGATGGTTGATACCGAGGCTCTGGAACATCGACCACGCCCCGTGATAGAGGTGGAGCCCCAACAACACCATGGCGATCACATAGAAGGCGGTCACGGGGGCGCGGGAGAACGTGGCAATGAAGTTGGCGTACACCTCGCCCCGGGCCCAGGTCTCGGGTGCCATCGGCTGGATGCCCCAGGTCAGGTCGGCGAGATGGAACAGGAGGAACGCGGCGAAGATCACACCGCTCCAGCGCATCGTACGGCTGGCGTAGCTGGCCGCCACGTAGGTGCGGGGCCCGTGATAGTCCTCGGGTCGGGCTCGGTGGTTCATCAGGGTCAGCGAGTAGGCGGCGTGGATGTGGAGGAGGAAGGCAACGATCAACCCGGTGCGGAGGATCCACAGCGCCACGTGGGCGGGGAGGAAGGGGACCAACAGCTCTCGTAGAGCCTCGGCATATATGTCGATGTCGGGCACACCGGCGACGTCGGGGAGGAAGATCTTCCAGTTGCCCACCATGTGTGCCAGGACGAAGAGGATGATCCCGATCCCGGTGAGCGCCATCACCCATTTCTTGCCGACCGCCGATCGATAGAAGCCGACCGGCCAAGGGGCTCTTCTCTCTTCGATCGTGGCGGACACCGGGACTCCATTATGCCAAGTCTGCGCCTCGGGAGAATCGTTCGGCGCGACAAGGAGAAATCCGGCACTCGGGGTTGACGGCGCGCGCGCCCGGTCTTAATGTCAAACGTGTAATTACACGGTTGTGAGGAGACCTGATGCAGAGCAAGCTCATCCAAGCCTTGGCTGTAGGTGAGCTTTCCTGGCAGGACTACGCCAACTGCCGAGGCGCCGATGCCGACCTCTTCTTCCCCGAGCGGGGGGCTTCCACCCGGAAGGCGAAGGCGATATGCACTGCCTGCGAGGTGCGGGCGGAGTGTCTCGACTACGCGGTCGACATGGGCGAGAAATTCGGCATCTGGGGTGGTCTCAGCGAGCGCGAGCGACGTCGGGTCCGGCGCGAGCGGACTCAACAGGAACGCAAGGTCGGATAAGGCTCAGAGATAGAGGCCGGTCTGGTCCTCGTTTTGGCCGGGGGGCGAGGGTGGGATCAACGCTCTCTTTTGCATCTCCTGCAACTGGGATTGGGCCGCCATCTGCTGACTCCACAACGAGGCCTGAATCCCATGGAACAGACCCTCCAGCCAACCGATCAGCTGAGCCTGGGCGATCCGCAGCTCGGCTTCGGTCACACCCCCTCCCTGTCGAGGGGGACCATGATCTCGTCGAACTCGTCGAGTAGCTCGGGGGAGAGGACTTCGCGCAGCTCGTCGAGCGATCGGGAGTGCACGTCGGCAAGACGCTTCCGCCCGCCCTCGTCGAGTGGCGCCTGACGCACCTCGTCGAGCATCGCCCGAGTCATGGACGCGATACGGATCAGCTTGGTGGGCTCGGAGACCGGCGGTTCCTTTCGCTCCTCCTCCGGCACCTGCTCGACCGCGTCCGGCTTCACCGCTTCATCCATGACCTCAGCCTAAAGCCAAGAACGGTCAGGCCCGGACCTCGTCCCGCATGAAGGCGATGTAGGCAGCGGCGAACATGACCGACGTCAGGGCAACCAGGATGGCGATCTGAGGCCACACCACGGCGAGGCTCTGGGTCAGGTTGAGCTCGGACACGATGGCCCGGTCGACCTGCTCGACAGTGACCAGTCCCACGGTGCGCACCTCGGGGTCGAGGAGCACGCTCGAGACATTCTGGAACAGGGTCACCGGCGAGAGTTGTGACACGGTCTGGGCGGTTTGTTGGTAGGCGATCTCGGCCGCGTCCGACCCGTCTCTGGGGCTGAGCACGCTGGCGATGGCCCCGAAGATGAACGACCCGAAAAGGGTCAGGACCAGCCAGATGCCGAGAGGGATCATCGCCGAGGTCGAGGCCCGCTTCGCCGTGACCGAGCACAGCGTGGCCAGTGCCTGCCAGAACCCGACGTAGATGATGGTGAAGACCAGCCACACGGCGAGACGGGAGATCTCGGTCGGGGTGGGCACCACGCCGAGCCTGAAGATCCCGATCCCGGACACGAACAACACGAGGGCGGTGAGCATGATCGCGACCACGGTCAGCCCCGCCACGAACTTGCCCAGGATCACCTCGTCACGATGGATCGGCTGGGAGAGCAGCCGGGGCAGCGTCCCCTGGGAGCGCTCGCCGCTGACCGCATCGAACCCGAACATGATCCCGAGGAGCGGGGCGAGGAATCCCACGAACACGATCAGCGGGAACGGGACCGGGTCTGCGGTGACGGTGAACAGCTTGAGGAACAGCGCCGTGATCCCCTGGGCGTTGGGGGCGACGTCGCGGATGCCACCGGAGGCGGCGAAGACGGCCGCAGCCGTGGCGATGCCGAGGACTCCCATCAGCACGACGAACCGCCCTGAAAGGATGTGGTCGGCGATCTCCTTCCTGGCTACCGCCCGCCAGCCTCCGACCCGCAAGGATTCCTCGGCGGGGACCTCCTCGGCCACGACTTCGGCGTCGGTGGTCATACCGGAACCTCCTCCTGCTCTTCCTCGATCTCGAAGTAGCGGCGATAGATGCTCTCCAGATCTTCGTCGAGCCGATGGACACCGATGACGTCGGCGCCCTTGGAGACGAGACCGCTCACAGCGGGCGCCAGCGACTCCGAATGGAGGTCGGCCACCCATGAACCGGGCGCCCGACCAGGGGTGATACCGCTGGCGGTTCCGAGGGACTCGAGGGCAGCTCGACCCTTGGACGGCTCGCCACCGAGACGGAACTCGACCCTGATGTTGCCGCCCTTGTCGACGGCCGCGAGCTCGTGTGGTGTTCCTTGGGCGACGACCTTGCCTCTGACGAAGATCGCGACCCGATCGCACACGGTCTGGACCTGGTGAAGGAGGTGGCTGGCGAGGAGCACCGTCACTCCTTCCTCCTTGGCCAATCTCTGGATCAGGGCGAGCATCTCCACCACACCCTCGGGGTCGATGGCGGTGGTCGGCTCATCGAGGATCAGGACCGATGGGCCCTTCACCAAAGCGTCCGCCACGCCGAGACGCTGCTTCATCCCCCGCGAGTACTCGCCGGCCGGCTGATCGGCGGCCTCGGCCAGACCGACCAGCTCGAGCAGGGAGCTGATCAGGTCCTCGAAGTCCTCGAGCCCGTTGAGCCTTGCGGTGAACCGGAGGTTCTCCCGCCCGGTCATGGGGTCGTAGAAGCCAACCGCGTCGGGCAGGTAGCCCACGTTCCTCTTGACCTCGAGCGGGTGCCATCTCGGGTCGAGGCCGAGCACCTCGATCTTGCCCTTGCTGGGCTCGACGAGGCCGAGGAGCATGAGGATGGTGGTGGTCTTGCCTGCCCCGTTGGGGCCGAGCAGGCCGAACACCTCCCCGGCTTCGATGTCGAGGTCGAGCCGGTCGACCACGGTGTGCTCGCCGTAGGTCTTGGTCAGCTTCCGGCTTCGGATGGTCGAGGCGGCCATGTCAGCGACGGCCGAAGCGGCGGAAGACCCAGGCGAGGCCTGCCAGTGTGAGGGCGATCACCGCGATACCGACGAATCCCCAGATGGCCGACGGGTTGACCGTCGTGCGGATCTCCATCTCCGGGACGTCGACTTCCTCATTGGTGGCGGTGAAGGTGATCACGTAGTCGCCGGCCACTGCTTCCTCCGATGGGGTGATCGTCGCCGTCACAGGCACGGTCTCACCAGCCGGTATGGCCACCTCCTGGGTGTCGAAGCCGACCTCCCACCCTGTGGGCGGGGTGACTCCCACGACGACGTTGGCCAGGTCGGCGGTCCCGGTGTTGGTGAGAATGATCTGGAAGTCGCTCGAGCTGCCCACAGTGACTTCGGCATTGAGCCGCTGGTCCGGCGTCGACATCTCCAGGGAGAACGATCCGGTCACCTCCACGATCATCTCGGTCTCGACCGTCGTGCCGGGCGCCGTGGCCACGAGCGTGACCGGGTATTGGGCTGCCTCGGCCTGGAAGGGCGGGGTGACCTCGACGTTGATCGTCTCGGTGGCGCCGGCCTCGACGAGGACGGTGGCGGCCTGCGCCTGACCGGAGAGCTCGGCGGTGATATCCCAGCCGGCAGGCGCGGTGGGGCTCAGCTCGAACTCGAGATCGGCGGGGGTGCCGTTGTTCAGCTCCACGTTGAAGGTGGCAGCCTCACCGGCCGGGGTGCGAAGACCAGGGAAGGTGGGGGTGAGTGTCACCTCGCCACCGGCCTGGACCGAGACCCTGACCGCGATCGGGAGGGAAACCGAGTCACCACCACCGGAGGCGGTGATGGTCATCGGGAAGTCGCCTTCGGTCACAGTGGTCGGGACGGTGACATCGAATGTGAGCTCGGGATTCAGCCCGGGACCGGCGGTGACCGAGTCGACTTCGAAGCCGCCACCGCGGAACGCGGCGGTCCAGTCTTCCGGGGCCCCCTCCACTGCGAGAGCGACCGGGACCTGGGCCGGAGCGGCGACGGTCAACGGGAAGCTGACCTGGTCCCCTGGCGTTACCGCGACCGACGGGAACGGGGTGCTGACGGTCAGAGCGGTGGCGGGGAGCGTCGTGGGTGTCTCCTCCTCCGTCTGCGCTAGAGCCGCAGGGGCCAGAGCCAGCGTGGACACCACGGCCAACGCCACCAGCAATTGCCTCTTCGACACCAAGGTGATCAGAGCTCCTTCTTCATCGGTTTTGGACACAAACACTCGATCGTGACCGCAGAGACCCTAAATCGATGATAAATCCATTGAGAAAACGGTGGGCCGCTACTGCTCGGCCATCTGGGAGAGCCGTTCCCGGCTGATCCGCACCTGAACCCCCAACTGGTGGTCTGCCCCGCCGTGATAGACGCCACGCAACGGCATGACATCCTGGTAATCCCGGCCGTGCCCGATCTTCACATGGAGCTCGCCGACGGGCTGGGCGTTGGTCGGATCGAGGCCCCACCATCCGTATCCAGGTACGAAGACCTCGAGCCAGGCGTGGGTCTGCACGCTCAGCTCGGGCTCGTCCGGCGCCACCGCCGAGGTCTGCTCGACGGCGTAGAGGTAGCCGGACACATACCGGGCCGGGATGCCGATGCTGCGATACATGGCGATGCCGAGATGGGCGAAGTCCTGGCATACCCCTTTGCCTTGTGACATCACGTCGGCCACATCGACGCCTACGTAGGTGGCGCCCGGCACATAGTCGAGGGTGGACGTGACCGTGTCGGAGACGGCGGTTGCGACGTCCACCACGTCGACCGCGCCGCCCACGGCCACCCGGGCCGCCTCTTCGATGGGCCCGTCCCAGATGGCGTGGGGCGAGGGCCGGAGAAAGCTCGACAGCTCAGCTCGCACGGTGTCGAGCGCGTCGACCGTGGCCTCACCGGACGGGACTCGAGGCGTCGCTGTCTCGACGGTCGACTCGGCCATGATCCGGAGGTCCCGGTGCGGCTCGACGATCCCGAACTCGTCGACCCTCGTCCCCCAATAGTCGGTGTAGGAGTGGACCCGGGCGGTCGGCGTGACTTCGACCCGGTAGGCGATCAAGCGCTGATGGTCGTCGTTGGCCGGGCAGGCCCGGAGCAGATTGTGCGACTCCCAGGCCGGCTCCCGATAGTTGAACTCGTTGAGGTAGCGGATCTCCAGCCTCATGCCCACCTCTGGAAGTGGAGTTGCAGATCGGTGCCGGCACGGAAGAAATGGGCCTCCACCTCGTCGGAGACCTCATAGATCTCCCGCTGCAGCTCCTCGAGGAAAGGGTCGAGCCGCCCGTCGACGATGGTCGGGATGTCGGTGAACTCCGCATGTGCCCGCACCCGCCCGACCGCCCGCTGCATGCTGGTCTGCTGGTTCGACCCGGCGAGCCGGTCGATCAAACGCTCGACCTGCTGGAGGCAGTAGAGGACGCTGCGAGGGAACTCCGGGTCCAGCAACAGGAACTGGAGCACATCGGTCGGGTCGAGCGATGCGTCGTGCGCCTTGAGATACGCCTCGTAGGCCGAGACCGACTTGAGCACCGACACCCAGGCGTGAAACCCGGATTGACCATCGCCTCCGGCGAGACGGGCGTATCGGACGGAGAGGAGTCGGCAGGTCATCTCGGCGCGCTCCAGGAGGAGGCCGAGCAGCATGAATCGGTAGCCCTCGTCCCGGGGCATGGTCTGGGCGGCGACGCCGCTGATCAGCTGACACCTGCTCTTGATGCTCCGGAACACCTCGTAGGCCCGTCGGTCGAGATCGAGGTGGAAGTCGGCGCGGGCCAGATCGAGATGGAAGACATTGATCGCCTCCCACAGCTCGGTCGAGATCCGGTCCCGCAGGCCGCGGGCGTTGTCACGGGCCCGCTCCACCGCCGAGATGATCGACCCCGGGTTGGTCCGATCGGCGACCAGATAACTGCTCACCGCGCTGCTCTCCAGCGGGCCGGTATAGAGGGCGTTGACGTAGAGGACTTCGAGCAGCTCGCCCCATGTGGTTTCCGCCCCGTCACCCGGCGATTCGAGGAGGTTGTGATAGGTCACGTCGAGCATTCGGGCGGTGTCCTCGGCCCGCTCGACGTAGCGACCCACCCAATAGAGGTCTTCAGCGTGGCGTGACAGCATGACCGCTCCCGTTGCCCAGCACCCACGTGTCCTTGGACCCGCCGCCCTGTGAGGAGTTGACGATGAGGGACCCCTTCCGCATCGCCACCCTGGTGAGGCCGCCGGGCACCACCTCGATCCTGTCGCCGCTGAGCACGAATGGGCGCAGGTCGACGTGGCGAGGCTCGAGATGCCCGTCGACGAAGGTGGGATGGGTGGAGAGCTGGACGATCTCCTGGGCTATGTATCCCCTCGGGTTGGCGTGGAGCGCGTCGGCGGTGGCGGCAAGGGTCTTCTCGTCGGCCACGCTGCCGATCACGATTCCGTAACCGCCGGCCTCGGCCACCGGCTTCACGACCAGCTGGTCGAGGCGGCTCAAGATGACCGCCAGCTGGTCGGGCTCCCAGGGGAGATAGGTGGTGACATTGGGGAGGATCGGCTCCTCGCCCAGGTAGTACTCGATGAGGGCGGGGATGTAGGGATAGACCCCTTTGTCGTCGACTGCCCCGTTCCCGATGGCGTTGGCGATGGTCACCGTCCCCGCCCGTGCCGCCCCGTGGAGCCCGGGCACGCCAAGCAGGCTGTCCTGGCGGAAGACGACCGGGTCGAGGAACTCGTCGTTGACCCGGCGGTAGATCACGTCGACGCGTTTGAGGCCCTTGGTCGTGCGCATGTAGACGTGGCGATCGTCGACCAGCAGGTCCCGGCCCTCCACCAGTTCGATGCCCATCTGTCGGGCGAGGAAGGCGTGCTCGAAATATGCCGAGTTGGCCACCCCGGGGGTCAGTACGACGACGGTCGGATCGTCGGCGTTTGGTGGGGCGATGGCACGCAGGGCCCGGAGGAGCGACGCCCCATAGTGGTCCACGGGTCTGATGACATGGCTGGCGAAGCCGACCGGGAGGATCCGGGTCATCGCCACCCTGTTCTCCAGGACATAGGAGATCCCGCTCGGTACCCGCAGGTTGTCTTCGAGCACCCGGTACGTGCCCTCGTCATCGCGGACGATGTCGATCCCGGCCACCACGCAGCGAGAGCCCCGGGGGGCCGGGATGCCGTGGGCTTCGCGCACGTATCCGTCCGCCGACTCGACCAGCCAGCGGGGGATGATGCCGTCGTTGATCGCCTGCTGACCGCCGACGTAGAGATCGTCGAGGAATCGGTTGAGGACCGTTACCCGCTGGACGAGCCCGGATTCGATATGGCTCCATTCGTCGGGGGGGATGATCCGTGGCACCAGGTCCATCGGCCAGGTGCGTTCGAGACCACCCTCGTGGCCGGTGACGGCGAAGGTGATGCCGAGGGTCCGGAAGAAGGAATCGAGCAGCCCGAGGCGATCGGCGAGCTCGGCGTCACCGATCTCGGCGAGACGATTCATCAACGCCTGATAGTGAGCCCGCACCCCGTCGGGGCCGTGGACCTCGTCGAAGCTGCCCATCGGCGGAGTGTATTGACGACGTTTCCTCCCCCGAAGGGGGAGGTGTCGCCGCAGGCGACGGAGGGGGTTCCTCAGACGTGACCGAGCGGGTGGCCGGTATCGGCCCTGACCTCGGTCCCGCACAGCTGGCAGTTGCGCAGACCCGGCGCCACCTTGGACTGGCAGGAGGGGCACTCGACGATCAGGTCGCGGACTCGCTCGTCGTCGACTCCGTCCTGGAGATCGAGCTCTTCGATCTTCGCCATCAATTTCTCGGGGGTGATCCCCTGCTCCTCGAGAAGGCGAGAGTGGCCCGCATGATCATCACCAGGCGGTCGATCCGCTCGTTGAGGTCCTCGATCCGGTTGGTGTGATGGGTCCCGTCGGCGACGGCGGCGCTCCGCGCCAACGAGGCGGCCCGGGTGGCCGAAGACTGGCCCATGCTGTAACCGAGATAGAACTCGAGCATGCTCAGATATCGGCCGGCTGACGATTTGGTGAAGCCCGAACCGAGCCCATTCCAACCAATCCCTGGATGCCGTAGGCTCATCTCGAGTAACGAAGAGGACGACAGATGGCTGAGGACTACCCCCCGATCCTCGACGCGGCGCAGGTGGCGGAGTTGCTGGGAATGAATGTGCAGATGGTCAGGCGATATGCCAGGGAGGGGAGGTTGCCCGCCTACAAACTCCCCGGTGGGCGGACCTTCAAGTTCTTCCGGGACGAGATATACGAGTTCGTCCGGGCCCACCCGGTGACCGCGGAGACCGACGATGTCAGAAGTGAGATGTAGAGCGGATCACCGCCGCTATCTGGCGGATCGGGACAACGATCGTGTTCCCGTCCTGGGTCAATTCGACGTGATCGGTGGCCACGACATCGATCGACCCGACGATGGCCCTCCCGTCGACCACGACCAATCGCACCGACTCCGTTGCCGCCGCGATTTCGGCGAGCCGGGCCCGGAAGGTGAGTTTGTCGCCGCTCTGCTCGTTGCCACCCGACTCATTTCGTTCCACCGTCCAAACCGCCGAGTCGAGGACTATCTCGACCCTGTCGTCGCCCCGATCGATGCTGGCGAAGTCCGCGCCGGCGTACACGACGCGACCGGAGAACGTGTGGGCTCCCGTCTCGGCCCGCACACGCTCCCCGCGGTGAACCAATTCGAGGACTCGCCCGGAAAGGTCCAACCGCCGCCTTCGAAGCAGCTCGGTGAGTTGTTCGTCCTCGGCAGCGTCCTCCAACCACTCCCTCCCAGCCCCGTGGCGAAGGTGAGACTCCACATCCCGGTCCGGCGTTTGTTCCATCTACTTTCGCGCTCTCGACATCGACCGCCGGTTCAAAGATAGGTTCACACCAAGAAGATAGGTTCACACCAAAGTGGACACGAGTCCCTCCGTGATTACGAGGGAAGCGGGCACCTCGTCACCGACCGTCCGGTCGGCTCGCTATCGACCGTCTCTATCTCATATCGCGATCGCATTCGCTGTCGTCCTTGCCTTCGTCCTCAACTATCTCGCTCTTCAGAGCCGGGAGGCCACGACATTGGTCGCCATTGCCGACTCTCCGATCGCAGCCGGCTCTCCTCTTACGCCGGACATCGTCCGCCTTGTTCCCCTACCCGCTGACTTCGAGGGTCTCGACTACTTGGTGGGGGAGCCCGACCTCGAGCGTCTCGAAGGATGGATCGTCGGCCGGTCGGTCCGCGAGGGAGAGTTGATCGATCGGTCGCTCGTCGTCCGGCCCGGCGCCGGCGACGGGCTACGCACGATGAGCATCCCGGTGGCGGCCGAGCACGCCGCCGGAGCCACCTTGGTCATCGGGGATCGCGTGGATGTCATTTCGATGGTCGGCGAAGAGCCGGTGTTTGTGGCCAGCGACCTCGAAGTGGTCAGCATTGCCGACACGACGCAAACCGGATTGTCGGCTGCCGGTCCCTATCACGTCGTCGTTGGGGTGAGCCCGGCCCAGGCACTGGCCCTCGCCCGTGCAATAGCGGACGGGTCCCTGGAGATCCTCCGGTCCACGGGTGCAGACGCTCTCGAGGAGGCACAAGGGTGAACACCGGACCCGAGTTGGCTCTCGCCGCCTCTGCCCGAGCCTGGCCGGACCGGCTCCACCGGTTCCTGATCGACCACGGTGGAGGGAGAGTCCGCTCGCGGGTCATGGGCGCGGAACAGGCGGTGACCGATCAGTACGAGGTCTTGTTCATCGACGACGTCTGCTCGTTCCTGACTCCCCGTCTGGTCCGAAGCGTCCGGGAACTGGGACGGGAGATCGTCGGGGTGTACGACCCGGTAGACGCCCCCGACGCCAAGCGGCACCTCCTCGAGTGCGGCATCACCGATGTGATCGAAGAGAGTGCGGCTCCGGACGAGTTCCTGGCAACGGCCGAGGCAACCCTGCTCCACCGGAGTGCACCCTCGTCGGCGGTCGTGCCAGCGCCTCGTTCCTTTCGTGTCGGCGTGCTCGGGCCTATCGGTGGGGTGGGTTGCACTGAAATCGCGATCGGGATTGCCACGAGCCTCTCCTTCTCTCGACCCACGCTTCTGATGGACCTGGACGAGAGGACGCCATCCTTGGCGCAGCGCCTCGATCTCCCTGTCCATCCGAACCTCCTCTCCGCGCTCGAGGCTGCCCATCACGACTCTGGTTCGGTCACCGAGGCGATTCTCGGCCATGACTCGGTCGACGTGATCGGAGGCCTCCCCAATGCGATGTCGTCGTCCTACGACATCCCACCGATGGAAATCGAAGGGGTCTTCGACGAGATCGGAAAGGCCGGCTACGAAGTTGTGATCGCCGATCTGGGATGCCCGCGCCCTGATCGCCTCGATCACGTCCGTTTCCATGTTCTCATCGTGGTCGGCCTGGGAAATCCAGTGGGCATGTCACGGTTGGTCCGATCCGTTCAAGAACTGTCCACAAGGACTGACGCGCCCGACACGGTGGCCCTGGTCAACCGTGTCGCTGCCGGAAGTCGCAGGCGTCTTGAGATCAGGGCTGAGATGGCCCGTCTGCTTCCGACGATGCCGGTCATCTTGGTCCCCGAGGAGAGCCGACTCGAGCGTGCGTCGTGGGATGGGACACGGCTCGGGCGGGGCCCATTCGTGAAATCGTTGAGCCGGGTGGCCTCCCTGATCGATCGGGCTGCGGGATGACGGTCGATGCTTATCACGAGATCCGGAGGCGAGCACTCGAGAAGATCGACGGCTCCGGACTCGACCCACAACGCGACACCGCTCGGCTCGTCGAGCTACTGCGGGCCGCCGTCGACGACTATCAGCGACACGCACACATGGGTGAGACCCGGTCACTTGCAGACCCGGATGCCACCGTGCGTCGCCTGCTCCAATCGGTGTCCTACTTCGGACCGTTGGGGGACCTCCTCGATCGCGACGACGTGGAGGAGATCTTCATCGAGGGTGAGAGAGTGACCTTCCTCGAAGCCGGGGGTCGGCTTCGAGGCTTGGATGAGCCCAGCTCCGAGTCGGAGAACCGCCAGGTGGTAGAGCGGCTGATGGCAGCCACCGATCGGCGGCTTGATGCCTCTCACCCGGTCTCCCAGGCGCGCATCCTCGATGGGACTGCCCGTCTGACTGCTGTGATCCCGCCGGTGTCCGACCATCTATCCGCCACCATTCGCCGCTACGCGCTCCGGAAGGAGACGCTCGCCTCGTTGGTCGAACTCGGGTCGTTGACGCGCGGTGCAGCGGATTTCCTCAGCCTCGCCATGCGCTCGTCTACTTCCGTGATCGTGAGCGGCCCGCCAGGAGCCGGCAAGACCTCGTTCCTCTCTGCTCTGATTGCCGCTGTCCCGTCCGACCACTGTGTCCGGGCATGCGAGGAGATCCGGGAATTGCACGTCCCGATCGTCCACGGGTCCTATTACGAGGCCCGGCCCCCATCGTTGGACGGCGGCGGGGAGATCAGCCTGCGACAACTGGTAAAGGCCACGCTGGCGATGCGTCCCGACCTGATAGTGGTTGGCGAAGTGAGGGGGGGAGAAGCCTTCGAGTTGACCCGCGCCGTGAACGCCGGATGCGGTCTCGCCTGCACCATCCATGCCAACTCGGCACAGGATGCACTCGATGCCCTGGTGAATGCTGCCTTGATGGCTGGCGAGAACGTCCCGGAGCGGGTGGTGCGCAAGGTTTTCGCCTCGTCGATCGATCTGGTCATCCACCTCGAGCGAGATGTCGAACCGAAGGGCAGCGGCATTCGACGTCAAACGATGGAGATCCGGGCTCTGGTCCCGTCTCTTCATGAAGACTTCTCATCCGAGCCCCTGTTCCGGCGGGATCGACTGGGTGGCCCACTCGAATGGACTGGGTCGATGCCGCCGCAAGCCCTCATCCGGCGTCTCGAGCGTGCGCTGCCCGGAACGGCCAACCTGACCCAGGTGTTGGAGGGAGAGGCGAGTTGGTGACACTCGCCGCGGCCGTGGCCACCTCGGTTGCAGTGGCGCTCGTTGCAAGGCGTGTGGTGGTTGGCTTCAGGCATAGGAGCCGGCCCAAGTCCATGAAGACGAGTTGGCTGAAGGAATCCGGGCTCGACGTGACGCGTGGGCAGTTCTGGCTTGCCTCACTTGGCGCCGGACTCGGCACCTACGCGGTCGTGTTCGCCCTGACATCCCTTCCAATCGTCTCGTTGATGCCCGCCGTGGTCGTGGCGACCCTGCCCAAGGCGTATTTCTCTCGAAAGCGATCGCAGCGGCTCGACGACGTGCAACGGGCGTGGCCCGACGGGCTCCGGGATCTCCTGGCGTCGGTCAGATCGGGGGCATCGCTTCCCACCGCGATCGAGGGCCTCGCTTCGTACGGGCCGGTTCCCCTACGCGACGCCTTTCGGGGTTTTCCGGTGTATTCGCACAGTCTCGGAGTTGTGCCCGCGCTCGAGATGATCAAATCCGATCTGGCTGACCCGACCTCCGACCGTGTCATCGAGGTGTTGATCCTGGCTTATGAGCGTGGGGGCGCCGTCGTGCCCGAGATCCTCTCCGATCTGGCCGATGCGACGACCAAGGATCTGTGGACTCTGGAAGAGATCCGAACCGATGCGCTCGAACAGAAGATCAACTCACGCATCGTCTTCATCCTCCCCTGGCTGGTGCTTGTCGCCATGACCGCAAGAGCTGGGCCCTTCCGCGAGTTCTATGCGTCGCAGATGGGGGTGCTGGTCGCCGTGATCGGCGGGGTGATGAGCCTGGTCGGGGTGGTCATCGCCTCGAAGCTCGGGGCTCAGCCGGCTGAGCCCAGGGTGTTCGTTTCGGCGCGGGGTGGAGAGTGACTGTCACCCCGGTGGTGTTGGTGGCAGCCGGAACCACCGCCCTGGCTGCCGGGCTGGTGGTGTACGCCCTGTTCCCCCCGGCTCGCAGCCTCGCCTCCAGAATCAATCCCTATCTGCGCCCCTCAGGCACGACGTCACCGCGCCCGACCGGGGCCGGCCCGCTTGCCGCTGTCTTCGGGCCGATGCTCGGCTCGTTGGCGGCCTCGGTGGGTCGGGTGCTGGAGAAGTCCGGCGAGAGCGTGACGATTCTCGAGCTCCGCCAGGCCGGTTGGTACCGCGAGGTGCCCGAGGAGGAGACGGTGCAGGCGTTTCGCATGGCCCAGCTGCGGACGCATCGCGATCGCTGCAGGTCTGGCGCTCATTGTCGGCGAAATTCTGGGCTCCTCTCCCGTCCAGCGCATCGTGCTCTTGGTCCTCGGCGTCGTGATCGGGGCGACTCGACTGAGGGGATCTCTGCACGCGGCTATCGAGCGAAGACGAGAGCGGATGTGCATCGAGATCTACACGGTGAACCAGCTTCTCGCCATGCGAGTCCGGGCCGGAGGTGGCGTGGTCCATGCCGTCCAGGACGTGGTGCGCCGCGGTGAGGGTGAGGTCATCGCCGAGCTCGCAGACGCGCTCCGGTTGCACCGGTCGGGTTGGCGCGCCGCCGATGCCTTTCGAAGGATCGCCGAGTTGACCCCGGAGCCCTTCTGCGGCCGCACCTATCGACTCCTGGCGACCGCCGAGGAAAGGGGGGCAGATCTGGCGCCGGCTCTTCTCGACCTGGCGGAGGATGTTCGGGAGACCCGTCGTGAGACGATGCGGAGATCGGCGACGAAGCGCAGAGCGGCGATGCTGGTGCCCACCATCGCCATCCTGGCCCCGGTCCTCCTGCTCTTCGTGGCGGCGCCTCTCCCTTATCTGATCACCGGCTGGCGATGAAAGGAGGTTGAGATGCTGGCCCTCAAGAAATGGCTCCATGACGCGTGGGGCGACGACCGGGGGTTGAACACGGCCGAGCTCATGGGGAATGCCGCCCTGGCGATTGCCGCACTCGTGGTGATCTGGGGCGCGCTTCAGGCTCTTGGCGTGGACATCGTCGGGTGGATCCGTTCCCAGCTGATCGGAGGCTGAGCGAGCGGGGGATCTCGTCGGTCCAGTTCCTCCTCGCAAGCGGGCTTGGAATGCTGATGTTCCTGGCCCTGTCCAATCTCGTCGTCGTCCAGTACGGACGGGGTGCCCTCCGCTCCGCTCTCGACCAGGGCGCCCGGGTCGGCTCGGTCAGCTCCTCGCAGGAGGAATGCCGGCAGAGGGTCGAGGACGTCTTGGGCCAGCTGCTGGGAGGCCGCATGGGCGACTCGATCGTGGCGTCATGCGCGGTGGGTCCCGGGGTGGTGACGGCGTCGGCCAGCGCCGTGTTCGTCTCCTGGACCCCGTTCACTCCTGACTTCGTGATCGAGATGACTGCCCAGGCCACGAGGGAGTTGTCGCCGTGAGCGATCGGGGTCACGCGGCCGTGGAGCTGGGCATAGCGGTCGGAGTCCTCCTCTTGCCGGCTGCGCTCGCCGTGCTGGCATTCGGCCCCTGGGCTGAACGTCGGGTGTTTGCCGAGGCGGCGGCCGCAGAAGCGGTGCGTGCTGCGGTGATCCAGCTCGACATCTCGGCGGGGAGCCAGGTCGTGACGGACATGGCGGCCAATCACGGGCTTGGACCCGACTTGGTTCGCCTTTCGTGGTGCGGAGCCGCTGAGTCTGGCCCAGGTGATGCAGTCGGAGCGTGCACCTTCGACCGAGGGTCGGTCGTGGCCGCGGAGGTCGAAGTCTGGGTTCCGCTGGTCGCAACGCCATGGGGCGAGGTGGGCGGGCTGTGGGTCGGAGCCTCTCACTCGGAGCTGGTCGATTTGTACCGGAGTCTCCCTTGAGGTCGGAGCGGGGCTCGGTCACCTTGTGGATGCTGGGCTTGTCTCTCTTGCTGCTCCTCTTCGGTGGTCTGGCACTCGACTTCTGGCGGGCCTTGGCGCTGCAACGGGAGCTGGCCGCTATCGCCGATTCGGCTTCGGTAGCCGCGGGGTCAGGCATCGACGAGGAGCACTATCGGGCCACGGGCGAAGTTCTCATCGATGCGGATCGGGCAGCTGGCATCGGCTCTTCATACGTCGCGTCGCAAGACGCCAGCCTGGACCAGCTGATCATCACCACCGCACCGGATGGTTTGTCCGTCTCGGTGCTCGTGGTCGATCGCCTCGAACTGGGTCTGATGGGGGTGTTCGTCGATCAGACAGCGCCGCTGACGGTCACAGCCGAGGCCACTGCGGTCCCTGTTCTGGTCCCTTGAGCCAGAGTTCGCACTGGGACTGCTGTCGATTATCCTTGCTCCTTACCCCGCATCGCCTTCGGGCGTGCGCGTTCGGGGGTGGTGTAATAGGTAACACGGCAGGTTCTGGCCCTGTTATTGAGGGTTCGAGTCCTTCCCCCCGAGCCAGGGTCGGCATGAGCCGGCCCCAACCTGGTCCCGTCGTCTAGTGGTCTAGGACGCCGGCCTCTCAAGCCGGAAACGCCGGTTCGAACCCGCTCGGGACTGCAAAGCCCTGGTAGGCGCTTCTCCAAGTCATGCGACGGCTTGTCGTACTTCGGAGTCTGAGCCCGTCCGATGGCCCACGACCGATTTCGGGGGCGTAACGGGCTCAGCATCTCGATGCTGAACGCCACGACGTCCTCGACTCGCTGACCCTTCGGATGGGACGTGAGCCAGAGCTCGAGATTCTCGATTCGATTGTCGGTGCGATTCCCGTTGCGATGATGGACGACCTCATCCGGGCGCAGAGGGCGACCGAGGTGCAGGGCCATCACCAGTCGGTGCTCTCCGACCGTTGGCTGCGCCCCCGACCAGCGACCGAAGCGTCTTGGCGGGACCGGGACGATCCAGTAGCCGTGACTGAGGAATGCCCTCGCCGGTCACCTCACGGATCGGTCGTTCGGCTGGGGATCTCCAGTGGCTAGGAACCGCTTGTAGTGGGCGGCGCAGTATCCCTTGGCCTTGTGTGGTCGCGCGCAGTCAGGCACCGAGCAGAGCCGCCCCGGTGTCCTCAGCGGCTCTTCGCTCACCGCTCCGTGTCGAAGCAGGCGCTGATAGTGACCATGGCAATAGCCCCAGGCCTCGGCGTCCTCGTCACATCCGACCACCGACACACGTTGACGTCTCTGCCTCATCGGACCCGGCGGACCCGGATCACCGGTTCGCAGGACTCGCCGGTAGTGCATCTCGCACATGCCTCGGGTGTAGGCAGCGTCTCGCAGGACAGTCGATAACCGAGCATTCCGCCCATGTCGCTCGAACGTACGGGCCGGCTGGGACAGAAACCGGACCGCGGTAACTTCGTTTCGTGGCTCCCGACAACACGCCGATCCGGATCGATGTCTGGTCCGACGTCGCCTGCCCGTGGTGCTACATCGGCAAGCGGAATCTGGAGAGCGGCATCGCCGGCTTCACCGCGACGCCGGTCGAGGTCGTCTATCACAGCTTCGAGCTGGCTCCGGACACCCCTGTCGAGTTCACCGGGTCCGAGGTCGAGTTCCTGATGAGCCATCGCGGAGTGTCGGCCGACCAGGCCCGGGCGATGATCGACCGCGTCGTCGGCATCGCCCGAACTGCAGGTCTCGAGTACGACTACGACTCCCTGCAGCACACCAACACCCTGAAGGCGCACGAGCTCCTTCACTACGCCAAGGAGCGTGGTCTCCAGCTCGAGATGAAGGAGCGGCTCTTGAGCGCCTACTTCGTCGAGGGACGGCACGTGGGACGGGTCGAGGACTTGGCCGACCTGGCCGCCGAGGTCGGTCTCGATCGTGACGACGTCGTTCGCTCACTCGAGGCAGGCGAGTATTCCGACTCTGTGCGCGCCGACATGGTCCAGGCGCGGCAGTACGGGATCAACGGGGTCCCGTTCTTCGTGATCGACGGCCGATACGGGATCAGCGGAGCCCAGCCACCCGAGGTCTTCGTCGAGGTTCTGTCCCGAGCCGCTGCCGATCGCGCCGAGCAGCCGGCCTGATCCTCAGACGCTGGCCAGACCCGCCTTGGCTCGCTCCACCGGCGGGGCGGCGCAGTTGCAATCGTTGAGAGCATCCTGAGCCGGGCGGGTGTGCAGCCACATCGCCACGATCATCGGGATGAACACGATCAGGTTGTAGACCAGGTGCAGCTCCGGGCGGGGGATGAAGGGCTGGAGGAAGCTGGTCGGTACCGGCGACCCGAACAGGTTGGTCCCGACGATCGCCTGGATCTGCAGCGTGGAGTGCTCGACGAGATGCCAGCCCTGGATGATGGTGGAAGCGAGCCACCAGCCGCGGGCGGCACCGCGGAATCCTGGCAGTAGGAGCACCAGCCCGGTGAACATGATCAGGGCGTATCCGAAGTGCATGACCTCGGACTTGACCAGCCACGGGAAGACATAACCCAGGGCCCCGAGGGCCTCCGGCCGAGGCATCTCCACGATCCAGATCTGCGCCGCCTGGAACAAATGCTCTATCCAGTGGAGGACGACGATGGCCAGGTAGATCCACAGCGCACGCTCGTGCCACGGGCCGTTCAACTTCTGGATGAATCCCATCTCCGCGGTCTGCTCCGACGTCCCAACCATTCCCTGTCCTCCTGTTCAGCCCTCTAGACCTACGTTCCGGTACGTGATTGGCCGCCGCCATGCCTGCGCCGTCCTGCCACCGATCCACCAGGCCACGGCGGTGGCGAGGAAGATAGATATCGCGATCAATGCTCGCATCGGTAAGACGGAGGTGAGCGGGGGCGGGATCACGACGGTGGGTGCGCTCCATGCCTCTCCGCGCTCGGAGATGGTCACCGAGACGACATCGTCCGGCTCGACTCCGGTCATCGTCTCCCATGCCCCGGCGTGGTCACTGACGACATCACGTGGACATTTTCTGAGTCCACCTGGACCGAGACCACTGCTGCCCTCGTCGGGCATCCCGTCATCGAACATCACGATCAGATGGGGGATGATCGCCGAGCCCACATCCGGATAGACCTGCCACAGCGACACGGTGTAGGGACCGACCTCGGCTCGTCTCAGCAGGGGACGGGCATCGTGATCGCCGTGCGCCATCGCCGGCAGGGCGAGAGACATCGCCGCCAGCAACGCGATCAAACGAATCGCCGATCTCATTGCATGCATTCTGCCCACGTCGCTGCCGATCCCGCCACCTGCCGGCCCTAAGCCCCCATTAAGCGTCACACGTAGGGTCGGACGTGGGTGACCGTTAGGGGAGGGATCATGCGTACGAGAGACTTCATTTTCTTGGGGGTTTTGCTCGCTGGGGTGTCCTGCGCGAGTGACGCCGAAACTACGACGACATTGGTGACCGGCGACACCACCACGCTTGCCCAGGAACCGACGACCGCCGCCCCGACGATCGAGGAGACGACGACGAGCGCGGCAGGCGAAACATCAACTGGGCTCGAATGTGCCCTGGTGCCGCCCGATACCGTCGCCGCGGCCTTTGACGCGACGTCTGCCAGCGGGGAGCCGGGCGTCGCCCGCAACTGCACGTTCACCCTCGTCGACGGTCTGGTCCCAACCGTCGAGGTCTTCCATTACGGGCCCTCCACGGATTGGGACGGGGTCAAGGCCGGGTTCGAGGAGAACCGAGGTGGGGTGACGGAAGTCCCGGGAGTGGGCGACGAGGCCTTTCAGCCCAACGACGTCGGGCCCTACGAGATCGTGGTCAAGTATCTCGACATCATCTACTCGGTCGCGGTGCAGAGCGGGGGCGATGGTCCCGAGGTGGAGGCGGCCATCCTGGAGCTCGCCACCAGCATCGCAGGCGGCTGATCGCCTTTCTCTGTCTCGTGGGCCCACATGCGGCCTACGTACCTCAGGCAGGCGGTACCTACAATCCCGGCCCCCTGTGTCGGATCTGATCCTGTACGCCGCGCTCGGCGCGGGTTTGGCTGCTCTCTTGCTCGCCGTCGTGTATGCCCGGGCCGTCCTGACCGCCCCTCGCGGCAATCAGCGAATGGTCGCGCTGTCCGATGCGATCAGACAGGGGGCGATGGCCTTCCTGCGCCGTGAGTACATCTGGGTGGCGGCTTTCGTCGTCGTGATTGCAACGCTCATCGCCGTCTTGCTCGATTGGGGGCGCCCCTGGGGAGTCGTGGCGTACGTCTACGGAGCCGCCCTCTCAGCAGGCGCCGGCTATTTCGGGATGCGCTTGGCCACCCAGGCAAACTCGCGGACCGCGGAGGCGGCCCGCACCGGAGGGGTTGCCGCTGCACTACCGCTGGCCTTCCGCGGCGGCGCGGTCATGGGGTTCAGCGTCGCCGGGCTCGGGCTGATCGGGGTAGTTGTCGGCTACGTCATCTTCCGGATGCTGCTCGACCTCGATGAGTGGCCGGAGATCATCACCGCCATCGCCCTCGGTGGCTCTTCGATCGCCCTGTTCGCCCGGATAGGCGGTGGCATCTTCACCAAGGCGGCGGATGTCGGCGCCGACCTGGTGGGCAAGCTGGAAGCCGGCATCCCCGAGGACGATCCCCGCAACCCGGCGGTGATCGCCGACAACGTGGGGGACAACGTCGGTGACGTCGCCGGAATGGGCGCCGACCTCTTCGAGTCATACGTCGGCGCGCTGGTGGCGCCGGTCGTTTATGCGGCGCTGGTCTTCGGCTCGTCGACGTTCGTGGAGGAGGCGATTGTCTTCCCTCTCGCCGTCGGTGCCCTCGGCATGCTCGCCGCCATCATCGGCTCATTCCTGGTGCGGGTTCGGGGCGACGATCCCGGCGGCGCCTTGCGCAGTGGCACCAACTTCGCTCTGATCGCGACCGCCGTCGGTGCACTCGGCCTCGCCTACTGGATCTTCGGGGAAGGGATCGCCAACCCCTTGGGCATCTGGCTCGCAGTTCTCGCCGGGCTCGTCGTCGGTTGGATGGTGGGCAAGATCTCCGAGTGGTTCACCTCCGATGACCACAAGAAGGTCAAGGAGATAGCCCGGCAGTCACAGACCGGCCCGGCCACGGTGATCATCTCGGGTATCGCCGAATCGATGAAGTCCGCTGCGTACTCGGTGATCGTGTTGGCCGGCGGCCTCGGAGTGTCCTACTACGCCGGGGACTGGGCCTTGGGGGACGGTGGAGGAGTCTATGGAGTGGCCATCGCCGCCATCGGCGCCCTCGCCACCGTCGGCCTCATCATCTCGGTCGACGCCTATGGCCCCATTGCCGACAACGCCGGCGGGATCGCCCGGATGGCGAACCTGCCCGCGGAGGTCCGGGAGGTGACCGACACCCTCGATTCGCTGGGCAACACCACCACCGCGGTGGCCAAAGGATTCGCCGTTGCCTCGGCGGGCGTCACCGCCCTCGCGCTCTTTGCGCACGTTCACCCGGGCAGTCGACCTCGATCAGATCGACCTGACCCGTGCCCCGACCCTGATCGGGCTGCTCGTCGGCGCCATGTTCCCCTTCCTCGTCGCCGCCCTGACGATCAACGCGGTCGGGCGGGCCGCCAACAAGATGATCGACGAGGTTCGCCGCCAGTTCCGGGAGATCCCCGGTCTCAGGGACGGCGCCGCAGGTGCCACGGCCGACTACACGGCCTGTGTCGACATCGCCACCGCCGGAGCCTTGAGGGAGATGATCATCCCCGGCTCGTTGGCGGTCGCTCTCCCTCTGCTTGTCGGCCTGATCGACGTAGAGGCTCTGGGCGGGTTGCTCGCCGGGGCCATCGTCACCGGGTTCCTCCTCGCCATCTTCATGGCCAATGCCGGTGGCGCCTGGGACAACGCCAAGAAGTTCATCGAATCCGGCGCATTCGGCGGGAAGGGCTCGGAGAGCCACAGGGCGTCGGTTATCGGCGACACCGTCGGGGACCCGTTCAAGGACACCTCGGGACCGGCGATGAACATCGTCATCAAGGTGATGACGATCGTGTCCCTGGTCTTCGCCTCGGCGTTCATTGGATGAGCGGACTGCATCCGCTACGGTTTTGGGTTCTGAGCTATGGGTACTGAGATGGGTGCCGGCGCCTACCCACGACCCCGCCCCCAAAACCCGCAACGCATGACCGAAATCACCCTCATTCGACACGCCGAGTCGCAGGCCAACCTGGACGGCATCTGGAACGGGCAGGTCGATGGGCCGTTGAGCGCCGCCGGGGAGGCCAGCCTCGACGCCATCGGCAAACGGCTTCACGATCGCAAGTTCGATCTCGTCGTCTGCTCCCCGCTGCAGAGAGCCAAGGACACCGCCGCGGCCTTCACGTCGGACTTCGAAGTCTGGGACCGCCTCGCCGAGCTCGACATCGGTCGCTGGGAGGGCAAGGCCCGGGAGGAGATCTTCACGGAGGACGGTGACTATCTGCGGGAGGCGATACGGGATCGCAATCTTCCGATGGGGTTCACCGGGGAGAGCCTCGAGGAACTCCATCGTCGGGCCATCGGCGCCATCGACGCGCTGGCGGCAGACCTGGGTGAAGAAGGCCAGGCAGCGGTCGTGACCCACGGCGGGTTCATTCAGGAAGTGCTCCAGCGCTATCTCGCCGGTCGGGGCCAACGGGTCCACGGCTTCGCCGGCAACACCTCGCTCACCAGGCTGATCTGGTCCTTCGACCGGCTTCGCCTCGCAGGCTTCAACGACCTCGCCCATTTCGGGCCTCGCCCAACGGCAGTGAGCGAGCACCTGGAGAAGGGCGATCCCGTGCTGGCTCTGGTCCGGCACGGCCAGACCCGGGCCAACACGGAGGGGCGCTGGCAGGGACAGGGTGATTGGGGTCTGGACGAGCTGGGCCACCGGCAGGCGAAGGCGCTGCGTGACTGGTACGGAACCGCCGCCACCGTCTATGCCTCGCCGTTGGGCCGCGCTCACTCCACCGCCGAGTATCTGGCTTCTGACGGCATCACCACACTCGACGGTCTGAAGGAGCTCGACATGGGGAGATGGGAGGGGCTCACCTCGGACGAGATCTATGAGACATGGCCCGACTTGATGGGCACGATCTATCGAGACGGGGTCGACCTCAAGAGGGGCGAGATCGGTGAGAGCTGGGGCGAGCTGACCGGGCGGATCCGCGCCACGGTGCATGGCCTGGAGCCCGTGTTCGACGAGCCGACGGTGGTGGTGGCTCATGGAGGTGCCATCCGCGCCTATGTCTCCTCGCTCACGGTGACCACCGACTCCCACTCCGAGTCGCTCTACACCCCGGCCAACACCGCGGTCACCCACGTCGCCCTGACCGACGCCGGCCCGCTTCTCCTCGACTACGGGGTTTCCGCTCATCTCGAGAGCCTCTCCTAGCCTCCCGGCGATGTCCGAGTACGACTCACGCCGCTATGCGCTGGTCAATCGATGGGATCCAGCCCACCTGCGCCGGATCGACCGGCTGCTTCCCCTCCGACCCGGGGAGCGGGTCCTGGAGGTGGGATGCGGGCAGGGCCATCTGACCATTCGCCTGGCCGAGCGGGGGATCGACGTGACCGGCATCGATGCCAACCCGAATGCCCCCGAGGTGTCCGGCTCCGACCGGGTGCTGCACATGATGGCTGAGGATCTCGCCTTCGACGATGCCGAGTTCGATGCGGTGGTGTCGGTCCACGCCATCGAGCACATCCCGCCCCTCGACGAGGCGGCAGCGGAGATGTCGAGGGTCCTGAAGCCCGGTGGCCGCGCCCTCCACATCTATCCGGCCGAGCCGATCCAGGGCCTCTACGCGATGCCCACCTCGGTGATCCTCTACGGCACCCCGTTCAAGGCGCGACAGGTCCACTGCCATTGGCTCTCGCCTTCCAAGGTGCGTCGTCTCATGGAACCCCACGGGATGACCGAGACCCACCATGAGTTCAACCTCTTCAAGTCACCCCAGTTCATCTCCCGCTTCTCCAAGGACGGGCAGGCTTAGAAGGACGTGTTCACCTGTCAAACCTGCGGCCGGGAGTTCGAGCTCAGTCAGGCGGTACTCGACCGATACCCGGGCTGGGTGCCACGCCAATGCATGGACTGTCGGGATGGCGGCGGCCGAGCTGCCGTCTCGGCGTCCCAGCCCGCCCCAAAGAAGACGACAACGGCGAGCCGAACCAAGTCGCGGGATCTGACCGTCGACGAAGTGCTCAGCTCTTTCACCGACGGTCCCGACACCGGGATCTTCACCGACGGTGCCTCGGAGGGAAACCCGGGGCCGGGGGGCTGGGGAGCGGTGTATGTGGTGGACGGTGAGGTGGTCGAGGAGGCGAAGGGCGCCGACCCGCACACCACCAACAACAAGATGGAGCTCACGGCCCTGATCGCCGGGCTCGGCATGGCTCCCGCCGATGTCCCTATCGAGATCTACACCGATTCCCAGCTCATCGTGAACATCGTCAACAAGTGGGCCGACGGATGGGAGGCGAGAGGGTGGACCAAGAAGTCGTCCGGGCCCATCGCAAACCTCGAGTTGGTCAAGGAGGCGCACGCCCTCCACAGGCAAAAGCCACTGGCCCGAATCCAGTGGATCAAGGCCCACAGTGGCTATCGCTGGAACGAGTACGCCGACGCCCTGGCCACGTCGTATCGGCGCCAAGTGCACTGATGCCCCTGGTCACCGCGGAGTACATGCGGGACTGGGCCAAGTACACGCACGGCTCTCCCCTCTACGCCGAGCTGGCCGAGGTGGTGGCTGAAGACCCGGAGTTGCTGCGGGTGATGAACCGCATCGGGCATTTGCCGCCGCCCAATCTGATGTTCGGCGCCGTCCAGTCCATGCTCATGGACGGGGAGGACAATGACCTCGCCATGCACTATCGCTCGATCGTGGACGATCCGGCGCCACCTCATGGAGTGGGCCCGAAATTCCGGAGCTTCGTCCTCGATCACGAGGAGGAGATAGTGGAGATGGGCAACACCCGGTACACGCAGACCAACGAGTGCCGTCGCTGTGTCGCCCTGCTCCCGATGGTGAGCATGGCGGAGTTTCGTGCCTTCCATCTCATCGACGTGGGCACCAGCGCCGGTCTCAACCTCGGCCTCGATCGCTACGGGTATCGATACGGCGACCAGGAATGGAATCCCGGCGGCGAGCCCCTGCTCGAGGCCGAATCGAGAGGCATCGCCCCGAAGCTCGTCGAGGTCGAGGTCCTGAGCCGCACCGGTCTGGATCTCAACCCGATCGACCCGGCCGATGAGAGTGCCCGACGTTGGCTCGACGCCCTGATCTGGCCCGAGCACGTCGAGAGAAGGGCGCGTCTTCGCACCGCCCTCGACATGGTGGCGAGTCTCGACATCGACATGATCGCTGGCGACGCCCTCGAGACCCTGCCCGATGCCCTGGACGGACTCCCTGTCGGAGACCCGGCAGTGGTCATGAGCTCTTTCACCCTCAACCAATTCGACGCAGCGCAGCGCGACCGTCTCGATTCGATCGTGTCCGGCGCCCGTTCGGCCCGTCCGATACATCGGGTCTCGATGGGCGAGGACCTCGACGAGTCCGACGGCTGGGCTGGGCTGGTCGTCGACGACGGGAATGGTGCACTGACGGTCGGCCAGGCCCACCCCCACGGGGAGTGGATCGAGCTCTACCGCTAGACCCGGCCGTAGACCGGGATCTCGGCGCCGTTGATGACGCCCGACTCCTCGGTGAGCAGGAAGTGGGCAACCGACGCGATCTCATCGGGCGTTGGCCAGTTCACATAGTCGGCGTAGGGAAGGGATCGACGCGTCGCCGGGGTGTCGATTACGGAGGGAAGGAGGACGTTGGCCGTCACACCCGTTCCCTCCAGTTCCTGGGCGACCGACCTGGTGAGCGCCACCACACCCGACTTGGCAACGTTGAAGGCGGCCTGGCCGGTGGGGTAGTCGACGGTGGCCCGGCTGCCCACGGTCACGATCCGACCCCAGCCGGTCTCGACCAGATAGGGGACCGCCGCCCGCACCGAGTAGAACGTGGACCGCAGGTTGAGGTCGAGCATCCGCTCGAACCGGACGTCGTCGGTCTCTTCGACGTCACGCCCCCCGGCCCATCCGCCGACCAGGGCCACGAGCCCGTGAAGGGATCCCCATCGTTCGGCGACACCCTTCATGAAGGTGTTGACGGCCTCGGCGTTGGTGGCATCGACCCGGACCAACAAGACCCGGTCCTCGTCGATCTCGAACTGCTGCTCGAACTGCTCGGCCTCGTCCGGCAGCAAATAGGTGATTGCCAGCCGGTAGTCCTCGTAGATGAGGCGGCGGATGAGGGCGGTACCGAGCCCGCCGGTGCCGCCGGTGATCACAAGTGTCTTTTCCATGCTCCCGTTGCTCTGTGCGCCCACTCTACGAGGAGCCTCAACCCCTCCGCCACAGAATCCAGATGTCGGAGACGTTGGTGCCGGTAGGGGGGCACCGGAGCAGGTCGGAGGTCCGGGCGAGATAGCCGGCGGAGTCGAATTCTCGAAGGGCATCCGCCGGGTCACCCCCGCGGGAGATCGTGGAGCCATCGACGATGGCTCCCGCCGCCCCGGACCGGGCATCGACGCCATCGGTGGCGAACGCGCAGAAGATGTCGTTCGAGCCGGCGAGATGCTCGGCGGCGAGGAGGGCAGCGTGAGTGGTTCGCCCTCCGGTCCCGGCCCCGGTGACGTCGAGCACCACCTCACCCGCTCCCACGGTCACTCCGGGTCGGCGAATGGCCAGGAACCGGTCGAGACAAGCTCCCATGGCCCCTCGCAGCCATTCATCGACCACGGTGACGGGAGGGGGCGTCACGCTCGCCACACCACGAGCGGCCGTGTGGCCGTCCGCCAACAGGGTGACCTTCGGGCGCGGCAGTGGCATCGGCTCCCTCGTCATCGCTTCCCACACCCCAGCCGGGATCTCGATCGACAGCCCTCTCAGGACGGCCGCCGCCCCTTCCGGGTCGTGAGCTCGCGGGATGGTCGGTCCCGAGGCCACGACCCCCGGCTCCGCGCCGCCAACGTCGGAGATGACGAACGTGTCGATCGGACGGCCGGCGGCCCGTGCCACCCCACCGCATTTGATCGCAGAGAGATGACCTCGGACCAGGTTCAACTCCTCGATGTCGGCCCCTCGGGATATGAGCTCTCTCGTCACTTCCGATAGAAAGCCGGCGGGCACGCCCTCTCGGGGCGCTTCACAGAGCGCGGAGCCGCCCCCGGACACCAGGGCGACGATGTCCATTGACGTCGGCGCGCTCTTCGAACGGCCTCGAGGACCGCTGCTCCCGCCTCGAGGCTTGCCGGCCCGGGCACCGGGTGATCGCCGATCACCAGCCTCATCGTGTCGGGCACCGGCTCGGGATGATCGGTCACGCAGACACCGCCGGCGACGTCGAGCACCGAGGCGGCGCCGCGTGCCATCGCTGCGGCCGCCTTTCCGATGGCGATGACCAGGGTCCGGTCCGGGTGCCGTCTGGCCAACGCAGCAGCAGTGAGGGCTTCGGGCTCCACTGCACCCAGACCGGCCTCGAGCCAGCCCAGCATCTGGAGCCGGGCGACGGGATCGGGGGTGAGGACCCCGGGATCGAAACGGGTGGTCACGTCAGATCGGCGAGCCAGGCCCCGAGCGGGTGGCGACGAGCCGACTCGAGGTCGGCGAAGGTGTCGATGTCGTGAAGAAGACCTGGTGTGGCGATGATCGATGCTGCCGGGAAACGGCCGAGATGACGATGGAAACTGCCCGGGCCATAGGCGAAGTCAGCCGGACCGCTGGCCCCCAGGGCGGACGTCCCGCCGTCGGCAGATGGGGCGATGACGGTCCCGGCAACCGACAGCGCTTTGCTCAGGTTCTCCAGCTCGAAAACGGTGAGAAGGGGGAGATCGGTGTGGACCACGATCCACTCGCTCGCGGCCTCGGTGGCCCAACCGGCCCCAGCCAGTGCAGCGCCGTCCAATCCTTCGCCTGGATCGGGTATCGAAGGGAACCCGTGGAGGAGGGCCCATTCGGCCACCTCGCCATCACCGGCGACCAGGACCGGGATCAACCCGGCATCGACTGCCAGCGCCGCAGTCCTCTCAGCGAGGGCGCGACCCAACACGGATCGAGTCTCGTCGGAGAGGCGATCTGCCATCCGCCCCTTGCCCAGCCGAAAGGACTTGACGGGGAGGATGGCGACGGTGGGCACGTAGCTGGGCGGAATTGCCCCGGGTCAGGGCACCACCATCACCGGAACCGGAGAGTGGTGGCAAAGACGATCCGCGACGCTCCCGAGCATCACCCGCTCGGCGAGCCCGGCGCCCCGCTTGCCGATGACGATCAGCCCAGCCTCGCGCTCCTCGGCCACCGCGATGAGTCGCGATGTCGGGTCGCCCAGCTCCTCGACAGTCTCGTAGTCCAGGCCTTCTAGAGGGAGTTGCTCCTCGGTCTCCTTGATCACCTGCTGCTGTCCCTCCACCAGCGCTGCGGAAAGAGCCTCCGGAGTCGGAGGCGCGCCACCGATGCCCCACCACCCCTCAGGTGGCCTGACCACGGTTACCAGCAGGAGCTTGGCTTGCCGGGATCGGGCGATCTCGGTGGCGATCACGGCCGCGCGGGTGCTCGTCTCCGAGCCGTCGACACCGACGACGATTGCTTTCGGGTTCCAATCCATCTGGTCTGTTACCTCCTCAGGAGACGATACGCAGGTTCGGTGATCCGCCGGTTCACATGATGGTGGCGTTGAGGAGATGACCCATGGCCAGTGCCCAGGCGCCGGCCACGAGATCGTCGAGGACGATGCCGGTCGCCCCGGCCATGGAGTCGGCCTGATGGACCCCGGGGAAGGGCCGCTTGGTGATGTCGACGATGCGAAACAGGACGAAAGCGATCACGGCGGCCCATCCGAGAAGCCCGATGGTGGCGACGAAGACCCCGGCCGCCTCGTCGATGACGATCCAGCCGGCGTCTCCTTCCGATGAGACCACGCCTGCGGAGGCCCAGAGGGCGACGGCCGTCACCAGCACCGTGGCCGCCAGCTGCCCCGGCCAGCCCCATGTCTCGCCGATGAGAAGCGCAAAAGGGAGGGCGACCAGCCCGCCAATGGTGCCCGACCCGGCGTCCGAGCCCCGCACCCTGCGCAGGATCAAGCCGGCCCCGAACAGGGAGGCGATGAGTCGGTGCATCGGCGGCGAGGCTACTTCTCGCCGCCCCACCCTTCGAGGACTCGCATTGCCCTGAGCGGTGTTCCACCGGCTGGGTTCGCCGACGACCTCCATCTCGAACCATGTCTCACCTCGCCAGCGCTGTTGCAGCGGCCATCGCCCGTCCCGATCTCGCTTGTCAACCACAACGTCGATTGCCTCGTGGAGGCGGCGATCGCTCAGGACGCCCGCGGACCTGAAGTGGTCGAGACCGCGGAGGACGTCGTAGTGCCACCTGGTCGGGAAGGAGAGCCGGAGGAAGCGCGGGTTGACGACTTCACTGGTCCGGTGGGAGCGGAACATCCCGTGTTGCAGGAAGAACTCGCCGCCCCTGGCCTCCGCCGCCTCGATCTCGTCAATAGCCGGCCCCACCCCGTACGACGCACTCGCGCAGGGCCTCGAGTGCCATGACGGTGGTGTGAAACGAGCCGTGACTGGATTGCCCATCGCAATTCCAACCGCCGTCATCGAGCTGCTTGCCGAGGAGATGGGCCAGGACCGGCTCGCGCAGCCGGTCCTCCACGTCGAACCAGAACAGGAAGGCGGTGACCATCGATTGAATGCAGGTCTCGCTGTTGCGACGCGTTCCCAGTCCTTCCTCGAGGAACAGTTGACATGACTTGAGTGCCCTGGAGTCGGAGCGTGGCAAGCCCATCTCACGCAAGAGCACCATGGAATAGGTGGTCGAAATCCACTTCTTGCCATAGAGCCTGGGCGTCCATCGTCCGTCGTCGTCCTGATGCTTCAGCAGCCGCGCTCCCCAGCCCTCGGTTGCGACCCGTTCCTGCTCGGACCTCCACACGCTCTCTTTGGCCCCCACCAGATCACGCAGTGTCTGCGACCTGATGGCTGGGTCGCCCTCGAGCAGCCACTCGATCACCCGGGCGCGGTCAGGGGCTTTGTCACCCATTGCCTCGATTCAACCACTGTGTGCCGAAAACGGAATCCGTGGTTTCGCTCCGGCCGACACCAGTTAGCCTTGACCGATGGAACCGGCAAACAAGATATGGGTTGATGGTGAGTTCGTCCCCTGGGACGACGCCACCGTCCACTTCCTGTCACATTCCCTCCAATACGGAACCGGTGTCTTCGAGGGCATTCGCGCCTACAAGACACCCGAGGGAACTGCCGTATTCCGTCTCCACGATCACATGGTCCGGCTGGTCGCCTCGGCCCGGGCCTACGGCCTCCCGATGAAGGAGAGCGCCGAGGAGATGGACGAAGTCTGTCTCGAGCTCCTCCGGGTGAACCAGCTGGAGTCCGCCTACATCCGCCCCTTCGTCTTCTATGGATCGGGCGCATTCGGCATCAACCCGAAGAGCAGCCCGGTGCACAACTACATGGCCGCCTTCTACCTGGGCAGCTATCTGGGCGACGACGGTGTCGAGAAGGGCATCACCACCATGGTCTCGAGCTGGCGTCGGATCTCGCACACCAGTTTCATCCCGACAGCCAAGGGCTCGGGCCAGTATCTCAACTCGGTGCTGGCCAAGCAGGAGGCTCTTCGTGCCGGGTACGACGAGGCGATCATGCTCAACGACGCCGGCCTCGTCTCCGAGGGGAGCGGGATGAACCTGTTCATCGCCAGCAATGACGTGGTCTACACCCCGCCGGTCTCCTCGGGGATCCTCGAGGGAATCACACGTAACACCGTGATCGAATTGCTCACCGGTGAGGGTATCGAGGTGGTCCAGGCCGACCTGGCCCGGGGGAGCCTTTACACCGCGGACGAGGTCTTCCTGACCGGAACGGCGGCCGAGGTGACGCCGATCCGTGAGATCGACGGTCGTGTGGTCGGCGCCGGTGAGCCCGGCCCGGTCACCCGGAAGGCACAGGACCTGTTCTCCGATTTGGTCGCGGCCAAGATCCCCGAGTACCGCCACTGGCTCAGCTTCATCTGATGGGCCAACAGCCCAATATCGAGGTGACGGAGTCTGACCGGCCGCGCACCGGGCTCCAACCTCCTGCCGCCCGACGGTGGCGGCCGAGCATCAAGCCCGGGATCCCCACCTCGCCGGAGGAGGTTCCCACCGGGGGCCGCTTCGGGCAGACGACACCCGACGGTGGCTGGGGGTGGCGGCTGGTGAACGCAGCAGATCTGCCCGACGATGATCCCGACCTCAAGTCCGTGGTCGCCGCTCTGACCATCGCCCGAGCCGGTGCCCTGGGGCGGGGCCCGGTACCCGAGGACATCGAGGTTGCACTGGCCCTTTGCGGCTATGGGTATGACCCGTCTGAGGAGGTCCTGGAGAGGCGTGAACGCTGGAAGGCGGCGGTGCCTCACGAGGTGAGACCGGGGCAGACCGCGACAGGCGAGGTCGAACGCGACCTCATCGTCCGCAAGCCCGACGAGATCCGGGGCCTTCTGGCCGCCTCGGGGGCATCCGAAGAGCACCGGTAGCTTTCCGACCATGAAGCTCGTCCGCATCAAGGCCGGAGACGACATCGCCTACGGGGTGGCCGACGTCGAGGGGGTGCTGGTCTATATCGGCTCTCCTTTCGTCGCCTGGGAGCCGACCGAGACGGTGATTCCCTGGGAAACCGCCCACCTCCTGGCACCGGTCCTCCCCTCCAAGGTGGTGGCTGTCGGTCGCAACTACGAGGATCATGCCGCCGAGCATGACGCCGCGGTTCCCGATGAGCCGATCATCTTCCTCAAGCCGGCGACCTCGGTGGTCGGGCCGGACGCCAATGTGGTCCATCCGGCGATGTCGGAGAACGTCCATCACGAGGCCGAGCTGGCAGTGGTGGTCAGCCGGGTGGCGCGTCATGTCAAAGCCGAGGACGCCTCTGCCTACATCCTGGGTTACACGGCAGCCAACGACGTGAGCGCACGCGACCTGCAGAAAAAGGACGGGCAGTGGGCCCGGGCCAAGGGGTTCGACACCTTCTGCCCTCTGGGCCCGGCCATCGAGACGGAATTGGACCCCTTGGAGAAGCTGGCAGTGATCTGCCGGGTGAACGGGGAGGTCCGTCAGGCCGGCTTCACCTCGGACATGGTCTTTGGAGTGGCCGAACTCTTCGAGTTCGTCACCTCGGTGATGACACTCCTGCCCGGTGACGTGATCCTCACCGGCACGCCTGCCGGCGTGAGCAAGGTGGAGCCTGGCGACGTGATGGAGGTCGAGATCGACGGGATCGGGGTCCTCCAGAATCGAGTCGTGGCGGCGCGATGACGGTCCGCGTGAGGGTCGCTCCCTCGCCCACCGGGCACCTCCACGTGGGAACGGCTCGTGCGGCTCTCTTCAACTGGCTCTTTGCAAGACATCACGGTGGGACGTTCATCCTGAGGATCGATGACACCGATCGGGAGAGATCGACCGCCGCTTACGAGGAGGACATCCTCGACTCGCTCCGATGGCTCGGGCTCGACTGGGGCGAGGGTGTCGGAGTGGGCGGGCCGCACGGCGACTACCGGCAGTCCAGCCGTTATGAGCGATACCAGCAGGCGGCCGCAGACCTCGTGGCGTCGGGGGCGGCCTACTACGACAACCGCGCGCCTGACGAGCTCGAGGCGCTTCGCCGCCGAGCAGAAGAGGAGCATCTGCACCCGGGTCACTACATAAGGCGTCCCGAGAAGGCGGTCGCCGAGGGTGCGGTCAGGCTTTCGGTCCCCCAGGACCAACCCGTGGTCTTCGAGGACCTGGTGCGGGGCGAGATCAGTTTCGAGGCGCGTGACATCGACGACTTCGTGATCCTGCGCACCGACGGCACTCCCACCTACCACCTGGCGTCCACCGTGGACGATGTCGACTACGAGATCACCCATGTCGCCCGCGGCGAGGACCTTCTTCCGTCGACCCCGAAGCACATCCTCATCACCAGGGCCCTCGGCGCCGGCGAGCCCGGGTATGCCCACCTCCCGCTTCTGTTCGGGACCGACGGCAAGAAGCTGTCGAAGCGCCACGGAGCCGAGTCCCTGTCCACATATCGCGACGAGGGGTACCTGCCTGATGCCGTCTTCAACTACCTGTCACTCCTCGGGTGGTCGATCGACGGCGACCGGACCATCTTCACGAGGGACGAGGCGATCGCCGCCTTCGACCTGATCGATGTCTCCCGCAATCCGGCCGTTTTCGACCCCGACAAGCTGTCGTGGATGAACGGGGAGTACATCCGGGCGACAGACCCTGAGGAATTTCGGGCCTTGGCCCGGCCCCACGTCGAGGCGGCAGTCGGGCGCAGCCTCGATGAAGAGGAATGGTCCCGGTTCGAGGAGGTGTCCGATCTGGTGCAGGAGCGGACCCGATTCCTTCCCGAGGCAGGCGAGCAGGTGGTGTTCCTGTTCGAGGACTTCGAGGAGTACGACCAGGCGGCCTGGCAAAAGGTGATGGCCAAGGATGGGGTGCCCGGGATCCTGAAGACCGCCCAGGAGCGTTTGGCTTCCGTCGACAACTGGGCCGCCGCTGACATCGAAGCGGTCTTGCGGGATATGTTGGAGGAGATGGGTCTCGGCGCGGCCAAGGGTCTCCAGCCCCTTCGGGTGGCTGTCACGGGCACATCGGTGAGCCCACCGTTGTTCGAGTCTCTCGCTGCCCTGGGCAAGGAGAAGACGCTGGCGCGTCTGGAGCAGGCGCAGCGAGAGCTTGCCGGTTAGGGGGTAGGTCCGTGCCACCCGTTAACCTGTCATGACCGCGAGGTCCCGTCGTCCAGTGGCCTAGGACGCCGGCCTTTCAAGCCGGAAACGCCGGTTCGAATCCGGTCGGGACTGCCAGCCAGGAAGGCACATGTCGGCCGAGACCATCCTCGTCTTCAACAACCTCTTCGCCATCCTCACCCTGGTCGCCCTGGCCGGGGCGATCGGTCTCCTCGTGTACCGGGCGGTCAAGGGGCCTGAGGCGGCGGAATTGCTCGGCGACAAGGCGATCTGGCTCGCTTTCGCCGTCGCCCTGGTCTCCATGGTGGGGTCGCTGCTGTACTCCGAGGTCTTCCACTATGTGCCCTGTCGTCTCTGCTGGTTCCAGCGCATCGCCATGTACCCGCTATCGATAGTCCTGCTGGTAGGGGCGATCCGACGAGAGGCCGTGGTCAGGTTCTACGCCCTGCCCCTCGCCCTGATCGGGCTCGCCATCTCCATCTACCACAACTTCGTCCAGTTCTTCCCCAGCCTCGAGGGTGGGTCGTGTGACCCCGAGGTCCCGTGCTCGGCCCGCAGCATCGAGATGTTCGGCTTCATGGACCTTCCATTTATGGCCGGCGTCGGGTTTATCGTTATCGCCGTCTTACTCGCCTTCTACACGAAAGCTCCCGAATGACCGCGACCAAGAAACCCAAGCCCGGTACCAAGGACACGAAGAGCAACTCCACTTTGTGGTGGATCCTCGGTGGGATAGTCGGTCTCGGTCTGATCGTGGCCCTGGCCATTTCGATCGCCGGCGAGGAGCCGGTGGACGAGAGCCATCGGTTATGGCGACCCGACCGTCACCGGAGACCCCCTGCCGGTCTATGCCGCAGGACAGGAGGATGTCTCGGTCGGCCTCACCGCCCCCACCGTCGAAGGCGCCGACTGGGAGGGAAACCCGGTCACGATCGAGCCCGACGGGACACCCAAGATCCTCGTCTTCCTCGCCCACTGGTGCCCCCACTGCCAGGCCGAGGTGCCCGTCATCCAGACGTGGGTCAACGACGGCAATCTGCCCGACGACGTGGAACTGATCTCTGTCGCCACCTCGACCGATCGTCTGCGGCCCAACTGGCCGCCCCAGACCTGGCTGGAGGAGGAGGGCTGGACCGCGCCCGTGATCATGGATGATCAGATCGGGGTCGTGGCCGGCAACTACGGGATGGCCGGAACCCCGTTCTACGTCGTGCTCGACGGCGAGAACAACAATCTGGGCCGGGTGTCGGGCGAGATCGGCACGGCCGGTCTCGATCAGTTGGTGGCGTTGGCCCAATCTGGGGGCCAGTGACGCCGATCAGGCCTCCAGGGACCTGATCTTCTCCAGACGTCTCACGTGCCGGTCCTCGCGCGAGAACCGTGCCTCGAGGAACGTCGTGACCAGTTCTTCCGCCAGCGACTCGCCGATCACGCGTGACCCCAGGCTGAGCACGTTCACATCGTCGTGCTCCACCATTTGATGGGCGGTGTAAGTGTCGTGGGCAATCGACGCCCTGATCCCCTGGAGCTTGTTGGCGGCCACTGCCGCCCCTGCGCCGGAGCCACAGATGAGAATGCCCCGGTCGGCGCGGCCGTCCAAAACGGCCTGGGCCACGGCGGCCGCATAGTCCGGGTAGTCGACCGGCTCGGCGGAGTGCGTGCCCAGGTCGTACACGGCATGACCGGACTCGGCGAGCCACGTCGACAAGTGCTCTTTCAACGGATAGCCGGCGTGGTCGGAGCCGAGTGCGATTCTCATCTCGGGCGGCAGGGTAGCCAGACCACCCGCCCCGTCCCTGCATGGGGTTGGCCCCACACCTAACTACATTCGCCTGAATGTCCAAGTTGGTTGTCGAGGGCGGAGCGCGTCTCCAGGGGACTGTCGGCGTGCTGGGGGCCAAGAACGCCGTGCTCAAGGAGATGGTCTCTGCACTCCTCGCTCCGGGCCGGCACCGTCTGACCAATGTGCCGTCGATCCTCGACGTCGGGCTGATGTGTGAGGTCCTGGAGCACACCGGATGCAGGGTGGAGCAAGGCGATCACGAGCTCTGGGTGGTCGTCCCCGACCAGCTCCTCCCCGAGGCGCCGATCGAGCTGGTGCGGCAGATGCGGGCCTCGATCGTGGTGCTCGGTCCCCTCCTCGCCCGGTGTGGCGAGGCGCGGGTTGCCCTGCCCGGCGGTGACGACCTCGGGGCCCGTCCCATCGACATGCATCTCAATGGCCTGGAGGCGATGGGTGTCGACTTCGAGCTGGTCCATGGAGAATTGGTCGGCCGGGTCGACGGGCGTCTCAAGGGCACCGAGGTCGAGCTGCCCTTTCCCTCGGTGGGCGCCACCGAGAACCTCTTGTTCGCCGGTGTGCTCGCCGAAGGCGACACCGTCATAGTCAATGCCGCCCGCGAGCCTGAGATCGAAGACCTGATCACTCAGTTGACCGAGATGGGGGCCAGGATCACCGGCGGCGGAACTTCCCTCGTGACGATTCATGGGGTGGACCATCTGTCGCCGGCCGAGCACCACGTCGTACCCGATCGCCTCGAGACGGGGACCTACGCCGCAGCCGCGGCAATCACAGGCGGCGATGTCACGGTGACCGGCTGCTTGCCGGAGCACCTGCGAATGGAGCTGAAGAAGCTCGAGGAGTCAGGTTGCGAGGTCGAACAGGGCAATGGGTGGCTTCGGGTCAGAGGACCAGAGAGACCGACCCCGGTGGACTTCGCCACGCTTCCGTTCCCCGGATTTCACACCGACATGCACCCTCAGATGGTCGCTCTGCTGTCGGTGGCGACCGGCACGTCGGTCATCACCGAGAATCTCTACGACTCCCGGTTCCGATATGTCGGCGAGCTGGCACGGATGGGCGCCGACATCACCACCGAGGCACAGCACGCCATCATCCGGGGCGTCGAGCGGCTCTCGGGCTGCCCGGTCCTGGCTCCAGACATCCGGGCCGGGGCGGCCCTCGTGCTCGCTGGTCTGCGCGCGGAGGGCACGACCGAGGTCGGCGAGGCGAGCCACATCGACAGGGGCTACGAGGAGTTTCCGGAGCGGCTCCGATCGCTGGGAGCGAGAATCGAGAGAGCGTGATCGCTCGCCGGGCACTTGCCGTCCTTGCGTTCGTACTCCTCATGGCGCCGCCGGCGATGGCTGCCCGACCTCAGGGAACAGTGGTCGAAGTCTCGGCGGCGGACGGCGCATATCTGGAGATCGGGGGGCGGCGCTACCCGGGGCCGTTCCGGATCACGGCGGAATCGGATGGCGTGGCCGTGGTCGAGTCGATGTCGCTCGACGCGTATCTGGAGGGCATTCGAGAGGTCCCGTTCAGCTGGCACGAGGATGCCCTGGCGGCCCAGGTCGTCGCCGCCCGCACCTATCTCGCTTGGACCCTCCTGGGGGGGCGTTCAGAGACCGGTAGCCGGATCGGGTACGACATCTGTGCCACGGCGGCGTGCCAGGTGTATGCCGGTGTCGAGGCGGTGCTGGGGGAGGACGGGGATCGCTGGCGCCAAGCCGTGAGCCGGACCACGGGCGAGATCCTGGTGCACGAGGGAGAGCCGGCCCGCGCCTTCTACTCGTCGACCACGGGTCTCCGCACCAGGAACATCGAGGATATCTGGCCCGGTTCCGATCCTGCGCCGTACCTGGTCGGAGTCCCATCGCCAGGGGAGGACAGCCCGTTCGTCAGCTGGTCGTGGGAGCTCCCCGGTTTCCAGATGGAACAACTGCTCAGGGAGGCGGACGTGGCCGATGGCGATGTCCGTTCGATCGCAACCAGGACGACCGAGGACGGCCAAGGGCCGTGGATGATCGACATCATGTCCGACTCCGGCACCGTCTCGATGGACACCTGGGCGCTTCGCTCCCGGATCAACGAGGCCGCGGCCATCCTGCCCGACCTCCTGCCTGCGCAGAGGACCGGATGGGGTCGACTATCCGAACCACCATCCTCAGCCCGGAGTTCTCCATCCGCTCTGAAGTGCGCGCCGGCCGGGTTGGGGGCGATGCCCTGGCCATCGCCGTCCCCTATTACGTCGTCGAGGGGGCAGGCTGGGGGCATCTCATTGGGATGTCCCAGTACGGCGCCCAGGCCATGGCCGAGGCCGGTTCGGCGTATCCCGAGATCCTGGCCCATTACTACGGAGGGCTCACCCCGTTCCCGGTGACCAGTTCCTCCCCGAGCAAGTGGCAGTGGGCCTCGCCGTAGGCGAGCGGTCGGTGCGTATCTCGTCGGATCTGCCGCTCCAGGTGACCGTCGATGGGGCAGACCTTGCCCCCGCCCCTGCAGGCGCCTGGACCTTCCTGTGGGTCGACGGCGTAATCCAGGTGATTCCACCGGTTCGGATTGCTCCCTGGGGCAAGCCCAGTGAATTCTGAGCCATGACCCGGCTGTAGACTTCGGAACAAATCCCTACCAGGCGAGGGTTCTTCAAGGCGATGTCAGATACAACACCGGTGACCATCTCGAGCAGTGTCAAGGTCGACGAAGGACCTATCGATGTCGACAAGCTGCGGGAGACCCTCGAGTACATAAGACCTGCCGTCCAGGCCGACGGGGGTGACCTCGTCCTGCTCGGAACAGACGGGGGCAGGGTCGACATCCAGATGGTCGGCGCCTGTGGTGGTTGCCCGCTCTCGATGATGACCCTGAAAGCCGGCATCGAGCGAATCCTGATGGACCGCGTCCCGGGAGTCGTCGAGGTTCATGCCAGCGCCGATGCGCCCGGCCTCGACGAGCTCGACAGCCCCAACGGCATCACCCTTCCCGCTCTCTGACACACCCTTAACCTGTCGCCCGATGAGCGACAGCGATCTGGCCGGGCGCGTCCGTGATGGTGATCGACGAAGCCTGGCTCGGCTGATCACCGCGCTCGAGATCGGGGATCCCATCGGTGAGGCCGTTGTCACCTCACTCATCGACTCATCGGATGCGCCTGCCCGGAGGGTTGGTATCACCGGCCCACCCGGGGCCGGGAAGTCGACGCTGGTCAATGCGATCGTCGCCGACCTGAGGTCGAAGGGAGACACCGTGGCGGTGCTCGCCGTCGACCCTTCCAGCCCGATCACAGGCGGGGCGCTGCTCGGTGACAGGATCCGGATGCAAGACCACACCGGAGACCCGGGCGTGTATGTCCGTTCCATGGCCTCGCGAGGGCACCTCGGTGGCCTATCGATTGCCGCCGCTCCGGCCATCGCCGCCATGGCCCGGGCAGGTTTCGACATGGTTCTCGTCGAGACAGTGGGAGTCGGCCAGTCCGAGCTGGAGGTGATGGACCATGTCGACGTCGTCGTGCTGGTCCTGGGACCCGGCTGGGGGGATCAGATTCAGGCCGACAAGGCCGGGATCGTCGAGATCGCCGATGTGTTCGTGGTCAACAAGGGAGACCGGCCCGGCGTGGACACCGTGCACCGCGCCCTCCTGGAGAGATTGGGCGGCTCCGATGCGCCGGTGCTGATCACCACCGCGATCTCAGGCGAGGGAGTGCCCGAGCTGGTCGACGTGATCCGCTGATTCAGACGTCGTTGCGGTCCGACTGCAGAGCGGCCTGGGCTGCCGCGAGCCTGGCCCCCTCGACACGGGGAGGGCTGCACGACACGTAGTCGAGGCCGAGTGAGTGGACGAAGTAGATGGAATCGGGGTCGCCACCGTGCTCGCCGCACAGCCCGACCACCAGGTTCTCGTTGGCCTCCCGGCCCTCCTTGGTCGCGCACTCGCACCAGACGCCCAACCCCTGGCCGATCCGAGAGTCTGGAATGGGTCGGAGGTAAAGATGCCCTGCTCCAGATAATCGCTGAGGAACAACCCCTCGGCGTCGTCGCGACTGAGCCCGTAGGTCATCTGGGTCAGGTCGTTGGTGCCGAATGAGAAGAAGTCGGCAACTCCGGCGATCTCGCCTGCGGTCAACGCGGCCCGGGGCAGCTCGATCATCGTCCCGATCGGGATGTCCAACTCCACACCAGATCCTGCGGTGGCGATGGCGATCTCCTCCTCGATCATCTCCCGCATCCGGATCAGCTCCTCGGCGGCGGCGACCAGCGGGATCATGATCTCCAGGTGGGGATTGCCGCCAGCCTGGATGCGACGGGTGAGCGCGGTGGTGGCGGCGCGGGCCTGCATCCGGTAGAGGTCCTTGAGCATCAACCCGAGCCTGACCCCGCGCAGGCCGAGCATGGGGTTGTCCTCCTCCCAGCGAGCGACCTGGTCAGACATCGCCTGTAAGTCGTCGATGGGACGGCCGGCCCGGACCCGACGCAGCATCTCGTGCTCCAGCTCGAGACGGGAGGGGAGGAACTCGTGGAGCGGCGGGTCCAGGAGCCGGATCACCACGGGCAGCCCGTCCATCGCCTCGAGCAGACTCTCGAAGTCCCCTATCTGCTGTCGTTCCAGATCACCGAGAGCTTCCTCCCGATCGGTCGGATCGGTGGAGAGGATGACCCTCTGGACGATGGCGAGACGCTCGCCGAGGAACATGTGCTCGGTCCGCGCCAACCCGATGCCCTCCGCCCCGTGGCCCCGGGCCAGCGTGGCGTCTTCTGCCGTGTCGGCGTTGGCCCTGACTCCGAGATTGCGGAACTGGTCGGCCCATTCGAGCAGGTCACCGAGCTCGGGGGGGACGTCCGGCGGGACGAGCTCGATCTCGCCCTGATAGACGACTCCGGTCGTCCCGTCGATGGTGATGACCTCACCACGTCGGACATCGACACTCCCGGTGGAGGCGATGCCCGCCTCGGAATCGACCTGCAGCTTGGCCGCCCCGGTGATGGCGGGTTTGCCCATGCCCCGAGCCACCACGGCAGCATGTGATGTCTTGCCCCCCTGGCTGGTGAGGATGCCGACCGCCGCCGCCATGCCGTGGATGTCGTCCGGGGTCGTTTCCGGTCGAACCAGGATGACCTCCACCCCGTTCCGTGCCTGCTCCACCGCCTCCTCGGAGGAGAACACCACCTTCCCGGTGGCGGCGCCGGGGGACGCGGCCACGCCGACCACGAGCGGTGCAGATCCCTTGACTCGATCGGCGATCCGGGGGCGGTGCAGTTGTTCCAGAGAGTCAGGCTCGACCCTGGTGACCGCGGTCTCCCGGTCGATGAGACCCTCGCCGACCATGGCCACGGCCATCTTCACCGCGGCCGCAGCCGTTCTCTTCCCGGCTCTCGTCTGGAGGATGTAGAGCACGTCACGCTCGATGGTGAACTCGATGTCGCACATGTCGCGGTAGTGGGTTTCGAGACCATCCATGATCTCGAGCAGCTGGCGATGGCACTCGGGATGGAGGTCGGCCAGCTGGTCGAGAGTCAGGGTGTTGCGGATGCCGGCTACGACGTCCTCGCCCTGGGCCCGGGGTAGGTAGTCGCCGTAGATGACCTTCTCGCCGGTGCCGGGGTCACGGGTGAAACAGACTCCGGTGCCCGAATCGTCACCGAGGTCGCCGAAGACCATCATCTGAATGTTGGCTGCAGTCCCCAGATCATCCGGGATCGAGTGAATCCTGCGGTACTCGACGGCGCGCTTCGTGTTCCACGACAGGAAGACGGCGGTGATCGCCCCTTTGACCTGTTCCATCGGGTCCTCGGGCAACTCACCAGGGCGCTCCTGCTCGACGATGTCGCGGAATCGGGTCGTGGCCGTCTCCAGGTCCTCGGCGCTCAACTCCGAGTCGTCCTCGACGCCTCTCGACCGTCTCAGCTCGGTCAGGACGTCCTGGAAGCGGTGCTCGGGAACGCCGAGCACCACATCTCCATACATCTGGACGAAGCGGCGGTAGGCATCCCATCCGAAATGAGGGTCGCCGGACCACTCGATCAGCGCCTTCACCACGTCGTCGTTGATGCCCAGGTTGAGGACCGTGTCCATCATCCCCGGCATCGAGAACTTGGCGCCGGACCGGACCGAGAGGAGCAGGGGAGCAGGTCCGGACCCGAGGTTTCGACCACTGGTTTTCTCCAGTCGGGCGACTGCGTCCTCGACCTCTGGCCAGAGGTCATCCGGCATCGCATCGTTGGCCATTGCGGCGCGGCACACATCGGTGGTGATCGTGAACCCGGGGGGAACCGGTAGCCCGAGTGATGTCATGCGGGCGAGGCCCGCCCCTTTGCCGCCGAGCAGGTCGCGATCCGACCCGTCGGTGGCCGAGAAGTCGTAGAGATGCGGCATCAGTCCAATGAAGTTAACGATCGCGCTGTCGGCCTCAATGAGGCGAGCGGCGAAAGATCGTCACGTCTTTCGACCTCGAGGGTCTCTCCCGGTCTAGCGGATGAGTGGGACGAGGAGGTATGAGTCGGTCTCACCGCCGACATGGATGCTCACCCGCCCCGAGAAGAGATCCGCCGGGCGGTCGTCGGGATCTGCATGTTTGAAAGGCCCTACCCCACGTCCGGCGTAGTGAAACTCCCGGGCGAAGTCGGACAGCTCACCCTCGTATCGATAGTCGTTGCCCCGAATGGTGAGAGCCAGACGATATCCGGCCGGGAGGACGATGGAGGTGGGCCAGATCTCGACTTCCAGCTCATAGGTCTCGCCCGGGACGAGAGGTTCGATCCGGTCGTGGGAGTGATAGGGCCGGAAGGGCTGCGACATGGACGGGTCGAGCGCCCGATGTGAGGCGCGCAGCCATCCCTGGGCGACGGGGGTGTTGGGGTCGAGCGCGCCCATGAACGTGACCTCGGCACCATCCGGGTCGAATACACGCACCACGAGGAAGAGGTCGGCATCGGCTGTCTCCGAGGAGACGAAGATCCGGGCGGCCATCGGCCCTGTGAGCTCCATCTCCTCTGTCGCTGGGTCGGTCGTGAAGGTCACGCCGCCACCGGTGGGGTCGTATTCGACTGCCGAGGAATTCGCTGCAGCCTCCTCGGCCAGGCTTCCCTCGCCGGTCAGGTGATAGCGGGTCCAGGTGGTCCGAGCGAGGGGCCACTCGTTCTCGGCTCGATCTGTGAAGGTGCCGTCGACGTGTCGAATTCGGAGCTGGACCTTCGGCTCCGAACCCCAGCCATTGTCTTCACCCTTCAGGTAGTAGTCGAAGAATCGGCGTTGCAGGGCGACACCCCTGTCCGTGTAGAAGTCGACCCAGTGGGCATCGCCATGGACTTCCAGCCACTTGTCGGAGGCCGCCGATTGGGTGAATGCCTCGACATTGCCCCGGAGGTGCAGACCCTGGCCACCCCAGTTCGCCGCAGAGAGCATTGGCGTTCTCACCCGCGACCAATCGGGGTTGCGCTCCAGGTGCCAGGCGTCGAACAGGGGGCGGCTCTTCACATCCTGTCCCAGGTCGGCTCGTCTCGATGCCAGCACCTCGGGCGCCTCGGTGTCCGGCCCGGAGACGGATTCGCCTGTCACGGCGCTGAAGAATCCCCGTTCGCCGACCCCGTGTTGGACATTCTCGACCTGGCGTGGGTACCAGTCCTGAGCGAACTCGCAGAGGATCCCGCCATGTCGGGCAAAGTCCCGATACCAGTCCGATGCGCCCTCCCAGGGACAGATGGCCGCCAGATGTGGTGGCTGCAGGGCAGCGACCTGATACTGGTTCATCGCGTAATACGAGATGCCGGCCAGACCGATTCGACCGTTGCTCCAAGGCTGCGACGCCGCCCACTCGATGCAGTCGTAGAGATCGACCGTCTCCCTTCCCGACCAGACGTCGACGTAGCCGGGGGAGCGCCCGGTGCCCCTGGAGTCGACCCGTGCGCACACATATCCGGCGGGCACCCACCTCTCCGGGTCGACCACCTCCCAGTTCTGGTGCTCGTTGCTGGTGTCTTCGGCGACCTCGGGATACTTCTCGATCATGTAGTCCCACTGCGGTTTGTAGCCCTCCTGGAAGGCGAGGCCCTTGCCGTACGGCCCGTAACTGAGGAGGGTGGGGTACTCGCCGTCCTCGATGGGGATGAACAGATCGGCCCGGAGGACGACTCCATCGTCCATCGGGATCGGCACATCCCGTTCGATTCGCATCGGCGTCTGCATCAATCGGAACCTAACCGGCTGACCCCTGAGCGATGCCCCTACCCGCTCGCCTGGTGGATTTCGTCACAGCAGGCCATCGGGGGAACATGGCGGGGTGAGGCAGTTGGTCGATCGTCTGGATGCCGTCTTGATCCCGTTCCTTCAACGGTGGTCACTTCCCGCCCTGCGCTGGTCTCTCGCCATCGTCTTCATCTGGTTCGGTGCGCTCAAGGTGTTTGGCGTCTCACCTGTCGTCGATCTGGTCGCATCCACGGTCTACTGGGTCGACCCGGAATGGTTCGTGCCGGTCTTGGGTGTGATCGAGGTGCTGATCGGCATTGGATTGGCAGCGAGGATCGGTCTGCGGATCGTGTTGCTGGCCCTCATCGCCCAGATGCTGGGCACGTTCCTCGTCTTCGTCGTCCTCCCCGACGTCGCCTTCGAAGGCGGCAACCCGTTCATGCTGACGGTCGAGGGCGAGTTCGTGCTCAAGAACCTCGTCCTCCTCTCGGCGGCGATGGTTGTCGGCGCTGAGGTGGACCGGTCCAGGGGAACCGTCGAGCTGGTGGACGCCTAGCTGCTCTCGTCGTCGAACAGTCCAGCCAATGCCTCCTGGTCCTGATGGGCCATCGCCTTCAACAGGAGACCCGGTGGTGAGGTCGTGCTCGGAGGGGTACGAAGCCGGAGTGAGGCGGTGGTGGGGGCGTGGCCCCTAGGTTCGTTGTCCGACGAGTTCTCGGAGTCGGGGGTCGAGTCCGGGTCGGATTGGTGGGTAGATGCTGTCCGTCGGGTTTCCGGAAGACGGGTTTGCCGTATCCGTCGTTTTCGATGGTCCATCCGTGTTCATGTAGGAACCGGTGGTGGTAACCGCAGAGGAGGATCAGATTGTCCAGGTCGGTGGGTCCTCCATCTGCCCAATGTGTCCTGTGGTGGGCGTGGAGCCAACCTTTGAACGCGACAGCCAGGCCACCGACAGCCACCATCTCGATGCCAGAGTTGGTGACGTAACCAGGCCGGGATCAGCCGGGAACGACGACCGATCCCCAACACTTTCCTGTGGTCATAGACAGCACATTCGACGATCGGATCACAGGACGAGTCTGCGGGCGGTCTCGTTGGCGATGACCGGACCACCCTCGATCTCGGCCACCCCGGTCTCTGAGTTCTCGATCAAGGCTTCGAGATCGGCGTGGACGACGATCTGGGTCGGAGCCGAACCGTTCTCATCACCGGTGGTGGAACACAGTTCGACCAGATCCGTCGGCCATCCGCTGCGGATACGGATCGAAGATCCCTGATTCTGGATTGGGCGGGATCCGATCCGCTTTCTCTCGGATCGCTGATTCGACCAGGGCCATCTCGGGACCGGGCAGATCGGCGTTCAGATGGCCTCTGATCCCGTCCAGGGTGTATTGGATCGACAACCACCGCTCCCGCCACGAATCCACCTCATCCTGAGCGGTGGGAGGGTTGGCCCGGCGAGCGGCACGATCCAGGGCCGCATTCGACAAACCAAGACATTCTGCAATCACCGCTTCCTCTGTCTCCGCAGTGGCCAGCTTCGAAATCGAATCCACCTGATCCAGACGACAACTCACCAGCCGCAAACCGAGAACGCAAGACAGGCAGATCCTCCAACCTCCGCGCCACCCGAACCAGCTGAGCTGCAGTCGAATGACGAAGACCAAACCGGGCCGACACCCACTCCGGAAGATTCCGTGCCCCATCCGCCAGGAACAGTTGACCCCGATCCGCCTCCATCAACCACTCACAGAGCTCGGCTGACAACGCGCCGCCGAAAGATCAGAAAATGGCCGATCCCCGCATCGACCTGATCACTGCGAATACTTCCCTCTCCATGTCACCCAACGTATCGGGACGGCTGTGACAGAAATCGGGTCAGAAACACGCCATCCACAAAAAGAAATCTGAGAAATCTCGGAGGCGTCGCTTCAACCCTCGTCGAACAACTCGCTCCAATGCCTCCTGGTCCTGATGGGCCAGGGCATGCTCGGCACGCAGCGATTCCAGGTCCCGATAGATCGAGGCCACGGCCTGGATGGAGCCTTCTTTTCGATAGCCGATCATCACGTCATGGTCCGCTGCCTCGCCCCGGATGATCTCCTCGTCCCATTCCTTGGCGTTGCCGACGACGTTGATTGGGATGTCGTAGTGCTGGCTCCAGAAGAACGGCGGGTCTGTGAATGGGGTGTCATGCCCGAGGATGTTCCGGGCTGCTGCTTGCCCTTGTCGCTGGGCCAGTACCCAGTGCTCGATTCGAACCCTGCCCGCGTTCTGGTCGGGATAAGAGGCGACATCACCCGCGGCCCAGATGTTGGGATCGCTGGTCCGGAGACGATCGTCGACGACGACCCCGTTGTCGACGTTGAGCCCGGCCTGCTCGGCCAAACCGGTGTTGGGAACCACGCCGACACCGATCACCACCAGGTCGGCAGGGACGGTCTTCCCGTCGTCGAGCACGACCTCCTTTTCCTTGATCTCCGCCACCGTGTGACCCAGACGGAACTCGACGCCGTGTTCCTCGTGGAGATCCTGGACGAAGCGGCCCAGCTTCTCGCCGATGATCGGCACCAGTGGCACCTCCTCGGGCGCCACCACGGTCACCGCCACCTCGCGCTGGCGCAGCGACGCAGCAACTTCCAACCCGATGAACCCGGTTCCGATGACGACAGCATTGTCTGTCCCCTCCAGAGCAGCGATGATCGAGCGGCTGTCCTCGAGGGTGCGGAGGTAATGGACGTGGTCTTGGTCCGCTCCGGGTGTGGGGAGACGTTTCGGCTCCGCTCCCGGTGCGAGGAGCAGCGCCTCGTACGCGATGCTCCGCCCGTCTTCCAGCGCCACCGTCCGCTCACCGGCATCGATCGCGGTCGACTTCGACGCCGGTGATGAGCGTGATGTCGTGCTTCTCGTAGAAATCCGGGCTGCGCAACGGCATCCAGTCCTCGGGGGCGGTTCCCGCCAGATAGTCCTTGGAGACGTTGGGGCGATCGACAGGCGCCTCGAGTCCGATCATCGACACTGATCCCGTGTAGCCGAGCCGGCGAAGCATCTCGGCGGCGGCGGCGCCGGCAGCGCCGGAACCCACAATCACGACTGATTCGGGTGTTGCAGGGGGCTGTCGATCGGGAGCGGGGGATTCGATGGGACCGGTGACAAAGACGCGACCGTCTCGCTCCGACCGGCTGGTAGACCTTGAGCCGGTTGAGGGCTGGTGCCCCGACGGCTTCACCGGTTGTCAGGTCGAACGTTGCGTGATGCCAGGGGCAATGCACCTGGCCGTCGACGCACAGACCATCACCGAGAGGGCCTCCGTAGTGGCTGCAGTGCCCGGCGACGGCGCACAGACCGCTCTCGGTGCGGACCACGATGACCTGCTTCCCGTCGACCTGCCCCTTGACCGGGATGTTGTCGTCGAGCGAATCGAAGGGGATGCCTTCGTTGACCAGGTCTGGCCCGGTCACCTCCGTCTCTGACATCCGCATTCCTTTCGGTCCGATTTCTTTCAACCATAGTGATGGCTTTTAGAACGAGGGGATCAGCTATCGGACCGATAACCCAGCCCGAGATCGCCGGACGAGCTCAGGGTGAGGAGCTGCCCGTCGACAACAGCACTGAACCCATCGCCGAGAACCGCCACAACGTGGCTGTCTTGGGCCGAGAGCTCTGCCGGGCATTGGCCTTCGGCAGCCATCTCGGTCATGCTCACCTCGACTCCGGTGACCGTGTAGGTCCCGTGCAGGCTGCGGCAGCCGGTGGACCCGAGCATCGACCCATCCGTGAACAGCTCCAGCGTCGCGCTGATCCCCATTGACACTGGACGCGGCGTCCCCATCAATCAGACTCTCCAGCACCCAGACCGTCCCGGTCAGTTCGGCAGTGGGGAGCGGGGGCAGGGCGGCGAAAACGAGCTCGACCTCTTCCCCGCTGAGGGTGAGGCTGTCTTCTGTCATCGAGAACGTGCTCACCAGTAGGAGTCCCCCTAGGTATGACTGTTCCGATTCCATCACGCCTTCGTCCACGCACGCCATCTCGGTCCCCAACAGCTCGGAGAACGTGATCTGCGCCCCGGCGATCTCGTACATCCCTCCATAGCCATTGCAGGCCGCAGTCCCGCCGGCGCCCTCGTCGGTCAATGACAGTGTGATCGGATACCCGTCGACGATCGGGACGGGCTCGCCCCCTACCGTCCCTTCGGTGAGCTCCCATGCGATGCCGGTCGGGTCGCCAACCTGTTGACGAGGCTCGCCACAACCCGTGATCAGGGTGGCAACGCATCCGAGGGCGAGCGACCACCGGCGCATTTCGGATCAGGACGTGGTGGTGGTGGCTGTCTCGTCGACGACGAACACCAGATCGGCGTCCACACCGGAGAGATTCAGCTGACCATCCTCGATACTGAATTGTTCGACCAGGCTGAGAGCCTCCAGGTACGCGGCCTCGGCGTCCATCACCTCAGGCTCGCAGGCCATCATCGTCGAGCCAACATCGTCGAATGTGAGGTCAGTCCCGGACAGCGTGTAGGCCGCGAAGTACTGGTTGCAGGCAGAGGAACCCCCAGCGGTCCCCGCCTCCGTGTCGAAGACCAGGGTTATCGGCCGATCGGCGATCACGGGGATATCGACCCCATCGACGGTGCCGGCCTCGAGGACCCAGGCATCGGCAGTCGGATCGGACGCTCCTTCTTCGCCTGGGTCGGCGCAGGCGGTCAGGGCGACGGCAAGGATGGCGACGAGGGCGATGGCTTTTCTCATGGTCCTTCGACGCTACGCCACTCCCCAACGGTTCCGCTCAGATCAGCACTCCGGCTGCGATCACCAACCCGGTCCAGAGGTGGAGACGGGCAGTCATTTTCAAGGCACGGATCAGGGCGGGGCCGTCGCTCTTGCGATAGATGATGCGCACCGGCCCCATGGCGTAAGGAGCGATCAGGGCGGCGAAGACCGTGGGGAACGGGGTCCATCGCAGCACGCCGAAAAGAGCGATCAGAAAGAAGGCGCCGTAGACCAGGGCGACGAACAGCGTCCTCGTCCTATCCGGTCCAATGATCACGGCAAGTGTCCGTTTCCCTGCTGCCCGGTCGGTGTCGAGGTCGCGGAAGTTGTTGACCACGAGGATCGCCGCCGCCAGCAGACCAATCGGGATCGAGAGAAGCCACGCGGGGAGCGGCGCCGTCATGTCATAGATGTACCGGCTGCCCACCGTGGCCACCACGCCGAAGAAGAGGAAGACGAATACCTCCCCGAGCCCCCGGTACCCGTACGGAAATGGGCCACCGACGTAGCCGAGCATCGCGACGACGGACACCACGCCGATGACCAGGATCACCGGTCCGGCGATCACTGCGAGCGCGATACCGGCGCCGGCGGCTATCACCAGTGCCGCCACCACTCCCACCCACATCTGCCGTGCCGTGATCTGTCCCAGGGCAACCATCCTCGGCGGACCCACCCGGTCTCCGGTATCGGCCCCCCGGCGCGCATCCGAGACGTCGTTGGCGAAGTTCGCCGCCACCTGGATCGCGACCGCGGCCAACAGGGCGTAGAGAAAGACGTCCCAACGGAACACGCCATCCGACTCGGCAAGTGCCGAGCCGACCACTACCGGCACCACGGCCGCGGGGAGAGTGTGGACGCGGGCTGCCGTCTTCCAGGCCTGGAATGTGGTCACGGGATCAGAAATGCCAGGGATATCGACCGAAATCAGGTTCCCGCTTCTCCAGGAAGGCGTCACGCCCCTCTCGAGCCTCGTCGGTCATGTAGCCGAGACGGGTCGCCTCTCCGGCGAAGATCTGCTGGCCGACCAACCCGTCGTCGATCAGATTGAAGGCGAACTTGAGCATGCGTTGGGCGGTGGGGCTCTTCGACATGACCTCCTGGGCCCATTCGAGAGCGACCTTCTCCAATTCGGCATGGGGCACCACGGCGTTGACCATTCCCATCTCATACGCCTCCGCCGCCGAGTACTCGCGCCCGAGGAAGAAGACCTCCCGAGCTCTCTTCTGGCCGATCTGCCGGGCCAGATAGGCAGAGCCGTACCCGGCGTCATAGGAGGCGACATCGGCATCGGTCTGCTTGAAGATGGCATGCTCCTCAGAGGCGAGAGTCAGATCGCAGACGACGTGGAGTGAGTGACCCCCTCCGACGGCCCATCCCGGCACGACGGCGATCACGATCTTGGGCATGAACCTGATGAGTCGCTGCACTTCGAGGATGTGGAGGCGGCCCAGTCGGCCAGGATCCACCGTGTCGTTTGCATCCCCGTCGGCGTACTTGTAGCCGTCACGCCCCCTGATCCTCTGGTCGCCACCCGAACAAAACGCCCACCCCCCGTCCTTGGGAGACGGACCGTTCCCGGTGAGGAGGACACACCCGACGTTTGTGGACTGACGGGCATGGTCGAGGGCGGCGAACAACTCATCGACAGTGTGCGGTCGGAATGCATTCCGCACTTCGGGTCGATCGAAGGCGATCCGAACCACACCGTGCCCGATCGCCTTGTGATACGTGATGTCGGAGAACTCGAATCCCGGCACCTGATCCCATGATGATTCGTCGAATAGCGCGGAGATCACCGGCGGAGGATAAGAGGCAGAATCGTCGTGTGAAGATTCGTGGCGCATGCTCGACTGGCTGAGGCGACACGACCCGGCGCGGGTGTTCATCGAGACCCCCGACGACACACTGACCTTCGGGGAGATCGCCGATGCCGTCAGGGACCGCCCGGTGGATGGCGTCGAGGCGGTACGGCCGGGTCTCGACATCCAGTCGGTGATTGACCTGCTGGCGGTGATGTCCAAGGGCTCGGCGGTCGTAACTGGCCCTGTTGAGACGGTCGCCATCGACCCCTCCGATGCCGCATCGGTGCTTTTCACCTCGGGGACCTCGGGGCGGCCCAAGGGTGTTCGCCTGACGATCGACAACTGGGAGGCAGCCGCCAGTGCCTCGATGCAGCATCTAGGTCACGGCCCCACCGACACCTGGCTCCTCGCCCTGCCCCTCCATCATGTGGCCGGGCTCTCGATCCTCGTCAGGTCGGCCTACGCGGGTGGAGCCGTCCGGATGCTCCCCGGCTTTGACCCCGTCACATTTGCCACCCATATCCGGCGGGGGGTCACCGTTGTTTCCATGGTGCCGACCATGATGAGCCGGGTCCTCGATATCGACCCGGGGCCATACGACGGCCTCAAGGCGGTTCTGCTCGGGGGAGGGCCGATCCCGGATCGCGTATTGGATCGAGCGGCTGCGGCGGGGCTTCCGGTGCTTCCAACCTACGGCCTCACCGAGACCGCCGGTCAGGTAGCGACGCTAAAACCTGGAGCGCCTCTCGAGAACAAGGCTCATCCGCTACCCGGAGTCATCCTCCGGATCGATCCCGACGACCGGATCGCGGTCCGCGGCCCGATGCTCAGCCCTGGCTATGTCGGGGAGCCTGATCGGGGTGCCGAGGAGTGGCTGGTGACGGGGGACCTGGGGCGGATCGATGACGACGGCGCGCTTCGGGTAACAGGGCGCGCCGACACGATCATCGTCAGTGGTGGTGAGAACATCGATCCGGCTCGTTGTCGAAGCGGCTTTGCTCGGAGTGGCAGGAGTCCAGGAAGCGTTGGTGGCCGGCCTGACCAGTGAAGAGTGGGGGATGGAGGTGGTGTGTCTCTATGTCGGGCAGGCGAATCCAGCCCTGGTCGAGACCGAATTGAGGCAGATTCTGCCCGGCTTCATGATCCCCAAGCGCTGGCGGCAGGTCACAGGACTTCCCATGACACCGATGGGAAAACCCGATCGCGTCGAGGCCGCTCGATTCTTCAGCTGATCCGTCGGGCGACGAGGACTCCCTCGCGGAACGGGAATGCCGCTGCTTCGAACTCGGGGTCGGCGGCGATATGACGGTTGAACTCGTCGGTGCCGTATCCCTGGTCGATCCACCCGGTGCCGATGCCATAGACATTGTCGGCGATGACCAGGCCGCCAACGGCGAGAAGGGGCCTGGTTCTCTCGAAATAGGCGATGTACTCCGGCTTGTGGGCGTCGATGAACAGCAAGTCCACGCTTCCTGGCTCCAGCTCTTGGCTCAGGTCAGACAGCACAGCCAGGCCAGCGCCCCGTCTGAGGTCGACTCGATCTGCGAGACCGGCGCGCTCGAACTGTCGCTGGGCGAAGTCGGCATGCCGCGGCTCGTACTCGATCGTGATCAGCCGGCCATCGGGAGCCAGCCCGCGGGTGATCCAGATCCCGGAGTACCCGGCCAGGGTCCCGACCTCGATGGCCAGCCTGCCCCGGGTCATCGACGTGAGGATCATGAGCAACCGGCCGACGTCAGGCCCCACCGCGATGGCGGGCAGGCCGGCAGCGATCGCCTCGTCCATGAGGCCCGCCAAATGCTCGTCCTGGTCGCCGAATACGTCCCGTGAGTAGTCGTTGATGAAATCCCAGGTCTCAGGGGTCATCTCTGCCATGACGCGACGTTAGGTCAGATCTACGAAGATCAGATCGGTCGGGTCCAGATGGATCGGTTGATCTCGGGCCTCGAGTCAGGCAGCGACCATGTCCTCGACGGCACTGAGATCGGTGGCGAGCAGGACGAGAGCCTCGGCCACGAGCTCGCGCACCTCGGCCTCCGGCACGCCGGTGATGTTCGAAACTGTCGAGAAGGCGGCGGGAACGCCGTCGCCGAACCCGAACCTGAGCTCGAGCACCTGCCGATGCAGATCGGACAGATGGGCCAGGCTCTGCCGAAGTCGCTCCTCCACGATTCGCTGCTCGACCTCGGTGGACGGGTCGACGGCGTCGGTGTCGGCGATGAAGTCGCCGAGAAGCGCCCCGTCTTCACCGATCGGGGATTCGAGGGCGACCGTGGTGGCAACCGACAGTGCCTTGTCGACATCACCGATGGCGATCCCGGTGATTTCGGCGATCTCCTCGTGCGTCGGTGCCCGGTCCAGCTTGGTCCGCAGCTCTTCGGCGGCGCCGCGAACAACGGGAAGGATGTCGAACAGGGCCGAAGGGATGCGGATGGCGTCGCTCTGATCGGCGCGGGCACGCTGGAGCGCCTGGCGAATCCACCAGGTCGCGTACGTGGAGAACTTGAACCCCTTGCGCCAGTCGAACTTCTCCACGGCCCGAATCAGGCCGAGGTTCCCCTCCTGGATCAGGTCGAGCATGTCCAACTTGGCACCGGAGTAGAGACGGGCGTTGGACACGACGAGTCGGAGGTTGGCCTGGATGAAGTCCTGACGGGCCCGCTGTCCTTCGCGGGATACACGCTCGAGGCGCGATCGTTCGACCCGGTCGGCGACGCCTTCATCGAGGGCGAGGCGCGCCTCAGCGCCGGCTTCCATGGCCTGGGCGAGCCGAACCTCGTCTTCAGCGGTGAGCAGGGGTCGCCCACCGATCCCGGCCAGATACTGGCTCAGGGAGTCACTGGTGAGACGTCCGGTCTCATCGACCAGCGTCGCGTTTTCTCTTTTCACACGATCTCTCTGATTCTGCACAATCACTCGAACATCAGTTCGCAGCAAGACATTCCGGGCGGTTTTCTCCGGGCGTCAGTCGGCGTCGGGAGGCCGACGGCCCTTCTTGATCGCCGACCTCGACTTCTTCTCGGCGAGCCGGCGTTCCTTCGATTGTGGTGATGGCTTGGTCTTCTTTCTCGGCTTCGGCTGGATCAATGCCCGTTCGATCCGCTCGGTGAGACGCTCGCGGGCGATCTCGCGGTTCCGCCATTGTGACCGGGTGTCCGACGCCGTCACCTCCACGTGAGGTCCCAACCGGCGCCCCAGGCGCTCCTTGATCTCGTCCGGTAGCGACGAGGCGGCGATGTCGACACGAAGGGTGACCGCTGTCTCGTTCTTGTTGGCGTGCTGCCCGCCAGGGCCTCCCGAGGTGTCGAATCGCTCCTCGATCTCGGACTCGGGGATCAGCCAGGATCCGACGGTGATCCCACGAGTGGTCACCCCTCTTCGTAGTACTCGGTGCCGAGATGGGTGATCAACTCCTCGCCCATCATGTGCCTCAGGTTGTTCTTGAGCTTGGTGTGCTGGATGAACAGGTCGTTCTCGGCGTAGAGGCCGGGGGCAGCCTGAGGGCTCTTGAAATAGAAGGAAAGCCACTCCTGGACCCCGCTTCGACCGGCGCGTGCGGCGAGATCCATGAACAGCGCGAGGTCGAGGACGATGGGGGCGGCCAGGATCGAGTCCTTGCACAGAAAATCGATCTTTATCTGCATCGGGTACCCGAGCCACCCGAAGATGTCGATGTTGTCCCACCCCTCCTTGTCGTCGCCCTTCGGTGGGTAGTAGTTGATCCTCACCTTGTGGTACAGGTCGCCATATAGCTCCGGGTAGACCTCAGGTTGGAGGATCTGCTCCAGAACTCCGAGCTTGGAGACTTCCTTGGACCGGAAGCTGTCCGGGTCGTCGAGGACCTCTCCGTCTCGGTTGCCGAGAATGTTGGTGGAGAACCATCCCTTGATCCCGAGCATCCGGACTTTGAGCCCTGGCGCCACCATCGTCTTCATCAGCGTCTGGCCGGTCTTGAAGTCTTTGCCCGAGATGGGGACTCCTTCCTGGGCGGCGAGCTCGACCATGGCCGGGATGTCCACCGTGAGGTTGGGTGCCCCGTTGGCGAACGGGACCTTCATCTTGAGCGCGGCGTAGGCGTAGATCTGGGAAGGGCTGATGGCAGGATCGTTGTCCTTGAGGCCTTGCTCGAAGGTCTGCAGGTCGGAGTGGACCTCGGACGGCTCCTCGTAGGCCTCGGTCGACCCGCACCAGACCATCACCAGGCGGTCGACGCCCTTCTCGCCCCGGAAGCGGTCGATGTCCTCCATGAGGCCTTCGGCGAGGTCCATGTGGGTGGCCGCATCGTTCACCTGGTCGACACCATCGAGGTTCTTCACCCACCGGTTGGAGAAGACCGCCGGGTACGGCTTGACCGATCGCAGCTCGTCGCCAATCCCTTCGATGTCCCTGGGGTCGAGGACGCCCGCTTTCATCGCTGAGGTGTACGCATCGTCGGAAAAGGGATCCCATCCGCCGAATTCGAGATCGTCGAGCCCGGCGAGAGGCACGAAATCCTTGATGAGCGGATTCCGCCCGTCGGTTCTCTTGCCGAGACGTATGTGCGACATCTGGGTGAGTGAGCCAAACGGGTGGGCATACCCCTTCCGGGCGGCGAGAACGCCCGCAATGAACGTGGTGGCGACTGCGCCCATCCCGGGGGTGAGGATCCCGAGCTTCCCGGTTGCGGGGGCGAGCTGCTGACTTGGGGACATGAAACCTCCTGCCGAAACGATAGGGGAGAGGGGTGTCGGAACCGAACCCCGGCCGCAATAAGGTTCCCGCATGGATCGCGCCCCAGACTCGATCGGCCCGACCATCGATGTGGCGCTCCTGGCCGACGCGGTGCAGGCCGTGCGAGGGAAGCTCTTCGTGCTCGGTGGGGGCTGGGACACGCTGTGGGTCAGGTCGTTCCCGGCGCGGCATCCGAGCATGGCCATCGGGCTCCGACTCCGGGTCCCGACGTCATGGCGAGAGGACATGCTCGACCTGTCGGTCGAGTTGCAGGACGCCGACGGAGCGCCGTTGCTCTCCAAGCCGCTCTCTCATCAGGTCAAACTGCCGGTGCAGCGTCAGTTGCCGTCTCCAACCGACTTCGGCGTCGTCCGTTCGTTCACCTTCAACAACCTGCTCTTCGGGCGCGAGGGGTCCTACTCGTTCGTGATATCCGTCGACGGGGACCCGTTGTCACGTCTCCGATTCAGCGTCCGGGCCAGACCCACCGAGCAAGGCTCCACTTGATCCTGTAAGGGCTGCCTTACCGTCGTGCGCGCTGCGCGCGCACTTGCCACTCTCCGCGCGGAGTTGGTGTAGCAATCGGGGCCCTCATAGGGTTCCACGGCTGCGAGGGACCCAGGAAAGTCCCTCGTTTTGTTTTCCCCAACTTGCTAGGAGATTCAATGACGTCCCGAGGAAAGGTCACGCCCTTTCTGACCGTGACGCTGTCGGCACTGTTCGTCGTCGGCGCCATGGTCCCAGCTACGCCGGCCCAGGCCGCGAGTAGCCCTCCCTTTGCGATCGACTTCCCTCAGGACGCCCCATCGACGGTCTTCTCGTCGACGTACGGTGCCGCCAGGTCAGGTGGTCGCCGCCATCAGGGCAACGATCTGATGGCCCCCAAGCTGACATACGTCTACGCGGCGGCGGCAGGGATCGTCACGGTGATCGACACCCACGGCAGCGCCGGCAGGTACATCGAAATCGAGCACCAGGCGGGATGGTCGACCCGCTACCTGCATCTGAACAACGATGACCCCGGCACGGACAATGGGCAGGCCGACTGGTCGATGACCCTGGTCCCGGGCCTGGTCGTGGGAAGTCATGTCGAGGCGGGCCAGCACATCGGTTATGTCGGTGACTCCGGGAACGCAGAGTGGACAGGGCCCCACACCCATTTCGAGCTCGCCCACGAAGGAGGGGAAGTCGATCCCTACCCCATCCTCAAGGACGCCTACGAGCGAGCCATGGAATTGCGTGCCGCCATGGCCCATTGGGGGATGCGTTACGGAGACGCCAAGCTGTCCTGACCGCCCTCACTGGGGGAGGAATCGCGCATCGTCGAGCGCGGACACCTCGGCGACGAGGTCGGGGTGTTCGGGGGAAACCGTTCGCACCTCCCTCACCCGCACCGACGGTGGCTCGCCGTCGTGGACCCAGATCACCCGGGTGACACCCGATGCGGCTGCGGCCGCAGCCCAACCCTCCAGGACCTGCTGTTCATTCGCCGCGAAGGAGCGCTCTCGCTCATCGCGCGCCGCCTCAGTGACCAAAACGGCCGTGAAGCAATTGGTGCATGAAGCCCTGGATATGGCTGTCGTCGGACACGTCTCCCAGCGCGACCTTGACCCCCATGTCTCTCAACTCGGCACCGACAATCGGGTCCGAGACGAAGGCGCGGACCTCCCGCCCCGGCTCCACCAACCCTTCTACGACCGCCCGACCCTGCGGCGTGTCGGCGCCGACCACAATCACCGGCATACCCCGAACCTAATGTCTGGCGGCAGCTGACCTGGTTTCGCCAGCAATACCCATCCGGTACAATCGCACTACCGGGATAGTGGAAATTCGAGACCCCATACTCCCGTTTACATAAGAGGCCTTTAGAAGCGAACTATCGAGGTGATTGCCTGTGGCCACCGTTGACCTGGATCTCGGCGCCTACCAGCTCGGCTGGCGGGACGAAATCGAGTATGCCTTCACACCGCGGAAGGGTCTCGATGAGGACGTGATCCGAGAGATGTCGGCCATGAAGAAGGAGCCCGAGTGGATGCTCGAGTTCCGTCTCAAGTCCTACCAGCGGTTCCTGCGCAAGCCGATGCCCCAATGGGGTGGTGGCGGGGCCCTGAACACGATCGACTTCGACGACATCTACTACTACGTGAAGCCGGCGGGTGAGCAGCAGAAAGACTGGGACATGGTCCCCGAGTCGATCAAAGCCACCTACGAGAAGCTGGGCATCCCCGCAGCCGAGCGGAAGTACCTGGCCGGAGTCACCGCGCAATATGAGTCCGAGGTCGTCTACCACCGAAATCGGGAAGACCTGGAGAAGCTCGGCGTCCTGTTCACCGACATGGACACCGCTCTCCGCGATTACCCCGAGATCGTGAAGGAGTACTTCGGGACGATCATTCCGCCCAACGACAACAAGTTCGCCGCACTGAATTCGGCGGTCTGGTCCGGTGGCTCGTTCATCTACGTCCCGCCAGGGGTCCACGTCGATCAGCCTCTCCAGGCCTACTTCCGGATCAACTCCGAGAACATGGGCCAGTTCGAGCGGACCCTGATCATCGTCGACGAAGGCGCCTACGTTCACTACGTCGAGGGTTGTTCCGCGCCGGTCTACACCACCGACTCGCTTCATTCGGCCGTGGTCGAGATCGTGGTCAAGGAGGGTGCTCGCTGTCGTTACACCACGATCCAGAACTGGTCCAACAACGTGTTCAACCTGGTGACGAAGCGTGCCGCTGCCTACCGAAACGCCACCATGGAGTGGGTGGACGGCAACCTGGGGTCCCGTCTCACGATGAAGTACCCGGCTGTGTGGCTGATGGAGCCTGGCGCCCATGGCGAGGTCCTCTCCATCGCCTTCGCCGGCGAGGGACAGCACCAGGACGCCGGGGCCAAGATCATCCACGTTGCCCCCGACACCACTTCCACGATCGTCTCCAAGTCGATCTCGAAGGGCGGCGGACGGGCCGGCTACCGCGGCCTGGTCCGGGTCGAGCCGGGCGCAGAGAACGCCAAGTCATTCGTGCGCTGTGATGCCCTCATCCTCGACGACGAGAGTCGTTCCGACACCTACCCGTACATGGAGATCGAGGAGAACGACGCCGAGATCGGCCATGAGGCCACGGTGTCCAAGGTCGGCGAGGAGCAGCTCTTCTACCTCATGTCCCGTGGGCTGACCGAGGATCAGGCGACTTCGATGATCGTGGCCGGGTTCATCGAGCCCATCGTGAAGGAGCTCCCGATGGAGTACGCGGTGGAGATGAACCGGCTCATCGAGCTCAACATGGCGGAGGCGGGGGCCGTCGGTTGACGCCGACTTCGTCGTGTCCGCGTTCCAGGTCATAGGTTCTAGGTCCTAGGACTTGCCGCGTCGGGCATCCAGTTTCTGGATCAAGTCGTGGGATGCCAGCTCGATTTCCTTGTGATCCCACTGTGTTGCCCGGAAACGGCATGCCATCAGCCCGCTGCGATGGAGACGGTGCAGGTCGCCGAACACGAAGGCATAGCGGGCCTTGGTCTCGTCCGGTGCACCGTCCGTCAACCCGAGATGCCACAGTGAGTAGGCCTCCCAGTCGTTGCGCTCCAGGAAGTCGTTCTCCGACGCCGCACTCGGCTGGACCTCCGACCATTCGCTGCGCACCACGTATCGACGCGCCTCGATCATCTCTTCCGCCTTGGCCACAGCGGCCTCGTTGACAAGGTACTTGGGCATGGCTTCGGCCGGCACCTACCACTACCGGCAAGGCCACAAACCACGCGGCACCCCGTCAGACTTATCCTTGTGCGAACCGTGAGCCCGGAGCCAATCCATTAGTACCTACCTCGGGTTGGGCGCGGTCGTCCTGCTCATCCTGCTCACCGGGTTCTTCGTGGCTGCGGAGTTCGCCCTCGTCGCCGTGGACCGCAGCAATGTGGAGCGAAGGGCGGAGGACGGTGACCGGTCGGCGCGGCGCATCCTCGCCTCCCTGCGAAACCTCTCCTTCGAGCTCTCCGGGGCACAACTTGGGATAACGGTCACGTCCCTGATCCTCGGCGCTATCGCCGAGCCGACGGTGGCGACGTTGATCCAACCCGCGATCTCCTCTCTCCCGTTCGTCACCGAGACATCCGCTCCTGCCGTGTCGCTCGTGATCGCCTTCATCCTCGCCACAGGGGCCGCCATGGTTTTCGGCGAGTTGGTCCCCAAGAACCTGGCCATCGCCAGGCCCTACTTCAGCGGGGTTTGGTTTGCCATACCGCTGCAGGTGGTCAACGGGTGCTCCGGCGGCTGATCCTCTTCCTCAACGAGTCGGCGAACTGGACGGTCCGAAAGCTGGGCATCGAGCCGAGAGAGGAGCTGGCCGGAGTTCGCTCGATGGAGGAGCTCGAGCTGATGATCCGATCATCGGGTGAGGAAGGCCGCCTCGACGACGATGAGATGGAACTGTTGACCCGGGCCATCACCTTCACCGAGAAGGTTGCGGCGGACGCAATGGTGCCCAGGGTCTCGGTCGTGGGGCTCAGCCGTCACGACTCGGTCGCCGAGCTACGCAGGACCTCCGCTGCGACCGGTCACTCGCGGTTCCCGGTCTTCGATGAGGATCTCGACGACATCGTCGGCGTCGTCCATGTCAAGGACAGCTTCAACGTCCCCGAATCTCGGATTCCGCTCACCCCGGTCGGGGAGCTGACCAATACCGCGCTCCAGGTCCCCGAGACAAGCACTCTCGAATACCTGCTCACCCAACTCCAGTCAGCAGGGCGGGGGATGGCGGTGGTCGTCGACGAGTACGGCGGGACCGCCGGCATCGTCACCATCGAAGACCTCCTCGAAGAGATATTCGGTGAGATCGAAGATGAATACGACGCCGAGCCGGTCTCGGATTCGGAGAAGGAAGAGGTCGAGGTCCTCTCCGGGCTCCTGCACCGCCACGAAGTCGAGGAGTTGATCGAGTTCGAGTGGCCCGAGGGACGCTACGAGACCCTGGGGGGCTTCCTGGTCGCCGAGCTTGGGCGTTTCCCGCACGCCGGCGAGGTGATACGGGTCGGGGACACGTCTTTCGAGGTTCTGTCGATGGACGGGCACCGCGTCGATCAGGTGCGGGTCACCCGGTCCAGCGAACGCGAAGGGGAGGACAGGTGAACTGGCCGGCTCTTCTCTGGCTGGTCCTGCTTCTCCTTGCCAACGGGTTCTTCGTCGCCGCAGAGTTCGCCTACATCACGGCCCGGCGCAATGTGCTGGAGCAGGTACCGCGGAGGTCGGCCCAGATCGCCGTCGGCCTGAACAGGAACCTCACGCTCAGTTTGGCCGCGGCCCAGCTCGGCATCACGATGGCCTCACTGTTGCTCGGCGCCGTGGCCGAACCGGCGGTGGCCTCGATCTTCGAATATGGGCTCGGGTTCCTCCCGCTCTCGGAGAACGTGATTCACGGCATCTCCCTGGTCATCGCCCTTCTCATCGTGGTGTTCCTCCACATGGTCGTGGGCGAGATGGCGCCGAAGAACATCACCATCTCCGCGCCAGAGCGAACGGCGGTGCTTCTCGCTATGCCGTTTCGTGGGTTCATCCTCCTCTTCCGGCCCCTGATCGCCCTACTGAATGCCAGTGCCAATGGAGTGCTCCGTCTCTTTGGGGTGCGGCCGACGGACGCTCTCGACGTCGGTCATTCGGCGGAAGACCTGTCCGTGATAATCGGCACCGGCAGGAGGGAAGGGGTCATCGAGGACTTCGCCCATCGGCTGCTCACCGGCGCCATCATCTTCGGGGATCTCGACGCGTCCGAGGTCATGGTTCCCAGGCCTGACATCGTGGCCGCACCCTCCGAGACGCTCGTGTCCGGGATCCAGGAGTTGATGAGGGTCACCGGTCATTCCCGCATCCCGATCTACCAGGGTGATCTCGACAATGTCGCGGGGTTGATCCATGTCAAAGATCTGATGACAGATGAGGTGGAGAGGGATGCGCCCCTGCCGCCCGAACGCCTGAGGGAGCCTCTGGTCGTCCCGGAAACCGCTCCCCTTCGATCCGTGCTCGACGAGATGCGACATGCCCGATCCCATCTCGCCGTCGTGGTCGACGAGCACGGCAGCACGGCAGGCATCATCACCATGGAGGACATCGCCGAGGAACTGGTCGGCGAGATCGCCGATGAGCACGATCCACGGCAGGAGCTCGTGTCGGTGGAGCCGAACGGGCGGATCGTCGCCGCAGGCACGATGAGGCCCGACGAGTTGGTCAGGTTCGGCGTGAAGCTGCCTTCAGGTGACTACGAGACGATCGGTGGGCTCGTCATGGAACGTCTCGGGCGCTTGCCGCGTCGTGGCGACGTGATCGAGGACCAGGGCTGGAGGTTGCGTGTCCGCAGCACCGAGGGGCGGCGGGTCGGGGAGGTCGAGATAACCGCTACGGACGACGAAGAGCCCGACGAGGGGAGTGGCTAGCTGGAGCGGCCGACGACGTAGCCGAGGAGCAGACCACCGGCCGCAGCCCAAACAAGGGAGAACCCATCTCCGACGGAGGCTATGGCCGGGGCCCCGGCGATCCTCATGATGGCCGACGCGGCGATGCCACCGATGATCCCGATGAGGATTGCACCGATGAGATTGGTGGCGTTGGCGACGAACCCGGCAATGAGCCCTGCCACGCCACCGACGGCGCCGCAAATGGCAAGTGCCTGCCAGGTGGATGCGTCTAGGAACACGGCGACTCACCAGCCGATCGAGGAGCCGATGAAGCCATCGACTGTCTCAGGCTGAGACGACCTTCTCCTCGACGACGACCTTCATGGGGAACTGGACCGAGCGTCCTGCCATGCTGAATGGCTCGGTCAGCATCACCACGATGGTCGCTGGCCCACGTGAGACCACGTGGCCCGTGTACGTGTGGAATCCGTCTTGATCTTGGGTTATGAAAGTTACGACCATTGCAAAGTATCCGACTCACATCATCGTCACTCGGTTGCACTATCAGTTGGGTCGCTGGACCCATACTGGTATCGAGCAACGGTGACTCTTGGTTTATCAGTTCGTTACCCACGGCCCCTTAGCTTGGTGAATAGTGCGCCTTTTAGTAGTTGAAGACGAGCCGGACCTGGCCAATGCGATCGCCAGAGGTCTCAGACGCGACGGTCATGCAGTCGACACGGCCCTGACCGCATCCGACGCCGATATCAAGCTTCGCACTGCCACGTACGACCTCGTTTGCCTGGACTGGAGCCTGCCCGACGGCTCGGGCATCACTCTCTGCCGCCGGCTGGTGAGTGGTGAGCTGCCAACGCTCGAGGGCGAGAGGCCCCGGATCCTCATGCTCACCGCACGTGACGGTGTCGAGGACCGGGTCACCGGTCTCGACTCCGGGGCCGACGACTACCTGGTCAAGCCCTTCGCCTTCGCAGAGCTGTCGGCGCGGGTGCGGGCACTGCTTCGGAGAGACGATGGCACCGACCCGGTTCTGGAGGTCGGCCCGTTGCGTCTCGATCCTGCCCGGTTCGAAGCTTCCAGGGGTGGCGAAGCCCTCGATCTCACTGCCAAGGAGTTCTCGCTTCTCCACTATTTCATGTCCCACGCCGGTCTCGTGCTCAGCCAGGAGCACCTCCTCGAGCACGTGTGGGACGAGATGGCAGACCCGATGACCAATGTGGTCCGAGTCACGGTGAGCAACTTGCGGAAGAAGCTCGGTGACCCGCCGCTGATTTCGACGGTGCCCGGACGCGGCTACAGGCTGAGTGAGTGATGCAGGCCTGGAACTCGATCCGCTTTCGTCTCTCGGTGCAGTACTCGGCCATCGTCTTCGGTCTGGGGGGCGCTCTGCTGGGCCTGGTCTACATGGCCCTCAGGAACTGGCTGCGGGGTCAGACCATGACCCAATACGTGTGGTCGGGCCGCCCCGTCATCCAGGACGGCGTCCAAATCGGGGTGCTCCCCAGCCTCGCCGCCCGCGAGGTGCGGATGATCGAGTCGGTGTACAACGAGATCGTCCTCAACGAGGTCGCCAAGGCGACGATCCTCGCCCTGGTCGCCTTGTTCCTGCTGAGCATCGTGGTCGGATGGGTGATGTCGGGACGAGTTCTGAGGCCGGTGAAGGAGATCACCGACGTGGCCAGAGAGATCCAGGCCTCCGATCTGAGCCGCCGCATCGCCCTCGAGGGCCCCGACGACGAGATCACCCGGCTCGCCGACACCTTCGACGGGATGCTCGAGAGGCTCGACCGCGCATTCGCCAGCCAGCGGCGGTTCCTCGCCGACACCAGCCACGACCTTCGCACTCCGCTGGCCGTGATTCGCTCCAATGTCGAAGTGGTGGCCGATGACGATGCGGCGACGGTGACCGACTGGCAGGAGGTGGGAGGGATCGTCCGGCGCAACACGGAGAAGATGTCCGAGATGATCGATGGCCTTCTCGCCACTGCCCGGCTACAGACCGGCAAGGCACAGGCCGTCGCGCTCGATCTCGCCGAGATCGTGCGTGCCAAGTCCTCCGAATACGGCAAGCCCTTGGCGGAGAAGGGAATCGTCCTCGAGAGCACCGTATCTCCCGCTTTGGTCGAAGGTGTCCCTGTCGCCCTCGACCGCGCCCTCACCAACCTCCTCGACAACGCCATCGGTGCCTCGGGGGCGGGATCGCAGATCAGGATCGGGGCCGGAGTGGTGGACGAATGGGCTTGGATGGCGGTCTCCGACCAGGGCCCCGGTCTGCCCGAGGAGCCCGAAGGCGGCCGGATCGGCCTCGGCCTTTCCATCGTGGAGCAGATCGCACAGGGACACGAGGGCGCCCTGGTGTCGGCGAAAGGTCCCGATGGCGCCGGCACCACGATGACGATTTGGATCCCGAAAGGCGACACCACGGGTTCCCCACCGAATTTCACGCCATTTACGGGTGCTTGATCTCCAGGGTCCTAGGTTCGGTGCCAGGAGGTTTCTACACGATGACAAACGAGGAAATGACACAACATCCAGCACCGTCGACAACCGAGCAAAGCCCGGTCAGCGACGAGAACCCCACCCTCCACGGCTCTGTCGCCACCGAGGCACCGTTCACACAAGAGATTCCTGACACCCCACAACCGGCTCAGGTTCCCCCTCCCGCCGAGCCGACCCAGCCGGCGAAGACTGGCTCAGCCCGCACGTCGCCGTGGTTGATTGCCTTTCTGGCCGTGCTGCTCGTAGTCGGCTCATCGGCCGCGACCTATTTGATCACCACGATCGACAACGACGAGGTACCGGCCGCTCAGACGGCGGAGCCCGGGTCCGACGAGCAACAGGCATCCGCCGAGCTGGTCCCCGGTGAGGAGCCGGTAGCCGACGCCGCTGCGGTCATCCTCCCCTCGGTGGTCCAGATCCAGGCCGGCCAGGGGGTTGGCTCCGGTGTCATCTACGACTCCAACGGCTTGATCCTGACTGCGGCCCACGTGGTCGAGGGCGCAGACACCGTCACGGTGCGTTTCGCCGATGGTGAGCAGGTCGAGGGCACCGTCCTCGGCGGCACCGCCGGCGCGGACGTGGCCGTGATCCAGGTCGAAGGGACTGACCTGCCCGCGGCCGAGCTCGCGCTCGACGACGCTCCGCAGGTGGGCCAGATGGCAATCGCGGTGGGCAGCCCGTGGGGTCTGCAGGGCACTGTCACCTCAGGAATCATCTCCGCTGTCGACCAGGCCATCCCGCAAGGCGCTTCCGCTCGTGCAGTTCTACAGACCGATGCCGCCATCAATCCGGGCAACTCAGGTGGCCCGCTCGTCGACCGTCAGGGTCGCGTGATCGGCATCAATGTCTCGATCTTCAGCCTGTCCGGCGCCAACGACGGTGTCGGCTTCGCAGTGCCGATCGACATCGCAAACGGCATTGCCGAGAGTCTCGTGGCCGGTGAGGAGATCCAGACCGCGTACCTCGGGGTTTCCCTCGGCGAGGTCGAGTCGGGTCAGGGCGGCGCCCTGATCGACGAAGTCACTCCGGGCACCGGTGCCGACGAGGCCGGTCTCCAGGTTGGTGACCTGGTCATCTCCATCGACGGCGCCCCGGTTCAGGATGGCGGCGATCTCGCAGCTCAGGTGCAGACCCATCAGCCCGGCGACACCATCGACCTCGTGGTCGTCCGTGACGGGAATGAAGTGACGGTCCCGGTGACCATGAGCGAACGCCCCGCCGACCTCGGCTGATCGAAGAGAAATTCCCCCGACAGGGGACAGAGGCTCCTCCCAGTGGGCCCGGCTATGCTGGCCGGGCCCACTGTCATTGGTGGGTTGCCCCGGAGACAGCGAAGCCGGTTTGACCCCGGCGCTGTCCCGCAACTGTGAAGCCCCCTGACGGGGGACGAGCCAGGTCGCCTGATCTCCAGGGCCACGACGAAAGTCTCGGATGAAGACGGAAGCGTGGGCTCAGGGAAGCCACCGGCCTCTTCATCCTCCGATAACGGAGGATGTGTCATATGCGAAGGATCACGCTGATCCTCACCCTGCTGGCGGTCGTCGCGTGTTCGGCCGAAGGTGGGAGCACCACCACGACCGGCGAGGTCGCCACCAGCACCACGGCGGCAACCGACCCTACGACCACTGCGGCACCCGAACCCTCGACGACTGTCGCTGATGCCGGGTTCCCGGTCACCGTCGAGGCGGCAAACGGCGAGGTGACGATCGTGGAGAGCCCGACCCGGATCGTCTCGTTGGCCCCGACCGCCACCGAGATGTTGTTCGCCATCGGTGCCGGGGAGCAGGTGGTCGCGGTAGACGACTTCTCCAACTACCCCGAAGAGGCGCCGATCACCGACCTGTCGGGGTTCGAGCCGAACATCGAAGCGATCGCCGGCTATGAGCCCGACCTGGTCGTGGTCTCGTTCGACCCCGGTGAGCTCGTGTCGGGGCTGGAGGCGGTCGGGGTGCCGACCCTTCTGCTTCCCACGGCCTCGAGCCTCGACGATTCATACGCCCAGCTGGAAGTTCTCGGTGCGGCGACCGGGCATGTCGGAGAGGCGGCAGAGGTGGTGGCCCAGATGCAGGCGGACATCGATGAGATCGTGGCCACGACCACCGATTCCTGCGGGAGTGACCTTCTATCACGAGGTCGATGCGACCTTGTTCTCGGCGTCCTCGAACAGCTTCCTCGGCCAGATCTACGGGCTGCTCGGTCTGACCAACATCGCAGACGAGGCGGACACCGACGGGCACCGGCTTCCCACAGCTGGCCTCCGAGTACATCGTCAGCCAGGACCCGGACATCATCTATCTCGCCGATGTCGACTTTGGGGTGACACCCGAAAGCCTCAGCGAGCGGCCGGGATGGGCTGAGATGACGGCCGTTCAGAACGATGCGATCGTCCCGTTGGAGGCCTATCTCGCTTCGAACTGGGGGCCGCGTGTCGTCGAGTTGCTGGAGTTGATCGCCGAATCGGTGACAGGGCTCGTGCCCGCTTCTTGAGCGAGGTGTCGTCCCCGCCCGCCGTCGCACCGGCGCGAATTGGCGCCGGGCGATGGTTGGTGGCGGCGGCCATCCTCGTCGTCGTGGCCTTGGCCGGGCTGCTGGTCGGTTCGGTGGCCCTTTCGCCGGTGGAGGTGATCAAGGCACTTGCCGATCGACTCCCGTTCGTGACTGTCGAGCACGGGCTGAGCGAGGTCGAGACCAGGCTCCTCTTCGAGCTGAGAATGCCCCGTGTCGTGATCGGCGGCCTGGTCGGGGCGGTCCTGGCCGTGGCCGGTGCGGGGTACCAGGGTGTGTTCCGGAATCCTCTCGCCGACCCCTATTTGCTCGGCGTTGCCGCCGGGGCGGGTCTCGGAGCGACTGCCGTGATCGGGCTTGGTGCCGGCTCGGCTGCCATCCCGTTGGTGGCCTTCGTGGGCGGCATCGCCGCGGTGGGGGCAACTTATGCACTCAGTCGGACGGTTGGTGGCAGGACAACCACGACTCTGATCCTGGCGGGTGTCGCCGTTGCCGCGTTCGCCACCGCGGTTCAGACATTCCTGCTCCAGCGCAACTACGAGACCCTCCGAGAGGTGTACTCCTGGATTCTCGGGCGATTGGTGACCGTTGGCTGGAGCGAGGTTTGGACCCTCATCCCCTTACGCGTCTGGCGGCCGCGACCGTCCTTGTCCTCATGCGTCGCCTGCTCGATGTGCTCGGCCTGGGCGACGAAGAGGCTGCGGGCCTCGGCGTCGACGTGATGAGGGTGCGCCGTCTGGTCGTTCTCGCCGCGACCCTGGCCACGGCAGCCGCCGTCAGTGTCAGCGGCCTGATCGCCTTCGTCGGGATCATCGTGCCCCACACCATCCGGCTGCTCACCGGCTGGAGCTACCGGGTGATCATCCCGCTGTCCCTGGTGTACGGCGCCTCGTTTCTGATCCTCGCCGACCTCGGACGCACGAACTGTGGTGGCGCCGGCCGAGCTCCCCATCGGTGTCGTCACCGCCTTCCTGGGCGCTCCGTTCTTCCTGCTCGTCCTCCGGTCGATGAGGGGCTCCTCGTGATCTCGTGGCGCGACGTCGTGGTCTCCTTCAGCGGTGTGACCGTGGTCGGGCCGGTCGATCTCTCACGGTGGGCGATGGCGAATGGGTGGGCTTGATCGGGCCCAACGGCGCCGGGAAGTCGACGCTTGCTCAAGGCAGCCGTCGGCATCGTCGCCCATCGAGGGTCGGTCGATCTGGGCGGCCGTGAGCGTCGGGCGGGAGCGGACATCGCCTGGATGCCACAACGACCGTTGCTGCCGGACGAGATGACCGTTGCCAACTACGTCGCTCCTCGGCCGGACCCCCCATCTCGGCGTACGTGGGATCGGAGAGCAGTCCACGACCTGGAGTCTGTTGGACGGGCAATCTCGCGCCTCGACCTGATCGAGCTGTCCGATCGCCCCCTGTCCACCCTGTCCGGGGGCGAGGCGCAGCGGGCCGTCCTGGCCCGGGCCCTGGCCCAGGAGGCACCCGTTCTCCTGCTCGACGAACCGACATCGAGCCTCGACATCGGTCATGCCCTGGAGGTTCTCGAGATACTCGATGAGCTGCGGCGTCACGAAGGGCTGACGGTGGTCACCGCACTCCACGACCTGACCTTGGCCGGCCGGTTCGCCGATCGCCTCGTCCTCCTCGACAAGGGGCAAGTGGCTGCCGAAGGGAGTGCCTCGGAGGTGCTGACCGAGGGCACACTCATCCCCAGCTACGGTGCCGGGATCCGAGTCGTGACCAATGGCGACGGGCCGACCGTCATCCCCACGCGGAGACAGAGTGACCGATCAACCCAGCCCACCGACTGAGCCACCGCCGGCGGCGCACAAGCGGTTGTCCTCGCTGGTCCTGGTCAACACCGGCGAAGGCAAGGGGAAGTCGACAGCCGCCTTCGGCACCGCACTGCGGGCAGTAGCCCGTGGCTGGAAGGTAGGCGTCGTCCAGTTCCTCAAGTCGGGGGAGTGGAAGGTCGGTGAGGAGGATGTCGGCCGGAGGCTGGGGATCGACTGGTGGGCCCTGGGCGATGGGTTCACGTGGGACTCCGACGACATCGACGAATCAGAGGCGATAGCCCGTGAGGCGTGGCTCAGCGCCAAGACGAGGATCGGCTCTGATGAGTACGACCTGTTGATCCTGGACGAGGTCACCTACCCCATCAACTGGGGCTGGATCGACATCGACGACGTGCTGAGCGCCATCGCCAATCGTCCCAGCCGGCTGAATCTCATCCTGACCGGCCGTGACGCCCCCACCGCTCTGATCGAGGTGGCCGACACGGTGACCGAGATGAAGAAGGTGAAGCACGCCTTCGACGAGGGAGTCATGGCGAGACGAGGCATCGACTACTGAGCAGATGGCTCGAGCCTGGATGCACTGTCAGGGCCCGCGGCGCACCAGGGCGATCGCCTCTTCGACGGTGAGAGATTCACCCGCCACCGTGGCGTGGGCGAACTCCTGGCTTCCCAGTCTCTCCTGGGTCGACGCCACCTGTGCGGCGTAGTCGTGCTCCTCCGGCGGCGGCCAGATTGCGACCCGGTGCTTGCTTGCGACCAAGTCGGCGAGCCCGAAGAGACGGGCGGCGACCACGTCGCGGCCCTGGGCATGGGCCCCGACCGCGAGCGATGCGATGGCTATGGCCACACCTCGCATGTCCTCGGCGGCATCGGACAGGACCAGACTCTCGACCAGGGCATCCTGGGCCCGTTCGAACTGGTCATGCCGGTGTGCGGTCTTGCCCATGTGGTACAGGTACTCGCCGAGGGCGGCTCTGGCACCACCTCTGTCATTGACGACCGTGGCCCGGTTCCGGTTCTGCTCCACGACTCTCTGTAGCTCGGCTGTCGTCGGGTTCGATTGGATCATCGTCTTCATCTCGAAGAGGTTGTTGGCCGTCTCCTCATAGAGGCTGAATCCCTCGAGCACCGACTTGAACAGCTCCAACGCGTAGTCGTGGTCGCCGGCGAGCCAGGCCATCGCCCCCAACCCGGCGTCGGCATGGGCGACCCCCAACGAGTCGCCGGCGATGACGAGGAGGTCACGACCCTCGGTGTATCTGTCTGTGGCCTCGTTGTAGTTGCCTTCGTCGCGGGCCACGGCGCCGAGCCTGAGCGCCGACCACCCCACGTCGAGGACTCCGGAATGAGCGAGGAACAGTCCATGGCTCTCGGTCATCTTCTCCCGTGCCTCTTCCAAATCTCCCTGGAGGCGCGCCATGGTTGCCCAGACGGCGAGGGTCCAGGCCAGCATCCAGGTGTCACCGACCTCCCGGTTGATGCGCTCGGCTTCGGGAGCAAGGCGCTTCGCCTCTTCCAGGTCGTCCCGTAGCCATGCCGTCGCCATGAGCTGATAAGCCTGGCGCGCCTCGCCATGTCGATCCCCGAGCTGACGGTAGATCTCCATTGCCTCGGTCAGGGCGGCGTATGACTCGTCGAACGCGAGCCGGCGACTGGCCAGGAGCCCGGCCCCATTCAGCGCACGGGCGACTATCGATGGATCGACTCCTTCCCGGTGGGCGAGCGTGCGCTCGAGCCATTCCGTGCCGTCGCTGACCTCCCGTTTCATGACCCAGAACCAGCGCAGGGCCCCGGCCATGGCCATCGCATCCCGAGCCCGGCCGGATTCGTGCAGCCACGTGAGGGCCGCGCGCAGGTTGTAACGGTCGCGCTCGAGACGATCGGCCCACACGTTCTGCTCGTTGTCCAGGATCTCGGTGTCACCTTCCTCCGCCATGGCCAGGAAGAACTCGGCATGGCGGTCACGGAGCGTCGAGAGCTCGGCGGCCTCGTCCAGCCTCATTCGGGCGTAGTGGCTGATCGGCTCGAGGAGGCGGTAGCGGATCGGGTCGGTCTCCGTTGCCATGACGAGAGACGTCTCGACGAGTCGCCCGAGCAGGTTCATCACGTGCTCCCGCGCAACGAGGCCTCCAGAGCAGACGCTCTCGGCGGCTTCCAGGGTGAAGCCACCGTTGAACACCGAAAGTCGCGTGAACAACGCGCGTTCCGCACCCCCGAGGAAGTCATAACTCCAGTCGAGAGTGGTCTCGAGTGTCTGCTGATGAGGTGGCAGGTCTCGAGCCGTCCCGGCAAGGAGGGCGAACTGCTGATCGAGCCGTTCGACGAGCTGTCCCACCGACAACACCTTCAGCCGCGCTGCGGCCAGTTCGATGGCGAGGGGGATTCCGTCCAGTCGCCGGCAGACCTCCGCGACCTGCTGCGCATTGACCAGGCTCAGCTCGAAGTTCGGATTCACCAGACGTGCCCGGTTCACGAAGAGCTCGACCGAGTGGAACGAGGCGATCCCATCCAGGGACCGGATGTCGGGGCCCGGAACCGCCAGCGGGCGAGATCTGGACCAGGTGCTCCTCCCTGATCGACAGCCACTCCCGCGTGGTGGCCAGGATTTTCAATGTCTCGGTGCCCTGGAGCAGCTGGTCGGTCAGCTTGGCCACTGCGTCGATCAGGTGCTCACACCCGTCGAGGATCAACAGCGAGTGGGCCTTGGCCAGCCGGGAGATCAGCGTGTCGGTGATCGACTGGAGCGGGCTCTCTGTGATGTGGAGCTGGCGGGCAACGGCCGCCGCCAGGAGGTTGTCGTCCGCCACCCTCGAGACCTCGACGAACCACACGCCGTCCTCGAAGCTGGAGGCGAGCTCTTCGGCCACCTTCAATGCCAGTGTCGTCTTCCCAACACCACCCGGCCCGGTGAGGGTCACCAGCCTCGACTCCGCCAGGGCCACGAGAACAGAGTCCTTCTCGAGTTGACGGCCAACCAGCGTGAGGTCCCTGATGGGGAGATTGCCCTTGGAAGAGGTCAGGGTGCGCAATGGTGGGAACTCGGTCGAGAGCCCCTCCACGCTCAATTGGAAGATGTGCTCCTCGTGGGTCAGGTCGCGGAGTCGATGGGTTCCCAGATCCTCGAGGCGCGTGCCTTCGGGGAGGCTGTATTCGACGAGGCGGGCCGTCGCCTCGGAGACGAGGGTCTGACCGCCGTGCCCGCTGTCCCCGATGCGGGCTGCCCGATGGACGTCGATGCCGACATAGTCGGAGCCACCCAGCCTGCCCTCACCGGTGTGAACTCCGATCCTCACCATCACGTCTTGCGGCGACTCCCAGTCCTCCGCCGCCAGATGGCGCTGGATCTCCACGGCGCTGGAGACCGCGTCGAGTGCGGACTGGAAGGCGACGAAGAAACCATCGCCCTCGTTCTTCACGATGCGGCCGCGATGCTTGGCCGCCGCCTCATGCACGATCGTGTTGTGGCGTTCCAGGACAGGCCGAAAGGCATCGCCGAGCTCTTGGAGCATCCTCGTCGAGCCCTCGATGTCGGAGAAGAGAAAGCTGACCGTCCCGAGAGGAAGGTCTCCTGAATTCATGGCGAACACCAAATTAACAACGGCACGACCGTTGCCCGCCGCCCTATTTGGCCTGGTTCAGGTTTGCATCAGGATGCCTGGCGCGCCTGTCGAAGCAGGGCCGCTCGCAAGGCGTCAGGATCGAGGTCGAGACCGTGGAGCATCCCCGTGGCGCGATCGGGCCCTTCGATCGCGGTCAGGGCGAGGGCGATGTGCTCGACACCGATATGCCGATGTCCCAGATCCAGCGTCTCACGCAAAGCGCCCTTGAGGATGTCCTTGGCCCCGCTCGTGAATGGGATATGCCCGCTTCTCTTCCGACGAGACGGCCCGGACACCTCGACAAGCCCCGGGTCTAGACCGACCGATGCCAGCGCCTCCCGATCCATCCGCTCGAGTTCGGCCCGAAGGGACTCGACGTCGGGCATCAGACCCTCGAGAGATCGTGAACGAGCCACGCCGATGAGGAGATGCTCGGTGCCGATGCGTGTATCGCCACGGCTCTCCGCCTCTTCGACGGCGTGTGTCACGACGAGCCTGGCGTTCCTGGTGAATCGCTCGAACACCCCTACCTCCCATGCTTCTTGTGTACCGCCTGCCGTGACACGCCCAGTGCATCGCCGATCTGCTGCCAGGTCCAGCCATGGGCCCGGGCGGCCTCGACGTGAATCGCCTCCAACCTCTCTGTCGTCCGTCGGAGAACGACCACGGCCTGCAGGCCCTGAGCAGGGTCGGCGCTGTCCGCGCCGGCCACCTTCGGGAGTGTCATGCCTGTCACCCTAGGTTGACAGCCGCGTCGTATGTCAACCCAAGTTGACTCGGCGAGGAGGAAAGTCAGGGCATCCTGAGGGCTGCGAGGCGGAACAAGGCACGGGCACCTTCTCCCAGCGGCTCGAACCGGGGGTCTTTGGTCTGCCCCCTCAGCCACCGGATGTAGATCTGCTGGAGGACGACCCCGAGCTTCCAGGTCCCAAAGACGACGTACCAGTCGGCTTGGCCAAGGTCCCTACCGGAGCGCTCTCCGTAACGGTCGAGCGCTGCACTCCTGTCGAGCCAACCGGGGGAGGTGGTGGGCATCGGCGCAAGGGTCGACTTCTCCTCTCCCTCGTCGTACCAGGACGCCATCAGTGTCCCGACGTCGGCGAGGGGGTCGCCCCTCGTCGCCATGTCCCAGTCGTATACGGCCACGCAGACGCCGGGATCGGCCGGCGAAACCGCCATGTTGTCCAGCCGCCAGTCGTTGTGAATGAGTGTCGGGGACCCCGACTGTGGCACGCCGGCTCGAAGCCATGAGCCGACTTCGTCGGCAATCGGATCGTCGTCGTCCTTGGCCTGTTGCCAGCGTCTCCACCACCCCTCGACCTGCCGTTCCAGGAAGCCGTCCGGATGCCCGAGGTCTTCCAACCCGCATTCGGCGGCGTCAACCGAGTGGAGCTCGACCAGGGTGTCGATCACGACGGTCGACAGCTTGCGGTTGGCCCCGTCGTCACTGCCCCCACCGAAGACATCGGGGACGACGTCCCGGATGACGACACCGGGCTTGGGCTCCATGAGGAAGAAGGGGGCGCCGATGACGTCGCTGTCTTGACACAGGGCAAGGGCCCTCGGCGCCTTGTCGAAGCCCTTCCAGAGTCGGGAGAGGACCGTGTACTCACGTGTCATGTCGTGAGAGCTCTCGGCGACCGGGCCGAGGGGGGGCCTCCGCAGCACGAGCTGCTCACCGCCCGGGAAGTCGAGAAGATAGGTGAGGTTGGCCTTGCCACCGGCGAACTGCCGGACCCTGGGAGACCCACCGGGCAGCGTCCCGTTGCCGGCCATCCAGCCAGTGAGGCGGTCGACATCGAATTGCTCGTCCTGACGGACCTCGATGACCTCTTCCACCGGTCGAAGGGTATCGGTCTACCCTCCACGCTTCACCCGAGGATGCCAGAGACCACACCGTTCGAGATCTGCGATCGCTTGACGGAGGCGTACGCCGATTTGTCGCCGATCGCCGCCACCGAGGCCGGTATTCCCGGTCGCGATCATCTCTGGGACGACTTCTCGCCCGAAGGCGAGGCGGCGAAGGAGGCGCTCAGGGCGAGGGCGGTCGCCGAGCTCGGCCTCACATCTCGAGCACCCCGACCCGGTGCAGGCGAGAGCGGCCCGGGTGGCGAGCGGGTATCTGGAATCGGAGCGCCGCCTCTACGCGAGCGGACATTGGAAGCGGGACCTCAATCACATCTTCGGCCCGTTTCAGACTGCACGTGACACCTTCGACATCGTGTCGAAGGTCGGGCCCGAGGCATGGGAGAACGTGACCGTGCGCCTCTCGACATGGGGCGACATGCTGGACGGGTATCGGGCCAGCCTCCTGGTCGGACTCGACGATGGGGATACCGTGGCCCGACGACAGGTGCTGAGCGTCATCGAACAGGTGCGCTCGGTGGCCGGCCCCGAGTCGCGCTTCTCGGCGCTTCCTGCGCTCGCTGCAGCCGGCGGAGGCGACGAGGATCAGGTGGCGGCGGCCGTCGCCCGGGCCAGGTCGGCATCAGCAGGGTTCGCAGACTGGCTGGAGACCGAATATCTGCCCAGCGCCAGCTCCTCCGATGCGGCCGGTCTCGACCGGTACGCGGCGGAATCCGAGCGCTTCCTCGGGTTGCACCTCGACCCGGACGAGACCTACGACTGGGGATGGTCCGAGGTGCACCGGTTGCTCGGCGAGATGAAGGACACGGCAGCGGAGATCGACCCCGGTCTGAACATCGATGAAGTGATCGACTTGCTGGATACCGACCCTGGTCGCTCGGCTCCCGACCATGACGCATTTGCGGACTTCGTCCGCGATATCCAGGCTCACGCAGTCGAGCGTCTGGACGGGTCGGCCTTCGACGTGCCGCCACCGATGTGCGACGTGACGGTGAATCTCGCCCCTCCGGGGGGCGCTCTCGGGGCGTGGTACGTGGCACCTTCCGAGGATCTCGATCGGCCCGGATCCATCTGGTACGCCCTCGGCGAGAGGACCCGGATCCCGTACTGGCAGGAGGTCGCCACTGCCTATCACGAGGGCTTCCCCGGTCATCACCTGCAGGTCGGGCTCGCAGTGCTGCAGCGAGAGAAACTGTCCCGGTTTCACCGGTTGTTCGTCTGGTACCCGGGGTCGGGGGAGGGATGGGCCCTCTACGCCGAGCGGCTCATGGAGGAGCTCGGCTTCTTCGAGAATCCGGAATACCGATTGGGCCTGCTCGCCAGCCAGCTGTTCAGGTCAACGAGGGTCGTCGTGGACATCGGGGCCCATCTGGAAAAGCGGATCCCCGACGACGCCCCTCTCCATGCGGGTCAGGTGTGGGACTACGACCTCGCCGTGGATTACATGGAGAAGATCGGCAGGCAGCCGAGAGACCTGGCGGAGTCGGAGGTGCTGAGGTATCTCGGCTGGCCGGGCCAGGCCATCTCGTACAAGGTCGGGGAGCGGGAGATCCTCGACATCCGGAAGCAGGCTATGACCGAGGCCGGTCCCTCTTTCGACCGCAAGGACTTCCACCGTCGATTGTTGGAGGCAGGTGCCATCAGACTCGATCATCTCCGCGAGGTGATGGCCTGAGTTGCCTGCGTGTCAGCAGCCGTTCGAGACCAGCGTCGGGTGGGGGTTCATCGCCCCAACCTTCCCGTACATTCCGAAATGGAGGTGGGGAGTCGTCCCGGCGGCATTGCCCGAGGTCCCCACGTAGCCGATTACGTCCCCGGCACTCACCTCGCCGGTCGCGCCCGCCGCATCCAGGTGTGAGCCGAGATACTCGATCCCGTCATTTCCATACAGGTTGAACTGGAGCCCGCCAACAGTCCCCTCGATGATTTCCACCTTGCCCGAGACCGGTGCCCTCACCGGCGTGCCCTGCGCGGCGAAGATGTCGTTGCCTTCGTGAAACCGTGAGCCGCCGCGGGGGAAGCCCCAGTCGTTGAAGTAGCGGCCACCTTCGACCGGGCAAACCCAGCTGGACCCGCCCGGTACGGCGAGCGTCTGACCGGACTCTGATCATGTTGACGTCGGACAAGCCGTTCAGGTCGGCCAGCGTCGAGATGTTGGTGCCGTGCTTGGCGGCGATGTCGCCGAGACGGTCACCCGCCTTCACCACGTAGCTAGCCGATCCCCCACTCCCTGTCCCGACGAAGGCCGGGCCGTCGAGGAAGAGTCGGGTGCCGGTGTAGACCTGTCCGTTGGTGATCCCGTTGGCGGCGGCAATGGTGTCGGGCGAAAGCCCCGAGTACTGCCCGGCAATCGAGTCCAGGGTCTCGCCACGCTGAACGATGTGGAAACGACCCGATCGTGACGACGAGGCTCTCGTACCGGTGCTGACTCCCTCGGAGGCGCTCGGGGTGCCTGAGCCCGGTGACTTCTTCCTGGTAGTGGGTATGAGAATCTCCTGACCCGGAAGGATCAGGTCGGGATTGGCCATGCTGTTTGCATCGGCGATCGCCGAGGCGGTGGCACCGTAGATGGAGGCGATCTTGTTCAAGGACTCGCCACTGCTGACCACGTGGAGCTGCTCCACCGAGCCGTCGACACCGGGGATGAGGATCACCTGGCCTGGGCGAATCAAATCGGGATTCGAGAGCTCGTTGAGCTCGATCACGTCGGATAGGGATACGTCGTGGTCACGTGCGATCTCGCTGAGGGTGTCTCCGCGCTTCACGGTGTACTCCAATGAAAATAGAGCCACAGTCAGGGCGAGAACCGAGCCAACAGCGATGGCGCGGGCGCGTCGATTGACTGGCATGAAGGTCCAACTCCTTCAGGCCCCTGTTCCGTCCGCGAGTCCACCCTAACCGCAGATCGCGAAATTTCCACCAAAACAGCGTTTCGTCAGTCAGACACGGGGTTTCAGGCCCGGTTTGCCGGCGAGCAGGCGTAGTTGGCCGCAAGCGGCGTCGATATTTCGGCCTCTCGTGTTGCGGACGGTCACGTTGACCCCGCGCCGACCCAGTTCCCGGGCAAATGCGTCGATGGCCCTCTCGCTCGATGCCGTCTCCTTGGTCAACGGCGTCGGATTGAGCGCGATCAGGTTCACGTGGGCGTGGAGCCGACGGGCGATCGCAGCCAGCTTTGTTGCCTGGTCGGTCGTGTCGTTGACGCCATCCATCATCGTCCACTCGATCGAGAGCCGGCGCCGCTTCTTCTCGAAGTACCCGGCGGCCGCTTCCTCGAGGTCCGAAAGCGGGTAGCGCCGATTGATCGGGACGATCGTGCTCCTCAGCTCGTCGTCGGCGGCGTGGAGGCTCACCGCCAGCGAAACCGGCCACGGCTCATCGGTCAGTCGTCGTATTCCCGGCACGATGCCGACGGTCGACACCGTGATCGATCGCGCCGACATGCCCATCACCTCGATCATCCGGCGGATCGCCTCCCTGACCCGGTCGTAGTTGGCCAGGGGCTCTCCCATTCCCATGAAGACGACGTTCGTCAGATGATCGGGGGTGCCCGGCATCCCGATCTGACGGAGGAAAGCCTGCGCGTAGGCCACCTGAGCCACGATCTCGCCCGCATCGAGATGTCGCTCGAACCCGAACTGGCCAGTGGCGCAGAAGGTGCAGCCGAGGGCACAACCGGCCTGGCTCGATATGCACAACGTGGCCCGGCGCGGATAGCCCATGAGGACGGCCTCGATGGCGGCTCCGTCCGGGGCACGAAACAGCCACTTGCGGGTGGTGCCGCCGTCGGCGGACTGCTCCGCTTCCACGTCGAACGGCCAGAGGGGCTCCAGCCTGCCCCTCACCTCGGCCGGGAGATTGGTCATGTCCGTGCTGCTCAGCACAGGCGTCCGGTAGAGCCAGTCGCGCAACTGGTCGACTCGATAGGAGGGCTCACCCTCGAGAAGGTCGCCGAGGTCCTCCGGCTGGTGGAGGTAGGGCACTGTCAGGCCAGCGAGCGGGCCTGTTCGATCCAGGTCCTGGCCCGAGCGCCGCTGACGCCGGCTGCCTCGGCGATGGTGTCGGGAGTCGCCGAGGCCAATTTGGAGACATCGTCGATCCCGGCGACTTTCAGACGGCTGGCGAACACAGGCCCGATCCCGTCGATGGCGTCGATCCCCGAAGCCGTCGGAGCAGGAGCCGCGGTCCGCAGGACGGGCGGCTCCGGTTCGCGCGACGCTGCCACCGAGATGAATCGGTCGCGCATCGCCCACACCAGGGCGGCCGCCGCGCCGACGACACCCACGACTTTGGCCAGTGTCTTCATCGGTTGTGATCGTACCCATCCGTGGCCCGACCTACCCTGGCCGGCTGATGAAAGTCGACTTCTATTACCCACCGAGCCCCCCTGAGGGCGCTCCGGAGGCGGCGGAGGGGGCGGCGAAGCTCGGCTATGACGGCTTCTTCACCGCCGAGACCCAGTATGACCCCTTCCTGCCATTGGCCCTCGCCTCAGCGGCGGAGCCCGGGCTCGACCTCGGTACGGCGATCGCCGTCGCCTTCCCGAGATCGCCGATGATCACTGCGATGACCGCCTGGGATCTCGCCAGGATGTCGCGTGGCCGGTTCAAGCTCGGCCTGGGGACACAGGTCAGAGCACACATCGTCCGGCGCTTCTCGTCGACCTGGGATCGCCCCGTCCCCCGTCTGCGGGAGTACATCCTCGCCCTTCGAGCGATCTGGGGATCGTTTCAAGACTCGAGCCCGCTTTCCTTCGAGGGCGACTACTACCAATTCTCCCTGATCACGCCGTTCTTCAACCCGGGCCCCATCCCGAATCCGGATGTGCCGGTCTACATCGCCGGAGTTGGTCCATATCTGAGCCGACTCGCCGGAGAGCTCTGCTCGGGGTTCCATGTCCATCCGTTCCACACGGTGCGCTATCTCGATGAGGTGGTCCTGCCCGGGATCGCTGCCGGGGCAGCGGGCTCTGGCCGGACGCTGGATGACGTCGAGCTGGCCACGACCGTTTTCGTCATGACCGGAGCGACGGATTCCGAGGTCGAGCAGGCGATGGGCCCGGTCCGGCAGCAGATTGCCTTCTACGCATCCACGCCGTCATACCTGCCGGTGCTGGAGGCCGAGGGATGGGATTTCGGCGGTGAGCTCAACGCGATGTCGAAGCGCGGCCTGTGGGAGGAGATGGCCGCGCTGGTACCGGATGATGCCGTGCTCACCGTGGGGGTGGCGGCGACAGCCGACCGGTTGGCTGACGCCATTCGGGAGCGCTACGGCGATCGAGTGCAGCGGATCGGCTTCTATACGATCGGCCCCACTCTGGACGCCGAGCCGGAGGCCCTCCGCGAGGTCATAGGCAAGCTGAAGGCTTAGTCAGAAAACGATCGCGCTGGTGGTGTCGACGCGGGGGTCCGGGTGGGTCGTGCGGTGGTTGCCGTCGATCTTGATCATGGACACCGGCCCCCAACCGGGTTGGCGGTCGGGCACCTCTTCGATGAGGTGGCCGCGCGCTCGCAGGTTGGAGAGCGTCGCCCCGGCGATACCGGGCTCCACCAGGAGACGCGCCTCGGAGAAGGGTCCGAACTCCCGGACGACCCATCTCGGCGCGGTCTGAGCCTCCTCGATGGTCTTCCCGGCGAGGATCGCTCGTGCCGCAACCTGAGCCACGAGTTGAGGCTGGACCGAGCCGCCTCGGGTCCCGATCACCCATTTCGGCTCCCGATCGCGCGTCCAGAGGGTGGGGGAGAGGGTGTGCAACGGGCGCTTCCCGGGCTGCAGCTCGTTCGGATGTCCCGGAGTCAGGGAGAAGCCGCTGCCCCGGTTGTGGAGCAGGAACCCACTCGTGCCGGCGCCGAATGCGGAGCCGGTGCCTTCGAAGTTCGACTGGATGATGGACACGGCCAAGCCCTCGTCGTCGACGATGCACATGTACGCCGTGCTCGACTCGGAGCCCATCCTTCTGGGCCAGACTCCCGTTGCGGCCCGGTCGACCGTGTCGGCGGCCCGGCCCAACCGGGCAGGATCGAGGAGAAGGTGCCGCGGGAAGGGGTGCGTGGTCGGGATCGGCGACGAGATCGTCTCTCTCCCAGGCCATCGAGCGAAACGCCTCGATCAGCAGATGCCACCAGTCCGGGTCGGCCGGGTCCGAAGGCGGTCCCAGCATCTCGAACACAGCGAGCGTGGCAGGGCCGAGATAGCCCTGTGAGTTGGGTGGGATGGTCCAGGCAAACATGTCCCCGACCGCACATGAGATTGGGCTCACCCAGTCGGCGTGGGATCGCGCCAGGTCGCCGTGTGTCATGAGACCACCCAATTCATCCACGATGTCCTGGGCCGGATCCCCGAGATAGAAGGCATCTCGCCCTCCCTCGCCGACAGCGCGAAGAGTGGCCGCCAGCGCAGGTCGCTGCACGATGTCACCTCGCACCACCGGCGCCCCGCCCGGATAGAACTCACGGACCGCCTGTTGCCCGGCGTAGAAGGATGCCTGATCGAGAAAGGCGCCGGCCTGCTCGGTGGAGACCTCGAAGCCCTCGCTGGCGTGCTCGATGGCCGGGGCGATGCATTCACTCAGTGAGAGACGGCCGAGCTCAGAAGAGAGGACGGACCACCCGTCGACACAACCGGGCACTGTGACGGAGAGGGGGTGGTCGCGCGGGATGACCCTCGAGGTCCCGGACGGGGTCGGGGTCGGCATTGGACACCGGCGCGTCCGGAGGCGTTGAGCGCACGGGGCTCATCCCATCCCGGCCGATGAACCAGGGCGAAGAGATCACCACCGACCCCACATGTCTCCGGTGCGACGACCCCCTGGGTCGCGGTGGCTGCGATCGCCGCGTCCACCGCGTTGCCCCCAGCGATCAGCACACGTTTGGCCGCATCCGTGGAGAGATGATGTGGGGTGGAGACCGCGTGCGTCAGGATGTCTTGAGGTCGGGAAGCACCCGATTGAGGGCATCGAGGACGGAGCGGACCACCGCTCTCGACTCCTCGTCCTCGACATAAGCGCACCCGATGAGGTGTCGCTCGGTCGCCTCGGTGACCACGACTATCTGTGCCACCGCCACCTTGCGGCTCCCCAGCACGGGTATGTCCATCGACGAGACGGCGAGGGCCGCCTCCTGATGGATGGCCTGGCGGATGGCCTCGAGCGTGGCCTCGGCGATCTGACGGGATCGAGTCGTCACCGCGGCGGCGCCTTTCGACGTGCCGGTGAAGACCTCGTTCTGCCACCGCAATGTCACCGAAACCACTGCGCGGGACCCGTCGAGGGTCTCGCTGACGTCGACCAGCGCCGGGCGAAATCCCATATCGAGATCGGAGTCGGCGAGCTGCACGACCGAGACCACCCGGCGGTCGATCTCCTCGCCAAACAGCGCCTGGCTGAGGGACTGCACGTCTCTCACGACCTGCTTCGGCGGCTTGTTTCGCCGGGCCAGGACATGTATTTCCTCGATATGGCCGTTGCCGGCGACGATCCTCGCCGCTTCGACGCCGTCGATGCGACAGATCTTGTCCTGGAGCGCGATTAGGTCCATGACCGCCCAGCGTACAGACAACCGAGAGTGGTCTATCGGGATAACACGTCTCATTTCCTCTTGTTCAAGGTTCCGAGAGGCTCTAGATTGCGGCGGGCTGGAAGGCATTATTGGAAACGTGGGGCAGCCGAGGTCTCTGGACCCGTCTGCCTGGCCTATGGCGGGCGAAGTCAGGGGCCTTTGACATGTTAAAGGTTCCCCGTCAAGACTTGCCGGGGAAAAGCGGTGAGACCGGCGTCAGACGTCGGCCTTGTACTGGACGCCCATCAACCTAAGCGGAGCGGATCGTCAACACCGGCATACAACGCCGGTGAAATACGGCACCAACAGGTGAGCGTTCTTGATGAAGGCATTTCTGGCCCGTAATCACAGTTGTGTCGCGAGCCTGGAGTCTGTGCTCGCCGGCACCCGGATCGGCTGATAACCGACGCCGGCTCACCAAAACCACGGTCACACATGTCGTCGAGGGGCTCAATGAGGCTAGGTAGGAAACGACCGTTGCGGGGATGGTTCGGACGTCTCCGCCCCACGGTGCAGCGTCGGTTGAGGATCGCTGTGCCCTACTCGCTGATGGGTCTGGCCGCCCTGGTCGGATCATTCCTGATCTCCGACATGCCCAACTGGCTCTACTGGGCCCCATTTGCCGTCCTCTTCGTCCTGCTCGAGTTCTTCGCGGTCGAGGTCAACGATCGCATGCTGCAGTCCGCCTCGGTGATGGTGGCGATGAGCGCCGGGGTGATCCTCGCCATGGTGCCCGGTTCCGATGCCATGTTCGGTCTGGCCCTGATGGGCGCTCTCGCCCTGTTCACTCCGCTCGACTTCAAGGAGAAGCGGTGGTTCCAACCGCTGGCCAATTTCGGGCAGATCGTCACCGCCGGCGCCGTGGCCGGGCTCATCCTCGACTCGTACCTAGACGGTGTGGCAGACACCGCCGGCTCCTTGATCAGGGTGTTGGTCGTCGCAGCAGTCGCGGCCCTCGCCTACGCCACAGTGCAGACCGTTCTGGTGCGTTACGCGGTGAAGGTGGTGTTCGGCCGGGACAATCTCGAGCCCTGGTCCCAGATGCCGTCCCTCTTCGTCGGGCAGGTGGCCATGGGTCTGGTCGGTGGTCTCATCGGCGCCGCCTTCCTCATCGCCGAAGGTGAAGCCATCATCGTGTTCATCGTGGGGGTCTATGCCATTGGCCACATGTCTCTCTACGCCTTCTCCCAGCTGCGCGACTCCCACATCGGGTCGATCCGCGGCTTCGTGAAGACGCTCGAGGCCAAGGACATGTACACCAGAGGGCACACGGAAAGGGTGGCGTTCTTCTCACAGATGATCGGTGAGGAGATGGGCTTCAGTGGGACCCAGCTCGAGACCGTGCGCTGGTCGGCCCTGATCCACGATCTGGGCAAGCTGGCGGTCCCCACCGAGCTCATCCGCAAGAGGGGCCGGCTCGATGAGGACGAGTACGCCGAGATGAAGGCCCACGCCCAGCTCGTCGAGGAGATCCTCGCCGAGGTGGACTTTCTCCAGCCCATGGTCGAGATCGCCTCCGGTCATCACAGCAATTTCGACGGGAGCGGATATGGGGGCAGCGGGCACAGCCAGGGTCAGCCACCCCGCGATCGAGGCTTGCATCGTCGCCGCCGCAGACGCTTTCGACGCGATGACCTCGGCTCGCTCCTACCGGATGGCTCTCTCCCAGCAGTACGCCATATCCGAGTTGAGACGCAACTCGGGCGCCCAGTTCCACCCGGACGTGGTCGACGCCTTCGAGCGGGCGCTGAACAAGACCGGTCGTCGCTGGGGCGCCCCGCATGTCAACGACGAGGAGATGGCCCGTCGTCTCGCCGAAGAGCCGGAGCTGACCCTCCGTGGCTAGCTGGAGCCCACGCGCCCTGTCCATCGTCTCCTGGCTCTATGTCATCGTCATCGCCGGGGTCGGTCTCTACGCGGCCACACTCGCCGACAGCGACCCGATGACATTGCTGGTCGCGGTGACGGCGCTGGTGCTGGCCTCGATGGTCGGGGTGGCGGCCTCCAACACGGGGAACCGGTTCACGGTCGGTCTGGCGGTGGCTGCCGCCGTGCCCTTCGTGCTCGGTTCCACACAGGATGTGGACCTGGCCGGCTGCATCGCCGTTTACGGGCTGGGGCTCGCCATCGTCTGGGCCCTGCGTTACTCGACGAGGGGAGAAGCACACCGATCTCCTGCCCACCCTGGTCCGTCGGTTCGCCGGATATGTGCGTCTATGCCACCGTGTACTCCGCCCTCCGGGTTGGGCCGTTTGCCGAGCTGAGCGGAGAGCTGGGAGGACCTGGTCCCGTTCGTGGTTGCGCTGCATCGCCTGGATCGCAGTCGAGGTGTTCGCCCGCTCCATGCTGGTCGTGGGAAAGCGTGAGCTGTCTCGCAGCTATCTGGCTCGCTCCCTGATCCACGATCTCAATGTCTTCCTCGGACTGGCCCTCACCGGTGCCCTTGTTCGGCGAGCTACTGCCGGAGATTGGTTGGTGGGCCCTCCCCATCGCCCTCCTTCCGTATTCCTTCGCCCATCTCGCCTTCAAGCGGTTCCAGGAGACCAAGGTCACCTACAAGCAGACCATCCGGGCGCTGGCTCGCATCCCCGAGGTCTCCGGGCTCGGGGTCGATGGTCACGCCGACCGGACCACCGAGCTCGCCTCGGCCATCGCCAAGGAGATCGGGCTGGGCCCGGTCCAGGTGGAAGACGTGGAGTACGCCGGGCTGATGCATGACATCGGGCGGGTCAGCCTCAACGAGCCCCAGATACTTCGCATGGGCTACAGCGACACCGACATCGCACGCTGGAGCTCGGAGATCATCGCCGAGTCGCCGTATCTGAGCCGGGTGGCGACTCATGTCCGTCATCAGTACGAGCCTTATCGCAAGCCGGGCGAGCAGACCGACCCGGATGTCTCGATCGTGTCGCGGATCATCAAGGTCGCCGCTGCTTATGACTGGCAGGTGCATCTCGAGGGGCTCTCGCCCCTGCAGGCGCTCGAGGTCCTCCACACCGGCGCCGCCTACGACTACGACCCGGAAGTCGTCGCATCTCTGCGCCGGTTGCTGGAGAGCCGCGGGGTTCTGACCCCGGTACGCGTCTGAGCTGACGCCCGTGGCTCCGTCAGGTCTTGCTCGCCGACCCGGGCTGGGCGTGGGCGCCGCGCTTGAAGTAGCGACGTGGCCGGCGCAATTCGTGCTCCAGGAATCGGCCTAAGCCGACCGCCAGGAAGACGTCACCAAGACTGATCACCTGACCGATCCCTCCTATCCGGAGCGGTATGACATCTGCGAATGCGGTGAGATTCGAACTGGAGTCGAGGATCACGTGCTTGAACGACCCGGACAGGTCAGGCACGGTGACGGTGAATCCGCTGGCCACCTCGGCCGCCTCGGCGAGCACCGGCATTCCGCCGTTGACGGCGATCACCGTGAAGTTCATCAGAACCCCGAGACCGGTGAGCCACATCCCGGTCCGGTTGCGATTGAGCACCACCAGGGCCATGAGGAGCCCATACGAGGTCAGGACCATGGCCAGCCCGAGACCCTCTGCCCAATCGGAGTCCGGTAGCCAGATGGTCGCCACCTGCAGCCCCAAGGCAACCAGCAAGAGCCACCAAGCCCGAAGCTCGATGTCGCCCAGGTTGGTCAGACGGCCCCCGCGCAGCACCGCCATGGCCAAGGCGATGAACAAGACAATGGCCAGCCATAGCATGTCCTACGACGGTAATACCGGGTGTCAAGTCAGACGAAGGCGGAGAATTGGTCGAGTACGAAGTGGGTGAGGGTCGAGCAACGATCACGCTCTCTGATCCCACCCGCCGAAATCCGCTCTCGGTGGAGACGATGGAAGGTCTCCTCTCTGCGACCAGACAGGCAATCGATGATCCTGCTGTGCGCGTCCTCGTGTACACCGGAGCAGGGGAGCAGGCATTCTCTGCCGGCGGCGACCTGTCGGGCTCATTCGTCGATGACCCTGTCGGGCTGCACAAGGCGAGGGGAGTCTTCGCCGACCTGTTCCGGCTCATGCTCCGGGGTGGGAAGCCCACCGTGGCCCGGGTCAACGGCCATGCACTCGCCGGCGGATTCGGGCTCGCCGTCGCCTGCGACGTGACGATTTGCGTCGACGATGCCAAATTGGGGGCACCCGAGATCGGGGTAGGGCTGTGGCCGATGATGATCTCGGCGCTCCTCGCCCGGGTGATGCCCCGCAAGTCTGCTCTCGAGCTGATGCTGACCGGTCGTGTGATCGACGCCCACGAGGCACAGCGTCTCGGCGCGGTGTCCCGCGTCGTGCCCCGCGCCGACCTGGATCGTGTCGTGGACGAGGTCGTCGCGGCGTTGCAATCGAAGAGCGCGGCCATTCTCATGATCGGCCGGGATGCCTATTACGGCATGGCCGATCTCGACTTCGACGCGGCGCTCGACCGACTGCAGACGGGGCTCACCGCAGTGGCCATGAGTGAGGATGCCGCCGAGGGGATCATCGCCTTCCAGGAGAAACGCGATCCTCATTGGAAAGGGAATCCTGTGCCGGACTCCCCCCTGCGGGGGGAGAAATGAGGCGGAATGTCCAGATCCTGGGGTGGACGCTCATCTGGAGCGGCATCTTCCTCTTCGGTTACCTCGGATGGCAGTTGTATGGGACCGACCTCGTCAACGCCCGGGTCCAGGCGGAGGCGATGTCGCACTTCGAGCGGCGGTTGGCCGAAGGCGCAGCACCCGAGGTGGAGGAGGTCGAGCAGGAGGGTGTGACCGTCGAGCACGTCCTGGAGGATGTGCCTGGCGACGGCGTCGGGTTCGCCCTGCTGCGGGTCCCCAAGGTCGGGTTGGAGGCTGTCGTCTTCGAGGGCGTGACCACGCCGACCCTGGCCAAGGGCCCGGGCCATATGCCGGGGACGCCCCTTCCCGGACAACCCGGAAACGCGGTCATTTCGGGCCATCGGACCACTTACGGCCGACCCTTCCATGATTTCGACCTGTTGGTGGCCGGCGACCGCGTCGAGGTCGACACCGGCATCGGGACCCACGTCTACGAGGTCCGGGAGTCGTTCATCGTCGCCCCAACCGACGTCTGGGTCACCGATAGCAAGCCGGGGGCCTGGCTCACGCTCACCACCTGCAATCCCAAGTACTCGGCGACGGAGCGGTTGATCGTCACTGCCGAGCTGGTGGCTGGTCCCAACGTCGATTACGTGCAACATCTCGAAACGGCCTTGTCACCGGCCTAAATGCCCGCGGTCAGCTCCTCGAGCCTGGCCGGCGTCAGGATGCCGTTGAAGACCTCGGTCACGCCGCCGTCCTCATCGAGGAAGTAGGTGACCGGCAGGCCGAAGTTGGGGTAGGCCTCGTCGAAGGCATCATCACCGAACGCGAGCGAGTAGACCGGGTCGATCTCGGCGCCGAAGGCCTGGGCATCTTCGAGCCTGTCCTCGACGGCGACGCCGACGATCGCGATGTCAGGGTTCTCCTCGGCAAAGGCCGAGAGATCCGGCATCTCTTCGCGGCAGGGGACACACCAGGACGCCCAGAGATTGACGATCAGGGGTCTCCCGTCGTCAGCGATGTGATCGGAGAGGGAGAAGCTGCCCCCGTCGAGGAGGTCGACGGTGAAGTCGGGTGCCGGTTCGCCTACCTGGGCGACCACGCCGCGGTCGCCAATGGCCCAGGCCACCGCGAGCCCGATGACGACGACGCCGACGAACACCCCGCTGAGCAGGAAGCGGCGCCCCTGGAGGGGTCCCTCTGGATCTTCAGGCAGAGGCCATCTTCCTCAACACGTAGTGGAGGATGCCACCGTTGCGGAGGTAGTCGATCTCGATTGGTGTGTCGACGCGGGCGACGGCCTCGAACTCTTTGACGGACCCATCGCGGGCCGTGGCTGTCACCTTCACCATCTGCCGGGGTTGGAGGGAATCGTCGATGGCGAAGTCGAACGTCTCGGTCCCGTCGAGCTCGAGGGAGGCTGCGTCCTGTCCCTCCAGGAAGGTGAGGGGGAGCACGCCCATCATCACGAGGTTTGATCGGTGGATCCGCTCGAAAGACTTGGCGATCACGACGCGCACTCCCAGGAGGAAGGGCCCCTTGGCCGCCCAATCCCTCGACGAGCCCATCCCGTAGTCGCTTCCGGCGATCACGACCAGGGGCACGCCGGCTTCCTGGTAGTGCATGGCGGCCTCATAGATGGACTTGACCTCACCGTCGAGGAAATCGGTGGTCCACCCGCCCTCGGTGGCGGGGGCGAGGTCGTTCCTGACGCGGATGTTGGCGAAGGTGCCCCTGGTCATGACGCGGTCGTTGCCGCGCCTGGACCCGTAGGAGTTGAACATCGCCGGCTGGACGCCCTCGGCGATGAGGTACTGGCCGGCAGGTGTCGTCGGCGAGATGGTCCCGGCCGGGCTGATGTGGTCAGTGGTGACCGAGTCACCCAGCTTGGCCAGTACGCGGGCACCGGTCACGGGCTCGATCGGGCCGACATCGGGTCCGAGACCGACGAAGAACGGAGGTTCCTGGATGTAGGTGGAATCCGCCTCCCAGTGATAGAGATCCGATTCGGGGGTGGTGATCGATCGCCACTCGTCAGATCCGGTGAAGACCTCGGAGTATCTCGAAAGGAACTGACCCTGGTTCACGTGGGCTGCAACGAGACCGGCCACCTCCTCCTGACCGGGCCAGATGTCGCGGAAGAACACGTCCCTGCCATCCCGGTCCTGGCCCAGCGGCTCGTTGATCGGGTCCCAGTCGACTGTTCCGGCAAGGGCATAGGCCACGACCAAGGGCGGGGATGCGAGGTAGTTCGCTCTCGCATCGGGCGAGATGCGGCCTTCGAAGTTGCGGTTCCCGGAGAGGACGGACACGGCCACGAGCCCACGCTCGTTGACGGCGCGGGAAATTGGCTCGGGCAACGGCCCAGAGTTCCCGATGCAGGTGGTGCACCCGTAACCGACGATGTGAAATCCGAGGTACTCGAGGTCTTCGAGCAGGCCTGAGCTGGTCAGATACTCGGTGACGACTTTCGAGCCGGGGGCCAATGAGGACTTGACCCAGGGCTTCCGCTGTCAGCCCGAGCTCACGTGCCCTCCGTGCTACCAGCCCGGCCCCGATCATCACATCGGGATTGGATGTGTTGGTGCACGATGTGATCGCGGCGATCACGACGTCGCCGTCGGTGAGCAGGAACCTCTCACCGTCGACTTCGACTTCAACGCCTGTCTTTGCCTTCAGGGACCCTGCCTCGACGGGCCGGCCGCCCTCGTCCTCCCAGCTCACGACGGTCGATGCCGACGATCCACCGTTCTTGCCGAACAGATTGGTCAGATCTGCTTGCCACTGGGTTGCCATCGCCGACAGGGCGATGCGGTCCTGTGGGCGTCGCGGTCCCGCCAGCGACGGCTCGACCGTCGTCATGTCCAACTCGAGGGACGATGAATAGGTGATCGCCCGGCTGTCGTCCCTCCACAGGCCCTGGGTCTTGCAGTACTGCTCGACGGTGTCGATCAGCTTGTCGTCCCGTCCGGTGAGACGGAGATACTCGAGGGTCCGGTCGTCGACCGGGAAGAAGCCGACGGTGGCGCCGTACTCGGGCGCCATGTTGGCGATGGTCGCCCGGTTGGCCACCGGCATGTCGGCCAGGCCCGGGCCGTGGAACTCGACGAACTTGTCGACGACACCATGCTCGCGGAGCATCTCGGTGACTCTCAGGACTAGATCGGTGGCGGTTGCCCCTTCGGCGAGGCGGCCTGTGAGCCTGAATCCGACCACTTCGGGGAGGAGCATGTAGATCGGCTGGCCAACCATTGCGGCCTCGGCCTCGATGCCTCCGACTCCCCAGCCCACGACGCCGAGGCCATTGATCATCGTGGTGTGGCTGTCGGTCCCGACCAGGCTGTCCGGGTAGAGCCATTGCCCGTCGTCCCAGACCACCTTGGCCAGATACTCCAGGTTCACCTGATGGACGATCCCGGTGGCGGGCGGGACCACCCTGAAGTTGGCGAAGGCGGACTGGCCCCACTTGAGAAACTCGTAACGCTCCTGGTTGCGCTCGAACTCCTTGCGAGAGTTGATCATCAGGGCATCCGGCCTGGCGAAGGCGTCGACCTGGACCGAATGGTCGACCACCAGGTCGACCGGGATCAAGGGGTTCACCCTCTGCGCCGAGCCCTCGTCACCGGTCATCGAGACAATGGCCGATCGCATCGCAGCGAGATCGACCACCGTGGGGACACCGGTGAAGTCCTGGAGCACCACCCTCCCCGGGACGAACGGGATCTCGGCGCCTCCGACGCGGGTGGCGTCATAGGCGGCGATGGTGGTGACGTCTGCGGCGGTGACCGAGGCACCGTCGAGATGACGCAGGGCCGACTCCAGGATGACCTTTATCGAATACGGGAGGTTCTCCGCCCCTTCGACCGAGTCGAGACGGGCTATCTCCCGGGACCCGAGCGGGGTTTCGAGCGTGGCGCGGGACCCGAATGGATCGGTGGACATGTTCGAAGGTTACCGAGGGGGCAGGTATCCGATGTCCGGGCCCGACTCGAAAGGCTGGCCGCTCTTACCTAGAACCTAAAACCTAAGACCTAAAACCTATCTCCAACGGGACCCTGGTCACGCAGTCGTCCTCGAGATCGGTGTGGGGGATGATGACCGGATTGCAGTCGTAGGAGAGGGCGCCGAACATCCCGGCGACGATGCCCCTGTCGAGTGAACAGATGACCTCGGGGTGGCTGGTGGCAGCCTCGCCGAACGGGCAATGGGTGGTCAGGAGTTGTTGGCCCTGCACATCCGGGTCGACGGAGAAGCCGAGCCCGGTCATGGCCTTGGCGACCGCCTGGACCGCCCCGTCGTAGCCGGGCTCATCGGGGACTCCGATCTCGGCGGCCAACTCGGCGCCATAGGCGCGCCCGACCGATTCGGCCACCTGGCCGACATTCTCCGGCGCAACCTGATCGAGCACTCTGATCAGCATCTCGACGAGCATCTCGAACCGGCGTGGGGCGAAGTGGACCGAGACCTCCTTGGTGGTCGCCTCGTAGCACTTGGCCGGGCGACCGGCCCCGGGCCCACCCTTGCCGGATGGTCGACGATGGCTGACTCTCAGATAGCCCTCGTCGGCCAGAAGGTCCAGATGATGACGGGCGACATTGGGGTGGAGCCCGAACAACTCGGCGACGGCGGAAGTGGTGAGCGGCTCGGCCGATTCCCTGACCGCGATGTAGATGGCCCTCCGGGTGGGATCGCCCAAGGCAGCGGTCAGATCGGAGATCCTCGATTCGAGGGTTTTGGTGTCCATCAGGGGTACCAACCGGCCAAAACTATAGTGGCCAGGCCTTCTAACCACTGCCGGCGTAGGGGAAATCGATGCCTTCCAACGACGAGATCTTCGAGGCGGTCGCGTCCATCGAATCCCCCCTTCTCGTGGGCAGGACGCTGGGCAGCCTCGGCCTCGTCAAGTCGGCTGAGAAGAAGCTCGGCAAGGTGAAAGTGGACCTCCTGCTTCCCAATTCGAACCCGCCCGAGATCCTGAACGAGCGTCTCCAGCAAGCGCTGGAGCCTTACGGGCGTGGCGCAGACGTGACTGTCGAGGTCATGACCGAGCAGATGGCGATCGATTGGATCGGCAAATTGCGCGCAGAGTCCGGGCCCGGGCTGGGCGAGCCCGGTTCTCAGACGAGGGTGCTGGCGATCTCTTCCGGCAAGGGTGGAGTGGGCAAGTCATCTGTCAGCTCGAACCTGGCGGTCTCGTTGCGGCGCGGCGGGCATCGTGTCGGCATCGTGGACGGCGACATCTGGGGCTTTTCCATCCCGAGGATGCTTGGAGTCACACAGCCCCCTGTGATGGTGGGCGAGGCGATCGTGCCTCCCTCCGCCCACGGGGTGAAGGTGATGTCGATGGACTATTTCGTCGGCGACGACAAAGCGGTGATCTGGCGGGGCCCGATGCTGCACAAGGCCATCGAGCAGTTCCTCAAGGACGTGTTCTGGGACACCCTCGACTTCCTGATCGTCGACATGCCGCCCGGCACCGGTGACATCGCCATCTCGATGTCCCAGTTCCTGCCCCGGGCCCAGGTCCTGCTCGTCACCACCCCACAGCCGACCGCACAGAGGGTGGCCCGACGTGCGGCCCTGATGGCGGCCGAGGTCGACCAGCAGGTCATCGGCGTGGTGGAGAACATGTCGTGGTTCACCGCGGACGACGACAAGCGCTACGAGTTGTTTGGAAGCGGCGGCGGTGCCTCGTTGGCTGCTGAGTTGGGCGTGGACCTCATGGCTCAGATCCCCCTGTTGCCGGCGATGGGGAGAGGCGCCGACGACGGGCATCCGGTCTCGATCGCCGCTCCCGGGTCCGAGGCAGCGGATGCGTTCGACGGCCTGGCCAAGGCGGTCGTCGACAAGCGGCCCCGCATCAGGACCAATCCGGCTCTCGTGATCAATTGAGCTCCCGGAATCGCAGCAGACGCTTTGCCATCGGTGTGGCAGGTTGGGTGTTCGGCCTCGCCTCCACCGTGCTTCTGGTCGGAATCTGGGGCAGGGCGGTCGTGGTCGACACCAACGAACTGGCCGACACACTCAGCCCGCTGGCGGCGGGCGACATGGTTTCGGACCGTCTTGCCACCTGGCTCGAGGCCGAGCTCGTCAATGCCGGAGTCGATGGTGTCGGCGCTTCGGTGGCGGCCGACCAGGTGCTGGCCCACCCGTCGGTCGGGCCGGTCCTCGAGCAGCTCGTGGCCGAGGGTGTGGAAGCGGCGGCCTCGGGCGATCCGGGTGGAGGCACGATCGATGTGGCCGCCATCCTGTTACCCGCATCGGGCCAGATCACGACGGGGCTGAACGAGGCCGGTGTGCCGGTGACCAACGAGCAAGTCGAAGCCGCCCTGGCCCGACTCGACCCGCTGGTCGTCCGCGATCCGACCGATCAGCCCTTGGTTGGCGCGTCCTCTCCGCTGGCAGCCAATCTGGGCACAGCGGCCATGCTCGGGGCGTTGCTCATGCTCTTTGCAGGAACTGCCTACATCGTCATGTCGATGGATCGGATGCGAGCGTTCAGGGCGCTGCTCACCCGCTTCGCCCTCGGTGCGCTTTCCTTCGCTGTGCTGCTGCGAATCGGGTCCTGGCTTGTCGACCCGGAGGGCGGAAGGGCGCCGTTCCGGGAGAGCTTCGCGCTCCTGGCGAACTCGAAATGGATGGTGCCGCTGACCATCGGCCTGGTCGCGATGGCCGCGGCGATCGTCTTCCGTGTGTTCCGCCGGCGGGTCAGACCGGCGGCAGCGTCCCGCTCAGAAGACGGGCGGCCCATACGCCAAGAAGCATGACCCCGGTGCCGATGAGGATGGTGTTCACCCATCTCGTCGGTAGGGGTTCGAACCCGCCCCGATCGACGCAGCAGAAACCACGCCCATCCTCCGATGGCCAACAGGGCGATCAACGGCACCAGCGGGTGGTAGCCGAGGGCGGTGCTGAAGTCGCCACGCATCAGGGACGAGGCGGCCCGGGTCATGCCACAGCCCGGGCAGGCCATCCCGGTGATGAGAGCGAACGGGCAGACCGTGACACCGTCGCCTTGGGGTCTGATGGCGAGGAGCCCGAGCACCGCAACCGGGGCGGCGAATACGAGCCGGTCTCTCCAGACCCTGGTCAACGGAACATGTCCTCCCGCCAGAACTCCTCGGACCAGGGGACCAACGCCAACCCGGCGATGATCGCGATGATCAACGCGATGATCCCGAGGCCCGAGAAGCACCGTGGCGATGATCCCGATGATCCGGGCCGCGGTTGCCGTGCCCTCGTTCTGCGGGTTGCGGCGCCCTGTCTTGATCCCTTCCAGCTCGTTGTTGGCCATGATCCAGGCCACGATGCCGAGGACCTGGCAACAGACCAGGCCGACGATGCCGAGGACGAGGGCGGTTGAGGCCTGGCTGGCCTCGGGGTATGCGGTCGACTCTTGTGGGAAGCTCATATCCCGAGCCTATCGGTTCAGACGATCGAGCGTCCGATAGAGGATCGAGGCCGGGGTGAGGAACCAGGGATTGCCCCGGTAGTAGAACCGCGTGGGGTGGGGCACCTTGGTGAAGACGCTCGGGGGCTCCTCGCCCAAGAGCATCCCGGCCAACTCGTGACCCATGCAGCGTGGACAGACCCACTCCGTGACCGGCGTAGCCCAGGGCATACCAGGCGCCGTCGACCTGGCCCATGTGGGGCACGAGGTCGAAGGGGACGGCGAGCTTGCCTCCCCAGACATGTGTCAGGGGCACGTCTTCGAGCTGGGGGAAATATCCGATGAGCTGGCTCCGGAGGGCGGCGGCGGACTCGCCTAGGTCGAGCCCGGTGTGGAGGTTTCGCCTTCCCCCGATCAGGATCCGACCGTCCGGTGTGCGCCGCATGTAGTTGAGCAGCCGCTTCTTCGTATAGGTCATCGCCCCGCCCGGGAAGATCTCGCGGGCACGATCGCCGATCGGTTCGGTGACGACGATGTATGACCCGACGGGGACGATGCGCCGGGCGAGCTCGGCCGAGGGTCGATCGGTGGTGTAGCCATTGGTGGCGAGGACGATCTCGCCGGCACGGACCGGGCCTTTCGAGGTCAGCACCAGGAACCCGGGACCGTCCTTCTCGAAGGATGCCGCCTCACAATGGGACACGAGCCGGGCTCCGGCCGCGGCGGCACGGGAGGCGAGACCGAAGACGAAACGGGCGGGTTGTATCCCGAAGCCCTCCGGCTCGAAGATGGCAGTGGTGAATGGCCCATGACCGATCACCTCGCCCACCCGACCCGGCCCGAGCACCTCCCAGTCGACTCCGACGTGCTCCCGATACCAGGAGACGCTCTGCTCGAACCTGGCCTGTGCATCGGTCCCAACACCGAGCGCGGCCATGCCGCCACGCATGATCTTCGCGTCGATCGATTCGGTAGCGGCCAGATCGGAGACGATGTCGACGGAGCGCACCGTCGCCTGCCACATCTCCCGTCCCAGCTCCGGGCCGTGTTGATCGAAGATGAGCCTGATCCCCGCCTTGATGTCCGGTGAGACCATGCCTCCGTTGACACTCGACGCTCCCGAAGCGATCTCCCCCGAGTCGACGACGACTACCGACTTCCCGCCACGGGCCAGACGCAAGGCGGCGGTAAGCCCGGTCAGACCGGACCCGACGATCAAGACGTCGGCCTCACCGGGGAGATCGGATGTGATGTTCTCCGGCCTGGGGTGCTCCTCGACCCAGAAGGGAGTGTGCTTCACATGGCCTCGAGGCCGGCCCGGAACAGTGACGCCATCTCGGACACCTGATCCGGGGTCATGATGAGCGGCGGCGACACCTGAAGCCCGCCACCCCCGACCGCCCGGGTCAGGACACCGGCTTCGCGGCATGACGCGGCGGCCCTGTAGGGGAGTGTCTCGTCGTCGCCGACAGCCATCTGCACTGCCGCCAGCGCGCCGACTCCCCGCCGGACATGATCGACTACCGGAAGCTCCTCGAGGGGGAGCAGCGCCTGATAGAGCTCCTCCTCGAGCTCGGCGGCACGAGCGAGGAGTCCCTCCCGCTCCAGGATGTCCATCACGACCAGGCCGGCAACACAGGCCGTGGTGTGGCCCGAGTATGTGTAGCCGTGGCGGAACATGAGCCCGGGCGTGTCGAAGAACGGAGCGGCGACCTTCGGAGACGCGATGACCCCACCCAGTGGGGCGTAGCCGCAGGTGACGCCCTTGGCGAACGTGATCAGGTCGGGCTCCAGACCGTACTTGTTGGCAGCAAACCAGTCCCCGACCCGCCCGAAACCGGTGATGACTTCGTCCGAGACATAGAGCCCGCCGGCATTGCGGACCAGTTCCTGGACTGCCCCGAAGTACGACTCCTCCACCGGACGGACGCCACCCGCTCCGATGACGGGCTCGACGAAGATTCCGGCGATTCGCTCGGCACCGGCATGGTCTATCGCCTTCTCCACGGCTTCGGCATCGTCGTGGGGGACGATCACGATGTCGGTCACCAGGTCGCCGCCATATCCGGCGCGATTGGGCTCCATCCCGCCCAGCGACGTGCCATAGGGATGCATGCCGTGGTAGGCCCATTCCCTGGAGATGAATACGGTGCGCTCGGGCTGGCCGATCGCATTGAAGTAACGCCGGGTCATCTTGGCTGCCGTGTCGACGGCATCCGATCCGCCCGATCCGAAGAAGACCTTCGAGCCGGGGTCCGGGGAGACCGAGGCGATCCGGTCCGCCAGGTCGATTGTGGGCCTGGTCCCGTAGTCGATGAAGGCATGAAACGCGGGCAGCTTGCGCATCTGCTCCGCCATGGCGTCGATGATCTCCGTCCGGCCGTAGCCGACGTTCATGTACCAGAGGGAGGCTGCGGCATCCAGGTAGCGCCGGCCCGACTCGTCGTAGACGTAGATCCCTTCACCGCGATCGATGATGAACGGCGCGTGCTGCACCTTGCTCATCTCCGCGAATGGGTGCCAGAAAGCAGACATGGGCGACGAGGGTAGCGGTGGCAAACCGTGGGTACTCTGCCGCGCCATGCCGGCCGACCTCGTCTTCGTCAATGGGCCAGTCTTCACCGCCGGGCCGGCGCGTTCGTTCGCCAGGGCCCTTGCCGTCACCGGGGAGCGGATAACTGCCGTGGGAGACGAAGCCACTGTCTCCGAATCGATCGGTCCGGCGACACGAGTGGTCGATCTCGCCGGCCGGATGCTCAGCCCTGGATTTCAGGACGCTCATTGCCATCCCGGGAGTAGTGGTCTCGACCTCCTCCGGTGCTCGTTCGAGGGGTGTGCCAGTGCCGAGGACGCCATCGCGTATGTCGCCCGGTATGCGGCTGATCACCCGGAAACGGAATGGATCCTCGGCGGTGGCTGGCATCAGACCTGGTTTCCACGTGGGTGCCCTCCCAAGGAGGCTCTCGACGCCGTTGTTCCCGACCGCCCGGTCCTCGTCTACAACGCCGACGGGCATGGCGCATGGGCCAACTCGCTCGCCCTGTCTCTGGCCGGGGTCGACGCGTCGACACCCGATCCATCGGACGGGCGCATCGAGCGGAACGAGGACAACGAACCGCAGGGGACCTTGCATGAGGGCGCCGCCTGGCTCGTGGAGCGTATGGCACCGGAAGCCACCGACGAGGATGTGCGTGCCGGGTTGCTGGCGGGCCAGGCATATCTGCTCACCAAAGGGATCACCGCCTGGCAGGACGCCCATGTCGACGAGGAGACACACCGCGCCTATCGGGCGTTGGCCGCATCCGACGAGCTGATCGGCACCGCGGTCGGCGCCCTGTGGTGGAGCCAGCGAAGAGGGATGGAGCAGATCGAGGATTTGGAGCGGATGCGGTCCGAGCCCCTGGGCCGTTACCTGCCCACAACGGTGAAGCTGATGCTCGACGGCGTGGTGGAGAACTTCACCGGCTCGATGCTGGAGAGCTACCTCGACGGGGCGGGGCATCCCACCGACAACACCGGCATCGACTTCCTCGAGTCCGGAGCGGCTTCGTGAGATCGTGGTCGAGCTCGACAGCCGAGGATTCTCCTGTCATTTCCACGCCATCGGGGACGCAGCCGTACGAAGCGGGTTGGACGCCGTGGAGGCGGCCCGCCTCACCAACGGCTGGATGGGAACCCGCCACACCATCTGCCATATCCAGGTGGTTCACCCCGACGACATCCCTCGTTTCCGCCGGCTCGGCGTGGTCGCCAACGCACAGGCGCTCTGGGCTCAGGATGGCGAGGACCAGCGCGTGCTGACGAAGCCGTATCTCGGGGAGGAGCGGTCCCGGTGGCAGTACCCGTTCGGAAGCCTCCTCCGCGCCGGCGCCACTCTCGCCATGGGCTCCGACTGGGGTGTCTCGACAGCCGATGTCATGGACCAGATCGACGCGGCAGTGACGAGATCGAATCACGACGAGCCGGACGCCGGGCCCCTCAATGAGAACGAGAGGATCACCTTCCTCGATGCGCTGGCCGGATTCACTTCAGGATCCGCCTACGTGAACCATCGTGAGGGCGTCAGCGGGACCCTGGCTGTCGGTATGCTCGCCGACCTGGCGGTCATAGACCGCGATCCGATGGCGAGTGGGCAAATCCGGGATGCAACCGTGGCGATGACCGTGGTTGGTGGACGGGTGGTGTACGAGGAGGTCTGATGGCGAACCCCGCGGTCGAGTTGGCAGGCGTCACCAAACGATTCGGGGACGAAGTCGTGGCCGTGAACGGGCTCGACCTGACCATCGAGGACGGAGAGTTCTTCTCCCTGCTCGGGCCGTCCGGGTGTGGCAAGACGACCACTCTCCGGATGATTGCCGGCTTCGAGTTTCCCACTGAGGGAAGTATCCGCATCCACGGCAAGGAGATGGGGCTGAAGCCGCCTAACAAGCGGCCGGTCAACACAGTCTTCCAGTCCTATGCCCTCTTCCCCCACATGTCGGTGGCCGAGAATGTCGCGTTCGGGCTGAACATGACGAAGGTCGAGAAGTCAGAAGTCCAGCGACGGGTGAGTCGTGTCCTCGACCAGGTCCAGCTCTCCAAACGCGCCGATGCCCGACCCAGCCAGCTCTCCGGTGGCATGCAACAGCGGGTGGCCCTGGCCCGGGCGCTGGTCAACGAGCCTGAAGTCCTGCTCCTCGACGAGCCCCTTGGAGCCCTCGATCTCAAGCTGAGACAGGCGATGCAGGTGGAGCTCAAGGATCTGCAGGGCAGGGTCGGCATCACGTTCATCTACGTCACCCACGACCAGGAAGAGGCCTTGACCATGTCCGATCGGATCGGTGTCATGAACGAGGGAAGCCTCCTCCAGGTGGGCCGGTCAGAGGAGATCTACGAGCACCCGGCTTCGAGGTTCGTGGCCGACTTCATCGGTGATATCAATCTCATCGATGTCACCATGAACGGGTCGGGCGGAGCCCATCTCTCCAGCGGCGCCGAGATCGCGTTGCCCGGAGGCACCACCGGCTCGGAGACTCAGGTCACCCTTGCCCTGCGGCCGGAGCGGCTTGCGCTCTACGACCTCGACGAGGAGATCCCTGCCGGCTACAACCGGGTCCGGGTCAAGGTCTCCAGGAGGCTCTATTACGGCGACGTCCACTTCTACGACGTGGATGCCGGCATCGGGACCGAGATCGAGGTCAAGGAGGAGAACCGTCCCGGAGTCGAGCTCTACGAGGTGGGCGAGGAGGCGTACCTGGCCTGGAGCCCGGAGGCCGCCAACCTGGTGACTTCCTGATGACAGCGCCGCCCGTCACCGATCCCGAGGTGACCGCCCCGGTCACCCCGGAGTTCGAGCAGGCCGTCGAAGAAGGCCGAGGCGAGGACGAGGCTTCCTCATCGCCCTCCCTTCGTTCTTCTATCTGGTGCTGTTGTTCGTCATCCCGTTGGGGTTGGTGTTCGTCTATTCCTTCGCCACCCGGGATTCGACCGGTCTCACCGTGCTCGAGGACTGGAACCTGGAGTCCTACAAGCGGCTGTTCTCGGCAGAGGTCCTGGAGATATTTCTCCGGTCCCTGGTCCTGGCGATCCTCACCACGGTGATCTGCCTGGTCATCTGTTACCCGTTCGCGTTCTACATCGCCACCAGGACACCGCGTGTGCGCAATGTCCTCCTCATCCTGGTGATGATCCCGTTCTGGTCGAACTTCCTGGTCAGGACCTATGCCTGGCGGGTCCTCCTCGGCTCCGAGGGACCTCTCTCCCAGTTGAGTGTGCTGCTCGGCGGTGAGCCATTCCGTCTCCTCTTCACCAACGTTGCAGTTCTGATCGGGCTCGTATACGGATTCATGCCATTCATGGTCCTGCCTCTCTACGCCGCATTGGAACGGATGGACTGGCGACTGGTCGAGGCAGCGCGAGATCTCTATGCCGATGGTTGGACCGCATTTCGCAAGGTCACTCTCCCGCTCTCGATGCCGGGGGTGGTGGCCGGGTCGATCCTCGTTTTCATCCCCTCGCTTGGCGCATACGTCACCCCGGCACTCCTCGGCGGGGCGAAGACGGTGCTGATGGGTGACTACATCGTCAGCCAGTTCCTGGCCGCTCGCAACTGGCCCTTCGGCTCGGCTCTCTCCTTCGCCGTCATGTTCGTGATGCTGCTGGCGACGATCTTCTACTTCCGGGCCGGGGCGAAGACGTTGTGAACGAGGGAACCCGCCCCCGGGGTTGGGTCGATCGGCTCCTCGCCCTCAATGCCTGGGTGGTCTACCTCTTCTTCTACGCCCCGATCGTCCTCCTCATCGTCTTCTCCTTCAACGACAACGACAACGTGGGGATCTGGACCCAGCCGTCGCTCCGCTGGTACGGGGAGATGTTCCAGGACGAGCGGGTGATGGGCGCTCTGCGCAACTCCCTCATCGTGGCCTTCTTCGCCACCATCGTCTCGACGGTGTTGGGGACGATGCTGGCCATCGCCCTGGAGCGGTACCGGTTCCGGGGCAGGGGGACGCTGGACGGCATCGCCTATCTCCCGATCATCATCCCCGACGTGACCATGGCGGTGATGCTGCTCATCTTCTTCTTCCAGGCTTTTGGGATGCTCGACGATGCGCTGGGAATCAATCTGTCGGCCGGACTTCTCACCATCACCCTGTCCCACATCGCCTTCTGCATCTCTTTCGTCGCCATCGTGGTCCGGGCCCGTCTCTCCCAGTTGGACAGTTCACTCGAGGAGGCCGCGGCCGATCTGTACGCCAACCGCTGGCAGGCATTCCGCAAGGTCACGCTCCCTCTGATCGCCCCCGGGGTGGCCGGTGGCGCACTCCTGGCCCTGACGCTGTCCCTCGATGATGTGGTGGTCACCCAGTTCGTCTCCGGAGCGGGGTCGACGACGCTGCCGGTCTACGTCTTCGGTCTGGTGCGACGTGGCGTCACCCCACTGATCAACGCCGTCAGCACGGTCATGCTGGTGGCCTCGATGGTGCTTGTCGGGATCTCCCTCGGGTTCCAGCGCGGTGCCGAGGCGAGGGGCCAGAGGCTGGCCGATCCCGAAGCGCTCCTCGAGGAGATCTCCACCGATTGATCCGATCGCGCCTGCCTCGCCAAGCGCTGCGGCGTGGATAAGGTGTCGGCCACAAGGCGGAATCCCGGGAGGATCCATGCGACGGATGGCGAGGCTCTTCGCCTCAATCATGGTGCTTGCACTGCTGGTGGCGGCTTGCGGCGGTGACGAGGGCGGGGGGTCAGATGGCACTACGGCCGAGGGGGGCGAATCGCCCGCAGGGGCCACCGGCGCCGACTGTGCTGTTGATCAGGTGGACGGGGACCTCAACTTCTACAACTGGTCCGAGTACATGGACCCGGAGCTGGTCACCGCCTTCGAAGAGCAGTACAGCGTCGATGTCGTCGAGGACTTCTACGAGTCCAACGAGGCCCTGTTGGCCCAGATGCAAGCCGGCGCGGTCTATGACCTGATCGTCCCTTCCGACTACATGGTTGGCATCATGATCGATACCGGACTCCTCGCCCCGGTCAACACCACAGCCGTCCCCAATATCGGGAACCTGGCTGCGCAGTTCACCGAGTTGCCCTACGACCCGGGACCTGGATACTCCGCGGCCTATCAGTACGGCACCACCGGTCTCGGGGTCAATGTCTCGGTGGTCGGCGATGACTTCCCCCGCAGCTGGGACCTGCTGTTCGATCCCGAGCTGACCGCAGACTTCCCCGGAGGGGTCTCGGTGCTCAATGATCCCCGGGAGGCGATGGGGGCGGCTTTGAAGAGCCTGGGTTATTCGCTGAACGACACCGACCTGGCTCATCTCCAGGAGGCATCGGACCTGATCTCCGCCGGCATAGGCGGGATCGCCACATTCGACTCGGACCAGTACGACGAGGCGCTCGTCGCCGGCGAGGTCGCGGTGTCACACGGCTATTCGGGCAACATGATCGTCGGGATCGGCGGAGCGGATAACCCCGACGATTTCGAGTACGTCCTCCCGGAGGAAGGGGCGACCCTCTGGATCGACAACATGACAGTGCCGGCCAACGCCGAGCACCCGTGCACCGCGTTCACCTTCATGAACTACGTACTCGACGCCGAGAACGGGGCAACCCTCACCAACTGGAACTATTACGGGACTCCCAACGAGGCGGCGACGGAGTTCGTGGATCAAGAGGTGATCGATTTCTACGCACCGACCTTCGAGGCGGAAGGTCTGGAGATCATCGAGGACACCGGGGACTACGAGATCAACTTCACCGACTACTTCGCCACTGCGAAGGGCTGAAAGTCACCTGGCGCGGAGATCCGACCCTGATGGGTCGGATCTCCACGCCGAATGATCCGCGTTGCTCAGGTCTGGCTCGGCACCGGGCTCTGTGCTGCCGGCGGGCGGCGCTTCTTCCACTGCCGGTAGACGATCAGACCGATCAGGGTCGGCACCCCGAGCACCAGGAGCAGCATCGGCAGGGTGAAGAGGGCGAAGTGGATGCCCCATTCCGCCACACCCTGAAGACCGACAACCAGGCTGCGCAGCGCGTCCCGCGCCACTTCGACAGGCTCCCAGGTGTCCTCGACGATCGGGACCACAGCCGGGGTCGGAGTGAGGCCGATGGTGAGCGTCGCCAGATCGACGACATCGTCGAGATGGTTCAGCTGTCCCTGGATTTGCTCGATCTGGCCCCGAACGTTCGAGACTTCGTTGTAGACACGAAGCAACTCGTCCGGGTCGGCATCGGGCTGCTGTCTCACCTCGGTCAGGAGGGCGCGAAGCTCGACTTCGAGGGCCTCGAGATTGGTGAGGCGGGCTTCGAGGTCGATGTACTCCCCGGTCACGTCCTGGGCGCCCTGTGATTCCGAGACCACCTTCTCAACCGAGCCCTTGATCGAGGTCATGACCTGGGTGAGCTCGGCGGCCGGGATCCGGAGTGTCAGGTTCGCAGCAGGCTGGTCGTCTTCACCCTCAACCGGGTGCACCGTGGCGTCGGCGACGAAACCACCCGATGCCTCGGCCAAGGCGATGATCCGGTCGATGGCCGCCCTCGTATCGTCGGCCTCGAGCTGCAGCTGGGCTTGCCGGATCACCTTGCGATCCTGTGCCACCTCGAGGTCGACGGCGATCGCGCCGTCGCCCGGTGGGACGGCCTCCGCGCCGGCCGTGGTGGTCGCTCCTTCCTCCCCGGAGGCGAACTCGCTCCGATCGGCGGCCTCCCCGACCGTGGTGTCGGCGGCCTGATCGTCACCGCTGCAGGCAGCGATGGCCACTCCCATTGCCAGAATCAATGCCACTCGTCTCATTGGTTTCTCCTCTTTGCGCCCCTTCGGGGCTTGGCGGTTGGACGAGCGGGTCAGCGGTTCGGTTCCGCTGGGGCGAGCGGAGGGCGTGCATTACCGTTGTGGCTATGAACAGCGGGCCGCTCCGGGTGCTCGAGATCTACGGCAACTCCGCCGACTTCGGGCGCATCCACGGCACCGAATGCAAGGCGATGATCCGGGAGTATCTCGACGAGCGACTTGGTCTCTCCGGTGACGCCGGCTGGGCAGGGCGCTCCGCCGGGGCAGACACGGTCCTCGCCCTGGCCGACCAGACCCTGGTCCATCACCACGACTACTCGCCATCCCTGTACGAGGAGATGCTGGCCCTGGCCGAGGCGGCGGGGATCACACCCGCCGAGGCCGTGGTGGTCGGGGGTTTCACCGACCTCGTCGACCTGGTGCGGGCCCACGACGGGTGGGCACCCATCGAGGACGACTGCACCGCTGTCATCGACCCGGAGAACGGCGTCTTCGCCCAGACCTGGGACATGCATGCCACCGCAGGCGAGTACGTATTGATGCTGAAACTGGACCCGGTGTCGGGGCCGGCTGCCGTGGTCCAGACCACAGCGGGGTGCCTCGGGCAGATCGGGATGAACGAGGCAGGGATCGGGATCGGCATCAACAACCTCACCTCCATCGGAAAGCCAGGTGTGACCTGGCCTTTCGTAGTTCGCAAGGTCCTGGAGCAGACCGATCTCGATTCAGCCATCGATGCTGTGACCTCGGCCGATCTGGCCGGTGGCCACAACTACCTCGTTATCGGCCCTGACGGCGTTGGGGCGAACATCGAGGCCATGCCCGGGACGATCGAGGTGACACGCGTGACCGAGACGCCCTTCGTGCACACCAACCACTGCCTGGACCTCGGGACGAGCCTCGAAGAAGGGGAGCGCACCCCGGAGCACGTGGCAGGCAGCGACGAGAGACTGGAGCGGGGGACGGAGCTTGCCCAGGATCTAGACGGTTTCTTCTCGGACCCGTCGATAGCTCGCCGGGCCGCGTCGCTCGCTGACGTGGCCACCTGCGGCGCCGTCGTGATCCGGCCTCGGGAGAAGAGGCTCGACTCGGTTTGGGGAATCCCGGGCGACAACCCATGGGAGTCGTTCCGTCTGTGAGCGAGGTGACGATCGTCAACCTCGATGCGGGCATGGCGGCTGACCTGGAGCACATCGAGCTCACCTGCTTCCCGACGGCCAACCCCGACGACCTGTTGTCCAAGGATGACATCCTCGCCTACGCCGAGGTGTTCCCGGAAGGCTATTTCGTCGCCATGGCCGATGGCCGGCCCGTCGGCATGGGCGCCGGTATCTATCTCGACTTCGACTTCGACCACCCCCAGCACACCATCGCCGGGATCACCGGCGAGCACCAGTGCGCCAACCACGACCCGGACGGCGACTGGTATTACGGGACCGACATCACCGTGCTTCCCGAGTATCGGGGCCGGGGGATCGGCGGCATGCTCTACGAGAAACGGAAGGGCCTGGTGATCCGGGATGGCAAGCGGGGCATCATCGCCGGTGGGTCGCTCCCCGGGTACTTCCCGCACAAGAAGACAATGCCCATCGACGACTACGTGAGCCGCGTCGTCGCCGGCGAGCTTCACGACCCGACCCTCACCTTCCAGCTCTCTCATGGCTTCGAGGTGCGTGGCCTGCTCGAGAACTATCTCGAGGACGAGGCCGACGACGGGTGGGCCGCCCTAATCGTGTGGGAGAACACGCCCTGAGTCGGCGACCTACCATGCGCCCATGACACAAGGACCGCCCACGGATCCCGCCGGGCAGGATCCCGAAGTCCCCGTGGAGCCCCCGATGGAGCAACCGGCGCCGCCACCTCCCCCCTCGGCCCCGATCCAACCCCAGCCGCAAGCTCAGCCTCCGGCGAGGAACAGCGACCAACAGATGTGGCAGGTGCTGGCCCATGCGTCGGCGTTCGTCCAGGTCATCGGCATCCCCTCACTGGTCGGGCCGCTTGTGGTCTGGCTGATCAAGCGTGACGACCCGGCTGTCGAGCCCCACGCCCGCGGTGCCCTCAACTTCCAGCTCTCGCTGCTGATCTATTTCATCGTGGGGGGAATCATCGGTGTCATCTTTGCGATCACCGTGATCGGGCTCGTCATAGCGATCCCGATCTTCATCTTCCTCTTCGTCCTGATCATCCTCGAGTTGATCTTCGCCCTGATGGCCTCATTGGCGGCCTCCCGCGGAGAGCTCTATGACTATCCGATGAGCATCGAGCTGATCAAGAAGTAGCGACCTTTCGCTCCGCCATACCGTTCAGGACCTCGAGCACGACCCGATTCGCCAGATAGGAGGTCTGCTCTCCGGGTCCGTCATACGGCGGAGACACCTCGACGATGTCTGCCCCGAGGACATTGAGGTCGCGGGAGAGTCTTCGCACTGTGTCGAGGAGCTCCCGTGAGCCGAGCCCACCGGGCTCTGGAGTTCCGGTGCCAGGGGCCAGACCTGGATCGACCACGTCGATATCGACGCTGATGAAGACACCTTTGGCCCCACCCTCCAGCGAGTAGGCGACAGCCTCGTCGACCACATCGTTGAGACCCCGTTCGACGATCTCGTTCATCAGAAACGACCGCATTTTCTGCTCACGCATCCACTGCATCACCTCAGGCTCGGGCCAGTAGCCACGCAGCCCGATCTGGACGAAGCGGTGGCCGGGCACTGCTCCCGAGTCGATCAGCCGTCGCATTGGCGTGCCGTGCCCGTACAGGGAGCCGTTCTGGGTGAATCCGGTGTCGGCGTGGGCGTCGAAATGGATGAGGGCGATCTCGCCGAAACCGTGCACCCGGGCCACCCCGAGTGCGTCGGGCCATGTGATCGTGTGGTCCCCACCGAGGATGATCGGTACTTTCCCGGCGGCGGACACCTGCTCGACGGCGTCGGCGATCCGTCCGATGGAGATCTCCAACTCGCCCGGTCGGACATAGACGTCCCCCACGTCGACCACTCCCAATGTCTCGAACGGGTCGAGACCGGTGGGGAGGTGGGGCCGGTAACCATCCATTGCCCCGTAGTCGGCGTTGCGGATCGCCTGGGGCCCGAAGCGCGCACCGGGCCGATAGGTCGTGCCCCAGTCGAAGGGGGCACCGAGGATGACCACAGACCCGTCTCCGAGATCGTCCATCGTGACTGCGGGGACGCCGAGGAACGAGTTCCGTGAGGCGAAGGAGATGTATTCGGCGGAGGCGAAAGGAATCTCGCCTTTTCGTTGTTCGTAGGGGGTGTACATCGGATCGTTACGCTAACTGCCAGACCCCCTCGGTGAGCTATGACGCCAGAGCGCGTGCAACGGACCTATCTGATCCTTCTCCTTCTCCAGACGCTTGCCGCCTCTCTGATCTGGGGGATCAACACTCTCTTCCTGCTCGATGCCGGGCTCAGCATCACCGAGGCGTTTGTCGCCAATGCTGGATACACCGCCGGCATGGTGATCTTCGAGGTACCCACCGGAGTGATCGCAGACACGTTCGGCAGGCGAACGTCGTTCATCCTCGGTGCGGCGACGCTCCTCGTGACAACGGCTGCCTACCTGGGGCTCTGGTACCTCGAGGCGCCCATCGGATGGTGGATCCTGGTCTCGGTGTTGATCGGGCTCGGGTTCACCTTCTTTTCCGGCGCCACCGAGGCCTGGCTGGTCGACGCCCTCCATGCCACCGGGTATGACGGCGCGATCGAGACGGTGTTTGGCCGGGGCCAGGTCGTCGCCGGCGCCGCCATGTTGGTCGGCACGGTTGGAGGCGGGTTCCTGGGGCAGGTAAATCTGGGAATTCCCTACGCGCTCCGCTCGCTGCTCCTTCTTGCCGTGATCGGAGCAGCCTCGCTCTGGATGCACGACATCGGATATCAGCCGACCAAGGGAGTGGCGGTGGGCGAGCAGGTTCGCGGCATCCTGCGGGCGTCGATCAAACATGGGTTCGGCAATCCTCCCATCCGCATGTTCATGTTCGGTGCCCCGTTCGCGGCCGGGGTGAGCATATGGGCCTTCTACGCATTTCAGCCCTACCTGCTCGAGCTGTTCGGTGACCCGAACGCCACCTATCTGGCCGGAATAGCCGCCGCAGTGTTCGCCGTCGCCCAGATGGCCGGCGGCGCCTCCGTGAAATTCGTGCGAGGGCTGGTCGAGACCCGAACGGCGGTCATCATCCTCGAGGTGGTTGTCGGCGGCGTCGCCCTGGTGGGCGTGGGTCTGGCCGAAATGCTCCAGATCCCGGTCGGATTCTGGGTGGCAATAGGGCTGTTGACGCTTCTCTCCGTGGTCGCCTCGCTCTCGAGTCCGATGCAGCAGGCGTACATGAATGCCTGCATTCCCTCCGAGCAACGGGCGACGGTGCTCTCCTTCAATTCGCTGATGGGAAGCGCCGGCGGAGTGGTCGCCCAGCCTGCACTGGGCCGGGTGGCCGATGTGTACTCGTTCGGGACCGCCTATGTCGTGGCCGGCATCCTCTACGCGATCAGGCTGCCGTTCGTCGTGGCGGTGCGACGCATGGGCTTGCGGGCCGACACCGACACGTCGCCCCGAGCCGACAATCGTGCCCTGACCTCTGGCATCATGGGCGCAGTGGCTGAGCACGAGAGCACCGATACCGACCCGATGGGCCCCGCCATCATCCGGGGAATCATGATCGGCGTCCCGGTGACGCTGGTCGCGCTGTCCATTGGGATCTGGCTCATCACCGACCAGGACATCTTCGTGTCGATGCTGACGGCGTTGCTCCCCGGGATCCTGCTCGGCGCCTTCGGTGGTGGCTTCGCCGGCATGGCGATGACGATGAGGGAGTAGCGGGCTAGTCCTCTTCTCGCAGCACGAACACCACGGTCTGAAGATCGGTGAACTCGTCGATTCGCTGCCGCCCCCAACCTGTGTCCGTGCCCGCCGCGCCGCCGAACGGCTGGAAGGTCTCCCAGAAATCGGTCGAGTCGTTGACTACCACGGTGCCCGACCGGATCCGATCGGCATACCAGAACGCCTTGGTCAGATCGTTGGTGAACACCGCAGCCTGCAGACCGAGGTGGGTCCGGTTGGCCACCCCGACGGCCTCCTCGTCGTCCCGTGCGCTGAGGATCGGGAGCACCGGTCCGAACGACTCCTCCTGCGCCACTTCCGATGACTCCGGCACTTTGTCGAGGACGGTGAAGTCGTAGTAGAGGTCGGTGGGGAACCCTGTCGCCCGTCCTCCGCCCATCAACAACTCGGCACCCTTGTCGACGGCATCGGCGATGTGGCGGTCCATCTTGGCGGCCGTCGGCTCGTTGTTCAGGGGCCCCATGTTGGTGGCCTCATCGAATGGGTCGCCGAGCCGCACGTTCTCGGCGGCCTTGAGCGATGCCTCGACGAACTCATCGTGCACCTCGTCGACGACGATCACCCGCTCCGTGGCGACGCAGACCTGCCCGGCGTTGTAGTACGCCCCGTAGACCGCCGCCTCCGCGGCCTTGACCACGTCGGCGTCTGCGGTGACCACGGTCGGTCCGTTGCCTGACATCTCCATGATCGAGCGCTTGAGGCCCATGACCGAGACGATCTTCTTGCCCGTGGCGGACGAGCCTGTGAAACCGACCGCGTCCACCCCGTCGTGAGTCACCAACTGCGTGCCGATGTCCCCGGCGCCGGGGATGACCTGAATGGCACCCTTCGGCGCTCCGGCCTCTTCGAAGACCTTGGCCATCTCGAGCAGGGCCCAGGAGGTGAACTCTGGCGGTTTGACGATGACCGCGTTCCCGGTGGCGAGACCGGGCCCGACGTATTCCATGGGGATCATCACCGGGAAGTTCCACGGTGTGATCGCTACCCAGACCCCGACCGGGCGGCGGACCGTGAACATGCGCCGATGCCGGCTGGTGGTGGGGATCAGCTCGCCTTTGAGGCGTTTGACGTCTTCGGCGGCGATCTGGAAGTAGTCACCTGACTCGGCGATGTCGTCCTTGGCCTCTGCCTCATATGGCTTGCCTTGCTCCATCGAGAGGATGCGGGCGACTTCGTCGACCTTGCCTTGCCACAGGTCATAGATGCGGAGGCAGAGATCGGCCCGCTCGAAAGCGGTCCAATGCCGCATCTCCTCGGTGGCCTCCCGTGCCGCGGCCACGGCACGGTCGATGTCGGCCGGAGACGCCTTTGGCACGTTGTACAGGTGCTCGCCCGTTGAGGGGGAATGGACCTCGTAGTGGTCTTCGCCGGTCCCTTCTGTCCACTCGCCTGCGATGAAGAGCTCGAGGTCGTTCGCCATTCGCGCCACGGTAACCCGAATCCGGGCCGGGCTGAATGGCGGTTCAGTAGCATGGCCGAATGAGCCTCCAGGGAGATCAAACCAGGCAGTGGTACGAGCGGGCGCGCAAGGTGCTGGTCAATGGGGTGTCGAGCCAGTTCCGATACTGGGGGCCCGACGACACCCTGGTCATCGACCACGGCGAGGCGGGGCACCTCGTCGACATGGACGGCAAGCACTACATCGACTACCAGTGCGGCTTCGGGCCGGTCATCCTCGGTCATGGCGACCCGGATGTCTGGCAGGCGGTGGTGGACACAGCCGGCGAGGCGACCAGCTTCGCCATGACCCAGCGTCGCGAGGTCGAGGCGGCTGAGAAGGTGATGGCGGCATTGGAGTGGCCCGACTCCATGCGCTTCACCAACACCGGCACCGAGGCGACGATGCACGCCATCCGGCTCGCCCGCGGGCTGACCGGGCGCGACGTCGTGATCAAGTTCGAGGGCCAGTACCACGGGATGCACGACTACGTGCTCTTCTCCACGGCCGGCGTCCCGGTCGAGGGGCTCGGGTCTCGCTTCCGCCCCATCGCCCTGCAGTCGAGCTCGGGCATACCGGAGGCCATCAGGTCGCTGGTCCGGACCCTGCCCTTCAACGACCTGGAATTGGTGGAGCGGGCCTTCAAGGACGAGGGCCAGCGGATCGCCGCGGTGATCGTCGAGCCGATGCTCGGCAACGCGTTCGGGATCATGCCCCTGCCCGGTTTTCTCGAGGGGCTGAGGAAGCTCTGTGATGACAACGGCTCGTTGCTGATCTTCGACGAGGTCAAGACCGGGTTCCGGGTCGCCTTCGGAGGCGCTTGCGAGTGTTTCGGGGTGCGCCCGGACATCGGCACTTACGCCAAGGCAATGGGCAACGGCTACCCGGTGGCTGCCATCGCCATGACCGACAAGGTCGCCGATGGCTGGCGGTCCTCGGGGATCGCGCAGGCCGGGACCTACTCCGGCAACGGCATCGGCGTGGCCGCCGCCGCGGCGACCATCGACAAGCTCGCCACCGGTGAGCCTCACGCCAGGATCGAGAAGGTCGGGCGGAGCCTCATGGAAGGTATCGAGAAGGTGCTGGCCGATCGTGGGGTCGAGGGCAAGGCGACCGGGCACCCGGCGATGTTCTCGGTGTTCATCGGTGAGGGCGATCTCAACGAGTTCAGGGAGACCTCCAAGCACAACGAGCCGCTCTACGAGGAGGTCCTCTTCGCGATGATCCGGCGCGGTGTGATGCCCTGCCCGGATGCGCTGGAGCCGTGGTTCGTCTGCGCCGCCCACACCGATGAGGACGTGGCCAAGACGCTCGAGGTCTTCGACGAGTCGCTGGCGGAGGCTCTCGGCTGAACACTCCTAACGTGAAGTCATGATTCGGGTCGCCATCTCAGGCGCCGGCGGCAAGCTGGCGACACCGATCGCCGAGGCGATCGCAGCCTCCGACGATCTCGAGCTGACCGCGCTGTACAACCCGAATCGGGCCGGGGCCGAGATGCATGGCGTGACGGTCACCGGGGCACCCTCCGAGGTGGATGCCGACGTCGTGGTGGAGACGGCCCATCCCGACGTGGTCCTCGACAACCTGAAGGCCTGGCGGGACAAGGGTCTGGCAGCGGTTGTCGGCACCTCCGGCTTCACCCCCGAGCGCCTGGAACAGCTGCGGGGGATCTGGGGGACGGATGGCCCGGCCGCGCTGGTGGTCCCCAACTTCTCGATTGGCGCGGTGCTCATGATGAGGTACGCCGCCGAGGCGGCGTCACATTTCGAGGCGGTGGAGATCATCGAGCGTCATCACTCGACGAAGCCTGATGCACCGTCGGGCACGGCGCTGGCCACCGCCATGGGTGTGGCCGCGGGCGGTGGCGTGTCTGCTCGGGATTCGGCGGAGCTGGTCGAGGGCGCTCGAGGCGCGGATGTGGAGGGGGTGCGCGTGCACGCCGTCCGTCTCCCTGGTCTCATCTCCCAGCAAGAGGTGGTTCTGTCCAATCTCGGCGAGGTGCTGTCCATCGAGCACCTCTCCACCAGCTACGAGTCCTTCGCCTCCGGCGCCCTCATCGCCATCCGCGGCGTCGGCGATCTCGCCCCCGGGGTCCATCTCGGGCTCGACACCGTCCTCTGAGCGGCTGAACCGCACGAACCTCAGGTTCTCCGGCCCGGATACGGGTCTAAACGCTCGAGTTCGAGTGGGCGGGTCTATCCGAACCTGAGGCGATTCGGCCCGATATGAAACGGAGAACCTGAGGTTCGCCGAACGCTTACATCCCGGTCGGCAGGTCGCCCGTGGGGAGATCGGGGAAGAATGAGTAGACCCGCTCTCCGGTGAAGAGTTGAGCATCGGGGTCCCAGGGGAAGAAGATCACGTTCCGCCAGACCATCTTCTCGCCGGTCGGCTCCATGCCGAGCCACGGTGTGGAGAAGGTGCCGTTCACTACCGCCTCCTCGCAGACCCCCTGCGGCCCGACCACGATGCTGGTCAGGGCGAAATCGATATCGGGGAACGCCGAGAGCAGCTCGATGTAGAAACGGGTCGCCCCCTCCTTCCCCTCCCAACGATGCCCGGTCTGCACCAGCTCGTAGACACAGTCGTCGGTGAGCGTGGCCATCAGCCCTGCGATGTCTCTGGCATCCTCGGCGAGGGAGTGCGACTTCCACAACTCGCGCACCGCCACATAGTCGTCCGGGGTCTGCGCCAGGAGGTCACGAACGTGCTGTCGCTTGTCGATCGACTCCTGGATGAGGGCGTGGGTCATCGGTGTTCCTCCTGGATTCGGAGGCTACCTGGTCAGAAAAAGATGACTGCGGTCAGGCCGATCACGAAGCAGTAGATCGCAAATGGGTACAGGCCGATCCGGTTCAAGGAGTTCATCATGAAGGCGATGGCGAGGTAGCCCGAGACACCGGCCACCACCATCCCTACGACGAGATCGAGGGTCAGGCCGCTCGATGGGGGAAGGGCGAACAGCTGGCTGAACCCAGCCCCGGCGATGGCGGGGATGCCGAGGAGGAAGGAGAAGCGGGCGGCCTCAGCAGGCTCGAACTTTCGCCAGTTGCCGGCGGCGATGGTCACACCCGACCGTGAGATGCCCGGGATGAGTGCGATGGCCTGGGCGATACCGACGATGATGGCGTCCGGTATCCGTCCCTGGAGCAGGTTCCGAGCACCGATGGCGACACGCTGACCGATCACGAGGATGACCCCGGTCGCCACGATCTGCCAGCCCACCGCTGCCACCGACTCCTGGAGGCTCTCCACCTCGTCGGCCAGAGGCAACCCGATCAGCGCCGGAATGGTGCCGATCCCGACCAGCAGCGCGATCTTGCGACCGTCCGGATTGGTCCGAAACCGAAGGACACTTGCAACCTCGGCCCGGTAATAGATGAGCACGGCGGCGAGCGTGCCGAGATGAAGCACGGCGCCCACGGCCAGCGAAGGCGGCTGTATGTCCATGCCCAGCTCATTGAGAAATGCCGGGATGAGGATCAGGTGACCCGAGGAGGAGACGGGCAGGAACTCGGTCAGTCCCTGGACCAGGCCCCAGACGATGGCGTTGAGCACGGCGGCACGGTAATGCTCAGGGCGGGGCAATCATGACTACAGCCCGTCCCTCTCCGGCGGCCCGTGCCACCTCTGCTGCTAGCCCGGACTCGACGGCGACGAGACCCAGCCCGGAGCCGAGTGGATCCTCATCCGGGTCCTCGACCACCACGCCGGAAGCCACGACCTCGGTGTCGAGGAGCACGATCCGTGCCGAGTCTCCACGGCTTGCCCCATGGGGCAGGGGCATCTCCAGACTCCACCACCCCGTAGGAATCGCCTGGCCCGACTCGCCGATGTTCGACGCCAGCACCGGATCGCCGGACAGGATGGAGTCGATTGCGACTTGCTCGAGCTCGACGGGAGTGAAGGTCCCGAGGGGCACTTGCCGGATCTCGGTGTTGGACTCGTCGACCACCATCCCGGCCGTGATGTCCACGGTGGCAAACGGGTGGGTTGTCGTGGGCTCGGGACGGAACTCGACCCAGAGAGCCACCGATGCGATGAGGAGGGCGACCGCCCAACGCGCCAACGGGGGCGATTGCAGCCAGATCACCTGTCCGAACGTACGGCGTGCGGGAGGTCATGGGAAGTAGGTTGGTCCCGGTGACGGATACGACGAGGAAGACCCTGGTCGTCAGCGGAGTCGTGGCCCTCGTCGGCAGCATCGTCGGGCTGGTCCTCGGCCTGTTCATGGTGAACAACCTGTCCGACTATCTAACCCAGTCGGTGGCGGTCTCGGAGTCTGCCCTGGGCGCCGTGGAGGAGACGCTCGGCGTCCTGGAATCGGTGTCGGTCGAGGTCGATGAGGGCATCGGCGCTGCCGCCGCCAGCATCGCCGCAGCGTCAGACGCCGTCCTGACCGCATCCGGGGAATTGGATGACGTCGCCGACTTCCTCGATGGAGAGTTGCAGGCGAGCATCGAGACGTCTGCTCGACACGATGCCTGCTGCCATACAGACGGCCGGAGTCATCGATGGCACCCTCAACGCTCTGTCCTTCCTCGGCGTGAACTATGACCCCGAGCAGCCATTCGATGCCTCGTTGATGGCGGCGCAGGACGCGCTGGAGGCCATACCACCCCAACTGACCGCACAGGCGGAGGCGATCCGGGGACTGGTTCCTGTCTCAGAGCAGTTCGCCGAGGACGCCGCCGCTACGGCGGAAGCGTTCGACGCCCTGAGAGTCGAGCTCGAGTCGAGTCAAACCCTCATCGACTCGTATCGCGCCACGCTCGATGAGGCTCAGAGCGTGGTCGAGAGCACCGCGTCGTCCCTGACTGCCACCACCTGGCTGCTCAGGCTCATCGTCGTGCTCATGGCCGTGACGGGATCGGCCATCGCCATCGGGTTGATCACCCTGGGTCGGTCCATAGAGCCTCTCGTGTCCGCCGGTTTCGACGAAGCCACCGACGGGTAGGTGCCCGGAGAGAGGTGCGTGGACCCGCGATTCGTGAATCATCGGAGGCCACTGATCTTCCACGGGTTGGGGTCCACCCCTCCTTATGCCGCCAGACCAGGAGATGACGATGGGCGACAAGAAGAACAAGAAGAAGAACAAGAAGAAGGTCGAAGAGACCGCAGTCGCGGAGATCCACTGGGTTCGATCGACACTGATCCTGGTGTTCGTGGTAGCCCTGACGTTTGGCGTCTGGTATCTCGTCAGCGAGCGGAACTGACCGGACAGGTCAATCTGAGGTAGACGAACTACCCGAAGACGCCGTCGACGACCCTGTTTTCGCTGACTCGCTCTTCTTGGACGAGTCGCCCTTGGAGATGCTTGGAGTCGGCTTTCTTGGCCGGCTCGGACTTCTTGGCCGACGTGGACGACCGGGAGTCGGTGGAGTAGAAGCCGGATCCCTTGAACACGACGCCGCGGGCGTGGAAGACCTTCTGCAGTTCTCCGCCGCACTCCTGGTGCTTGCGCAGCGGCTTTTCCGAGAACGATTGAAAGACTTCGATGTTCTCGCCGCAGCGCTTACAGGTGTACTCGTAGGTAGGCATGACCGACTTCTGACCGCTTGGTGGGGTGGGGGCGAATTCTACAACCGGGACAGTGGGTCTTCCATTCCTCTGCAATATGATCGGCCCCCATGTCGCCTGCCGTTGCCCTGCCGCTGGCGATCGTCGCCGCCTACCTGGTGGGGAGCATCGACTTCGCCGTGATCGTCGGCCGGATGTATGGCGTTGACATCCACCAGGAGGGGAGCGGCAATCCTGGCATGTCGAACGTTCTCCGCACCATGGGACGGGTGCCTGCCGCCATGGTCTTCATCGGGGACACGCTGAAGGGGACGATCGGAGCTGCCATGGGATGGGTGGCATCTGGCTCGCCCGATCCGGCGGTGCATTGGGCTTTCCTGGCCGGCCTTGCCGCGGTCGTGGGCCATTGCTACCCGATTTTCCATCGCTTCAAGGGCGGGAAAGGTGTGGCGACCGGTGGTGGTGTCCTTCTCTTCACGGTCCCGATCGTCGCCGTGATCGAGATCGCAACCTGGTTCCTGATCTTCTGGCTCACCAAGACTGCCTCCATCGGCTCGATGGTGATCGTCGTCATCACCGTTCCATTGCTGATCTGGCAGGGTGTCACCGGGCTGTCGCTGGTCTGGGTCGCCCTGATCATCGCGTTGGTGGTCTGGCGGCACCGTGGAAACATCAAACGCATGGTCTCTGGCAGCGAGGAGAAGGTCCCGACATGAGCATCGAAGTAGCCGTCATCCCTGCAGCCGGCCGTGGCACCAGGATGCGACCGGCGACCCGGGTGGTGCCCAAGGCGTTGCTCACCGTCATCGATCGTCCCGCCATCCAGTACTCGGTCGAGGAGGCGGCTCGGGCCGGGGCGAAGGAGGCGGTCGTGGTCGTCGACCTCGACGCCGGCCATCTCCTCGCACAGCATTTCAACATCGAGGGCCCCCTGCCCGGTCTGGAGGACATCCAGCTGCGTCCGGTGGTTCAGGAGGAGCCACTCGGCCTGGGACATGCGGTGAACGAGGCGGCCCACATGGTGGGAGACCGTCCCTTTTTCTGCCTTCTCTCCGACAACATCGTGAGGCCGGGTCATGACGTGCTGGCCAGTCTCGGCGAGGGAAGTCGTGACGGTTCGGTTTCGGTGATGTGTCTCCGCGAGCTGACCGAGGAATTCCTCAGCAAGTACGGCGTGGTGGTCCCGGCCTCCGAGCTCGAGGATCGATATCTCGATCTGGCCGGCGCCGTTGAGAAGCCGGGGCCGGCCAACGCACCCTCTCGCCTCGGGCTGGTAGGGCGCTATCTGTTCACTCCCGAGGTCTTCGAGATCCTGGGCGGTCTCGAGCCCGGCCACGGTGGCGAGATCCAGCTGACCGACGCCATCAACGAGTTGGGCGTCCGCGGACGCCTCCGGGGTTACGTGGCCGAGGAAGACCTCCTCGATGTGGGGACGCCGATCGGCCTGCTCGAGGCGTCGGTGGAGCTGGGTGAGCACGAGTTCGGGCAGGAGTTCAGCTCCTGGCTCAAGGAGCGGAGCGGATGAAGCCGCTGGAGGAGGCCCGGTCCGAGGTGCTTTCCTCGGTCGGCCTCCTCGGAGTCGAGCAGGTTCCGATCTGGCAGGGGCACGGTCGGGTCCTCGCCACGGATGTCGTCGCCCCGGAGAACGTGCCGCCGTTTGCCAACTCGGCGATGGACGGATTCGCGGTGCGTGCCGCGGATGTCTCCGCGGCCGGGTCGGTCCTCGAGGTGATAGGCGACCTGCCGGCTGGGTCGAGCACAGACATCGAGGTGGGGCCGGGCCAGGCGATCAAGATCATGACGGGCGCCCCGATGCCTCCGGGCGCTGACACCGTCGCCAAGGTCGAGGACACGTCGACCGAAGGCTCGAAGGTCACCATCTCCACGGCGGTGGAGCCGGGGACGTCGGTCCGCCCGGCAGGTGGAGACGTCCCCGAGGGCCAGGTGGTGTTCACCGCAGGGACGCGTCTCACCCCGATGCACATCGGTGTTCTCGCCACCATCGGAGTCGGGCACCCGGAGGTGTTCATGAGGCCCCGGGTGGCGTTCATGTCGACCGGTGACGAGCTGACTCCTCCCGAGGCGGTAGGTCTGGAGCCGGGGGCCATCCGGGACTCGAACCGGCCGATGCTGCTCTCGCTCCTCGCGGATGCGGGCGTGGAGCCGGTGGACCTGGGCATCATCCCCGACGATCCCGATGTCTTGCGGGACGCGCTCACCCGAGCCTCCGAGGCCGATGTGGTCGTCTCCACCGGCGGGGTATCGATGGGTGACTACGACGTCACCAAGATCGTGCTGCAGGGCGACGCCCATGTCGACTTCTGGCAGGTGGCGATTCAGCCGGCCAAGCCCTTCGCCTTTGGTCACATCGGCGATGCGCTCTTCTTCGGACTGCCTGGCAACCCGGTCTCGGTCCTCGTCTCCTTCGAACAGTTCGCCCGGCCGGCGCTGCTCAAGATGCAGGGCGCCCGCTCCATCCTCCGGCCCCAATTGGTGGCCAGCGCGGGGGAAACCCTCGAGACCGATCCTGAGAAGACGGTCTTCGTCCGCGTCTTCGTGGAAGGACTCGAACAGGGCTCGCCGACCGTGGTGAAATCGGGTGGCCAGGCCTCCAATGTGCTCTCGGCCGCCGCGGCGGCCGATGGGTTCGCCGTCGTGCCTCGTGGGACGGCGGTTGTCGAGCGAGGCGATCCAGTCACCGTTGAGATGTTCAAGTGGCCCGAGTCGAGGGAGTGGACCGATGGGCGATGAGCGCGAGCTGAGCCACCTCAATGAGGCGGGCGAGGTTCACATGGTCGATGTCGGGGGGAAGCAAGTCACCGACCGTGAGGCGGTGGCGGAGGGCTTCGTCGTCATGTCCCCAGACCTGGCGGAGCGGTTTTTCACCGGTGACCTGCCCAAAGGTGACGCTGCCGGCGGCGGCCCGGATCGCCGGGATCATGGCTGCCAAACGGACCTCCGAGCTCATCCCGCTCTGTCATCCGATCTCGCTGACCGGGGTGGAGGTCACCCTGGAGCCGAGTGGGCGTGGTGTTCGGGTCCTTGCTAGCGTGCGAACCACCGATCGGACCGGTGTCGAGATGGAAGCAATGACAGCCGTCGCTGTGGCCTCGTTGACCATCTATGACATGGTGAAGGGCGTCGAGCGCGAGGTCACGATCGAGACGGTCAGATTGCTGACCAAGTCAGGTGGAAGGTCCGGCAAGTGGGAACGAGGTTGAGTCGTTGATCGGGCAGGGTCCTGGCAACTACGCTCATCCGTGGACGGAGTCGTAAGCCAAATGTCAACAAGCGTCATAGTCGGCCTCCTGCTGATAGCCGCTGTGTGGAGTGTGTATCTCCTGCCCTCGGTGTTCGGCGACCGACAAAACGCACCCAAGAACTCGACCGAGGAATTCGACCGCTGGAGCCATCTGATGGCCGATGTCCAGAAGCGGCCGTACGACAGGAAGGCTGTGGGTCAGCGCGACGTCATCCGTCTCCGTCGTCGCCGCACCTTCGCTGTTCTCGGATTCCTGGCCCTGCTCACCGCCGGGCTCGCCCTGTGGCAGAACTCGCTGGCTCTGCTTCTGGTGCATCTCTTCATCGACTCATTGATCGCTCTCTATGTGGCGGCCCTGGCTCAGATGAAGCAGCGGCGCCAGTGGCGGCTCAAGGTCACCCATGTCTCCGAGCGTCCCGCCGAGTGGGACGAGCCGCAGATCAAAGTCATCGCCCAGTAGGCGATGGATCTCGATTTCGCCGACGACGCCCGAGCCGTTCTCGACGCCCGATTCGCGGCGCGGGAGAAGGGGATCACCGGCTCGAGGAAGGTGATCCGG
>CAWJLJ010000007.1:0-16873 GCA_963843585.1 uncultured Acidobacteriota bacterium
CACTCGGCGTCATGTCACTCGATGGTCGGCTCGACGGAGTTTGGTGGACGAGAGTGCTCGTCGCCCTACCGGTCATCATCGGAATCCATCTCGTGGCCAATGTCGCCATGGGCGCTTACGGCCATGTCTGGGAGTTCGCCAGCATCAGTGAGGCCCGTCGGGTCATCGCCGCAACCTTCTGGGCATCGGCGGCCCTGTTCCTCATCGTTCTCGCCCTCGGTGACCACGAGCTGATCGAGGGACCGGGCGATCGGGCAGTGCCTCTGTCGGTCTTGGTCCTGGGGTCGATGATCTCGCTCGGATTCCTCGGCGCAGTCCGCTTCCGCTCCCGTCTCTTCTCTTTCCACCGCGGGCATGAGGCTCGATGCCCGTGACCGTGTGCTGATCCTTGGCACCAGCAAGCGCGCCGCCGATCTAGCTCGCTACACAGGCCCCTACGAGGTCGACGTCGTCGGCTTTGTCAGCTCCGGGCCCAGTCCGAAGGCCAAGCGCCTGGCCAATCTTCCAATCGTCGGCGAGTTGGAGGACATCGCATCGCTGGTGACCACCACCTGAACGTCCAGCAGGTGATCGTGCGCCTCGGAGGGTGCCAGCGTCCTGGCCCGTCGGCTGGTCGACCTCTGTGTCGACATCGACGTCAGGCTGAGGATCGTCCCCGATCTCGATGAGCTGCTCAGCGGATATGACGGCGGTCCCGATATCAGGGACCTGGAGATCGAGGACCTCTTGCTCCGCCCGTCGGTCACGACCGATCTCGAGGCAGTGGAGTCCATCCTCTACGGCAAGACAGTGCTGGTCACCGGAGCCGGTGGCTCGATCGGATCCGAGATCGTAAATCAGGTGCTGCGCTTCATGCCCGCCAGGGTCATCGCCATGGACCACGACGAGACCCATCTTCACGACAACATGGTGAAATGGGATGAGCCAGCCGGCACCGAGTTGGTCCCGCGCTCTGCGATGTCCGGGACAAGAAGAAGCTCAAGGCCCTCATCGCCAAGTACCAGCCGCAGGTCGTCTATCACGCAGCGGCCCACAAGCATGTGCCCATCCTCGAGGAATGGCCCGAGGAGGCGGTCAAGACCAACATCGTTGGTACCAACAACCTCCTGAAGGTTGTGCGCGTTACCGGCATCGAGAGATTCGTCCTCATCTCCACTGACAAGACCGTCGACCCCAAGGGCGTCATGGGAGCGTCGAAGAGGATGGCGGAGATGCTGGTGCAGTCGGCCGCCAACACTGATACTGACGGGTGCATCTACTCGTCGGTCCGGTTCGGCAATGTCCTCGGCGGTCGCGGGAGCGTCGTCCCTACCTTCATGGAGCAGATCCGCGCCGGCGGCCCGGTGACGATCACCGACGAGCGCATGACCCGCTACTTCATGACCATCGCCGAAGCGGTCCAGCTCGTGCTCCAGGCTTCGGCCCTGGCCGACCGCGGAGAGGTGTTCGTCCTCGACATGGGGCAGCCAGTACGAATCATCGACCTGGCCCACCGCATGATTCGGCTGGGCGGTCTGGTGCCCGGCCGGGATATCGAAGTGAAGACTGTCGGTGCCCGCCCTGGCGAGAAGCTGGTCGAGGAGCTTGCTCACGGACCGCTCCTGAGCAGCTCGCACCCCCAGATCAACATTGCCGAGACGAAAGTCCCCGGCCCGGACGTCCTGAAGCTGAGCGTCCGGCAGCTGAAGCAGATGTCCACCACAGGTGGAAGACGGGAGCTCAAAGAGTTCCTGCTGGCCCTCGCCAATCGCGAATGGCCTGACGACGTGACCGTCGATTTGAGAGAAACCAGCGAGGTGAAGCTGTGGACATGACAACTATTCGAGGTATCGCCAAGGCGAGATGGTGGCTGCTGCTCGCCGCCGCAGTCCTGGCCTACGTGGTTTCCGGCGAGCTGGCCGAGTACCGCAACGCCAATCTTCCGCCGTTCGAGGCAATGTCATCGGTCACGTTCACCGAGGACCCGCAGGCCCTCGAGCGCGAGGATTTCGAGACCATGCTCGAGACCCAGCTGGCCTTGGCGACCGATGTGAACTCTGACGTCATCGGCGAGACTCCGGGAGCCTTCCTTCCCTGGTTGATGGCCGAAGTCGATCTCGCAAACGAAGCGAACCAGCTTCAGTTCATCGCCCGCGGCTTCACCCAAGCCGAAGCCGATGCGCTGGCCGAGAACATGCAGAAGAACTTCCTTGCGGTCGCCACGATTGGCGCCGGGCTGGACGGGATGAGGGAGGATCTGGAGGAGACCTCTACTGATATCAAGGCCATGCGTGACGAGCTCGCTGCCCTGCAGGCTGCCTCTCCTCCCACGGCGGACGAGGTGACACAGCAGACACAGCGGACTGTTCTGGAGAACCAGGTGGCCGCCCTCCTGGCACATCAGGGGAACCTGACCACTCAGCTGATGAACCCGGAGTTGGTACTGCGCACGCCGGCGTCGATCCAGGCCGAGATGGACCGGACCATGGCGCGTCTCTCCGAGCTTCAGGCTCAGCTGGCCACGTTCCCTCCGGTTGTGGACCCCGTGGCCCAGGATCAGCAGGATCCGGAGCTCACGCTCAAGAACCTCGAGCTGGCGCAGCTCGAGGCCAGGTGGAACAGCCTCTTCACCGGCATCCTCGAGCAGGAAGCCCTCGCCCGTTCTGGCACGGTGGACAGCAGGCCGGTAACGCTCGATACCGATAACACTTCCGGCAACCAGTTGCTCGCCACCTTCGGGGCCATCGGCGCGGTTCTGATCGGGCTCATCGCGCTGGAGCGTGGTCGGGGCATGATGTGGTCCGCCAAGGACCTCGACGAGGGGCCGCCGGTCATCGTCGAGATGCCATCACGGCCGCTGGCCATCGTCCACCACCCGACCAACCAGCCCTGGTACCTCGAGAGCACAGGTGGGAGGCGTAAGGCTTCGATCCAGATGCTGCGCAGCCAGTTGGACGACCAGGACAATGCCGTCATCGCCTTCCAGGGCAGCGGGATCTTCAAAGAGGACATCCGCGAGCTGACTGCTGACATTTCGGTAGCTGTCGCAGCATCAGGTCGGAGCGTGCTCCTCCTCGACGCAACGTTCGACAAGACAAATCACATGATGGAGTGGGGTCCGGAGACTGGTGCCACCCTGTCCAGCCTGCTGAACGTCGCCGGGGGCGAGCGTGAGGAGCTGATCTCCGAGTTCAAGTCAGCCCTCTTGTCCTCTCCTGAGGTCGTTCAGGGCTTGCGGGCTCTGCGCTCCGGCAATGGCAAGCGCGACGCCGCCGATGTTCTCTCTGGATACCGGTTCGAGGTGCTTCTCGAAGTGGCACGGGAGATCTTCGACGTGGTCATCATCGCAGGCACCAACTTGGGCGAAGCCGCCTCTCACGTGCTGGCCCAGAGGGTCGACTCGGTGATCCTGGTTGCCTCGGCGGGTCACACGGTCACCCGCTCTCTCGAAGCCGCGGATCGCGATTTCGCCATCCGACGCGCAACGCTGCTCGGGGTCGTGCTGCTTCGCCGTCGGCGCACCAAGCTCACCCGGTGGGCCTCGACCGGCTTCCGCTCGCGGATGTGGAAGACGGTGGATGGATTCGCCGAGGGTCGGGCCAAGGGCGACTCGGATGGGGAAGAGGGCATCGAGCTCGATGTCGAAGACGATGGACAGGGCAAGGATGGTGCCCATGTCCGACCTGAGAAATAGCCCGTCGTTGACGCCTGTAGAGGGCGGCCAAGTGCCGCCTTCCTCGGGTTTGCGTTCGATGACTCGTGAGGTCCTGCGAACGGCGGCCAAGTTCTCCTTCGCCGCTGCAGACCTCCTCCTGGGCGACTGGCCGGGACCCCGCATTCTGATCTATCACCAGATCGGGGCGGGCTCCGGATTCCAGATGGACATATCTCCTGAGCTGTTCCGGGGCCACGTCAAGTGGTTGCTGGACCATGGCCGGATCGTCGGCTTCGGTGACGCCCTCTCTGGGGCCGACGATCCGGAATCAAACCGCCAGTTCGTGCTGACCTTCGACGACGGTTACGCGGATTTCTACGAGAATGGCTTTCCGCTGCTGCGCGAGCAGGGGATTCCGTTCACTCTGTATCTGACCAGCGGTCACATCGAGACCGGAGAGCTGCTGCATCCGGGAGATCGGCCCTTGAGCTGGGATCAGGTCGACGACATGCTGTCCACCGGTCTGGTGACTCTGGGAGCCCACACCCACACCCACCCAGATCTTCGTGGCCTCGGCGTGGAGCAGATCGAGCAGGAGATTGGCCAGTCGAACCACCTCATCGAGGCACGGACGGGGCAGGCGCCCGATGCATTTCGCCTATCCGAAAGGGCTTTGGGACGAGGCCGAGAAGGTGGTTCGGGTCGTTACCTACGACGGCAGCGTTGGGGGGAGGATCCCCGGTTAACAAAACACGGACCCTCTAGGATCGGTCGGGTGCCGGTCCAGCGGTCCGATCGGGCAGTTCTTTTTCAGGCGCAAGGTTTTGCGCGGAATGCGACTAGAGGAGCGGGTGAGGAGCCTGATCAAGGGCTATCGAAACCCGCCGGGATGAGCGGGAGGGGCGCAGAAGGGTACATGGGGCAATGAAACAGATAGGAAAGCTGCGGTTGCTCGTTGGGCTCGGTTTCGTGGCGACATTGTTGCTCGGGCCGGCTTTGGGAGCGATCGCCGAGACGCATCGCGTCAGCATCGTGGCGCAAACGCCATATGAGGCGCCCGAGATCGATGAGGTGGATCCGCCAGGATGGCTGGCTCCGCTCGAGCCGATCGCGGCTCTGCCTCTGTGGGGTCAAGCTGCCGTGCTCTCGGCTGGCGTGGCAGGACTGTTCTTTGTTGTGCCGATGGTGTTCCGCTGGGTTTGGAAGCTCGGGCCTGATGACGACGATGAAGAGATTGGCGAAGATCTGTGAAGCGAGTCGGGCCGGGATCGGCCACGTCGCCTGATCTCTGGTCGGCGACACTCAGCCCGACGATCCAGCCTGTTTTACGTCGCAAGGCTGACTCCGCATCGACACTGAGGATCGCTCTCATTCACGATCAGATCTATCCATTCTTCAAGGGCGGGGTCGAGAAGCGCCTGTCTGATTACGCGAGGGAACTCCAAAGACGTGGTCACGAGGTTCACCTGGTCGGGACGAAGCGTTGGGATGGGCCCGACGTCTTCGTCGAGAACGGGATCTTCTATAGCGGAATTCGGTCAGGGGCAAATCCGCACAATCGAGATGGCCGGAGATCGATCTGGCAGGCGATTCAGTTCGCCTATGGCCTCGCGCGCCGGATCCGCTCCGAGACTTACGATGTGATCGACCTGCAGTCCACCGCCCCTCTGGCGTGCCTGTTTGGTCTCATCGTGGCCCGTCGGCGGCACATCCCAACGGTCGTGACCTGGATAGAGATGTGGGGCCCGTACTGGCGGGAGTATCTCGGCCCGGTCGGGGTGGTCGGTCAGTTCGTGGATTGGCTCGTCTCCAAGCTGGCTGATTCAAATGCGACGATCTCGCACCAAACACGCGCCAGGATGGAAGCTAGAGGGATCGAGGCCGATGCCTTTCTCCCGTGCGGGCTCGATATCGAGCGCTTCCAAGCTGTCCCCGAGAGCGACACCTCGTCTGAGATCATTTGCGTGAGCAGACTCGTTCGCCACAAGAACATCGAGTTCCTGATCGACGCACTGTCGGTGCTGCGGAGCAAGGGAGTGATGCCTCACACGTTGATCGTCGGTGATGGCCCGGAGCATGACTTGCTCGTCGAGAAGGCCCGGACAGCGGGACTCGACAATGTGACCTTCAGGACGGACGTGGATTCGGAGGCAGAGCTTGTCGGCATGCTCAAGGCGAGCAAGATCTTTGCATTGCCGTCGATACGAGAAGGATTCGGGTTGGCCGTGGTCGAAGCGGCTGCCTGTGGCCTCCCAACCGTCCTGTTGGAGCATCGAGACAACGCAGCCAGTGAGCTCGTGCACCCGGATCTGGTGGTGACGTCCACCCCGGAGGCGTTTGCTGCGAAGCTCGGACAGCTATTAAGCGACGGCGACTTCTACGCCAAAATGGCCAAGCACGCATCTGACTCGGTGCACGTTCATGCGCTGCGGCCGATAGTCGATGAGGCTGAGAAGTTCTACGCCGCGATCCTCTATTCAGATCGCTAGCGGCGAGCTCCTAGCCTGCCCCGACGAACGCGATCTGTTCCCCGTTGGGCGACCATGTAGGTCCGGTGCCTTCGGTCAGCCAGACGGGGTTGGAGCCGTCGGCTCCCATGATGTAGATGCCGTCGGCGCCGGTGAAGACGATTTGGTCTCCGTTGGGCGACCAGTTGGGTTCGAGACCGTCGGTCAGCCACGTGGCCGTCTGAGCCGGTTCAGGTGGTGTGACGTAGATGCCGTCGGCGCCGGTGAAGACGATCTGGTCTCCGTTGGGCGACCATGCAGGTCCGGTGCCTTCGGTCAGCCAGACGGGGTTGGAGCCGTCGGCTCCCATGATGTAGATGCCGTCGGCGCCGGTGAAGACGATTTGGTCTCCGTTGGGCGACCAGTTGGGTTCGAGACCGTCGGTCAGCCACGTGGCCGTCTGAGCCGGTTCAGGTGGTGTGACGTAGATGCCGTCGGCGCCGGTGAAGACGATCTGGTCTCCGTTGGGCGACCATGCAGGTCCGGTGCCTTCGGTCAGCCAGACGGGGTTGGAGCCGTCGGCTCCCATGATGTAGATGCCGTCGGCGCCGGTGAAGACGATTTGGTCTCCGTTGGGCGACCAGTTGGGTTCACCACCATCGGTGAGCCAGGTCGCTTCGGACCCGGCCGCGGACATGAGATAGACGCCCTCCTTGCACACCTGGCTGCGGGCTGGCGCCGCCGGAGGTGGTGGGTGTAGTTGCACCCTCGGAGGTGGTGGTGGTGGCAATGGAGGTCGAGGTCTCGGCGGTCGTTGTGCTCGGAGGGACTGTGGTTGTGGATCCTGCGGCTGCGATGGTCGTCGTGCTGTTCTCCGAGCCGTCATCTCCGGCGAACAGGAACCAGGCGAGCCCAATCAAGAGCGGTATGCCAAGCACGATCGAAAGTCGTGTCACCCGTTGCTTCGTTGCCCGCTCCACGATCGCCCCACCCCGATGTTCATCGCCAGATTGCCTGGCGAGATTGTAACAATGACCGTGACCGACGTGAGAAGTCTGATTTCCGGGAGGGAGCGGGTTTGATGCAGGGGTGGATCTCGCCCGTTGCCGAGGCGCCCGAGTCTCTCTCAGGGCGTCAAGAACCGGAGAAGAGAGCTGTCCCGACCTGGCTGGGTGATGCCTTTGCCGTAGTGTTGATCCTTGGTGCCGTCCTGGCGGTGCATCTCATCGTGCCAGGCCCAGTTCCCAGCGGTCCCGATGGCGGCAATTGGCTGGCGATGGCCCGAGAGACGCTCGGGGATCGGGTCATGGCGGGAGACGCAACGTATCCCCCCGGCTTCCCCGTCCTTCTGGCGGGGCTCCTGGCTCTACTCGGACCGATTGGTGCCATCACCACCGCCGCGCTCATGAGCACGGTGGTTTTCGTGATCGCGGTTTACATATGTGGCCGGCCAATGGGCTGGTGGTTCGCCCTTATCTGCGCGCTCGTCGTCGGCGGAAGTGGTGCCCAGTTGGAGGCCTATTCATGGGGGGCCTACCCGCAAACTCTCGCCTCAGGTCTCGCGTTGATGTCTGTCTATGCGTTGATTCGCCACATGCAAACCCAGCGACGAGCCTTCTTGGTGAGCGGGGCGGTGCTGGCGGCCGCGACGTTGGCGACGCATCTCCTCGTTGGCGGTCTTCTGTTGGCTGCGATCCCCATCGCCATGACATACGGTCTGTGGGCAACGGGAGCTGGCAGAGCCCGATGGTGGCGACAGGGTCTCGTCGTTGCTGCCATCGCAGTCCCCGGATTCGCATATCTCTACCAATCCGTCGTGGTGGCGTCGAGCAACGGTTACACGGCGCCTATAAATCCATTGCAGCACAGCCTCATGTTTGCCCTTTCCCAGCAGATACGGGAGGCGCCCGCGCTGTGGATTGTGCTTCTCCTGCTGGGCCTCTTCGGATTCTTTGCGAACCTTCGCTCATCCCAGGAGCTGCCGACCAGAGCGGTCGGTGCCTCTTGGGCACTGGTTGGGTTCGCCTTCTTCCTATCCACTGGTGAGGCACGCTCGTTGTTGCTCACGCAGGCGGGCGTGGTCCTGTTGGCTGGACTCGGATTCCGGCATATATGGAGGTCCCTCCGCCACCGATCTCTCGGCTACGACTCACGAAGGAGGTCTGTGTCGATGCCGTGGAAGGCTCTGACTGTCCTCGGCATCGCCCTCGTGTTCGGCCTCGTGGTCGGTGGCATTGGCTCCTACCCCGGGTCGACAGGGTGGTTTCGCGTCGTGGACGATGCGGACTTGCGGGCTTTGGACCGACTCGCAATGTTCGCCGGGCCAGACGATCTGGTGGTCGCCTCGCCGGGCAACCAGGGGCACCCTCTTGGTTGGTGGGTGCAGGGTTACGCGGGAATACCCACCTACTCCGGAATCGATCTGCGGTGGCTGGCATTCCCCGAAGAACGTGAGCAGGCCCTGGTCGCAAACGAACTATTCGGAGGCGATCTGGATGTCGGGGAAGCTGCTGAGATGCTCGCCTCGGTGGGTGCAGACTTCTTGGTCATCGATAGGCGGGACCCGACCGGAACATGGTTCGAATCTGGGTTGTCCAGCGCCTTTCCTGTGATCTATGACTCAGGGGCAATTGTCATTGCCCGGGCCGAGCCCCTGTCACAGGTGCGGGATTGATCACGAGGCGGAACGTCATGTCGCGTTCTGTCGGCGCCACGCAACTGTTCGTCTGACCCCTTCGTCGAGACCGAAGGCCGGGACGAAACCGAGCGATACCAGCTTGTCGATCGAGGCCACTCTATGTGCCTCCCCCGAAGGCCACGAAGGGTCGAAAGCGACGTTCAGCGACGGGTCCACTTGCTCGCGCACGACCGAGGCGAGCTGGGCAATCGTGACTTCCTGGCCGCTGTCGATGTTGTAGGCCTCCCCGGGGAGTGCCTCTGGCCGCAACTGTGAGGACAGCTCTGGCGGCGTCTTCCACGAAGACAAAGCTCCGGATCGCATCACCATTGCCCCAGACGACGAGATCTTCTCCAGGATCGAGGCGAACTGCTCGGTCGATCAAAGCGTGAACCACCGTGGATCCCTCGGGCTCGAACGGCGCTCCGGGTCCGTAGACATTGCCGAATCGGCCGACGACGGCGTCCAGTCCCTGTTGCTTGAACGCGCCGACTTCATCGAGGATCTTTGACAGTGCGTAGGGATCGGGGTCATCTGTCGGGTCGAGTTGGGGATGGTCTTCGGTCAATCGTTCGTCTGCCGGGCGATACGTCACCAGTGAGGACGCCAGGAAGAAACGATTGAACCTGGGAGTCAGCAGACGCCGCCAACAGGTTGTCGGTAATTCGGCGATTCGTCGCGAAGACATGCGGGTCACCTTCTCGTTGGAATTGAATGCCCCCCGCACGTGCAGCCAGGTGGACCACCACGTCGATGCCGTTGACTACCTCGGCTGTCTGACCCCGGTCCTCGAGATCGACGGTCACCGTCTCACCTGGTAGATCGGGAACAGCATTGCCAAGTGGGTGGATCGTCGAGATCGGATTCGCGCCGGCTTCGGCCAGGGCTGTCACGACGTGGCGGCCGATGAACCCGTGTCCCCCCGTCACCAGCACACGCTGAGTATCAAAACTCCTGTGGTCAGGCAACCACGCCACTGGTCCTGAGATCAGCTTCGACCATTTCTCTCACCAGGTCCTCGAAACTCACCTGAGGTTCCCAACCGATCAACGCCTTTGCCTGGGCGATGTCAGCCTGGAGGAAGTCGGCCTCGGCCGGTCGGTAGAGGCGAGGATCTATCTCGACGTACTGCTCCCAGTCGAGATCCACGACGGCGAACGCTACGTCGAGGAACTCGCGCACCGAATGGCTTCGCCCCGAGCCAATGACGAGGTCGAGAGGGTCGGGGTGCCGCAGGATCATGGGCATCGCACGCACATAGTCCTGGGCGTGGCCCCAGTCCCGCTTGGCATCGAGATTGCCGAGATACAGCTTCTTCTGCTCGCCTTTCATGAGACGGGGGATCGTGGACGTGATCTTCCGGGTTACGAATTCCTTGCCTCGTCTCGGGCTCTCATGGTTGAACAAGATCCCGTTGTTGGCATGGATGCCGAAACTCTCGCGGTAGTTCACCGTGGCCCAATAGGCGTACACCTTGGCCACCGCGTACGGGCTGCGTGGGTGGAACGGCGTGGTCTCGTTCTGCGGGGGAGGCGATGAGCCAAACATCTCAGAACTGGACGCCTGGTAAAAGCGAATGGACGGATCGGTGTGCCTGATGGCTTCGAGGAGACGAACCGCACCGAGCGCCGTGACGTCTCCTGTGTGCACGGCCTGGTCGAATGATGCCCGCACATGAGACTGGGCGGCCAGGTTGTACACCTCATCGGGGTGGAGCTCCTCGATGATGCGCGTCAAGGAGTGAGAGTCACCGAGGTCGGTCACATGAAGCGTCACCTCGGGCGGATCGTTGGCCAGTAGATGGCCAACCCTTGTGTCTTCGATATCCGCCGTTGTCGTCCGGATGGTTCCATGTACGTCATAACCCTGCGCGAGCAGGTGCTCAGCGAGGTACGACCCGTCTTGACCGGTGATTCCGGTGATCAGAGCGATAGGCACAGTCGAGCTTCCAATAGTCCAGGAGCCGATTCATGGTATCGGGCGGGTTCGAACCCGACACCGAGACAAGAGTTGTTCTCGCGCTACTCCGTCAGCCTGACGAATGCCAGCTCGCTGCCATCCGGCGTCCATGACGGTTCCTCGCCGCCAGTCACCTCGACCGGAGCCGATCCAGGCACCACGGTGAACACCACTGGGTTGTCGGAGGCGTCCTCGCCGCTGAATGCGAGTGCGGACCCGTCGGGGGACCAGGTCGGGTCGTCGCCGCCGGTGACGAAGGTGATCTCGGAGCTGGCCAGATCGAACAGCTGGATCTCGGAGTCGCCCTCGGCGTTCTCGCTGACGAAGGCGATCATCGATCCGTCCGGTGACCATGACGGTTCCTCGCCGGGGGTGAGGAGGGTCACGGCCTCAGAGGCGAAGTCGTAGGTGTACACCCCGACGGCACCGGAGTCGTTCAATCCGGTGAAGGCGATAGCGAGCCGTCGCCGGACCACACCGGCTCCTGGCCTTCCGTGACAAGGGTGGGCTCCCCGCCGGCCACATCGATCGTATACACACTCGACACACCCGCATCGTCGTCGATGGAGTATGCGATGGTCGATCCGTCAGGGGACCACGAGGGGTTGCCGCCCTCGGTGATGAAGGTGGGCTCCGCGCTGCCGACCTCGAAGCGGTAGATGCCCGTCACGCCTTCCTCGTCGTCCGCTGTGAGCAGCAACGAGTTGCCGTCAGGCGCCCACGTGGGGTCGTTCCCGGCGACGATCAAAGTTGCCTCGCCCTCACCGGACGCGGCGATACTGAATATTGAAGGCTCTGGCGCTGGGCCCCTGGAAAAGAAGAAATAGGCCAGGGCGGCTATTCCAAGGACCACCAGGAGCAGCACAAAACGCTGCCAAATCGAACGTTTTCCCCACCAACTTGTTCTCGCTGTCATTCGGGCGACATAATAGAGCCTCGCCGGGGCAATGAAAACCCGAAGCGCTTCACTGTTGGCCGTTCGCCCCTGTTAGCGTGCCTGGGTGCAGTCGGTGGTCCCGGTCTTCGTCAGCAGCGGACGATCGGGTCTGACACTTCTGCGAATGATCTTCGACTCCCATCCGGACCTCACCGTTGCCCATGAGCCGAGGTTCCTCGCCACCATGGCCCCCAATCACAGGCGATACGAGAGGGATGGTGGCATCGACATCGATCGGTTCCTCGGCGATCTCTATGCGGTGTCCAACTTTCGTCGTCTCGGTCTGCCCCGCGAGGAGGTGAAGTCCGTCCTCGAAGACCAGCGTCCGGCGGGATTCGCCGAAGCGGTCAGGCTCGTATTCGGGATGTACGCCCAAAGCCGGGGCAAGGCCATGTACGGGGACAAGACGCCGCTGTACATCTCGTTCATGGAGCCGATCGCCCGTCTGCTCCCCGAGGCCCGGTTCGTGCATCTGGTCAGGGACGGACGCGACGTGGTCGTTGCCTACCTGGAAAGGGACAAAGGTCCGGCCACGGTGGCCGAAGGTGCCTTCCATTGGCGGCTGCGAGTGAACAGGGGCCATCGATCCGGGCAGGCGCTGGGACCGGATCGCTATCGGGAGTTCCACTACGAGGACCTGATCGAGGACCCCGAGGCGACGGTGCGGACCATCTGCGACTACCTCGGGCTCGACTTCCATGAGGAGATGCTCGACTACCAAGGGACCGCGGAGAAGTTCCTCGCAGAGGCCAAGAACCCGGCAGACCACCAGCACCTGACCCTTGCGCCCACCAAGGGCCTGGTCGACTGGAGGCGCTCGATGTCGACCGACGATGTTGCCCTGTTCGAGGCTATCGCCGGCGACACCCTGGAGGAGATGGGATACCACCGCGTTCTCGATGAGGAAGATCTCGTCTCTGGAAGTGGGGTGGGAGTGGGCGCGCTGGCAAGCAAAACGGGTGATGTGGCGTATCGGTTGGCTGCTCTTTCGGAAACAGCCACGTGGCGAAAATCTGTAGCGGGTAGCGGCCGCTAAATTTCCTTGTTCTGACGTGTGGTCTGAAGTGGGCCCGAGCTGCAGAGAAGTCGTGGAGGCATCATCACTTCTGATAACACCGGAACTCCTAATCGTCAGACCACGGTCATCTATGCCCTGATCGGCGTTGTTGTCCTGCTCGTCGGCGGGATCGTCGGATTCTTGGTGGCTGGTGGCGATACCCCACCCACCACGACCACGCCAGCGACGACCACCACCTCGCCGCCAACCACGACCACGACTCTGCCTCCGACGACGACGGTGCCTCCCACTACCACGACGTCATTGGGATCAGTCGCTGGCGACATCGTCCTCACCGCAATCGAGGACACCTGGGTCGACAGCGACGAGCTGGTGACACCGATGGGGACGAGCCCGATCCTCGAGACAGAGCAGGACGGAACTGACTTCAAACGGGCGCTGATCGGCTTCGAGGTGACCGACATCCCGGAAGGGGCCACTATCGCATCGGCCGCGCTCCACCTGGCCGTGCTCGACGGGTCTGAGCAGGGCGGTTCGATCAGCCTGGTTGAGGGGCCATGGACCGAAGCAGAGACGACCTGGGCCTCGGCGCCGCCGATCGGTGCCCAGATCGCGGCCCTGGTGGCTCCGATCAACGGGACCGTGGTCGAAGTGGACGTGACCGGGGCGGTGACTGGCAACGGACGGGCCGATTTCTACGTCACCACCGAGTCCGAGGACGGCATCGACGTGGCTTCGAGGGAAAATCCCCAGGCTCCGCCCATCCTGGTCATCACCCTGGCCGGAGGTGAAGAAGGGCCAACGGGCGAAACGGCGATCTTGGTTGGCGCCGGTGACATCGCCGGCTGCGACAGCGATGGAGACGAGGCCACGGCGGCGTTGCTGGACGAGGTGGTGGCCCGCGGTTCCGAGACCGTCGTGTTCACCGCCGGCGACAACGCATACGAGTCCGGGTCGGCGGCCAATTTCGCCGACTGCTATGACCCGAGCTGGGGGCGTCACAAGGCCATCACCCGACCGGCAGCCGGATCACGCGGGAACACCGAACTTCGAACGCCACTTCATATTTCGAGTACTTCGGTGCCGCTGCGGGGGACCCTGCAGAAGGCTGGTACAGCTACAACCTCGGCGGCTGGCACATCGTGGTGATCAACTCGAACTGCACCGAGGTCGGTTGCGAGGCCGGGTCGGCACAGGAGCAGTGGCTGCGGGAGGATCTCGAGGCCCACTCCACTGCCTGCACCCTCGGTTACTGGCATCAACCGCTGTTCAGTTCCCGCTCAGGCGGAACCAATCCCGAGATGCTTCCCATCTTCCAGGCCTTCTACGACGCCGATGCCGACGTCGTGGTCAACGGGAATGACCATTTCTATGAGCGGTTCCTCCCTCAGGACTCGGCCGGGGAGGAAGAAGACGACGGGATCACCCAGTTCACGGCGGGCACCGGTGGTCGGTCACTGGACGACTTCGAAGGGCCGTCGCCGAACAGCGGGGTGCGCTTCAACGAAGCCTTCGGCGTGCTCGCTTTCACGCTGTACCCGGGCGGTCTCGACTGGGAGTTCCTGACGCCTCCGGGGAGCACCCAGTTCACGGATACCGGGAGTGGCATCTGCACCTGAGGAGATCGGATTGATCTCCTCTACCGAAGTTGCGGTCCCGGCGACCCAGCAAGCCAAGTCTTGGCGCAGGTTCGTCGATCCCCTGATCCTCGTCACGCTCGGTGCCTTTGCTGTGACCCAGCCTCTGCTCAGCGACTTTCGGGCAGGCGCTGGCTATTTCGTCGCTCGACGAAACGAGCCCATCGAGATAATTCTCCTGGTTGTCATCTTGACCCTCGCGCCCGGACTGATCGCCAACGCAGTTGTCTGGGTGGCTGCCGCGTTCTCGGCAAGGGCACGCGCCATCGCTCAGGCGGTATTCGTTGGCATTTTCTCGGCCTTGATCGCGGATACCACCCTCGTCCGCCTGACTTCCGTCAGTTGGGTAATCCTCGGGGTGCTGTCGGTGGTAATCGGTGTTGGCTCTGCGATTGCGTTCAGGCGATCCAAATGGCTGCGAATGTTCTTCACCTATCTGATTCCGGCGCCGCTGATCTTCGCCCTGTTTTTTCTCCTCACGCCGCCGGTTTCCGGGGTTGGCGTTCCCAGGCCACACCGGCGACCGTCCAGGCCACCGTGGCGTCGCAGGCACCGGTGGTGTTTCGTCGTTTCGATGAGTTCCCCGTCGTCTCTCTCCTCAATGCCGGTGGGTCTATCGATGGAAGTCGATATCCCAACTTCGCCGAGCTTCGCGTCAATTTCGACCTGGTACAAGTACACGTCTTCGGCTCACGTATTCACTGCCTGGGCCCTGCCATCGCTGCTGGCGGCCCAGTCGCCGGATAGTTCCCTCTTGCCGACGGCAGCCAACTATCCGGAGAACTTGTTCACTCTTCTAGACGGGTCGTACAGCATGCATGTCGTGGAGCCATCGACCCGTCTGTGCCCGCCTGAGTCGTGCGGGCATGTCCGTGCGAACTTCCTTCACGGACCGGTTGGGCTGGCTGGTCGCCGACACATTCACGCTTTACGCCACGATGCTCAGACCTGATCCGACCAATTCGGCGTCGGTATCCGATCCATTCGACGAGTTCAATGCTGGGACCCTCGACACGACCCGGGAAGGCCCTTTCGATCACGTCGGTCAGTTCGACACCTTCGTGAACGGCATTACTTCGTCGGCCCGCACCCTTCATTTCGAGCATGTCTTGCTGCCGCATGCACCGTTTAGCTACTACCCCTCGGGGCGTCAGTACCACGGTGGCGGGGAGTTGGATGGTCATGGAGTCGGAAGTGTGGGTCGAACCAGTATTGGCAGATCAGGCCCGTCAGCGACATCTGCTCCAGGTGCAGCGTGTGGATGGCCTGATTGGAGATCTGCTGGCCGGGCTGGAGAGCCTCGGGATTCTCGACGACGCAATTGTCGTGGTCGCCGCACCGCGGACCACGGGATCAGCTTCCAGCCCGACACCCCGCGGGCGCGATATCACGGATGGAAATGCCTAGAAGTGGGTCTCGTGCCCCTGTTCATCAAGGCACCTCACCAGAACCAGGGCGCCGTGGATACCACCCCGGCACGGACCATCGACGTGATGCCGACCGTTGCAGAACTTCTCGGATTGGGTTCTCCGGGGGCACCCGAAGGGCAGTCGCTCCTTGGAAATACGCAGGGGGGTACCGACGTTGGCGGTTCAAGCAGGGGGAGGCGAGGAAATTCTCCTTGGAGATGTCGAGCAGGGTGTTCGAGACATCACCGCAGATATGGAGGCGCTCTTCGGAGATGAGCATGGGGGTTTCGACCTGTACACGCCAGGAGGCTACGACTCTGTTGTCGGGTTGAGCACTGCAGAGCTGGCGACCAGTCAGTCAGAAATGACCGCGGGGATCGACGAGATATGGCGCCTTTCACATGTCGCCCCTTACACGGGTTTCGTTCCAGGCTTCCTTCACGGACACGTTGCGGGTCAGGTCGGCCAGGATTTGCGGTTGCTCGTCGCACTCAATGGCGTCGTCAGAACAGTCGTACCGGTATTCGACCTAGACGAGGAGCGCGTTTGCAACGCGATCCTTCCTGACGATGCGTTCGTCGCTGGCTATAACCAGCTCGAGTTGTTCGCCGTATCAGGGCCTTCCGAAGCTCCGGTGATAGAGACAATTGCAGTTGAAGGCAACACAAGGTTCCAGATGGAGAACGCAGAAGACGGACGAGTGACGAGACTGCTCGACTCAGAAGGTGGTTCTTGGCCAGTCGTTCAGAGATCGACAGTCACGGGCTACGTCGACGCCGCAGGGTGGCCCGAGGCCGAATACGAGACTTTCGGCCCAAAGGACCTGTATCTCCATGGATGGGCCGTGGACCGGAGGAGTGTGCAGGCAGTCGACCGTGTGGTCTACTTTGCGAACGAAGTGTTTGCTGGTTCGTCCCGTATCGATGTCGAACGCCCGGCGAACGCGGAGTTCTATGACACTGACGACGTGCTGGTGAGCGGTTTCGTCGGAAGACTGGCCCATTTTCTGCCTTCGGAGAGCCTAGAACGTTGCGCGCCTTTCTCGCGCTCTTTCGATGACAATGCCCACGAGCTGCCCATAACCGACGAGGCCCAGGAGGCCATTGCGGCGGGTTCGTCGGCGGGAGATCCCCCGGGTGAGCCTCACGGCGATTC
>CAWJLJ010000008.1:0-79224 GCA_963843585.1 uncultured Acidobacteriota bacterium
GGGCTCGGGCAAGGGGAACCCCGAGTTCTGGGTTTCGGTCGTGAAGCCGGGACGGGTCATGTTCGAGCTGGCCGGTGTGCCCGAGGACCTCGCTCGCGAGGCCATGCGGAAGGCCGGTCACAAGCTGCCGATCAAGACCCGATTCGTGACCCGGGAGGACTCATGACCCCTTCCGAAATCCGTGAAATGACAGATACAGAGCTGATCGAGGCGCTGGCGGAGGCCAAGGAGGAGAAGTTCAACCTTCGCTTCCAGCTCGCCACGAATCAGCTGGACAACCATGCCCGCATCAAGGCCGTCAAGCAGGACATCGCCCGGATTCTCACCGTGCTACACGAGCGTGAGCTCGCCTCTGTCGACGCCGCCGCCGGGACCGAGGAGCGTGCCTGATGACAGAGAACGAAACGAGGGGGCGCCGCAAGGTCCGTGTTGGTGTGGTCGTCTCCGACGTCCGCGACAAGACGGTCACCGTCGAGGTCCCAACCCAGCGAAGCCACCCCCGTTACGACAAAGTGGTTCGCCACAGCACCAAGTTCCATGCCCATGACGAGGCCAACGACGCCAAGCTCGGCGACACGGTCCGCATCATGGAGACCCGCCCGCTGTCGAAGCAAAAGCGGTGGCGCGTGGTGGAAGTCGTGGAGAGGGCCAGATGATCCAGCAGGAGTCCCGGCTCAAGGTGGCGGACAACACCGGTGCCCGCGAGGTGCTTTGCATCCGTGTGCTCGGTGGGTCTTCCCGCCGCTATGCCGGGGTGGGCGATGTGATCGTGGCTGCGGTCAAGGAAGCCAACCCGGGTGGGTCGGTCAAGAAGGGCGAGGTGGTCAAGGCTGTCGTCGTCCGCACCAAGAAGGAGTCGCGCCGTCCGGACGGCACCTACATCCGCTTCGACGACAACGCATGCGTGATCATCGACAACAACTCCCAGCCCCGCGGGACCCGCATCTTCGGGCCGGTGGCGAGAGAGCTTCGTGATCGCAAGTTCATGCGAATCGTCTCATTGGCACCAGAGGTTCTGTGATGAAGCTGAAGCATGGGGACAAGGTGATGGTGATCGCGGGCAAGGACGCCGGGAAGGAGTCACGGATCACCCGCGTCATCCCCGACAAAGGCAAGGTCCTGGTCGAGGGGGTCAACACCGCCAAGCGGCATCGTCGACCCACCGGCTCGACCATGCAGGGCGGGATCATCGACAAGGACATGCCCATCGACGCCTCGAACGTGATGATCGTCTGTGAGAAATGCGGTCCGACCCGTATCGGTCACCGCATCGACGACAAGGGCAAGAAGCACCGGACATGTGTCAAGTGCGGAGGTGACCTGTGAGCGAGCAACCTCGTCTGAAGTCTCTCTACGCCGAGCAGCTCGCCCCGCGTCTCAAGGACGATTTGGGGCTGGCCAACGTCATGCAGGTCCCGCGTCTCGAGAAGATCGTGGTGAACATGGGTGTGGGTGAGGCGGTTCAGGACAAGAAGTCGATCGACTCCGCCATGGACGAGCTCACCCTCATCACCGGGCAGAAGCCGAAGATGAACCGCTCTCGAAAGTCCATTGCCAACTTCAAGGTGCGCGAGGGCATGCCGGTCGGCGCATCGGTGACCCTCCGCGGGACACGCATGTGGGAGTTCTTCGACCGTCTGCTTGGCATCGCCATACCGCGAATCCGGGACTTCCGGGGTCTCAACCCCCGGTCGTTCGACGGTCGGGGCAACTACAGCTTTGGGGTGACCGAGCAGCTGATTTTCCCCGAGGTCGACTTCGACCAGGTGTCGGCGACCAGGGGAATGGACATAACGATTTGCACGTCAGCGACCAACGACGAGCACGCAAAAGCGTTGCTCGATGCCTTCGGCTTCCCATTCCGCAAGGCAACCACCGGGGTCTGAAGGAGGATTCTGAATGGCAAAGAAATCGCTGGTCGTCAAGGCCAGTCGCAAGCCGAAGTACAAGGTCCGCGGGTACAGCCGATGCCAGCGCTGTGGCCGCGCCCGCGCCTACCTGCGTGATTTCGGCATGTGCCGCATCTGCGTGCGCGAGCTGGCCTCGCGTGGCGAGCTGCCCGGTGTGAGAAAGGCGTCTTGGTAATGATGACCGATCCGATTGCCGACATGCTCACCCGGATCCGCAACGCGATTGCGGTCGGGCATGAGAGAGTCGTGATGCCGTCGTCGAAATTGAAGGTCGGCATTGCCCGCATCCTCGTCGACGAGGGCTTCATCGACCGTTACGACGTCAAGGCCGATGGCGCCCTCAGCGAGCTCGAGCTCGTGCTGCGCTACGGCAACCGTCGTCAGCCCGCCATCGAGGGGATCAAGCGAGTGTCCAAGCCCGGTCACCGTGTCTACCGGGGCGCCTCAGAGCTGCCCCGTGTCCAGGGCGGCCTCGGTGTCGCCGTGGTGTCCACCAGCCAGGGTCTTCTCCCCGACAGAGAGGCACGTCGCCGTCGTCTCGGCGGCGAGGTCGTGTGCGAGGTCTGGTGATATGAGCCGTATCGGGAAGATGCCGGTGGACATGCCGTCCGGCGTCGACGTCAAGGTGGACGGGAGCCAGGTCACCGTCAAGGGCTCCAAGGGCGAGTTGTCGCGCCAGTTCAACGACCGGGTCAGCTTCTCGGTGGAGGATGGTGTCATCACGGTCGTCCGTGAGGACGACACCCGCGAGTCGAGGGCCTTGCACGGTCTGAGCCGCGCCCTCCTTGCCAACATGGTCCATGGGGTCTCTGAGGGCTTCACCAAGGTGCTCGAGATCCAGGGTGTCGGATATCGCGCCAGCCTGAAGGGCTCCGACATCGAGTTGCTCGTCGGGTTCAGCCACCCCGTAGATGTGAAAGCTCCCAAGGGGATCACTTTCGAGGTGCCCGAGCCGACCCGCATCGTGGTGTCGGGGATCGACAAGGAGCAGGTCGGCCAGGTCGCGGCCGACATCCGCAAGGTGCGCCCCCCCGAGCCCTACAAGGGCAAGGGGATCAGGTACGCGGGTGAGTATGTGCGGCGCAAGGCCGGGAAGGCAGGTAAGTGATGCGAGGCTCACGCGAAGACGCCCGGAGCCGGCGTCACACCCGGGTCCGCAAGCGTGTCCATGGCACCGGTGAGCGTCCCCGTCTGGCCGTGTACCGAAGCAACAAGTACATCTACGCCCAGGTCATCGATGATGTCGAGGGCCGCACGTTGGCCGCCGCCTCCTCACAGGAGTCCGGACTTGCGCTCGGACAACCTCAACCTGGCCGCAGCGGCCAAGGTGGGTGAGGCCGTCGCCACGAGGGCCAAGGACGCCGGAGTGACAACCGTTGTCTTCGACCGTGGCGGATACAAATTCCACGGCAAGGTCAAGGCCCTCGCCGATGCAGCACGTGAAGCCGGATTGGAGTTTTAAGAAATGGCCCAGGACCAACAGACGACATTCGACGAGCGCGTCATCCAGATCAACCGCGTGGCCAAAGTGGTCAAGGGCGGCCGCCGCTTCAGCTTCACCGCTCTCGTGGTGGTGGGTGATGGAGCAGGCAAGGTCGGCATCGGATACGGCAAGGCCAAGGAAGTGCCTGCGGCCATCCAGAAGGGGATGGAGACGGCGCGACGCGCCATGGTCGATGATCCCGATGGCCGGCCAGACCGTGGTCCACCAGGCGACCGGTGAGCATGGTGCCTCACGGGTCTTGATCAAGCCGGCCGCCCCCGGCACCGGTGTCATCGCCGGCGGGGCGGTGCGCCAGATCCTGGAGGCAGCCGGCGTGAAGGACGCGCTGGCCAAGTCTCTCGGATCGCCCACCCATCTCAATGTGGCCAAGGCTGCGATGAACGCCTTGACCGGGCAGCGCCGGCCCGATGAGGTCGCTCGTCTCCGGGGCAAGCAGGCGGAAGACATCGTCCCTCCGGGACTGCTGGCCGCCTACCGCTCGACAGAGGCGATGCGGGCCCACTCCAAGTGAGGATTTGATGGCTGACAAGATCGTGAAAGTGACATTGAGGAGATCGGTGATCGGCGAGAAGCCCAAGACCAGGGCGACCGTCGAGTCGCTCGGCCTGCGGAAGCTCCATCAGACCAGAGAGCACGTCGACTCCCCGTCCCTGCGCGGGATGCTGCACAAGGTGCGGCATCTGGTCGAGGTAGAGGAAGGCTGAGATGGCCGAAGAGAAGAAAGAACAACTGAAGCTGCACCACCTGCAGCCCGCCCCCGGCTCCAAGAAGGAGAAGATCCGGGTTGGGCCGTGGCGAAGGTGGCCGACGAGGCAAGACCGCAGGGCGGGGCACCAAAGGGCTCAAGGCCCGCAACACCCTCCGTCCCGGCTTCGAGGGTGGGCAGACGCCACTGTCGATGCGCATCCCCAAGCTTCCCGGGTTCACCAACCCGAACAAGGAGGAGTTCGCAATCGTCAACCTCGCTGCGCTGGACGTCTTCGACAAGGGGGCCGAGGTGACTCCCGAGGAGCTGCGCACCCGTGGCCTCATCCGGCATCGGGGGCGAGTCAAGGTGCTGGCACAGGGTGAGCTGGACAAGGCCCTCAACGTGAAGGCTCATGCCTTCAGTGCCTCCGCCAAGGCCAAGATCGAGAAGGCCGGCGGAACCGCCGAAGTCATCAATTGATCTATCACCTAGAACGTACGACCTAGGACTCAGAACCCAATGCTCTCCATCTACCGCAACATGTTCAAGATCCCGGACCTCCGGGGGAAGATCTTCTTCACCCTGGCCATGTTCGCGGTATACCGGCTTGGGGCCACGATCCCTGTCCCCGGGATCGACCTCGAGGCAGTGGAGCTCTTCCAGTCCCAGCAGGAGGCAGGTGGCATCTACGGGTTGCTCAACCTGTTCTCCGGCGGGGCACTCGAGTCGTTCTCCGTGTTCGCCCTGGGGATCATCCCTTACATAACCGCATCCATCATCATGCAGCTGCTGACGGTGGTCATCCCCCGGCTCCAGGCCCTCCAGGAGGAAGGTGAGTCGGGCCGGAAGGTGATCACCCAATGGACGAGGTACCTGACGGTGATCCTGGCCCTGATCCAGTCGACAGGCTTCACCTATCTGTTCCACGTCGGCCGCTTCACCGGTGGAATCGACCTGATCCCCAACTACACGCCGGGCCGGGTCATCCTGATCGTGCTGACAATGACCGCAGGCACGGCGATGGTGATGTGGCTCGGCGAGCTCATCACCCAGCGCGGCGTCGGCAACGGGATGTCGCTGATCATCTTCGTCTCGATCCTCAGCCAGTTCCCCTTCGTGTTCGGCCAGATCTGGGGTCAGACATGGGGTGCTGACCTGCCGATCCGGTTCATCGTGATCGTCGCCATCTTCCTGGCGATGATCGGGGCGATCATCTACGTGGACCAGGCACAGCGCCGTATCCCGATCCAGTTCGCCAAGCGGGTACGCGGGCGACGGGTCATGGGTGGCCAGTCGACATACATCCCACTCAAGGTGAACACCGCAGGGGTCATCCCGGTGATCTTCGCCACCTCGGTGATGTTGATCCCGTCCCTGATCATCACCGCCATTCCGTCCGACGCAGCATGGGTGCAGTCCATCTATCGATGGATCGACGGCAACCTCGGTGGTGGGACGGGCGGCGTGAGCTGGTGGTACATCCTCATCCTCTTCGCCCTCATCATCTTCTTCACCTACTTCTACACGGCCATCCAGTTCGACCCGGAGAAGCAGGCCGAGATGATCCAGCGACAGGGTGGCTTCGTGCCCGGGGTGCGCCCGGGACGGCAGACTGCGAGGCACCTCGCCTTCATCCTCAACCGGATCACCCTGCCCGGATCCATCTTCCTGGCGCTGATCGCCATCCTCCCCGCCATCGCCGGGGCGGTTTGGGAGGTCAACATCGCCTTCTCCGGAGTCTCGATCCTGATCGTGGTCGGCGTCGCGCTGGAGACGATGAAGCAGATCGAGTCCCAGTTGACGATGAGGAACTACGAGGGGATCCTCACGTGAGGATTCTGTTCATTGGACCGCCTGGCGCCGGCAAGGGCACCCAGGCGGCCCGGGTGGCGGATCGTCTCGGCATCCCCCACATCTCCACCGGAGACATGTTCCGTCATCACGTCTCCACGGGGACCGAGCTTGGCCGCTTGGTCGACTCCATCATGAAGGCCGGGGAGTACGTCCCCGACGAGATCACCGTCGAGATGCTCCGTGACCGGCTGGCCGAGCCAGATGCTGCCAAGGGATACATCCTCGACGGGTTCCCCCGCACTGCAGGCCAGGTAGCCGCCCTCGACGGGCTGATCGGCGTCGATGGCCTCGACACTGCCTTGGAGTTTGCGATCGACGAGGACGCGCTGGTGGAGCGCCTGCTGGGTCGGGGACGCGCCGACGACACGGAGGACACCATCCGCAACCGCTTCAAGGTGTATCAGGAGCAGACCGCCCCCTTGCTCGACCTCTACCGGGATCGGGGCATCTTGATCGCTGTCGACGGGCTCGGGGAGATCGACGTAGTCACCGAGCGGATCCTGAAGGCGCTGGGCCCATGATCACCATCAAATCCCGGCGAGAGTTCGCCAAGATGGCGAGGGCCGGCGCTGCGGTTGCGGCCATCCACGAGGCTGTGCGTGCGGCGGCTGCTCCAGGGGTGTCGCTATTGGATCTCGAAGAGATATCTGCCCGGATCCTCGAAGAGCGTGGGTGCACCTCATCCTTCCTCGGTTATCACGGCACCTATCCCGCAACCCTTTGCCTCTCACCCAACGACGTGATCGTCCATGGCATACCTTCGGACCGGCCTCTCGAGGAGGGCGACATCCTCTCGGTCGACGCCGGGGCGATCTTCGAGGGATTCCACGGCGACGCCGCCTTCACGATGCCGATTGGTCAGGTGAGTGCCGAGGCGCAGAGTCTCATCGACGTGACCCAAGAGGCCCTTTGGGTCGGCATTCGCGAGGTGCGGAAGGGTGGTCATCTCGGGGACATCGGGGCCGCGGTGGCCGAGGTCGGAAAGAGCAACGGTTTTGGGGTCGTCGAAGAGTATGTGGGTCATGGCATCGGCCGTCAGATGCACGAGGAGCCACAGGTGCCCAACTACGGGCGACCTGGCCAGGGGCTTCGCCTGAGAACCGGGATGGCGCTCTGTATCGAGCCCATGTTCAACGCCGGCGCCAGACACACCTCCGTTGACGATGACGGGTGGACGGTGAGGACCGCCGATGGCTCCCTGTCGGCGCATTGGGAGCACACGGTTTGCCTGACACCCGACGGACCTCACGTATTCACTGCCGGCGAGGAGCCGGTTCCGGTGGAATTTGAGCAAAGTGCGGCCCGGGGGTAACATTACGAGTCGTAGCGGCGCTTTTTCGCGTCGTTCAACGCGTATTCAGGCCCGGACGACATTGTCCCCTACCCCCGAATCAGTTTTTGGGTTGAGGTTGTCTCGTGCGACGGGCCAATTCGAGTTTTGGAGCAGATGATGAAGGTGCGGCCTTCCACCAAGAAGATGTGTGAGAAATGTCGGATCATTCGACGTCGTGGCCGCGTCTGGGTGATCTGCAGCAATCCCCGTCACAAGCAACGGCAAGGATGATCTGAGTGGCACGTATCGCAGGAGTTGACCTTCCGAGGGACAAGAGACTCGAGATCGGGCTCACCTACATCTACGGCATCGGGTTGACCCGCGCCCAGAAGGTGTGCAATGAGACCGGCGTCGACCCCGGTACCAGGATCCGTCAGCTCACCGACGACGAGGTGACCCGGATCCGCCGGTACATCGAAGCGAATTTCGAGGTCGAAGGCGACCTGCGGCGGGAAGTCCAGCAGAACATCAAGCGAAAGATCGAGATCGGCAGCTACCAGGGCATCCGCCACCGTCGCGGCCTGCCCGTGCGCGGTCAGCGCACCCACACCAACGCCCGCACCCGCAAGGGGCGTCGCATGGCCATTGCCGGCAAGAAGAAGGTCACCAAGTAGGAGTTTGCAGAGAGTGGCAAAGCAACAAGGCGCCAAGCGTGTGCGTCGTCGGGAGCGAAGAAACATCTCCCACGGCCAGGCCCACATCAAGGCGAGTTTCAACAACACGATCATCTCGATCAGCGACCAGACCGGTGCAACCGTTGCCTGGACGTCCGGCGGCTCGGTCGGATTCAAGGGGTCCCGCAAGTCGACTCCGTACGCGGCGCAGGTCGCCGCGGAGGAGGCGGCTCGACGCGCCGGCGAGCACGGCATTCGCAAGCTCGACGTGATCGTCAGCGGAACCGGGTCGGGCCGTGACACCGCGGTGAGGACCCTGCAGAACATGGGCATGGAAGTCACCTGGATCCGCGACGTGACCCCCATCCCGCACAACGGCTGTCGCCCCAAGAAGAGACGGAGGGGCTGAGTCGTGGCTCGCTACACCGGCCCCCGTCACAAGGCATGCCGCCGCGCACGCACGCCGCTCTGTCAGTCGAAGCGGTGCCCGGTCGATCGCCGCCCTTATCCCCCCGGCCAGCACGGCCGCGGCCGCATCCGGGAGAGCGACTACCTGGTTCAGCTTCGCGAGAAGCAGAAGCTGCGCATGATGTATGGGGTCCTGGAGCGCCAGTTTCGCCTCTACTACAAAGAGGCCGCTCGTCGCCCCGGCATCACCGGCGACAACCTGCTCCAGCTCCTGGAGCAGAGGCTCGACAACGTCGTCTGGCGTGCCGGTCTCGCCGCCACCCGCCCCCAGGCCCGCCAGCTCGTGAACCACGGGCACTTCCAGGTCAATGGGAGGAAGGTGGACATCCCGTCCTATCAAGTTCGTCCCGGTGACGTGGTCACCCTTAAAGACAAGAGCAGAGACGCAATCGTCATCCAGCACGCCGTGGACACACAGGGACGCGAGGCTCCGGCCTGGCTCAGTGTCGACCTCGGCGAGCGGAAGGTGGATGTGACCGATCACCCCCGCAGGGACCAGATCGACACCGCCATCAACGAGCAGTTGATCGTCGAGCTCTACTCGAAGTGAGGTAATGCCTTGTTGATTGTTCAGCGCCCCCAGATCGAAGAGGAAACGATCACAGATGTCAGGTCGAGGATCGTCGTCGAGCCTCTCGAGCCTGGATTTGGATACACACTTGGCAACACCTTGCGTCGAACTCTCTTGTCGCGCATTCCCGGTGCTGCCGTCACCACGATCCAGATCGAGGGAGTCGAACACGAGTTCTCGACCATCCCCGGTGTGGTCGAGGACGTGGTCGACATCATCCTCAACATCAAGCGGATCGTGGTCCGTCTCGAGGACACCGACACCCAGACCCTCTATCTCTCGGCCAAGGGCGCCGGGGAGGTCAAGGCCGGGGACATGAAGCTCCCTGCCGGTGTCGAGATCGTCAACCCCGATATGCACATCGCCACCCTCAGTGCCAGCGGCCGGCTCGAGATGGAGATGACCGTCGCTCCGGGTGTGGGTTACCGCACCGCCGACGGCAACAAGGGCTCTAGCTCGGTGATCGGGGTGATCCCGGTCGATTCCATCTTCTCTCCGGTGCGCAAGGTGTCCTACAAGGTCGAGAACACTCAGGTCGGTCAGATGACCAACTTCGATCGGCTCGTGCTCGACGTCGAGACCAACGGCGCCATCGAGCCCGGCGAGGCCATATCTTCGGCCGGCAAGACGCTTCGTGAGCTGATGGGCCTCTTCGCCGACATGGGCGAGGGTCAGGGTCTGGAGTTGGGTGAGGTAACTCCCGAATTCTCAGGGTCCCCGGACCTGGAGCTTCCGATCGAGGCGCTCGATCTCTCGGAGCGTCCCCGCAACTGCCTCCGCCGTGCCCAGATCAAGACGGTCGGGGAGCTGGTGGAGCGGACCTCGGACGACCTGCTCAACATCACCAACTTCGGTCAGAAGAGCCTCGAAGAGGTGACGGCCAAGCTCGACGAGCTCGGACTCAGCCTGGCGGACGCCGGCGGCAACCACTGATGCCACGCCCCCGCAAAGGGCCTCGCTTCGGTGGCTCGCCGTCGCACGATCGAAAGATCATGGCCAATTTGGCCATCGAGCTCTTCCTGCACGAGAAGGTGACGACCACGCTGCCCCGCGCTCAGGCCGTGAGGCCCCTGGCCGAGAAGCTGATCACCAAGGCCCGCAAGGGTGACCTTCACGCCAAGCGGACCGTGATGCGGACCATCCCCAATCGGGAAGCCGTGGTCAAGCTCTTCGACGACGTTGCCCCGCGATACGCCGATCGCCAGGGCGGCTACACCCGCATAACCAAACTCGGCCCACGTCGTGGTGACGGCGCCGAGGAAGCAGTCATCGAACTGGTCTGAGACGAGTTCGAGAGGTTTTAGGCTGGTGGGTTCTAGGACTTACCACTCACAACCAGAACCAGAACTGCGACCCGAAGGGATCGCCTACGCCGCGATGCCGACGAGCAGGCCTACGACGAAGATGCCGCCTCCGCCGATGACTACCTGGATCGGTGTGATCTTGTGATGCAGGAGACGTCGAGCGATGACCGTGTCCAGCATGGTCACACCACCGACTAGCAACACCACCACACCTGCAATCAGGAGCAGGTTGGACACCAGCTCGGCGAAGATCACGCACAGGGCGATGAGGGCAACTGCGGCGGCGATGCCCCAACGACCGAAGACCCAGTTGGGTAGTTTCGACCCGAATCTCTCCTGTGCCACGGTCAGGTAGGTGCCGAGCTTCGATTCGCCACGCACCTTGGGAGCCTTCGCTGTCTTCACCTTCGGCGTTTTCACCTCGACGGCTTTCGGGGCGACCGGCTGGGGGAGACTGGTGCCGGCGTGGCCGGGGTCTTTGCAGCCCGTTTGGGCCGGTTGAGACGCTTGGGCTTCTGAGTCAGAGAGGCGGCCGCCTGGGTGAACGCGTCACGATCGGCGATTTCGAGCAAGAGCACCTCGCCCTCTGCCTTCACGCGGACACCTTCGGGAACGTGGGATATGTCGATGGTGTCCACCGACCAGTCGCCGATGATGTGGTCACCGGAGGCCACCTGGAGCCGCCCTTCACTGAGCTGGAAGGTCGCGGGAAGGGGACGGCTGTCGCCGGGCATGCGAAGAGAGCCCTGGAACTGTCCCATCGGTAGGTATATCGGCCGTTTCGTGCTCGGACTTAGCGAAAAATGGCAAATCCCGATGGTTAGCCTGAACGCTGTTGAGCGAGCCCACCTACCTCGATTTCACCAGTGATGAGTGGGCCGCGCTCCGCGCCAACACCCCGCTGACACTCACCGAGTCGGATCTCGAGAAGATCCGGGGAATCAATGTCAATCTCGACATCGATATGGTCGAGCACAGCTTCCTCCCCCTCTCTCGTCTCCTCAACCTTCACGTCCAGGGCAGCCATCAGCTGGCGACCGTCACCGACACATTCCTCGGTGCCCCGCCGCGGCCCCGGCCCTTCGTGATCGGGGTCGCCGGTTCGGTGGCGGTTGGGAAGTCGACGATCTCCCGCGTCCTCCAAGAGCTCCTCGCCAGATGGCCCCAGCACCCGCGTGTGGAGCTGGTGACCACCGACGGTTTCCTCTATCCCAACGCGGTGCTGGAGGAGAGAGGGCTGATGGACCGAAAAGGCTTCCCCGAGAGCTACGACCGCCGAGCCCTCCTCGAATTCGTCGCCCGGGCCAAGGGAGGAGCCGCCCATCTCGAGGTTCCGGTCTACTCCCATTTCGCGTACGACGTGCTCGACGGCGAGACCCGGGGGATCAGCCGGCCCGACATCCTGATTCTCGAGGGTCTCAACGTCCTTCAGGCCGGTGGTATCGGCGCCTTCGTCAGCGACTACTTCGATTTCTCGATCTTCGTAGACGCCGATCCGGAGGCCGTGCGAGGGTGGTACATCGAGAGGTTCATCACGCTTCGTGATACCGCCTTCACCCAGCCCGATGCCTATTTCCATCGCTACGCCGAGCTCAGCGACGAGAAGGCGGCGGCGGTGGCCTTCGATATCTGGGCCCGGATCAACGAGGTCAACCTCTTCGAGAACATCCTCCCCACCCGGGAACGGGCGAGTCTCATCCTGAGGAAAGCCCCGGATCACTCGATCGAGAGGGTCCGTCTCCGCCGCTGAGCCACGTGCCCAGAGCACTACCCTCGCCCGACTGTGCGAAGAATGTTCTCCCGGGCGGGCCGTGCCGCCATTCTCGACCGCAAACCCTTCACCGAGGCGTACTTCGACGGTGATTCGGCCGCCGATGCCGCCATTCTCGTGGCTTTCGTGGCGGCGGTCACCTATGTGGGCACGCTGTTGCTCAGAGGGGCGATCGAGATCTTTTCCCTTCCGGGCCTCTTCGAGTATGTGATTTCCGGAGTGGTGTCCTGGCTGATCCTCGGGTTCGCCTCCTGGTTCGCCGCCACCCGGCTCTTCCAGTCGACGGGTCGGCCCCAGACCTTCATCGCTCTCCAGGGCCTCGCCGTCCTGCCGCTGGTCCTGGAATTGTTCGGCAGGGTCGGCGGTGGCATCGGCCTGATCTGGTATCTGGTCGTCCTGGTGGTTGGCACCAAGGAGGCGGGCAACATCGACACCAGGAATGCCGCCGTGTCGGTGCTGATCGGATTTGCCATCGCCGCCATATTTCGGACGCTCCTCGGCGTCCCCTTCGCAGTGTTCTCAGCCCTGACCGGATGACCACTCTCCGCCTCGACCTGGCCTATGACGGCTCGGGTTTCAGGGGCTATGCCTTCCAGGAGGGGTTGCGGACCATCCAGGGCGATCTCGAAGCGGCGTTGAGAACCGTCCTCGGAAGCCCGGTGGAGACTGCAGTGGCCGGGCGTACCGACGCCGGAGTCCACGCCAGAGGGCAGGTGGTCTCCTTGCAATGCGACGAGACCCCCGATCTGGAGAGGCTGGCCCGCTCCCTCAACGGGATCGTCGGCCCCGAGATCGCTGTCACCGCCGTCACTATCGCCGACGACGACTTCCACGCCCGCTTCTCGGCCAACTGGCGCCGGTACCGGTACACGATGTCGACCGGGACCGCCCCTGACCCGCTGGCCCGCGGATTGGAGTGGCATGTCGGCCCACGCCTCGATCTCGGCGCGATGGCGGCTGTGGCTTCTGAGTTCGTCGGCGAGCTCGACTTCAGCGCATTCTGTCGCTCGGTCGAGGGGACGAGCAATGTTCGTCGGGTCGACGAGTCACGATGGGAGGCCGACGGCGAGCGTCTCCATTTTTGGATCAGGTCGAATGCCTTCTGTCACCAGATGGTGCGCTCCTTGGTCGGGCTCAGCTACGACGTGGGACGAGGGTTCACCCCTGGCGCTTCGGTGCGGGAAATCGTCGACGCCGGCGACCGGAGTCGCGTGGCGACTGTGGCTCCACCGCACGGGCTCACCTTGTGGGAGGTGGGTTACTGAGGCCTGTTGGTTTGCCCGGGTAGGGGGGAGGACGCCCTACTCCCCCCTACCCATTCAGGGAACCCGGAATTGAGGCCGACCCCTGAAGAACCGCTCCCCGATCGATGCCAGTCCCCTGACGATGGCGTCGAGTGGAGAAGCCGAAGGTGCGTTCTTGACCTGAGGGCTGGGTGGCCGCCGACGGGTGCGGCCTTTGGAAAACGCCTTGCTCAGATTCGTTCTCGGCTGATGCATTTGATGAATCCTCCTGATGGCGTGGATCACAGACGTCCACGTCGTGAGATGTGATCGTGCCTGGTGCTGGGCCAACCAAACATGGGGGACAGCCCCCTGGGGGAGGTCCCCCAGGCCAGGCCGGGTCAGCCCCGGTATGGCTCCAGCGCGTGCGAGATGCGGGAGGCGTGGTCGGCGTCCCTGGTTTCGACCGAGATCGCGATCTCCACCCAGCCGAAACGGAGCCCGAAGCCCTCCCGATGATGCTCGACCAGGAGCACGTTGCCGCCCTCACCGGCGATCGTCTGCAGCACCGTGGCGAGGTTGCCCGGTTGGTCGGGTACCCGGACCGTGTACTCGGCGAATCGCCCCGATGCCTCGAGACCGTGCCGAACGGCCTTGCCCAGGAACATCAAGTCGATGTTCCCCCCGGACAGAACGATGCAGATCGGGTCGGGTGCGTCGTCGGGGATCAGCTTCTCCATCAGGGCGGCCACACCGACCGCGCCTGCTGCCTCGACGACGATCTTGGACCGGTCGAGGACATAAGCCAGTGCGGCCGTGGTCTGGGCGTCGTTGACCACGAGGATGTGGTCGACGTGCTCGCCGGTGATCTCCCACACCAGATCGGAAGGGACCGACACTGCGATGCCGTCGGCGACGGTGGGGAGGCCACGGGGGAAGTCTCTGACCAGCACGCCGCGGCGCCTGCTCTCGGCGTAGACCGCGGCTGGCTCGATCTCGACTCCGATGACCATCACCGAAGGGCGAAGTGTTTTGAGGGCCAGGGCAGTTCCTGCGAGTAGGCCCCCGCCACCGGTCGGGATGACGACCGTGCCGGTCTCGGGCAGCTGCTCCAGCATCTCGAGCCCGAGGGTGCCCTGGCCTGCCACGACGAGCGGGTCGTCGTAGGGATGGACGAAGTGGGCGCCGGTTTGCCTGGCGTGTTCCACAGCAGCCTCGACCGCATCCGCCAGTGAGAACCCGACCAGCCTCACGTCTGCCCCGTAGTCCTCGGTGGCCTTGACTTTCGGGATCGGCGCTGTCTCCGGCATGAAGATGGTGCAGGGTGAGCCCGTGAAGGCCGCGGCAAGGGCGACGCCCTGAGCATGATTGCCTGCGGAGCCCGCCACCACCGGCTTGCCATCGAGTCTGGTCAAGACATTCAGGGCCCCACGGATCTTGAACGAACCGGCCCGCTGCATGCATTCGGCCTTGAGATAGACGTCGCGTCCGGTGAGGCGGCTGAAGGATTGGGACCAAACGAGGGGAGTCTCGGTGACATTCCCCTCGAAGCGGGCCCGCGCCTCCTCGATGTCGGTGAGGGTGATCATCGCGATTGGCCTAGGAGTGACAGTCGGCGTAGCATATGCCTGCTCCCTGATCGGGAGCCGTTTCCCCAAACGCTCCCCGGTATCTTCAACCTGCCGAGGATTACTCATGACCATGAACAAGACCTATTCGCCCAAACCGGGCGATATCGAGCGTGCCTGGCTGGTGGTGGATGCCACCGACCTGCCATTGGGCCGTCTCGCCTCCGAGATCGCCACGGTGTTGCGCGGCAAGCACAAGCCCACTTATGCGCCGCACGTCGATGGCGGCGATTTCGTCATCGTGGTGAACGCCGAGAAGGTGGCCGTCACTTCGGACAAGAGCCAGACCAAGATCTACTACCGGCACTCCGGCTATCCGGGAGGCATCAAGGCGGAGACCTTCGACCGCCTCCGTGAGCGCCGCCCCGAGGCGATAATCGAGCGCGCCGTTCGAGGAATGCTTCCCAAGACCAAGCTGGGCAGCCAGATGGCCCGCAAGCTGAAGGTCTACGCCGGCCCCGATCATCCCCACTCCGCCCAGAAGCCCGAGATTCTGGAGCTGAAAATTCGAAAGGTGGAACTCTGATGGTCAAGCCACTCGTCCAGGCCACAGGTCGTCGCAAGGAGTCCGTGGCCAGGGTTCGTCTCGTCGACGGCTCGGGCCAGGTGACCCTCAACGGCCGGCCTCTCGAGGACTATTTCCCGACCATGGCCACCCGGCTGAGAGTGATGGAGCCGCTGCAGATAACGCAGACCCAGGGACGCTACGACGTACTCGCCACCCTCGAGGGTGGCGGGCTCACGGGCCAGGCCGATGCGCTGCGCCTCGGTATTTCCCGGGCCCTCATCGAGCTCGACGAAGAGTTGCGGCCCGTTCTGAAGAAGGCCGGGTTGCTCACTCGCGACGCCCGGGTCGTCGAGCGCAAGAAGTACGGGTTGCGCAAGGCTCGTCGGGCGCCTCAGTACACGAAGCGCTGAAGTTGGCCGACCTCCGTCGTCTTCTCGACGAGGGCAAACCCATCTTCGGCACCGACGGCGTGCGCGGGGTGGCCGGGTCTGAGCTCTCCGCCGAACTGGCTCTTCTCATCGGGCGCGCCGCCGGCTCCTATCTCCGCGGCGGCCCCGTGGTGGTGGGTCGCGACACCCGGCGTTCCGGCGAGATGCTCTCATCCGCACTCCAGGCAGGGTTCCATTCGATGGGTGTCGACACGGTCGACGTCGGCATCCTGCCCAGCGGGGGGATCAGCTATCTCACCGCAACCTCGGGGGCAACGATGGGGGCAATCGTCTCAGCCTCTCACAACCCGGCGGAGGACAATGGGATCAAGCTCCTCGCTGCCCGCGGCACCAAGTTGCCCGACGATGTCGAGCGGGAACTGGAGGACAGGCTGCGATCGCCCGAGGCCAGGTCCAAGGTCGGGCCCGACATCGGGACACGCTTCGTGGACAGCGATGCCCTGGAGCGGTACGTCGATCACCTCGCTTCGGTCTCCAAGTACAACCTGAGCAGCGTCGAGATTGCCCTCGACTGCGCCAACGGGGCGGCCTTCAAGGCGGCGCCGATGCTGTTCACCAGACTCAAGGCAGATCTACATGTCTTGGCCGATGCTCCCGACGGGACCAACATCAACGACGGCTGCGGCGCCACCCACCCCGAGATGCTGGCCCGGGAAGCCCGGGGGCGGATCGGTTTGTCGTTCGACGGGGACGCCGACCGGCTCATCGCCATCGATGAGGACGGACGCGTGGCCAACGGCGACGTGATCCTCGCCATCGTCGCCCGATACATGAAGACCCAGGGCTCGTTGAGGAAGAATCTGGTGGTGGCGACAGTCATGTCCAATCTCGGGTTCCGCAAGTCGATGGCCGAGGCGGACATAGATCTGGTGGAGACCAAGGTCGGTGATCGCTACGTGATGGAGGCCATGCTCGAGCACAAGGCGATCCTGGGGGGAGAGCAGTCGGGCCACATCATCTTCCTCGACAAGGGCCACACCGGGGACGGTCTACTCACAGGAGTACGCCTTCTCGATGTTGTTGCCGGGACGGGCAAGGAGTTGCGTGAGCTTCGGGCGGAAGCCATCACCGAGTATCCGCAGATCCTCCAGAACGTTCGTGTTGGCCGTGGCGCCAGTCTCGACGACGCCGGCGCGCTCTGGGAAGAGGTGCGTGCCGTTGAGACCGAGTTGGGGGAGGAGGGAAGGGTGCTGGTACGAGCCTCGGGCACCGAGCCCCTGATCAGGGTGATGGTGGAGGCCCCTAGCGAAGAGGCGGCGAGACGCTACGCTGATCGTTTGTCGAGCGTCACTCAGACCTCGATGGGGAAGGAGGGATAGACACCGACAGCAAGATCTGCGTGCGAGCAACCAACAGCGCCCGGCCTCACTTCACGTGAGGTGACGAGGAGGAAGGTCATCGAAATCTTCGGCGGATGCCTTCCCGGCCAGCTCAGGTCGTAAGGAGTGGGAGCAAAACCCGGAAGCGATTCCGGAACAGAGGCCCACCCGTGAGCGCCGATTGATCGGCCCCCCGCACGCATCGCCATCCAAATTGGGTTACGCAGACCCGAATGTGGCACCTGCTCAACCCAATTACACCAGGAGTAAGGGAACTGATATGTGCGGAATCGTTGGATACGTCGGGCCGAAGTCGGTGATCGACGTCTTGATGCCGGGTCTGGCCCGGCTGGAGTATCGGGGGTACGACTCGGCGGGGGTTGCTCTCAACCACGGCGGGTCGCTGACCGTCCTCAAGCAGGCCGGTCGTATCGCCGACCTACAAGGCCTGGTCGATCGTGAAGACCTCGCCGAGGCACACACCGGGATCGGCCACACCCGTTGGGCCACCCACGGCGCGCCCAACACCGGCAACGCCCACCCCCATCTCGACTGCAACCGGGACGTGGTGGTTGTCCACAACGGGATCATCGAGAACTGGGTCGACCTCAAGGGCAAGCTCATCGAGACCGGCCACGAGTTCGAGAGCGACACCGACACCGAGGTGGTCGCCCACATGATCGAGGAGATGGCCGACCTTCCCCTGGCCGATGCAGTGCGCAGCGTCATGAACCAGGCCGACGGGGCCCTCGCCCTTGTCGTCATGCGGAAGTCGGAGCCCGATGTCCTGGTAGGGGCAAGACGCGGCTCGCCGCTGGTGGTGGGCCGGGGCAAGGGTGAGAACTTCCTGGCTTCCGACATCCCCGCCTTTCTCGAGCACACCCGTCACATGGTGATCGTGGAGGACGACCGGGTCGTCGAGATCCGGCCCGACGAGGTCATCCTGACCGACCTGGGCGGCAACAGCATGCCGCTCGACGAGCGGCTGGTGGAGTGGGATTTCGAGGCGGCGGAGAAGGGTGGGTTCGACACCTTCATGCTCAAGGAGATCTTCGAGCAGCCGCACGCCATCACCGACACCCTCGCCGGCCGGGTCGAGTTCCCGGGTCGGGTGGTGCTCGACGAGTTGACCATCGACCCGGAGATCCTGCGTGAGATCGACAAGGTCTTCGTGGTTGCATGTGGCACCTCGTACCACGCGGCGATGATGGCCAAGTACGCGATCGAGCGTTGGGCCCGCCTCCCGGTGGAGATCGACATCGCCTCCGAGTTCAGATACCGCGATCCGGTGCTCGACGACCGCTCACTCGTGATCGGGATAAGCCAATCGGGCGAGACCATCGACACTCTGGCCGCTGTTCGCTATGCCAGGGCACAGGGGTCTGTCGTCATCGGCGTGTCGAATGTGGTCGAGTCCGCCCTGGCCCGGGAGTCGGACGCCGTTCTCTACACCAGGGCCGGCCCCGAGATCGGTGTGGCGGCGACGAAGACCTTCACCACACAACTCGTGGCCATGCAGTTGCTCGGTCTCTATCTGGCCCAGGTGCGGGGGGCGCTCGACCCTGGGGCTATCGAGCTACAGGTGAAGGAGCTGCTTCGTCTGCCCGACCAGGTCGAGGCCGTGCTGGCCCGGGCCGAGGAGCTGAGGACGATGGCGGAGCCCTGGTCCGAGACCCGTGATTGGTTCTTCCTGGGCCGGTCCGGCGACTTCCCGGTCGCGATGGAGGGCGCCCTGAAGCTCAAGGAGATTGCCTACGTCCGGGCCGAGGGATACGCGGCGGGGGAAATGAAGCACGGCCCGATCGCACTCATCGAGCCGGGGGTCGTTGTGGTCGGCGTGGCCACGGACAGCCACGTCCAGGCCAAGACCCTCTCCAACATGGAGGAGATGAAGGCGCGGGGCGCGACCATCGTTCTCGTCGCCGAAGAGGGAGACGACGTCGGCCATGTTGCCGACCATGTGATCCGGGTGCCGGCCGGGCCCGATCTGCTGTGCACGGTCACCGCCGTGGTTCCACTCCAGCTCCTCGCCTATTACGTGGCGACGGCGAAGGGCATGGACGTGGACAAGCCGCGCAATCTGGCCAAGACGGTGACGGTTGAGTAGCGGGCCTACGTTGCGGGCGATGCACGAAGGAGAAGGCCGGTGAAGCTGGGGATCGAGCTGTCGGGAGATCGCCCGGTAGTGGTATTGGGAGCGCATGCGGACGACATCGAGATCGGTGCCGGCGGCACACTTCTGCAGTTGTCCCAAGACCATCCTGAGAGCCGGTTCCTGTTCGCGGTAGCCGCAGCTGACACCGAACGATCCGGCGAGGCTCTTGCCAGCGCTCGCGACCTGCTGGGTGATCGAGCAGTGGTTCAGGTCGGCGGATTCGAGGACGGCTTGCTGCCGTACACCGACCCGTTAGGAGTCAAGCGTTGGCTGCGCTCGGTGGTCGAGTCGATTCGACCCGCCCTCGTGCTTTCACCGTGGACCGGCGACGAGCACCAGGATCACCGGTTCATGGGTCAACTGGCATGGCAGATATTTCGGGGATCGACCATCTTGGAGTACGAGATCCCGAAATGGGAGAGCGAGCCCTTCGCCCCGAATCTGCTGATACCGCTGAGCGACGAAACCGCGCAAGCCAAACTCGACCATCTCGCCAAGTCGTTCCCCAGCCAGCACGGCAAGCCCTGGTACGACGTCAGCCTCTTCAGCGCGACCCTTCGGGTTCGGGGTGTGCATCACGGATCGAGCACGTATGCAGAAGGGTTCGTCGCACGCAAGCTTGCTCTGGAGCCAAGCGCCAGGGCTGATTGACCCACTCGAGAGAGGATGCGGCTGCAACACCGATCAAGCGCCTATTGCCGGGGTCACTCTCGAATCGCCTACGACCTAGGCCCTACCGCCTAGGTCCAGCTTGGTTCAGGCTGCCACGGATGCGCGTCCTGTCGCCACACCTGCCAAGGTGCCAGGCCGGATTCGTGGATCTCGTCGAGCATCTGCTTTTCCTTGAACGTGTCCATGCAGGCCCAGAACCCGTCGTGCACATAGGCCCCGAGCCGTGATTCCTCGATCATGCGCCCGAAGGGCTCCTCTACGAGTTCCTCTCCGTTCCGCATGTACTCGAAAACCTTGTTCTGCATCACGAAGAACCCACCGTTGATCCGTGTCGCCTCGGTTTGCGCGTTGCGGATGGAGCTGACCCGGCCGTCGTCCTCGATGTCAACCGTGTGAAAGCTGACGTTGGGTTTGACGGCGACGAAGGTGGCGACGTGGTTGTGCGTTTGCCCGAACTCGATCATCTCATTGAGGTTCAGGTCGGTCAGGCCATCGGTGTAGTTCGCCAGAAACCAGTCCTCGTCCTCGAGCAAGTGCTGGACCGACATCAAGCGCTCTCCAACCGAGGACTTGAGACCGGTGTCGACGAAGGTGATCCGCCAATCGGAGATATCGGAGTTGAGAAGGGTGACGTCGCGTCCCCCGTTGCTCAGGACGAAGTCATTGGACTCGTACTCGCTGTAGTTGAGGAAATAGCTCTTGATCGCGTTCGCCTGATTGCCGAGGGCCAGGATGAAGTCCTTGTGCCCGTAGTGGGCGTAGTACTTCATGACGTGCCAGATAATCGGCCTTTGGCCGATCTTCACCAGGGGCTTGGGCACACTGTCCTCGTGTTCCCTGAGTCTCATGCCGAGACCGCCGCAGAAGAGGACCACCTTCATGTCAGTGGAGGGCAGGTAGTGCGGGGGAGCATGTCATCTCACCGCCGCAGCCAATAGGTCGGCGAGCCAGGTCTCACCCCGGAAGTCTTCGTACTGCTCGGCCCTCAGCCGGTCGGACAGACGACCTTCGGGGAGGATGACGTCGTCGTATGTGAGAACTTGATCCTGGCCGACGTCGTTCACGAGGCGACAGCCCTCGACCAGCCCTTCCGGCAGGTAGCGGCCAGTTGACATCTCATCGGCATTGACCGCCTCTCCGTAGGTCATGTACATGCCGTAGTCGTCGAGAACTTCACCGGCCTTCAAGTCCCTCTTGGCCACTGCGCAGACCTCGACCACCGGCCCTCCGAGAGGGGGAGCGACCTCATCCCGGAACAACGCGACTCGCGCAATGGAGTTGTGGACCTCGAATTGCACCAAATGGTAAGGAGTGAAAAACGAGTAGAGCGGCCCGTCGCCCATCTTGTACAGCTTCAGATAGTGCTGTTGCTTCGGATCCGGGTGCTCGGCGAGGACGTATACCTTGGTGTGCGGGGTGCCGACCACATAGTCGACAATGCCCCCGAGCTCCCTCAACTCGTCGATGTCGTACAACTCGCCAATCGTCATCACGTCACCGTGATACTCCAGGCCTCTCGACATCCCACGCGAGCGAACCTGGAAGCCGGTGGCATTGGCAACGATCGATTGCTCGAAGCTGACCTTGGTCCCATCGGCGAAGCTGGTCACCATCGTCGGGTTCTGCCCCCATTGCTCGGCGAAGCCCTGCTGAGTAGTCGGGTTCCGATAACGGTCTTGCAGGCCCTTGACGTTGCCGATCACCCTCGGGATCAAGCCCAGCCCGACGACCCACCGCACGAGATCCATCTGAACGCCCGGCTCATCACCGTTGCAGGCGGATAAGAGACGCCCGGCTCGAGCCGCGTACTTCCGCAGCACCGGGCCCACCGTCCCGTCCAGCTCGGCGTTCATCAGGACGACGTCTTTGTCGTTCTCGAAGGCGTCGAGGGCGACTCGTGCTCCGAACTCGACCGAACCGGTCACGTCGACGATCACGTCGATGTTCTCGGATTGGGTGATCGAGAATGCGTCATCGGTGACGACTGGGCGGCCGGAGCGGATCGCATCCTCCAATTCGCCCGGGGTGCTGGCTTCGACGACATCCGGTAGCCCGGCGTACTCGTAGACCCGGGCCGCACGTTCGGGGGCCCGGTTGAAGATGGCCGAGATCTCCATTCCTGGCACGCTGTTCGTTACCTGGTTGGTCAGACCTTGAGCCATGAACCCGGCACCGATCAAGCCCACGCGAATCGGTTTGGAGGCGGCAGCCCGTGCCTTTAGCGCCTCATCGACGAGAATCATGTCCCCTACCCCCCATTTCCTGTCCCTCCATCAGCCTAACCCCATCCTTTCCTCTAGGTCACCCCGAATCTCTTCGAACGCCGGCCAAGCTCCGTCCTTCGGTGAAAGGACCGCGACGGGCAATGGCCAGGCGAGACCGAGCCGTGGGTCGTCGTACATCAGGCCGCCTTCGGTCCCGGGGGTGTAGAACTCCCCGGCCTGGTAACTGGCCTCGGTCTTGTCGCGGAGGGTTTGATAGCCATGGGCGAACCTCTCCGGCACGTACAGCGCCCGGTGGTTCTCCTCGTTCAGCTCGACGTCGAAGTGCTCCAGGTAGGTGGGGCTCTCCGGTCTGAGGTCGACGATGATGTCGACGATCGCACCGCGAGTGCAGCGGACGAGCTTCGACTCGGCGGCGGGGGGATACTGAAAGTGCATCCCGCGCAACGTGCCTTTGACCAGGTTGAAGCCGATGTTTGCCTGTGCGATGACCGGGTTGAGCCCGTGCTCCTCGAATTCGTTCTGACAGAAGGCACGGGCGAAGAAACCCCGATCGTCCTCAAACTTCTCGAGGTCGATGACATACGCTCCGGCCAGGTTGGTCTCGGTGAAGATCATGCGAACTCGTTCCCTCTCGACCACCGCACGAGGAACGACCACTCTGCGTGGTCGCGTTTGGGGACCTCGATGCGCATCAGTGCCCCTTTCGGCCGACCATTGCCATTGGGGTCCTGACGAGAATCCCGAGGTCATGGGTGAAGCTGATCTGCTCGAGATATTCGAGGTCGATCTCGGTGTGCTGATACATCAAGTCGCCGTTGTGGTTGGAGACCTGCCATGGGCCGGTCACGCCGGGCTTGACCAGATGACGGTCGTGTTGCCAGGGCTCGTAGCGGCGGACGATCTCGGGGAGCTCGGGCCGGGGTCCCACCATGCTCATCTCGCCCTTGACCACATTGAGAAACTGGGGCAGCTCATCGAATCGAGTGGCCCGGAGCGCCTTTCCCACCAGCGTCACCCTGGGGTCGTCCGTCGATTTGTGGACGAGCCTCCGCTCGGCGCCGCTGTAGACATCCTCACCGACGCGTCGGTCGGGAATCATCGTCCTGATCTTGTAGAGCCGAAAGGCACGCCCACCGAGCCCGATCCGCTGCTGGCTGTAGAAAACCGGGCGGCCCATGGTCACGAACACCGCGAGTGCAGAAGCGGCGATGACGGGGCTGAAGACGATGAGCAACAGAAGGCCGATCACTCGGTCGAGCACCGGTTTGATCAGGCGCGGGTAGGGGCCGGACGGTGCTGATGCACTTCCATAACGCCAAGGTTCGCCGCCCACCGGTAATACGGGCGCGAGCGCCCCACCCTTACGAGCCCACATCGTCTCGTCTCCCCTATGTTGGATAGCCCCAAGGATCTGTTCGATCCTGCGACGACTCTACCACCACCGAGAGTGGTGGGAAGAGGCCACCTTTGGGTGTTCATGAGGTGTTCATGTTCGAGTGCCGGTAAGAGCAGCGGTTTGCAAGAATTGCAGCTTGGCGCTGACCCAACCTGATCACTCGGGACAATTCAGGTCTGGCGTGATCTGATCATCCCGGTCAGAATGAACGCCCACGAGGCTGGAGCTGGTTGTGGGAACGTGGGGTGTCCAGCATGGGGAATGAGTTCGTTTGTGGGGGGTATCCGATGGTTCCGACGATGACGTCTGGCTCGATGTGGAGTCGAGAGGACCTCGCTTGAGGCAGATAGCTCAGAACTACAAGACCGGTGAGGTGAAGCTCGTCGAGGTTCCCGTTCCGGCCTGTCGGCCGGGGGGAGTCGTTGTCCGTAGCGAATACTCCCTGATCTCCGCCGGTACCGAGTTGATGAAGATCGCCGAGAGCAAGATGTCGCTCGTCGGCAAGGCCCGGGCCAGGCCCGATCAGGTTCGGAAAGTGCTCGAATCGGTCTCACAGCAGGGTGTGGGTGCCACCTATCGCAAGGTCATGAACCGCCTCGACTCCTACACGCCGCTCGGGTACTCGCTGTCGGGCACCGTCGTCGAGTCCATGGTTCCCGAACTGCCGGTGGGCAGTCGTGTCGCTTGTGGCGGAAACGAGTATGCCCTGCACGCCGAGTTCAACTATGTGCCACGCAATTTGTGCGCTCTCGTTCCCGACGGAGTCAAAGCCGAGCACGCCGCCTTTGCCACGGTCGGCGCCATCGCCATGCAGGCATTCCGGCGCTCGGAGGCCGTGATCGGCGAGACGGTCTGTGTGATCGGGCTGGGTCTCATCGGCCAGCTGCTCGTTCAGATCGCCGATGCGGCCGGCGTCAACGTCTTCGGATTGGACCCGTCGGAGGATCGTTGCGGTCTCGCCGAACGATCTGGCGCCCGCGCAGCCGGGGCCCCGAGCGGGCCTTCGGCATCCCGGGTCAGGGAGAGGATTCTCGAGATCACCGATGGCCATGGCGCCGACGTGGTGTTCCTCGCTGCCGCCACCGACTCCGCCGAGCCGGTGAGCATGGCGGTGGACATCGCACGGGACCGCGCCCGGATCGTGGACGTCGGCAAATTGCCGCTCGACCTCCCGTGGAAGCCCTACTACGAGAAGGAGATCGACGTGCGCTTCTCGAGGTCTTACGGCCCGGGGAGGTACGACCCGACCTATGAAGAAGATGGCGTGGATTATCCGATCGGGTACGTGAGGTGGACAGAGCAGCGGAACATGAAGTCTTTCCTCGATCTGGTAGCCAGCGACCGGATCAACGTGGAGACACTGGTTGACGAGGTCATCCCATTCGAAGCTTCGGTCGAGGCATATGAACGGCTTCTCTCCGGGGAGTCACGCGCCATCGGGAGCTTGTTCGGATACCCGCAGGAGACAGTGGTCGAGCGAGTCCTTCACCTGGGTGGACAGGCGGAATTCGCGCCCAGATCGGGGAAGGTCGGCCTCGGAGTCATCGGCAGTGGCAACTACGCCACCACAATGTTGTTGCCACATCTGGCCTCGAACCCCGATGTGCATCTCTCGGTGGTGGCCACGGCCACTGCCCTCTCCGGTGCCACGGCACAGGAGAGGTTCGGGTTCGATCGGATCACGTCTGACTATCGGACGCTGATCGACGACGACGCCGTCGATGCTGTCGTCATCGCCACACGCCACGATCTGCATGCTCCGATGGTCTCCGAGATGATCGCTGCGGGTAAGGCGGTGTTCGTCGAGAAGCCGCTGGCCACGAACGCAAGGGAACTCGACCAGGTGATCGAATCGATCCGGTCATCAGGAAATCAACGTCTCATGGTCGGATTCAATCGCAGGTTCGCGCCCCTGCTTCGCCAACTCAAGGATGCATGGGGCGAAGCGAACGGCGAGCAGCACCTCCACTATGTCGTCAACGCCGGACCTCTCGACAACGACAGCTGGTATCGAGACGTGTCTCGTTACGGGTCCCGCTTCGATGGCGAGGGCGGCCATTTCATTGATGTGTTGTCCTGGTGGCTGGGTGAGGACCCGGTTGACGTCGCGGGCTATCCATCCTCCGGAGACGTGGACGACCTCGAAGTGATTCTGCGCTTTCCCGGAGGCTCGATCGGGCACATCTCCTATCTCACCAGGGGGAGCCGTGCCTACCCGAAGGAGACGTTCCTCGTCTCCGGGGAATCGCGCACCGCCCGGCTCGACAATTTCAAGGAGGCCACTATTTGGTCGGATCGGCGTAGGACGGTTCGCCGCTCCAGGGGGAACGTGGACAAAGGTCAGGCCGCTCAGATAGGAGCGTTCGTGGAGGCAGTCAGGACGGGATCTGACATGCCGATCACAGTCGAATCGTTGTTGAGCACGACCGAGGCCACTCTGCTGGCGCAGACGAGTGCCCAGTCGGGGCGTGCCGAGCCTCTCCGCCGTCCGTCGGGCGATTGAGTCTCAGCTGGTACATCCACCGCCTTGCGGCCATGGGCCCTGGCGAGATCGTCCACCGGGCCAAGGACTCGGGGGTGAAGGTGATCACCGCGGTCGAGGAGAAAAGGCTGCGAGGATCCGGGGCGAGACGGGCCGAGGGTGGTGGGTTTGCCACTCCATTCCTCCGGCTGCCTGAGACGCCCTCCGATGCTGCGCTCGAAGCTCTGGCGGACGCCGTCGAGTCAATCTCCCAAGGTCGGGTCCAGGTTTTCGGCGTCGAGCGAACCGACATGGGGGACAAACCTGATTGGTTCATGGACCCGAAGACCGGGTTGCGCGCCCCGGCGGCACAGTCGGCTTTTCGCATCAACCAGCGGGCGTGGCGGGGCAGCCTGAAGCACGTCTGGGAACCTTCCCGGCATCAGCATCTGACGGTGCTGGCCGGCGCCGCCCGGTTTCGTGGCGATCCGAAGGCCGCTCGGTTGCTCATGACCCAGTTGGAGAGCTGGTGGCAGGCGAACCCCCCGTTCCGTGGCATACATTGGACGAGCGGAATCGAGATCGGCATGCGGCTGCTCTCCTGGGTCTGGATCAGGCGCCTGCTCGATTACGACGACCGAGCCCCCTCCTGGTTCGAGGAGAACCCGCGATTTCTCGACCAGCTCTATGCGCACCAGGTGTGGCTTGACCGCCTGCCTAGCCATGGCACCTCGGCCAACAACCATGCCATCGCCGAGTGGGCCGGCCAGTTCACGGCGGCATGCGCCTTTCCCCTCTTCCCCGAGTCTTCTCGGTGGAGGGAGAGGGCGGGCCGGGGTCTCATCCGGGAGGCGAACCGGCAGATCGACGGCGATGGCGTGGATCGCGAGCTGGCCGCCGATTATCACGGCTTCGTTGCGGAACTGTTCATGCTCGCCGGCCTCGAGGGCGAGGCAGCAGGCTCGGGGCTCGGAGACGAGTTCTGGGTCCGTGTTCGGTCCATGGTCGATGTCGTGGCGGCGATGCTCGATGTCTCCGGGAGACCGCCTCGCCAGGGAGATTCGGATGATGCGATAGCACTGTTGGTCGATGGTCCGGGTTTCGACCGGTGGGCTTCGTTGCTCGCCACCGGGTCCTCGCTCTTCGGGCGGCTCGACTGGTGGCCGACGCCGCAAGCTGTGGGTGATGTCCGGAGCTCGGCCCTCGCGTCCTTCGCCTCGGTCGGCGCGCTGCCAGGTGGTCGACCCTCGAGCCGGCCGGTGTCATTCCCGGAGTCCGGGATGACGATCCTGAGGGCACGGCCAGGTGGGCCGTCCGAGATCTGGTGTCGATGTGACGGTGGCCCACTCGGATTCATGGCGACGGCGGCCCATGGCCATGACGACGCTCTGTCTGTCGAAGTGAGACACGGCGGGGTGGACGTCCTGGCCGATCCGGGTACCTATTGCTACCAGTCAGAGCCGTTCTGGCGCTCGTACTTCCGTTCGATCCGGGCCCACAACACCGTCGAATTCGCCAAAGCGAGCCACGCCCAGCAGTCGGGGCCCTTCATGTGGTCCTCAGCCGAGCGATCAGGTGTGACGGAGGTCTCGGAAGGCCCGCTGACGAGCTGGACGGGCTATTGCATTCGACCCCATGTGGACGGCGGGGAGATCGAGCACCGGAGGACGGTGGTGGTCGACGACGCCGGCGTGACGATCGAGGACAGGGTTGATCGGTCTACCCAGGCCACAGTTCGCTTCCACCTCGGTCCGGCCGTGAAATGCGTGCTGGACGGAAACATGGCGCAGCTGTCATGGGTGTCTACCGATGGCCGGGCCCACTCGTCGAGGATGGAGCTCAGCGGGTCGATGAGATGGCGCGCCGTGCGTGGCGACGAGACGGAGCCCCTCGGCTGGTACTCGCCGGCGTTCGACGTGCGTCTGGCCGCCTTTACTCTCGAAGGTGAGGGCGAAATGAGTCCCGGTGAGGTTGTGACGACCCGGCTCTCGGTGGGCGATGGGGGATCTGCTGAGAGCGCTGGAGCCTGACGGTCGGGTCAGACGGGGCGTGACTTCGCCGCCACGCGGTCCCGCGACGGATTGGCAAAGGCGCGCTCGTACGCCCTCAAGAGATGAGGGACCGAGTGCTCCCAACTCAGAGTGCTCTCCAGTCGACTCCTCCCGGCGGTGGACATCTGCCTCCGTCGCTCGGGGTCGTCGAGGAGTTGGTCGAGGATCTCGGCGAAATCGGCCTCGTCACCGGATCGCGCCGGAGCCACGGCATCCTCGGCTGATCTCATCGTCTCGGTGAGGTCGAAGGCGACAATCGGCAGGCCGAAGTACATGTACTCCATGATCTTGTTCATGGTCGACCGGTCCGACCAGCTGTTCTTCGGGACCGTGTCCACCGCCACGGTTGCCGACGACAGTGCACGGCACAGCACGTCATCTGACACGACACCGGTGAACGTGAAGAGGTGATCCACACCCAGCTCCTCTGCGTACTGCTTCACGTCCTGCCAGGCAGACCCGCCACCGATGACGACGGTGTGGAAGTCGTCCCGTCGCTCGCTCAGCAGAGCCACCACCCTGATGAGGCCATCGACCCCGTCCTGGGCCGAGATGTCACCGAGGTAGGCGATTACGTGCTCCTTCGAGTTTGCCCACGCCGGGTCGGGGGGATAGACGGTCAGTCGCTTCAGATCAGGCCCTGACCTGACTATCGCAACCCGGTCTGCGTCCACGCCGCCGCGTTCGATGGCAACTGTCCGGTGGCTCTCGTTGGTGGCCAGGATCATGTCGGCTGTCTGAAAGGAGCGGCGCTCCATGAAGAGCAGCAGCCGATGCACGAGGCCGCTACTCACCCCGAACTTGGCCTCGAACATCTCCGGGGAGAGGTCGTGATGATCGAACACGAACTTCTTCCCCGCCAGTCGCCAGATGAGGGCGAGAACCCAGTATGTCTCGGGTGGGTTGCAGGCATGGATGACGTCGAAGCCCCGGCCCTGCATGGCCACCCTCACCGAGAGGAGAAAGGTGGCGAGCCATGCCCACGAGAACTCGGCCAGGAAGCCGAGCTTGGACCGCGGGTCGAACGGCATCGGATAGCGAAACACCTCGACGTCCTCGATCGTCTCGCGTGACTCATTGAATCCCTTGAGCTTGGGGCAGATGACCGATACCTGGTAGCCCTGAGCCTGCAAGGTGGTCGCTTCGAGCCAGACCCGCCGGTCGAAAGGCACCGGCAGGTTCTGGACGATGATCAGGACACGCCTACCAGCCGATGCCAACGTAACTCCCGTCGACGGGCCTGACCGACATCCCGGCCAGATCGACCAGGTGTTGGCCCGGCCCCAGCTTCAGCGCCGCATCGACCAGGGGCTCGTCGTTCTTCCCCAGGACGACGATGTCCCCGAAAGCAAGCACCTCGTCGGGGGAGGACACCAGGATTTGCTCGAAGGACGGAAGCTGCTCGCTGAGGAATGCCAGGTTCGCCCCGATGAGGCCCTTCGGGTCGAAGTCAGGGTCGAAGACCCGAACTTCCTTGCCGCAGTCGAGCAGGCGACGGGCCAGTTCGAGGAAGGGGCTGTTGCGCAGGTCGTCGGTGTTCGACTTGAACGTGATGCCGAGCAATCCGACCTTGTGGCCGCCCAAATCCTCGATGAGGTCCATCGCGGACCGGATGTGCTCTTCGTTGCTCTGGGGGATCGCCGAGATCAGCGGCAGGTCGAGGTCCCGGCTTTGGGCATGGGACCGGAGAGCCGCGATGTCCTTGGGCAGGCACGACCCGCCGTAGGCGAATCCAGGTCGCAGGTACCGGGACGAGATGTTCAGCTTGGTGTCGCCGGTCATGATCGTCATGACCTCCCTGCCGTCGACACCCAAATCACGGGCGAGCCGGCCCATCTCGTTGGCGAAACTCACCTTGAGGGCGTGCCAGCTGTTGTCTACGTACTTGGCCAGTTCGGCGACCTCGAAGACTGTGTCGGAGCGAGGGCACTCGAACTGGGCATAGAGCTGGTCTGTGATCGCATTGTGCTTCCCGTGCTCGGTGCCGACCACGATCTTTGGAGGCTCCCGGTAGTCCTTGATGGACGAGCCTTCGCGCAGGAACTCCGGGTTGAAGCACAGATCGATCTGTTCGCCGATCGTGAGACCCGAAGCCGACTCGAGAATCGGGAGGACGATGTCCCTCGTCGTCCCCGGGAGCACCGTGGACCGAAGGATGACCGTGAAGGGAGTAGTCCTTCCCCTCAACGCCCGACCGATATCAGCCACCACCGTGCGGATGTGGTCGAGCTCGATGCTTCCGTCGGCACGGCTGGGTGTTCCGACGCAGATCAAGGCGGCGTCCGACTGCTCCACCGCCGCCACCGAGTCGTCTGTGGCCAGCAGCCTTGCCGAAGCGACACCGGAGGCGATCAGATCATCGAGCCCGGGCTCGCGGATCGGCGCACGGCCGGAGTTGAAGATCTCCACCTTTTCAACGTTGGAGTCGACACCGACTACGTCATGGCCGTCTTCGGCGAGGCAGGCAGCCGTGACCGACCCCACATAGCCCAGCCCAAAAACTGCCAGCTTCACGTTGTCAGCGAGTCGTCAAAGCTCGAACGTGTCAGAGTTGTCCGGAGATCGCCACAGTCGTGACTACCCCCCGACAGCCCCAAGACACGCTCGGCGCACCAGCGCGCGTGCGCGCATACCCCCACCCACATTGTGTGCCTCCCTTATGCGGTGTCACCGCGGCTCCACATCCCAATCAGTTCCCCAGGTGCACTGCACCTCACCGGCACTTTAACCGGGGAGGATTCGCTTACCAGTCGTCATGTATGTAATCGACGACTGCAAACAGAGGGTTACTTTCGGGTTGCTCTACCGCTAACAAACAACTCTGAGATTCCCCGGCCAACGGTCACCCCGAGTTGGGCTCGAGCCGGGTTGAGGATGAATACCGGGTGCCTTCGGGCTTCCTCTTGCCGCGGATAGCGGCCTACATTCACCGCGCCGAACGGTCAGAAGCCGTCTCAGGGATCGGAGACCCGGAGCAATGACAAACCTGCAGGAAGGGATCGAGCCCCTTGCCGATCTACTTGCGCGCGACCTCGACCACATCGTCGACCAGCTCGTCGACGACTTCGCGGCCATGGCTGGGAAGCGCCTCCTCATCACCGGAGGAGCCGGATTCCTCGGCTACTACCTCGTGCAGAGCGTGCTCCACTGGAACGACCGCGTCGTCGAGGATCAGCGGATCCACACGACCGTGTTCGACAACTACGTGCGTGGCGTCCCGCCGTGGCTGGAGGAACTCGGCCGGCGTAGCGATCTCACGACGGTCCGACACGACGTCCGACAGCCACTGCCGGACCCGATGCCAGACTTCGAGTTCATCGTCCACGCCGCCGGGATCGCGTCCCCGACGTACTACCGAGCCCACCCGCTGGAGACGATGGATGCCAACATCGACGGGCTGCGAATGCTGCTCGAGTACGCACGAGACCGGGTCGAGCGGGGCCTCGAGTTCGGCGGCTTCATCTTCTATTCGAGCAGCGAGATCTATGGCGATCCCGCTCCCGACCGCATCCCCACGTCGGAGGACTACCGCGGCAATGTCTCGTGCACAGGTCCGCGCGCCTGTTACGACGAGTCGAAGCGCTACGGCGAGACCCTGTGCTCGGTGTTCGCCCAGCACTACGACGTGCCGGTGCGGATGGTCCGGCCGTTCAACAACTACGGACCGGGACTAAAGATCAGCGATCGACGCGTGATCCCTGACTTCGCACGCGACGTCTTCAGTGGTCGCGACATCGTCATGCTCTCAGATGGAAGCCCGAAGCGAACCTTCTGCTACGTGGCCGACGCCGTAGTCGGCTATTACCGGGCGCTCGTGCGGGGACGGGCCGGCGAGCCCTACAACATCGGGATCGATCGTCCGGAGATCTCGATGGCGGACCTCGGGCGACGGCTGGCAGCGACGGCGCACGATCTCTTCGGTTACACCGGGACGGTAGTGACCGGCGAGTCGACCGAGGCTGACTATCTGGTCGACAACCCGAACCGCAGATGCCCGGACATGACCAAATCGCGGACCGAGTTGGGCTACGAGCCGTCGATACTCGTGGACGAGGGCCTACGGCGAACCCTCGTGTGGTACCACTACAACCGCCATGCTGAAGACGCCTGATGCGAGTCTCCATCATCGGCGCCGGCTATGTCGGCCTCGTCACCGGGGTGTGCTTGGCCGACAAGGGTCACGAAGTGGTCTGCGTCGACGTGGACCGTTCGAAGGTCGAGCGCCTCACCCGGGGTGAGGCGCCGATCCATGAGGTCGGCCTCGGCGAGTTGCTCGAGCGCCACGCCGGCAAGCGATTCTCGGCAACCATCGACCTCGTCGGCGCGGTCCGGAATTCTGACGTGACCTTCATAGCCGTCGGCACGCCGTTCGACGGAACCGCGATCGACCTGACCTATGTCGTGAATGCGGCGCGCCAGGTGGGCGCCGCCTTGGCCGAGAAATCCGAGCATCACGTTGTCGTCGTCAAGAGCACGGTGGTGCCCGGCACGACGGATGGCGTGGTGCGGGAGGCTCTGGAGGAGACCTCGGGCCGGCGCGCCGGTGAGGGCTTCGGTCTCGGAGTCAACCCGGAGTTCCTGACCGAGGGTCAGGCCGTCGCCGACTTCATGGATCCCGACCGAATCGTGGTCGGCGGGGTCGACGAGCGGACACTCGACACACTGTCTGATGTCTATGCCGCCTTCACCGACGTCCCGATCATCCGCACCAACAACAAGTCGGCCGAGATGATCAAGTACGCGTCCAACGCCCTGCTTGCGACCATGATCTCTTTCTCGAATGAGTTCGCCGACTTGTGCACCGCACTCGGTGGCGTCGACGCCCGTGACGTCATGGCCGGTCTGCACACGTCCGGATACTTCACCCTTCTGGATCTGATGGCGAGTCGAACCGCGCGCCGATCGTGAGCTTCCTCGAGGCGGGCTGCGGATTCGGGGGAAGTTGCCTCCCCAAGGACGTCAGTGCCCTCATCGCGCACGGAGCCCTGAAGGGAGTGAAAATGAGTGTGCTCCAGGCCGTTCTCGACACCAACAGGCAACGTCCGGATCGCGTGCTCGAAGGGATTCGCCGCGAGGTCCGCGACCTGAACGACACACGCGTCTCCGTGCTCGGCCTGGCGTTCAAGCCCGATACGGACGACGTTCGCGAATCTCCTGCGTTTCCGATCATCGAGCGACTTGTCACGGCGGGAGCGGACGTAATGGCGTACGACCCGGTCGCGATGGACACGGCCAGACTCGTACTCGGTGATACATCTGTGAAGTACGCCGCATCCCTCGAGGACGCGGTCGCCTCCGCCGACATCATCGTGATCGTCACCCGCTGGCACGAGTTCGAACGCCTGCCGGCGCTGCTCCGCGAGCTCGATCGAGCGCCTTTCGTCTACGACGGCCGTCGCATGCTCGACGAGAACGCAGTTGAGTGGTACGGGGGGATCGGACGATGACCGGCCACGCCCTGACTCCCGAGCAACTCGGTGTGGTCCGCGACTTCCTTCGTGACGCCGCCGCTGCCGGCGTCGAGGCGGTCGGCGGTCTCCGGGTCGACTGAGCCGGCCCGAAACGAGAAGAGCCCGGCCGGGGGCCGGGCTCTTCTTTGTACGGAGAACGGCGTCAAGCCTGGAGGGCAGCCTCGATGTCGAACTCGATCTTGAACTTCTCCGATACCAGCACACCACCGTTTTCGAGTGGGACGTTCCATGTCAGGTCCCAGTCCCGGCGCTCGATCTCACCGACGGCGCTGAAGCCCGCTTTGGTGTTGCCGTAGGGATCCGTCGTGGTGCCTTCGAACCTGAGGTCGAACTGCACCGGGCGGGTCACCCCGCGGATGGTGAGGTCACCGGTCAGCTTCCAGTCGTCTCCGGCCGGGCTGAGCGCAGTCGACTTGAAGATGATCAGAGGGTGCTGCTCGGCGTCGAGGAAGTCCGCGGAGCGCAGATGCTCGTCTCGCTCGCGGGTGCCGGTGGTGACCGATGCGGCCTTGGCCTCGATCTCCACGGTTGACTGCCGTGGGTCGTCCGCGACAACGATCGTGGCATCGAGGTCCTCGAAGGTGCCTCGGACTTTGGCCACCATCAGATGGCGAGCGGTGATCCTGAGATCACTGTGGATGGGGTCGATGAGCCACGTCCCGGGATGGGGGACGATCCGACCATCGACGATGCGATCAGTTGCCATGAATGAGCCCTTTCATCTGGTGTTGTTGAACTATCAACATTCAAGGCTTCAACTTCATTCCCGTCTCGAGGTCCACCTTACAAAGTCGACTAGAATGGTCAACAATGTGGATCTCGCGGAAGACCGACTATGCGACGCGAGCCGTTCTCGCCCTGGCCATCGCAGAGGGGGAGCGTCTCAATGCGCAGGACCTCTCGCGGAGGGTGGGGGTCCCCGAGCCCTTCATGAAGCAGATCCTCATGCAGCTTCGCGACGCCGGCGTCGTCCGCTCGGAGCGGGGCCCGTCCGGTGGCTACCGCCTGAATCACGATCCCGCAGAGATCACCCTGGAGCGCATCGTGCGCATATTTCAGGGTCAACTGGCACCGATCGAATGCGCCACCCGCCATGAGCCGCAGCCGTGCTCGATGGAGATCGGGTGCAGCCTGCGGGATGTTTGGGCCGAGGTGCGCGACGCCACCATCGCCATTCTGGAGCGGACCGATTTCGCCACCCTCGCCGCCCAGTCCGGCGGGCCCTGGGTTCCGGTAGGGCTGATTACCAAGCCCTAGACGGACTGAGCAATCAGCTCTGACTGCTCGCGTTCCCGTCTGCTTCCTCTCACCGCGAGGACGATGGCGATCACAGAACCGACAACGATCGCCAGATAGCCCAAGGTCCTGGCCGATCCCTCGAGCTCGAACTGGTTGAACAGCGTCCTCGAGTTGGTGATCACGATCACTGCTCCGACCACTGTGCCGAGCACTCTTGGTGCCACCTTTGTCACCAACCAGGCGGCGAACGGTGCCGCGATGGCGCCACCAACGAGAAGAGCGCCGGCGATCGGCCAGTCGATCCCTTGCGACCCGAGGTTGACCAGGAATCCGAGACTCGCTGCGACCGAGACGAGGAATTCGCTGGCGGACACCGATCCGATCACCTTCCGCGGCTCGGTCCGGCCCGAGACGAGCATGGTTGGAGTGGCGACCGGCCCCCACCCGCCACCCCCGCTGGCATCGACGAAGCCGGCGAACAATCCCAGCGGCGCCAGGAACCTGGACTTGAAACCGAGGTGCTGACGGTCGGTCCGGGTACCCCTGACGGCGAATCGGACGAGGAGGGAGACTCCGAGGACGAGCAGGATCGCCGACATCCAGGGCCGTGCCGCCTCGGTCGAGAGATTGGAGAGGACGGTGGCGCCGGCATAGGCGCCGACGGCGCCGGGCACCCCGAGGAGGAGCACCGTCCGCCAGTCGACGTTTCCAAACCGCCAGTGAGAAGCTCCTGAGATGAGCGTGGTCCCCACCTCGGCGAAGTGAACCGAGGCCGAGGCCATCGCCGGCGCGATGCCGGTCGCCACCAGGAGGGTCGACGACGTGACCCCATAGGCCATGCCCGAGTGAACCGTCGACCATCTGGGCGGCGAAGCCGACGAGGACGAAAACGATGAGTGACGGCATCCGGGAAATCCTTACGAGATAAAGTTGACTTGGCTTGTCTATTTAATACCAAAGACACGATAGAGCCTGTTTCAGGGCGTCGTCAAGAACTCGACGAACGAGTCGGCGATAGCCGCGGTCTAGTCCCTTTGGTCACTCATCACGTTCGTCGACCACTCGACGTGGCACAACGTTCAGAGGGCATGTATGCTCCGCGACGTTGGGTGGAGGGCTATCGCTCTTCCTGGTCTACCGGTGCGGGGAAGGCACCAGGGGGTTTCACAATGCGTGGTGGAAAATTGGGGTTGCTGGGGCTCGTGGTGGCCCTCTTCCTCTCGATCATGCCGGTGGCGGGTGCGCAGGTGGCCGACGACTCAGGTGAGTCGATCGAGCAGCAGGCGTTCACCGACACGGCAGGAAGCGTGTTCCGGGGGGCGATCGACGAACTCGCCGCTCGTGGCATCACATTCGGATGTAATCCTCCGGCGAACACGAGGTTCTGTCCGGACAACCCGGTGACCAGAGGCCAGATGGCCATCTTCATCGTCCGGGCCTTCAACCTCGGGTCCGGCGTCGGCCGACTTCTTCTTCGACGACAACGGCAAGGTGTATGAGGACGCGGCCAACCGTCTTCGGCAGGCCGGTCTGACCCAGGGTTGTGGCCCGGGGCGATACTGCGGTGACAACAGCATCACCCGCGGAGAGATGGCGGCATTCCTCACCCGCGCCCGCAACCTGCCCGCCGCGTCGCGGGACTTCTTCGTCGACGACAACAACTCGATCTTCGAGAACGGGATCAACCGGGTGGCCGAGGCCGGCATCACCTTCGGGTGCAACCCGCCGGCGAACACCAACTTCTGCCCCACTGCCAACGTCACCCGTGGCCAGATGGCGGCCTTCCTCATCCGGGCGCTTGGCGGCGGAGTCACCGCCGCCGCCCACCGCCACCGACCACCCGGCGGAGGGACCTTCTGCGACACGGTCACCACGGTGGTCAAGGGGGACTGCCAAGCCCTGCTCGCCCTCTATCAACGCGACCGGTGGTGCTCAATGGACGACCAAGACCGGTTGGGGGGTCAACACAAATCCATGCAATTGGTTCGGTGTCAACTGCCAGGGCAACCGCGTGAGCGCGATCGTCTTGGAGCAGACTCCAAATGATCCCGGCAACAATCTCGTTGGATCGATTGCCGGGTTCGATCGGGAATCTCACCGGCCTGGTCACGCTCGACCTCGCCTCCAACGAGCTCAGCGGGAGCATCCCGACCAACATCGGCCGGCTGAAGAAACTGACCGCGCTCGACCTTTCGGGGAACCTGCTGACCGGGGCCATCCCCAGCCAGATTGGCGGCCTGACCAGTCTCTCGGTCGAGCTCGACCTGCACAGCAACCAGCTGACTGGGGGACTGCCCACCAGCCTGACCAACCTGAACGCCGTTCAGATCCTCGACCTGGGGTCGAACAGCCTGTCCGGATCGATCGCAGTAGTGGGGGGGATGCCCTCACTGCGTCAGATCGATCTGCAGGGAGAACAACTTCGGCGGGGCGGTGCCCGGTGTGATCGGCAGTCTCCAGTTCCTCAACCGTCTCGACCTCTCGGTGAACAACTTCACCGGGATCAGGGCGGGATTCGGGAACGCCCCGACGCTGGACGACATCGATCTGTCCGAGAACAATCTGGGCGGGTTCAGCAACGAGTTCGCCCAGATCGCAACGCTGACCGAGCTGGATCTGTCGTTGAATCTGATGACGGGCCCGATCCCGGACGGGATCATCAATCTGGGGTTGTTGTCGTCACTGGACATCTCCAACAACCAGTTGAACGACACCGAGATCCCTCTGTTCCGTATCCGAGGGGTCGGTTTGGAGGAGTTGCTCCTGTTCGGCAACACCTGTCTGCAGACCAGCGACCTGGCCAACTACAACTACATCCTCGCCCGCGACCCGGCGTGGCCCAACTGCGGGCAACCAGCCCCTCCACCACCACCGCCGTGATCGACTGAGAACCTGAATCTGAAAGAGCCCCTTCGGGGGCTCTTTCTCTTTGGTCAGCGCAAGACCTTCTTCACCCGCCGAACCGTGTAGCGGGCGCTGTCGGCGGCCACCTGGCGCAGGGCGGCGGTCCGGGCGGACAAAGGCACTTTCTCGAACTTGCGCTCGTAGCCCAGATCGGCCAGCAGGTTCCCGGCGAGAGCCTCGAATCGGGCCACCTGGTCGTCGGACAGCTCCCGTCGCCAGTCGCGCAGACCCTTGGTCGGGGGGAGGAATATGTCCTTGTGCCGGTCGGGCACCGCCGTGGTCGACACGATGTCACCGGCGCGCTCGTAGTAGGTGAGCATCCGCGGATCGAATGGCAGACTCGAGGAAGTCGCACAACCTCCGAACCGAGCCCTCGGTGTCGTCGATCAACTCCTCGAATCGGGACTCGATGTATCGGTCGGGGCCGAGCGACTCCCCGGCCGCCCGTCCGGCGTCGACCCGGCGCTTCCAGGAGACGGCGACCTGTTCGATCTTGGTCCCGTCGGTGTGCGCCAGGGCGACGTCCCGGCCGTCTCGCACCGCATGGACGAATTTGCCCTCAGGGAAGAGGTCCGCCAGCAGCGTCAGATGATGGATGTTGCTCTGGGTCTTGTCTCCGTAGCGGGTCTTGCCCTGCAGGCCGGCGTATCGGCCGTAGAGCCGGCGCACCGCCTCCGGATAGTCCCCGGCCGGTGGGTCATTCAGAGCCATCTCGACGTCATCAGCTTCGAGTCCCCAGTTCTCGAACCGATCGTCTTTGCCGAGATCCTTCAGGAACCGCTCGGTGTCGTATCCCTTCTCCCGGTACCGATTCGCCAGCCTGGCCACGAACCGGGCCTCACCCGGGATGGCCAGGTCGGGATGAGAGTCGAAGATGGCCCGGTGCAGGGTCGTGCCCGAACCGTTGGCCCCGAAGAAGAAGGGGAACGGCTTCACGTGAGCCCCGCCCGGATCTCGGCCAGGGCACGCCCGGCCGATCTCCGACCCCCCTCACCTTTCCGCTCGAGACGCTGGATCGTGCCCATCAAGCGCTGCATCTCCGAGAAACGCCACCCGGGCCGCGAGGCGGCATCAGTGTCTCCATAACCTTCCGTTACGGCGCCAACCAGAGCCTCGGTCCAGGGACGGAACGACGTGGTGGTGTAGCGGAGACGATGAACGAATCGGGAGAGGTCGAAGCCACGAAGCTGGGGTATCCAGCCGAAGTCGATCAGACCGGTGCCGTCCTCCATCATTATCACGTTCCCGGGGCTGAGGTCTCCGTGTGAGACGGTTACTCCGCGGGTGTCGGCTGAGGCCATGTCGAACAGCTCACCAAGATGCGTCTCGAGGCTCCTCCGATCGGCCTCTGGCAGGAGCGGCCCGATGGACTCGACTTTCCGCTCCGTCTCCTTCCAGATGCGGTCCAGCTCTGGGCCAGGCTCGGGCTGGGGGAAACTCTCGAGAACCCGGACCGCCTGTCCGACTGCTGCAGCAGCGGCCAAGGCCCTCGCTCGACTCTTGCCGGTAAAGGCAAACTGCAACGGGTTGCCCATGGGCTCACCTACCAGCCCGAGGGTCACCACCTCGAGCGTGTCTTCGTCGAAGGCCAGCGTCTCGTTGATGGCGAGAGAGGATTCGCCGGCGAGCTCCATGAAACGTCGCGCCATCTCGTCGCCCTGACTGAGGGCTTCGCGTGCCCGGCCCAGATGTCGGGAGTCTTGCTCTGCCGGCGGGAAGTACGGGGTCTTGTACCAGGCCGTCGCCACCGTTCCCTCAGGGGACCGCAAGGTCAAGTGGAAGAGAGTGGAGCGCTTGCGGTCAGTGCGGTCGCCCACGGTCCAGGTCAGAGATTCCGGGTCGATCGAGTGTTTGTCCGCCAGGGCCACGAGGGCCCTCTGCAGCACATCTGCTCCAGGAGTGTCGGGTCTATGGTCGAAGGGCACGGGCTGGCCTAGTAGCCGCTCAGCATGCCCATCTTTTTCCCGTACTCGAGTGAGCGGGAGAACAGCCAGAGACCTCCGGTGAGCACCACCACGTTGAAGACGAGGAGGGCGATAACGGCCAGGCGGAACGGGACGACGAACGTGCCCGGGTTCTCCATGAGCACGGCGCGGCTGGCGTTGATGACATAGGTGTGTGGGATGGCCCAGGACAGGGTCTTCAGCCATGAGGGCAGCTGGTCGACCGAGAACACGGCGCCGGCTAGTAACGAGGCCGCCATGCCATACAGAGTGAGGAACGGCTTGGACCGTTTCGAGATGATGAGGATGGCGGCAGAGACGATCCCGATCGCAGTGCAAGCGAATATCCCAAGCACGAGCAGGACCAGGAACTCCCACCACCCCGAGGCCAGATACTCAGCGCCGAGCAGGGCGCCCATACCGAGGATGATCGCGCCTTCGAACACTCCCATCATGGTGTGCCAGATGTTCATCGCAAACGGGAGGAACGTCCACGGGACCGGCTCAACCAAGAGCATCTCCAGCGAGCCCCGGTTCAGGGCTCGTTGCAGGTTGCCGCCGAACCCGCTCAAGGCACCCTGGAGAACCGCGGACACCGCCAGCCCGAGTACGGCAAAGGTGAAATAGTCGTCACCCACTTCGGCCGACTCACCGACCAGGTCGCCGATGAAGAACGAGACCAGCACCGGTAGGACGGTCCCCAGCTCGCTGAGGATGAGCGACATGGGGTAGCTGAATTCCTCGATGGCATCCATGCGGAGGAACGCAACCGCGATCGAAGGGGTGGGTCTGTTCGGTGAGCGCCGCTTCTTGCGACGCCCGTGCTCCGCCGACTTCGGGGGTCTTGGTCTCGACGCTCATGTCGCCTCGTGCTCCCGATACATGTCGGCGAGGATGTCGCGGAGCGGTCGCTGCACTTCCTGGAGGTGCACCACGTCGGGTACCACCGTCTCGAGGACGGCGAGGACGTCGCCGGTCGTCGTCTCGGATGAGGTCAGGACAGTTGTCAGCTGGGATCCCTCGACGGAGATCGACTCACCGAGACCGGCGGCGTCGATGAGCTTCCGTGCCTGACGGGCGCTCTCGTCGGATCCGAACTCGATCTCCAGCTGCTCCCGGTCCACGAGAGCTCTCAACTCGTCGAGGTCTCCGTCGTACCGGATCCGCCCCTTGTCGAGGAGGACGACATGAGAGTGGAGGGCTTCGATCTCCTCCAGACGGTGCGAGCTGATCATGCAGGCGAGCCGCTCTTCCTCGACGATGGAGATGATCAGGCCGAGGAGCTCGTGGGCAGCTACCGGGTCGATGGCACCAGTGGGCTCATCGAGGATCAAGACGCTGGGGCTGTGCAGGATGGCACGGGCGAGCTGGAGTCGTGCCCGCATCCCGGAGGAGAGGGCGAACACGGAATGCTCGGCGGCATGGGAGAGCCCGACCTTGGCCAGGGAGTCGTATATCCGCCCTTTGAGATCCTCACCTTTGAGTCCCTGCAGACGGCCGTGGAAGCGGAGGTTCTCGACACAGGTGAGCCGGCCCAGCAGGCTGACGTCCTGGCCAGGCATCCAGCCGACCATGCGTCGCACTGCGACCGACTCGTGTTGGACGTCGTATCCACCCACCGTGGCCGTCCCGGTAGATGAGGTGGTGAGACCGAGAAGGATGCGGAATGTCGTTGTCTTGCCGGCGCCGTTGGGGCCGACCACGGCGCAGATCTCACCGGGCCCAACCTCGAAGCTGATGCCGTCGAGCGCGACCACTGCGTTCTTGATGTTGCTCTTCACGAGGAGCTTCATCCAGGTGGGCGAGGGCTCGTAGACCTTGGTCAGGTCTTTGACCGAGATGCTCGGATCGCGTTCGCTCATTTTCCTGTGAAACCCCTCAGCGCCCCAGGACGCCGCATCGAATGAAGTCGGCGTCGAATCAAGTAAACCACGGTTTGCGTGTCCGCCCCCTAGACGAAAGGAGAGTGTAACCGCCCTCCGTGGTCAAACAATATGCAGAACGCACTATCGTCCGGTCAGGAAGACGGGATCGGAGGGCATGCTGTGGGGGCGTGGAAATGGGTCTTGGTCGTCGGGGGGTTGACCGTAGCCCTGGCCGGCGGGTGGTTTCTCGGGAGCAGACTCGCGGGCGGAGGGGACACAGATCCCAACTCCCCTGAAGCGGCGACGCCCACCACACAGGGGCAGACATCGACGACACAGCCTGAGACGGGTCAGTCGACCCCTGTCACCGGGGCTGTCGACCCTTCGTGCGACGTCCCGCCCGGTCAGCCATACGTTGGTGGCCCGAGCGCCGAGTTGGTTGACCTCGGCGAAGTGAATGGGATGCAGGTCGAGGGTGTGGTGTACCCGCGGCCCGACTACCAGGGCGATCCCTGGACCATGTGGGGACAGGGCATCGCCCTGGACGATGGCCGTTTCGTCTCTGCGATAGGCGACCATCTCGGCCCTGACGGGAACTCGTTCGTCTACGAGTACGACCCGGCGACCGGGTCGCTCGACACACTCGGCGATCTCCTCTCCTACGTCGAGCACACTCCGGGGGCGTGGGGATACGGCAAGGTCCACGGCCAGATGGCCGCCGGTCCCTGTGGCGAGGTCTATTTCGCCTCCTATTGGGGCACCAACCGTGACCTCCAGTACGGGTCGTCCTACACCGGGGACTATCTCTTCCGACTCGATCCCGACCAGGGCACGATCGCAGCGCTGGGAGTCCCGATCCAGGAGCACGGGATCCCGTCGCTGGCCGGGTCGGCGGACCTGGGACTGATATACGGCGAGGCGATCGACCCGATAGCGGAAGCTCAGAACGTCGACGCCGGCCCGTTCTTCGTCTACGACGTCGTGGGTGAGCAGATGGTCTTCGAAGGCCCGTCGTCGCCGCATTCCGGCTTCCGAAACGTGATGGTCGATGGCGAGGGGCGGGCGTATTACTCGATCGGCGGTGGTGAGCTGTCGGTTTATGACCCGGCTACCAACGAGGTGACGACTCACCCCCACAAGATGCCCGGTGACTGGCTCAGGGCCTCGACCACGCCGGCCGAGGACGGAAGGGTGTTCGCGGTCACCCGGGATCCCGACGCGTTTTTCGTCCTCAATCCAGACGGGTCGATCGAGAGCCTCGGCAATCCGGCCGAGTACACCGCAACCATGGCCATTCACCCCTCCGGCGATCGGTTCTTCTTCATGCCTGATGCCCACGGCGACGCCTGGGCATTCGGTGGCGCCCTCACCAGTGTCGACACCGCAACCGGTGAGCAGACGGTGCATCGCCGAGTTGAATCCGCTGGCCGAAGAGGGTCTTGGGTCTGCGTCTCGGCGGGACATTCAGCATGGCGGTGTCACCCGCCGGCGACACGATCTACATGGGTGCCAACGCCGGACCGCTCGGCGCGGACGACGGCTTCGGGGAAGTCGTCCTCCTCGTGATCCATCTCCCGTGAGTCGCCGGTTGCTGGCAGTGGCGGCCCTGGTCGTCCTGACCGCGTGCACGTCCGGGGGCGGGGCAGGAACCACCGCCACGAGTGGGGCGGAGGCAGAGCCGGGAGGTACCTCCTCAGGCACCGCCGGCACCGTCGCTGAAAGTGGAAGCCTCACCTGTTGGACGGCTGCGCCTGGGGGCGGGGAGACAGCGATCGGCTTTTCCGATCAGACCGAGGCCCTGGGCATGGTGACACCTCTGGTCGGCATGTACGGGCATGCCGGGGTGTGGGGAGACTTCAACGGCGACACACGGCCCGACCTCTTCATGGGCACGTTCGCCGATCGGGACACCGAGATCTATCAGGCGCGGGGCGCCGACGGACCCGCCCCGGACCAGCTGCTCCTGTCGTCTGACGCCAGCTTCGCCGCCGACGAGAGCCTCCCCGACATGTTCGCCAGGACCAGCGGTGGGACGACCGCCGACCTGGACGCGGACGGTGATTTCGACCTGGTCGTCTCCCGAAACTGGGACGACGACCAGCCTTCGGCACCAGGTTCACAGATACTGCGAAACGACGGGGGCTCTCTGGTCCCGGCCGGAAGCGGGCTCCCCACCCAATTTGCCGGCCGGTCGGTTGCGGTCCTCGACTACGACCTCGATGGCCTGCTCGACTTGTTCATCACGGCCGATGAGGGCGGGAGTGTCCTGCTCCGAAACGAAGGGGACCTCGCTTTCACGGATGTCACCGCGGCGGCGGGCCTGTCCCAGGGCATCGTCGGCCTCGGGGTTGCGGTGGGCGATCTCACGGGGGACCGCCGGCAGGACATCTTCGTGGCGGGGTCGAATCAGCTATTCATCGCCGAGGGCGAGTCGTTCCACCAGGCCGACAGCTCTGTTTTCGCCTGGCCGCCGATCGGTGACGAGGATCTGGTGACCGGCGCCTCGATCGCCGACGTCAATCGCGATGGTCTGCTGGACATCGCCGTCGGTCACCATTTCAACAGCACAATCGACGACGGGGCTCAGGTCCCGGTGCGTCTATTCCTCAACAGAGGTGATGCTCAGTTCGAAGAGGTGACCGAGGCGGCCGGACTGGTCGGGCTTCCGACCAAGGGCCCGCACGTCGAGCTCAACGACATGGACAACGACGGCTGGCCCGACCTGGTCACGACCGCTTCGGCCGCGGACGGCACCCGGCCCGCTGTGTTCCGGCACACAGGACTCAACGGTGACATCCCCCTGTTCAGCGCTCCGGAGGGTCTGGGGAGCCCTCAGTACTGGGTTGCCGGGCCTACGGCGGATATCGACCGGGACGGGCGACTCGACGTCTTTCTGGTGGAGTTCGACCCGGCACTGCCCTCACTGATGTTGCGCAACGAGACCGCGTCGGGCCACTGGCTGGAAGTTTCCATGGGCAACGAATTGGGATCCGGCCTCGGGCTGGCGGATAGAGGTCTACGAGGTGGGCGCTGCGGGGGATGCGTCCGCGTTGCTCGGCGCCCGTGAGATCACAACCACTCAGGGCTACTCCTCGGGAGTGGCACCCGTGGCGCATTTCGGGCTCGGCGACCACGAGCAAGTCGACGTCCGCCTCAACCCCCCAGGCGACGGGGAGGTGGTGGTCCTCGAGGGCGTGGCCGGTGACCAACATGTGAGGTATCCGGGCGGCTGCGCCTGAGAGCCCCGTCCTAGAATCGGCCTGTGTCCGATCTCCTCGCTCTCTTCGAGACGGGCTTCTTCACGACCGGGCTCCGTCTTGGTGTGCTGGCGCTGGCATTGGGCTGGGCCCTTCGATTTGCGACCGGCCGCTATCGGCCCCCCATGCCAATCGCCGGGTTGCTCATCGCTATCGCCACGATTGGTGGCCTGTACCTGGTGGCGGAGCCACTCGGGCCTGCGGTCCCCGCTCTCGCAGCGATAGCCCTCGGAGTCCTGATCGTGCGATTGACCCGGGCCCCGGCTTGGGTGCAGATCCTGGCTGCAGTGCCTGGCTCGGTGTGGCTGGGCTTCGGTGCGACTGTCACCGATCTGACCTGGGTACGGGTCCTGATGGTGGTGCTGATCCCGGTCGGTGGATTCCTCATCAACGATTTCGAGACACGTAACCAACGCCTCGGGCTCGGCGTCATCTACTTCACCCTTGCCGTACTCGGCACCTTTGCCGCCGTTCCCGACACCGAACAAGCTCTGGTCCTCATGGCGGCTGCTCTGCCCATCACCCTTCTCGCCTGGCCCAAGGTGGCCGTCTCGCTGGGCATGGAGGGCTCCTTCGTGGCCGTGGGTGCATTTCTCTGGGTGGCGGCGGCCGGTGGGGGCGGCCGTCCACCGTCGATCGCAGGATCGGCGGCGTGCCTAGGACTGCTCCTGCTCGAGCCGATCATCTTCCGGCTTCGTCCCGGCACGGCCAACCTGGTCAACAGGGTCAGGCAGAACTGGCTGGGCGCTGTGGTGGCCTCGATCCCACAGTTCATCTTGGTCGTGATTTGCTCGCGGATCGCAGCCCGGTTCGACAACATGCTTCCCGCCCTGATCGTCATCGTCGCCGGCTACCTGATCGCCCTGGGCGTCGGGATCTACGTCGGTACACGGGTCGCCGAGCCGGAAGAAAGCGCACCAGCCCCCTTCTGAATTGCTTGATGGCGGGCACCATTAACATGCCCATCCATGTGGAGGAGGAGCCCGCGGGTTCTGAGCGCGCTCGTCGTCGGTGTCATCGGTGGCATCAGTGATGGTGGGCGAGTCCTGGCTGCCAGCCCAGGCACAAACGACTGACGTCACCGCGACCGTCGAAACCGATCCGGTTCCCAGCAGCGGTGATGCGGCTGACGACCCCGCCATCTGGCTCCACCCCACGGACCCGGCGCTTTCGACCGTCATCGGAACCGACAAGGAGGGCGGTCTCGCCGTCTATGACCTCGATGGCCGTCAGATCCAGTATCTCGCCGGGATCCGTCCCAACAACGTCGACATACGTCATGGCTTTCCCTTGGCCGGACAGTCGGTCGACATCGTGGTCACCAGCGAACAGGACGATGAAGCCATCACCATCCACCGAGTCGATCCCCAGACCCGCCAGCTCGTCGAGGTGGCCTCGCCGATTGCTACCGGCCTGGACGTTCTCGGTGTGTGCCTCTATCGCAGCCCCGAGACAGGGAATTTCTACGTCTTTGTCACCTCGGACGGGTCGGGGCCGGTGCGCCAGTGGCAACTCTCGGACGGGGGCGCCGGCGGAGTGACCGCGACCCAGGTACGTGACATTTCCATGGAGAGCACCGCCGAAGGCTGTGTCGCCGATGACGACCTCGCCTACTTGTACGTTGCGGAGGAGACCGTGGGCATTTGGAAATATGAGGCAGAGCCCGGTGGCGGCTCCTCTCGCGTCCCCGTCGATCAGGTCGGTTCGACCTTGGAGGCCGACGTGGAGGGACTGACGATCTACTACGGGCCTGACGGAGCCGGCTATCTGATCGCGTCGAGCCAGGGCTCGGGGCAGTACGCAACGTACGACCGCACCGGGGACAATGAGCATGTGTCCAATTTCCAGATCGTCGATTCCGCTTCCGTCGACGGCACCAGCAGCACCGATGGCATCGATGTGATGAGTGCTCCTTTGGGTGCCGGATTTCCCAACGGGCTATTCGTGGCGCAGGACGGGGACAACGATTCGGGGAACCAGAACTTCAAGCTCGTTCCTTGGGATGTCGTGGCCGGGGCCCCCAATCCGGCTCTTGCCATCGAGACCGGCTGGAACCCGCGTGGGGACAGCCCGACGAACCTGCCACATGTGCCCCTTCCCTCCGACATCACCACCACACCTTCGAACTGGTCGGTGGGGCGAACCGCAGTATCGGCTGCGGAGGAAGACGGGCAGTTGGCGACCGACGGCACCCTGGAAGCCGGCACCACGCTCGTTTTCGACCCTGGCAGCACGGTGGCATTGGAGTTTCCTGGACTGAACGTGTCCGCCGACTCAGCCATCAGGAGCGCCCACGTCCAGTTCACCGCTGCCGGGGTCGATGATTCCGACCTGGTCCTGTCCATCAGCGGTGTCATCGACGAGGGCGGCGCAGAGACAGAGGCCGTGACCTGGGCGCCCGCGGGATGGGACGCCGACGAGCGCGGTGTCTTTCAGCAGACTCCGGACTTGTCGGCGATCATCAGGGAGATCGTCGCGTCGCCAGGATGGGAGCCCGGAGGGAGCCTGAGGTTGGTCGTACGCGCGGAGGGGGCAGGCCGGCGAGCGGCCGTCGCCTTCGAGGGAGACGCCGGGCAGGCTCCTGGACTTCGTCTCGAGTATGCGGAGGGCAGATGAACGGCGAAAACATGAACGGCGATGACGGCAACACCGAAGGACAACCGACAGACGATCATCATCGTCCTGGCGGTGGTGCTGACGATCCTGGTGGGCCTGGTCATCGGCTTCCTCGCCACGGGCGGTCTTTCGCAGGAGCCTGCGGCGGCCCCGACCACCACTCCGGCGCCGCCTGTCTCGGTCGACGCACCTTCGACCACGGCTGTCGCGCCCACTTCACCGACCGTCTCCATGCCCCCGGGCCAACTTGCCGTCACGGCCAGTGAGGACACCTCCGTCAACAGCGGCCAGCCGGAGGAGATCAACGGCTTCGAAGACGTGCTCGAGATCGAGAACGACCCGCCCGAGAACAAGCAGGCCCTGATTCGCTTCGTCGTCGGCGATATCCCCGAGGGTGAAACGCTCCAGAGCGTCTCGATGCGACTCTTCGTGATAGCGGACACCGAGCAGGCGGTGACTGTTCACACGGTCGAGGGACCGTGGACCCAGGCCGAGGCAAACGGGGCAAATGCCCCGGCGGTCGGGGCCCAAGTCGCCATCATCCCTCCGGGAACTGCGGAGGGCTCCACGGTTGACGTGGACCTCACGTCCGTCGTCCTGGGGCCGGGCACCTACGACTTCTATCTCACCACGTCGACTGACGACAGTGCCGAGTTCGCCGCCCTCGAGAGCGGGGCGAACGCCCCCCTTCTCATCCTCGACTGGGGCTCGGCAGAGGCGGCCGCAGCAGAGTCGGAGCCAGTGGCCCAGTTGACGGGCACGCCGGTCGTACTCGCCGGCGCCGGCGACATCTCGGATTGTGGGAACGATGGCGACACCGTCGACGGCCGATCTCATCGACGATGTTGTCGCCCAGGACCCTTCCGCCATCGTTTTCACCACAGGAGACAACGTCTATTCAGACGGCACGGCGGAGGAATTCGCCCAGTGTTATGACCCGACCTGGGGACGGCACAAGGACCGGACCCGGCCGGCGCCCGGGAACCACGACTACAACACCTCCGATGCCACCGGTTACTTCGGCTACTTCGGCGAGGCCGCCGGCCAACCTGGCGAGGGCTATTACAGCTACCAAGCGGGCGACTGGCAGGTTCTCGTGTTGAACTCGAATTGCGGCGATATCCCCTGTTACGCCGGATCTCCCCAAGAGCAATGGCTCCGGCAGGAGTTAGAGGCATCCGATGCCGCTTGCACGCTGGCCTACTGGCACCATCCGCTGTTCAGCTCCGGTGATCACGGTGGTGTCGCCGAGGTCAGTGCCCTGTTCGCAGCACTCCACGAGGGCGACGCCGAACTCGTGGTCAACGGGCACGATCACAACTACGAGCGCTTTGCCCCACAAGACCCCGATGGCACCCACGATCCGGTCGAGGGGATCCGGCAGTTCGTGGCCGGAACCGGAGGCACGGGAAATCGCAGCTTCGACCAGGTCGCCCCGAACAGCGAAACCCGATACACCGATTCGTTCGGGATCCTCAAACTGGCCCTGTACGCCGACGGATACGAGTGGGAGTTCATCCCCGAGGCCGGCTCGACCTATGTCGACGTCGGCATCGGTGCATGTCATTGACCGAGATGCCGGGCTCCCCGACTCCGCCCGTCGTTCTCCACGTACTCCCTTATGACCTGGCGAGAGGCGCCCAGCGTTATGCCCGGGCCCTTGTCGACGCCCTCAACGCCGAAGGCGAGTCGCATCAGATCCTGACTCTGTTCCGGGCGGATCCCGTGCTGCTTCGACCCGATGTCGAGCTCGATGTGCCGCGCGGGATGCTCCGCCGTCTCGGCCTCGATCCGCGAGTGGTCCGGCGACTCCGCAGCGAGGTGAAACGGATCGCTCCGGTGGTGGTCGTCGCCCACGGAGGCGAGTCGGCCAAGTACGCCGCTATCGCCATCCCGCGCAACTTGCCCCTCGTGTATCTGAAGGTCGGCACCGCCCATCGGGCGCTTCAGCGGAAGGCGAATCGGTCCCTCCACGGCTACTACACCCGACGGGCCGACATCGTCGCCGCGGTGTCCAGCGACGTGGCCGAGGAGGCCAACCAGCTCTACGACGTGCCTCAGGATCGTCTTGTGGTCATCCCCAACGCCCGGGACCCGGTCGACTTCCCGCCTCACATCGGTGGCCGGGACGGGCGGCCGGGCGTCATTTTCGTGGGCCATCTCGATCCAGGGAAGCGTCCGGACTGGTTCATCGATGTGGTCGAGGCGCTGAGAGAGGATGATCTCGACTTCGATGCCTCCATGGTCGGAGACGGGCCGCTGGAGCAATCGCTCGGCGCACGCGCCGGGGAGGCACGCATCGAGATGCTGGGCAGACGCAGCGACGTGCCTCAGATTCTCTCCGAGAACGACATCTTCGTCTTCACGAGTCTCCCCCCAGGTGAGGGAATGCCGGGTGTGCTGATCGAAGCAGGGCTTTCCGGTCTGGCCACGGTGGCGACCAGGGTCCCCGGGGCCCGGGATGTGATCGAGGACGGGGTGACCGGGCTATTGGTCGACATCGAGGACAAGCCCGGGATGACCGACGCGGTTCGGAGACTGGTCTCGGATCGGGCCCTGAGGGAGGCGATGGGTCAGAAGGCAAGGACGCGGTGCATGGACATGTTCACCCTCCAGGCCTCGGTCGAACATTGGCATGACGTGCTGGAGCCCTTCATCGCCCGCGGTCGGGCCTGAGCAGGCGTGCCAGCCGATCTACTGACCGAGACCGAGCTGCGGGCTGTCGCCTCAGACCTGGCACAGAGTTTCGAGACGGCTCGGGAACTGGCGACGGCGGTCCCCACCGGCCGATTCGTCAGTCACACTTCGACGTTCTATGAGCTGAGCACGCCCGAGGGCGACGCGCCGATCGCCCTGATCAAAGTGGGGAGAGATTGGGACCTGACCGAGGCGAGGAGGATCCACGACGACCTCATCGCCCTGTCAACGCTTCTCACAGATGCCGGGTCGTCTCTCGAAATCGCCCGACCGATGGGCTGGCACGCAGCACCGCCCTCCATATGCATCGGCTACGTCCCTGGCGAGGACCTCGGGAAGCTGCTCCGCGCCGCCGGCCACGACACGGCGGATACGTTTAGACCGGTCATCGAGGCCTGCGGCCACGCGCTGGGATCGTTCCACAGCCAGAGCCCCGTGGCAGACCTGGTGCCCGACCCGACGTCGATGCGCGCGGACCTCGAGGCGATGGCGAGAACGGTGATGGTCCGGCCGTGGTTTCTCGACGCCATCGATCTCGTCAGCTCTACGGCCAGGCGGTACGGGGACTTCGCCCCCTACAACGTCAGGCTCGAGCCCGGCGGGAAGGCGTGGATCATCGACCAGCCGTCTCCACCTGACCTCGATCTGGTGCATCGAGATGTGGCCTGGTTTCTGTTCAATCTCGAGCGCCGCCTCGGCTGGGAAACGTCAGAGAAGGGTGCGGGCATTCGACGACGCGAGGGCCAGGTTGGCCGATTCGTTCCATGACGGGTACCGCCGAACCGGACCGGTCACTCTCGACACTCCCGCCGACCGGGCACTGCTCGCCCTCTATCGGTCCCATCGAAGTCTGTGGACGGCGCGCCGCCGGCTGCGCCAGCGTGAGCTTGGCGAGGTGCCTGCCTACCTCCGTCTGGCGATGCTGTGGCGGAAGGCAGCCAGAGAGTGATGCCGGCGCTGGAGCGCCGTCACCATTCATCACCAGTCGGGGACCATCCAGGGGAGCTCCGATCGCAGTTCTTTGTCGGCGACGAGCGCAGCGGCGAACTCGGTCCAGTCCTCGGCGCCCATACGGGTGTCGTCTGCCTGCCGGATCGCGGTGGCCATCGAGCTGAGTGCGATCACCCAGCCGAGGGGCATCCGGTTGTCCCAGGCGCCTTCGATCTCGGCCCGGAGCACTTGGCCGGCCCAACCCGATCTACCGAGAGCCGACATTGCCGCGGCCCGGGAGGAGGCGGCGCCCGATTGACGCTTGGCCAGCCTCGCCGTCGCCCCGACGGACTGGGCTAGATCGAACCAGGGCTGTGACTTGTCCGATGCGTGCTCCCAGTCGAGGAGACGCAACTCGCCCCGATGCATCAGCACGTTGCCCACCGCCAGGTCGGCGTGTTGCCAGGACGTGGACCAGGCGATTCCACTCCCGGCCACCGCATCACGGAAGCTGCGCACCCTTCCCTCGACATCGGTGGAATGGGAGACCAGACCGATGTACCGGTCCACGATCTCGGCGAGGTGTGACCCGTCGAGCCGCTCTGTGCTGCTGGTGGCGACGGCGAGATCGTTGCTCCACTCGAACGACTTGCGGTAGAAGTCGCCCATCAACGACCTGGGTAGCGAGCCTCCTGAACCGTTGAGATCGGGGACGAGAAGACGACGCCCGGCCAGCGCCTCCATCGTCAGGACGGTGTTTCCCTCGATCTCCGCCAGACCGAGGGCTCGGGGCACGGTTCGGCGCATCGGCTCCGGCAAGAGGGGCCGGATATCAGCGAGCGCACCGTGCTCATGTCGAAGAAAGGCTCCCTCGAGGTCGGTGAAGGCGATCTTCATCACGACCGATGGACGCGCACGTCTGTCCTCGAACACGAACACGGCGGCCCTCGTCCTATGGGCCGGCCCTCCGCTCCCGATGGCAATGCCCACCGATCCGGGGGAGTGCCCGAACCAGGACTGCCATTCCTGCCTGGCGTAGCCGGTCAGCTCGTCGATCATCGGGTGTCTTCGCTGCGGGATCGGCGGACCACGAAGGCGATGCCCGGGGCGATGGCGGCGGCGACCGGCGTGAACAAGACCGACCTGGCCAGGATCCGGGCCCAGAGCCTGTTGCCCCCACCGCCGAGCACGCCAGAGGTCTGTAGCCAGTAGAGCATGTGAATGTGGCCCCAGGGAAAGGCAATTCGGGGGGAACGAGCCGACGGCCAGAGCCCGTAGGTGGCTATCACCTCTAACCGCTCCCTGGCGAATGCGTCTGTCATCTCTGTCGGGCTGGGGCCTTTGCTCGATAGACGACCCCGGCCGGAAAGTCGGGACAGGGCCGAGCGTGCCAGGGGCCGGCCCACCGAAACGATGAGCTCCCCGTCGCCGAGGGAAGCCGATGCCGACTCCAGCGAGGCCGCCCATTCTTTCCCGCCCGTGGGTGGCAGCCACAGATTTGGGCTCTCCCCCTTGGAGAGAAGCACCCAGATCGGGTTGAGAGACTCGTCGAGGGGTGTCTCGCTCATTCCGGCGCCCGCGCACTCGAGGCGCCGTGCAGCGCCGCGTCGATGCGGAGAAGCTGGATGTCCCAGGTCGCCTGTTCGAGGATCTTGCGACGAGCGGCTTCTCCCAGGCTCGCCCTCAGATCGGGCCGCTCATGGAGATCGACGATGGCTGCCGCCAGACCTCCGGTGTCGCCGCTCTCGACGAGCACCGCGTCCTCGCCGTCCGCCAGCCACCTGGCCATCTCGCCGATTCGGGGAGCGATCACTGCCTTGCCCGCTGCCATGTACTCCCTGAGCTTGAGCGGGGAGTAGTGGAAGGACCCCGCCCCGCGGTCTGTGATGACCGCCACGTCCATCGCCGCCACATGCTCGGGGATGTCGAGGTACCCCACGGTTCCGGTCATGACCACGTTCTTGAGGTCCAGGGCCCGGACGGTCTCTTCGATGTGTGATCGCTCCAGACCGTCTCCGACGAGGAGAAGCGTGGCCTCGGGTATCTCGGACTCGATCCTTTTCATCGCCTCCAACGCCATGTCGAGACCATGGAACTTGCGAAAGCTGCCCACCCACCCGATCACGAAGCGGTTCTCCAGCCCCAGTCGCCGTCGTACCTCGTCGCCCTGGCGCTCTGGCGAGAACATCTCGGGATCGACACCATTCGGTGTCACCAGGAGACGCGCTTCGGGCACCCCGAGCCGGCCCACTTGCTCGGCGATCTCTACCGAGCCGCAGGCGACCACATCGGCGGCTTTGAGCAAGGGTGCCTCGGCGGTCCGCTCCAGGAGCCCCTGCCAGCCTGGGCGTTTCACACCCCAGCCGGCCGCCTCCTGGACGATGAGAGCGGGAGTGAAGACGACCAATGGGCGCTCCAGCGCCTTTGCAGCGCTCACTCCTGCGTCATGGAAGAGGTCGTGCCGCTGCCAGATGAAGCGCACTTCCTCCGAACGCCAGGGGCCTTCGAGCCCTGCCTCCCTGAACCGGCGAGCCTCCAGGGCTTTTCGGGCGTCCTTGAGCCCGGTCTTGACGGTGGTAGGCACCTTGCGGCGCAGCGATGCGGGACCCGGTGGGCCTTTGAGGGCGACCGGGTCAGATGCCCTCCGCATGACCTCCTCTGGTTCGAGCATGCCCTCGGGGGTGACGATCCACGACTTCCCCCAGAGCCTTCTGGCCGCGGCTGCCCAACTGGCGACACTGATCCAGGAAGCGACCGGAGCCGTCTGACCCCCGGCCCGATTCGGGTTCAGGAAGAGGACACCACCCGTGCTCACGCGGCTGTTTGCTCAATGCCGGGTGGGAAATGCATGGGCCGTATTCTGGCATCCATGGCGGTGATAGAAGCAGTGACCAGGCTGGTTGTGAGCCGACATGCCTGAGGGCTCGGAGGATCGGGCGTTCCAGGTCGCCCACCTCACCACCGTCGACCTCAGTCTTCGCTTTCTCGTCCGGCCCCAACTCCTGGCGGTCAACGAGGCTGGAGGAGAAGCGGTCGGTGTGAGCGCACCGGGACCCTGGGTCGAGGAGCTCGAGCAGGACGGCATACGGCATGTCGCGCTCACCGCGTCGACGAGAGGGATGAGCGTGGGCAACGACCTGAAGGCAGTCGCCCAGCTGTGGAGGGTCCTTCGCAAGGAGCAATTCGACGTGCTCCACACCCACAACCCGAAGCCCGGCGTGTACGGGCGGATCCTGGGTCGTCTCGCTGGGGTTCCCCTCGTGGTCAACACGATGCACGGTCTCTATGCCACCGAGGACGACGACCCACTGAAGCGCGGCATCGTCTACGCCCTGGAGGCCGTCGCCGCCCGGTGCTCGGACGTGGAATTGCATCAGAACGTGGAGGATCTCGAGTTCTGCCGTCGCACCCGGATCCTTCCCGCACAGGAAGGGCCAACTCCTCGGCAATGGTGTCGACCTGTTGAGGTTCGACCGGGACAGAGTCGATCCAGCGGCGCGCTCCCGTCTCAGGGCGGAGTTCGGGGCGGACGAGGGCATCGTCGTGGTGGGGATGGTGGGCCGTCTCGTCGCTGAGAAGGGCTATCCAGAGTTGTTCGAGGCCGCCACCAAGCTCGGTGACGGATACATGGTGGTCGTCATCGGACCGGACGACCCCGAGAAGTCAGACGCCCTCCCGCCGGATGCCGTCGCCAATGCCAAGAAGGCCGGCGTCCGCTTCCTCGGCATGCGCACCGACGTGGAGGACCTGTATTCGGCCATGGACCTCTTCGTCTTGCCCTCGCACCGAGAAGGATTCCCGAGGGCGGCGATGGAGGCGGCCGCAATGGGCCTGCCGGTCATCGCCACCGACATCCGGGGCTGCCGCCAGGTCGTTGACGATGGTGTCAACGGGCTTCTGGTCCCGGTACTCGACCCGGTGAGGCTGGGAGAGGCGATCCGGAAGGTTGGCGACGATCCGATCCTGCGCAACAAGATGTCGGAGGCCAGCGCCAGCATCGCCCGTGAGCGCTTCGATGAGCAGAAGGTGGTCAGCATCGTCATGGACGCCTACCGCGACGGGCTCGTGGCCAAAGGCCTCGGCCATCTCATGCCGCCCGCCATGATCACCCCGGCGCCGCGCCCACAGATGCGGCTCGCCACATCCCGTGATGCCCGGGCTCTGGCGGAGCTCCACGCTTCAGAGATCGCATCGGGGTTTCTCCCGCTCCTGGGCCGGAGATTCATGAAGGTCCTGTATCAGGCGCTGATCGCCTGGAAGGGGGCGGTGGTCGTCGTCGTCGACGACGGCGGCGGGCCGGTTGGGTTCACGGCGGGAGTGGAAAACGTCGGCGAGTTCTACGCTCATTTCTCCAGGCATTATTGGTGGCGGGCCGGGTGGGCGGCCCTGCCCCGGTTGATCAGGCCGAGCAACCTGCGCCGGGCATGGGAGACATTCCGCTATGGCCAGGATCAGGTCGAAGTGCCGGCGGAGCTGCTCTCGATGGTGGTCGCCCCGAGAGCACGGGGGAAGGGACTCTCGCTGATGTTGGGGGCCAGGCTGCTCGACGACCTGAACCAGCGGGGAGTGCCGGCGGTGAAGGTGACCGTTGGCTCCGAGAACGAGTCGGCCATCGGCGCCTACCGAAAGATGGGCTTCAAGGACACCGAGCGAATCCAGGTTCATGCGGGCGAGAGCTCCGAGGTCCTGGTTTGGCGGCCCTGATAGTCGCCGGCGTCGTCAGCCTGGCCTGGTGTTTCTTCGCAATCTGGCTGGGGCCCCAGATCGGCTATGTCGATCGCCCCGACGATCCGACGCTGAAGGCGCACGACCGGCCGGCGGTGGCGCTGGGTGGGGTGGGGGTCTTCCTCGGGGTCAACGCGGCCGGGCTGATGCGGAGCGACCTGGAGTGGGGCCTACTCGCTCGCCACGACCATGGTTCTCATCCTCGGCCTGATCGACGACCGCGTGGGGATCGATCCAATGGTGCGGCTCGGCGTCGAGCTGCTGGCTGCAGTCGTGTTGGTCCTCAGCGTTACTGCGAACCCCGGCATCGTGTTCATGGTTCTCAGCGTGGCGCTCGCTGTCTTCGCGATCAACAGTGTCAATCTCTTCGATGGCCTCGACGGTCTGGTTGGCTCGGTGGGATTGGTGACGGCGGCCGGATTGGCCGTGATCGCGCGGGGCCGAGGCCTCGACTTCGCGTCGCCGCTCGAGCTCGGGGCGGCATTGGGCGGCTTCCTCGTCCTCAACTGGCACCCGGCGCGTGTGTTCATGGGCGACGCCGGAACCTATTTCCTCGGCCTCTATCTGACCCATCTGATCATTGATTCCACCAACGAATCGGCGATGGAGTTGGTGTTCATGGCCGGGGTTCTCGGAGTCTTCGCAATCGACATGCTCGTGACCCTCCTTCGTCGTCGGCTCAACCATCGACCGCTGTTGCTGGGGGACCGCAGCCACATCTACGACCAGCTACGCGACCGCGGGGTTGGGGTGCCGGGCCATCGCGCTGATCGCCGCCGCCACACAGGCGGTCCTGCTTGGGCTGGTAATAGCCTCCGAGCGCCTACTTGGCGTCGAATGGGGTCTGGTGACCCTCATCGCCCTCCTCGCGCTCCTCCTAGCCGCCTTGGCCCGTCTCGGTTTCCTCAGAGTCGATCAACCTCGAACCTGATGGCGTCGGTGGGCTGAGATCAGCTAGAGACGCGGCTGCGTGTGGTCAATGCGATCTTGAAGGATCGAAGGGCATCCGCGAAGTCCCCTTTCATGAGCAGGCGCTTTGCAGTGCCCAGGGCTCGAGATGCCTCGCATATCCCGATCGCCCTGAGGCCGGCTTTGTCGAACGGCCCCTCGAGACTGGAGGACTGATAGCCCTCGAGGAACAGACTCCGGAGTCCCAACCGTTGCTCGGGTGCGGCGCGGGTGAGCAACTGGTAGGTGAACCACGCTACGTCCTCGTGCAACAGCGCCGGGGTGCCAAGGATCGGCGGGTCGACTACCGACAACTGCGCATCGCTCGAGACGAGGAAGTCGTTGCGCGAGAAGTTGTGACTGCGAATCACTGACCCCTCCTTGGGTGGAGCCCACCGCTCCAGGACCCATCGCATGATTGCCGGCAGGCGTTGTAGCGCCTCGTGACGCACGGCATCCGTTTCGGGATCGATGACGGCGAGGCGATGGATCCATCCGAAGGCTTCGCCGCACGACTTGACGACTTCAGACAGACGGTCGGGGTCGGTCCAGAGAGCATGCCCTGTGTCGGCCAGCACGTCGAACAACTCCACACCTTCGACGTTGGGCATGATCACCCCGGGTGGCTCTCGGGTCCAGCCGAGCGGCTCAGGGAATGAGATGCTGGACGACGGCCCGGGCGTCAGGTGTCGCAGGTCGGAGAGTCGACGAAGTGCGTCGTGGGTGCCCTCAGCGCTCTCCGGAGTCCATCTTCGCTCCACCTTGAACACCACGTCGAACGGCTGCTCATTCACGTGCGCAGGGTGGGCCCGGAAACGCCAGAACCCCGAGTTGCGGGTGCGCCAGGTGTCCAGGGCCTCGATCCGGTCGATCGATCGGGATGACGTGAGGACGTCAGTGACCACGCGGGTGATGGTGTCTTGATCCAGCGTGCTGATATCGATCGCCAACGTCCGTCCTCCGTCGACCACCTTGGTGTCGGTTGTCGCCCAGTCTCAGTGGTCGCTGGGCGCCGGCAGGGGCTTCCGCGAGGGCCCGGTGCGTATGACCTTCTCGACGGCTTCGTCGATCGATTCCGGGGCCGGCTCTTCCTCTTCGGTCTTCTTCCGCCGTCCGCCCTTGGTCTCATCCCATGCCAGACCGGCGATGAGGGCGAAGAACATCGGCAGCACCTGGACACGTTGGCGGGCCAGCAAGCCGAGGTTGAGGATGGCACTGAAGCCGACGATGAATCCGCCCGTGTAGAAGAAGGCCATCATCAGATACGGCTTCTCCCGCATTCGTCCCTTGTTCCTCCACATCGCGGGGAGGTTCCAGATCGTTATGCCGAGCAGGATTGTGCCCTCCAGGGCACTGAGCAGTGCTTGGGCGTTGCCTGCTTCGTAGATCAGGGGGCGGAACAGGACCTTGATGATTGCGCCCGGTAGCTGGGCGGGGCTGCCCACCGCGCCGCCCTCGACTTCGGAGCCACCGGTAGCCGTGCGCTCCGAGACGTCGGCGAGGAACTGGTCGGGGCTGGTGGTCCCCTCACCCCCATCGACCGTCACCCCGAAGGTGCTGGAGAAGGTGAGAACCGAGAGTGCAGCTCCTCCGGCGCAGAGGAGGATCATGATCCCGCGCTTGGCAGATCCCTGGTACTTCTTCGGCGCCTTGCCGAACACGGCGGCCAGGACGATGGCCAGGCCCATCACCGCCGCCACGTGCGACCTGATACTGGCAGCCATATAGAGACCGGGTGCGATCAGAAGCAGTGCGCTGAACTGATAGAACTTGAGAAGCCGGGATGCCCCGTAGGCGGCCAGGCCCAGGAAGAACACCATGAGGGCGTCCTTGCCGATGCTCGATGGCCAGAAGAGGAGGCTGGGAGCGAAGAAGACGGCGAGCCCGTACATCTTGAGCTGATAACCGGCCAACCAGTGGCGCCCGGCCAGGAAGAAGAGCAGCAGGCCGGTGAAAGCGATCAAGGCGAAGATGATGAAGCCCCCGAGCATGCTCGGGGTGTAGGGCGCGTAGATCAGCCCGGTGGCGATTTCGGTGAACGCGGTGCCGGGCTGGCTGGATTGCGATACCGGAACCTGCATCCCCCGCCAGACCTGGGCGAAGATCCCGCCCCACATGTGATAGCTATAGGAGTCACCCGTCTCGTAGAGCTCGGTGACCATCCAGAATCGTGCGAACGCACCCAGGAGCTTGGCGGTGCAAGCCCACATGATCATCGTCGGCAGCCAGTCGCGGTCCTGCCTGGTGGCGACCGCCTTGCCCACGAATGACATGACGATGAGGGCGGCCGCCGAGATGAGCAGCGCCTCGAAGACGGCGACTCCATCGGTGACGACTTCGTCCTCGATCTGGGCGAGGATGGGAGCGTGAAGCGCGAACCAGGTGGTCATCACAAGAGCTCCAGGTCACTGATGGCGAGATCCCACGAGGCCATAGAGGTGACGTCGATGTCCAGGTCCCGAAGCGGGCGCGCCATGAGGGTCAGGGCGGTCACTCCGGGCACGGGGACGAGACCGCTTCGAATGGCGGCCGCTCGCTCAGGCGACCCTGGAGAGAACCAGGCGGCGACATACCCCGACCGGGATTTGCGGCCGGCCTCTCGCAACGCAGCCCTCGGGCGTGGCCCGTAGACGTCGGCCACGATCAACTCGCGTCGTCCCTTGCGGACGTTGGGCCTGACAACGGCGGTCGAGTCCGCCGAGTCGACACGGAAGTATCGGGCCGTGGGATGTGAGCCGAACCGCCAGCGCAAGTAGGCCTCATTCCTCGGGGTGCGCAGACCTCGAGCGGCTCTATCGGTCACGTCGAGGGGAATCGCCGGTTGGGGATCGGCCAGGAAATTCTCGGGTTCCGTGTCGGTAATGGGACCGCGATCCGTGGCCAGGCGCGACGATGGGCGTGCCAATACACCGATCATCCCGATTTCTGTCCACCCCATGGAGAGATACCCCGCACCCGATTTCTCGTTAGGGGTATTGAACACCAGATCCATGTTTTCCGCTAGCGCTAATTCCAGAGTTTCTTCAGTGAGTCTCCGAAAGATGCCACGACGCTGATAATCGGGGTGCGTGGCAGTGTCGACGGCCCGGACGCAACGCAGGGTTGACACCATCGGGTGTGACGAGGTCCCAGCGCATGAACGCCCGCAGACCGACGATGCGATCGTCCGTCTCGGCGACGATGGCCAAGGAGCGGCCGAACGGGTTGTCGAAGTGCTTCCAGGCGAAGAGCTCGGGGGTGCGGCGGAGGAGCGGCGGCTCACCTAGAGCGGCTCGCATCAGATCCAGCACCGGGAGGACGTCGCTCTCGTCGAGATGCCTGGTGGTGATGGTGTCAGCCACGGACAACCTGTCGGTAGATGTCCTCGATGGCTTGGACCATCGGCTCCAACCCGTATTCCTTCTCCACCATGTCCTGGGCCGCCTGCCCGAGACGCTCGGCGAGGAAGGGATCGTTGAGCAACTTCTCGATCCCGGCAGCGAGCGCCTCCGGCTCGTTGGGCTCGACGAGGATCCCGGTCTCGCCATCCTTGACGATTCCGGGCACGCCGCCGGCGGCCGCCGCTACGACAGGTCGGCCGAGGGCCATCGCCTCGAGGATGGCTACCGGCAAACCTTCGACGCTCGACGGATTGACGAAGATATCGGCCGCCGCCACAAAGCTCAGGGCATCGGTGCGGCGACCCATGAATCGGAGATGGTCCTCCAGCCCGGCCTCGATGACGCGGTTGCGAACTCGGTCGAGGTCGCCCGGGTACTTCTCGCCGCCGATCGAGACGAACTTGACGTTCGGCATGCGCTGATGGAGATGGGCGACAGCGTCGATCAGGACATCGTGTCCCTTGCCGGGCCGGATGTTGCCCACATGGGCCACGAGCGGATCAGAGGGCGACAGCCTCAACTCTTGGCGAGCGGCCACGACATCCTCAGGCGCTACGTGAACGGCCACGCCGTTGGGGATGACGAGCGGCGGCTCGCCGGGCCATGTGCTCACTGAGCTGGCGACGGCCCCGGAGACGGCGGTAGCCGCCGCATTCCGACCATATGTGACGCGGTTGAGGAAACGGGTGATGGGCCGATAGGAGTCGGCCATGTTGTGCTCGGTGTAGACCACTGGAACGGGCGAGGCGATGCGCGCCACTATCCCCATCGTCGGAAGATGGGCATGGATCAGATCGACGTCGAGATCCTTCACCAGGCTGCGGAGTCGGCCGAGGGTGGGCGGGGTGAGCCCGCGCTCGCCTCCGATCATGTGCACCTCGACGCCCTGATCCTCCAGTGCGCCGACGAGGTGGTCTTTCCAGGGGAGCACGTAGGCGACCGTGTACTCGAACGAATCCCGGTCCCAGAACCGGGCTCCCTCTGAGATCAGCTTCTCGGCTCCTCCGATTCCCAGACCCTTGATCAGGACGAGGACCCGGATCTTCTCCGAGCCCACCTCAGCCCCGATCGGCGGAGAGCAACTCCGCCATGCCCTCCTCGAAGCTCACGTCGGTCTTCCAACCGAGCTTCTCCTCGATGCGGGCCGCCGAGACGTAGGACGGTGGCACGTCGCCCGGTCGGGGTTGCCCGTAGGTCACTTCGGTGGGGAAGCGCTCGGTCACCACATCGGCCAACTGCTTGATCGAGATCATCTCGGGCGACACCACGTTGAGGGCGATTCCTCTGATGTCGCTCTTGGCGGCGGCGACGAAGGCGCGGGCGATGTCGCGGGCGTGGGTGAATTGGCGGCCCTGTGAGCCGTCACCCTGGATCGTGATCGGCTCGCCCTTCCGGGCCTTCTCGATGAAGATCTCGAAGACGGAGTTCGGACGCATCCCGAGGCCATAGGCGGTGCCCAGCCGGAGAGCGACGACGGGGACGTCCCGGAGCCGGTCGGCGGCAATGAGCATGCGCTCGCCTGCCAGCTTGGTGATGTTGTACGGATGGTCCGGCTCGCAGGGGTGTTTCTCGTCGACCGGCTCGTAGACCGGCTCGCCGTAGACCTCCCACGTCGACGCGTACACCACACGTGCCCCTGCCGCCTCGGCGGCGAGGGCGATGTTGGTGCTCCCGGTCACGTTGACCGACGCGGCCAGCTCCGGATTGGTGGCGGCGAGATAGACGTCGCCGATCGCCCCGATGTGAACAATGACGTCGTGACCCCGGACGGCGCCGTTCAGCGTCTCGAGATCGAGAAAGTCGCCGACGACCGATTCGACGCCGGGTTCGGCGGATTCCTTCTGGTCGAAACCGGTGACCTCGAATCCGTCGTCCAACAATGCTCGGGAGACATGCGTGCCTATGAAACCCGCAGACCCCGTCACCAATGCTTTCATGGTGAGTCCTCCCTCTGAATACCCCACTGAGGTCGGGAAGAATAACACGGAGCGTGATGCATGGCTCAAGGGGCAGGGCCTTCCATGTCCTCCCAGACCACGAGAATGATCGTGCAAAATCGAGAATCGGAAAAAAATCGAATTACGTGCTGGTAACCAGCACGCTGAGTGGTTAAGGTATCGAACGGGTCGGGGCGTTTCGTAACGCTTCGGCAGGGTTGGGGGACAAATCGCTTCGGTCGGTTCGATCCCTGACTGGATTTCTGGGAGGCATTACGGATGATGCCAAGGTGGCGCTGGCCGCCGCGCACATCCGACTGGGACAAAAGAGGGCGGATGCCGTGATGAAGCGGTTCACCGGGAAGTTTGGGGCTAGTTCGTTCGGGGCACGGGTGGCGACACTGCTCGCCCAACTCCGTGCCGATATCTCGTTCGCATTCGTGGACGCGATGGTCATCGCCGTCGCCTACCTATCGGCACTCGGCGTCATGTCACTCGACGGTCGGCTCGACGGAGTCTGGTGGACGAGAGTGCTCGTCGCCCTGCCGGTCATCATCGGAATCCATCTCGTGGCCAATGTCGCCATGGGCGCCTATGGCCATGTCTGGGAGTTCGCCAGCATCAGCGAGGCTCGTCGGGTCATCGCCGCCACCTTCTGGGCATCGGCGGCCCTGTTCCTCATCGTTCTCGCCCTCGGCGACTACGAGCTGATCGAGGGACCGGGCAACCGGGCGGTGCCCCTGTCGGTCCTGGTCCTGGGGTCGATGATCTCGCTCGGCTTCCTCGGCGCAGTCCGCTTCCGCTCCCGTCTCTTCTCTTTCCACCGCGGCCTGAGGCTCGATGCCCGGGACCGGGTGCTGATTCTCGGCACCAGCAAGCGCGCCGCCGATCTAGCCCGCTACACCGGCCCCTACGAGGTCGACGTCGTCGGCTTTGTCAGCTCCGGGCCCACTCCGAAGGCAAAGCGCCTGGCCAATCTTCCGATCGTCGGCGAGTTGGAGGACATCGCATCGCTGGTGACCACCTTGAACGTCCAGCAGGTGATCGTCGCCTCCGAGGGCGCCAGCGTCCTGGCCCGTCGACTGGTCGACCTCTGTGTCGACATCGACGTCCGGCTGAGGATCGTCCCCGATCTCGATGAGCTGCTCACGCGGATACGACGGCGGTCCCGACATCAGGGACCTGGAGATCGAGGACCTCTTGCTCCGCCCGTCGGTCACCACCGATCTCGAGGCAGTGGAGTCCATCCTCTACGGCAAGACGGTGCTGGTCACCGGAGCCGGTGGCTCGATCGGATCCGAGATCGTGAACCAGGTGCTGCGCTTCATGCCCGCCAGGGTCATCGCCATGGACCACGACGAGACCCATCTTCACGACAACATGGTGAAATGGGATGAGCCGGCCGGCACCGAGTTGGTCCCCGCGCTCTGCGATGTCCGGGACAAGAAGAAGCTCAAGGCCCTCATCGCCAAGTACCAGCCGCAGGTCGTCTATCACGCAGCGGCCCACAAGCATGTGCCCATCCTCGAGGAATGGCCCGAGGAAGCGGTCAAGACCAACATCGTCGGTACCAACAACCTCCTCAAGGTTGTCCGCGGCACCGGCATCGAGAGATTCGTCCTCATCTCCACGGACAAGACCGTCGACCCCAAGGGCGTCATGGGAGCGTCGAAGAGGATGGCGGAGATGCTGGTGCAGTCGGCCGCCAACACCGACACAGACGGGTGCATCTACTCGTCGGTCCGGTTCGGCAATGTCCTCGGCAGCCGCGGGAGCGTGGTCCCTACCTTCATGGAGCAGATCCGCGCCGGCGGCCCGGTGACGATCACCGACGAGCGCATGACCCGCTACTTCATGACCATCGCCGAAGCGGTCCAGCTCGTGCTCCAGGCATCGGCCCTGGCCGACCGCGGAGAGGTGTTCGTCCTCGACATGGGGCAGCCGGTCCGGATCATCGACCTGGCCCATCGCATGATCCGTCTGGGCGGTCTGGTGCCGGGCCGGGACATCGAAGTGAAGACGGTCGGCGCTCGTCCCGGCGAGAAGCTGGTCGAGGAGCTGGCCCATGGCCCGCTCTTGAGCAGCTCGCACCCCCAGATCAACATCGCCGAGACGAAGGTCCCCGGCCCGGACGTCCTGAAGCTGAGCGTCCGGCAGTTGAAGCAGATGTCCACCACAGGTGGAAGACGGGAGCTCAAAGAGTTCCTGCTGGCCCTCGCCAATCGCGAATGGCCTGACGATGTGACCGTCGATTTGAGAGAAACCAGCGAGGTGAAGCTGTGGACATGACAACTATTCGAGGTATCGCCAAGGCGAGATGGTGGCTGCTGGCCGCCGCCGCAATCCTGGCCTACGTGGTCTCCGGCGAGTTGGCCGAGTACCGCAATGCCAACCTTCCGCCGTTCGAGGCAATGGCGTCGGTCACCTTCACCGAGGACCCGCAGGCCCTCGAGCGTGAAGACTTCGAGACCATGCTCGAGACCCAGCTGGCTCTGGCGACGGATGTGAACTCTGACGTCATCGGCGAGACTCCGGGAGCCTTCCTCCCCTGGTTGATGGCCGAGGTCGATCTCGAGAACGAGGCCAACCAGCTTCAGTTCATCGCCCGTGGCTTCACCCAGGCCGAAGCCGATGCGCTGGCCGAGAACATGCAGAAGAACTTCCTTGCGGTCGCCACGATTGGCGCCGGGCTGGACGGGATGAGGGAGGATCTGGAGCAGACCTCAACCGAGATCAAGGCAATGCGTGACGAGCTCGCTGCTCTGCAGGCTGCCTCCCCTCCGACGGCGGACGAGGTGACGCAGCAGACACAGCGGACTGTTCTGGAGAACCAGGTGGCCGCCCTGCTGGCGCACCAGGGGAACCTGACCACTCAGCTGATGAACCCGGAGCTGGTACTGCGCACGCCCCAGTCGATCCAGGCCGAGATGGACCGGACCATGGCGCGTCTCTCCGAGCTTCAGGCTCAGCTGGCCACGTTCCCACCCGTTGTGGACCCCGTGGCCCAGGATCAGCAGGATCCGGAGCTCACCCTCAAGAACCTCGAGCTGGCGCAGCTCGAGGCCAGGTGGAACAGCCTCTTCACCGGCATCCTCGAGCAGGAAGCCCTCGCCCGGTCTGGCACGGTGGACAGCAGGCCGGTGACACTCGATGCCGCTTCCACTTCGAGCAATCAGATGCTCGCCACCTTTGGGGCCATCGGCGCGGTTCTGATCGGGCTCATCGCACTGGAGCGTGGTCGGGGCATGATGTGGTCCGCCAAGGACCTCGACGAGGGACCGCCGGTCATCGTCGAGATGCCATCGCGGCCACTCGGCCATCGTCCACCATCCGACTAACCAGCCCTGGTACCTCGAGAGCACAGGAGGGAGGCGTAAGGCTTCGATCCAGATGCTGCGCAGCCAGCTGGACGACCAGGACAATGCCGTCGTCGCCTTCCAGGGCAGCGGGATCTTCAAGGAGGACATCCGCGAGCTGACTGCTGACATTTCGGTTGCTGTCGCAGCGTCAGGTCGGAGCGTGCTCCTCCTCGACGCGACGTTCGACAAGACAAATCACATGATGGAGTGGGGCCCGGAGACTGGTCCCACCCTGTCCAGCCTGCTGAACGGCGCCGGCGGCGAGCGTGAGGAGCTGATCTCCGAGTACAAGACGGCCCTGCTGTCCTCACCCGAGGTCGTCCAGGGGCTTGCGGGCTCTGCGCTCCGGCAACGGCAAGCGCGACGCCGCCGATGTTCTCTCCGGATACCGGTTCGAGGTGCTGCTCGAGGTGGCACGGGAGATCTTCGACCTGGTCATCATCGCAGGCACCAACTTGGGCGAAGCCGCCTCCCACGTGTTGGCCCAGAGGGTCGACTCCGTGATCCTGGTTGCCTCGGCGGGTCACACCGTCACCCGCTCACTCGAAGCCGCCGATCGCGACTTCGCCATCCGACGCGCCACGCTGCTCGGGGTCGTGCTGCTTCGCCGTCGTCGGACCAAGCTCACCCGGTGGGCCTCGACCGGCTTCCGCTCGCGGATGTGGAAGACCGTGGATGGCTTCGCCGAGGGCCGGGCCAAGGGCGACCCGGATGGGGAAGAGGGCATCGAGCTAGATGTCGAAGACGATGGACAGGGCAAGGACGGCGCCCATGTCCGACCTGACAAGTAGCCCGTCGTTGACGCCCGTAGAGGGCGGCCACAGGCCGCCCTCCTCGGGTTTGCGTTCGATGGCACGTGAGGTCCTGCGAACGGCGGCCAAAGGCTCCTTCGCCGCTGCTGACCTCTTCCTGGGCGACTGGCCCGGACCCCGCATCCTGATCTATCACCAGATCGGGGCGGGCTCCGGATTCCAGATGGACATATCTCCTGAGCTGTTCCGGGGCCACGTCAAGTGGTTGCTGGACCATGGCCGGATCGTCGGCTTCGGTGACGCCCTCTCTGGGGCCGACGATCCGGAATCAAACCGCCAGTTCGTGCTGACCTTCGACGACGGTTACGCGGATTTCTACGAGAATGGCTTTCCGCTTCTGCGCGAGCAGGGGATTCCGTTCACTCTGTATCTGACCAGCGGTCATATCGAGACCGGAGAGCTGCTGCATCCGGGAGATCGGCCCTTGAGCTGGGATCAGGTCGACGACATGCTCTCAACCGGTCTGGTGACTCTGGGAGCCCACACCCACACCCACCCCGATCTGCGTGGTCTGGGCGTGGAGCAGATCGAAGAGGAGATTGGCCAGTCGAACCACCTCATCGAGGCGCGGACCGGGCAGGCCCCGATGCACTTTGCCTATCCGAAGGGCTTGTGGGACGAGGCTGCCGAGAAGGTCGTTCGGGCCAACTACTCGACAGCAGTGCTGGGGGGAGGATCCCCGGTTACACAAAACACGGACCCCTTTAGGATTGGCCGGGTGCCGGTCCAGCGGTCCGATCGGCAGTTCTTTTTCACGCGCAAGATGGCGCGGGGGATGAGGATGGAGGAGCGGGTGAGGGGCCTCGTCAGGGGCTACCGGAACCCTGTTGGATGAATATTTTGGGGGCTTGAGAAGGGTGCGAGGGAGATGAAAAACGTTCAGAAGGTGCGATCGCTTGTCGCGCTCGCCTTTGTGACGGCGCTGGTCTTGGTGCCGGCTGCCGGCGCACTGGCAGACGCCGGGACGGTCGTCGCTCAGGAGACGCCGTACAGGCGCCCGACATCGAGGAGAGCGAGACGCCGGACTGGCTCGCCACTGGAGCCGCTGGCTCGCTCCCGCTGTGGGGTCAGGCCGCAGTCCTGTCGGCCGGTGTCGCCGGGCTCTTCTTCGTGGTCCCGATGGTGGGCAAGCTGGGTCTGGAGACTCGGCCCGGACAATGAGCCCGGGGACGAGGACAATGAGCCCGACGGCGAGGACGGTGAGCAGCCGTGACCTCTCCCGAGAGCCGACGTTCCAATCGCATGGAGGCTCGAGAGGCACCGCAAACTCACAATGGTGTACCTGTCGCCCACCGCGCGATCGACGTGTCCATCGTGATGCCATGTCTCAATGAAGAGGAGGCCATCGGTCGATGTGTGGACGAGGCCAGCCGGGCGCTCGCCGAACTAGGCCTGGCCGGTGAGGTCGTAGTCGTCGACAACGGCTCGACGGATGGCTCGGTGGCCGTCGCGAGAGCAGCCGGCGCCCGGGTTGTACACGAGCCCCTTCGTGGGTACGGGAACGCGTGTCGTCGGGGCCTTGTCGAGGCGAGGGGCCGATACATGGTCATGGGCGACTCCGACGGCACCTATGACTTCAGTGCGCTCCCGGCATTCATCGAGCCACTCCAGAACGGTGCCGATATGGTGGTCGGGAATCGGCTCAACCGAGAAATGGAGAAAGGTGCGATGCCTTGGCTCCATCGGTATGTCGGCAATCCAGTCCTCACCGGCACCATGAACATTCTCTTTGGTAGCGATATCGGTGACGCTCATTGCGGTCTTCGCAGCATCAAGAAGCCCTGCTTGGAGCAATTGAACTTGGCTTCGCCCGGAATGGAGTTCGCGTCCGAGTTCCTGATCGAGGCCGTTCAAAACGGGGCGAGGATCGAGCAGGTGCCCATTCGATATCGCCGTCGCTCCGGTGGCCAACCCAAGCTGCGCACGTTCAGGGACGGGCTGAGGCATTTGCGGCTGATGTTGGTTCGCTCCAGGCAGGAACCGGTTGCACGGCCCAAGACTTCGGCGGTTCTCGTCGGCCAGGATTGGCCGAGCACCGAGAGCGTCCACACCTCCTAGTCCCTATCGTCTCCGGCGCCTGACGCCTTGATCGGGCACTCACCTCGAGCAGGGGTTCGCTAATGCGAGTCGTGTTCACTACCGACTACTACCCACCTCACATCGGCGGTGGAGTCGAAGCTGTGGTGAATCAGGTGGCAAGCCAGCTCGTCCACCATGGCCACCATGTCATGGTGGTGACATTGGGTCGCCAAGACTGGCCACGAAGCGAGATTCTCGACGGCGTGTACATCCATCGTTTTCAATCCACCCGCCTGAATCGCGTCACGGGTCTCGAGCTCACCGTGTCGCTGGAATCGTTCCGAAAGATGACCTCGACCATCGAAGGGTTCGCACCCGACATCGTCAATGCACATCATCAGTTCTTCACCACCACACCCGCTGCCTTGTCGGCGGCCGAGAAGCTCGGAATCCCAAGCGTGTTGACGCTGCACATCGCGGGTCTCGACGATTTCGGTGGCTGGAGGGGAGCGATTTCTCGCATTTACGAGGCCGCCCTCGCACGGCGGCTTGTTGCTCGCGCCGACGCCCTGGTCGCGGTGAGCCAGGCCGTGGCCGCGGCGACGGACCTACGGCCGGGCCAGGCCATCGAGGTGATACCCAACGGAGTGGATCTGGTGCGGTTCCGACCGGGGGACCCCAAAACCGGGGATCCTGTGCGTTTCGTGTTCGTGGGCCGTCTCATCGCCAACAAAGGCCCTGACGTCGTCCTGGAGGCGTTCAGGGTGGTCAACGGACGCGCCGCGAACACCAGGCTCACCTTCGTTGGCGACGGCCCGATGCTGCCCGTACTCGAGCGGACCGTCCGAGCTCACAGACTGGGAGACGTCGTGGAATTCCTCGGCATGCGGGAGGATGTCGCAGACATCCTGAGACAAGCTCACGTGTTCGTCCGACCATCAGCGATCGAAGGGATGCCCCTGACAATCCTGGAGGCCATGGCGAGCGGTCTGCCGGTCATCGCAACTGATGTCGGGGGCGTGACGGAAATCGTGACTCACGGCACGACAGGTTTGGTCGTTGCCCCGGGCTCCGCGACTCCCGTCGTCGATGCCATGCTGCAGCTCATGGATTCACAACGGCGTCATGAGATGGGTGCTGCCGCCCTCGAACGGGTACAGGACGAATTCAACTGGGAGTCCACTGCAGCTGCCAACCTGCGATTTTTCGAGGATGTGATCGGTTCTCACCATGACTGACCTCAAGGTCGGTGTCGTCGGCTCGGGCTGGGTTGCCACCGATCGCTATCTGCCCGTCCTGCAACGTCTCGACGAGGTGACGCTGGTCGGGATAGCGGATCGAAACCACGAACGGGCACGCACCGTTGCGCAGCAATACGAGACGGCCTCCTTTACCGAGGCGTCGGACCTTCTCGACCGCGAGCCCGATGTCGTGTTCGTTTGCACTTCGCCGTTCAGTCATGCCGAGATTTCCGTCGCTGCAATGAGGCGAGGAATCCACGTTTTCGTGGAGAAGCCGATGGCTCTCGACGACGCCGAGGCCGCCGCCATGGTCAACGCCGCTGGTGACACCGGGACGAAGCTCGGTGTCTCACACAACCTGCTCTTCTCGAGATCCGTCTCGTCGGCGCGCAGGCGTGTCGACTCCGGCAAGCTCGGCGAAATCAGACATGTCCTCGCCCTGCAGGCGAGCAGCCCCAATCGTCGACTGCCTCACTGGTACCCAGAATTGCCCGGCGGCCTCTTCTTCGACGAGGCCCCTCACATGATCTACCTGTTGGACGCTCTCCTCGGAGGCCTCACCCTCGATCATGCGTGGTCAAGGGTGGATGCCGGCTCCGCAATGTTCGCCTCCCTGGGAGCGGAGTTCAGTGGCGGCACCGGGGTGATGGCGCAACTGACGATGATCTTCGAGGCGCCAGTTTCCGAATGGTTTGTGTCGATCGTTTGCGAACGCGGCGTCGTTGTCCTCGACCTATTCAGGGACATCCAGTTCGTGATCCCGTCCGACGGGGGCCACAAGCCCCACCAGATCCTGCGCAGCTCCCTGGCCGGAGTCTTTGGTCACGGGATCGGCACTGTGACAACCGGCGTGCGCTATCTGGCCCAGAAGCAGTTCTGGGGCCACGATGTGATCATCGAGGACTTCCTTAGCGCCGTTCGGTACGACCGGGCTCCAGCCATCACAGGTGAGGACGGCGCTCGCGTTGTCTCGATGCTTCAGCGAATCCTGGAGGCCGCCCGGGGCTGACGAGCTATGCGGTGCCTTGGAAGGCGATCTGTTCGCTCGTGGGCGACCAATCGGGTGCGGATCCGTTGGTGAGCCAGGTGGCGTTGGATCCGTCGGCGCCCATCACGTAGATGCCGTCGGTTCCGGTGAACACCAGTTGGTCGCCGTTGGGTGACCAGTCGGGGGTGGATCCGTTGGTGAGCCAGGTGGCGTTGGATCCGTCGGCGCCCATCACGTAGATGCCGTCGGTCCCGGTGAAGGCGATTTGGTCGCCGTTGGGTGACCAGTCGGGTGTGGATCCGTTGGTGAGCCAGGTGGCGTTGGATCCGTCGGCGCCCATCACGTAGATGCCGTCGGTGCCCTGGAAGACGATTTGGTCGCCGTTGGGTGACCAGTCGGGTGTGGATCCGTTGGTGAGCCAGGTGGCGTTGGATCCGTCGGCGCCCATCACGTAGATGCCGTCGGTTCCGGTGAAGGCGAGTTGGTCGCCGTTGGGTGACCAGTCGGGGGTGGATCCGTTGGTGAGCCAGGTGGCGTTGGATCCGTCGGCGCCCATCACGTAGATGCCGTCGGTACCTTGGAAAGCGATTTGGTCGCCATTGGGCGACCACGTGGGGGTTGACCCGTCAGTGAGCCAGGTGGCATTGGCTCCGTCGAGACCCACGACATACACGGCACCTACTTCCCCAGCGGCCGGGGTTCCTGTGGTGCCAGGAGCGGCCGCGGTAGTCGTTGCACTAGTGGGTGCGGTTGTCGACGAGGAGGCTGCCGTCGTCGTGGTCTGCACAGTGGTGGGGGTTGTTGTGGCTAGCGCCTCGGGGGTTGTGCTCGTGGTGGCTGGTTGTCCATCGTCCCCGGTGTTCAAGAACCAGACGGTGAGGATGGCGCCGAGAACTACCACCACTACTGCGAGGCGCCCCCAGTTCGGCCCTCTCCGGCTCCCATCGCTCGATTGAGTCACTGCTTCCCATCCCCCGACTTGACACTTGCGTGATGTTCGGGCCCTACCTTAATGGCTGAGCCCTTCGTATCGGCTGGGCCGTTTCGACATAGTTTCAAGGAAATCACACTCCACATGTCTTCAGACGTTCTCGATACAGCGCACGACGGAGTCGTGAGTCGGGCACGCGTCGAGAGCGAATTCGATATGTGGGATTTCGTGCTCACGGCCGTCCTGATTGCTCTCGTCGTCGTCCTTCACATCTCTATCCCCGGTTCGATCCCAAGTGGCGCCGACGGCGGGAATTGGCTCGCCATCGCCCGCGGCCTGCTGGGTGAAGATGTCATGGCCTCTGAGGTCGCATACCCGCCAATATTTCCCGCGCTCCTGGCGCTCGGCCTGCCGCTTTTCGATGCAGTTCGTGCCCTGCTCGTCACGGCGCTCATCGCAAAGGCCTTTCTCGTGCTCGCTGTATATATCTGTTGCCGGCCCCTGGGCCGTTGGTATTCGGTTGGTGCCGTGGTCTGCTGTGGCGTCGCTGGCGCACAGTTGGAGGCGTACGCCTGGGGTGGCTACCCGCAGCTGATGGGGACCGCATTTGCATTGCTGGCTGTGTATTTCGCAGTTCGGTGGCTGAGCTTGGAAGGCCTTCGAAACCTCATTCTCTGCCTTGCTCTCGGTGCCCTGACATTCGCTTCCCATGCCCTCGTGGGTGGCCTGTTGCTCGTGGCAATGCCTCTTGCATTGGTGCATTGGCTACTGAACGCTAGAAGAGGTCGCAGGGAAATCCTCCGTGCCGTGGCGATAGGGCTCGCGGTAGTCATTCCAGGAGGACTGCTTGTCCTGTTGACGAGAATGTCAGGATCGGAGGCAGGTGTCACCGCGGTGCTCAATCCGTACGACGTGTCACTCCTGGAGTCAATCGAGCTGGCAATCCGGGATGCTGTCGTTCCTTGGGTTGTTGTGACCATCCTCGGAGTCGCCGCGTTGGCCATTCGAGGAGTGAGAGGTGCCCGGGAGGCGACGCTGAGTGTCGGATCCTCGTGGGCGGTGGCCGGCCTGACATTCTTCCTGGTGACAGGAGAAGCTCGCGGCCTGCTGTTGACGCAGGTCGGGCTGATCATCCTCGCCTGTCTGACGGTGCAACGGATTATCGAGAAGTTGGGTCGTCGCGACCCGGAGGACGGGAGAAGAAGGATTCATCGTTGGGCGTTCCCGGTGTTCGCAACACTCGTCATATCGATGGTGTCGGCAATCGTTGCGGGAGGGCTGGTTGCGTACGAGGCGGCCACCGAATGGTACAGAGTGGCAGACGATGAAGTCCTGGAAGCGCTCGATTGGCTCGGCGAGAATTCCGATCCGAACGCGTTGGTGGTTGCTTCGTCAGGGCCCAATGGGAATCCTCTGGGCTGGTGGGTTCAGGGTTACGGCCAAAGACGGTCCTACACGGGAATCGATGTGAGGGCGCTCTCGTTCCCCGATGAGCGGGAACAAGCGGAGATCGCCAACGAGATCTTCGCTCCGTCGACGGGTGCAGCGGCAGCTCACTCCCTGATCAGAGAGAACGGAATCGACTTCCTCGTCGTCGACCGACGCGGCGCCGATGCATCGTGGCTTGGCGGGAACGTCGCCGCGACCTTGGAGCGTCTCTACGAGTCGCCGGCCGTTGCCATATTGATGGCTGATCCTTCTTAGTGGGGGCCTCGCTATTCGGGCGTGCGAACGAAGATCAGCTCGGAGCCGTCAGGAGACCACGACGGCTCCTCGCCGCTCGTGACTTCTGTCGGGGTCGAACCAGGCGCCACCGTGGCCACGATCGGCAGTTCGGCCGTGTCCTCGCCGCTGAAGGCGAGAGTGGATCCGTCGGGTGACCACACCGGGTCGTCGCCGCCGGTGACAAAGGTGATCTCGGAGCTGGCCAGGTCGAAGAGTTGGATCTCGGAGTCGCCCTCGCTGTTCTCACGGACGAAGGCGATGGTCGACCCGTCCGGGGACCATGAAGGCTCGTTACCGGGGGAGAGCAAGGTCACAGCCTCGCTGGCCACTTCGAAGGTATAGACACCCGGGTTCCCAGCCTGGTCTTGACCACTGAACGCGATCATCGCCCCATCTGGTGAGAAGACGGGCTCGTCGCCGTCGGTGAGGAAGGTGGGATCACCCCCTTCGGCGGGGATGGTGTACACCCCGGAGACACCACCTTCGTCCTCGAGGCTGAATGCGATCGTGGCACCGTCCGCCGACCAGCTCGGATTGCCGCCCGTGGCGATGAAAGTCGGCTCGCCACCGTCCAGTTCCAACCGGTAGATGCCTTCGACGCCTTCCTCGTCGTCGGCGGTGAGGAGCACCGAATTCCCATCGGGTGACCATTGGGGATCATTGCCCTCGACCACCAGTGTCGCCTCGCCTTCACCCGAGGATGCGATCCTGAATATCGAGGGCTGTGGAGCCGGGCCCCGGTTCAGAAAGAAATAGACGCCGGCGGCGATCCCAAGCACTATCAAGAGCAGCACGAATCGCTGCCAAAGTGAACGTTTGCCCCACCAGCTTGTTCTAGATGTCATGCGGGCGACATATTAGAGCCTCGCCGGGCTTTGAGAACCCAGGAGTTGGCAGGCAACTATTGGCCGATTCGACCCCTGGTACCGTGATCCCGGTGCAATCGGTGGTCCCGATCTTCGTCAGCAGCGGACGATCGGGTCTGACGCTTCTACGAATGATCTTCGACTCCCATCCGGAGCTCACCGTTGCCCATGAGCCGCGGTTCCTCGCCACCATGGCCCCGAATCACAGGCGATACGAGAGGGATGTGGGCCTCGACATCGATCGGTTCCTCGGCGATCTCTATGCGGTGTCCAACTTTCGTCGTCTCGGTTTGCCCCGCGAGGAGGTGAGGTCCGCCCTTGAAGACCAGCGTCCAGCGGGATTCGCCGAAGCGGTCAGGCTCGTCTTCGGGATGTACGCCCAAAGCCGGGGCAAGGCCATGTACGGGGACAAGACGCCGCTCTACATCTCGTTCATGGAGCCGATCGCCGGTCTGCTCCCGGAAGCCCGGTTTGTGCATCTGGTCAGGGACGGACGCGACGTGGTCGTCGCCTACCTGGAAAGGGACAAAGGTCCGGCCACGGTGGCGGAAGGCGCCTTCCACTGGCGGCTGCGAGTGAACAGGGGCCATCGATCCGGGCAGGTGCTGGGACCGGATCGTTATCGGGAGTTCCACTACGAGGACCTGATCGAGGACCCCGAGGCGACGGTGCGGGCCATCTGCGACTACCTCGGGCTCGATTTCCATCAGGAGATGCTCGACTACCAGCGGACCGCGGAGAAGTTCCTCGCCGAGGCCAAGAATCCGGCAGACCACCAGCACCTGACCCTGGCCCCCACCAAGGGCCTGGTCGACTGGAGACGCTCGATGTCGACCGACGACGTTGCCCTTTTCGAGGCTATCGCCGGCGACACCCTGGAGGAAGTGGGATACCAGCGCGTCTCGATGAGGAAGATCTCGTCTCTGGTAGTGGGGTGGGAGTGGGCCCGCTGGCAAGCAAAACGGGTGATGTGGCGTATCGGTTGGGTTCTCTTTCGGAGACAGCCAGGTGGCGAAAATCTGTAGCGGGTAGCGGCCGCTAAATTTCCTTGTTCTGACGTGTGGTCTGAAGTGGGCCCGAGCTGCAGAGAAGTCGTGGAGGCATCATCACTTCTGATAACACCGGAACTCCTAATCGTCAGACCACGGTCATCTATGCCCTGATCGGCGTTGTTGTCCTGCTCGTCGGCGGGATCGTCGGATTCCTGGTGGCTGGTGGCGACACCCCACCCACCACGACGACACTGGCGCCGACGACCACGTTGCCGCCGACCACGACCACGACCCTGCCTCCGACGACGACGGTGCCTCCCACTACCACCACGTCATCGGGATCAGCCGGGGGCGACATCGTCCTCACCGCAGTCGAGGACACCTGGATCGACAGCGACGAGCTGGTGACACCGATGGGGACGAGCCCGATCCTCGAGACAGAGCAGGACGGAACTGACTTCAAACGGGCGCTGATCGGCTTCGAGGTGGTCGACATCCCGGAGGGGGCGACCATCGCCTCGGCGACCCTCCACCTGGCCGTGCTCGACGGGTCCGAACAGGGCGGTTCGATCAGTCTGGTCGATGGGCCGTGGACCGAAGCCGAGACGACGTGGGCCTCGGCGCCGCCGATCGGGGCCCAGGTCGCGCCCCTGGTCGCTCCGATCAACGGGACCGTGGTCGAGGTGGACGTGACCAGGGCCGTGACTGGCAACGGGCGGGCCGATTTCTACATCACCACCGAGTCCGAGGACGGCATCGATGTGGCTTCGAGGGAGAATCCCCAGTCTCCGCCCACCCTGGTCATCACCCTGGCTGGAGGTGAAGAAGCGCCAACGGGCGAAACGGCGATCTTGGTCGGCGCCGGTGACATCGCCGGCTGCGACAGCGACGGAGACGAGGCCACGGCAGCGTTGCTTGACGAGGTTGTTGCCCGCGGCTCCGAGACTGTGGTGTTCACCGCCGGCGACAACGCTTATGAGGCAGGGTCGGCGGCCAATTTCGCCGACTGCTATGACCCGAGCTGGGGGCGTCACAAGGCCATAACCAGGCCTGCTGCGGGGTCGCGGGAATACCGGACCGCCGGGGCTGCCCCCTACTTCGAGTACTTCGGCGCTGCTGCCGGGGACCCTGCAGAAGGCTGGTACAGCTACAACCTGGGTGGCTGGCACGTCGTGGTCATCAACTCCAATTGCACCGAGGTCGGGTGTGAGGCCGGATCGGCACAGGAGCAATGGCTGCGCGAGGACCTCGAGGCCCACTCCACCGCCTGCACTTTGGGCTACTGGCACCAACCGCTGTTCAGCTCCCGGTCGGGGGGAACCAATCCCGAGATGCTCCCCATCTTCCAGGCCTTCTACGACGCCGATGCCGACGTCGTGGTCAACGGGAATGACCATTTCTATGAGCGTTTCCTTCCCCAGGACCCGGCTGGGGAGGAAGAAGACGACGGGATCACCCAGTTCACGGCGGGCACCGGTGGGCGGTCACTGGACGATTTCGAAGGGCCGTCGCCGAACAGCGGGGTGCGCTTCAACGAGGCCTTTGGCGTGCTCGCCTTCACCCTGTATCCCGGCGGTCTCGACTGGGAATTCCTGACCCTCCGGGAAGCACCCAGTTCACGGATACCGGGAGTGGCATCTGCACCTGAGGAGATCGGATTGATCTCCTCCACCGAAGTGGCGGTCCCGGTGACCCACGAAGCCAAGTCTTGGCGCAGATTCGTTGATCCCCTGATCCTCGTCACGCTCGGCGCCTTCGCCGTGACCCAGCCCTTACTCAGCGATTTTCGGGACGGGGCCGGATACTTCGTCGCTCGACGCAACGAGCCGATCGACATCGTGTTGCTGGTCGTCGTGTTGACCCTTGTTCCCGGCCTGATGGCGAATTTGATCGTGTGGGCCGCAGACGGCTTCTCGGAGACGGCCCGCAGGGTCGCTCAATCGACATTCGTGGGCATTTTCGTGGCCCTGATCGCGCAGACCACGCTCGTCCGGATCACCTCGATCAACTGGGTGGTGCTAATGGTCGCCTCGGCGTTGATTGGCGTGCTGGCGGGATGGGCATACGGGCGGTCGAAATGGTTCAAAACGTTTCTCACCTATCTCATCCCGGCGCCGCTGATCTTCGCTCTGTTCTTTCTGCTGACCCCACCCGTGTCGGGACTCGTCTTTCCATCGAGCATCACCGGGGTGGAGGCCGACGTGGCGTCCGACACGCCGGTGGTCTTCGTGGTCTTCGACGAGTTCCCCGTGGTCTCGCTTCTCGACGCTCAGGGCGGCATCGATGCGACCCGCTACCCGAATTTCGCACGCGCTGGCTTCGATGTCCACCTGGTACAAGTACACGGCTGCGGCTCACGACTACACCTGGTGGGCCGTTCCGGCGCTGTTGACAGGCCAGTTCCCGGACGACTTCGCGCCTTCCGACCGCGGCCAACTACCCGGGGAACCTGTTCACGCTTTTCGAAGACTCGCACGACCTGCACGTGGTCGAGCCCTTCACCAGATTGTGCCCGCCCGACGCGTGTCGGACAGATCAGTCCGACATCGATCGGAGATCGACTCGAGGCCTTGGTGACCGACTCGGTGAGGCTCTATGACATGATGCTCACCCCGGACGCCACAGCGGGGGCGTCAGTGTCCGATCCGTTCAACGAGTTCCGTAGGGGTGCAGCAGGTGTAATAGAGGATGCCCCGACCGACCAGATTGGCCAATTCGCCAAGTTCCTCGGAGGCATATCACCTGGATCCCAGCTTCATTACATCCACCTCCTGTTCCCACATGCACCCTTCAGTTACTACCCCTCAGGTAGTGAGTACAACGATGGCGTGGAACTCGCCGGCCGGGATGCCGAAGAGGTCTGGCTCGATCCAGTCCTTGCCAATCAGGGCCATCAGCGACACCTCCTGCAGGTTCAAGTAGTGGACCGCATGATCGGTGACATGCTCGACCGACTGGAGAGCGTGGGGATTCTGGACGAGGCCATTGTGGTGGTGGCCGCGGATCACGGTGCGGCCTTCCAGTTCGGAGGCGCCGCGCCGCGCCGTTACCGATGAAAATGCCTACGACGTAGGGCTTGTGCCCACTGTTCATCAAGGCGCCCAATCAAGGAGAAGGCGTCGTTGACAGCATTCCGGCGCGGACCGTTGATGTCTTGCCGACCTTGGCGGACTATCTCGGGCTCGAGCTCCCCTGGGACCATGAGGGGCAGTCGCTGGTCTCTGACCAGAGGGAGATGCGGCCTCTGGAGATCGAGGCGAGGGCCGGTCATACCGTCGAGTTGAGCGACCCCGAAGGTGGTGTTCAGTCCGCCGTAGCGCGCCTTCAATCGGTTTTCGGGACTCCGGGCGGGAGCCTCGAGCTGTATTCGCTCGGTGTCTACGACGATCTCCTTGGACAAACCCCTGAACAAGTTGTCGTGGGATCATCCGGCCTCATGGCCCGAGTCGACGAGGCTTGGCGTCTCGCTCACGTCGCACCAAAAACGGGATTCTTCGTGCCGGGATTCGTTCACGGGCACCTCGATGGAGATGTGGGCGAGGGGCTTCACGTTGGCGTGGCGGTGAATGGCGAAATCGGCACAATCGTGCCCGTGTTCGAAGTGGACGGCGATGGAGCGCGATTCAACGCGATCGTCCCGGATGAGTCCTTCGTTGCCGGATTCAACGATCTCGAAGTAGTCGCCATATCCGGGCCATCAGATGCTCCGATCGTCGAATCGATCGGTCTCGAAGGCCACACCAAATTCGACATGGAGACAGCCGAACAGTGGGCGGGTCACGCGACTCACCGCTTCAGGCGGAACGTTCTGGCCGGTAATGGAGCAGGCTGCGATCGACGGCTCGATCGACGATGCGGCGTGGTACGACACTGAATTGCAGCGATCGAGTCCTCATGACCTGCATCTCAATGGATGGGCTGTCGACCCACAAGGCACCGATCCGGTCGAGCGAGTCGTCTTCTTCGTCAACGGGACATTTGCCGGTTCAACTCCTCTTGATATCGAGCGTCCGGACATCGAGGAGGCGTACGAGAGCGGCCGCCCTGATGAGCGGGTTCGTCGGAAAGCTGTCTCATTTCGTCCCGTCCGACAATTTGGACGTCCGGGCATTTGCGCTATCCGGCGGCATTGCCAAAGAACTCCCGATAACCGATGAGGCTCTGCCGCGATAGCGGCGGGTTAGACGGCGAGGATCCCCCGTTAGCCTCACCGGCATTCGATGAGCCGTATCTATCTGTCCCCACCTGACACCGGACTGACCGACCAGGCCGCGC
>CAWJLJ010000009.1:0-237692 GCA_963843585.1 uncultured Acidobacteriota bacterium
GCGGCGCGGTAGAAACGAATGAGGGAAAAGGGCGGCGCCGCACGTCTCGGTTTGGCCGGCCTCCCTGATTCCCTTCCCGTCACGACCGGAGCCCCTCGTCTTCGTCATCGTGGCAGGAAGCCTGCCAGCAGGTGACCTGGGCTAGACCGGAGCCACCCGAAGGTGGGTCCGCGTGGGTCGAAGGCTCCTCCGGTCGCAGGCGCCTATGGGCGTTGAGTGGGCTCACCTCCTCGGCGTGGCGATCGGCCGAAGCGGAAAAGGTGACGACGCCGCCGATCGTCCCCGCACCTGAGTTAGTGGTGGCGGCGGGGAGGCCGCCGCCCCCTCCCCCGTCGCGGCGGCCTCCTGCTCCTGCAATCGTGCGCCCGACCGGTGCGCCGTGTGTTCTACATTTGGAGCTACCCGAAGGTCGTGTTCTCACCGCTGTCCGCGGCAGCGGACGTCGCCGAGATGTCCGGCACGTAGGTGGCGCTGGCAGCCGACGACTCACGCGGTACTGCCCTCGAACTGTTCGCGGGCGCGTTCAGGCGGCAGGCGCAGTTCGCGCTCGGCGGCCAGACGCGAGCGATGGCGACGGCGGCGAGCAGGGCGAGGAGGGCCACCGAGCCGTCGATGACGGCGTAGCCCGCGGCGATCGAGGAGGGCGGGTTGGCGGAAGGCAGGTGCGACCATGGCGCTACCGCCGCCCAGCCCCAGTCGCCGACTGCGGTGCCCGCGATCTCGATCGTGGCCACGGCGATCCAGATCGCCGCGAACATCTCGCCCCGGCCGGAGCGAAGGATGCACCAGGCGAGCAGGGGCAGCTCAGGATTGCGCCCTGCACGTCCCAGCGGTGTGTCACCAGCGGAAACACCGTCACGCCGGCGACCGCCCACGCGGTGGCTATCGCCAACACCCCGTGGCGGAACCGCGTGCCGTGACGCTGGACGAGCGGCAGTGCTGCCGCCGTAATGCCGAACACGAACACCAGCGCGTGGCCGGGCGGCACGTACAGCGGGATGTTGTGCAGCCGGTACGTGTAGCCGCCCCAGATCAGCGATCCGTAGACCTCGAAGAGCGTCGCGATCGGGACGCAGAGCCACACTTCCCAGCGGCGCGCAGGCTCGACGAAGCGGGTGCAGGCGCCGAGCACACCGAAGGTGAGAGCGCCGGCGAATTGCCGGCCGAGGCTGCCCAGCACGCTGTCGGCCACCAGCAGCAGAGGCGTGTAGACGAGCAGGAATGCGTGAACCCGGTACCGGCGAAGACGCCGAAACACGGAGTCTGAGGAGGATCTCATCCGGCGCATCGCTCAACATTCGCACATGAGCGGGATCGGTTCGGTTTCAGGGCCGTCGTAGACGGTGGCAACAGAGCGACATTGCATGCGGGGGCGACCGCTGACGGCCACCCCCGCAGACGGCGCGACCTCGGGGCCAGGCGCCCGAAAACGCCTGTGGGGAGAGGAGTCGCGCCGAAGCGCTTGTATCTGTCTCACATTGCGCGAGAGAATGCGAGCGCACGAGATCCTCGGAGAAAGGAAAAAGCCGCAAAATGGACAAGCTCGCGGAGCTATCCCACGGAGCCAAGGTCGTCCTCGGCGCGACGATCGCCTTCTCGGTCGTCTCCATCTTCAACTGACGAGATCTCGCTCGGCGAGTTCGGCGACGCCGGAGTGAGCATGTGGCACGGCGTCGGCGTCATCGCCGGGCTGATCGCCATCGTGATCGTCGTCTGGCAGGCGATTCGGCTCGCCAACATCAACATCGAGGTCGGCGTCACCGCCGTCCATGATCACTGCGGCACTCGCGTTGCTGCTCGTGATCTTCACCGTGATCAAGTTCCTCGCGGACGGCGAGTTCCGGACGTTCTGGGCCTGGATCGGCCTCGCCCTGGCGATCGTCGTCGCGGTCGGTGCCTCGATGAGCGACCTGCAGGCGGCGGGCGAGAGCTTTCGGCGACGTTCGCACCAAGGTGTCGTCGATGACCGCGGGCAGCGGGGCCTCCGGTGGGACGGCGGAAGCCGCTCCGCCCGCTCCGGCGCCTCCGGCTGCGGCGCCTTCTACACCGCCCCTCGCGGAGCCGGCACCGCCGGTTTCTCAGCCCGAGGCAGCCGGGGACGACGACGAGCCCCCGGAGCGCATGGGTCGACCCAGCGGCGCGGGGTCAAGTCAGCCTCACCCCGCGCCGCGTCACTGCCGGCCTGACGTAGCCTGGCCGCCGCTGAGCTCACGCCATGTCCGAGATGGGGACGCTACGTGTGAAGACGGGCCTCGCCGAGATGCTCAAGGGCGGGGTGATCATGGACGTCGTCGACGGCGACCAGGCGCGTATCGCCGAGGAGGCCGGCGCCTGCGCGGTGATGGCGCTCGAGCGCGTGCCCGCCGACATCCGCGTCCAGGGTGGCGTGGCGCGGATGTCCGACCCGGACAAGATCCGCGAGATCCAACAGACCGTCTCCATCCCGGTGATGGCGAAATGCCGCATCGGCCACTTCGTCGAGGCGCAGATCCTCGAGGCGCTCGAGGTCGACTACATCGACGAGTCCGAGGTGCTCACGCCCGCCGATCTCGAGCACCACGTCGACAAGCACGCCTTCACCGTCCCGTTCGTCTGCGGCTGCACGAACCTGGGCGAGGCGCTGCGTCGCATCGCCGAGGGTGCGGCGATGATCCGCACCAAGGGGGAGGCCGGCACGGGCGACATCGTCAACGCCGTCACCCACATGCGCGCGGTCTTCGGCGTCATGCGGAGGCTGCAGTCGCTGCGTGAGGACGAGCTCTACGCGGAGGCGAAGGAGCTGCGCGCGCCCGTCGAGCTCGTCGCTGTGAAGGGTCGCCGACGCCGGCCAGCTGCCCGTCGTCACCTTCGCCGCGGGGAGGTCCATCGCCACCCCGGCCGACGCAGCCCTGTGCATGCAGCTCGGCGCCGACGGCGTCTTCGTCGGCTCGGGGATCTTCAAGTCGGGGCGTGACAAGCACAACGACTTCGACGGCTCGGCCGAGGACGTCTCGCGCCGTGCGAAGGCGATCGTCGAGGCGACCACCGCTGTGACCGAAGATCCTCGCCGATATTCCGCGGACTGGGGCACCCATGGTGGGCATCTCGTCCGCGTCGCTCGCCGAGAGCGAACGGCTCGAAGTTCGCGGCTGGTAGGGCCGGATAGATCCGGCCCGGTCGACCCGGCGCCGAGACGCAAGCGTGGGACGTCCCGCCCCTACAATCTCGGCATGAACGGCAGCCCACCCCGGATTGGCGTGCTCGCGCTCCAGGGCGCGTTCCGTGGAGCATGAGGCCGTCCTCCGAGGGCTCGGCGCCGACGTCGCCGAGGTGCGACTGCCCGAAGAGCTCGACGGCCTCGACGGGCTCGTGATCCCCGGCGAATATGACCACGATCATGCGGCTCGCGCGGCTGTACGACCTGGACGACGGGATTCGTTCCTTCTCCGGCCCGGTGCTCGGCACCTGCGCGGGGATGATCGTGCTCGACCGCAGGCACCTCGATCTCGTCGACATCGAGGTCGACCGCAACGCGTACGGTCGCCAGGTGGCCAGCTTCGAAGCCGATCTCGAGCTCGCCGGGGACGGTGGCGCGTACGCGGAGTGTTCATTCGCGCCCCACGCGTGCGGTCACTAGGCGAGGACGTCGAGGTGCTGGGCGAGCTCGACGGCAAGCCGGTACTGGCGTGACGGTGACCCTGCTCGCGTTCTTTCACCCGGAGCTGACCGGCGACACGCGTGTGCACGAGCTGTTCCTGGAGATGGTCTCCGCCGCCCGGGCCCATGTTCGAGAAGGGAGAGGAGTTGTAGGGGGCATGACGAAGTGGTCGTCGATCAAGCACAAGAAGGGTGCGGCCGACGCGAAGCGCGGCAAGCTGTTCTCGAAGCTCTCCCGCGCGATCATGGTCGCGACGAAGGAGGGCGGCGCCGATCCGGCATCCAATCTCGCGCTGCAGAACGCGATCGAGAAGGCGCGCTCCTACTCGATGCCAAAGGACAACATCGAGCGCGCCGTGGCGAAGGGCTCGGGCGAAGCCGGCTCCGCGTCGAGACGGTCGTCTACGAGGGCTCCGGGCCCGAAGGGGTCGCCGTCCTCGTCGAGGCGCTCACCGACAATCGCAACCGCACCGCGTCGGAGGTGCGGCGCCTGTTCTCCAAGTACGGCGGCAACCTCGGCGCCACCGGCGCGGTGGCGTTGGCAGTTCGAGCGGCTCGGCGTCGTGCTCGTCCTCGCCGAAGGCGTCGACGAAGAGACGCTACGCCGCTGCCGAAGCGGGTGCGGCAGGAACGTCGAGCTGGACGGCCCGGTGTCCTTGATCTCGGCGCCACGACCACGCCGCCGTGCGGCAAGCGCTCGAGGGGCGCCGGCTTTCGCGATCGAGTCGGCAGAGTCGATGGTCCCCAAGACGACCGTCGCCATCTCCGACGAATCGGTCGCCGAGCAAGCAGGTCGTCCGACTGGTCGAGGGTCTCGAAGAGTCGGACGACGTCCAGGACGTGTACGCGAACTTCGACATCCCGGAGGCGGTGCTCGAGGCCGTCACCTCTTCATGATTAGTGATCTCTCCGGGAGTACCAGGCACCGCTTGGGCTGCTGCAAACGCTTCGCATCGCGCGTCCTCGGTCGCCCCGATATTTGCGAATATCGGGGCTCCCTGCGTCCTAGCGCTGCTCGGTTTTCGCTCGCCCAAGCAGCACCGGACTCCCCGGAGAGACCACTGGCTCGCATGCGTCCGATAACCGAGCTACCGTGACGACCATGCGCGTCAACGTGCTCGGCGCCTTGCTGCTGGCTGTGCTCGCGCTCGTCCTCGCCGGCTGCGGTGGCGGGGGAAGCGAGACCTCCGGCGGCGACGACTGCGACGGAGACCGAGACGACCGCCACGGAGACCGAGACCGCAGGCACGACGACCGGTGGATCGACGATCGAGGACACCGACGGCTCGTACAGCGGCGACAGCCCGATCTGCGAAGGTGGTCACCAACACGTCGTCTGCGCTGAACATCGCCGCCTCGACCGGTAACTTTGCGAACGTCTCCGCCGAGTCGGGCGACGCTGGCTGCCGACGCGCCCGTGGAGGTCGGCGGACATCGAGACGATCGCCGAGGGGTACGGGAAGATCGCCACGGATCCCGCCGGCTTCGGCGTGATGGACACCAGCCGTACAAGACCGGGCTCGAGTCCGTCAACGCTTGGACCGCAGCCAACTGCACCCAGTGACGTTCCGGCGCCCGCTGTAACGTTGCCTCGTCGAACACAACGACCCTGGAGGCACGATGGCCATCCTGCTCGCTCTGGTCACCATGATCGCCGCAGTCGCCGTCGGCATCTGGCTGTTCACCGCCGACCATCTGGTCCTCGGGCTCGCTGTGTTCTTCGGCGCCATCCCGATCGCGATCGGGATGTGGATGTACGTGAACGACCGCCGCGGCTATTGACGAATCGCTGTCGACCTTGCCGCTCTGACGTGCGCAAGCATTCAGTCGAGGCTCAGCACCCCGTTTCGCCCTAGCACCTCGATCCGTACCTCCGGAGCCATCTCCGCCGCCGCCCTGCGGAACTCCTCGGGCGGAAGTGAGGTCGCGGCACGCTTCTCGGCACTCCACTGGATCGGGCTGTATGTGCCCCAGTGGATCGGGACACATGCCTTCGGCCGCAGCAGCCGTAGCGCCTTGGCGGCCCGTAGCGGGTTGAGATGCCCCGGCCCGACGGCCGCCCCCAACCGAGATGGGCAGCAGTGCGAGATCGAGGTCGGCGCCACATCGGCCATGCCCGGGAACAGGTCGGTGTCGCCCGCGAAGTAGATCGCCCGAGAGCCGCGCACGACGAAGCCGAGCGAGGGTGCCTTGACACCGAGCGGGCCGCGGTCGGCTTCGTGCACGGCCTCTGTCGCCGCGACCTCCACTGCGCCGACGCGCAGGAACCTCGCCGGCGTCGATCTCGGTCACGCTCTCGAAGCGGCGCTTGCGGAGCAGGCGTGCGGCGCCACGAGGCACGATCACGGGCAGCGTTCGACCGAGCCGCTCGAGCGACGGGAGATCGAGGTGGTCGAGGAGTGCACGTGCGACACCAGCACCGCATCGATGCCCCGCAGCGAATGGGAATCCGCCGCCCACGCCCGCCGCAGGTGCAAGACGCGCGGGCGCAGCACCGGGTCGGTGAGGAGCTTCGTGCCGTCGAGGTCGACGAGGACGCTCGGCGTGACCGAGCCACGTGACGCGCCGGTGCTGTCACCCTCGCTCATTCCGCCGCGGTGCGCTCTCCCGCCATGCGCCCATTCAACCGCACCGCACGGCAGGAACGGTCCTCACCGCGTTACGGTGCGCACGCCGCTCGCTGCGAGGTAGGCCCGCAAAGCGAGCCAGCGCGCGACCTGAATCGACCGACGATCAGCCCGACCCGCGGTCCATTCGAGCCAGGTGCTCCTCGATCCGTCGCAGGGTCGCGGTGCTCTCCACCAGCTCCTGTTCGAGTTGATTCGTTTGTGCACGCGTTCGCTTCGAAATGAGTACAGCGATGATCACGCTCGTCAGAGTGGGGATGAGGCTCAGACCCGTGAGCATCAGTAGTGCGCCGACAACGCGTCCCTCGGGGTTATGCGGAACGATGTCCCCGTAACCGACCGTCGTGACCGTTGTGATCGCCCACCAGTACGCAAGCCCGAGGCTCGTGAACGTCTCCGGCTCGACGAGGCGGGCCAGGGCACCGCCGGTGAGGACGAGAATTGTTGCCAGAGCGACGACTGTGCCAATAGCGCGGAGCAGCGTCAGCCGCTCGTTCCACCGTGCCAGCCGCTGGTCGACGTCGAACGCCATCGGCTCAGAAGTTCTCGTCGGTGGGACTCGTCCCTGCTCGAGTCATGTGCATGTTCCTCGACGAGCCGTCGCGCTGCAGCCCACCAGGTAGGCGTCCCTGCGCCGCCCTCCTGAGCGGAGCTACGAGTGTGGAGCTACTGAGCGTCGCGCGCGAGGCGGCCGGAGAAGTACCGCAGCGCCTTCTTGGTCTTCGTCGCCTGCTCGCCCGAGAGGTCGATGCCCTGGCCGGCGAGGAACGCCCGTGGCTCCGGCGGCGGTGTCGAACGCCTCCGGCGGCAAGCACTTCGTCGACAGCTCGAGGATACGGGAGTTGTCGGGGAAGAGCCACATCTCCGCGACGAGCCGGCGGTCGTAGCCCTTGGGCGTGAACCTCAGCTTGAGCACGAAGATCGGACCGAGGACGGCGAGGTCGTCGAGCGCCACCCCGTCGGGGGCGTGCTCGGCGAAGAAGGCCCGCTGCTCCTTCGAGAAGAGCTTGCGCAGCGGCAGGCGGCCCTCGACGGCCTCCTTGACGTCGGGACGCGGCAGCGTGCGCTTCATCGAGCCGGAGCAGACGAACCCGCCGGGCATCGCGTCGACCTCGATCCCGAAGCTGCGGTGAGGCGCGCACACGCCGGCGGGATCGTCTCGGGGACGATCGGCCGGAGCTTGACCACCGAGTCGTCACCCTTCTTCTGCACGCGACGGGCCCGGACGACCAGCCCGTGCTTGTCGAGCGCGAGGTCGGGGGTGTCGAAGAAGAACACCTGCCGGATCTGCGCGTCGAGCGGATCCATCCCGAGCCCTCGCACGGCCGAGCGCTGGTCGGACTCCGGCACGGTGAGCTTCAGCTCGACGCTGTCGGCGCCCTTCAGGAGCGTCATCAGCTCGCCGAGCGCCTCGTCCGACAGCGGCTGACGTGATCTGGCTGGTGGCATCTCTCCTCCTGTCGGCTGGTTCACGTCGCGCCTTTACCGGCGCGTTCGCGAGAGTCACTCGCCCGAGGGCGACGACACGATCGGGATCGGCAGCGGCGACGATCTCGACGTCCGCGACCGCGAGCGTGCGTCCCGCCTTGCGACATGTGGCGCGCACGACGTGCGGCTCGGCCGAGCGAGCCGGAGGCAGTCGAGCTGGAGCGACGAGACGACCCACGACCCGGGAAGCGCTCTCGCGGCGTACCAGGCGGCCGTGTCGACGCAGGTGGCGAGCGCGCCGCCGTGGATGAACGGCGGCTCCTGGTCGTCGACGACGGCGAGACCTGTCGGATCGAGGCGTAGCGTCGCCTGCCCGTCGGCGGCGCTCTCGAGCACCAGGCCGATCCCGTCGTCCAGCGGCGAGATCGACGCGCTCACTCGTCCGTGCCGGTGCCGGTGGTGGCGTGCCGCCTTCCGCGCGGCCTTCTTCTCGGCCCGCTTCGCAGCGTGCTGCTCCTTCTGCTCGGACACCTTCTCCTTCGCGCCCGAGTAGGACTCGGTCACGAGCGACTTGCCGCCCGTCCAGCCGAACACCCACACGACGAGCGCGATCGCGAAGACCATGTTCCAGGCGGTGGTGACGAGCTGCTGGCCGATCGAGTACGCGGTGGCCGTGTCGGCGTCCGTGTAGTCCTCGCAGGGCGATGACGTTCATCGCCTGGTTGACGCCCACGCCGCCCGGCGTCACCGAGACCGTGTTGGCGATCGAGTTCGAGCCGACGACGTGCATCACCGAGTCGAACGTGACCGGGATCCCGTAGGCGGCGAGGAAGACGGCGATCACGCCGAGCTTGGCCAGCCAGCCGCCGAACGACGGGCAGGAACACCTTGAGGAAGTACTCGCGCGGCCGCTGCAGGATCGCGCCGCCCACCTTCGCCTTCTCCCACAGCTTCTTGCACCTGGTTCCAGAAGACGCGCGCGAGCGAGCGACGAGGAGGAACGCCGCGCCGCGGCGATCAGGATGGTGAGGACGAGATGGTCGCCGAACCAGTCCCAGTCCGGTGAGCGCGAGCCCTCGACGGTCATCTCCGGCACGCTGAGGAACAGGTACAGGTAGACGAACGCGCCGATCACGGTGAAGAAGATCTTCTGCACGAGGTAGCCGGCGAAGATCCCGGGGAACGTCGAGCCCGGGATGAGCGCCACGAACATGATCAGCAGCGCGAAGGTGCCCATGTTCGCCGGGAGCACGTTGTTCATCGCCACCGAGACGGCGTAGGCGGCGAGGATCGGCGGAAGCCGATCGTCACCTTCGGGTAGGCCGCGCGGAGGATGAAGAGCCAGGAGAGGGCGGTCAGCGTCGTCTGCGCCGTCTGGAAGGCGCAGCCCGAGGATGAGGGAGCCGAGCGAGATCGCCGTGACCTGATCCCAGACGTTCGGGAACCAGCCGACGAGATTCCAGCCCAGCAGCTTGCTGACGACCAGCGTGACGACGAGCGCCGACAGCCCAGCCGGCGAGCTTGACGAAGCGCCGCTTGCGCGAGTCGTCACGGAGCGGCGACACGGTTCGACGGCAGCGTGACTCACGCGGTCCGTCGGCATCTGATGCGCAACCGGGTCATCGGCGGAACCCTACGCCGTCGACGCGGTGTCGTGCATCGCGCCGACCGACGGCGTAGGGTTTCGCCGATGGACCCGTCCGGCACGAAGCGCGTCGAGCTATTCCTGCCGATGCGGACGGTGCTGATCGTCGCCGCCGCCATCGGAGTCGGTGCGGCGTTCGCCGCCATCGGCGACACCTTCCTGATTGTCTTCGTCGGCATCTTCCTCGCACTCGTCTTCGAGTAGCAATTCATTTTTTTTTTTTTTTTTTTTTTTTTTTTTTTTTTTTTTTTTTTTTTTTTTTTTTTTTTTTTTTTTTGTTTTTTTTTTTGGGGGGGGGCGACGTTGGTCTTGCTGCGGCTGCAATGATCTGGCTCTCGACGCCGATGACGAAGAACCCGATGAGGGCCACGAATGCGCTGACCAGGAGGTACGTCGCGACGCTGTCGTCGACCGGCAGGAGGTCTGGCTCGATGCCGAGCAGCGCGTCCTCGAGCCAGCCGAAGCCGCCCTGGGCGGCGGCGAACGCGAGGACGATGATGACGAACGGGCCGACCAGCGCCAGCGTCAACAGGCCGATGTACACCGACGCCCCGCGCAGCTGGCGATTCGCCGACAGGCTGAGATCCAGGCCGCCACCCAGGGTCGCCCACGCGCCGGGGATGGGCGCCGCGGGTGGCGGCGGCTCCGGAGCCGCGACAACGGCCGGTTCCGGCGGCACGCCGGCTGCCTCGAAAATCGGTTCAGCCGGTGGCGATGGAGCCGTCTCGTCTTCGTTCATGCGCCTTCCGGGACACCGGTCGACGACGCCATCGGAAGGGGCGCGGCGGCCGCGAGGAGCTCTCCCAGCCGGGTGAGTTCGACGTTGCCACCGGATGCAACGACGCAGACGCGGTCACCGTCCCGCAGCGGGACGCGGCCGAAGAGGACTGCCGCCAGCGCCGCCGCGCCCGCGGGTTCGAGCACCTGCTTCATCCGCTCCGCGGCAAACCGCATCCCGGCAAGGATCGTCGGGTCGTCCAGCAGGACGATACCGTCGAGGTAGCGCCGGGTCATCGCCAGCGTCCAGACGCCCGCGAACGGAGCGCCCAGGCCGTCGGCGACGCTCTTCGGATCGATTCGGACGACTTCGCCCGCCGCGATGGCAAGCTGCACGGCGTTGGACTCAGTCGGCTCGACGCCGAAGACCCGGGTCGCCGGTCGCAATTCCTTGAGGGCGGCGGCGACCCCGAGATCAAGCCCACCGCCGCCGACACCGACGACCACGACGTCGACATCGGGCAGGTCCTCGAGGATCTCCAGCCCGATCGGTCCATGGCCCGCGATCACCTCGGGATCGTCGAAGGGGTGGACGAAGGTCAGGCCCCGCTCGTCCCGGATTCGCTCCATCTCGGCGAAGGTCTCGCCGACGTGGGCGCCGTGGAGGATGACCTCGGCACCGTATCCGAGCGACGCCTCGACCTTCGAGCGGACGGCTGCCTCCGGCATGACGACCGTGACGGCCACGCCCGCGGCCCGACCCGCCCAGGCGTAGGCCTGCGCCGCGTTGCCGGCGGAGAGCGTGATGACGCCAGCCCGGCGTTGGTCCTCGGTCAGCGTCAGGATCCTGTTCGTCAGGCCGCGGGCCTTGAACGAACCGGTCGCCTGCAGGTGCTCGGCCTTCACGTAGAGCAGGCCGTCAGCGAGTGCCGGGCCGCCCGCGTCGCGGAGGAGGCGCGCGGCCGTCGACGACGCGAGCATCGGAGTCCGGTGGACGCGCTCCCCGATCCGCGCCCGCGCGGCTTCGATCTCGGCCAGTCCGACCGTCCGCTCGCTGGTCTTCATCGGGCGGAAGTATCGCAGAGGCCGCGCGGGCCTCGCGGCTGCGTAAATGCTGGCGTCAGCGGTACGTCGCGACGATCGCCCAGACGTCTCCGGAGCCGAGGTCGGTCACGTACATCGTCCCGTCAGGACCCTCGCCGAACGAACTGATCGCGAGGTTCGTATCGGCCATGAGGACGGGTGCCTGGGTCGCCGGCCCGTGGGCCCTGAGGGCCCAGACACGACCCGAGCAGAAGTCGCCGAAGAGGTAGCCGCCGACGAGGCCACGGTACGCGAGGCCGCGGTACACATAACCACCCGTCACGGAGCAGCCGAGGCTGTGGCTGTAGACGGCGATCGGTGGCGTCTTGCCGGCCGTGCTGCAGCCACTCGACGGGTTGTAGCAGGCGTTGCCCTCGAGGACTCGCCAGCCGTAGTTGAGCCCCTTGCCCGCGTCGACGCCGTTCACGGCCTTCGAGCGGTCGATCTCCTCGTAGCGGTTCTGCCCGACGTCGCCGATCCAGAGGTCGCCCAGCCGCCTGTCGAACGAGAAACGCCACGGATTGCGGAGACCGATCGACCAGATCTCGTCGAGGCCGGTCTGGCCGACGTACGGGTTGCCCGGCGGGATCGCGTACTGCTTGCCCGGGGCCTCGTTGTCGACGTCGATCCGGAGGATCTTGCCGAGCAGCGTGTTCACGTTCTGGGCGCGGTTGCCTGGGTCACCGGAGCTGCCGCCGTCGCCCATTCCGACGTAGAGGTATCGATCCGGCCCGAAGGCGAGCATGCCGCCGTTGTGGTTGGAGTACGGCTGGCCGATCGTCAGGAGGGTCGTTCCGGTCGTGTTGGCGATGTTCGGATTCCCGGCCGAGCGGGTGTACCGGGCGATGACCGTGTCGCCGGAGGTGTTCGTGTAGTTCACGTAGAACTCGCCGTTTGCCGTGTACGACGGATGGAAGGCCAGCCCAAGCAACCCTTGTTCACTGCCGGTGACACCTTGGCCGAGATGTTCAGGAACGGCGTCGAGAGAACGGTGCCGTTCAGCAGGATCTTGATCCTGCCGCCCTGCTCAACGATGAACAACCGACCGCTGTCGTCAGCGGCGTGGGTGACGAAGACCGGCTTCGCGAGGCTGCGAGCGACCCGCGAGAACGAGATCCGGATCTTGGTCGCGTCGAAGTCCTCGCCGGATGGCGGCCGGCCACTGACCACGACCTCGCGGTCTCCGGCCAGGGTCAATTGGACTGCAATCACCGGGACCAGGACTAGGCCCAGGATGGTCGCGCGGGCGGTGATCGACAGGCGAGCCGGTCGCAGGGTCATCTCCTTGGGCTTGGTGCACGGACTACCATACAGCCGACGCACCACCCGATCGAGGTCGACATGACGAGCCACCGGAGGTCGACGCGCCGGGCCGCCAGAGTCGGTGTCGCGGCGGTCACGCTCGCGCTCCTGCCCCTCGTCGCCTCGCTCCGGGTCGCCCAATCCGTCGACGCTGGCGGCCCAACCGACCTCCTGCCGGACCTGTCGATGACCATGCCGACTGACCTCCGCATCCAGACGACGTCGAGTGGCTCGCGCCGCCTCCGGTTCACCGGGCGTGATCGTCAACATCGGGTCGGGACCGTTCGAGACGCGGGCCTCGCGCAGGACGACGTCCACCCCGACGATGCTGGTGAGCCAGCGCATCTACAACACAGCCGGCGGGACCCACGTCCACGACGGTTCGGCCATTGCCCGCTACGCCGGGGACGGCCACAACCACTGGCATGTCGAGGAGGTCGCCGGGTACGCGTTGTTCGCGCCGACCGGCAAGGGCGCGGCACTGCGTCGGGATGCCAAGGTCGGCTTCTGCTTCTTCGACACGAATCCATATCGGCCGTCGCTGCCCGGCGCCCCGCCCGATCGGCGGTACCAGCAGAGTGGTTGCGGGACACGGTCCTCGCTGTTCGTGAAGAACGGGATCAGCGTCGGCTGGTCGGATCGGTACCCATGGGACTTCGCCTGGCAGTGGATCGACATCACGAACCTGCCGGCCGGCGAGTACCTGCTGAAAGTGTCGGCCGATCCCAACGGCAATTTCGTGGAGGCGCGGGAGAAGAACAACTGCAACTGGACGCGGATCCGGTTCAACGCCAGCGGGCCCGGACTCACGATCCTCGAGTCCGGCTGCGGGCTGCTGCGCTGCCGGGGAGCGACGATCCACCGCCGATCGGCCGCGTCGTCATCCCGCCACGGGACGGGCGGTTGAGGATCCCGTACCGTACTTTGCGTGTTTGCGCAAGTAGTGACATCATCGACGCATGTTGGAAACGGCGATCCCGGCGTCGAGCGAATTCGATCGGCAGCGGTACGCGGCGGTGGGCCGCGCTCTTGCCGACCCGAAGCGCCTGTGCGTCCTCGAGACACTCGCCATGGGTGAGCTGTCCGTGAGCGATCTTCTCGACCACGGTCGGCTGTCAGGTTCCCAACATGAGTCAACATCTCGCGGTTCTCCGGAGCGCAGGGCTCGTCCATCGCCGCCGCGAGGGCGGCACCGTCTACTACCGCCTCGCCGACGTTCGCGTCCTCGAGGCATATCGGCTCATTCAGAGCCTCGCCCGGCAGGGCTGACCATCCGCGCCACACAAAGCGGGAGAAAGGGACACGTTCCAATGGTCGAGATCAAGCACGCAACAGACGCCAACTTCGAAGAGCTCGTGCTCAAGAGCGAGCGGCCGGTGGTCGTCGACTTCTGGGCAGCCTGGTGCGGCCCGTGCCGGATGGTTGCCCCGGAGCTCGAGAAGCTCGCCGAGAAATACGACGGTGCGGTCGATGTCGTGAAGGTCGACGTCGACGCAAATCCGGCTCTGTCGCAGGCGTTCAACATCCTCAGTATCCCGACGATCGCGTTCTTCCAGCCCGGAAAGCAGCCGATGGGCGTCCAGGGCTTCAAGCCGCTGGAGCAGCTCGAGGTCCAGTTCGGCCTCGCCGAGTACGCCATCGATAGGCCCGAGGCTGCTCCTGCGACCGGGTACCACCGGTACTCCGGAGAGCTGACGCGCGGGCCGAAACAGCGAACGCCGCTCTCCTCCCGGCGGCGGAACAAGCCACCTCCCGCGGCGAGTTCCGTCGCCGCTCCACGTCCCGGGCTCAGCCCTCGGCCGTGGCTCGCCGCCAGGCGCTGGCCAGCCAGGCGACCGCGCGGTCTCCCGCGTGGTCGTCGAGTTGCTGCGGCGCGAACGCCACCCAGTCGGGTCCCCGGTCTGAGGCCGTGGTGTCGGGCGTCCGCAGCGCCGCCCCGACGACTGGAAGGGCGAGCCGGAACTCGGCGCGATCGCCGTTGACCGCCGCGAAGACGATCCCGCCCGTGGACCACTCAACCACGCCGCCGACCGCCTGACGATCCACCGCCGCGAAGCCTATTGCGGTCGCTTCGATCAGCGCGCCGATCCCTCCTCCGGCCGGGCCGTCCGTCACCGGTCCGCGGCGGCAAGGATGGCCGCGAGGTCGGGGCGGTGCTCCTCGTAATGATCCAGCGTGTCCTCCGCGAAGGTGCGTTGGGCTTCCGCGTTCTTGATCCAGCGGGATTCCGGGACCACCGTCAGGAAGCCGCGCAGCTCGCCGCCAACCGGCTGAACTCGTCGCGGACGTCGGCCACCGTCGAGCCGCCCACTCGGCCTGGATCTCGGCGTGCGAGAACGTCCCCTCCCCGAGCGTCCCAATCGGCCTTGACGCGGGCCGCCGTCGGCGAGCTCTCGCCAACGGCCAGCTCCTTGGCGATGTCGAGCGCCAACAACTGCCAGGCGACGAGGTGGGCCATGAGATCGCGACCCGACCAGTCGCCGGCTTCGCCTCACTTACCGGTACTTCGAGCTGTTCGTCCGACAGCTCGAGAAGGGCTTCGGACGGACGCCGGCGTCCCGCTCGTCCTCGAGGAATGACAGTGCGTCGAGATACACGCGCCAATGATAGGCGTGGCGGAACGGCGAGATGACGGCCGGTTCGTACGTCTCGGGGCATGGTCACCACCAAATCACGGCGATTGGTTATGTTGTGTGTGCCTATTTACTGGCTCGTTCATATTGCTCCTGTGATTTGGTGGTGACCATGCCCCGAGACTACGAACCGGCCGTCATCGGCCCGTCTCCGCCACGCCTATCATTGGCGCGTGTCTCTCGACGCACTGTCATTCCTCGAGGACGAGCAGAACGCATGGCGTCCGTTCGAAGCCCTCTCGAGCTGTAGGACGAACAGCTCGAAGTACCGGTAAGTGAGGCGAGCGACTCGTCGGTCGCGATCTCATGGCCCACCTCGTCGCCTGGCAGTTGTTGGCGCTCGACATCGCCAAGGAGCTGGCCGTTGGCGGGCTCGCCGACGGCGGCCCGCGTCAAGGCCGATTGGGACGCTCGGGGAGGGGACGTTCTGAACGCCGAGATCCAGGCCGAGTGGGCGGCTCGACGGCTGGCCGACGTCCGCGACGAGTTCGGCCAGGTTGGCGGCGAGCTGCGCGGCTTCCTGACGGTGGTCCCGGAATCCCGCTGGATCAAGAACGCGGAAGCCCAACGCACCTTCGCGGAGGACACATCGATCATTACGAGGAGCACCGCCCCGACCTCGCGGCCATCCTTGCCGCCGCGGACCGGTGACGGACGGCCCGGCCGGAGGAGGGATAGGCGCGCTGATCGAAGCGACCGCCGAATAGGCTTCGCGGCGGTGGATCGTCAGGCGGTAGGCAGCGTGGTTGAGTGGTCCACGGGCGGGATCGTCTTCGCGGCGGTCAACGGCGATCGCTCCCATTCCGGCTCGCCCTTTCCAGTCGTCGGGGCGGCGCTGCGGACGCCCCCGACACCACCAGCCTGGGCGACCGACTGGGTGGCGTTCGCCGCCGCAGCAACTCGACGACCACGCGGGAGACCGCGCGGTCGCGGCTGGCGAGCGCCGCGCGGCGAGCCACGGCCGAGGGCTGAGCCCGGGACGTGGAGCGGCGACGGAACTCGCCGCGGAGGTGGCTTGTTCCGCCGCCGGGAGGAGAGCAGGTCGCGCTGTTTCGGCCGCGCATCTTTCAGCTCCGGAGTACGGTGGTACCGGTCGCAGGAGCAGCCTGGGCCTATCGATGGCGTACTCGGCGAGGCCGAACTGGTGCTCGAGCTGCTCCAGCGGCTGGAACCCCGCGACGCCCTTGGGCTGCTCGTCCGGCTTGAAGAGGCGATCGTCGGGATGCTCATGATCTGGAACGCCTGCGACAGGCCGGGTTCGCGTCGACGTCGACCTTCACGACATCGACGATGCCCTCGTACTTCTCGGCGAGCTTCTCGATCTCAGGGGCGACCATCTTGCAGGGCCCGCACCACGCCGCCCAGAAGTCGACGACGACTGGCTTGTCGTTCTTGAGCACGAGCTCCTCGAAGGTCGCGTCGGTTGCGTCCCTGATGGCCATTGGAGACGTGTCCCTTTTCTCCCGCTCGGGGGCGGATGGTCCAGGCGCTGCCGCGCGAGTGCCTGAATCGAGCGATACGCCTCGAGGACCCGTGGGTCCGCGAGGCGGTAGTAGACGGTGCTGCCGTCGCGCCGGCTTGACGAGCCCTGCGCCCGGAGCACCGCGAGGTGCTGACTCATGTTGGGGACCTGACAGCTCGCCTCGGGTCGACAGGTCGCTCACCGACCGCTCACCCATGGCGAGTGTCCAGCACGCACAGACGCTTCGGTCGCGCGAGCGCACGACTCACCGCCGCGTACCGCTGCCGATCGAATTCGCTCGACGCCGGGATCGCCGTTTCCAACATGCGTCGATGATGTCGCTACTTTCGCGAACGCGCAAGTCAGTACGGGATCCTAACCGCCCTACCGTGGCGGGATGACGACGCGGCCGATCGGCGGTGGATCGTCGCTCCCCGGCAGCGCGCAGCCCCAGCCGGACTCGAGGATCGTGAGTCCGGGCCCGCTGGCGTTGAACCGGATCCGCGTCCAGTTGCAGTTGTTCTTCTCCCGCGCCTCCACGAAATTGCCGTTCGGATCGGCGAGCACTTTCAGCAGGTACTCGCGGGCCGGCAGGTTCGTGATGTCGATCCCACTCCAGGCGAAGTCCCATCGATTTCATTAACCAGCCGACGCTGATCCCGTTCTTCACGAACAGCGATGACCGTGTCCCGCGACCGCTCTGCTGGTACCGCCGATCGGGCAGGGCGCCGGGCAGCGACAGCGAGATATCGATGGTCTCGAAGCAGAAGCCGACCTTGGCATCCCGACGCAGTGCCGCGCCCTTGCCGGTCGGCGCGAACAACGCGTACCCGGCGACCTCCTCGACATGCCCATGGTTGTGGCCGTCCCCGGCGTAGCGGGCAATGGCCGAACCGTCGTGGACGCGGGTCCCCCCCGGCAGTGTTGTAGATGCGCTGGCTCACCAGCATCGTCGATGAGCATGACCCTCGCCGAGGCCCGCGTCTCGAACAGTTACGACCCGATGTTGACGATCACGCCCGTGAATCGGAGGCGGCGCGAGCCACTCGACGTCGTCTGGATGCGGAGGTGGGTCGGGCATGGTCATCGAAAGGTCCGGCAGGAGGTAGGTTGGTCCGCCAGCGTCGACGGATTGGGCAACCTGAAGGGAGGCGACGAGGGGCAGGAGGCGCAGACGTAGAGCCGCGACACCGACTCTGGCGGCCCTGCGCGTCGACCTCCGGTGGCTCGTCATGTCGACCTCGATCGGGTGGTGGGTCGGCTGTATGGTAGTCCGTGCACCACGCCCAAGGAGATGGTCCTTGCGACCGGCTCGCCTGTCGATCACCGCCGCGCCAGCAGAGTCCTCGGGTTTCGTCCTGGTCCCGGTGATTGCAGTCCAACTGACCCTGGCCGGGGACCCGCGAGGTCGTGGTCAGTGGCCGGCCGCCATCCAGAGGACTTCGACGCGACCAAGATCCGGATCTCGTTCTCGCGGGTCGCGCGGCCTGGCAAAAGCCGGTCTTCGTCACCCACGCCGCTGACGACGGCGACGTTGTAAGTCGTTGAGCAGGGCAGCAGGATCAAGATCCTGCTGAACGGCACCGTTCTCTCGACGCCGTTCCTGAACATCTCGGCCAAGGTGTGGACCGGCAGTGAACAAGGGTTGCTTGGGCTGGCCTTCCATCCGTCGTACACGGCAAACGGCGAGTTCTACGTGAACTACACGAACACCTCGGGCGACACGGACATGGCTGGGTACCACCGCTCCAGCCGGAATCCGAACATCGCCAACACGACCGGAACGACCCTCCTGACGATGGCCAGCCGTACTCCAACCACAACGGCGGCAACTTCTCCCTTGCGGTTCCGATCGATACCTCTACGTCGGAATGGGCGATGGCGGTAACTCCGGTGACCGGGCGACCGCGCCCGGAGAACACGAACACGCTGCTCGGCAAGATCCTTCGGGATCAACGTCGACAACAAGGTGCCGGGCAAGCAGTACGCGATCCCGCCGGGCAACCCGTACGTCGGCCAGACCGGCCTCGACGAAATATGGTCGATCAGTATCCGCAATCCGTGGCGTTTCTCGTTCGACAGGCGGCTTCGGCGACCTGATCGGCGACGTCGGGCAGAACCGCTACGAGGAGATCGACCGCTCAAAGGCCGTGAACGGCGTCGACGCGGGCAAGGGGCTCAACTACGGCTGGCAGTTTCCTTGAGGGCAACGCCTGCTACAACCCGTCGAGTGGCTGCAGCACGGCAAGACGCCACCGATCGCTGTGTACAGCCACAGCCTCGGCTGCTCTGTGACGGGTGGTTATGTCTACCGCGGCCTCGCGTACCGTGGCCTCGTCGGCGGCTACCTCTTCGGCGACTTCTGCTCGGGTCATATCTCTGGGCCCTCAGGGCCCACGGGCCGGCGACCCAGGCGCCCGTTCCTCATGGCCGATACGAACCTCGCGATCAGTTCGTTGGCGAGGGGTCTGATGGGACGATGTTCATGACCGACCTCGGCTCCGGAGACGTCTGGGCGATCATCACGACGTACCGCTAACGCCAGCATTTACGCAGCCGCAAGCCCCGCGCGGCCTCTACAATGTTCCGCCGATGAAGCGAGCCAGCGGACGGTCGGACTGGCCGAGATCCAAGCCGCGCGGGCGCGGATCGGGGAGCGCGCCCACCGGACTCCAATGCTCGCGTCGTCGACGGCCGCGCGCCTCCTCCGCGACGCGGGCGGCCCGGCACTCGCTGACGGCCTGCTCTACGTGAAGGCCGAGCACCTGCAGGCGACCGGTTCGTTCAAGGCCCGCGGCCTGACGAACAGGATCCTGACGCTGACCGAGGACCAACGCCGGGCTGGCGCGTAGGTGCTCCACGGCAATGCGGCGCAGGCCTACGCCTGGGCGGGCCAGGGCGTGGCCGTCACGGTCGTCATGCCGGAGGCAGCCGTCCGCTCGAAGGTCGACGCGTCGCTCGGCTACGGTGCGGAGGTCGTCCTCCACGGGGGCCACGTCGGCGAGACCTCGCCGATGACGAAGTCCGGGCCTCAGCGGGGCCTTCACCCTCGTCCACCCGTTCGACGATCCGCGACGTCATCGCGGGCAGACGGCAACGGCGGCTCGGGAGTCGCTCGACGACCTGCCCGATGTCGACGTCGTGGTCGTCGGGGTCGGCGGCGGGGGGTTGATCAGGGGGTCGCCGGCGCCATCAAGGAGTCGCGTCCGGCGATCCGGGTGTTCGGCGTCGAGCCGGTCGGCTCGGATGCGCGTGGAGCGGGCCATCGCGGCGGGCGAGCCGGTCGGCAACTCGTCCGACCAGCGTCGCCGATGGCCTGGGCGCGCAGTATGCGGGCGTCTGGACAATCGCGATGACCGGCGCTACGTCGACGATATCGTCCTGGTCGACGATCCGACGATCCTCGCGGGCTGCGGTCTTCGCCGCCGAGCGCATGAAGCAGGTGCTCGAACCCGCGGGCGCGGCGGCGCTCGCGGCGGTCCTGTTCGACCGGGTACCGCTCCGGGACGGTGACCGGGTGTGCGTCGTGCGTCCGGCGGCAACGTCGAACTCACCCGGCTCGGAGGAAGCTCCTCGCGGCCGCCGCCTCCGATAGCATCGTCGACCGGTGCCCCGGAAGGCGCGTGAAGAACGAAGGCGAGACGGCTCCATCGCCACCGGCTGAACCAATTCTGGAGGCAGCCGGCGTGCCGCCGGAACCGGTCGTTGTCGCGGCTCCGGAGCCGCCGCCACCCGCGGCGCCCATCCCCGGCGCGTGGGCGACCCTGGGTGGCGGCCTGGATCTCAGCCTGTCGGCGAATCGCCAGCTGCGCGGGGCGTCGGTGTACATCGGCCTGTTGACGCTGGCGCTGGTCGGCCCGTTCGTCATCATCGTCCTCGCGTTCGCCGCCGCCCAGGGCGGCTTCACGGGCTGGCTCGAGGACGCGCTGCTCGGCATCGAGCCAGACCTCCTGCCGGTCGACGACAGCGTCGCCGTACCTCCTGGTCAGCGCGTTCTTCGTGGCCCTCATCGGGTTCTTCGTCATCGGCGTCAAGAAGCCGATCATTGCAGCCGAACCGAACGTTTTTTTTTTTTTTTTTTTTCCTGTACTTCGTTCAGGTTGGTCTTGCTCGGGGAGCGGTCGGCGGACCGTCAGCGCCGGCTCGTAGCTGTCGGGGACGAAGCCGGCCGCGACGGCCAGCGAGAGATTCCGCTCGGCCTCGTGCACGTCGTCGGAGACGTGGTGCGCGCAGATCGAGCAGGAGCCGGGATAGTCCTCGCTGACGGCGCCGACCCAGCCGACACCCGCCATCCGCAGCAGCAGCGCCAACGGCAGCGGGGACTGGTGGAACGAGGTGAAGATCAGCGCCCGATCGAAGCGCTCCCCGGATGCGTGCCACCGACTCCTCCACCGCCCCGGCTGCAGCGGAGGTGCGATCGAGACCGCCCACGGCGCCTCGAATTCGAGGACGGCGTGCCACCCCCGGCAGCATCCGTGCCACCCCACCCAGACCGCGGCCCACCAGCATCGTGACGTCGTCGGAGTCGGCCGCCACCGCTCGGACCGCCGCCCCGGTCAGCAGCACGTCACCCATGCTGTCCAGCCGGGCGAGCAGCACCTTCCCACCCGCTCGAGGGCTCGCCGGCGCGGTCACGCTCGAGCTCCACGCTGAGGCGAACGGCGTCGCCGAGGGTGGGCGCGACCGCGGCGACAGACCGGCCCGATCGATCTCGGCCACCCGGGTTTCCGGCGTCGGGACGAGAACGGCCCGTGCCCCGGCCGCCAGCGCGGCGTCCACGGCGATACGCCATGGTTCTTCTGCATGTACTCGTTCAGCGTATTGCTCGCCATCGGCGGCCATCGCGTAATACACACGCGTGGGCGCCAGAATCGCCAGATCGAGAAAGCCGAACGTGAGGAAGCGCGATCGCGGCGGTGACGAATCCATCGCAGGCGCTGCCGAACATCATCGCGGCTGCCTTCGACGCGGGCGTGGTCGCTTCCGCCCAGCCCTCGAGACCCAACGCGCGCGCAGGTAGACCATGTTCGCCGAGCACGTAGATCACCACCACGGTCGCCGTCCCGAACAGCAGGCTGAGCGGCAGATTGCGGCGTGGGTTCTCGATCTCCTCCGCGACGTAGTTTGCGTTCTGCCATCCGCCGTACACGAAAAGGATCGGAACGAGCGCAGCGCCGAACGCTCGTACTGTGGCGCCGGTGGACGCTTGCGTCGCGCATGCGGCCGACCACCAGCCATCAAGAAAGCCTTGCTTAGCACGGTCGTCTTGAGCAACGTGCGTGAGCATGGTCACTGGAGGTTCTCCAGCACGGCGCCCATCAAGTTCAGTACTATGCCGTGAAGTTCACGGTACGGCCGGCGGCAGGCACAGCGGCACCAACGCACCGTACTGCGACGAATGACTTCTTGCGCGAAGCTGGCGGATCGGCTAAGAAAGGGAGACGTTGTGGACTTCCTCGTCCAGTTTTACGTGGACGATACCCGCACGCCGATCGAGGACACGTCGATTCCTTGGAGGAGTCGGAAGCACAGTACATGAAGAGTGCACACCTGCGCATCCCGGGCTGCGACTTGAATGACGAGCGCACCCGCGAGCTGAGCGAAGCGGTCAACCGAGTTCTGCGTCTCAACCCCTGGCGGTTGGACCACCGGCCGCTGGGTAACGTGATGCGCGCCAGGCTGGTCGCCTACCAGGCCAGTAGAAGCTCGCGGTCCCATTCCCGAACCGAATCGTTTCCCGTCAGTCATCGCCATACCCTGGACTCTCCTTAACAGCGATTCGTGTTGCTTCATAGACGGGCGCGCGAGGTGCCTAACTGAAGCCTTCGCCATTCGTCGAAAGCGTCGAAACATCGGCGGCGGTTCGCACACGCGGCCTGCGGGCTGGCGGTAGCGGGACGGACATGGTAGCGAGACTATGATCCGTGCTCTTGGATCGAACGCTAGGCCAAGATGATGTGAATTTGAGTAGTGTCCTCTTGTCGATTATGAGCCTTTGCTTCGCCGCAACGCCGAACAAGAACCCAACCATCTGCATTGTTTTTGCCTCCTTTGAAATGGCGTCAATCATCCGCTAGTCCCGCTAGTCTTGCATCGCTCTTGAAAAGCAGCGCTGTAATTGCTCATCGAAACAACTATCTTGAGCGCACCGCAAGATTGCGTCACGGCCGCGCTCGATTCGCGCCGCTGCGGCGGCCAAATGCTCGGTCGCGAACTTCGCATAGCGGTCGACCATCACCCGCGATTTCCAGCCGCCCAGGTCCTTGAGCTCATCGCAGCTCGTCCCGGCCTGGCGATGCCACGACGCCCACGTGTGCCGCAGGTCGTGGAACCGGAAATCCGTAATGCCGGCTTTACGTATCGCGTGGTGCCACGCGCTGTTGGTCAACTCCCACGCGATCGGCTCGCCGCGATACGTGAAGCAGAACACCGGATGCTTGCCGACTTCAGCTTCCAACACTGCCACTGCATCTACGTTCAGCGGGACGCCTCGCGGCGTTCCGTTCTTCGTCTGGTCCAACCAGGCGGTGGCGCGCTTCAGATCCACGCGGTCCCACTGAAGCCCGGTAATCTCTCGCGCCCGGCATCCGGTCGCTAACGCGAAGCGCATCATCGCTTGCAGGTGAGGCTTCGCCGCCGCAATCAAGCGGTCGGCCTGCTCGCGCGTCAGCCAGCGGTCGCGTTGCGATTCGCCGGGCAACATGCGGATCTTCGGAATGACATCGATCCACTGCCACTCGTCGCGCGCGATGCGCAACAGGTTGCGCACCACGGAGAGAAGGCGATTGATCGTCGCCGGCTCGTTGCCGCGCTTCAACCGGTCCTGGATGATGGTCCAGACGACGTCGCCGTTGATCTGGTTCAACGTCAAACCACCCAGGTACTCGTCGAGCGCCTTGCAAATCTGCTTGTACGAGTGATAGCTCCGAAGATACCGCTTGCCTGAGAGGTACCGGAGAACGGCTTCCTGCCACGTGCGCTTGGGCTTGATCCCGAAATTCGCTTCGCGAAACGCGTCGACCTTGATCTTCGCGAGAAACGCTAAGGCTTCGTTTCGGTCTTCAGTCCCAGTAGTGATGCGTATGCGGCGGCCGTTCGGTAACGTCGTTGCAATCCACCATCGGCGAGAGTCACCACGCCGGTAGACCCCGGTCTCACGGGCCATTCAACCTCCTTTCCGGCCCGCCCTCGACGCTTATGGTCGTCCAGCCAGGCGTCGAGGTCAAATCGGTCCCAGACGCAGCGGCGTCCGAGGCGGACCGGAGGGATGCGCAGGCCGTCGAAGAGCGTGACGCCGATGCCGAGGTACTGCGCGGCCTCCTCTTTCGAGAGACAGCGCGCGGTGGGGCGCGGGAAGTGCAGAGTCATCCATCGTTCGAGAGCAGATACGGATCGTCTCGAGTGTTGCTGACTCGACAGATGGTTGTAAACCAACTCCAGCGTAGTAGATCGTAGTAGATCGTAGCCAATCGTAGAACGACCGTCGGAGCGCGCTAAACCTCCCGCACCCTTCCAGACAAACCGCAAGGACTACGATCTACTACGATCTAGTGCGATCTACTTGGTTGTGCATCGCTCCGTCGAGCGTTCACTATTCATCGTCGTGAATGACGTGACGTTGTGAGCCAGACGGAGTCGATGATGAGCAAGGATTTCTACACGATCGAAGAGGTGGCCGAGTTGCTACGGGTGCGCCCTGGAACCGTTCGCAATCGTTTGTGGCGCGGCGACACGACACTTCCACCGAGCGTTCGCAACGGCCGCCGGCGACTGTTCCCTGTCGCTGACTACGTCGCCTGGAAAGCACGCCTCCCGACGTCGACGTGAGCGTCGAAGCGCTCAAATGGGTCCGCACAGTGCGTGCGGGGAGGGCCAACGGACTGCTGCGGGCGCTCGCAGAGCTGGCGGACCGCGACGGCGTTTGTTTCCCGAGCCACGCGTACCTCGCCGACAGCTGCGAGGTCAGTGAAAGTACCGTCCGGAGAATGATCAGATTGCTTGTCTCGCGCAAGCTGCTGGTCATCGAGCGACGCTTCCGCGCGGACGGATCCTGCACCAGCAACGGCTATCGGCTTGCTATGGACCACCCCGTCAATTTGACGGGGGAGGGGGTCAAAGTGACGGGGCGGGTGTTCACGCATGAACAGGGGGCGTGTTCACCGGTGACCCCTCCCCTGGTCAACGGTGAACAGGAAACCACCACTGAACCGGTTGTTTATCAAACACCACCACAACCGGCATTTGCAGTTGGCGCGGCTGCGCGAGTGAAGCAGGCGCACCGCGGTGGTGGTAGTCAGCTTTGCTTTCCAAGGATGGTCTCGGAGGCGCAACGACAGGAGCTCGAGAAGCTCGTTGCCGGTTTGACCGACGACAACGCCCAGCAGGTGTTGGACGAACTGACTGGATGCATGACAAGTAAGCAGATTCGCAATCCGATTCGCTATTGCGCGGCGCTTGTGGCGAGCGTTCGCCGGGGCGATTTCCAGCCTGCACTTGGCCTACCGAGTCGCAGATCGACGTGCCGCCGATCGACAACGAGAAGCACGCCGGCTCGACAGCGCGACTGCAGTCGTGGCCGCACGCGAGATCAGTGGCAGTCAACTGGCCGAGCGGCTTCGCGCGCCGGCTTGAACGCCTGCGTGCAAGGTGCGCGGAAAAGACGGAGGACCAAGCTTCCTGCGGCAACGAATCGGTCGATGCTGCGCATGAGGAACGGTCGGACTGATGTCGGTTCGCGAGTCGAATCCTTGGTGTTCAGCGGCGCCTTCCTTCTGCAATCGTAGCGTCGATCGTCGTGCGATTCCGCGTCGTCTTCGAGTCACAATGCATTGGCGCGAATGCGCGCGTTCACGCCGCAGAGCGCTTCCTCCTTTCGCGGACGGATTGGGGCGTGCAATCGAGGATAGTGGCGAATGCAAGATAAAAGGCGCGGCACGCGCGCTATGGTTAAGTGCTTGTCTGCACATGAATTTTTGCGGCACGGCAGGGTTGGGACCGCGTGCCGCGAATGGCGGAAAGCCGCGCCAGTGCTTGCGTTTGCGGCGTGCCGTCCGGGATTCTCGCATCGTTCGTAATCTCGAATCGCTAAAACAATTCTTTCATTTACTTTAGATTTTCAGTCAAAGCTGCAATAGCGTGGCCAAGCTATCCATGCCAACTGGAACTCCTTGTGCTTTACTCGACGAGGTACGCTTCGCTGAACGCGCTAAGCGTGACGATGGCCGGTGCGGCGTCGTCCTCTGGATCGCGTGCGAGCGCACCGTCGAGTACGCGCACCCGCGTGCCCGTCTGAATTCGTCAGGCTGCTGGAGCCGCAGTAGTGCGGGCATCTTCGCTGGAGATTGCGCGCGCGCACGACCACCGCGTCCCAACTCGTCGGACCGTGACGACCGAGTGATCTTCAGCTCGATGTCCCCGAAGCGGCCGTCCTTCCGAGACCGCCTGCGTCGGCCCCGCCCAGTACGCGTCGCAGAGCTGGCGCACGCCGCAGTAGCGACACGTCTCAGCGTCCGGGCGCGCTGCGGGAGGGCGCGCGGCCAGCGCCGCTTCAGACGCCCGTTCGACGCGCCGAGGAGGTCGCGACCGAGGTCGTCCATTTCCTGCGCGCTCGGCGGCACGACTTCGACGTCTTGGTTCTCGTACGCGAGCGACGAGCCGATCGACTGACGCGCCCCGAAGGGTTCAGTTCATCGTCGAGCCGCCACAGCACGGCGTAGACGCGGACCTGGAATTTGTGCGCTTCATCGGCGGCCCCCGTCTTGAAGTCGGTGATCTCGCACGCGTCGTCACCGAGGACGAGGAGGTCGATCTTGCCCTTCCACCCGATGCTCTTCGCGCGCACCTCCACCTCGGGGTGCGTGCCGTTCGCTAGCGGGCTCCGTGTCGGCGGCGCCCGCCGCGTCGTACGGCCGATGCCGTTGGCGCTGGTGGATCCCCTTTCGGCAGACGCAGACGGGCGAGCATCGATTGGACGCGCGCGCGGAGCGTCGGGTACTTGGCCACGAAGCGTCCGCTGCGCGTGATCCATCAGCGGAAGTGCGCGCGGGTTGTCGTTGAAGCGCCTGAAGGATGCGCTCGATGCAATCCTCGACGACGCGTGTGTAGCCGCCCAGACTCCCTCAGCACCTGCGGCGCGCTCGGGTCGTTCAACGAAGGCACCCCTGCGCGCGTGAGCTGCTTTGTGATGAGCTCGAGCGCCAGGTGGACGACGCTCCCCGCCAATGCCGCCACTTGGAGTTTCGGCGGATAGCCGCGTCCACTCCAGATGTCCGGGTACTCAGCGGCGCTGAGCGCCCACCGACGCGGGCACTCGTCGATCTCCGCGTGCGTCGACACGCTCATCTCAGCAGGCGGATCGGGCCACTTCGTCGGCGTGGGACGCGCGAGTGCGTCTTCTCGTCTTTCATGTTCACCACGCCTCCCTCAGCCGAGCTTCTCGATGAGCTTCTGCGTGGCGAACGGGAGGTTTCGCCGCACCGACCAGTTCGTCCTCGAGGTGGACGGTCAACGACGTCGCGTACTCCTTGATGTCCTTGAGGCCCGCGTCCGTCGGCTCGCTGGGCGTCAACGGACCGTGCAGCCCGATCGCGAAGCGGGCCCGCTGGACGTTGGTCACGAGGATGGGCGCGACTGACGTCGCCGAGACCGGCGACCGAGATCTTCTTGTCTCGCTCGAGGGAGAGCCCCTCGATGCCTTGGCGGTCGAGATCCTCAAACAGGAGGTCGGTCGAGCGGCGATGCCGATCCGGGCTGAAAGCGATGGTTTTATGTACTCGTTCAGTTTCCTGCTGCCGCCCTTCCCCGACAGCGGACCAGACACGAAGTCGATGCCTCCCGCCGGGCAGCACCGCGGCTACGCCGTCGCGAAGCGCCCGAGCGTCACCTCCCGGGCGCACGCCGGGCAGGTGCTCGGCGAAGATGCGGTGGTAGGCGAACTCCTCGCGCGTGCGCAGCGGCGGGTCGGTGGCGCCGCGGTCGCGCTCGAAGTCGCCGTGGCTGACGTCGTCCTCGATCGTGCGCTTGAGCACGTCCTTGGCGCCGCTGCCGTCGCCGAACTCGGCCTTGACGCGCCACAGGATCTCCTCGGGCAGCCAGCCGTGGAACGCGCGCCGCAGCATCCGCTTCTCGGGCTCGCCCGGCGCCGCCTGCTTCCACGCCATCGGCAGGCCGAAGGCGAACGAGATCACCTGGCGGTCGAGGAACGGCACGCGCGCCTCGAGGCCGTCGGCCATGGTCACGCGGTCACAGCGCTGGAGGTTGAGGTTGTGCAGGCCGTGGACCGTGCGCAGGAGCTCGGTCTAGAAGCTCCTTCGGGTCGTCGAAGCCGCGCAGTTGACGCCGGCGAACAGCTCGTCGGCGCCCTCCCCCGTCAGCACGACCTTCACGTGCTCGGCGGTCATCTCGGCGAGCAGGAAGTTCGGCACCGCGCTGCGCACCAGCGACGGGTCGAAGTGCTCGATCGCGCGCACGACGTCGGGCAGCGCGCGCACGGCCTCGGCGGGGCCGTAGATCCCTCGCGCTCGTGGTGCTCGGTGTTCAGGTGGCGCGCAACGACGCGGCCAGCAGGTCGGCGCTGCCCTCGGTGCCGACGGCGAACGTCTTCGAGCCGCTCGCCGAGGGGCTCGATCCGGAGCTCGATCTTCCCTTGCGAGATCCGTGCGACCTCCATCAGGTCGTCGACCAATCGGACCAGATGGTTGACCTGCCTCTGCATCATCTCGCTGAGCTGATCGATCGTCCGGTCGTTCGTCCCGTTGAGGCGCAGGATGTGGAGCGCGTTGCGGATCGGAGCCAACGGATTGCGGAGCTCGTGAGCCAGGATCGCCAGGAACTCGTCCTTGCGGCGATCGCTCGTCCTCAGCATGGCCTCTGCGCGCTCGCTTTCGACGAGGTGCTCCCGGATCTGGTATTGACGCTGCCGGGCACGCAGCGCCGTCTTCACCGCGCTGACGAGCGTCGCCACGCGGGTCGGCCGCTCCAAGACGGTCACGTTCCCGAGGATATCCATGGCCCGTGCGACCCCGTTCGACTCCGCCCCCGGGCGAGCCAAGACGAGGACCGGCAGGTCGGACCACGGCGGCTGGGCGGCTATCGAACTCGCCAGCGAGTCTTGACGGTCTTGGGCGACGGCCTCCTCCGCGACGAGGACGGCTGCCGCGCCGGCATCGAGCTCTGCGCGCAGCTCGTCCATGTTTCGGCAGAAGCGACAGGGGATGCCGGCTCGCTCGAAAACCGTCTGGGCGAGGGCCGCGTCCTTCTCCGTCGGGGTTTGGACGAGGAGCCGTCGATCCAAGTCCGAGACCCTGTCGCCCGACATGGAACCTTGCTCACCCGGCCGAGGGTTGCTTGCCCTCGAACACGGGGACGCCGGTCAGGATCCCTCGGAATTCCCGCAGCGGCGGTCCCACTCCGATCTGGCCGTCCCTCATCTTGAACTCGCGGATCGACCTCTCGTGGGCGCCTCCGCGCTTCTTGAGGACCGAGATCGCCTGCCGGACCTCCCCGTGGGCTTCGAAGTACCTCATCAGGATGACCGCGTCCGCCAGGTAGCTCGCGTCCACCGGAGACACCATCGCGCTGCCGATGAGGCCGTGGTGCGCGCTCACGAGGATCGTGGCCACTCCCGCCTGTCCCAGGTACGTCAACAATTCGTGCAGCTGCACGATGAGGAACCGCTCCCCGGGCATCGCGTTCAGGTACCCGTTGAGGCTGTCGATGACCACGACGGTGACGCCCCGCTCTTCCACGGCCCGGCGAATGGCGTGCATGAATTCACCGGGGGAGAGTTCCGCGGGATCCACCTGGCGCACCGTCACGCGTCCGGATTCGAGGTGCTCCTTCAGGTGGATTCCCGCAACCCTTCCGTGCGGGTGACGAGGGTGTTGAGCCCTTCGTCGAACACGAACAGCGCTGCGCTCTGACCTTTCGCGGCCGCGGCGCAGACGAATTGCGCGGTCAGGGTGACTGCCCGGTTCCCGCGGCGCCGGCGATCAAGGTGCTCGTGCCGCGTTCGATCCCTCCGCCGAGCAGCTTGTCGAGCTCCACGACGCCGCTCGCGAGCTTTTCGGTGATCGGCGGGGACCGGTGTTCGTTGGCCACGAGCCGCGGAAAGACGTTGAGGCCGCCCCGTCGGATCAGGAAGTCGTGGTATCCACCCCGGAACTGAACGCCGCGGAACTCACGATCCGAAGCCGGCGGCGTTCCGAGCCGTAGTCCGGGCTGAGCTGCTCGAGCCTCACGACGCCGTGGGCGATGCTCTGCACCTGGAGGTCGTGGTCCGTGCTGGTCTTGTCGTCGAGGAGCATGACCGTGGAGTGGCGGCCGGCGAAGAACTGCTTGAGAGACGAGGATCTGCCGGCGGTATCGCAGCGGATTCCCGGCGAGCAGCCGCAGTTCCGAGAGCGAGTCGAACACCACTCGCTTGGGCTTGATCCGTTCGACTTCCGCGAGGATCGTCCGGGTGGTCTCACCCAGCTCCACCTCGGAGGGATGGAACATGGTGTACTCGTCGTCGAGGTCGCAGGTTCTCATCCGAGGGAACGAGCTCGCGGATGGTGATCCCCTCCAGGGACCAGCCGTGGGATGTCGCCACCGAACGGAGCTCCTCGGCGGATTCCGAGAGCGTGACGTACAGGACGGGTTCTCCGCAGCGGACCCCCTCGAGCAGGAACTGCAGCGCCAGCGTCGTCTTCCCGGAACCCGGGACGCCCTCGACGAGATAGAGACGGTTCGGCGTGAATCCGCCCGCCAGGATGTCGTCGAGTCCCTGGATGCCCGTCCCGCTCTTCGCTTCCGACTCGACCGACGAGGGAATGGGTTCGAGCGTCTTCGTGTTCGTCTTGGTCATGGCGCAGGGGTTCCAGATTGGAGAGTAGTGTCAGTGTGCCCCTCCGTTGCCGTCAAGGCCGCCGCCTTTCGGGCGACGGCCTGCGGACCCGCCTCGCACGGCGTCGGTTGCCTCTAGGCCTTGCGGCGCTGGTCGAGCGCCTTCTTGAACAGGTTCCCGAGATTCGTCTTCGCCGGCTGCGACGGAAGCAATACGTAACTTTTCTTCCTCTACTGGCTCGGTTGCGGTCTTGCTGGCCAGCATCATTCCCGAGGCGTAAAGACGCCTCCACGTGTCGCGCGCCGCCTCACACCTCGCAAAAAGCTGCGGATCCTGTCAATCTGGCTCATGAAGCCCGAGTCGAGATAGTAGCGCGTAAAGACGCCGCGGTCCCGCAACTCGCCATGGAACCCCTCAAGAACACATGTGTGTCCGGCGTCAGCCGGAATGGGTCCGCAGGTTGCAAAAGGGGTAGGGCATGGAAAACGGTTCGTCGGCCCTCCGCCCGATCGCTGGCCCGATCTCTCCCGAGTCGCCTGCAAAAGCGCCACAGACCTGCGTGGCAGGCGTGCACGCCGAGCTGATCTCCCGAGCGCGCGGCGGCGACACCGGCGCCTTCGAGGAGCTGCTGGCCGAGGCCCGGCTCGCGCCCTGGTGGTGGCCATGAAGGTGCTGCACGATGCCCGACGACGCCGAGGACGCCGTCCAGGAGGCCTTCCTCAAAGCCTGGCGCAACATGGCCCGCTTCGAGGGGCGCTCGGCCTTCGCCACCTGGGATACCACCGGATACGTCATCGACAGCGGCCTGGAATCTGTTGAGGCAGCCGCACGTGCCGGCCCACCGCGCTCGGCAGCGAGGACAGAGACCGGGGAGCGCCGCCGCAGCCGACCGTCACCAACGAGACGCCCGAGCGGGTGATGGCCCGCAACGAGGCCCACCGCCTGGTTCACGGCGCCCTGGCCGAGCTTTCGCCGGCCCACCGCCAGACCGTCACCCTCCATGAGGAATCGAGGAGCACTCCTACGAGGAAATCGCCCACATCTCTGCCTGCCCCATCGGTACGGTGATGTCACGAGTACACCAATACGGCGTAGGTTTTTGGTTTCGTTTTTTCTTTTTTTTTTTTTTTTGGGGCAGGTTTAAGTTTCCAACCGTGTACAAGCGATTGCCCATTCCCCCGCCACGATAGTTTCCTCCACTTTTTGCTGCATTGACACTATGACAAAGTCGATGCAATATCCAGGATCATTGAACGAAACGCTGCGAGGCGCGATGAAATTGTCTGCCCAGTGCCATTGTTGATCGAAGCGATGGTTTCCACCACCATCGCCGCGCTGGCGGGCGCTGCGCTCTTGCAGGGAATTTACAGTTCCATTGGCAGCACGAGATCTGCGCAAGAGCAAACGATGGCTGCGGGGTTGGCGCAGCAGATGATGGACGAAATCGCGGGCAAGACGTTCTGCGCCGTGCGAAATCAGCCGCATGAGACCACGCTGGGCCCTTCCGCCGCGGAACAGGCCGGCGCAGGGCGCTCGCTGTTTAACGACCTCGACGATTTCAACGGCGTGCGCACGGGGCCCATTAAGGATCCGTGGAATATTTCGGTCGGCGACGACGACGGCAAAGGGCGGCACGCGCGCACACCAATATGCGAATTGCGTCGCAGTTGACTAAGTGGCGCCGCGAAGTGGACGTGTATTACGTGAGCGCCAGCGATTTGAAAACGAAACTCGGCGCCGGTCAGACGAGCGATTTTAGGGCGGTCGAAGTGCGCGTGTACGTCGACGACCCGAACGGCGCACGGCGTTTGTTGACGACGCTCAAGCGCGTTTTCGCGTACGTACCGACGCTATAAGGGCAGGCGCGTGTTCAAACATCATCAATCCGCCTTCCGCCTTCCGCCTTCCGCCTCGCGATGTCGCGGCATGACGCTCATTGAGTTGATGATTTCCGTGACGATTCTTTCCGTCACGATCGCCGCGGTTGGCGTGTTGGCCCGAGCGGTACAGATTAGCGCGGAATACAACGAAGGCTACGGCACGGCGACGCAGCATGCCCGAGTGACGCTCGATCGGCTGGATAAAGCAATTAATCAGGCCTACGCAAACAAGACATATTCCGGCGCGTGGACCACGGTCGACGTGATTAGCAGTTTCGATTTTCCGGACACGTTAGTCGTGTGGCGTCCGAGTGGCACGCCGGCGAATCCGACTGGTGCGCCGTTGGCCTCGGAGTTGGTGCTGTTTTGCCCGGATCCGGCGGCGCCGAATAAGTTGCTGGAAATAACGGTGCCTGGCGATAACCGAACGATGCCGTCGCCGAGTGGGGCGGCGACGTTCAAAACGTTTATCGACGGCCTGAAAACGGCGGCCGGCGCAGCAAAAGCGCAACTCACCGATTTGGTGCGAACCACGCCGATCAGCGGCAGCGCGAATCCGCGCGCCGCGGTGCGGTTCGTGGTGACGAAGAATCCGACCGACAGCGAAATGCTGTGGTATCCGTCGGTGACGTGGATGAACTTGCCCTGGCCGCAAAGCATTTGCGGGCCGGCGACCGGCTTACGGCAGGTTTGGGTGCGCACGGAGTTGCAGTTGATGCCCTATGGACAGTGGATAGCGACCAACGCAGCGGCACAACAAGCGGTGCCGTACTTTGGTTCCTCGACGTTTTGTTATGAGATGACGCCATGAGGATGGTATGCGGTAGGCAGTACGCAGTAGGCGGACCAGAACAGAAGTGAGCAACATGAGTACACGACTAAATCGGAAAGGCGGATACTCTTCGCCGTCTCCGCCTACCGCCTACCGCATACCAACCGTCGCGGGATTTCCGTGGTCGTCGTGCTGGGCATCATCGCCATTACTTTGGCGAGCAGTTATGCCATTATGCGATCGCAGTTTGCGGCGGTTCGGGTGCAGCAGAACAGCAACCGCCGAAATGCGGCACGCCAAGCGGCCATGGTCGGGCTCTCCGTGGCCATGCGCGGCATGGAGCAAAGCGGCTGGGCGGGGGTAAGCACGACTCTGAGCGGAACGCTGAGCTCCCAAGACAGCTACTCGGCCACGTACACGGCCGGCGACGACTCGCTGACGTCATCGAGTGCCGACTACGCCGAGTATCCGTATCGCGTGACGATTGTTTCGACCGGCACTTCGGTCGATGCGCTGAATTCGCAATCGAAGGCGACGCATAAAGTGCGCGCGGTGATGAAACTCATTCCGCGCAAGCTGAGCACAGGCCCTTCGGACTTCGCGACGATTGTGAATTACACGTGGTATCAGACGGCGAACGACACGTTTAGTTTTCAGGTTCCGCTGCGGGTGCAGGGCAAAGTTCGGGCGCAAGGCGTCGTGGAGTTGACGGACGATTACAACTGGTCGAGCTCGATTTCGGAAGAATATCTCGACGATTTAGACAGAATGCGGCAGAACGGCTATCCGGATTATCGGCCGTTCACCGGACCCATTGAGCTGTCCTTCACCATTAACAATGGCACGGTTCGTAATTGGCTAACGGGCACGGTAAACGTTTCGCTCATCAGCAATTCTGCAACCGGAATGTCGGCGCAATGGGTTTTTCCAGGTTCAGTGAGCAGCTACAAGCTGTATACGGGCGGGCCTGCTTACAACGTGCCTACTGTGCCGTCGACGATTACAAATACTTTGCAAGCCGATCCAACGACGAATCCGCTGGGACTGTTTTCCGCCAATGGCGACGTGACATTGGCCACCGGCGCGGCCGTGCAGGGAACGCTCATTGGCGCCGATCACGTAACGGTGACGGGGGCGAACATTTCGCTCACGCCAGTCGACTTGCTGCCCTTGCAAGGCAACTCGAACAAGATTCGGCTGCCGACAATGCTCGCCGCGGATGACATTCTTGTGAACGATACGGGTTCGCCGACCATCGAAGGTTTGGTGGCAACATTCGATAAATTCAATGTGCGGATGGGTCCGGTGGCGAAATCGATTTCGATGGAAGGTAATCTGGTCGCGAAGCGGTTCATCTTCGAGGGCAAGAACGAGTTCAATTTGTCCAGTTTCGGGTGGTCCTTTGCGTATAACGCGTTCGAGCGCAGGATGGTGGTTCGAACGGAATTAGATACTTTCCAGCGTACCTATCCGCATATGGTTTGACAGCCAATCCTGCCGTCGTGTTCAAACTACCGGCCGACCCGGTGACTTACGTTTGGCCAACGAACGGCTTCACGGTTTACGTTGCGGACCCGGCGGATGGCGGATTGCGCTGGGAACTCGTGAGCTGCGCGATCTGCGGTGAGCGCGTCCGCTAGCGTAGCTTTCAAGCTGCAGCGATTGGGCAGCTTGTGCCGATAGTAGCGATGATGCGCCGCATTGCGTGGCTAGAACGCGGCGAGTTTGCGTAACGATCCCAAGAGAATATCTCAGATCCATTCCGGAGAACCTGAAAATGCTTCCTGACAAGCGCTTTCGCTGGGGACTATTGATCGGAATCAACTTGTTTTGCTGGTACATGCTAGGTTTGCAACAGCCTAAGCTGGCCGCCGATCCGAATGACAACGGCAACCTGCCGTTTGCGAACTCTGTGGTTCAGCGGTTCGAGACCATCGACCAGCTCAAACTAATCAACGCGCAATTGAAGGAACAAAATGCGCTTTTCTGCGTTCCGGCACGCTACGCGTGCTGGTGTCGCTCGATCCTCAATCGGTTACGAAATAAAAAAATGCATGACCAACGCGGAATACCGATGACGCATTGGTATTCCGCGTTGTATGGGCCCCGCGACATGCGTTGCACGCAGAGTAAGAACCGGTGCATTCTCGATTGTGGAGCTGCTCATCGTCATTGTGCTGATGAGCATTCTGGCCAAGATGGCCATCACCAGCGCCGCAGCCTCAACGTACGATCAGCTGCGATCGACCGCGAACATTCTGGCGGGGGAATTGAATTACGGCCGTAGCCTGGCGGTGGGCAACAACAGCACGTATCGATTCGATGTCGATGTGCCGGGCAACCGATTTGTCATGCGGCACACCGGATCGGACAGCACACTCAACACGCTGCCAAAAACTCCGTTCCGTTTGGCGAGCGACCCGAGCGATCAGCACATCGTCCGTCTTGCCGATTTGCCTCGGCTGGGAATGCAAGTAAAGGTTCTGGGCGCCCAGGCCGTTGGCAATAGCACCACGAGTATTTCATCGATTGAATTCGGTCCCTACGGCGCAACGACGCAAGCGAACAAGAGCGTGCTCTGGCTTTCGGCCGGCGTGAGCACGAATCGACGATACATTTCTGTCAGCGTGAATCCGGTAACGGGTTTGGCGTCCGTCGGAACCTACACCGGCATAGCGCCCAGCGGTATTGTTATTCCAAGTCCTTGAGTTGATATGGTTCGACATGATTCGCATGCTCACCCAGCGCGGCTACGGTCCCATTGGCGTCGATATCGGCAGCCAATCGGTGAAGTTGCTGCAATTCAATTCGGATCGCAAACGGGTGATCGATGCAGCGCGGCGCGATCTGACGCCGCCTGCGAAAGACAAGAAGGCAAAAGACATCGACTTAGCTCAGGAGCAAAGCAAACGGGAATCGACTCTGGCGGAGGCAATTCGGGCTGGCGCGGGAATCGCGAAATTTTCGCGGCAAAGAGGCCGTCGTTTCGCTCGGCATTCGCGAACTCTTCGTACAAAATATCCGGCTGCCGAAGGCCCCACCCGCGGAAACGGAAAAGTTGCTGCAACAGGAGGCCGCGGGCCGTTTGCCGTTTCCAGCTTCCGAGGCGGAAATCCGCTTCATCGAAGCTGCCGATGTGCGGCAGGGCGACACCGTGAAGCGCGAAGTCATCCTCCTCGCCTACTCCATCATTTCCATCTTCAACAGACTCACACCATAAACAATACGGCTTCGTTTCGCCGCGGAGCGCGGTTATGTGTTACTCGTTACAGTTCGTGTTGTTCACCGCGTTCCGCGCCTTGTGGACCGCGCACGCGCTGTATGCGCGGTTCGACGCGACCGATCCCGATCCCTGGCACACGATGTCGGCCCACGACGACTGTCTCTGGGAAGAGGAGGTCGTCGAGCTGTTCCTCGATCCGGCAGGGCAGGGTCGCGACTACTTCGAGCTGGAGATCAGCCCCGCGAACGTTACCTGCGACGTGCGCGTGCGCACCCCGTACCCGAATCTCGTGTCGGAGCTCGCCTGGGATCACGTGGGGCTCGCGACCGCAGTCTGCGCGCTCCGCGACCAGACCGGCACTGTCGGGTGGACGGCGGCAGCCGAGCTCCCATGGGGCGGGTTTCGCTCCCTGCCCGTGCCGGCGCACGTCGCGCTCCCTCCGGAGTCGGAGACAGCTGGCGCTTCAACGCCTATCGGATCAAGCGGCCGGGTGGTCCGCAGCGGCCGAAGGACGGGGCCCTGCTCGAAGCCTGGTCGCCCACCGGCACCCCGAGCTTCCACGTCCCCTCCGCGTTTCGCCCGCTCCGCTTCGCCTGAGACCAGCGTTCTTCCCCCCGCGTTGACCCGCGCGCGCCCGGATGGCGCGGTTCGCATCGAGTCCCGCTTCCACGGTTTGCCGTGCCCGCTCCAGCTCTCGCGGGCTGCAACGCGTGCGGGATGGCTGCAGCGTCCGTGTTTGCGCTGCACGCACGCCGGCACACGACTTGCTCTGTACGTCTGCGTGTGGTGCGGCGTTGTTAAGAAACAGAGACCTCCCGTTCGCGATTCACGCGCGGGCGCGGCAGGCCGATTGTGAGAAGAGAGTCGAGCGCGCCATGTCTCATCCCCTTTTGATCGTCGTGCTGGTTGCCGCGGCGGCTGCGCCATGGCCGGCGGTTGCTGCCGGGCGCGCCGCGCGGTCGGACACCGCAGGCTCACGGGCAGCGGCTTCCTCCCGGAACCCCGCGGCCGTGCTGTCCGACTTGCAACGGTGGCTGGGCGTGATGGCTGGCGCGCTCGAGCCGACCGGGGAATCGTCCAAGGGCCTGGCGGTGGCGCTGACGGCGGCCCGAGGACGGACGATTGCGGCGTCCGCGATCCGACGCCCTCGCGGGCGGGATCGGACAGGCGCTCGTCGGCGTCGATCTGGACGAGGAAGCCGTCGAGCGACTCGCGCAGAACCTCTACGCCGCCATGAGCAGCCGCGACCTGACCGGACGCGAGGTGGGCCTGCTCCTCGTGGACACGATGACGATCCTCGGCCAGGCCGGTGCGGAACCGCCGGCGATCGAGCGTGTCACCCGGCTGCTGATGAACACCTGTCCTGAAGCTCCCGACTCGGTGCCGGCAGCGCGTCAGGCTGTGGGCCCCCCGCTTCTCACGCCCCGCTGACGACGGGTGGCGTGAGACTCCCGCCTCGCTCGACGGGCCAGCAGCAGATCGAGGCCGGCAAGCCGGCCAGTCCTGAAGAGCGCCACCACCAGCACGGCGCCCCATTCAATCAGCGTCTTGTTCACGACCAGATACGTGCCTTCTGCACCCGGCGCGGGAACGCCGCCGAGCGGAATGGCGGCGGCGTAGAACAGCGTCAACAGGATGAGCGCCGCCCACGCGCCCACTTGCGTGAGCAGGCCGAGTGTCAGCGAGAGACCGATCGCCACGAGTGCGATCGGGATCGCGACATCGATCCAGCCGGACGAGCCGGAGGCGGCCAGCGCGTGAAACCAGGGGGCGAAGGGGCCGGACGCCGCTTTCAGATAACCCGCGGCGCTCCACTGGCCCAGGGGCGTGCCGAGGCTGGACCACCCCGGGAGCATCAACTTGTAATAGCCCTCGTAGAGGAAGTGCCACCCGATCAAGGTGCGCAGCAGCACCAGGCTCGTTGACTCGAGGAGCGAGAGATGGCGCATGGGGACGAGGAAGCTGGGGTCGGGGACGGGAGCCTCGCTCAGATCATCCGAGGCTCCCGTCCCCATCTACGTAGTCGAAGTAAGTGACCGCCAGACGCGTCTTTTCCTGGACCGCCTCGTCCGCGCGCAGGCATGCCGCCGCCGATCGCAAGGCTTTGTCGGGACCACAGGCGAGGGGAGCGCCGACGCGAATCGCGGCGCAGAAGCCCGAGATTCTGCTGCTTGTAGGCCTGGAGCCGATCGACCTGCTGTCCCGCGGTGCCGTTCGCCGATCGTCCCGCGGCGTCCGCGGTCCGGCTCTCTGACGCTTCGAGGGCGGGTCCGCCGGTCCTGGGGACGACGTCGATGCCGGTGGGCCGGGCGCCATCCGCTTCGTCGAACAGGTAGGCCTCCGACTCCCCCCGCAGCACCAGCGTGCCCTTGGTGCCGAAAAACACCTCGTAGTTGCGAATCGAACGCGTTCGATTCGATGGTCGAGAAGACCGCCGTCCGGCCGCCGGGATACTCGAACGTCACGTACACGTGATCGAAGACCTCGCGCCCGTCCTTGAAGCGGTGGATGCCGCCGGTGCCGAGGACAGCCTCGGGCGTCGAGTCGAAGAACCAGTTGGCGACGTTCACCTGGTGGCTGCCGAGCTCGGCGAGAAGCCCCCTCGAGTAGCGCGTGTAGAGCCGCCAGTTGAGCAGGTGCTCCCAGGTCGGGTACCCCCACTTCGACGGGGTCGTAGTCCGGCGAGGGCGGGTTGCCAGACCGGCGCCAATTGCCGTTGCGATGCCACGCGAGGCGTGCGAGGTAAATCTCACCGAGCCCGCCCGCCTTGACGATCCCCTCGTACGCCGCCCTGGTACACCTGGTTGTAGCAGCGCTGGTAGCCGATCTCGAGCAGGCGCCCACTTTTGGCAGCGGCGTCACGCATCCGGACGCAGCCCGCCAGATCCCACGCCATCATCTTTTCGCACAGCACGTGCTTGCCCGCCTCGAGGCAGGCCGAGGCAATCTCGGCGTGCGACCAGAGCGGCGTGGCGACGATGACGGCCTCGATAGCAATACATTTTTTTTTTTTTTTTTTGGGGGGGGGGGGGGGGTTTTTTTTTTTTTTTTTTTTTTTTTTTTTTTTTTTTTTTGTTTTTTTTGTTTTTAGGGGGGGGGGGGGGGGGGGGGGGGGGGGGGGGGGGGCCGCGGCGTCTTACTAGACGACGATTTCGCCGACATCGCCCGTCAGGCCACGGTTCGGCTCCAGCAGGGCGACCCCGGGTACCTGGCCCTCTGGCGTCACATGAAGTCGGTGTCCGAGGAATCCCAGCGTCAGGATTTCGCCACCCTCGGAGTCAATTTCGACCTGTGGTACGGGGAATCGGATGTGCACGACAGGCTGGGCCCGCTGGTGGCCACGTTGCGCGAGTCCGGGGTGGCCGAGGAGTCGAAGGGTGCGATCGTCATTCGGATCGGCGAGGACGGAGACAATCGGGACATCCCGCCGCTGATCCTCGAGTCATCCAGCGGCGGCTTCCTGTACAGCACCACCGACCTGGCCACGATCCAGATGAGGATGGAGGAGCTGCGGGCCGACCTCGTGCTCTATGTCGTCGACCGGCGGCAGGCCGACCACTTTCTCCAGATCTTCCGTGCGGCAGCGAAGGCCGGCATCGTCCCCGACGGGACCAGATTGGAACACATCTGGTTCGGGACGATGAACGGGCCGGACGGCAAGCCCTTCAAGACAAGGGAGGGCGGAGTAGTCCGCCTCTCCGATGTGATCGAGATGCTCACCGAGGCCGCTCGACGACGGCTCGACGAGGCTCATCTCGCCGAGGACTACCCCGATGCAGAGAGATCGAGGATTGCCTCCGTCGTGGGCGTGGCCGCCCTCAAGTTTGGCGACCTGATCAACAACCGCACCTCCGACTACGTCCTGGACCTGGACCGGTTCACCTCCTTCGAAGGGAAGACCGGGCCTTATCTTCAGTACGCCGCAGTGCGGATCAAGTCGATCCTGCGCCGGGCAGAATCGGAAGGGGTGGAGCAAGGGCCTCTACTGGCACCGACCGTCGATGCCGAGCGCGAGCTCATGCTCGAGCTTCTTCGCCTCCCCGACGTCGTCGGACGCGCCATCGCCCTTCGTGCGCCGAACCATGTCGCCGAGTTCGCATACGACGTCGCTGGCCGTTTCAACCGGTTCTACGACACCTGCCACATCCTCTCCGAGCCGGACATCGCCCGCAGGGGATCCTGGCTCTCGCTCGCGGCATGGGCGCTGGCAGCCCTCGAGCGTCTGCTCGATCTCCTCGGCATCGACGTCCCCGACCGGATGTAGCCATGTCGTTCGTCATCCGCCCGGCCCGGGCCGAGGACGTCGCGTCGATCGGGCGCTGGACCCAGGACACTTTCGTTTGGGGTGACTATGTGCCCGAGATGATGGGAGGCTGGCTGGAGGAGCCGGATTCCCTGGTAATCGTCTGTGTCTACGACGACGACATCCCGGTTGCGTTGTCACGGGTGCAACTCCTCTCACCGACCGAGGCCTGGCTCAGCGCCACCCGGGTTCATCCCGACCATCGGCGGTCGGGCATGGGTATGGCCATGAACGACCATGCCGTGGAGTGGGCCAGATCGCACGGAGCTCTGGTGGCCCGTCTCGTCATCGAAGAGTCGAATGAGGCCGCCCGCGGCCAGGTCACGCGGTCGAATTATCGACTTGCCGGTCGTTGGGCCTACGCCACCGCTCCTGAGTCGACCGGCCGGCGTCTGCCACCGGACGAGCGTCTGAGGCCGGGCGTCACGGTGGATGCCGACGCCGCCTGGACCTTCTGGTCACAGAGCGATCTCGCCCACGCCGCGCGTGATCTCATCTCGCTGGGCTGGCGATGGAGAAAGGCATCCCGCGGCGACCTGGAGATTGCCGTGAATACCCACACCTTCTATCAGAGCCCCGGGGGATGGGTCGTCGCCGAGGCCGATGAGGACGGGATCTCGGTGCGGTGGCTGGCGACCACGGCTCCGGATGCTCCCCTGCTACTCCAGGGCCTGCGTGACCTCCTGCGAGATCGGCATGGCGGACGGGTCGAGGCAATGGTCCCGGTCACGGTCTGGAGCGTCGAGGCGTTGCAGCGTGAGGGCTTCGAGGTGCACCCGACGGAGATCTACTCGAAGGCGCTCTGAGGGCCACCTTCCGATGTCGCTCATGGGGAAAGGTCAGATGATCGCCATGGTCGCCACGGCCCATATCACGAACATGATGGGGATCTCCGTGGAGCGGAGCCAATCCGGGCCATCGGGATACCAGCGGGCGGCGAGGGCGACAGGGACACCGAGGAGTGGCATGACGGTCATCCCGGCCACACCTACCGCCCGGATCCCGGCCACCCCGGTGGTGACCGGCAATGGCAGACCTTCCACAACGTCGTCGACCAGCCCGTGAACGATCAGGAAGAGAAGGCCGACGACAAACACGGCAATGATGCGGCCCAAGCCGACCTCCCACAGCTTGAACCCGATGAGACGCCGGCCCCGTCCCAGGGGCCCTTCGGCGGCGACACCGAGGCAGAAGAGGCCGATGACCGCCAGCACGAGCGTTGAGGCGAGCATCGCCCCGGTGGACAAGTCCTGGATCACGTTGACGATGTCAAAGCCTGCGAGCAAGACCGAGACGGCCAGACCCACGAGCAGACTCCCGATCACCATCAGGCCAACGTCGAACATGGTCCCGAACGACCCGTAGGCGAGGATGGCGTAGCGCTTGGCGGCGTCGCGGCTATCGACCCGGGCGATGTCGTCGGTCATCTCGCTTCCTTCACCGAGGCGACCCTACCGGCTGCTGCGATCGCGCTCAGATACCACTCGATCGGGTGCGCGATCTCGTAATCAGGGCCCAGGGCAGACCTGAGCTGCATCTCACAACCCGGGTTGGCTGAGGCGACCCTGCTCACCCCGGTTGAACGTATCTGGGCCGCCTTTCGGTTTCCGAGCTCTTGAGATGCCTCCGGCTGGAGGACGGTGTAGAGACCGGCGGCGCCACAGCACATCCCTGCCGGGTCGATCTCCACGACCTCGTATCCACCTGCCTCGAGTATTCGCCTCGGCTCGGCGGTCACTCGCTGGGCGTGTCGGAGGTGGCAGGGGTCCTGGATCGCCATCGCGCCCGAGCCTCCGGATAGCGAGGGGAGAAGGCCGGCTTCGATGGCACGTGCCACGGCCACGGTGACGTCGACAGCCCGGGCCCCGATTTCCTCGCCGCGTTCAGCCCAATGGCCGTACTCGCGGACATGGGCCGAGCATCCGGCAGAGGTGACCACCACCTGGTCGTAACCGGAGAGAACCGGCATGTTCCGCGCCGCCAGGGCCCGGGCGGCCTCCGACTTGCCGTCGTGGGCAGCCAGAGCGCCACAGCAAGTCTGGCCGGGCGGAACTTCGACCCGATAGCCGGCCAGCTCCAGCAGCTCGATGGCAGCGTGGTTGACAGGTCGGAACCATTCGTCCTGGATGCATCCGGCGACAAGAGCGACAGAGCCCGAGACACCGCTCCCCCCTTGGTGGCCGAGGGTGGGCTTCGGCCGTCGATCGAGCCGACGAATGCCCCCGGAGAGCCTCCGATAACGCGACGGCGCCAGGGACGTGGCCCGGGTTGCCTGAGCCATGCGAAGGGCCCCGGTCCCAAAGCGAAGCGATCGCCTCGAGCCGATAGCCGTGCCGAGCAGGAACGAGCGAAGCCGGTGGCCGAAAGTGGGGCGTTGCGCCGCGATCTCGGCCCGTGTTCCCTCGAGTACCCTCCCGTAGGGGACCATCCCCGGGCATACCGGCTCACAGGCCCGGCAACCGAGACAGAAGTCGATCACGCCTTGAAAGGGACCGTCGAGCTCGAGCACACCATTGTGAACCGCCTTCATCGCCTGGATACGACCTCGGGGCGACGCCGTTTCCCGCCCGGTCAAGCGGAATGTGGGGCATGCGGGCAGGCAAAGCCCGCACTGAACGCAGGCATTGAGCTCGTCGGTGGTCGGGTGATCGAGGGTTGCCCATCCCATCACAGACCTCCAGGCAACCGGCCAGGATTGATGACTCGACCCGGATCGAACTGGGCAATGAGACGACGCTGGATCTCCAGTCCCGGAGGCGGCGATCCCCACGGATCGAGACCGTCGAGACCCCCATCTGGCGCTTCGGTCACCACCACCGCGCCGCCGGAGGCCTCCACCCACGAGCGCAGCGCATCCGCACCATCCGAATTGGGCGAGGCGGCGCGAATGTCACCGGCGCCGTGGACGGCGAGGTAATCCCACCCTGAGGGGAGGCGGGCTATCGCCGCCGACGTCAGGGCGGGTGGGACTCGAACCGACCATCGGTAGGTGCCTTGTGGGTCGGCCGGCCATCGATGCCCCTCGACCGCCGCCCCACCGAGTCGACCGCCGGAAGCTGCGACCTCCTCTGGTGTGCCCCAGAGAAAGACCTCGGTCACACCGTTTCGCTCCAGGACAGCGAGCGGCCTCGTCACCCGGTCGGCAACCCCGATGTCATCGATGGTGATCGTCGCCGCGGCGGGCGGCATTGGCCACAACTTGAGACAGACCGAGGTGATGACCCCCAATGAGCCGAAGGCGCCAACCACCAGACGCGGCAGGTCGTACCCGGAGACGTTCTTCACCACCCGGCCGCCACCCCGAACCACCCGACCGTCCCCGGTCACCAGGCGAACCTCGAGCATCCTTTCCCTGGTGCCGAGGAGACGTGCCCTCCGCAACGAGGAGATCCCGGCCGAGATGACCCCTCCGACAGTGGATGCGCCCGGGACCTCGGGCAGCACTGCGGTCTGTGAGCGTTCGCGTAGGGCAGCCTCCAGCTCGGCGACGGGAGTTCCCGCCCCAACGGTCACGGTGAGGTCATCGGGGTCCCACTCCTCGATCCCGGAGAGCCCGCTCATCTCCAACACGAGGTCAGGAAGCGGGGGGGAGCCGTAGCCCTGTCTGGTCCCGCCTCCGACCACATTCACGACGCGTTGTTCCTCGGTCGCCTTTCTCAGGATCGAGGACAGCTCCTCGACGGTGGAGGGAGCGACGCGCTCGGGACCGCCCCCGGCGGTCCCGGTCATACCCAGGCCCCGTCCGGTATCTCCCGTCTCACCCCGCCGAAGTCGAAGCATCGTGAGCCCTCCGGAAGCACTTTCGCCGGATTGAAGATTCCGGCGGGGTCGAAGGCCTCCTTGAGCCGGGCCTGGGCGTCGAGGTCGAGCTCGGTGAAATCCGCCCGCATCATGTCCCGCTTCTCGAGGCCGATCCCATGCTCACCAGAGAGGGCGCCACCACGGCTGAGACATGCCGCGACCATCTCCTCGCCCGCCTTGTGGACCTTGTCCAACATGACCGGGTCGGAGGCGTCGAACGCCATGAGCGGATGGAGATTCCCATCGCCGGCATGGAACACGTTGTAGACGTCCAGCCCGTATCGGTCGGCGATGGCCTGGACCTCTTCCATGGTCTCCACGAGACGCGACCTCGGCACGACCGTGTCGTGTAGGTAGTAGTTCGGGGAGACCTGGGCCACGGCTCCGAACGCCGACTTGCGCCCCTTCCAGAGGATGGCGCGCTCGTCCTCGTCTCTGGCCACCTTGACATCGCGCGCCCCGTTGGCGCGGCCGATGCGTGAGATGAGAGCCGCCTCGGCCTCCACCGCCTCGGGCTCCCCGACCACCTCGGCGAGGAGGATCGCGGCGCAATCGCAGGGAAGGCCCGCCTTGAGCCAGTTCTCGACGGCGGTCGTCATCTTCTGGTCCATGATCTCCAGCGCCGCCGGCACCAGCCCGGATGCGATGACCTGAGACACCGTCCGCGTTGCCCCTTCCAGCTCCTCGAAGTCGAGAAGGAGCGTCCTCACGTCTGCTTCGATGGGCAGGAGTCGGACCAGGGCCCGAGTCACCACACCGAGCGTGCCTTCCGATCCAACCATCAAACCCTTCAGGTCCAGACCCGGCATGTCGGGTGCCTGGCCGCCGAGAACGATGGTCTCGCCACCGGCCAGGACCACCTCCATGCCGAGGACATGGCTGGTGGTGGCGCCCTCGGCCAGACAGTGGGCCCCGCCCGAATTGTTGGCGACGTTGCCGCCGATCGTGCAAGCCGACTGCGAGGAGGGATCGGGGGCGAAGGCCAGACCGAATGGCTCGGCCTCCTTGCTCAGGTCGAGATTGATCACCCCGGCTCCAACCCATGCGGTCCTGTTCTCGACGTCGATGTCGATCTGGTTCATCGCGGTGGTGGACAGGACGATCCCGCCGTCGACGGGTATGGCCCCGGCTGCGAGCCCGGTGCCCGCGCCGCGGGCGACGATCGGGACCCCGTGTCTCTCCGCGACCCGGACCACCTCGGCGACTTCCTCTGTCGTTTCGGGGAAGACCACGCAAGTCGCCTGACCCTGCATCAGGGATGCATCTCTCGAATAGAGGTAGAGCTCGACCGGCTCCTCGAGCACCCGATCGCCACTCAACACACCACGGAGATCCCCGACAAGGCTCACAGGGTGAGGGTAGTTGTGGCTTGGAGCGGCGAACCTCAGGTTGTACGGCCCGTATGTGAAACGAATCGCCTCACGTTCCAGGACTCAACACCGGGCCGCGACGAAGCTGAGGCGATTTGACCCGTATCCGGGCTGAGGAACCTCAGGTTCAGGGTTGGCCCCACCCCCGCCGCCGGGGGTGAGCACCAGGAGGCGGTCGCCGGCGGACACGGGGATGGTGGATTTGGCGGGGAGCCGCTCACGGCGGCCATCCGGTTTGATCAGCCAGGTCCTCGCCGGTGGCCCCCGGTCCACCGCCGGCCAGACCCCAGGGTCGATGCCGCCGCCGCTCGCCCATGAGCGAAAGGGTGGCGTCGGCGAGGAAGAGGATCTCACGTTCGATGCCCTCCCCACCCGGGAACCGGCCCTCACCGCCGCTTCCACGTCGCAGGGTGTAGCGCTCCACCCGGAACGGATAGTGGGTGTCCAGTGCCTCGATCGGGGTGTTCTCCGTGTTGGTCATCCCCGTCTGGATCCCCGACTGACCGGCTCGCCCGGGCCGACCGCCCTGCCCCCCGGCGATCGTCTCGTAGTACGCGAATTCGTCGTTGCCGACAAGGACGTTGTTCATGGTCCCCTGAGAGGCCGCAGGCACCCGGTCGGGGGCAGCCTGGGCCAGCGCCCCCAAGAGGACGTCGGCGATTCGTTGGCTGGTCTCCACGTTGCCGGCGGCGACGGCCGCCGGAGGGTTGGCATTGACCACCGATCCCGACGGGGCGATCAGGGTCAGCGGGCGATAGCACCCGCCGTTGGCGGGGATGGTGGGATCGGTCGCCACCCGGACCGCGTAGTAGAGACAGGACCTGGTCACCGCCTCGACCGCGTTGAAGTTCGCCGCCACCTGGTCGTCGCTTCCGGTGAAATCGGCCGTGAGCCGCCCATCGGCGATGGTCACGGTGACCCTGATTCCGACATCGGCCTCATCCAGCTCCATGAAGTCGGTGAACGCGAATTCCCCTTCGGGCAGTTGACGAAGGGCCGCGATCGTCCGCCGTTCCCCGTATTCGAGAAGAGACGCAGCCATCGACGGGAACGGCACCCCGGCGTCACCGGCGACCAGCTCCGCCATCCGGGTCGCGCCGACGGCGTTGGCCCCGATCTGCGCTTCGAGATCCCCCCGGCGCTCCCACGGAGTGCGGGAGGCTGCGATGAAGGGCTCGGCGAAGTCATCGGCCCAGTGGCCCGACTCGAAAGCGACCACCGGAGGGACCCGATGACCTTCCTGATCGACCGTGACGGCATGCGCCGGCATCGATCCCGGCGCCTCACCCCCGACGTCGGCGTGATGGGCCCGATTGGCCACCCAGGCGACGTGTCTCGAGGCCACGAAGACCGGGGCGACGAGGGTGAGATCGTTGAGGTGGGTGCCACCGAAGAACGGGTCATTGACCGCGTACTGGACACCTGGGACTGGCTCGAATCGGGCCAGGCACGCCGCCACCGATTCGGGCATCGACCCGAGATGAACGGGGATGTGCTCCGCCTGGGCCAGCATCTCGCCGTCGGCGGTGAACACGGCCGCCGAGCAGTCGGCCCTCTCCTTGATGTTGGGCGAAAGCGACGAATGCCGGAGGACTGTGCCCATCTCGTCTGCCACCGAGGCGAGACGATGACGGGCCACCTCGAGTGCTATCGCATCGGCAGTCACGATGGGAGCAGATGGCCGATGTGCTTCGTGGCCTCCCGGTAGGACAAACCGGAGAGCTGATCTCGATGCTCGACCACGAAACGCGCCACTGCGTCGGGATCGACTCTGGCGTGCTGGCGGAGCGCCCAGCCGATTGCCTTTCGGATGAAGAATTCCCTCTCGAACGCACGTGCCTCGCAGAATCGGAACAGCCTGGCTGCATCGGTGTTCTCCTTTGCACCGACCTGGCAGATGATCGCCGTCCGCCTCAGCCACATGTCGTCGTCTTCGATCCAGGTGTCCACGGTCGGCCAGACCTCATCCGGATGTCCCACCACAAGGTCGCAGATCAGATGAGTGGCCACCTCGTCGACCAGGTCCCACCAGGCACCCTCCACGATCAGACCCCGGTACAGCGGGAGCTCTTCGGGCACGACGAACTCGTGGAAGTGCCGGGCCACACCGAGCGCCAGATACTTCTCCTCCCGATGCGGAAGCCGCCAGAGCGCCATCACCAGCGCTTCGTACCCGGCTCGATCCGAAGGCGGGAACCGACGGACCAGGTCCCGAAGGATCTTGGCTCGAGCCGCCTTCTGCACCCCGTAGAAGGGCATGTCGGTCTTCATGTAGGCCTGCATGCCCGGCGCCTTGGATGGATCGGCGACCGCGGCGAGAGCTGCCGAGGCGAACCGGCACGCCTCGGTCACGGGCCCGCTCATGAATGGATCTCCAAGGTCCCGTCCTCATGCACCGACAACATGTCACCAGGCTCCAGCCAGACTGCCGAGTCGCGCTCGACGATGATCGCCGCCCCCTCGATCTCCTGACCGGGTTGGAGCCCTTCCCGGGACCAGACGGGGATGTCGCCTGGTCTCTGAGGGCCGTGGCTCCCTTTGCCCGCCGAGATGGGAGGGATTTCATCCCAGGTCATCGGGGCCGGGCCGGTCGCCTCGGCCCGGACGTTCACCAATTCGATCGGCTCCTCGGTCCTGATGAAGCCAAAGCGAGCCTGGTGCAAGTCCTCGAACTCCTGTCGCAAGCCAGCCCAACCGCCGGCCAGCGGCACGGCCAGCTCATGTGACTGGCCGGCATAGCGGACGTCGGCCCATGCCTCGTTGCCGGTCGGCGCTGTCCCGTGGTCCCGGGTGAATGTCGCGTTCGCCTCCTCCGATATCTGGCCGGTCACGGTCCTCAGGCGGTCGGAGCCTTCCTCCAGCATGACCGTGCGACCCGCGTCGCTGCTCGGCTCGGCCAGCAAGAGCCCCAGTGCCGAGAACACCCCGGAGAGCGGCGGGATCAGGGTCGTCCTCATTCCAAGACGCTGGGCGAGGCGGGTTGCGTGCAGGCCACCTGCGCCTCCAAAGGCAACGAGCACTGAATCGCGCGGGTCGACACCTTCCTCGACCGAGACCGCGCGTAGCGCTCGCTCCATATGTGTGTCGACCACTTCGATGACTCCCGCCGCCACCTCCTCGATCTCCAGGCCCAGGTCCGCGCCGAGGACGGCCAGGGCACGCCTGGCGGCGCCGATTTCCATCTTGATGGATCCGCCGAGGCGAAGATCCGTCGGGATGCGGCCCAGAACGACATTGGCGTCGGTCACCGTGGCCACATCGCCGCCACGACCGTATGCGGCCGGGCCGGGATCGGCGCCGGCCGACATCGGTCCCACCCGCAGCGCACCTCCCTGGTCGACCCACGCCAGACTCCCTCCGCCGGCGCCGATGGTCCGCACCGGCATGGAGGGAACGCGATTCACCCTTCCCGCCCCACTGTGCCGCGTCGTCTGAACCGCCCGGCCGGCGACGCGGCAGACGTCGGTCGAGGTACCGCCCATGTCGAAGCTGATGATCGACTGATGGCCTTTGGCTCGCCCGAGGGCCGTGGCGGCCACCACACCGGCGGCAGGACCCGACAGGACGAGGCGCCCGGCCTGCGCCGAGGCCACCGCGAAGGGAAGCAGACCTCCCGAGGAGGTCATCGCGAGTCGCCGTCCACCCCCGACGGCCATATCGAGACGGGACAGGTAGCCGGCCAGCTCCGGCGTCAGATAGGCGTTGAGGACGGTCGTCGCGATCCGCTCGTACTCCCTGAATTCGGGCGAGATCAGGGCGCCCACCGAGACCGGGGCGCCGACCCGGCTGGAAAGTCGATCAGCCAGGCCCAACTCCTCCGATGGGTCCACGTACGACCGTATGAGGGCGACGGCAACCGCCTCGGCGCCTGCCTCGTCGACCATTCGACCGATTGCCTCGACGTCCCCCGTGAATCCGAAGCGAAGATCCCTCGGGCAGAGGGCATCCGGTCTGTCCACGAACGGGTCGTAGAGCGAAGGACGGGCCTGACGGCCGATCTCGAGCAGGTCCTCGAACCCACCTGTAGTGACCAGCGCCGTCCTGGCACCTCGTCCTTCGATCAGCGCATTGGTGCCGGCGGTCGTCCCGTGGAGAATCGTGGTGCCCTCATCGATCCCGGCGTCCGAGAGGGCACGCGCCACGCCGTCGGCTTGGTCGGCAGTGGTCCGCACCTTGTGGCCGTCGATGGATTCACCGTCCAGCACGACCACATCGGTGAAGGTGCCCCCCACGTCCACCCCGACCACACGGGACACGGGATTAGCCTCGGCCGGCAATGGCAGTGATCGTCGCCCCCTCACCAAACCCGAATGCCATGAAATTCACCGTGGGCACGCCCGTCGGCGGGCCGACGACGCATGTCGCCGGGACGCCGCCGGAGGAGGGCTTCGCCCGCGACCTTCTCGGCATCCCGGGGGTGACCAGCATCTTCTTGACCGCGGATTTCGTGACCATCTCCAAGACCTCGGACATCCCCTGGGAGTCGATCATCCCGGAGGCCACGTCGATCCTAGAAGGGGAGTTCGGGAGCTGATCAGGAAGCGGGAATCGGCACCGACACCGGTCGCGTGACTCCGTCGGGTGTCGCCGCGAGCACGACCACCTGCCAGCCCCCGTCTGGAGTCTGCAAGCCGCCGACGACCTCAGACCCACCTGATTGCTGCAGGGCGGCGGCGCCGACCTCCCCGGGGACCGTCACCAGCGCCAGCTGATGGGTCGGGCCGGGTTGTGCCGGCGAGAGCCGGGGCGCCATGACCACCTGTGGTGCGTCCCCCGCCACGGACACGTCGACCTCGACCTGCAGCGGCGCCTGACGCTGGTACTCCTCATTGGAAGCGGCCGCCAGTGAACGGGCGAGGACCGTCACCCGGTAGACGAGTTGTCCGATCTCCTCCACGGCCGATGCCCGCACCCACTCCACGAACACCCGAGTCCCATCGGCCGCCGCCGGCATCGGAACGCCGGCCGGAAGCAGAGCCTGTCAGGGCGGCCCGGCCCTCTTCCGTGCCATCCATCGTCAGATACTCGGCGACGAACCACTCGGCATGAGCCACGGCCCGATCGATGACCCTTTCCGGGTGCACCGCATAGAGGTCGGCTTCCGCCGTGACCACCGGTGCCGTGGTAGCGACCGGTTGGGCCGCGGCTTGGCGGCACCGGAGATGCCACGCGAGTCGTCTCCGGCACGGGTGCGGCCAAGGTCGAGGCCACGGGGACGGGTGCCGGCCGGTTGCTCATGAATGAGTAGGCGAGGGCACCGAGCACGACGGCTCCGGCCACCGCCATCATCATCCACTGACGGTCGGGCTTCTTCTCCTCGAGCGTTTCCCAGGGGATCCGCTCGTATGTCTCGTTCCTCTCCGGCTCCATGTTGCGAACGTATGGGACGCCCGGCACCGGATCAAGGGGTTTGAACAAGCCCCACGACTAGGCGCAGGGAACTACAAGGTGCCAGCTATCGTTTCGCCGGTCATGGCTGTCAACCCCGACCCGAAACCGGGCCGCTGGATCCTCCCCCTGGTCATTCTGGGAATGATCGCGTTCACCTATTTCTTCGTCCGTTCCCTGCCCGAGGCATCACCCGACACGACCCTGGCAGCAGGTGACACGACCCCCACAACGGTCGGCGAGGGAGGTCCCACCACTACGAGCGTGCCGGGTGGCACGGGATCGGTCCCGGACGCGGCCGCGGCCTACATCACCGAGCTGGACCGGATCAATGGAGAGTTCCAGGCATTGAACGCCGAGTTGGTCGCGGTCAACACCGGGTTCGACGCCGACCCCAGGGAGATCGAATTCCCAGACGCTGAGCCCAGGATGGAGGCGGTGGCCACGTCGTCACAGGCGCTGTCCGACCAGATGGCCGCCCTCGTTCCCCCGGCGGGGCTGGAGGCCAACCAGGAGGCGTTGGCGGCGGCGGCCAGCCTGGCGGCCCGCGCTGCAGGCGAAGCCCTCTCCGGTCTTCAATCGGCCGATCCCGGCGACCTGCGTCGGGCGGCGGTGACCGCCTACACCGGTGCCGTGACCGACTTCGACGTCGAAGTGGAGAACGCCCGTACCGCAGCGGGGACCGCGCCAGACGCCTGATGGTCGTAGAGATTCGGGCCATCCGGCCCGACGAGTTCGAAGAGTTCAGGCAGACCATGGGCGTGGTCTTCGGATTCGATCCCCCGGATGGGGACAACCGCGTTCTCCGTCTCCTCCCCCTCGACCGCACCCGGTGCGGATTCGATGGCGGGAGCGATGGTCAGCACCTCGGGCGCCTACAGCCTCGAGATGACCGTGCCCGGCGGCAAGGTCGCCTGTGGCGGGACCACCGCCGTGGTGGTGGCGCCCACCCATCGGCGTCAGGGTGTGCTCCGGCAGATGATGCGAGCCCATCTCGACGATGTGAAGGAGCACGGGGAGCCGATCGCCGCCCTGTGGGCATCCGACAGTGCGCATCTACGGGCGGTTCGGGTATGGGTGCGCCTCCATTTGCTACGACATCGAAATCGAACCAGACCACGCGACACTCAGCCGTCTCGCCCCGCAGCCCGGGCCGGCTCGCATGATCGATCGAGCCCGAGGCGCTCGAGGTCGTCCCGCCCCTGTACGACCGTCTTCGCATGGAGATCCCGGGGTTCTTCGCCAGGAGTCGACAGTGGTGGGAAGACCGCTCCTTCTGGGACAGCGAATCCACCAGTGACACGACGAATCTCCGGTTTGCCGTGGTCGACGGTGAGGATGGCCCAGCTGGTTTCGCCTCCTTCCGGACGAAGGCGCACTGGGAAGAGGGTCACGGATCGGGAAAGGTCATCATCCAGGATCTCTTCGCAGCCACTCCGGAGGCCTGGGCGGGGATCTGGTCGATGGTGGCCAATCAGGACCTCGTCGCCAGGGTCGAGTCCGGGCTCAGACCATCCTGGGACCCGATCTTCGACCTGCTCGCCGGGACGCGGAGAGCCCTGACGTTTCGATACGACGCCCTCTGGGTGCGCCTGATGGATGTGCCCGGCCGCCCTGACGGCTCGCTCCTATTCCGCTCCGATCGACGTCGTGCTCGGAATCGAAGACCCGATTGGCGATCTCACCGGCTCCTACCGGCTCCGAGCCGACCGTCGACGGCGCCGAGTGCGCGCCGACCACCCAGGAGCCTTCGGTCCAGCTCGACCTCGAGGATCTGAGCGCCGCCTACATGGGACGGCCCCGTTTCCGACAATGGGCCCGAGCCGGCCGTCTCAGTGGAGACGACCGAAGCGCTCGCCGCCATGGACGCCGCCTTCGCCTGGGACCCACAGCCCTGGTGCCCGGAGCTGTTCTAAGCGCAGCACGAGGGCCCGTCTGCCGACGGACCCTCGGCCTACGTACTACGCAGAACGTAGGACGTAAGACGTGAGATGAGGCCCGAGGGCCTCATCTCAGATGTCGTAGTAGAGGTGGAACTCGTAGGGGTGGGGGCGCAGACGCACCGGGTCGACCTCGTGCTCGATCTTGTAGTCGATCCAGGCCTCGATCAGCTCCTGGGAGAAGACCCCGCCCTGGAGCAGGAACTCATGGTCCGCCCTCAAGGCTTCGAGAGCCTCCGTCAGACTCCCCGGCACCGACGGCAGCCCGGCCAACTCCGCAGGAGGCAGGTCGTAGATGTCCTTGTCCACCGGCTCGTGGGGCTCGATCCGGTTCTGCACACCGTCGAGACCAGCCATGAGCATGGCCGAGAACGCCAGGTACGGGTTGCACGACGGGTCGGGGCAGCGGAACTCGAGCCGCTTGGCCGCCGGCGCCTGTGAGTACTGCGGGATCCGTATCGCCGCCGAGCGGTTCCGGCTCGAGTACACCAGGTTCACCGGCGCCTCGTAACCGGGCACCAAGCGGTGATAGGAGTTCGTCGTCGGGGCGGCAAAAGCGAGGATTGCCGCTGCGTGCTTCAACAACCCGCCGATGTACCAGCGCGCCATGTCGGACAGACCGGCGTACCCCGCTTCGTCGAAGAAGAGCGGCTCACCGTCCTTCCACAGCGACTGGTGGGTGTGCATGCCCGACCCGTTGTCCTCGAAGATCGGCTTGGGCATGAAGGTGACCGACTTCCCGTACTCCCAGGCGGTGTTCTTCACGATGTACTTGTACAGGGTGACGTTGTCGGCGGTCCGGAGCAGCGTGTCGTAGCGCATGTCGATCTCGGCCTGACCGGCGGTGCCCACCTCGTGGTGCTGCACCTCGATCTCGATTCCGGCCGCTTCGAGGTTGGCCGTCATCTCCGACCGGAGATCCTGGAAATGGTCGGTCGGGGGCACCGGGAAGTAGCCCTCCTTGTACCTGGGCTTGTAGCCGAGGTTGCCCCCCTCCTCGAACTCTCCCGAGTTCCAGGCGCCCTCCACCGAGTCGACGAAGTAGTAGCCGGAGAACTGGTTCTGCCCGAAGCGGACATCGTCGAAGATGTAGAACTCGGCCTCGGGGCCCCAGAAGGAGGTGTCGGCGAGGCCGGTGCTGATCAGGTACTCCTCCGCCTTCCTGGCCACGTACCTCGGGTCCCGGTCATATGGCGTGCCTGTGATCGGGTCATTGACGAAGCAATAGATGATGAGGGTCTTCCGGGCGCGGAATGGGTCGTCGATGGCGGTGTCCGGGTCAGGGATCAGGATCATGTCCGATTCCTGGATCTGCTGGAAGCCCCTGATGGACGAGCCGTCGAAACCGAATCCGGCCTCGAAGGAATCCTCGGTCAACTGCTTGACCGGGACGGTGAAGTGCTGGACCTGGCCGGGCAGGTCACAGAAGCGAAGGTCGACGAACTCGTACTCCTCGTCGGCGACGAGGGACAAGACGTCGGCAGCCGTCTTGCTCACGGTGCTCCTTTCGGTTGGGTTGCCAAGGCGTGAACGTGGAGTTTTTAGCCCGTTCCCCGTTTCCATGCCGTTGCTGCATCGTGAACGCTGTGTTTCGATGTTTCCTCCCCCGTCAGGGGGAGGTGGCCCAAGGGCCGGAGGGGGTCTGGAGACGACCCCGCTCGGCGGTCCCCTTCGGGAGCTACAGCCAGTCGTTGTGCCTGAAGATGTAATAGAGGCCGCCCGACACCCCGATGATCAGCAACGTCGCCCAGATCACGCCGGAGACATCGCCGGACCCGGGGTAGGGGACATTCATCCCGTAATAGCCGGTGATCAAAGCCGGTACCGCGATGATCGCGGCCCAGCCCGACACCTTCTTCACGATCAGGTTCTGTCGGTAGTCCCGGAGGCTGAAGTTCGTCTCGACGATGGCGGTGACCAGGTCGCGCAGCGAGTCGGAGGACTCGCTCACGCGGAGAATGTGGTCGTAGACGTCCTGGAAGTAGGGGTAGAGGCCCTCGGGGACGATGTCCTGCTCGTGACGCATCAGGGTGCTCACCGTCTCCCGCATCGGCACCACCCGACGGTGGAAGGCAACCATCGCCCGGCGCATCTCGAACCAGTGCCGCTGTCGGGAAGGTTCCAGCGGCTTCTCGGCAAAGATCAGATCGCTTACTCGCTCATAGAAATCATCGAGCTCGGAGAGGACTGCGAAATAGTCGTCGACGATGACGTCGAGCAACCCGTAGAGGAGGAAGCCGACGCCATATTCCATCAAGGCGGGCGAGCGGTCCCATCGGGCGATCACACGGTCCATCGGGAGTCCGTCGTCCTTGCGAACCGTTATCAGCCAGCGGTTGTTGAAGAACGCGTTGACTTCGGTTTCGTCGAGACGGGCAGCATCCAGGTCGACGGCGACGTGGTATGTGGTCAAGAACAAGTGGGTCGGATACCGGTCGAGCTTGGGGCGCTGTTGTCGGCCCACCGCGTCCTCGACGGCCAGCTCGTGCAGGCCGAGCTCCTCGGCCAGGTCGAGCAGCTCCTGCGTCGAAGGACCGACCAAGTCGACCCAGACGATGGTGTCGGGCTCCTCGAGGAACTCCGAGACGTCGGCTACCGGGAAGTCCTCGTCCACCAACACTCCGGCCCGATATGCCCTGGTCGATGCCTTGCTCATTGCAGTCGGCGACAGACTACGGGTCGCCACCGCTGGCGCGACCGCCAACCGCAGCCGCGGGCTGACTACCGTCGCTCCACGTCATGCCAGCGACCGTTGTCTTGGGCGCGCAGTGGGGTGACGAGGGGAAGGGCCGGGTCGTGGACTTCTTCGCCGAGTCAGCCGACTTCGTGGTCCGCTACCAGGGGGGAAACAACGCCGGGCACACCATCGTCGTCGGTGAGCAGCGCCTCGCCCTATCGATGATCCCCTCGGGAATCCTCTACCCGGACTGCATCCCCGTTATCGCCTCGGGCACGGTCATCGATCCACGGGTGCTGATCGCCGAGATGGACATGGCCGCCGAGAAGAACCTCGACCCGTCAAGAGTGAGGGTGTCCTCGAACGCACACGTGATCATGCCCTACCACCGCAAGCTCGATGCCGCCATCGAGCGCTATCTGGGCAAGAACCAGATCGGGACGACCAAGAAGGGCATCGGCCCCGCCTATACCGACAAATATGCCCGCTTCGGGATCCGGGTCCAGGACCTGTTCGATCCCAAGATCTTCAGGGAGAAGGTCGAGGCGGCCCTGGTGGAGAAGAACAAGATCCTGCCCCGGGTCTACAACACGCTTCCAATGGACCCCGAGGTGATCATCGAGGAGTACGCCGGGTACGCCGAGCGCCTCCAGCCCCATGTCACCGACACCTCCCTCCTGCTCTGGGAGGGCCTCGAGGCCGGCAAGCAGGTCCTCTTCGAGGGCGCCCAGGGAACATTGCTCGATATCGACCATGGCACCTATCCCTTTGTCACCTCCTCCAACCCGACCGCCGGAGGCGCCTCGGTCGGGTCGGGAATCGGCCCCAAGGCGATCGACGAGATCATCGGAGTGGCCAAGGCCTACATCTCGCGGGTCGGCACCGGCCCGTTCCCCACCGAGCTGCAGGACGAGATCGGGGACCGGATGATCGAGCTCGGCGGTGAGTACGGCACTGTCACCGGGCGTCGGAGGAGATGCGGTTGGCTCGACCTGGTCGCCTTGAAGTACGCCTGTCGGGTCAACACCTTCACCAGTCTGTTCCTGACCAAGATGGACATTCTGTCCGCCTTCGACACCATCAAAGTGGCGACGGCGTACTCCAGTCAGGGCGAGCGGCACGAGCATTTCCCGGCCCAGCAGAGCGTCCTCTATCACTGTGAGCCTGAATACGACGAGCTTCCCGGTTGGCACGAGGACATCACCGGCGTGCGCTCGTTCGGCGACCTCCCGTCCGAGGCTCGGGCTTACATCGAGTACATCCAGGAGGCGGCCGGGGTGCCCGTGGGATGGGTATCGGTCGGACCCGAGCGCAGCCAGCTCATCGAGATCTCATGAGAGTCCTCTTGGTCGGCAGTGGGGGTCGCGAGCATGCCCTGGGCTGGAAGCTGGCGTCGTCACCCCGGGTGGACGATCTCATCTCCCTTCCGGGCAACCCGGGTCTCAGCCGGCTCGGAGCCGTCGTGGACGGGATCTCGGTAACGGACGTGGGGGCGATTGCGGCGATGGCCCGGGTCCAATCGGTGGACCTGGTCGTGGTCGGCCCGGAAGCGCCTCTCGCTGCCGGCGTCGTCGATGCCGTGGCCACCCTCGGCATCCCGGTCTTCGGGCCGACCCGGGCCGCGGCCCGCCTGGAGTCGTCGAAGACGTTCGCCAAGGAGGTCATGACCCGAGCCGGCGTGGCAACCGCAGCTTCGGAGTCGTTCACCGATCCCGACACGGCCCGCGAGCACCTCTCCCATCGTGATGGCCCTTTCGTCGTGAAGGCCGACGGCCTCGCTGCCGGCAAGGGTGTCCTGGTGACCGAGAACAGGGACGAAGCAACGAGGTGGTCGGCGCAGTGGCTGGCCGAAGGCCCGGTCGTGGTGGAGGACTTCCTCGACGGGCCTGAGGTGAGCGTGTTCGCCGTCTGCACCGATGCGGGCGCTGTGCCGCTGGCGCCGGCGCGTGACTACAAGCGGCTTCACGATGGAGACGAGGGACCGAACACGGGCGGGATGGGAAGCTATTCACCGGTCGCCGACCTGCCGGCAGGTCTCACCGACGACGCGATGCGCGACGTCGTCGAGCCGACCCTCCGGCAGATGGATGAGGAGGGGAGCCCCTTCCGGGGCTTCCTCTACGTGGGCCTGGTCCTCACTTCCGAGGGCCCCAAGGTGCTCGAATTCAACGTTCGACTCGGTGACCCCGAAACTCAGGCCATCCTGCCCCGCATGACCTCCGACCTGGTCGACCTCCTCGAGGGGACGCGCCCCGAGTGGTCCCGAGACGCGGCAGTGAATGTCGTGCTGGCCGCGGAGGGATACCCGGAGTCACCGGTCAAAGGGGCATCCATCAATGGCCTCGACGCGGTTCCCGACGACGTCTTGATATTCCACGCCGGGACCAGGTCGGAGGGGAAGAAGCTGCTGGTCGACGGGGGCCGGGTGCTGAATGTGGTCGGACTCGGTTCGTCGGTGAGCGAGGCCCGGGCGAAGGCCTACGAGGCTGTCCAGGCGTTGAGCTTTCCGGGCATGCAGTTCCGGACCGACATCGCCGCTCAGTCGTAGGGATGGCGGAACATGAGGGCGATGCGGGGCGGGGCGGACGCGCTCTTGGGAATGGTGTGCTCCCACAGCCGCTGACAAGCGCCTCCCATCACCACCAGGTCTCCCCTGCCCAGGTCGAAACCCATTGATTCTCCCCCACCGCGGGGTCTGATCAGGAATCTCCTCGGGCCTCCCAGGGACACCGTGGCGACGATGGAATGTGGCAGGTCGCGGGCGATGCGGTCGCCGTGCCAGGCCACTGAGTCGATGCCCGTCCGGTACCAGCCGGCACTCACCTGGTCCATCGTGATCTGGTAGCGCTTCGAGAGCAGCTCGATCATCTCGGGTATGACCGGATGTGCGTCGGGATCGACGGTCCCGACGAGACGCGGCGTCTTGACCATCCGGTCGTACATGCGGACCTCGGGTTGACGCCAATGCACCGTCTCGGTCAGTACGTCGTACAACCGGGCGTCGCCGACCAGGAAGCCCGGGGCGTAGTCGAGCCACGACTCAGGGTCGAGATCGAAACGCTCCAGACTGGCGAAACCTGGATCGGGAACCGGCTCGCTCTCCCCGAACAGCGACGGTTGGAGTGGCTCCATGGCGAACATGTGTTCGATGATAGCGGCTTGTGGAAAAGGTGCGATGCCGCTCGAACCTCAGGTAGTACGACCCGAATACGGGCTCGGCGAACCTGAGGTTCGCCGTTGCGGTCCCTCTCGCTACCGTCGCACCCTCATGAGTCACAAAGTCGCAATCGTCATGGGGTCGGGGACCGACCGCCCCGTCATGGAAAAGGCCGCTCAGACCCTCGATTCGTTCGGGATCGCCAGCGAGGTCAGGGTGCTCTCCGCCCACAAGACCCCCGACCAGGCGCTCGAGTTCGCCGCAACAGCCTCCGATCAGGGGTTCTCGGTGATCATCGCCGGGGCGGGAAAGGCAGCCCATCTCGCCGGGGTGATGGCGGCCAAGTCGCTTCTCCCGGTGATCGGAGTCCCCATAAATGCCTCTCTCGACGGCATGGACGCCCTCCTCGCCACCGTCCAGATGCCGACCGGGATCCCGGTGGCAACAGTGGCGGTCGATGGGTCGACCAACGCCGCACTACTCGCCGTCGCCATCCTCGCCCTCGGCGACGAAGAGCTCACTGCCAAGCTCGCCCGGTTTCGAGCCGACCTGGCAGAGAAGACGCTCGCCGGCTGACCCCGGGCCCACCCACACCGACTCGGATACCATCGCCTCAGTAATGAGCGACATCTCCTTCGAAAGACCCGACCCGCGGGACTTCCTCGACATCGACTCGCTCCTCTCCGAGGAGGAGATCATGTTGCGGGACACGGTCAGGACCTATGTGCAAAAGGAGATCGTCCCCAATGTCGGCGACTGGTGGGATGAAGGTGTCCTACCCCAGGAGGCGCTGGCCAAGGCATTCGGCGACATCGGCCTGCTCGGAATGCATCTTCAGGGCTACGGGTGTGCAGGAACCTCGGCGACGGCCTACGGGCTCGCCTGTCTCGAGTTGGAGGCGGGAGACTCCGGGATCCGATCGTTCGTCTCCGTCCAGGGCTCGCTGGTCATGTTCCCCATCTGGAAGTTCGGCTCCGAGGAGCAGAAGCAGACATGGCTCCCCCGGATGGCGAGCGGCGAGGTCATCGGATGCTTCGGTCTCACCGAGCCCGACTCCGGCTCCGACCCGGCCTCGATGCGGACCAGCGCCCGCCGGGACGGGAGCGACTGGGTCATCAACGGGACCAAGATGTGGATCACCAACGGGTCCATCGCCGACCTGGCCGTGGTCTGGGCCCGCACCGACGATGGTGTCCGCGGGTTCCTGATCCCCACCGACACCCCGGGGTTCTCGGCGCCCGAGATCAAGAAGAAGGCGTCGCTGCGGGCATCGGTCACCTCGGAGCTGATCCTCGACGATGTCAGGGTGCCTGACGACTTCGTCCTCCCCGGCGTCTCCTCTATGCGTGGGCCTCTCTCCTGCCTCAACGAGGCGAGGTTTGGCATCGCCTTTGGTGCCATGGGTGCAGCCCGGGCGTGTTACGAATCGGCCCTCGACTACTCGATCGAGAGACACCAGTTCGAGCGGCCAATCGCGTCATTCCAGCTGACCCAGAAGAAGCTGGTCGAGATGATGGTTGCGGTGCAGCGGGGAACACTCGTGGCGCTGCATCTGGGGCGGCGCAAGGACGAGGGGACCCTCACCCCGGAGCAGGTCAGCTTTGGCAAGTTCGACAACGTCCGTAACGCCCTCGACGTGGCCCGCACGGCTCGATCGATCCTCGGCGCCAACGGGATCACCCTCGAGTACCCGGTGATCCGTCACATGGCCAATCTGGAGACGGTCTTCACCTACGAGGGCACCAACGAGATCCACTCCCTGGTGATGGGCCAGGCCATCACCGGCCTCAACGCCTTCACCTGACCTGGCGGTGGAGACCCCGACTCTGATCGTCGGTGCCGGCCCGGCCGGGCTCGCGGTGGCCGGCAGACTGCGTCAGGCCGGTCTCGAGTTCGCGGTCATCGAGAAATCGGACCGGGTAGGCGACGCCTGGCACCGTCACTACGACCGCCTCCACCTGCACACGGTGAAACAACTCTCCCACCTGCCCGGACTCGACTTCCCTGAGCAATACCCCCGATACGTCCCGAGGAAGGAACTGGCGGACTACTACCGCCAGTACGCCGACGTCTTCTCGATCGAGCCGATGTTCGGCGAGGAGGCCGAGGAGATCGTCCCATCCGGCAACAAATGGCTGACCACGACGCAGGGAGGACTGGAGATCTCCTCCGATCACGTCGTGGTGGCGACCGGGCTCAACCGGGTCCCCCAAAGGCCGAGCTATGCCGGAGAGGACGGGTTCGCCGGTCGGCGGATCCATGCACGGGATTACCGGGAGCCCGGTCCCTTCGCCGGGCAAAGGGTGCTGGTGGTGGGTATGGGGAACACCGGGGCCGAGATCGCGCTCGACCTCAGCGAGGCGGGAGTGGATTCCACCATCTCGGTGCGGGGCCCGATCAACATCGTCCCCCGTGACGTCCTGGGCCGACCCACCCAATTGACTGCCCGGATGCTGGCCCGCCTTCCCACCGGTCTCGCAGATTGGCTGGGGTCGCTGCTCCGCAGGATGACCGTCGGCGACCTCACCGGATACGGCATCGCCACCCCGGAGATCGCCCCTTTGGCCCAACTCCGGGTCAGAGGGCAAGACCCCGGTGATCGACGTTGGGACGGTGAGCCGGATCAAGAAAGGGTTGATCGCGGTCCGCCCCGGGATCGATCACTTCGAGGCAGACATGGTCGTCTTCACCGACGGTCGGAAGGACCGCTACGACACGGTGATCTTCGCCACGGGTTATCGCCCGATGCTCGAAGAGATACTGAACGCCGGGGACGACGTCCTCGATGAGAACGGACTACCCCACCAGGTGATCGGTGAAGGTCCCAGCCGTGGGCTGTTCTTCGTGGGCTTCGACAACCACCGGCCCGGCGGAGTTCTCGGGACGGTGTTCGAGGAGTCGGAGACGGTCGTCGACCGGATCAGAGAGACCTGACGGCATCGGCCAGATCGCCGCCGCGGCCGACCACCACGTCTTTCAGGCCGAGCCAGGAGGACGGTCAGCTCCAGTTCCGCCCGAAGCTCGCGGGCCACCCGTGCCCGATCGACACCCGGCTCGGCAAAGACGCCCTTGACCAGGAGTGATCCCGTTCTTGCGGTCGGTCTTGAGGTCGACGCGTGCCACCAGGTCGCCGTCGAGGAGGAACGGGAGCACGTAGTAGCCATAGACACGCTTCGGCTCCGGGACGTAGATCTCGATCCGGTAGTGAAAGTCCCAAAGCCGCTCGATCCGGTCCCGGAACCACACCAGGTTGTCGAACGGCGAGAGCAGGGCTCGTCCCTCCACTTTCCGCGGCAGCCGGGCCTCGGGATGGAGATACGCGGTCCGCCCCCAGCCCTCGACCTCGACCTCGACCAGCTCCCCCTCGCTCGGAGAGACGTTCGATCAGCGGACGGGCCTCCGGCATCCTGATCTCGGGATAGTCGGCGAGGTCGGCCGCGGTAGCCACACCCATCGAGCGCGCCGCCTGAGGAGGAGGATCGGACTGCGCTTCCTCCCGCTCCAGGCCCTTGGCCCCGAAGTGCTCGTCGGGGATGACCCGCTCGCTCAGGTCGTACATCCGGGTGAAGTTGGGGCGATGGGCCGTCGTGACCTGGCCCTCCAGGAAAAGCGCCTCCAGGGCGACCTTTCCCTTGGGCCAGTCCCACATCGAGGACCCGGACCGCTGCCCCTGGGTCATGCAGGTCGGCGGTCCTCAGCGGTCCCCGCTCGCGTACCTGGTCGAGCACCTCGGTCGAGATACTCGGGATGCTCGTTCTTGATCCGTTCCAGACTGCCCCACTTGAAGTCGCCGTTCATCCGCCATCGCCACAGGTTGTGGTCCTGGACCGGGATCAGCGGATGCCTCGTGTCCCCAGTACTCGAACATCTCACCCGACCCCCAGAGCCAGGCATCCAGGGCAGCGCGGTCATAGCCACCGAGCCGGGAGAAGAAGGGCATGTAGTGGGTGCGGCTGAAGACATTGACCGAGTCGAGTTGGACCAGCCCGATCCTGTCCACGACACGCCGGAAATGACGCACGTCGACCCGCCCCGTGGGTCGGGGGTCGGCGAAGCCCTGGGCACCCAACGCAAAGCGGCGGGCCTGGTCGATGGTGAGCGTCCGCATCGCCGGGCAACCTAACGCCGATAGCGGACAACCCCGGTCCTCGGCCATGCCATCATCCCGCAGGTGATCGAGCGCTACACGCTCCCCGAGATGGCCCGGATCTGGTCCGAGCAGCGCAAGCTCGAGGTGTGGAAGGAGGTGGAGACCCTCGCCCTCGAAGCCTGGCAAACGCTGGGAAAGGTGCCGCACGGCGTCGCCGAGGCGACCGGGGCCGCAACTTGTCCCACTCCCGAGCAGGTGGCGGAGCGGGAACAGGTGACCAATCACGACCTGGCTGCATTCGTCGACCTGCTCGGCGAGGCCGCCGGCCCTGACGCCGCCGGCTGGGTCCACTACGGGCTCACCTCATCGGATGTCCTCGACACCGCTGGGGGCGTGATCCTCTCCGAATCGGCCGATCTGCTGCTCGGTGCTCTGGAAACGCTGTTCGAAACGGTCAAGGACCGCGCCACGGAGCATCGGGACACCTACATGGTGGGCCGGACCCATGGAATCTGGGCCGAGCCCACCACCTTCGGGCTCAAACTGGCGAGTTGGGCCTTCGAGCTGGCCCGGGATCACGCCCGTCTCCAGGACGCTCGCTCGAGCCGTGGCAGTGGGGAAGATCTCGGGTGCGGTGGGCACCTACGCCCACGTCCCGCCCGAGGTGGAGCGACACGTCTGCGATGCCCTCGACCTGGAGCCAGAGCCGGCTTCGACACAGGTGACGGCCCGGGATCGTCACGCCCAGTACCTGCAGACCATCGCCCTCATCGGCGCCTCGATCGAGCGCATGGCCACCGAGATCCGTCATCTGCAACGATCCGAGGTGGCAGAGGTCAGGGAGGCATTCGGCAAGGGGCAGAAGGGGTCGTCGGCGATGCCGCACAAGCGGAATCCGATCCTCTCAGAGCGGATGACCGGGATGGCCCGGCTCCTCCGGGGCTACGCCCAGGTGGGTCTGGAGAATGTGGCCCTGTGGCACGAGCGGGACATCTCTCACTCGTCGGCGGAGAGGGTGGTGCTACCCGATGCTTCGATCGCCCTCCACTACATGCTGGTCAAGTTCAACGGTCTCGTCCGGGACCTGGTCGTCGACGAGGATCGGATGATCGCCAATCTCGAATCGACGCGTGGCCTGGTGTTCAGTCAGGCAGTCCTGCTCGCCTTGATCGACACAGGCATGACCCGTGACCAGGCCTATCGCATCGTCCAGGCTCACGCCATGACGGCGTGGGATGCCAGGGAATCGCTGCAAGGGCTGCTGGCGGCCGACCCCTCGGTCGAACTCACCGACGACGCCCTCGCCGCCTGCTTCTCGCTGGAGCGAGTGGCCGAGTCGGCGCGGATCGTCTTCGACAGGCTGGCCGACTTGAAGCTGTAGGTGCTCAGTCCGAGGGCGTGATGTGCACGGTCCCGGTGAACAGGGCCACCTTCCGCCCATCCTCACGGCTGACATCGACCCGGTAGGTGCCGAGGGTCCGGCCCCTCGAGGTCTCGACGACCGATGCCCGGAGCAGGTCGCCAGGCTTTGCCGCCGCCGTCAGCACGAGATGGGTGTCGATGGCAACGGCTCGATCTCCGGCGTTGTTCGAGGCCAGGGAGAAGGCACAGTCGGCCAGGGAGAAGACGAGGCCGCCGTGGCCGACGCCGAGGAAATTCACGTGGTGGGGGAGGACCGTCAGCCCGACCACGATCTCGTCGTCGGTGACCGAGACCAGCTCGACACCCAGTGAGCCGGGCATATGGATCGCTCGCGAGCATTTCGGCGACCCGGGATGGGCAGAACCCGGCATGGTCAGGAGAGCCTATGACCTATTACCTACGACCTACGCCTCCACTACTCTGCCGCCACGTGCCGGCGCTTCCTCATATCGCTTCGGGAAAGGTCAGGGAGATCTACGAGGTCGACGGGGAGCATCTCCTCTTCGTCGCCACCGACCGCATCTCTGCCTACGACGTCATCCTCAACCAGCTGATCCCGGACAAGGGTCGGGTGCTGGCCGGGCTGAGCCTCCACTTCTTCGACCTCCTCGACACACCCAACCACCTCGTCAGCACCGACCTGTCGGGTGTCGATGGGCTGGGCGAAGGAGAGCTCGACGACATGACGGGTCGTGCGATGGTGGTGCGAAAGGCCGAGGTGATCCCGGTCGAGTGCGTGGTCCGTGGATATCTCTATGGGTCTTCATGGCGGGAATACCGGGATGGCGGCGGACCGACTACCGAGCATCTGCCTCCTGGCCTGAAACTGGCCGACCTTCTTCCGGAGCCGATCTTCACCCCGGCCACCAAGGCCACCACCGGCCACGACGAGAACATCACCGAGTCCGAGACCCGGTCCCTCCTGGGGAACGACCTGTACGAGGAGCTGCGGAAGCGATCGGTCGACATCTATCTCAGGGCATCGGAGCACGCCGCCCAGAAGGGCGTGATCCTGGCGGACACCAAGTTCGAGTTCGGGTTCGCCGGTGACGAACTGCTCCTCATCGACGAAGTGCTCACTCCCGACTCCTCGCGCTACTGGCCGGCCGACGAGTGGGTTCCGGGTCAGGACGTGCCCTCTTTCGACAAGCAGTTCGTCAGGGAGTGGCTGGATACGACCGACTGGGACCACAGCCCGCCCCCACCCGACCTGCCCGACGACATCGTGGAAGGAACCCGCTCGCGTTACGTCGAGGCGTACGAGCGGATCACAGGGGCGAGCTTCGACGACTACCTGGCCCGGGGCGGATGAAGGTCACCGTAGAGATCACAAGACGCCCCGAGATCGCCGACCCCCAGGGAACGACGATCCAACGGGCTCTCCACGATCTGGGCAACAATGAAGTGATGTCGGTGAGAGTCGACCGGGTGATCCATCTCGAGGTGGATGGCGACGACCCCGCCGTCGTGCAGAGCCGGGTGGAGGAGATGTGCCGCCAGGTGCTGGCCAACCCCGTTCTCGAGGACTTCAGCGTGGAGGTCACCGGATGAGGACGGCTGTCGTGGTCTTCCCCGGCACCAACTGCGAGCAGGACGTCGCACATGCCCTCACCTCTCTCGGTGGCGAGGTCGAGCTGGTCTGGCACCGGGAGACCGACCTGACCGGATTCGATGGCGTCGTGCTGCCGGGTGGATTCGCCCATGGGGACTATCTCCGCACCGGAGCCATCGCCCGGTTCTCCCCGGTCATGGCCGAGGTCGAGCGCATGGCCTCTCAAGGGTCGCCGGTGCTGGGGATCTGCAACGGTTTTCAGGTCCTGTGCGAGGCCGGTCTGCTCCCCGGCGCTCTGATCGCCAACCGCGACCTGGCCTTCATCTGCCGGTTCGTGGACCTCGAGGTGGTGGACAACGACAGCATCCTCACCCGGTCAGCTGAGATCGGGCAACGGATCCGAATCCCGCTCAACTCGTACGAGGGCAACTGGGTCGATCCCGGAAGGACGGGGCGGATCGTGCTCAGATACCTCGACGACCCCAACGGCTCCCAGCACGCGGCGGCGGCCGTGGCCAACGACGGAGGCAATGTCGTCGGCGTGATGCCCCACCCCGAGCGGGGCGTCGACGAGCTGCTCGGCTCCGGTGATGGACGGGTCCTCCTCGAGGGGTTCCTCCACTCGCTGGTCCCGGCGTGACAACCGACACCCAGCCACTCCACCGACGGCTCGGCATGACCGACGAGGAGCACGAGTCGGTCCTTGGCTTGCTCGGGCGTGATCCGCGGCCGGCGGAGCTCGCCATGTACTCGGTGATGTGGTCCGAGCACTGCTCCTACAAGTCGTCCCGAGCCCACCTTCGCCGTTTCCCGACCGAGGCGCCTTGGGTGGTGGTCGGTCCGGGCGAGAACGCAGGAGTGGTCGACCTCGGTGACGGCTGGCTTGCCGCCCTTCGCATCGAGAGCCACAACCACCCGTCGTTCGTGGAGCCCTTTCAGGGGGCGGCGACCGGTGTCGGTGGCATCCTGCGCGACGTCTTCACGATGGGAGCACGGCCCATCGCCCTCTGGGACCAGATCCGCTTCGGCCCTCTAGACGACCCGAAGAACAGGTATCTGTTCAACGGTGTGGTGTCGGGGATCGCCGGGTACGGGAACGCGGTCGGGGTCCCAACCGTCGGTGGTGAGATCGAATTCGACCCCTGCTATTCGGGGAATCCTCTGGTCAATGTGATGTGTCTCGGCATCCTTCGCCGGGAGCAATTGGTCCTGGGGACCGCCGGGCCGCCGGGCACGGTGGCGGTGCTTCTGGGCCGGGCCACCGGCCGCGACGGGATCGGCGGTGCCTCGGTGCTGGCATCTGCCTCGTTCGACGACGAGTCCCAGGAGAAGCGGCCCAGTGTGCAGGTGGGAGACCCCTTCGAGGAGAAGAAGTTGATCGAGGCCTGTCTCGAGCTCTACGACAGGGGATTGGTGGCGGGTGTCCAGGACCTGGGTGCCGCCGGGCTCTCCTGTGCCACTTCGGAGCCGGCGGGAAGGGCGGGAGTCGGGCTCGACGTCGATCTCGACGCGGTCCATGTCAGGGAGACCGGCATGACCGCTCCCGAGTTGTTGATGTCGGAGTCCCAGGAGCGGATGATGGCATTCGTCCCACCCGACATGGTCGACGAGGTCCTCGCCATCGCCGCGAAATGGGAGATCGACTCGGCCGTGGTGGGCACCGTCCGTGCCGGAGGCACGCTCACCGTGCGTCACCGGGGCGAGATCGTGGCCGAGGTCCCAGCCGCCTCACTGGCCGACGACGCACCGATCTACGACCGCCCGATGCGCCGGCCGGATTGGCTGGACGGGTTGTGGGCCACCCCGGCCCGGGCACTCGAGGGCGATTCAGCCGACATCCTCCTGAGGCTCCTCGACGACCCTGCCCTCGGCTCGACGGCGTGGGTGCACGAGCAGTACGACCACATGCTGTTCCTCAACACGGTGGTTGGCCCTGGCTCCGACGGCGCCCTGATCAGGATCAGGGGAACCGACAAGGGCTTGGCCGTCTCCACCGACGGCAACGGGCGGCTGTGCCAGCTGGACCCGAGAGAAGGCAGCTCGAGGCTGGTCTACGAGGCCGCACTCAACATCGCCGTGACCGGCGCCCGGCCGTTGGCGGTGGTCGACAACCTGAACTTCGGGAACCCGGAGAAGCCAGAGGTCATGTGGCAGTTCAAGGAGAGCGTCGAGGGGATCTCCGCCGCCTGTGAGGTGCTCGGGATCCCGGTCGTGGGTGGCAACGTCTCGTTCTACAACGAGACCGACGGCATCGACATCCACCCCACGCCCGTTGTCGGGCTGCTCGGCCTGGCCGATCCGATGCCGGGAACCCCGCCCCGGCTCTCCCGGGCGGAGGAGGGCATGGAGATCTGGGAGATCGGTCCCCGAGCCAGTGGCAATCTGTCCGGCTCTGCCGCCCAACGGGTGATCCACGACGAGCTGACCGGGCGCCCGACGTCACCGGACCCGGACGCCGCGAAGCAGGTCGTTGCCCTCGCCGCCGAGCTGGCTCATCGAGTTCCGGTGCTCCACGACATCTCCGACGGCGGGCTGGCCGTGGCCATCGCGGAGGTGTGCATCGCGTCACAGAATCGGGGCCAACGTCACCGAGAGTGACAACGGGAGGTTGTTCTCGGAGGATCCGCATCGGTTGATCGCCGTGCTCGAGGCGAACACCGTCGAGTTGCCCGAAGACCTCAGCAGGAAAGTGGGAACGATTGGCGGCCACTCCCTCGTCCTGGGCTCGTCTGATCCAATCGATGTCGAGAAGCTGATCGAGACGTTCGAAGGGGCGATTCCCCGCCTGATGGCGGGCTGATCAGTCGGACCGCTCCACCCAGCGGCCCTTCTCGTCTTGCTCCCATTTCGACCCCTGGAGGTCGATGACGATCGCGGTCAGACCCTTGACCTCGTTCTTGATCGTCTTGAGCAGTGTCTTGGCGTCGTTCTTGAGCATCTTGGCTTGCTCCAGGCGATAGCGCAGGGGCACCGCCTTCTTGGCGGTGCGCCCCCGGATCGCCTCGACGCTCTCCATGGTGATGCGTCGGCTCAGATCGAGGAAGCCGATGATCGTGAAGAGCTGCTCGTCGCTCAGCGAGTCGAGGTGCGTCTGGCCGGTTTGGTTCAGGGGTCCGTACACCTCATCGCCCAACTTCTGCGCCTCCGTGGTGAGCTCGACCCAGACCTTGCGCCGGTCCTTGGGGTCATAGGACCTGCGTAAGAGGCCGGCCGCCTCCATCCGGTCCACGAGGGCCGTCACCGCACCTGTCGTCAGCCCCGCCTCCCGAGCCAATTCGCCTGCGGTCATGCGGCCACGCTGATCGACGATGTCGATGCAGCGAAGATCGTTTCGGTTCAGGCCGACGAAATCGGCGAAGGCCTGGTCCATGAGGTCACTGGCCAGTTGCAGGCCCCGGAGTGACTCGACGAGCCGACTCATCGCTGCCGTGCGCTGATCTCTTGACAAGTTGATATCTTGATTCATAAGATACTCACCATTCGAAGTATAGCGCGAAGGAGTGTGCGATGCCAGAGAACATGATCGAGTCCCGCGGACTGCGCCGGATCTACAAGACGAAGAAGGAAGAGATCGAGGCAGTGCGCGGCGTCGACTTCACCGTCGATGCCGGTGAGATCGTCGGCTTCCTCGGGCCCAACGGCGCCGGGAAGACCACCACCCTGCGGATGCTCACCACCCTGCTCGAGCCAACCGGCGGCGATGCCACGGTGGCCGGGTGCGATCTGAGGACCGACCCGGTCGGAGTGCGGAGAGGCATCGGCTATGTCGCCCAGGGCGGCTCGACCGACCCCGAAGCGCGAGCCGGCGAGGAGATCGTCGATCACGCCCGCATGTATGGGATAGACGCCAAGGTCGCCCAGAGCAACGGGCAGGCGCTGTTCGACCAGTTGGATCTCGAGGGTCTCTGGGCCCGTCAATGCAAGACCCTGTCCGGCGGACAGCGGCGGCGACTCGATATCGCCATGGGCCTGGTCCACCAGCCCAGATTGGTGTTCCTCGACGAGCCCTCGACGGGTCTCGATCCGCAGTCGCGGGCGAACCTGTGGGAGCACGTCGGACGACTCAGGTCCGAAATGGACACGACCGTGTTCATCACAACCCATTACATGGACGAGGCGGACGTCCTGTGCGACCGCATCCTCGTCATCGACGATGGCGCCATCGTGGCCCAGGGCACTCCCGACGAGCTCAAGCGAAGGGTGGCCGGCGACTCGGTGATCCTGAGTTTCGAGCAGCAGAGAAGCACCGTGGTCGTCGCCGAGCTCGTCTCACGACTCGACGGCGCCACCGACCCGTCGATCGAGGGCAACGAGGTGCGATTCCAGGTGCCCGATGGGGCCAGTGCGCTCCCCGTGCTGCTCCGGGCAATGGTCGAGCACGACCTCGATGCCACGGGTGTCGAAGTGCACCGGCCCACTCTCGATGACGTGTTCCTCACCATGACCGGTCGCTCACTCCGTGATGAAGCAATGGCGGGCACGACGGACAAGGCCGCGGCCTGAAAGGACGAATGATCATGCGATTCCTCACAGACACCTGGCTGGTCTTCAGCCGTGCGATGCGTCTCTCCCTGCGGAACCCGGTTTGGGTGATCCTCGGGCTGATGCAACCCATCCTCTACCTGATCTTGTTCGGGCCGCTGCTGGAGCCCGTTGCGTCCGCACCCGGTTTTCCGCCCGGCTCGGCCTGGCAGGTGTTCGTGCCCGGGCTGCTCGTCCAACTCGGCATCTTCGGAGCCGCCTTCGCCGGCTTCGGGTTGATCGCCGAATGGCGGGCCGGGGTGGTCGAGCGGATGCGGGTCACTCCGGCGAGCCGCGGCTCGCTCCTCCTCGGGCGGGTGCTGCGGGATGTCGTCGTCATCCTCGTCCAGGGCGCGCTCCTGTCGGTGGTTGCGGTCGCCTTCTTCGGGCTCGAAGCACCCGTCGAGGGTCTCGTCATCGGCGTCGTCATCGTCGGGCTCCTCGGCGGTGCCTTCAGCGCCCTGTCCTACGGGGCTGCCTTGAAGCTGAAGAGCGAGGATTCCTTCGCCCCGGTGGTCAACGGCCTCATCCTCCCGGTCCTGCTCCTGTCGGGAATCCTCCTCCCGATGACGCTGGCTCCGGGCTGGCTGCAGACCATGGCCGACGTGAATCCCTTGACCCACATCGTCGACGGGGTGAGGGCGGTGTATCGCGGCGAGCTCGGCTCGACCGACGCCTGGCTCGGCGCCGTTCTCACCATCGGTCTCCTCGTCGTCGGCGTCTTCTACGGAGGGCGGGTCTTCCGCAAGGAATCCGCCTGAGTGCCGAGTAATTGGGACGGTGAAGTGTCATATCCGGCACTCACCGTCTCAATTTGCGTGGGGATACCAGCCGATACCATCACATCGTGGCGAGAAGCATCGGGATCCTCACTGCCGGCGGCGACAGCCCCGGTCTGAATGCCGCCATCAGGGCTGTGGGCAAGGCCGCCCAGCGCGCCTACGGGATGCACGTCATCGGCTTCTACGACGGCTTCCTGGGCTTGATGCAGAACCGCTTCGTCCGACTCGACTCCGATTCCCTCTCCGGCATCCTCACCAGAGGAGGGACCGTCCTCGGGACCAGTCGCGCCAAGGTCGACAAGATGGAGATGGGCGACGGCAGACGCATGGACATGCGGTCCCTGATGCGTGACGTCGTCGATCAGCACGATCTCGAGGCCCTCGTGGTCCTCGGCGGCGACGGCACGATGCGCAACGCTCTCAAGCTCGAGGACGTCGGCATAAAGGTCCTGGCCCTACCCAAGACGATCGACAACGACGTGACCGGGACCGACGTCACTTTCGGCTTCGACACTGCCATGGGGATCGCCACCGAGGCCATCGACCGGCTGCACTCGACCGCTCACTCCCATCACCGGATCATCCTGGCCGAGGTGATGGGGCATGAGGTGGGGTGGCTCGCGCTGGGTGCGGGGCTCGCCGGCGGCGCCGACGTGATCCTCATCCCCGAGATCCCATACGACATCGAGGCCATCGCCTCGTCTATCCAGGCACGAAAGGCGGCCGGTAGCGCCTTCTCCATCATCGCCGTGGCCGAGGGCGCATATTCCAGGGAGGACTCCCACATCCGAGCGTCACTGCTGGCGGACATGGACGGGACAGACGGTGAGGAACGACGGGATCTCAAGAAGAGGCTGACGGCTCTGGCCAGATCGGCCCGGACCGAGAAGCTCGCCGCAGCCCTCGAAGAGGTCACCGGGCTCGAGTCGAGAGTGACGATCCTCGGGCATGTGCAGCGCGGTGGCACACCCTCCCCCGCCGACCGTCTCCTCGCCACGAGGCTGGGGACGGCCACCGCTTCCTACATCGCCGATGGCGTGCATGGGGTACTGGTCGCGGCCAGAGGGCAATCGACCGAGGCGGTGCCCCTGAAGGAGATCGCCGGGATCACCAAGTTCGTGCCACTCGATCATCCCTGGGTCGCCTCCGCACGGAGTCTCGGCATCGTCCTGGGAGATTTGAGATGACTCTGCTCGGTGCCGTCCTTGCTGGTGGCGCCAGCCGACGGATGGGCACGGACAAGGCCGAGGTCGAGATCTCAGGGTCCACTCTCCTCGACCGTGTGACGTCGGCGGTAGCCGAGGTCACCGACCGGGTCGTGGTCCTCGGTGGGGAGCGCGAGGGGTATGAGACCTGGCCAGACGAGGCCCCCGGCTCCGGGCCGCTCGCAGGGTTGGCGACCGCCCTGAGTCGGATGACCGAGGACCGCGCCGTCGTGGTCGCGGTCGACAACGCATTCGTCCAGGCCGGAACCCTGGTTCATCTGGCCTCCGTCGAGTCGGACCTGCCCGTGGTCCCGGTCGATCACAGCGGGGTGCGGCAAGTCACTTGTGCCGTGTACCCGCGCCAGATCGCCGGTCAGGCCCTCGAGGAGGCCGAGGCGGGTGGTTCGGTCCAGACTTTGCTCGACCGTGTCTCCTTCCTCCCGGTCACGCCCGAACAGTGGGAGACGTGGGGTGAGGACGGCCGCAGCTGGTACTCGGTGGACAGCCCCGAAGCCCTTGCCACCGGGATGCGCCGCTTCACCTGAAGCCACGGTCAGAGTTCGGCCCGCTCCTCGAGAAAACGTCGTTCCGTCTCGTTGGCGGTGAGCGAGAGGGCACGATCCAGGGCCGCACGCGCCTCTGTCTCGTCTCCCAGTTCGCGCAGCATCTCGCTTCGGGCGAGATGAAACGCGTGATACCCGTCGAGCTCTCCTGCCAGATCACTCAACGCCGCCAGGCCTTCGTTGGCGCCGAATGCCTCGAACACCGCAACCGCACGGTTGAGCCGGACCACCGGGGCGGGATGGATGGTCGTCAGACGGTCGTACAACTCGACGATATAGGCCCGATCGGTCGCATCTGTCGACGGGGCCATGGCGTGTTGTGCGGCTATCTCGGCCTGCAACTGATAGGGCCCCGGTCGCCCGAGCCGACGGGCACGTTCCAGGACGTCGAGGCCGGCGCCGATCGCTCCTGTGTCCCAGCGTGAGCGATCCTGATCACGAAGCAGGACCAGTCGGCCCAATTCGTCGACCCGGGCATCACGACGGCTGTGCTGGAGCAGCATCAGGGAGTGGAGCCCGAGCACCTCTGGTTCGTCGGGCATCAGGTCTGACATCAACGAGCCCAGCCCGATGGCTGATTCGGCGAGGTCGGTCCTGACCAGGTCATCACCGGTCGTGGCGAAGTAGCCCTCGTTGAACACGAGATACACAACGGCGAGCACCGCCGAGAGCCGGTCGCCCAGGTCGGCGCCGGTCGGGACCCGGAACGGGATGCCGGCGTCCCGGATCTTCGACTTGGCCCTGACCAGTCGCTGGGCCATGGTCGGCTCCGGGACGAGAAAGGCGTGAGCGATCTCGAATGTGGTGAGCCCTCCGACGGTGCGCAGGGTCAGGGCGACCTGCTTGTCGGTCGCCAGCGATGGGTGACAGCAGGCGAAGAGCATCTGGAGACGATCGTCACCGAGGGATAGGTCGGTCACGACTTCGGGAGGACTGTCACGGTCTGCCTTCTCGTACCCGGCCAGGATCGAGGTCTTCCTCACCAGCGTGGCCTGGCGGCGGATGCGGTCGATGCCCCGACGCTGGGCGACGGCCGAAATCCAGCCGGGCGGATTGTCGGGGATTCCCTTCTCCGGCCAGCTGCGCAGCGCCTCGACGAGGGCATCCTGAACCGCTTCCTCGGCCAGGTCGATGTCGCGGAATCGAGTGGCCAGCCCGGAGAGGACCACGGCATACGACTCCCTGAACACCGCCTCGATGACGTCCTTGTGGTCTACCGAGCTCATCCCTCCCAAGTCTCGTCGCCAACCTCACCCAAGATGTCGAACAGGCCGGTTCAGGGTCGACTGCCAACCCCTATCCTCGCCGCCGTGCCGCTTCCCCTGCCCGAGCCGAAGATCGATCCTGGGGCTTTCGTGGCTCCGGGGGCCCACATTTACGGCGATGTGACCCTCGGCAGCGGGGTGTTCGTCCTCTTTGGGGTGGTCATCCGGGCGGAGCTCGATCGGGTCGAAGTCGGTGCACAAACGAACATCCAGGACAACTCGGTCCTCCACTGTGACGAGGACGTGCCGTGCGTGCTCGGGAGGCGGGTGACAGTCGGCCACGCAGCCGTCGTTCATGGCGCCCTGGTCGGGGACAGGTGTCTCATCGGGATCGGCGCCAAGCTGCTCAACCGCTCGCGTCTTGGCGAAGGGGCCTGGCTCGCCTCGGGCTCCGTCCTTCCTGAAGGCAAGGAGATACCGCCCTGGACCCTGGGGATGGGCATCCCGGCCAAGCCGGTGCGGGAGCTGACCGAGGCAGAGATACAGAGAGCCGACGAGGGCGTCGACCACTACCAGGAGCTGATGGAGAGGTACCGCGGGCACCTGGGAGCCGGATCAGGGACTGAATAGGTCGACCGCCCGCCGCGCCCTACGATGGGACCGTGGCCAAGGAGGTTGCCGTCCTGCTCACCGAAGGCCCCCGCGAGGCGTGTGGGGTCTTCGCCGCCTACACACCCCGGCAACGTGTCTCCAGCCTGATCTACTTCGGCCTATACGGCCTCCAGCACCGGGGCCAGGAGTCGGCCGGCATTGCGACGTCGAACGGGGAGACGGTCACGGTGTTCAAGGACCTGGGCCTCGTGTCCCAGGTCTTCGACGAGCCCGCCCTCGCCGGTCTGGACGGTCATCTCGGCATCGGACACACCCGCTACTCCACCACCGGCTCCAACAATTGGGCCAACGCCCAGCCGGCCCATCGACAGGTCGGTGCCACGAGCATCGCCCTCGGGCACAACGGGAACCTGACCAACACCCCCCAACTGGCTGAGCGCCTCGGAATCCGGGGGGCGACGACCGACTCGGACCTCATGGCCGAAGGCATCGCCCGGGCCATCGACGACGAGCGCTCCGACCAGCGTGGCCTCGAGATGGCGGTGATGGAGGTCGCCCCGACCTGGGAAGGCGCCTTCTCGCTTGTGATCATGGATCAGGGCCACGTCATCGGGTTGCGTGACCCCAACGGGTTCCGCCCTCTCTGCCTCGGCTCATTGCCCGATGGCGGATGGGTCCTGGCATCGGAGACTGCCGCCCTCGATCTGGTGGGCGCGAGATTCGTGCGCGAGATCGCCGCCGGGGAGATGGTGGTGATCGACGCCGTCGGGGTGCACAGCTTCTACCCGTTCTCGACCACGGACCCGACACTCTGTCTCTTCGAGTTCGTCTATTTCGCCCGGCCCGACAGCCAGATGTACGGGCGGGGCATCCACGCGGCGAGACGGCAGATGGGCGAGACATTGGCCGCCGAGCACCCGGCCGAAGCCGACGTGGTCGTCCCGGTACCCGAGTCGGGGCTACCGGCTGCACAGGGTTTCGCCGCCGCCAGCGGCATCCCCTACTCCGACGGCCTGGTCAAGAACCGCTATATCGGCCGCACCTTCATCGAGCCCAGCCAGAGCCTGCGCGATCGAGGGATCAGGCTCAAGCTGAACCCGATACCGGACAACCTCAAAGGAAAGAGGGTGGTCCTGGTCGACGACTCGATCGTGCGCGGCTCGACCACCCGGAAACTGGTCCACATGGTGCGCGATGCCGGGGCCACCGAGGTCCATCTCCGCGTGTCTTCCCCTCCTTACCGCTGGCCCTGCTTCTACGGCATGGACACCTCGGACCGGAGCACGCTCATCGCGGCATCCCTCGAGGTCGACGAGATCAGAGAGCACATCGGGGCCGACTCCCTCGGCTACTTGTCACTGCAGGGCCTGCTCGATGCGACCGGAGTCGCCGACGCCGGGTTCTGCACGGCTTGTCTCTCCGGCAACTATCCGACCGAGGTCCCGGAGGCAGCAGACAAGTTCCAGCTCGAGCGCTCACTAAATGACCACCTACGGGGAGGCCGGGGTAGACCTGGAAGGCGCCGACCGGCACGTCGAGGCTATCGCCAATCCGGTGACCGCCACCTGGACCGAGGACGTCATCGGCAGTTTCGGCGGCTTCGCAGCCGGCGTCACCATTCCCGCGGGCTACCGCGAGCCCGTGCTGATGATGTCGACCGACGGGGTGGGAACGAAGCTGGAGCTGGCGAGGAGGGCCGGCCGCTGGGACGGCGTGGGCCAGGACCTCGTTGCGATGTGCGTCGACGACCTCGCCGCGGTCGGGGCGAGACCTCTCGGATTCGTCGACTACCTGGCCGTCGGCGCCCTGAACGCGACGCGCGACCGGGCCATCGTCGAATCGGTGGCCGCGGCATGTGCCATCGCCGGGTGCCCGTTGCTGGGCGGGGAGACCGCCGAGCACCCCGGTGTGATGGAGCCCGATGCCGTCGACCTGGCCGGCGCGGTCATGGGCATCGTGGAGCGAGGCCAGGAGTTGGGCCCGACCCTGGTGGCCGAGGGTGACGTCGTCGTGGGACTGGTCTCACCCAACCTGCGATCGAATGGGTTCTCACTCGTCCGTGCGCTGTTTGGCGACGACATCGAGTCCCAACTCGACCGATTTCTCGAACCTTCGGTGATCTACTCACCGGATGTGCTGAGAGCGGTAGAGGGTGGCGGGGTGCGGGCCGCGGCGCACATCACCGGTGGTGGGCTGGCCGGGAATCTGGCGCGGGTCCTCCCTCCCGGCATGGGCGCCCACGTGGACACCGGTGCCTGGGAGGTGCCGCCCGTCTTCGAGACCATTGCGTCACGTGGCGTCCCCGATGCCGAGATGTGGTCCACCTTCAACATGGGGATCGGCTTCTGCCTGGTGGTGGCTCCAGACGCCGCCGAATCTGTGATGTCGACCGTCTCCGCCCACGAAGGAAGGGTCATCGGCGAGATCGTCGTCGGTGCAGGAGTTGCGCTCGGGTGAAATTCGCCGAGGCCTCGGCGGTTTCACCCACCGGAGAGGGCACCTGGAAAGCAGAAGTACAGCCCGACTGGGACATCTTCGGGATCGCCAACGGCGGCTATCTGATGGCGATCGCGGCAAGGGCCATGTCGGCCGCAGCCGGAGGTCGTCTCCCGGTGAGCGTCACCGCTCACTTCACCCGGCCGGTCTCGGCCGGCGCCGTCACGGTGACGGTGGACCCGGTGAAAGAGGGTCGCAGGTTCTCCACCCTGAGGGCCACCCTGACCGCCGAATCCGACTCCATCTCGCTCCTGGGCAGCTTCGCCGAGCCACAGTCCGGCGCCACCGAGCCTCTCTATGCGGCAGCCGCTCCACCGGAGATGCCGCCACCCGAGGAGTGCATCCGCGCCCTTCCCTCGGCAGACGGACCACTGCCACCACCGCTCATGGCCCAGTTCGAGGAGCGAATCCACCCCGACGACGTCGGACCCCTGCGAGGCGAGCCCAGTGGCACCGCCAGGGTGCGCGGATGGCTTCGACTTCACGAGGACGAGCCGCTGGATGCCTTCACGCTGCTGCTCGCAGCCGACTCCTTCCCACCGGCGGTATTCAACGCCGACCTTCCCCTCGCCTGGACCCCGACCCTGGAGATGACCACCCAGATCCGCGGCGTGCCCGTCCCGGGTTGGCTGCGGTGTCAGTTCACGACGCGTTTCGTGACCGGCGGATTGCTCGAGGAAGACGGCGAGATATGGGACGAGGCCGGCCACCTCGTCGCCCTATCCCGACAGCTAGCCCTCGTCCCCCGCTGAGAAGGACTCGAGATCGAGGAGCAGGGCGGCCTTCCTCCTGTCATCGAGGAAGGACGAGTTGATCGAGTTGCGGGCGATGTCGGTGATCGTGGCATCGTCGAGGCCCAGATCATCCCGGACACCGCGGTAGTTGTCGCCGATGTACCCACCGAAGTAGGCCGGATCGTCGGAGTTGACCGACACCACCAGCCCGGCCTCGATCATCGCGGGAAGTGGATGTCGTGCCAGGTCGTCGACGACCTTCAGGGCCACGTTGGACAAAGGGCACACCGTGAGCGGAACCTTGTCGCGGCTCAACCTCGCCACCAGGTCCGGGTCCTCGAGGCTGCGCACACCGTGATCGATCCGCTCCGCTCCGAGGACGTCGAGGGCGGCTCGGACGTACTCTGGCGGGCCCTCCTCGCCGGCGTGGGCGACGGCGCGAAGACCGAGTTGCCGGGCCCGGGCATAGGCCTTCTCGAACAGCTGCGGAGGGCGGTCGCGCTCCGATGAGTCGATCCCGACCCCGATCACCCCGTCGAGGAATGGCTCGGCCTCCTCGATCGTGGAGACGGCCTCCTCCCCCGACAGATGACGGAGAAAGCACATGATCAGGTCTGCACTGATCCCCCGCCGCCTGCCGGCCATCCGAGATGGCATCCCGGAATCCCCTCATGAACACTTCGAAGCCGATGCCCCGCCCGGTATGGCTCTGGGGATCGAAGAAGATCTCGGCGTGACGCACCCCATCGTCGGCGGCCCGGTCGAGGTAGGCGGTCATGAGGTCGTAGAAGTCATCCGGGGTGCGGAGGACCTCGCCACCCTGGTAGTAGATGTCGAGGAACGACTGGAGGTCGCTGAATCGGTAGGCGGCATGGACCTGGTCGATGTCCTCGAAAGGCAGCGACAGCCCGTTTCGGGTGGCGAGGCGAAACATCATGTCCGGCTCCAGCGTGCCCTCTATGTGGACATGCAGCTCGGCCTTGGGAAGCCGGGTGATCAGATCATCCATGACCGAGGTCTCATTCGAGAGCGATGTCCTGTGGGCGGATGGGGACCCTGTTGAGCTCCTTCCCCGAAGCGGCTCGAATCGCAGCGGCGACCGCCGCCGTCGAGGAGATGGTCGGTGACTCCCCCACGCCCTTCGCCCCGAAGGGGCCCCACGATCCCTCCCTCTCGATCAACAGGGCTTCGACGTCCGGTGCATCGAGGATGGTGGGGAGCAAGTAGTCGGTGAATGTCGGATTGAGAATGACACCATCCTTCATCACCAGCTCCTCCATCACTGCCAGACCCACCCCCTGGAGGATCCCGCCTTCGATCTGACCACGCACCGACTGCGGATTCAGGGCGAGGCCCACGTCTTGGGCGGTGTCGACACGCACCACCTTGACCAGACCCAGCTCGGTGTCGACGTCGACCACCGCCCGATGCCCGGCCACGGCGAAGTCGGCGTGTATCACGCCCTGACCGTTCTCGTCGGGGCCGGTGGTGGGCGGGTGTCGAAAGGTGACTGTCTCCTCCCAGCCTTCCTCACCGAGGACCGACCAGGCGACCAGCAGCTCGTCGCCCTTCCATACCCCGTCATCGTCGAGTTCGTCGCCTTCGTGTCTGGCCAGGACCCTCTCCCGGAGCTGTGTGGAGGCCTCGAGGGTGGCCCCACCGGAGAGCTGGGTCTGCCTCGAAGCCGAGGTAGAGCCGGCAGAGTCGATCTTCGACGTGTCGACGTGGGTCACTTCGACGCGGGAGATCCCCAGCGCACTGCGGGCGATCTGGGCCAGGACGGTGACCAGGCCCTGCCCGACCTCGATCGCGGCGGTTTCGACCACCGCACCATCAGGAGTGAGGCGAACCCTTGCCTGGGCGTAGTCATCGGATCCCTCGGAGAAGCCGAGGTTCTTGAGACCGAGGGCATATCCCACGCCTCTCCGAACGTGATGTGGCTCGGTGGTGAGACCCGAGCCCCCAGGAAGCTCATTGTGATGCGCCGTCGTTGCCGGATCCGGAAGAGGCATCGCCTGCAGACTCCGTATCACGTCGATCGTGGGAAGCGGGGTCTCGATGACCTGCCCGGTGGTCGGCATGGGGTCGCCGGTGCCGAGGGCATTCAGCTCGCGCAGATCGAGCGGGTCCATCCCGAGGGCCGCGGCGAGCCGGTCCATTTGTGCTTCGTAGGCAAAGCAGACCTGTACCGCTCCAAATCCCCTCATCGCCCCACACGGCGGGTTGTTGGTGCGGGCTCCCACCCCGTCGACCGCGACCGAGTCGCTGCGATATGGCCCGACTGCGAAATAGCAGGCGTTGGCCAGAACGGCGGATGTCGTCGAGGCGTAGGCCCCGCCATCGATCATCACCCGCGCTTCGACCCGGACCAGACGTCCGTCCTCGTCGGACTCGTGGCGGTAGCGGAGCCACGCCGGATGGCGGTGGACATGCCCGGTGAACGACTCCGAGCGGTGATAGACCATCTTGACCGGCCGCCCGGTGTGGAGGGCCAGCATGCAGAGATGGATGTGCAGGTTGACGTCTTCTCTGGCCCCGAAGGCGCCACCGATCCCCGTCGGGTGGGCACGCACCTGATCCGGTCGGAGTCCGAGGCTGGCCACCACCTGCTCTTGATCGACGTGCACGTATTGGCTCGTCGCGTATAGATCGACACCGCCCTGACCGTCAGGGATGGCGAGCCCGGCCTCGGTCCCCAGCGGCGCCTGATCCTGCATCCCGACCTCGTACTCACCTTCGACCACGACGGACCCGCGCAAGCCCTGGTCCCCGCGTCGGATGCTCAGCCGGCGAAACACCTCGTCACGGTCGTCGGCCTCTTCGGGGTCGGTCAGAGCGTCGAGCTCTTCGTAGCGAACCTCGACCGCAGCCGCCGCCCTCCTGGCGGTGTCGTCGTCCTCGGCGGCCACAACGGCCACTGGCTCTCCCCAGAACTTGACCTCGTCGCCGGCCAGAACCGGCTGGTCGGGGTGCTCCAATCCGAACGTGGCCCTCCCCGGGACATCGTCTGCCGTGAGACACGCGTGCACACCGCCGATTGCCAGCGCCGGGGCCAGGTCGATCGAGACGATGCGTGCCCGGGCGTGGGGGCTACGGACCGTGGCCGCCCAGAGCATCCCCTCGGCTCTCAGGTCCTGGGCGTATTCGAACTCGCCACGGAGCTTGGGCACGCCATCGGGACGGAGCGGGGAATCCCGGATCACACCATGCGGCACTCCGACGCGGCGTCCAGTCCTAGTGCTCATCGGTCGTCCCCACTTCCTCCAGGGCGCGGATGATGGCGCCGTACCCGGTGCACCGGCAGATGTTCCCGGCCAGGGCCTCCTTGATCTCGTCACTGCTCGGATGAGGGTTCCGGGCAAACAGGTCGACCGCAGCGACGACGATGCCCGGTGTGCAGAAGCCACATTGGACGGCTCCGGCGTGGTGCATCGCCTCCTGGACGGGATGCAGGCCGTCGTCGGGGCTGATGCCTTCGACCGTGGTCACCGACGAACCGGCGGCATCTGCCGCCATCACCAGGCAGGAGCAGACCAGCTCTCCGTCGAGGATGACGCTGCACGATCCACATTCCCCCTGCTCACAGGCACTCTTCGATCCGGGCAGGCCGAGATCGTCACGCAGGAGATCGAGAAGGCTGCCCGGGTTGGTGACCCGGGCGGTGACCGGCTCCCCATTGACCGTCAGCTCGACGATCACGAGAGACACCTCTCCAGGAGACGTCTGGCCAGGACACCTGCCCCGTGACGCCGGTACTCCTCAGTCGACCGGTGATCGGTTATCGGCCGCACTTCTTCGCTGACGAGCCGCTGGAACTCGACCAGATCACCCGCGCTCGGATGGGCGATCGACGAGATCATGTTCTCGGCTCCGGTGGCCCTGATCGGGGTGGGGGCCACCGACCCGAGGGCAACCGTGGTCTTGCCGTCGTCGGCCCGGGTGACCACGGCGCACACGGTGGCTATGACCATGGCGTTGCGGATCCCGATCTTGCCGAAGCACTGCCGCTCGGGTACGCCGGCGGGCAGGTGGACCGCCGTGATCAACTCGTCTGGCCGTCGGGCCGTCTCCTTGACACCGGTGAAGAACTCCTGCCAGGGCAGCGTTCGCCGGGACGCCGTCGAAGCGAGCTCGATGGAGGCGTCGACCGCCGCCAGGAACGGATGCCCGTCGCCGGCAGGGCTCGCAGTCCCCAGATTCCCCCCGATCGTCCCGGCATTCCGGATCTGTGGTGAGCCCACGGTGCGCGCCGCTTCGGCCAGGGCCTTGGGGCCCTGAGTCTCGATCCGGCGCCATGTGACGCCTGCCCCGATCCGTTGGCCATCCCACTCCTTCAGCTCGGCGAGCCGGCGCAGCCCGATGACACGCTCGGGGCGGATGTGGCCGAAATTGACCTCGACCATGAGATCGGTTCCCCCGGCCAGTGGGATCGCTCCCTCGCCCAGTCCGGCGAGGGCCTCATCGATCGAGTTCGGGTGCACGATCTCCACTGGCGGGCAAAGTTAGTGCCGGTTTCCGTCAGACAAGGGTCGCGGCAAGCCGGTTGTGCTCCCTGACCAGGGACCCGGTGTCGACACCGATCAATTGGCCGCTCTCGACGACCTTCCGACCGCCGACCCAGGAGTGATCGACCGTCACCGGGGCGCACATCACCACCGCCGCCACCGGATCGTGCAGCGCGCCGGCGAAGTCGACCCGGTTCAGGTCATAGGCGATGAAGTCGGCGCACATCCCGGGGGCGAGTCTCCCGATGTCGTCACGGCCGAGCACCCCCGCCCCACCGACGGTCGCCAGACCGAGCGCCTGCCGCGCCGTCATCTGCGGCCCCTCGCCGATGCCCGGCGAGACACCGAGACGATTGAGCAGGAGCGCCTGCCGGACCTCCCCCATCATGTGCGATGCGTCGTTCGAAGCCGAGCCGTCCACACCGAGACCCACCCCGACACCTGCCTCCAGATACCGCGAGACCGGGGCCAACCCGGAGGCGAGACGCATGTTCGAGGTCGGGCAGTGGGCCACTCCTGTCCCGGAATGACCCATCCGTCTCACTTCGTCCTCGGCCACGTGCACGGCATGGGCGTACCAGACATCGGGACCGGCCCAACCAAGGTCCTCCATGTACTCCACCGGACGGCGACCGAACCGGCCAAGGCAGAAGTCCTCCTCATCGGCCGTCTCGGCGAGATGGGTGTGCATGGCGACCTCCAGGTCGCGGGCCAATTCGGCGGTCTCTTCCATCAGATCGGTGGTCACGCTGAACGGGGAGCACGGGGCGAGGACGACCTGCGTCATCGACCCGGGTGACGGGTCGTGGAAGAGGTCGACCACCCGCCGGGAGTCCTCGAGGATCACATCGTTCGTCTCGACCACAGAATCCGGCGGCAGCCCGCCGTCCGACCGGCCGAGGCTCATCGACCCACGCGAGACATGAAATCGAACACCAACCGGGGCGGCGCCTTCGATTTGATCGTCGACCCGCGAGCCGTTCGGCCATAGATAGTGATGATCGAAGGCGGTAGTGCAGCCGCTCAAGGCAAGCTCGGCGAGACCGAGACGCGTGGAGACCCGCACATGATCCGGCGTCATCCCCGCCCAGATCGGATAGAGGGTGAGAAGCCAATCGAACAGACCCGCATCCTGGGCACCCGGCACTACCCGCGTGAGCGTCTGATAGAGGTGATGGTGGGTGTTGACCAATCCGGGGAGGACGACATGGCCGCTGAGGTCGACCACCTCGTCGGCCTCTCCGGGCAGCTCGGCCGTAGGAGCCACCTGCTCGATCCAGCCGTCTCGTGCGAACAGACCCCCGTCCTCGATCTCCTCGCCGCCCATGGTCACCAGCACTTCGGCATGACGAACGAGCAGGGTTCCCATCGGCACCAAAGCTAACTGCTGTCTTAGAGTCGCCCGCCATGACTTTGCGCGATGACTCGATGACTCGCTGGGGTGAGCGTCTCGGGGCGGTGGCGACCCGTCTCGGCACCGACTTCCCCGGCGAGAGCCCCGAACGCCAGCCGGTGCACACCGTGTACGGCGGCGCCCATCTCTTCTCGGCCAACACAGCGGAACGGTTGGGCGAGTTGTCCGTGGCCGCCCTCGATCGCTGGGCTCCCGCCCCCGAGGACCTGGCTTCGATTCTCGACCTCCCCGAGTCGCTGGCCGGGCCAGTCCACGCTCTCGTGGCCGAGAAACTGAGAAGGGAGCCGGTGGAGGACTTCCGCATCGATTTCGAGGATGGCTACGGGCATCGGCCCGACGACGAGGAGGACGGGCACGCCCGATCGGCTGCCACCGAGCTAGCCGACGGGATGACGGCCGGGACGCTCCCTCCGTTCACCGGGATCCGGGTCAAGTCACTCTCGGGTGAGCTGCACCGGCGCTCGTTGCGGACCTTCGACCTGTTCGTCACCACGGCCGTGGAGAAGGGGGGGCATCTCCCACCCGGCTTCACCGTGACCCTCCCCAAGATCCAGGACGTCGAGCAGGTCCTGGTGCTCGGCGAGGCCCTGGCCGAGCTGGAGCAAGGGCTGGGCATCGACCCCATCCCGGTGGAGCTCATGGTGGAGACCCCGCAGACAGTCATCGACCGGGACGGGACCTCAGGGGTTCGCAAGTTCGTCGACGCCGGGCAGGGCCGCGTGCGTGGCGCCCATTTCGGGACCTACGACTACACGGCATCGCTCACCATCACGGCCGCCTATCAGACGATGACGCATCCGGCCTGTGATTTCGCCCGACACGCCTTGCAGGTGAGCCTGGCCGGGACAGGGGTCTGGATCTCCGACGGGGCGACCAACGTGATGCCAGTGCCAACGCATCGTGGCGATGAGTTGACGCCGGTCCAGGTGGAGGAGAACCGCCAGACCGTCCACGACGCGATGCGGCTCCACTACGACCACATCAGACATTCGCTGACCCACGCCTACTACCAGGGGTGGGACCTCCATCCCGCCCAGTTCCCCACTCGCTATGCCGCGGTCTACGCCTTCTTTCTCGAGGGTCTGAACCAGGCCGGCGAGCGGCTCTCCAACTTCGTCGAGTCGGCGGCCAAGGCCACCCTCGTCGGTGAGGTGTTCGACGACGCCGCGACCGGCCAGGGTCTCCTCAACTTCTTCCTGCGAGCGATCAACTGTGGTGCCATCGACGAGAGGGAGGCCACCACGCGCACCGGCCTCACCCTGGACGAGATCCAGACCCGCTCCTTCCTCGCCATCCTGGAGGGCCGGACCGCCGGATAGAGCTCAGCGCCTGACGATGAAACCGATGTCGCCGTAGGGCTGGCTGACCGGCTGGAAGACCGTGTGCTCGTCTTCGATCCCGAATCTGGACAGGTCGTAGCTCAGGTGATGCTGATTGGGGAGGCGAAAGTCGACCTCCTCGATCTCTGGAATCGCCCCCAGCAAAGCCTCGGCCATCATCCATCCCTGGTGTTGCACAGACTCCGAGTGCTCGGCCATGAAACTCTCGATCATGGCTTCACGCGCCCTCTCCCAGGTGGCCGTGGTGTCGGCCGGGGTAGCTGAATATCGCCACACCGCCTTCACCGATGTGGCCAGGATCCGCTCGTCGGTCTCGGGCAGCAAGGTGAACTCGTCCCGGGGAAAACCGGAGAAGGCCGACCCCGTGGTCTTGAGCACCACCAATCCGTCTACTCCGGCCCACACCCCGGCATCAGTCCCGGCGACCACCCGGCCCAACCGTCGCTCCGAGCCTCCACCGACGAAGCCCGACGGGCCCATCCGGTTCCAGATGAGCTGGGATACAAGGACGTCGGCTGCGCTGATGCCTTCACGCTGCAGGAAGCGGTCACAGAGGACGGCGGCGAACGCCTCCAGGTCTCGAGTGAGATGCTCCTGAGCCAGACCGTAGACCGTGTTCTTCATGGTGTCGGTGGGCAGAACGCCACTGTTGTCACCTCGGACATGGGCCGCTTCGACGTCGCCCTGGAGCAGCACCTGAACCGTCAGGTCCAGGAAATCGTCACCCGATTCGGTTCGGAGGATCTTCGACACCCGGACATCGGACTTGCCCCATCGGTTCTCGCCGAGCCGAGCCATCAGCTACCCCGGTAGGTCGTGTACCCGTAGCTGCTGAGCAGAAGCGGGACGTGATAGTGGTCCCGGGCATCGTCGAGGTCGACGATGACGTGCACCTCGGGGAAGAAGGGATTGCCGGCATCGCCCGTGGCGAAAACGAGACGGTAGATGCCGGAGCCCAAGGCGACCCCGAGAGCGGCGACGCGCCCATCGTCGTCCGTCGTTCCCTCGCCGACGTGCTGCCAGCCACCGTCCGATGAGCGCTCCAGCGTCACTTTCACCCCGGACGCGGGCTGACCGGATTCGGTGTCGAGAACGTGTGTGCTGAGCCCGGTCATCGGGCATCTCCAAGGCAGAGCATGCGACGCAGTCTGGTCTCCGTGATCGCCCGTTGCTCCGCGGCTGCGTTGACTATCTCTTCGTCTCGCGTGTTGCCGAGTCGGCTGCGGGCGATGTCGAGCATCTCCTGAGCGGTCTTCCCGGAGGCATAGACGATGTAGGTGAAACCGTGGGTTGATTCGTACTCCTTGTTCGCCTCCGCCAACGCGGTCAGCAACGACGCCTCTGCATCGGCGGTGCCACTCTGTTCGCGATTGGCCTGGTGGTCTCCCCTCTCGCCGATTCGGGGATGCCCGGCGAAGGCCTCGAGCCAGTCGCTCTCGCCCAGTGCATCGAAGGCGGCGCCCGCCGCGGCCAGCACGGCATCGCCGTCGGCGAATGGCCGGCTCGCGATCATCTGGTCGACCCAGCTCGGCGAAGCGCAGGCGGTGTGAAAGAAGCGGCGCGCCTCCTCGTCGAACAGTGCGTTCAGATATATGAGCCGTAGCCGCTCGGCTCCGTCAGGGTTGGGTCGGCCCCTGACACGGAGACGTGCCACGCCGCCATCGGGATGGATGTCGAGACGAACGAAGCCGGCCTGAGCAGGCCGATCGAGTGACACGAGATTGACCGCGTCCGGCTTCACCTCGGCCCGGTCGACCACCTCCTCCCAAGTCTGGCCGTCGTTCGAGACCTGAACCGAGACCCAGCCTGGTGCGTTTCCCTTGAAATGCCGGGTGTCGACCTCGAGGGAGTCCACTGCTCCGGGCAATCCGAGGCGGAAGACGGCCCAGTCGTTGCCCGGCCCCCGTCGACGCTTGGTCTCCCAGCCGTCCCACATTCCAGCCGGCTCGGTTGGGCGGAGGAGATTGGAGGGTGGTGAGTAGTGGACATCCGAGGCATCGAGGGCCTCGCCGCCGACAACGGACGACGCCAGGTCGATTCCTTCGTCGTCGAGACACACCTCATGACGGGCAGGTATCGGGTCGCCGTCGAGCCGCAGCCGCGCCACCCCTCCGTCGGGGAAGATGTTGAGACGAACATGGGTGACCCGATGCGGGTCGTCGACCTCGAAACTCGCGGTGGTGTCACCGGAGAGGGAGGTGCGGGGGATGATCTCGACCCAGTCGGCCGCCTCGAGTCGCTCGTCCCCACCCACACCACAGGCCTCCAACGAGAAGGCTTCCGGGTAATTGCCGGTGAAGTGGGACGTGTCGACCGTCACCGACCGGACCCGACCCGCCACTCCGAGGGCGAGAACACACCAATCGTGGCCCGGCTCACGACGTCTCCGGGTCTCCCAACCGTCCATCCATTTCCCTCGTTCGGTGTAGACGTCCTCTTTCCACACCGGATCTGCCGTTTGCAGCAGGTTGTGCGCCTCGGCGAAGAACTCGTCGTTGCAGGCAACCACCCGCCCACCAACTGCCTCAGATATCAGATCGGTCATTGCGCCTCAACATCCTGCCACCAATGGGGCCGACACTCGTCCCGTCGAAGACGGTGACGCCGGCGAGGATGGTCGTCACGACCGAACCACGAAGTGACATCCCCTCGTAAGGAGTTATGGGGTGACGATGTTCGAGGCCGCTCCCCCGGACGCGGGTGACGCCGTCAGGATCCCAGACGACGAAGTCGGCATCCATCCCGACCTCGATCGAGCCCTTGCGGTCGTCGAGCCCGGCGAGTCGCGCCGGCTCGAGGGCCAACCATCGAGTCAGCTGCGGCAGCTCGATCTCACGCTCCACCGCCCCCGTCCATGTTGCGGGCAAGCGCAGCTGTAGCGAGCCGATCCCTCCCCAGGCCTCACCGAAGTCCCCATCGTCGAGACGCTTGACCTCGGCCGGGGCCGGCGAGTGATCGGAGACGATCATGTTCAGGCTCCCGTCCCTGAGACCATCCCATAGGGCGTCTCGGTGCTCGGAGGCCCGAATCGGGGGCGCGCATTTGAACGAGGTGGCGCCGGCGCCGATCTCTTCGGCGCAAAAGGTCAGATAGTGGGGACATGTCTCCCCGGTGAGCGAACCGGGCCCGTCGGCCACCGCTCTCATCGCCTCGGCCGACGACACATGGAGCACGTGAACCCGGGCCCCGGTGGCCCGGGCCAGGTCTGCGACCGTGGTGACCGCTGCAGCCTCGCCGTCGGCGGGACGGGTCTCCAGATACGACTGGTAGTCGGTCGGATCGCCCAATAGTCGAAGGATCCGGGCCGGGTCCTCGGCGTGCACGAGTGAGGGGACCTCGAGCTCCCGCATGAGGGGCAGGGCCGAGGCGAGCTCCGAGGGGCTCACCAGCGGGAACTCCTCGACTCCCGAGTCGACCAGGAACGACTTGAAGCCACAAACGCCCTCCGCCACCAGAGGGCCGATCTGATCTTCGGATCCGGGGATGAGGCCACCCCAGAAGGCCACGTCGGCACTCAGCTTCCCCTCGGCCGCGGCCCGCTTCTTCGACAAGGCGCGGACGTTGACAGTCGGCGGAATCGAATTGAGAGGCATGTCGACGATCGTTGTCGTCCCCCCGGCGACTGCGGCTCTTGTCGCGGTCCTGAACCCCTCCCATTCGGACCTACCCGGCTCGTTGACATGGACGTGAGAATCGACCAGTCCGGGCATCACGACCAGGTCGCCGAAGTCGACCTCGGCCCGGCCCTCACCGATATCGACGATCACGCCCTGGTCGATCCGTATCGATGCCGGGCGCACCTCCTCGCCCAAGACCACCCGGGTGCTGCCGACAATTGACATCGGGGGTAAAAGTTACCGGTGCAGCGTTCCTTTCTTGCCGTCCCGACGGAACGAGGTGGTATGTAGCGTGATCGCCGTCGCCTAGCCCAAAGGAGTCGCCATGGAGTCGGTGAGTAGCAGCCCGCCGGATCGGACGATCAACTACGCCTTCATTCTCGGCGGTGTCACCGCCCTGATCTTCGGGATCATCCTCCTCGTCCGCCAGGAAGAGGCATTGGCCCTGCTCATGGTGGTCCTCGGATTGTGGTGGCTCATCCAGGGCGCCTTCATGATCTTCGCCGTCTTTGTCGACCGCACCGACATGTGGTGGAAGCTGATCATCGGCGTCTTGGGCGTCGTGGCCGGCTTCCTCGTGCTGACCAACCCCGGCGAGGCCGCCGATGTGTTCCAGGGGGTGATCGGCGTCATTCTCGGCATCATCGGAATCGTGGTCGGCGTGACCGCCCTGATCGGCTCCTTCCGTGGCGGTGGCGTCGGTGCCTTCGTGTTCGGAGCTGTCAGTGTCCTGATCGGCCTCCTCATCCTGTTCAACGCCCAGTTCTCCACAGAGCTCCTGATAACCCTGTTCGCCGTCCTCCTGCTCATCGACGGTGTGGCCGGCATCTATCTGGGCATCAAGAACCGGTAAGCGACCCTCTCACAGTGCAGGGCGTCACGACTTGGTGACGCCCTGCATTCGATTTGGCCACTTCTACCGATGCCCTGGAGCCGGTAGCATCCCCCGATGTCCGATTTCCTGAGCAGACACAACGACGTTCTCGCCCCCGTGCTCGCCTTCGACACGGATATCCACGCCGCCAAGGCCGAGGGGATCTGGATCACCGACGTCGACGGCAGACGCTGGGCCGACTTCGCCTGCGGAACCGCGGTCACCAACCTGGGCCACAACCACCCGGCCGTTCTCGAGGCGGCACATCGTCAACTGGACTCCCTGGTCCACTCGGGCTGCATCGTCCGCTATGACTCCATCGTCGAGGCCGCCGAGCGTCTGCGGGCGATAACCCCACCCGGAATCGAGAAGTTCAGCTTCGCCAACTCTGGCGCAGAGGCGGTCGAGGCGGCAGTGAAGCTGGCCAAGCACACCACGGGCAGACAGGGCGTGATCGCCTTCCGTGGTGCGTTCCACGGCCGCACCATGGGCTCGGTCACCTACACGACGTCGAATGCGAAATACCGGGACGGATATCACCCGGTCCTCGGCTCGGTGTTCGTGACCCCCTACCCCCATCCCTACCGATGGGGCATGACCGAAGACGAGGCCACCGACCTCTCCCTCAACGAGCTGCAGATGATGTTCAAGCACGTAGTGACCCCGAAGAACATCGCGTGCTTTCTCATCGAGCCGGTCCAGGGCGAGGGTGGCTACTACCCGGCCCCGGCTCGCTTCCTCGATGCTCTGCGTGAGATGGCGGACGAGCACGGGATCAAGCTGCTCTACGACGAGGTGCAGTCCGGTTTCGGGCGGACGGCCGAGTGGTTTGCCTCAGATCACTACGACGCCAAGCCCGACATCATGGCGATGGGCAAGGGGATAGCCAACGGCCTCCCCCTCTCGGCATTCGGCTCCTCACGGGAGACCATCGATTCCTGGCCCCGTGGCGCCCACGGCACCACCTACGGTGGGAACCCGGTCTCGACTGCGGCGTCGGTGGCGGTGATCGACACCATGGAAGGCCTGCTCCCACACGCCCGGGAGCTGTCGAAGCGCGCCTTCGAGCGATTCAACGAGATGGCGGACAGTCACCCCACGATCGGGGATGTGCGCGGCCTCGGCCTCATGATCGGCGTCGAGTTGGTGACCGATCGGGAGAGCCGCACCCCGGACGCCAAAGCCTTCAACCACGTCGAGAAGCACGCTTTCGACCGTGAGCTGATCGTCATCAACTGTGGTCCGGATGCCAACGTGATTCGCTTCATCCCGCCCCTGATCACGACCCGGGAAGAGCTCGATTGGGCCCTCGATCTGGTCGACGAGGGTCTCAGCAGCTGGGAAAGCCAGGACCGCTGAACCGCACCCGGCTGCTCCTGATCGCAGCCGTCATCGGCGTCACAGGCCTGGTGTTGCTGTTGCTCCGACCCGAATCCGGGCCAACTCCAACTACGTTGGCTGCCGGCGTCACGACGACACTGGCGACATCCTCCACCTCGTCGACGACCATCACCACGACATCGACGACCACCACGACACCCGCCCCGACCACGACCACAGCGGCCCCGACCACGACTCTCTCGTCGCCGGTCTTCCAATCTTCCATCGGCTCGGTCGGCGCGTCCGACCTCCCCTCTTCGTGGCGCGATGGCTGCCCGCTGGATGTGGAATCTCTCCGTGCTGTGGACGTCTCCCATATCGGGTACGACGGCGAGGTGCACACCGGGAGGCTGATCGTCGCCGGCGAGGTGGCATCGGATATCGTCGAAATCATGTCCCGGTTGTTCGAGGCGGGCTTCCCAATCGAGCGGATGGAACCCGTCGATGTCTACGACGGCGACGACGACCTGAGCATGGCGGCCAACAACACGAGCGCGTTCAACTGCCGAGCGGTGACCGGCGGGTCGTCATGGTCCGAGCACTCCTATGGGAGCGCCATCGACGTGAACCCCCTGGTCAATCCGTATGTCGCCGGGGCGACGGTCCTTCCTCCCGAAGGCGCCACCTACGCCGATCGCAATCTCGATGCGCCGGGCATGATCCACGCCGGCGATGTTGTGGTGGAAGCCTTCGCCGCCTACGGGTGGGTCTGGGGAGGAACCTGGTCCTCACCCAAGGACTACCAGCATTTCTCGACTTCAGGCCGGTGAGGACCTCTAGGCGCCGCCGGCGAAAAACTCCAACGCGGTCTTGGTCTTGGTCTGCTGCTCTCCCGACACATCGACGCCTTTGCTCTCCAGGAACGCCCGCCATTCCACCGCTGTCTGAAACGCCTCGGACGGTGATGTCTTGGTCGACAACTCGACGACCTGCGACCCGTCGGGGTACAGCCAAAGCTCGCCCACTATCGGGTGCTTGAACCCTTTCGACTGGAACTTGACCCTCAACGTGGGGATCGGTCCCAGCACCTCGAGATCCTCGAGGGCAGGGCCATTGGCCGCGTGGTCCCCGAAGAAGGCGCGCTGAGGCTTGGAGAAGAGCTTGCGCGCCGAGCGTTCACCGGCGGCAACCTGCCTTATCTCTTCATTGTCGGCCGAGCCTTTGTACGACGCCGAGCAGACATAGCCCCCGGGCATAGCGTCAACCTCCACGCCGAACCTCTTATCGGCCCGAAGCTTGTCAGAGAGCTCGGCGGGGTCCACCGGCCGGATCTTGACCACGGTGTCGCCCTTCTCCCCCTGACGGCGCCGGGCACGCACCACCACACCGGCCCCGTTGAGGGCAAGGTCCTTCGTGTCAAGGAAGAACACCTGTCGGAGCTGGGCGTCGAGAGGATCGATCCCGAGCGCTTTCGCCACGCCGGCCCTTTTCGTCTCGACCAAGGTGAGCTTCAATTCGACGCTATCGGCCCCGGAGAGGACATCGAGCACCTGCTGCAGCTCTTCTCCGGACATGTCAGACAAACGGGCCATCTTTTCTCCTTGTCTCAGGGGGGCGGCTTCAGCCGGCGACCACCGGTACCCGCTCCATGGCGGCGGCGATGCGCTCCGCCGGGTATTCGTAGTCGGTGAGGGTGCCATCCAGGTATTCCTGGTAGGCGGCCATGTCGAAATGGCCGTGGCCGGAGAGGTTGAAGACAATCACCTTCTCCTCACCCGCCTCCTTGGCCTTCTCCGCCTCCATCATCGCCGAGGCCACCGCATGGGCGGGCTCGGGACCAGGGATGATCCCCTCGGCCCGGGCGAACTGCACGGCGCGGCCAAAGGCCTCCGTCTGGTGGAGGGACTCGGCCTCGATGATCCCTTCCTCCTTGAGCAGGGATACCAGCGGCGCCATACCGTGATAGCGAAGACCGCCGGCGTGTATCGGGTCGGGCACGAAGTCGTGCCCCAGCGTGTGCATCTTCACCAGGGGCGTCATCCCGACCGTGTCCCCGAAGTCGAACTGATAGCTGCCCCGGGTCAGGGATGGCGCCGCTGCCGGCTCGACAGCGCGAATCACGGGGTCCATCGTCCCTGCCAGCTTCTCCCTGACGAAGGGGAAGCTGAACCCTGCGAAATTGGAGCCACCCCCGGCGCACCCGATGATGACATCGGGGGTCTCCTCGACCAGGGCGAGTTGCTTGAGGGCTTCCTCACCGATCACTGTCTGATGCATAAGGACATGATTGAGGACCGAGCCCAGGGAGTACTTCGTGTCGTCATCGGTCGCCGCCACCTCCACCGCCTCGGAGATTGCGATCCCGAGGCTCCCGGGCGTTTCCGGATCGGCCTCCCGGATGGAACGGCCGGCCTGCGTCAGCTCCGATGGCGAGGAATGGACGGTGGCCCCCCAGGTCTCGATCATCGCCTTGCGATACGGCTTCTGGTCATACGAGGACCGGACCATGAACACCTCGCATTCGAGACCGAAGAGGGCGCAGGCAAAGGAGAGGGCTGAGCCCCACTGCCCTGCTCCGGTCTCGGTGGAGAGCTTCTTGACCCCTGCCTTGGCGTTGTAGTAGGCCTGGGCTACTGCCGTGTTGGGCTTGTGCGATCCGGCCGGGCTGACCCCTTCGTACTTGTAGTAGATGCGGGCCGGGCCGTCGATGACCTTCTCCAGGTTGTGGGCGCGGTACATAGGCGTCGGGCGCCACAAGCGGTAGATCTCCCGGATCTCCTCGGGGATCTCGATGAATCGATCGCTGCTCACCTCCTGGAGGATCAGATCCATTGGGAACAACGGAGCCAGATCATCGGGGCCGACCGGCTCATGGGTCCCCGGGTGCAGGACCGGTGGCGGGGGCACCGGCAGATCGGGGACGACGTTGTACCAGTGAGTGGGAAGGTCGGTCTCCGACAGCGTGATCTTGGTAACCATGCGGGGAACTTACACAAGTCCAGATCCCCGGTAGCTTTGGGCTCTGTCCCCGATCGGGAGGGCCACATGACCACCCACCGCCTGATCAATCGTCGCATGGCGATCGCCGAGATGGGAAAGGCCGGCCTCGCCATCGTCGTCTTCGGCACCGCTGCCTGCTCGGACGGAGACGCCGACGCCACGACCGCCGCACCCGGCACCACCCCTGTCACGACGGCCGCGCCGAGCACGACCACGACCACCAGCCCGGGTTCGACAACGACGAGCGCCCCAGCCACCACCACCGCGCCGGCTGCATCCACCTACCAGCGGGTGAACCTCGACTTCGTATCCGCCTACATCCTCTACCGCGGCGGGGAGGCGGCGCTGGTCGACACCGGTGTCGAGGGGAGCGCACCTGCCATCGAGGCCGCTCTCGGCGAGGCCGGGCTCGCCTGGGACTCGGTCGGGCACGTGATCCTGACCCACAAGCATCCGGATCATGCCGGAAGCGTCGACGACGTCATGGGACAGGCGACCGGTGCCACGCTGTACGCCGGTGACGCCGACATCCCTCAGATCGAGTCGGCCACGGCTCCCCAGTCGGTGGGTGACGGCGACAGCGTGTTCGGTCTCGAGATCATCGACAGCCCTGGCCACACCGCAGGGCACATCTGTGTCCTCGATGCCGCCGCCGGGATCCTGGTGACAGGAGACGCCCTCAACGGCACAGGCGGAGGGGTCGCGCCACCCGACCCCTCGTTCAGCGAGGACATGACTGTGGCCATGGAGACGATCCTCAAACTCGGCGGCTTCACCTACGAGATCGCCCTGTTCGGCCATGGCGAGCCGCTCCTCGAGGGCGCCTCCGCCGCGGTCGCCGCGCTCGCTGCGGGTTGAGCCCGGGCGGCCCTGCCCGCCCCCGCCTACGATCCGCCAATGGATGAGCTCGGCGAGCTGGCCATTGGCCTGATAATCGTCGTCTCACTCTTTGGGATCGTCATCCCCATCATCCCCGGTCTGGTGATGGAAGTGATCGCGATCTTCCTGTGGGCCTTCGTGAAGGGTGGCGCCACCGCGTGGGCCGTCGCCATCGTCGCTCTGGTCCTCGCCGGGATCGGGACCTTCATCAAGTACTCGATCCCCAAACGAAAATTGAATGAGGTCGGGATCCCCAATCGGACCCTGCTGATCGCAACTGCAGTCGCCATCGTCGGCCTTTTCGTGATCCCTGTGGTGGGGGCGCCGATCGGGTTCGTCCTGACCATCTACGTCTTCGAACGAATCAGGGTGGGCGCGGCGCAGGCCTGGCCGGCCACCAAAACCAGCCTGGGCGCCATCGCGACCTCGATCGGAATCGAGCTCGCCACCGGGCTGATCATCGCCGCTCTCTGGTTCGGAACCGTGTTGCTGGCCTAGCCGAGCCTCAGTCCTCTGTCGTTTCGGCTGCCTTCTCCGCGATCTCGTGAACGACGGCCTCGTTGGCCAGCGTGGTCACGTCGCCGAGCTGACGTTGTTCCGAGATGTCCTGAAGCAGCCGCCGCATGATCTTCCCCGACCGGGTCTTGGGAAGGTCGTCGGTGAAGACGATCGATTTGGGCTTGGCGATCGGCCCCAATGTGTTGGCGACGTGGTCCCGCAACTCCTGCAACAGCTCCTCGTTCCCCTCGACACCGGAACGGAGCGTCACGAAGGCGGCGATGGCCTGGCCGGTGACCTCGTCACGGCGACCAACCACAGCGGCCTCGGCGACGGACACGTGGGATACCAGTGCCGATTCGACCTCAGTGGTCGAGATGTTGTGACCCGAGACCAGCATGATGTCGTCCACACGGCCCAGCAGCCAGAAGTACCCGTCGAGATCGCGCTTGGCGCCGTCTCCAGGGAAGTAGAGGCCGGGAAACCTCGACCAGTACGTGTCGGCGTACCGCTGATCGTCTCCGTAGATGGTCCGGGCCATCGCCGGCCAGGGCTTGGTGATGACCAGATAGCCCCCGCCGCCGAGCGGGACCGACTCTCCGGCGTCGTCGACCACGTCGGCGAAGATGCCGGGGAAGGGGACCGTGGCGGACCCGGGCTTGGTGGCCACGACACCGGGAAGCGGGCTGATCATGGCCGCCCCGGTCTCTGTTTGCCACCAGGTGTCGACCACAGGGCATCCGCCTCCACCAATCGTCTCCTGGTACCAGATCCATGCCTCGGGGTTGATCGGCTCGCCAACAGTCCCGATCAGTCGCAGGGAGCTCAGATCGTGCTTGGTCACGTGCTCGTCGCCCCATTTCATGAACGTGCGGATCGCGGTTGGGGCGGTGTAGAAGATGGTGACCCCGTACTCCTCGATGATCTGCCACAGACGGTCGAGATCCGGGAAGTTGGGGGCGCCCTCATACATGACGCTCGTCGCCCGGTTGGAGAGCGGGCCGTAGACGATGTAGCTGTGACCGGTGACCCACCCGATGTCGGCGCCGCACCAATAGACATCTGTGTCGGGCTCGTGATCGAAGATGTAATGGTGGGTGGTGACGATCCCGGTCAGATAGCCGCCCTGGGTGTGGACGATCCCCTTCGGGCGCCCGGTCGTGCCCGAGGTGTAGAGGATGTACAGCGGGTCTTCTGCGCCCAGGACCGCCGGCTCACATTCGTCGGATTGGCCCTCGATCAGGTCGTGCCACCAGATATCCCGACCCTCGGTCATGTCGACTCCGTGGTCGGTCCGCTTCAGGACGACGACATGGCTGACATCAGGAGTGCTGGCCAGGGCCACGTCGGCGTTGGCCTTGAGCTGGACCACGTTTCCGGCACGCCACGCGCCGTCCTGGGTGATCACGACCCGGGCATCGGCGTCGAGGATCCGGCTGGAGAGGGCGTCGGAGGAGAACCCGCCAAAGACAACCGAGTGGACCAGACCGAGACGAGCGCAGGCCAGCATGGCGATGGGGAGCTCGGGGACCATGCCCATGTAGATGGCGACCCGGTCGCCTTTCTCCACGCCGAGGCTGAGCAGCCCGTTGGCGAAACGGCACACTTCTGAGTGGAGGTCCCGGTAGGTCAGCGTGCGTTTGTCGCCGGGCTCACCGACCCAGTGATAGGCGACCTGGTCGCCGTGCTCTTCGAGATGACGATCGAGGCAGTTGAAGGAGATGTTGAGCTCACCGTCGGCGAACCACTTGAAGAAGGGCGGGTTGGAGTCGTCCAGGACTTGAGTTGGTTCCTTGTGCCACGTGATGCGCTGTAGGGCCTGGCGATGCCAGAAGTCGAGATAGTCCTCCGCCGCATCCTCATGGATCCCCGGCTTGGCTTTTGCCTTGGCTGCGAACTCGGGCGACGGCTCGAACTTGCGGTCTTCGGTGAGCAGGTTCTCCAGGGCCTGGGACATCGATTCTCACTCCTCCTCGTCGATCGCGGGGGCGGAAACTACCAGCGGACGCCGGGCGCGCCACCAGGTGAGGAGCCCGACGAGGGCGGCGGCGATCATGACGACGTCGCCGGTCCGGGCGTAGAGGGACGGTGTCCGACCGGCGACCACCCCGTAGAGAATCTCCTGGGTACCCAGTCCGGTGGTTTCGCCATATGCCCCCGATGCATCGATAAACGTCGACTTCCCGGTCACCGCGGCGTGAACCACGTCGAGACCGAGCTCTGCGGCGCGCATCCGGGTCATGCCGATGAACTGGTCCGAGCCGGGGGTGGTCCCATAAGAGCCCTCGTTGGTGGCGACCACGATCAGATTCGCCCCCGCCTCGGCGTGCTGGCGGGGATAGCGGGAGAACCCGCCCTCGAAGGAGATCACGGACCCGATCCGCAGCAGACCTGTATCGAACACCACCGGACCCGTGCCCGGAATCATGTCCCGGGGCACCTGGTCCAGCTCGGGGATCCAGTCGAACAGCGGCCGGAACGGGATGTACTCCCCAAAGGGGACCGGGTGCTGCTTGTGGTACTCACCCACGATCTCCCCCTCCGGATTGAAGACGATGTTGACGTTCTCCCATTGAGTCTCACTCAGCGGGCGATCGCTGCCGACCAGGAACCAGGCCCCGATCCGTCGTGCTTCCTCGGCGATCGCATTCCCCACCTCGGGGTTCTGCACCGGATCGGCGTTCAGGCCTCCGGTGGATCCCTCGGACCACACAACCAAATGCACGGAGCCCGGTTCGATGGTCCTGGTCAGGTCGAGGTGCTGGAGGAAGGTGCGCAACCGCTCGTCAGGAGGGCAGTGCTCGAAGGGACAGGGAGTCGATCCCTGGACGATCGCCACGTCCACACCTGGGAGTGCCTCCGCCGGGCTGCTCGGCCACCACGACCAAACCGCGAAGACACCGATTGCGGCCAACGGAAACCCGAGGAGCATCCACTTTCGATGGCGAAAGGTGAGAGCGACCGCGGTGGCCGCCACCAACACCGTCAGCACCGTGATCCCGCTGGTCCCGTAGAGAGGGGCCAGCGCGCGGGCCCAGACCTGGTCGGAGAGGGCGTACCCGGGCGCTCCCCACTCGAAGCCGTTGAAAGGGAAGTAGGACCGGATCAACTCCATGAGGGCCCACCCTCCGACTGCCAACGCCAGCCATACCCCCGGAGTCCGGTCGTTGTATCCGGACAGCCACCATCCGTAGAGGACGTGGAACCCGGCAAACGCAACCACCAAGGGGACCACGGCGACCAGGCCGAGCTCCCCGATCCACCAGATCAGACCACCGAAGAAGGTGAGCCCGTAGAGGGCCCCGTAGAGGAGACCCTGAGCCCGGCTCCTCGCCATCCGCAGCCCGGCCAGGAACAAGGCGATGCCGGGCAGGATCAGCCAGCCCGGCCCGATCCGGGGGAAGGCCAGGGCGGATAGGACGGCACCGGCGAGGACGAGAAGACCACCGATCACCGGCGGGAGAGTATGCCGTGCTTGATTCTTTCTGCACCGCTGTGACGCCTTGCATTGGGAACGCGGTGTGTGCTGGCCCGTATCCTGAAGCCATGTGGGAAGGTGACGTTTGGGTTGCGGTGCGTGCGGCGCGGGCCGGCGCCGGCGTGGTGCGCCGCGGCTTCGACGAGGAGTTCACCACTGAGATGAAGGGAGTGGTGGACCCGGTCACCGAGATCGACCACGAGGCGGAATACGCCATCACGAGCGTCATCGCATCGCATTTCCCCAACGACTCGATCCTGGCCGAGGAAGGGGGAGGAGCAGACTGGCGCGGACGCCGGGTCTGGATCATCGATCCGCTCGACGGCACGGTCAATTTCGTCAATCGCATCCCTCAGGTCGCGGTGTCGGTCGCCCTCTGGGACGAGGGAAGACCGCTGGTCGGCGTGGTGATCGATGTGGCCCGGGACGAGGAGTTCGTCGCCAGCGAGGGTGAGGGGGCCCGATCGAACGGGAGGCCGATCCGCGTCTCCGAAGCGACATCACTCCAGGACTCTCTGCTGGTCACCGGTTTCCCCTACGACCGGCAGGAGCATGCCCGCGCCTATCTTCACGTCATGGAGCAAGTGATGACGCGATCACGGGGCACGAGACGCATGGGGGCGGCCGCCCTCGACATGGCGTGGGTGGCCTGTGGACGATTCGATGGCTACTGGGAGCATGGCGGCCCGGCCGGCGTCAAACCGTGGGACGCGGCGGCCGGGATGCTGCTCGTCACCGAGTCCGGTGGAACGGCGACGGACAGCAAGGGATCGACCAACGAGCTCCAGCCATCCGCATTCGTGGTCACCAACGGGAAGATCCACGAGGAGCTGCGTCAGATCGTCGACGACTCGATGCCCGAGCATCTCCTCTGATGTATCACGACCACCACTTCCACCCGCTGGGTTACGCCGCCCTGGTGACCGGTCTGGAGCTGATGGACGCCCCCGATCTGGGCGAGGTCATGCGACGGGTCACCGATTTCGCCAGTCGGGTGGAAGGCCCGGTGATCGGCCAACGTCTCAACGACGAGGGGTTGGCCGAACGACGGCTGCCCACCCGGGACGATCTCGACGATGTCGTCGGTGACCGACCCGTTCTGATCTACCGGTACTGCGGTCACATCGCAGTAGCCAACAGCGCAGCGTTGTCGCTCGCCGGGGTCGCTAGCGACACCGCCGATCCAGAAGGCGGGTCATTCGACCGGGACCCGGCGGGTTCGCCCAACGGGGTGCTTCGAGAGACGGCGATCCAGACCGTCTCTTCGGCAATCGCCCCGCTGGTGACCGGACCCCCGGACTCGGCCATCCTGCGCGCCCTCGGCGATCTCACCAGGATGGGCATCGGATCCGTGACCGGGATCGTCTCGGTGGGCGAGCCGCTCTGGTGCGGGGTCCGCGACGAGCTCGACGCCCTGTGTCGGCTCGCCCCTGCCCTGCCCATCGATGTCGACGTCCTGGTCATCGCCTCCGACACCCATCAGCTGGCCGAAGCCGCCGAGAAGATCCGCAACACACAGGGCAGGATCCGCTTCCTCGGCTGGAAGGACTTCGCCGATGGCAGTTTCGGTGGCCACACCGCGGCGATGCACGAGCCTTTCGCCGATCGACCCGATACCAGCGGCACCGATCGACTCGACGCGGAGCATGCCATGACCATGGCACGGGCCTCGATGATGCTGGGAGGTTCGGTGGCCATCCACGCCATCGGAGATCGGGCCAACGACCGGGTCCTCGATGTGTTCGAGGAACTGGTCGACATGGGGGCCGACCCTGAGCGTCTTCGAGTCGAGCACGCCTCACTGTTGACCGACGCGGCGATCGAGCGAATGGCTCGGCTCGGCGTCACCGCCTCGGTCCAGCCAGCCTTCCTCGCCTCGGAGGGCGACTGGCTGGAGAAGCGGCTTGGCGAAGAGCGGATGAGCCGGGTCTACCCCTTCCGGTCGTTGCTCGAAGCCGGCGTGAAGGTGATCGGTGGGAGCGACTCACCCGTCGAGCTGCCCGACCCGGCGATCGGAATCAGCTGCCGCCATCGACCGCCCCGGCTTCAACCAGTCGGAGACCCTGACCCCCGACCAGGCCGAAGCCCTCTTCGCCCCACCGCCCCGCTTCTGAGCGGGCTACCCCGAACCTCAGGTACTACGGCCGTATCCGGGCCGAGGAACCTCAGGTTCGCAGCATCGCGGCCAGGGCCGAATAATCGTCAGCGGTGTTGTGGAGATGGGCGGAGATGCGCAGCAGTTGATGGGGCCATCCCGGCCAGTTCATGACGATGGTCGAAAAGCCGGCATCGAACAGCTCGTCCATCATCGGGGACAGCTCGCCACCGGGGTCCGGGCCTGAGGCGTCGGGCAGAACCACGGAGGCCATGGAACCCACCATCTCGTCAGGGGCCGGCACCGAGATGGCGACCGTCTCCGAAATGAGGCGCCGGCCCTCGAGGACGAGATCGTGGTTGCGCTTCATCACGGCGTCCCAACCCCCCGCCTCCAACCCGCCCACCAGACGCAAGGCGTCGGGCACCACAGCCCAGGCGCTGAAATCGTCCGTGCCCAGCCAATCGAACAGCTCGTGGTACCGCTGCTCAGGGCTGTCGACTTCGGCGTTGTATCCGTGGGAGATGACAGCCGGCACCGTCATCTCGATCCGATCGGCCCTCGAGTGGAGGAAAGCCGCCCCCTTTGGGGCGCACACCCACTTGTGAAGGTTCCCCGTGTACCAGGACGACCCCAGGTCATCGATCGTCAATGGCACCTGGCCCGGGCCATGCGCCCCATCGACGAGGACCGGGATATCGGGCTCGAGAGCGGCAACGATGTCCTCGATCGGAAAGACCAGCGCCGTCGGCGACGTGACGTGGTCGATGACCGCAAGTTTCGTCTTCGGCGTCACGGCGGCGAGGACAGCCTCGGTGACCTGATCCGGGCCTTCGATGGGAAACGGCACCCGGGCCACCACCACGTCGGCCCCGGTCCGCTCGCCGGTGAAGCGGAGGATCTGACGAACCGCGTTGTAGTCATGGGCGGTGGTCAGCAACTGGTCGCCGGGCCGGAGCAAGGGCTCGAATGACTGAAGGACCGATGCGATCCCGGTGGTCGCGTTCCGCACCGGTGCCAGGCCGACCGGGTCGGCGCCTACGAATTCGCCAACAGCCTCCCGAGAGCGGTCCATGGCGGGCTGCAACTCCCTCCACACAAAACGGCTGGGATCGGCCTCGAACCTGCGTCGCCAATCCGTCTGAAGCTCGAGCACCTCGTTTAGCACCGCGCCAAACGAGCCATGGTTGAGATGCCGGGTGTGAGGATTCAGAGCCCACATGGGAGCGAACCTTAGAAAGTAGGTCCTGGGCTCCTCGCTACCGTGCCAGGCATGACGAATCTGGATTTTGGGTTCTCCCAGGTGACTGCGGACAAGGTGAGCACGGGGATGGACGAGGCGCTCGAGGCGGCGCAACAGATCCTCGAGGCTCTCGTGGCACCGAAAGAGACCCGGACGTTCGAGAACACCATGATCCCGCTCGACCAGATCGCCGACGTGCTCTCCAAGGCCAATGCCACCCACGCCTTCATGGGCTATGTCCACCCCGAGAAGGAGATCCGCTCCCAGGCCAAGGCCGCCGAGGAGAAACTGGAGACCTTCGGCGTGGAGATGGTCTTCCGCGACGACCTCAATGCAGCCATCAGGGAATTCGCCGCCACCGATGAGGCGGGGAGCTTGGAGGGCGAGAAGGCTCGTCTGGTCGAGTTCACCCTCCGAGATCTCCGTCATGCCGGCCACGAGCTCTCACCCGAGGCGAGGGCCAGGGTCAAGGAGAGGACCCAGCGCCTGGTCGAGCTCGGGGTCCGCTTCCAAGAGAACATCGACGAATGGGAGGACCACATCCTCGTCGACCCGGAGGACCTGGATGGCCTGCCTCCCAGCTTCGCCGAGTCGCTCGAGACCGACGAGGAGACGGGCAAGCTCAAGGTGACTCTCGCCTACCCCCATCTCATCCCATTCATCGAGAACGCCACACGCCGTGATCTCCGCGAGGAGTTGTCGTTCAAGTTCAACACACAGGCGGTCGAGGCCAACCGGAAGATCCTGGAGGAGGCCCGCGACCTGCGTCATCAGATTGCAGAGGAGTTCGGCGTCCCCAGCTGGTCCCACCATCGGCTCGAGGACAGGATGGCCAAAGATCCGGAGAGGGTGGCGGCGTTCTACGAAGACCTCGTGCCGCCGCTCACCAAGCAAGGCGAGATCGATCTGGCGGCCTTGGGTGAGCTGCTCCAAGCCGACACAGGCGACAGCCAGATCCAGACATGGGATTGGCGTTTCTACGACACCCAACAGCGTCGCACCGACTACGGCGTCGATCCCTTCGAGGTGGCCAACTACTTCCCGCTCGACTCGGTGCTCGGCGGGATGTTCGACCTGGTCCAGGAGACGTTCGGCCTCGAGTTCCGCGAAATCCAGGATCCAGACGTCTGGCATCCCGATGTGCGCTTGTTCGGCATCCACGACGCCGGGAGCGGCGAGGAGCTCGCCCATTTCTATCTCGATCTCTTCCCGCGCGAGGGCAAGTACGGCCATGCCGCCGAGTTCCCATTGGTCATGAGCAGACGACTGGAGGACGGCTCGTATCAGAACCCGGTGTGCGCCATGGTCGCCAACTTCACCAAGCCGACCGCTTCGGCTCCGTCATTGCTCCAGCACGGCGAGGTCGAGACGCTCTTCCACGAGTTCGGCCACGTCCTCCACCAGAACCTGGGCAGGACCGAGCTCGCCAGGTTCGCCGGGACCAGCGTGGAGAGGGACTTCGTCGAGGCGCCGAGTCAGATCATGCAACATTGGGTGTGGCGCGCCGACGTTCTCAGCCGTTTCGCCCGCCACCACGAGACCGGTGACCCGATCCCCGATCAGCTGGTCGAGCAGCTGGTCGCCGCTCGCCAGCTCAACGTGTCCATCCACCAGCTCCGCCAGCTCCAGTACGGGTGGTGGGACCAGACGATTCACGGAACCGACACAGAGATCGACCTCGACCTCGTCCTACGGGAAGGGGCGACGCTGGGCCTCATCCCGTTCCACGAGGGCACTTTCGCGCTTGCCTCGTTCGGCCACCTCATGGGTGGTTACGACGCCGCCTATTACGGGTACATGTGGTCCGAAGTGTTCGGAGACGACATGTTTTCCCGGTTCGAGGAGGAGGGAGTCACCAACCCGGAGGTCGGAATGGCCTACCGGCGTGAGGTGTTGGAGAAGGGCGGCTCGGTCGATGCCGATGAGATGCTCAGCGCTTTTCTCGGTCGTGAGCCCGACAACACCGCATTCCTGAGGAAGCTCGGCATCGAGTGATGCTCAGGTCGCCGACCCGCCCTGCCGATGACTATGGGTACATCGCCGCAGGCTGGTCTGGCGATGGTCGGTGACCCGGAGATAGACTGGGCTATCCAGGGAACCGATTCGGGCTTCCCGACGTCTCAATCCCAGGAGCGGTTGTTTACCGCCGCTTTAAGGGCTGGATCGCACAGTAACGGTGCGCACGAGAACCCTCCGGGGTACTCGTACCGGCAAACAATCAGATCACAAGAGACTTGAACTAATCACCGGCCCAGGTCAAGGAGGGCCACTGAAATGACAGACATCGTTAGAGGGGCCGCCATCAAGGGCATGACCCGACCTTCGAAGAGATTCAACGAAGGCCGCGTCTGCGCCAAGAAGGGCTGCACCACCAAGCTTTCGCAATACAACAAGGCGGAGTACTGCCATGCTCATGCCCCGGTCCGGTTCCCCCGGGTACGCGGCAAGATCATGGACGGTCAAGACGCCTGAGGACTCTGACCGGGACAGGTCCTCTCCCCCTCCCCGTTCCGAGTCAGAAAATGCAAAACGCATCGGCGATGCCGGTGCGTTTTGCGCGTCTGGTGCCAACCGACACCGGGTAGCCTCGATGTCATGACTGAGGTGCTTCTCCAGGCACCCGAGATCCACTGCGATCAGTGCAAGACGAGCATCGAAGGCGCCGTCGGGATCATCGATGGCGTGCAATCGGTGGAGGTCGGCATCGCCGACGCCACGGTGAGGGTCGCCTACGACGATGCCCGCGTCGAGCTCGGGTCGATCAAGAAGGCCATCGAGGAGCAGGGCTACGCCGTATTCGGCTGACACCGGCGCCCTTCCGGGCCGGGTTGAGGCAGCCGTTTCTGTGCCGCGTCTGAGGCGCTTCCGCCCCGACGCGGACTGAATCCCTAGCCGGGGCCGGGGAGTAGGTTGGAGCTATGGGCTCGTTGCAATGGCTCGACCGACCGGTCCTTCAGGACCCGGTCGCCCTGGTCGCATTCGAAGGCTGGGGTGACGCCGGCGAGTCGGCGAGTCAGGCAGTTTCCGAGTTTCTCGACAAGTTCGACGCCGAGCTGTTCGCCATCATCGACCCTGACGATCATTTCGACTTCCAGGTGCGGAGACCAATAGTCGAGCTCGACGCCACGGGGATCCGTTCGATCTCCTGGCCCCGCAACGAGCTGTACGTCGCCAGGGGCATGGAGCGGGAGATGGTGATCCTCCTCGGCGAGGAGCCGCACTACCGGTGGAAGTCGTTCACCAACGACGTGGTCGAGGTGATGAAGGTGATGGGTGTGCGCCGGGCGGTGACCATGGGCGCCTTCATCGGACAGGTGGCACACACGCTTCCCGTCCCGTTGGTGGGGTCGGCGAATCGGCCCGACGACCTGGCGATTCACGGGTTGCTCCCTTCGGGGTACGAAGGGCCGACAGGAATCCTCGGAGTGCTCAACCACTCCCTGGGCAACGTCGGAATCGACGTGATCTCGGTGTGGGCGGCCGTCCCTCACTACCTCTCCAATCAGGAGTACCCGCCGGCCACCGAGGCTCTGGCCATCAAGGCCTCGGAGTTGTGCGGGGTCACGCTCGATATCGGTGACCTCGCCTCGGCCTCTCGTCAGTTCCTGTCAACCGTGGACGCCGCCATCGAGGGAAACACCGAGCTCGAGGAATACGTCGAGCGGCTGGAACAGGAGGCCGACGACGATCGGGGCGACCGTCTCGTCGAGGAGATCGAGAAGTACCTGAAGGGCCAATAGGCGTCCCCCTCCCCGCCTCCGGCGGTACTCCCCCCTTCGGGGGAGAAAGCGAAAGGACCGGTCTTCTGACCGGCCCTTTCACGAAGTCACTTCCGCTTGTGGCGATTCGCCTTCAGACGCTTGCGGTATTTGTGCTTCGACATCTTCTTGCGACGCTTCTTGACCAACGATCCCATGCAAAAACCTCTGTTCCGGGTGGGGAGACGACACATGGTCGCACCGATCGGCCCCCTATTCAAACCGGACCGGCAGCTTTCACCTCATCCCACGGGCTGCAGCGAGCCTGCCAGCGCCAGACTGGGACCCAGGCCCACTGTCGTCTCGAGGCGATGGGTGACACCGTCGCTCTCCCACATCAGCACGTTGCCGGCCAGCCTCGTCTCTTCCTCGACGCGATTGCCGGCGGCGTCCTCGTATGAGATCAAGTGGGGCGCCCCTTCGATCCAGAGCCCGATCACGCTGCCGACCTCCACGGCCCGAACCGACGTATCCGGCATGACGCTCTTCACGAAGTCCGCTTCCTCGGCCAGCTCCAGGGCGAATTGGCTGTAGACCACCCCGATCCCGGTGTCGCCTGATGCTGGAAGTGCCTCACCGCTCTCCCACGCCATCGTGACCCTGCCGGAAGATGGCCGGTCGGACAGGAAGACCCCATCCGGTGGGCCCAGATTTCCTGGAACCGACAATTCGAAGTCCACCGCCTCAGCCGCCTCCTCGAGGGTGACAGCCTCGCCAAGGTCGAGCTCACCACCCACCACTTCAGGAGGAACGGGTTCGAAACGAATCTCGATCCCGGCGACACCGAGCAGATCGGCCACGGCTTCCCGGGCCGTCGGCGAGAAGACGAGCAACGAGGCGACGAGGATGAGAATGAGGGCCGTCACCGGTATCCAGCGATGTGCGGTACGGCTCCTGGGGCTCGCTTCCAGGCGTCGACGGAGATCAAGTGCCTGATCCGCTGGCTCTGGCCAGTCGATGTGGTGGGCCAGATCGACCAGGGCCATTTCGATGGGCCTACTCATCACGGCCTCCTCCGCTGAGACTCGACAGTGAGTGTTCGAGACGTCCGAGGGCGCGGGCGGTTCGTGACTTGACCGTTCCCACCGGGATTCGCAGCGTTGCAGCGGTCTCGGCTTCGGACAGCCCAAGCAGATACCGATGGGTCACCACCTCCCGGTATCGATCGGGCAGGCCGTTGACCGCGTCCAGGATCGTCCGTCTCTCGACCCCGGTGATGACCGTCGTCTCGGGAGATGGGGCCGCACCTCCCGAGACGGGGTCGTTGGCCAGACGCAGGCTGAGCCGTTCCTGACGCCCGCGGCGGCGTCGCTGATTGAGGGCCTCGTTGCGGACGATGCGAAGCAGCCAGGGCCGGAACGCGGCGTCGCCCCGGAATCGCGACATGGCGTGATATGCCTTGACGAATGCCTCCTGGGTCACGTCTTCGGCCTCGGTCTGGTCACCGACGACGAGAAATGCCACCCGAAGGGCGATCTGCCGATGGGTCTGCACCAGTGCCTCGAAGGCAGCGACATCGCCACTCTTTGCATTCTGGATCAGGTCTTGTTCGTTCAGTGGGCGGCCCTCCACCGACGTTCTGTGTATTGCCTACACCGACCGGGCCTGCTTGGTTCCCTCGATTTTCGTGGAACCCGGGGCCGGCCTCCGGTGTATGGACTGATGACGACGATCCGAGGAGATCACATGAAGCGCCTGACCCGGGTACTCATACCCACCACTCTGCTCGTACTCTCGCTGGCCCCGGCTGCTCTAGCCGGATCGGTCGCGGTGGTCACCTTTGCAGAACTGCCGTCCGATTTCGATGCCGGAACCCCCTATGAGCTCGACTACTCGATTCTGGCCCATGGCACCGAGCCAATGCCGTTCAGCGATACGGCTCTCCATTTTCAGGGGCCCAGCGGCCAGGATTTGACCTTCCCGGCGTCGTCCTCCGGGAATGGCCGGTGGACGGCCGAGGTAACCCTGCCAGAGGCCGGTGAGTGGCGATGGGAAGTGGTTGCAGGGGATCAGATAGTGCAGACGCTGGGCACGCTGCCGGTCCTCTCCGCCCCGGCCCCTGTCCCCACCGGTCTGGTCAACACGCTCCGGATCGCGCTGCCAATCGCCGCCTTGCTGGCACTCGTGCTGCTGGTCGACCAGATCAGGAACAGGCCCCGGACCGAGAGGCAGTCTTCCGCAGCCACAGATGCGGTCTAGTCGACTCGGTCTTGCCGTAACCGCCGCCATCGTGGTCCTGCTGGTCGGGGCCACGGTGGCGGTCTACGCAATCGATCCGGGAACGCAACAGGCGGCGTCCGCATCGGAAGGGTCGGCACCGGGGTCGGTCGAGGGACAAACCGTGTTCCTCACCAAGGGCTGCACGGGCTGTCACAGCCGTGCCGGGCGTTTCCGAAGGTTTCGTCGGCCCCGATCTCACCGACCTGGCCGATCGAGCCGGTGATCGCGTTGAAGGGCTCACCGCCGACGAATACGTGAGACAGTCGGTGCTGGATCCTCAGGCTTACATCGTCAGCGGCTATGGCGGACAGATGCCGGTCCTGCCTGTCGACGCCGCGGAGTTGGACGCCCTGGTGGAGTATCTGCTCGAGCGACGGCTGACCAGGTCCCCGATTTCCCTCGGAGGTCGGGTCAGGGTCATCCCCGACACGCTTGGGGGTGAGGCCAGGGTCGTCCCCGATTGATGATCCGGCCATGAAGCGTTCGAATTTGCCTCATGGAACAAACCATGAGACGCAACAACGCAGTGGCTTCGGTGGCCGTGCTCGTCCTGGCGGTGTCGCTCGCGGCCTGTGTCGCGGACACGCCGTCGCGCCCCGCCACCGGTCGGCGACAGCCCCACCATCAGCATTCAGGACCAAAGGTTCGACTCCGATCACGTGACGATCGAGGAAGGCGACACGGTCACCTGGGTATGGGACGACGGCGGCATTGTCCCACGACGTCTCCGGCGATGGATTCAAGAGTGAGGTCCAGACCGAGGGCAGCTTCTCCCACACCTTCGAGGACGCCGGCGACTATCCGTATGTGTGCACGCTGCACTCGGGGATGAGAGGCACGGTGACCGTGGTCGACGGGGCCTAGCCCAGCTCGGGCTCGATCCCATGGCGCAACAGCCCGATGAGGATCCCCTCGCTGAGAGCCTGCCAGGAGGCCTCGATGATGTTCTGATGGACGCCGACGGTGCCCCAACTCGACTCTCCATTCGTGGTCTCGATCAAGACCCGCACCCGTGCGGCGGTCCCGTCGGAAGAGTCGAGGTCGCGCACCTTGTAGTCGGTCAGCCGGAGCCGCTTCACCTCAGGATGGGTGTCGACCAGAGCGCTGCGCAGAGCCTGGTCCATCGCATTGACCGGTCCATCACCCTCGGCCGAGACCTCCACGGTCTCGCCGTTCACCGTCAGCGTCAGGTTGGCTCGGGCTGTCACCTCGCCATTGGCCTGGATGCTGACGGAGAGCGCATCCAGTTCGAACAACTCCTCGTATCCCTCGGTGGCCCGCCGCACCAGCATCTCGAATGAGCCATCGGCCGCCTCGAACTGGTATCCGGCATGCTCGAGCCGCTTGACCTGCTCAACCAGCTGCTGGGCGCGGTCCGGATCGAGGTCCCATCCCTTCTCCCGGGCGACGGTGAGCACGGTTGCCCGACCCATCAGCTCACTGAACAGCATCCGGGCAGAGTTGCCCACGGCACTGGGGTTGACATGCTCGTAGGCACCCTCGAGACGGGCCAGACCCGAGGTGTGCAGCCCTCCCTTGTGGGCGAAGGCCGAGGTCCCGACGTATGGACGCTTGGAGTCGATTGGGGAGCCCAGGATGTCGGCGATCTGCTGGGCGATCGGGTAGAGGCGGGCCAGTGAGTCGGCAGGGATCGTCTCCACACCCGACTTCAGGCTCAGGTTGGGGATCACCGAACAGAGATCGGCGTTGCCGGTGCGCTCTCCGTACCCATTGATGCAGCCCTGGACCTGATGGACACCAAGAGAGAGGGCCGTGAGCGAGTTGGCCACGGCGCAGTCGGAGTCATTGTGGAAATGAACTCCCAGGACGGTCTCGACGTGCCCCGAGACTGCCTCGACCGCTGGGGCGATGTCGGAGGGAAGGGCGCCACCGTTGGTGTCGCAGAGAACCACTCGCTCCGCTCCCGCCCCGGCAGCCGTCTCCACCACCGAGAGGGCGTAGGCCGGGTTGTGGCGGAAGCCGTCGAAGAAATGCTCGGCGTCGAAGAAGACCCGCTTTCCTCGTTCCCGAAGGAAGACGATGGATTCACCCACCATGTCCAGCCCCTCTTCCAGAGAGGTGTTGAGGGCGTCGGTCACGTGGCGGTCCCATGACTTGCCGACGATGCAGATGAAATCGGTGTCCGCATCGAGCAGCGCCTGGAGTTGGGGATCGCGCTCGACCGGGCCACGTGGTCGACGCGTCGATCCAAAGGCGACCAGCTGGGCCCGCTCCAGATCGACTTCCCTGGTGGCGCGGGCGAAGAACTCGTCATCCTTGGGGTTGGCCCCTGGCCAACCGCCTTCGATGAAATGGACGCCAAGCTCGTCGAGAAGCCGCACGACGCGCAGCTTCTCTCCCACCGTCGGGGAGAGCCCTTCGGCCTGGGTTCCGTCCCGGAGCGTCGTGTCGTAGATCTCGGCTGTCTTGTTCATGGTCGTCCTGCCAATAGAAAGGACCCCCGCGGCTTGCGGAGGTCCGGTGCAGGGGCGGGCGCCTGGTTGGCGCGGGCCCCTAGGGAATGATGATGGGCGTGCGCGGCTCGGTCATTCCTCTCATACTGTCGCTCAGTATGGGAACGGGTGCCGGGATAGTCAAGACGTGGGCGAAAGGCCTGGGAACACCCTGACCGGCATGGATCACTATGCCCCCCTCCCCACCGACGAGCAGCTCGACGCACTCGGAAGAGAGCTCGGGCGACCCACACGCTTCGACCGTCGAATCGTGGGCGGTCTCGGTGGGACCGTGGACGTGCTCATCGTCGGGAACGAGCCACGGCGAGACGAGTAGTGCTGAAGCGCTACTGGCTTCCCGAACCTGGAGAGATAAGTCCTGCGGAGAGCGAGTTCCGTGCCCTCGCCCTGGCGGCTGACCGCGGCATCAGCGCGCCATCCCCGATCTGGATCGACCGGTCGGGGCTGTTCCCGGAGCGGGCCATCGTCATCTCATACGTCGAGGGCGGCGTGCTTCTGAAGCCGACCGATCCGAACGACTGGGCCTCTCAACTGGCAGACGCGCTCATCGAGATCCATCGGATCCAACCTGCGTCCACGGATCGGGACCTCTTCCCGGTGCTGGCCAACACCGACGGTCACCAGTCAGAAGCGGAGACCCTGGCCGCGTTGCGCCAGCACCCGCTCGGCATGGAGCTCTGGGCAAGACGTGAGGAGATCCTCGCCTCCCTGAAGCCGGAGGCTCCGGTCTACGTCCACCGTGACTTCTGGCCGGGGAACACGCTATGGCTCGACGAGAAACTCGCCGCAGTGATCGATTGGGAGGGCGGCGCCATCGCCGACCCCGCCCTGGATGTCGCCTACTGCGCCTTCGACATGCGGTTGCTGGGTCTGACCGAGGCAGCTGAGGTTTTCGTCGAGGTCTACCGGCGACACTCCGGACGAACCCTCGAGAATCTGCGCTATTGGGAGTTGCTCGCCCTCTGTCGCCCGATGCCCGACATCGCGATCTGGGTGCCGGGATGGCTGGCAATGGGAATCGAGATCAGCGTTGACGAGGCCCGACAACGACATACGGCGCTGATCACAGCCGCTCTCGAGCGTGAACCTCGGTGCATAGTGACGGAACCGGCACGAATGTGTTGTCACACATCGCCAGCGAGCGGTGTCTTTATGCGTGACGACAGGGAGAAACTTCGATTGCCAAAACGATCTTTGGTAGGGGATGGGGAGAGGGAGCTGATTACGGCTCTCTACCCGGCCTTGCGGAGGATCGCTGCGGTGGCGGGCTCTGTTGATGTCGAGCCGGACGATCTGGTTCAGGAGGCGCTGATGAGAGTGTTGAGGAAAGGGTCCATCTCCGACCTCGACAATCCGCTGGCTTACCTCCGGAAGACGATCGTGAACCTGGCCTCGAACCAACGGCGCAGCCTCGGTCGTCGGCGGAAGGCCGTAGCTCGGCTTGCCGTCGAGGAGAGCTGGTCGCCCAGCTATCCGGCCGATATCGAGGCGATTCTCGATCTTCCTCCAAAGCAGAGGGCCATCCTCTATCTCGTCGAGGTGGAGGGTGTGCCCTACGCGGAGGCGGCGGATCAGTTGGGGATGACCACGATGGCGGCGAGAGCGATGGCGAACAGAGCCAGGAAACAGGCTCGGCTCGCATTGGAGGTGGCCGGTGGCTGACTTCACGAACAAGCTGCACCAGCTCAGTGAGAGAGGCACCCCTGTCGGCGCGGAGGAGTTGATCGAGCGTATCGAGGCCGAACTGGCCGGCGATCCCCTGGTCGTTGCTACGAAACGACGAGAGGGAGTTTTCATGACCAAGACAGATCAACCGGTGACGACGAAGAGTCCCGGTCCGGGGCGAGGTCTCGCCTGGGCTTTGGCGGCGTTTGCCGTCGTCCTCGCCATAGGCGGGTTGTATTTCGCCTTCAGCGGAAGTGACGGCCAGGTGGTCGACCAAACCACCGTGCCCACCCCGACCACGGTCCCAGCACCGGAGCCCGAGACGATGACCGATCTGCGAGATCATCGAGGCTGGGGCCGCCGCCTTGTACTCCGGAGATGCCGCGACGGCAGCGGGGCTGTTCGACCTGGCGTATCCGAACGACGAGGAGATAGCCACGGAGGCCGCGTATCAGGAAGCCATCGGAGGGCAGGTGGACCTCGATTGCACCGAGCCGGGGACCAGTGGCGATGCATTCGACTGCATCTACCGTTACGGAAACTCATTGACCGACGCCATCGGGTTCGTCGATCCCGGCGAGACATTCAAAGTGAGGGTCAGCGACGGGCAAATCGTTGAGTTCGCCTTCCCCGCCCACCACGGGCCGCTCCTATCGATGGGGTCGTTCCTCGCCTTGGAGGGGTCGTACGACGGCTACGAAGAGTGCATCGACTCGGGTCCGTTCCCCACATCGTGCGCCGCGATCCAACTGGAGAACGTCGAGGCGTGGGCGGATTGGTACCAATCGCGATACTGACCTGGATGCCCTCCAGGACGTGATCTCGAGTTGGTACAGCGGGGACTGTGTGACAGCGGCGGTCTTGAGCGGCGCTTCTGGTGCTTGCTCGGACCCGACCGACCCATTGACCCTCAAACTCCAATACGAATCGATCCTGGGGGCCCAGGTGTCGCTGGAGAACTGTGAAACCGCGGTTGAAGCGGTCGTCCAATGCGACGTCCACTACTCGAACGCACTCAACGAGGCAGTGGGCAAGCCGGCCGCGGTAATCAACAGGACGTTCGGAGTCATCTCAACGATAGGTGCCCGCGGCTGGCACGAAGACCGAGATACCCGGCAGGACGCCGAGCTCAATGAGAGCTTCCAGGCCTTTGCCGAGGGTGGTGAGCTGCAGCGACGAGTATGCCGCGGCCGGACTGTGCCCACTCATTCACACCCGACTGCGCCAACCTGATGATGGACAATCTCGACGACTGGGCCGCACTGGCACCTGGCCAACAACTGAAACGACGAGTCGACGGGAATCGCGGAAGGGGAGAGGCCCTCACCGGCCTCTCCCCTTCGCCGTCGAGCAGGTGTTCAGGCTCCGAAGGCCTGCTCGTAAGCGGATCTGAACTCGGGCGTCGACTCGCCACTGAGAACCCGCAGTAGTTGACGTTCCCGTCGTAGGCGGTGATCAGGTACTGACCGCCGACCTCGAACGGGATGCTGGCTATCAATGCCTCCATCCCCTGCGGGGCATTGAGGATCACCTGGCTGGCGTCGCCACCCTTGAACCAGTGGTCGACATCGAGAGTCACGGTGTCACCCTCGACCGCGGTAGCGGTTCCCTCGAAGGCGAGTGGTGCCTTGGCCAGCTCCTCGACGCTGAAGACGATGCACATCGCCATCGGGTCGCCGCCGGCAGCAGTCAGCTCCAAGGGCGGCCCTGAGGCCACCGGGTCGGTGCCCCCGCCGGTGAGGGCGATCACGCCCCCAACGGCCAGGACAAGCGCGGCGGCGGCCGCGATGCCGACGAGCCAGCGGTTGGACTTCTGTTCCGGCCCGGTCTCGGGTTGTTCTACGACTGGTGTGCTCATGATGCCCTCCAAGAGCTCTCTGGACGGTGGTTCTGTGTCCACGCCTGGGTGCATCGGATCGAGACGGGCTAGCCGTTCACGTAGCTGGTCTGTCATCGTCGATTCTCCTCGGCGGTTTCATCCCCTATGTGTCCGGGAGTGGAGGGATCCTGTCGGGTCATCGCATCGGCCAACTTCTTACGGGCACGGCTGAGCCGAAGACTCACCGCGTTGGCGGTGCTGCCCAGAGACAGGGCGATTTCCCGCGGCTCGAGCTGCTCCCATGCCCAGAGGCGGAGGATCTCCTGGTCGGCGACAGGCAAGCCTGCCAACGCCTCGGCGAGCTCAGGATCTTCCAGTTGCCCCGCCGGATCGTCGTCCACGACCGGGGATCGCTCCGCCTCGAGTCGCTCCACCAATTTCAGGTGCCGCGAGGCGGCGCGGCGGTGATTGGAGACTGTTCGCCTGGCAACGCCGTAGGACCAAGGCAGGACGGCGCCCTCGGGCACATCCTCGAGACGACGCCACATGGTGAGCAAGACATCGGAAAGGACATCGCCCGCTTCGTCGGCCGCGACGCGACGACGTATGTAGCGCTGCAACGGGTCGTACACATCGGCGACGAGCGCTTCGAAGCGGTCTCGCCGCTCGCCTTCGGAGCTCACCACCACCCAGTGTCCGGCATAGGGCGGATTCTGTCACCGTTCATAGGTCCGCGGACCCATGCAGGTCCTTCGTTCTCCTGACGAAATCATCGATCAGCAGCAAGGCCAAGTGCCAGGATCCGCTCGGCTCCCCCCGACCGGGATCCTCCCTGAGAACCAGGTGCGGTGCCACCACCCCGCACCTGGTTCGTCTGCTTTCCGCCTCAGTTCCTGCGGCCATTCGCCGACTAGACCAGGCCGGTGGTGGCCAGCTGCGGGGTGAGTGCGTCGACGCCTGCCTCGGTGAAGGCTGCGGCCACCCTTTCCCTCGTGTCGCTCGTACAGAAGGCAATGACCGACGGCCCGGCCCCGGACCGCGCCGCATGAAGGGCGCCGGCGCGCTTCCCGACCTCGATCAGACCTGCCACCTCGGGTGAGATCTCATCTCGTGGTTGCTCATGGATCTCGTCCCCATGAGCCGCCCCAAGAAGGTCCGGGTCGCCGGTGATGAGCCCGGCGGTGAGGGCAGAGACTCGTGACAGGCTGCGCAGCACCCGGTCCTGGGGATGGGAGTGTTCGATGACCCGCCGCGCCTGCTCCGTGGGAAGATGACGGTCGGGCACCGCGAGCACCACCTGAAGCCCGGGGTGGATCGGGAGTCGGAGCGGCATGCCCTCCGCCGGCACCAGCGCCAGGCCGCCGTATACGGCGGCGGCGACGTTGTCTGAATGGCCCTCCAGTTCCACAGCCAGCCGGTAGACACGATCGTGACTTGGTTTCTCCCCGGTCAGGCGAAGAGCTGCGGCGATGCCGGCGACGGAGGCTGCCGCCGATGAGCCAAGGCCCTTCCCGATAGGGATCTCGGCATCGACCTGGAGTGCGAGCGGGAATTCGTCGCCCACGACACCGCGGGCAGCACTGATCACCCTGTCACCCTCCTCGGGCCCGGGCTGATACCTCCCGATGTGGTCGACACTCCAGGCATCGGCACGACTGGCCTTCACCGCACAGCGGACCTCGATTGCCAGGGCCAGGCAATCGAACCCTGGGCCTAGATTGGCCGAGGTCGCCGGTGCCGAGGCAGAGGCAGAGTGAAGGTCCTGGCTCACCCACGCAGACTATTCAGGGTTAGCGTGACCGGGAGTGGGCGACATCTTCGACTTCGAGAACCTGCTCCCTGAGCTGATCCTCGGTCTCGGCCTCGCCCTCCTCGTCGGCAACGGGCTCGCCTGGTGGCGCCATCGCCAGGGAAAGACCCCGGCGGGAGTGGAGAACCCCGAGTTCAGGGTGGGTCGTGTCGCCTTTCTCATGGTCGTCGGAGTCCTGATGACGACCTGGGGAGCGGTCTCGTTGCTCACCTAGCATCCGATTTCATGGCGACCAGCGGTGGAACAAGAGCAATCATCGCCGCGATGCTGGCCAACGCCGGGATAGCGGTGGCCAAGTTCGTCGCATATGTGGTCACCGGATCCGCCTCGATGCTTGCCGAGTCGATCCACTCGGTCGCCGACACCTCCAACCAAGGGCTCTTGCTGCTCGGTGGCAAGAGGGCGCGCAAGGTCGCCGACGACCAGTACCAATTCGGTTATGGGAGGGAGCGCTATTTCTGGTCCTTCGTGGTGGCGATGGTCTTGTTCACGCTCGGCGGGCTCTTTTCCATCTACGAGGGCGTGAGCAAGCTGCTCGATCCCCATGAGTTGACCTCGATCGGCTGGGCGATCGGTGTGCTGGTCGTGGCGATTGGGCTGGAGTCCTGGAGCTTCCACACCGCCATCACCGAGTCGAGGAAGGTAAAGGGCGAACGCGGCTGGTGGGATTACATCCACACTTCCCGCTCCCCGGAACTGCCCGTCGTCCTCCTCGAAGACGCAGGGGCCCTGATCGGGCTCTTCTTGGCGATGATCGGGGTGGGGCTGGCCGCCATCACCGGGAACGAGGTCTGGGACGCGGTCGGGACGCTGTGCATCGGCACCCTGCTGCTGGTCATTGCCGGTTTTCTCACCGTCGAGATGAAATCGCTTCTCATCGGGGAGGCAGCATTGGACAGCGATATCGAAGCGATACGAGGAGCAGTCGAGGCGACACCGGACGTGGTCAGGGTCATCGATCTCAAGACCCAGCACATCGGGCCCGAGGAGCTCTTGGTCGCAGGCAAGCTGGAGTTCACTCCCTCGCTCACTGCCTCCGAGATCGCCGTGGCCATCGATGCTGCGGAGACCTCGATCCGTCTCGCCGTTCCCCTTGCGGGCCGGATCTATCTGGAGCCGGACATCTGGAGAGCCGACCACGTCCCCAACCCCGACGGCCCTCCGACCGGAGCGGACGGCGGAGGGCACTGAGCCCTCAATCGAAGTCGGAGGAGCCGAGACCTGATCCGAGAAAGACGAGGGCCTGGTCGAGCATCTGATCGACGTCGGCCTTCCCCCCTGACCTGATCCATCGGTTCATCACGGCCCGGAAGGCAGCCACGACCACAGCCGCGGTGAGCTCCGGCCTGAGATCTTCATCCGGGTCCAACCCGAGACGGTCGGCCACGGCGTGGGCGAACGACATCACCCATTCCTGCTCATGTTGGAGGACGAGCGTCTGCAGCGAAGGTGTGGACTCGACCAGTCGGGCCCGGGCGAGTTGGAGATCCTTCGAATCCTCGAACTCGTGGGAGATGGTTTGCAAGGCCCGGCGCAAGCCCTCGATGACGGACAGCTCGGTAGGCAGGTTGGCCACGAGCTCGTCGACACGCCCGCGCAGGTCCTCGGTGTCGGGGAAGATCACATCTTCCTTGGTGGGGAAATATCGGAAGAACGTGCGCTCGGAAACATCGGCTCGAGCTGCGATCTCAGCGGCCGATACATGGTCGAAGCCACGCTCGGCGAACAGGGCGAAGGCCGCCTCGACGAGACGGTCCCGGGTCTGTCGCTTCTTGCGCTCCCGGAGACCGATCTCGGGCGCTGTTTGGGTGGTCACAGGACTCAAGATAGTCGTTTGGCACTCGCTGTCAATTGTCAGGGATTGACAAATGACAGTTCCAGTCTAAATTAGGAGTCTTCCACTCATCCCATCGGAGGAAATCTTGACCCGCCTCGCCCGAATCTCCCTGCGTTATCGCACCGTCACCCTGCTGGTGGTGGCGATGCTGATCGCAGCCGGCATCTACTCGGTCGGCCAGCTCAACCGGGAGCTGTTCCCCTCCTTGGAGATCCCCAACCTGGTCGTGACTGCCACCATGCCCGGGGCCGGGCCCAATGAGGTCGCCGAGGACCTGGCGGTCCCTATCGAGGGCGCTTTCCTCTCCACCAGCAATCTGGAGCATGTCCAATCGACCAATCTCGAGGGTGTGGCCATCGTGTCGGCCTCCTACGAGTTCGGGACCGACATGGACGAGGTCCACACCGAGATCCGGGAGGCTGTCGCCGGGCTGAATCTCCCTGTCGGAGCGGAAACCCAGGTCCAGCGCATCTCCCTCGACGCCTTCCCGGTGTATTCGGTCGCCGTGTCGGAGATGATCCGGCTGCGCTCGAGGACTTCGTGACCACCTCTCTGGCCCCTGCCATCGACCGCGTCAGCGAGGTCGCCGAGATCCGCGTCGCCGGTGGGAGCAACGAGGCAGTTGCGGTGACCCTCGATCCGGAAGCGATGTCCCAGGCCGGTGTCACCACGGCAGGTGTCATGACCGCCCTCGGCTCGGCCCAGGTGTCAGTGCCGGTCGGAAGTGTCAGCGCGAGTGGCTTCCAGCTCCCGGCTCGGGTCGTCGCCGAGCTCGACGGAGTCGAAGGTATCGAGAACCTGCTGGTGCCGGGAATGGTGCCCGGCACGCCGCCGGTCCCCCTTTCCCAGATCGCCGAGGTGAGCCTGGTCGAGAACGGGAGCGGCTCGACCGTGAGCCGTCTCGACGGCCAGCCGGCGATGTCGGTCGAGATCATCAAGGCTCAGGGCGAGAACACGGTTGACACGGTGGACGCCGTGTCCGAGGCCATCGAGACGGTGACCGTGCCCGCTGGGATCACAGTCACCCCGGTGATCAACCAGGCACCAGAGATCCAGAACTCGGTCAGTGAGATGACCCGTGACGCGGTGATCGGCGGAATCCTCGCCGTCCTCATGATCCTGGTCTTCCTCCGCAGTTTCCGGGGCACTCTCGTCTCCGGCATCTCGATTCCCCTCTCGCTGCTCGTCGCCTTCATCCTGATGAACCTGGAGGGGATCACCCTCAACATCCTCACGCTGGGCGCCTTGTCGGTGGCGATCGGACGGGTGATCGACGACGCCATCGTGGTGCTCGAGAACATTCATCGGCTCCTCGATGAGGGCTATGAGAGAAGCGAGGCGGTCCTGAAGGGCACGACCCAGATGGTCCCGGCCATCACCGCCAGCACGATCACGACCGTTGCCGTCTTCCTCCCGCTCGCCTTCATCGGCGGGCTGGTCGGCCAGGTGTTCGTCGGATTCGCCCTCACCGTGACCTTCGCCTTGCTCGCCAGCCTGATCGTCGCCGTGACAGTGGTCCCGGTTCTCGCCATAACCCTCCTCAAACGGTCACACCGCAAGGAAGGTGAGGCCGAGGAGGAGCTGGGCGCCGACGACACCGCTCTCCGCCGGGTCTACCGCAAGCCCCTTGCCTGGGCCCTCGATCACAGGTGGACAGTGGTGATCGTCGCCTTCGTGTTGCTGATCGCCTCGATGGCCACCCTGGCCACCGTGCCGGTGACCTTGTTCCCCTCGGAGGAGGCCACTTCGCTTTCGGTGAGCCTCACGGGGGCCCCAGGTACCAGCCTGGATTCGATGTCGGAGCAAGTAGCCGTGGTCGAAGCCGAGATCCTCGAACTCGAAGGTGTCGAGCGAGTCGCCACGGTCGTCGGCACCTCCACCGACAATCCTTTGGCCGCCCTCATCGGCGGCGGCGGTGGCGGGGCAAACAGTGCCTCGATCGTCATCGACCTCGGCGAGGAAGCCGACATCGACACCCTGACCACCGAGATCGAGACGCTGATCCCGGCCTCCGGTCTGTCCGGCACCGTGGCAGAAGTCGGCGACATGTCCGATTTCGGAGGCTCGAACCTGAACATCAACGTCACCGGATCTGACTTCGAGGATGTCGAGGCAGGCTCGGCCGCCGTACAGGAGGCCCTTGCCGATATCGACGGGATCGAGGGCATCGAGTCCAATCTCCTCGGGGAGAGACCCGAGATCGTCATCGAGGTCGACAACGCGGCCGCAACGAGCGCCGGGCTCAACGCGGCGACGCTGGCCGGTGCGGTCAGGGCGTACCTCACTCCGATTCCGGCAACGGACATCGTCATCGACGACGCCACGGTCAGCGTGATCGTGGGAACCGATCCGGCAGCAATCGCCACGCCCGAGGCGCTGGCCGCCCTCCCCCTGGGCCCCGGCGTTGCCTTGGGTGACGTGGCCGAGGTCTCCCAGGGCTCCAGCCCAATCGCCGTCACCCATTTCGACGGCAACCGATCGGCCGAGGTGTCGGCCGCCATCACCGACCCGAACTTCGGTGCTGTGAACATGGAAGTCCAGACCATGCTCGACGGGCTCGAGCTCCCGGCGGGCGTGGAGGCAAGTCTTGGCGGGGCAGCGGAGCAGCAGCAGGAGAGCTTCGCCGGCATCTTGACGGCCATGGCGATCGCCGTGGCGCTGGTCTATCTGTCGATGGTGATCACGTTCGGCAGCCTCCTCACCCCGTTCGTCATCCTGCTGACGCTCCCCCTGGCCGCAATCGGCGCCTTCCCGGCCCTGGCTGTCACCGGTCGGGAGCTGGGTCTGCCTTCGATGCTGGGACTGTTGATGCTGATCGGGATCGTGGTCACCAATGCCATCGTCATGCTCGAGTTCGTCGAGAGGCTGAAGCGGGAGGACGGGCTCAACACGATGGAGGCCCTCAAGCAGGGCGCCGAGACCAGGCTGAGGCCGATCCTGATGACGGCCATCGTCACCATCCTGGCTCTGACACCGCTGGCACTTGGCCTGAGCGACGGCGCTCTCCTGTCGGCGAGTCTGGCGACTGTGGTGATCGGCGGGCTGTTCAGCTCGACCCTCCTGACCCTGTTCGTGATCCCCGCGGTCTACTCGTTGTTCGACGGGCTCAAGCATCGGTTCAGCCGCGAGGACAAGGGCATCGACCCGATCGAGCCCGGACGACCGGCCGAGGCAGTTTCGACCAGCACCCTCTGAATTCGACACCCTTGCAAGCGTCACTGTTCGGTGGCGCTTGCGATGTCCAGTGACACTGAAGTTCTGCCCCAGCTGGCGGCGCGGTGTGCAGTATTCGTATATGGTCCGTCCTCGCAGTTGTCGCACCAGGCTCCCCCCGGTCGCACCGGGAGTGCGCTCGGGCGGCACCGTCGACTGACGAGGAGGAGAACGTGAGGAGACGAGCACGAATCCTGGCGATTGCGTCTGTCCTGGCCCTCGTGGCCGCCGCATGCGCCGGCGAGAGCACCACCACCACCGCCGCCGGGGGAACGCCCGGGCACGACGGCAGCAACCGACACAACGGTGGCACCGACCACGACAGCCGCCCCGAGCACCACGGCAGAGGGATCTGGTGACCCGATCGTCGTTGGCGGGACCCTTTCGCTCACCGGGGCATTCGCCGCGACCGGAGCGATCCACAAGCTCGCCGGTGACATGTTCGTCGAACGGCTCAATGCCGCGGGCGGCCTGTTGGGCCGGGAGGTTCAGTGGAACCTGCTCGACGATGAGTCAGACACGGCCAACGTCGCCCCCCTCTACGAACAGCTGATAAGCCAGGATCAGGTCGACCTGATCATGGGGCCCTACGCCACCCCGAACATCCTCGCTGCCATGCCCGTAGCCGAGCGGTACGGATACACACTCCCTCAGCACACCGCGGTGCTGGCTCCGTTGATGACCTATGCCTGCCAGTTCCCGGGCTGGTCGATCGGACCCGAGCCGAACTCATTCATCCCGAATCAGATCGCAGATGCACTCGACACCCTCGACGGTGCCGTCAGCACGGTGGCGCTCCTCACCAACGAGTCGGGCTCGACCGCATTCGTGAGCTACGGCATCGCCGATGACCCCGATGACGCATCGACACTCACCATCCTTCCCGAGCGTGGCTACGAGATCGTGGCCGACATCCCCTACCCGCCGGGATATGAGGACTGGGGATCGACCGCGGCCCAGGTTCGTGACGCCAACGCCGATCTCGTGTTGATGAACGGGCTCGGTGTCGAGGCCAACTCGCTGATCGACGCAATGCAGCAGCTCGATTACGCGCCACCGATGATGTTCGCTCTCTTCCCGGCTCCGGGCCCGCTGCTCGGATTGGGCGACGCGGCCCAAGGGACGCTCTCGGTGTCGATTTTCGAGCCAAACGAGCCGATCCTCGAGCAAATGGATCCCGAGGTGGGCGAGATCGTCGACGAGTTCGCCGAGCGCGCCACCGCCGAAGAGATCCCCTACACGGTCTTCGAGACCCAGGCCGCCGCCTCCTGGAACGCATGGGAGATCCTGGTCCAGGGTGTCGAAGGGGCGGGCTCGACCGACGGGCAAGGGATCTGCGACTCGCTGCACTCGACGGGTGCCGACCTGACGTTCAGCGGAGCGGTCACCTTCGATACGGCGGTGAACAACTTCTGGGAGACCACCGAGGGCCTCAAGCAGATCCAGGGCTCCGAATGGGTGATGGTCTGGCCGGAGGACATCGCAGCGGGCACGCTGGCCGGACCCACGGGCTGAGCAGAGCGGATGCACAGGCGCCCCGGGTCTCCTCTGAACGGAGACCCGGGGCTCCTGTCGGTGGTCGACGTTCCCGGGTGACTACCTCGTGATCGAGCTGCAGGCGGCCGTCTCCGGTGCCCTCAATGGCAGCCTGTTCGCCCTGATGGCCCTGGGGCTTTCCCTCGCCTGGGGATTCCTCAAGGTCATCAACCTGGCCCATTTCGCGATGATCCTGCTCTCGGGCTATCTCACCTTCGAGCTGGCGACCTCCATCGGCTGGGGCCCGATTGCGACGATCGTGATCACCGCCCCCCTCATGTTCCTGGTCGGAGCCGTGATTCAACTGGGCTACGAGCGGTTCGATGTCTCCGAGCTCAACTCGCTCCTCATCAGCTACGGCCTACTCATCATCACGGTGCAGGTCGTGACCAACATCTGGACAGCCGACTTCCTGCGGCTACCGCCCGAGATCAACCCATTTTCGGCAACGTCGGTCGGCATCGGCTCACTCAGGTTCCCCCTCCCCACCCTCCTGGCCGCCGGGTTCGCTGTCGTCCTGGTGGTGACGGCGGAGCTGGTGCTCGGGCGAACGTACGCCGGGAGGGCTCTGCAGGCGTTCGGCCAGGACAGGGAGATCGCCTCGGCCTTCGGCATCGACCATCGCCTCCTTGGGGTCCTGCTCGCCGGCGCAGTGGGTGCCAGCGCCGCGATCGCGGGCATGTTGTTCCCGATCGGCGGCACTCTCACCCCGGACCTGCCCTTCGAGTGGATCGGCCTGGTCTTTGCCATCGTCATCCTCGGTGGCATTGGCAATGTCACGGGCACGCTGTACGCCGGGCTCCTCGTCGGCGCGATATCGGGGCTGGTGGCGGTGGTGTGGACCCCGTCGACATCGCCGTTCGTCGTCTTCTCCCTGGTGGTCCTCGCCCTGGTGTTCCGCCCCAAGGGCCTGTTCCCGCAGAAGGGGGGCTGATGCGCCACAAGGGATGGATGGCCCTGGTCGGGATCGCGGTGGCTCTGGTAGCCCTGCCCGCGATACGTCACGCCACAGAATTCCCCATGTTCTACCTGATCTTCCTCTCAGGGATTCTGTTCTGGACCGCTCAGTCCACCAGCTGGAACATCCTCTCCGGCTACAGCGGATACTTCAGCTTCGGCCAGGGCGCCTTCTTCGGCGTTGGGGTCTACACGATGGCGGTCCTCTTCGGCCGCCAAGGGATGAGCTGGTGGGTGGCCGCCCTGGTTGCCGGGATCGCCTCCATGCTGCTCGGGCTGGCCATCGGCACGATCGCTTTCCGGCTCAGGTCGCTGCGGGGCGAGATCTTCGCCCTGCTCACGCTGGCGATCCCCTTCATCCTCGCCTCGGTGGCACGGCTCTCGAAAACCATCGACGGTGGACAGGGGATCGTCATCCCGGTACCTGAGGCGCCCTCCTTCTTGAGCCAGTTCCAGGAGTTCGTCTTCGTCCTGAGCGGCGTCGTCGCCCTGTTCGCACTGGCGGTTGCCTACGGGATGCAGCACACCCGCTACGGCTGGGCGCTGTTCACCATCCGGGACGACGAGGACGTTGCCGAGGGCCTCGGTGTTCCCACCTTCTTCCACAAGATGATCGCGATCGGGGTCACCGGGCTCATCGCCGGGGTGTCCGGCGCGGTCTTCGCCCTGCAACTGGGCTTTGTCAGCGTCGAGGGGACCTTCAACCTGGACGTCCCCCTCTTCGTGATCGTGATGAGCGTGCTCGGTGGTCGGGGCCACTGGGCCGGACCGATGGTGGGCGCCATCTACGTGTACACCCTCCAGAACCGCCTCGCCTCTGGAGGCTTCGAGGGCTGGAGCCTGATCGTTCTCGGTGTGATCCTCGTTCTCGTGATGTTGCTCGCCCCCCAGGGCCTCATGGCCGGATTCCGCCGCCGTCCGTGGCTCTCGGCTGGCGTGTTCGTGATGATCTTCCTCGGGCTCTGGCTGTTCGGGGTCACGACCGACCCGGTCACGTCGCTGGCTCTGGCGCTCGGAGTGACGGCGGTCATTGCCTTCATACCCGGCGGGCGAAAGCGCCCGTCACAGGGCGAAAGCGACACCGGCCCGCTCCAAGAGCATCATGCGCCGGTCGGCGACGAGGCGACAGCCGAGAGGGCGGGCACAGGCCGACCGCTCCTGGTGGCTCAGGATGTGGTGAAGACCTTCGGCGGGGTCCGGGCGCTGCGCGGCGTCTCGATGACCGTCCACGAGGGTGAGCTGGTTGGGCTGGTCGGGCCCAACGGCTCGGGCAAGACCACGCTGGTCAACCTGATGTCGGGTGCCTTCCAACCGACCACAGGAACCATCTCGCTCGACGGGGAAGGAATCGTCGGATCGAGACCACATCGCATCGCCCATCTCGGCATCGCTCGCACCTATCAGATCCCGAGGCCCTTCACATCCCTCACCGTCCGGGACAACGTGGCGATGGCGATCATGTTCGGCCGCGAGCCACTCGGCCTCGATGCCTCGAGACGCGCTGCGGTGGAGTACCTGGACCTGGTTGGCATTGGTGGCCGGGCCGACGCCCTGCCAGGAGAGATCAACCTCCACCAACGCCAGCTGCTCGAGATGGCAAGAGCGATCGCAACCCGGCCGTCGCTTCTGCTCCTCGACGAGGCGCTGGCGGGCCTCAATCCGGTGGAGATCGACAACGCGGTCGACGTCGTCCGCCGGATCCGCCGGTCCGGGGTGAGCATCGTGCTCGTGGAGCACCTGCTCAGGGTGGTGAACCAGCTGGCCACGAGGATCGTGGTCCTCGATCATGGCCTCGAGCTGGCCGAAGGAGAGCCGGCGGTGGTCATGAGCGATCCGGCGGTGGTCAAGGCGTATCTGGGAAGGCAGGCCGATGCTGCAGGTGAATGACCTCGACGTCTTCTACGGCGACGCCCAGGCCCTCTGGGAGGTATCGATGACCGTGAGCAGCGGTGAGGTGGTCTCCATCGTCGGGCCCAATGGGGCCGGGAAATCGACATTGGTCAACTCGATCATGGGGATCCTCCGGCCACGCCGGGGGCGGATCGTGCTGGACGACCAAGACATGACCGGCATTCCGGGGCATCGGGTGTGTCGTGCCGGGATAGCCATCGTCCCCGAGGGAAGACGGCTCTTCCCTGCGATGAGCGTCGAGGGCAATCTCGACCTCGGTGCCTTCAACCGTGTCGCCAGAGAGCACCACGGCGAGTCGCTGCAGTGGGTCCACACCCTGTTCCCTCGTCTCGCCGAGAGGAAAGACCAGCTCGCCGGGAGTCTCAGTGGCGGCGAGCAGCAGATGCTGGCGATCGGCCGGGCGCTCATGGCACGGCCACGTGTGCTTCTCATGGACGAGCCTTCTCTCGGATTGGCTCCAGTCGTCGTCGACGAGGTATTCGACGTCATCGAGGCGGTGCGTGGAGAGGGTGTGGGCGTGTTGCTGGTGGAGCAGAACGTCCAACGGGCCCTCGACGTGTCCTCACGCGCCTACTTGCTCGCCGAGGGCCGCGTGGTGATGGAAGGCGATGCCGCGGGGATGGCTAAGAACCCGGAATTGAGGAAGTCGGTGCTCGGGATCTGATGAGGCGGCCTTCTGGCACGCACCTGAATCCGGTAATCTCGGGGATTCGCGGGTGTAGTTCAATGGTAGAACACGAGCTTCCCAAGCTCGGAGCGAGGGTTCGATTCCCTTCACCCGCTCCACAACAGAGCTCGTTCGCAGCACTAGTCGGGGCGAACACCTCTACCATCTCCCGTGATCTTCTCTGACCGCTCCATACGTGAGGCCATCGAATCGGGTCTGATCCAGATCGACCCCTACGAGCCGTCGTATGTCCAGCCGTCCTCGGTCGACCTGCGGGTGGGTGACGGGTTCCGGGTGTTCGTCAACCACCGGTACAGCCTCATCGACCCCCGCGACCCGCAGTCCGACCTGACCAGGCTGGTCGAGGTGGGTGACGAAGAACCGTTCATGCTCCATCCCGGGGAGTTCGTCCTGGGATCGACCCTGGAGAGAGTCAAGCTGGGCAACGACGTGGTCGCCCGTCTCGAGGGGAAGTCCTCACTGGGCCGTCTCGGCCTCCTCATCCATTCCACCGCAGGGTTCATCGACCCGGGCTTCGAGGGCCATATCACCCTCGAGCTCTCCAACGTCGCCACCCTCCCCATCGCCATCTACCCGGGGATGAAGATCGGCCAGGTCAGCTTCTATCAGATGACGACCGAGGCCGACCTCCCCTACGGGTCGCCCGAGCTCGGCTCCAAGTATCAGGGTCAGACCGGGCCCACCGCCAGCAGGTCCCACAAGGACTTCGAGACCTGATTCTTCGCGAACTAGCGCGACTGCGTATAGTTCGAAATGGGTCCGGTTCTGCCCGTCCAAGGGGGCTCGGGGTGTACAGAATTGGATTCAGGTCCCTCAAAGCCCTAATTGAGTCCCCCCTCTAGAAGCTTCCCCGGCTTCACAGGGCAATGCGGGAACCCCTCCAAGCGGCAACCTCAGGGTTGCCGCTCGTCCTATTGGCTTTCCAGGAAGGCCGCCACGTCCGGCTCGGCAAAGAACTCCTCTGCCCTTTCCGGGGTGCATGCGGTGGAGACGGAACCCACCAGGCTGCCCACTTGGACCACTTCGGTCATGGTGAGGTCGGACATCGAACTGTTCTCCTCGATGATCGCCCTGAGCGCCGAGATATCCGTCTCACAATCGCCTGAGACCTCGGCATCGCCGAATCCGGTGGCGAGGCCCTGCACCCACTCCAGGTAGCCCACCGTGCCCGGTGCCTCCTGCTCGGCCAACTCGATGATCGCGGCGAAGGCCTCCTCGTCGCTGCCGGAAGGATCGGGGCAGTCGAGGTCTTCGATCGCCGTCGTGTACTCCTCGGACAGACCTTCCAGTTCGGTGCCCATTGCTTCGAGGTCATCGCCCGTCGTCGTCTCGAAGTCGACGTCTTCTACGGCCGGCTCGATGGCCCGGAGATATCCGACCAAGGCGTCGATGCATTCCTGTGGCATGTCGGCGAAGTCGACCGTCCCGGCACTGTCCTCGACGACGGTCGTGGTGGTCTCGGCCAGAGTCGTGTCCGTTCCACCGTCACCCCCACACGCCACCAGTGCCACAGTCAGGATGAGAATCGATGCTCTGAAAACCCTCATGGGCGCCCCCTCAAACTCGGGAGTCCGAATCCCGGACAGGACCAGCGTACGGGTGCCGGCTCACAACGCCACTTGCTTCCCGATCTCGATCACCTGACCGGGGGGAAGGCTGAAGAACTGGACCGGGCTCGAGGCGTTGCGATGCATCAGGGCGTAGAGGGCCGCCCGCGCCCGGCCGATGCCCTTGCCGCTGTTGATGATCGTCTCCCGCCCGATGAAGAAGGTCGAGTCATCCGGGTCGAACCCGAACTCCGGGTCGACGATGTTGGCCAGGGCCTTGGGGACGTCGGGCTCGTCCATGAACCCGAAATGGAGCACGACCTGGACGAATCCCTCGCCGAGGTCGTGGACCGTCGACCTGCGCACCTGAGGGACGCGGGGGACCGACGATGTCTGCACCGCCACCAGAACCACCGTCTCGTGGAGCACCTCGTTGTGCCGCAGGTTGGCCAGAAGCGCCGGGGGCGTGATGCCCGGGTCGGGGAACAGGTGGACGGCGGTGCCGGGGACCCGGAGTTGGGGATGGAGGGTGATGGAGCCGATGAAGCGCTCGATCGGCAGCTCACCCCTCTTCAGGGCGGCGGTGAGCCTGCGGCGGCCGGTCTTCCAGGTGGTCATCACGGTGAAGATCACGGCACCGACGACGAGTGGGAACCAACCCCCGGCGGGAATCTTCACGATGTTGGCCGAGAAGAAGGCAAGGTCGACGATGAGGAAGAGGGCAGTGAGCGAACCGGCAACCGCCGCGGACCATTGCCAACGCTCCCGCATCACGAAGTAGAGGAGGATCGGTCGTGATGACCATCGTCGTGGTGACGGCAACGCCGTACGCGGCGGCGAGGTTGCTCGAGCTGCGAAAGGCGAGGACCAGCCCGACGCAGGCGACCATCAGGCCCCAGTTGACGGTGGCGATGTAGATCTGACCGACCTCCCTGGGCGAGGTGTGATCGATGTCGAAACGGGGCAGGTAGCCGAGTTGGACGGCCTGCATGGTGAGCGAGTAGGCCCCCGAGATGAGCGCCTGGGAGGCGATCACGGTGGCCATCGTCGCCAGGATCACCAAGTGGCAGAACCGCCCACTCCGGCGGCATGCGGAAGAACGGGTTGTCGATGGCTCCGGGGTCGGCGATGAGCATCGCCCCCTGGCCGAAGTAGTTGAGGAGCAGAGCCGGGAACACGACGATGTACCAGCCGAAACGGATCGGGCGCTTGCCGAAGTGCCCCATGTCGGCGTACAGGGCCTCCGCTCCGGTAACGACCAGGAAAATCGATCCCAGGGCGAGAAACGCGAGACGCGGGGTGGTGGCGACGAGATCGCGCGCCGTGAGCCGGGTTGATCGCAGCGAGCACCGCCGGGTCCTGGATCACGTGGAAGCCGCCGAGAACGGCGAGCACGGTGAACCAGACGATCATGACCGGGCCGAAGATGGCTCCAACGACTGCGGTCCCGGCGCGCTGGATGCTGAACAGTGCGATCAGGATGACCACCGCGATCGGGACGACATACGACTCCAAATCGGGTTCGACGATCTCGAGTCCCTCGACCGCGGAGAGCACCGAGATGGCCGGCGTGATGATCCCGTCCCCATAGAGAAGGGCGGTCCCGAAGAGGCCGAGCAGGATCAAAGCCCACCGCAACCCCACCGTCGGGGTCTTGCGTCGGGGAACGATGAGTGCGGTGAGCGCCAGGATCCCTCCTTCCCCATGGTTGTCGGCTCGCATCACGAAGATCAGGTACTTGACCGACACGACCAGGACCAGTGCCCAGAACATGAGGGAAAGGACACCGAGGACGCTGGCTCGGTCGACGGGCATTCCTTCGGCTGCGTGGAACGACTCCCGAAAGGCGTACAGAGGGCTGGTCCCGATGTCGCCGTAGACGATGCCCAGGGCGCCGACCGACATCATGAGGAGGTAGCGCTTGCCGCGCTTCTTAGGAGGTGCCATCGAGGGGTCTATCCCGGGGGTTGCGTTTGATTTAGAGACATCGGGGAACCGACCCGGGACGTGGCATCGCCACCCATGTGAGGCACAACCGGGCGAGGGTAGCGATCTGTAGGGTGCTTGATGTGCTGGTCACGATGATCGTCGAGATCCCCAAGGGGAGCAGGAACAAGTACGAAACCGATCATGAGAGCGGGGAGATCTTCCTCGATCGGATGCTGTTCACCGCGACGAGGTATCCGGCCGATTACGGGTTCATACCCGACACGTACGCCGACGACGGCGACCCGCTCGACATCCTCGCCCTGGTCTCGGAGCCCACGTTCCCGGGGTGTCGGATCAGGGTGCGACCCATCGGGCTGTTCCTGATGGAGGACCAGGGTCACGCCGACCACAAGGTCCTGGCCGTGCCCGACGGCGACCCGTTGTGGCGGGACGCCGCCGATCTCGACGACGTACCGGAGCACCTCTTGCGCGAGTTGGAGCATTTCTTCGCCGTCTACAAGGAACTCGAGGACAAGAAGACCGCGACCCTGGGATGGCGCCCGGCGACCGAGGCTTTCGAGACCATCGAACGGGCGCTGGAGGCCGGTCGGGCCCGCGAGTCCAATCGTTAGGTGACGTCCCGGCCCAGGTTGGCGAATCGGGTGAACTCGGGCTGGAACGTCACCTCCACGGGGCCGGTGGACCCGGCACGATGCTTGGCCACGATGACCTCGGCGATGCCCTTCCGCTCCTGATCCTCGGGGTGGTAGTACTCGTGGCGATAGATGAACATCACCACGTCTGCGTCCTGTTCGATGGATCCGCTTTCGCGTAGATCGGAGAGACGTGGCCGCTTGTCTTCCCTGGCCTCCAAGGATCGGTTGAGCTGGGAGACGGCGATCACCGGGACTTCCAGCTCTCGGGCCAGGTTCTTGAGGTTTCGGGTGATCTCCGAGATCTCCTGCTGACGGTTCTCTCGGCTCGACGCCTCCATCAGCTGCAGGTAGTCGATCACGACCAGGGAAAGTCCCTTCTTCCGCTTCAGCCTCCGGCACTTCGCCCGGATGTCGGTCACCGTCACGACCGGCGAGTCGTCGATGTAGATCGGTGCCTGATACATCTTGCCGGCAGCGTCGACGACCCTCTGCCACAGCGGTCCCAGCTGACCGGAGCGGAGCTTCATGGAGTCGACCCGGCCCACCGAGGAGAGGATGCGCTGGACGATCTCCTCCTTCGACATCTCCAACGAGAAGATGGCCACCGGTTCGCTCTGGACCGCGGCGTTGACCGCGATTCCCAGCGCGAGGCTCGATTTTCCCATCGCCGGCCGTGCCGCGATGACCACCAGGTTGGACGCCTGGAGACCGGCCAGCTTCTTGTCGAGATCGACGTAGCCGGTCGCCAATCCGGTCAGCTCCGAGCCACGCTGCTCGAGCAACTCGATGTGCTCCAGCACGTCACTGAAGAGGGGACCCACCTCGAGGAGGGTCTGTGCGCTCCGACGTTCGGCCACCGAGAGGACCGCCTGCTCGGCCCGGTCCATCACTCGGGCGATCTCCTCGTCGATGTCGAAGGCGACATCGGTCACGGAGGCACCGGCCCGGATCAGCTCGCGGCGCTTGGCGTGCTCTTCGACGATCCCCGAGTAGTAGAGGATGTTGGAGGTCGAGGGCACGATGTCGACGAGACGGGTGAGGTAGGCGACGCCCCCGACCTTGTCCAGTTCCCCCCGTCGCCGTAGTGCCTCGGACACGGTCACGGCGTCGATTGCCTGACTCGTGTCGAACAGCTCCCGCATGGCCTCGAAGATCGCCTGGTGGGCGGGAACATAGAAGTCGGGCGGGTGGAGGCGGTCCATCACCTCGTTGACCGCCTCTTCGGACAGGAGCACGGCCCCGATGACCGACTCCTCAGCCTCCCTGGAATGGGGTGGGCTCCGGAAACCCGGTCTCATTTGCCCCTGATCGGTGATGCCGCTCATCTATGTCCTCATCAAACAACGCGCTGAGTGACAGATTTCGCGGACCTGTGGGGCCCTGACACGCAAGACCCCGCCGGTGGCGGGGAAGCCGAAACTGCCAGCGGGGAAGGTGGCTGAAGATAGGGTCGCTCCGGCCGGCGTCACAAGCCAGAGGCCTCATCGAATTTCGCGGTGGCCTCTTTTGTTTTCGCGGTGGAAAGGACTGGCAGGAAATCGCGAAATTCGCCAGTAATCGAGTTGGTCAGCTGGCGGGGATCACGTCCAACGTGAGGGGAAACTCGACGTCGTCATGGAGTTTGATGTTGATCTCGTGGAGACCTATCGCCTTGATCGGCTTCGGGATCTCCAACGAGTCCCGGTCCAACTCGATGCCGGTGAAGCGACGGACACCTTCGACCACATCGGCGGCGGAGATGGAGCCGTAGAGCTGGCCCTCGTCGCCCGCCTGGGCCGCGATCACGACCCGGCTGCCGACCAACTGGGTGGCAAGCCGCTCCGCCTCTTCCTTGGCCTTCCGCTCGGCCTCGATGCGGGCTTCGCGGACGGCCTCGGCCTGGGCCAGGGCTGCCTCGTGGGCCTTGACCGCCTTCTTCCGCGGCAACAGGTAGTTGCGGGCGTAACCCTCGGCCACGTCCACGACATCGCCCCTCTTGCCCAGCTCCTGGACGTCGGCAGTGAGGATGAGCCTCATCTCGTGCTCAGATACGGGAGCAGGGCCATCTCTCGGGCGTTCTTGATGGCGTTGGCCACTTCTCGCTGATGGGTCGGGCAGTTCCCGTTCACCCGACGCCCCCTGATCTTGCCCCGGTCGGACATGTACTTGCGCAACACGGAGACGTCCTTCCAGTCGATGAAATCGACCTGCTGCTTGCAGAATGCGCAGGGCTTGGGACGGCCCCGTCTCATCTCCATGCCCCGACGCCGCTTGGGGCGCGGGTTGTTCGTGCTCTTTCTAGCCATGGTTGTAGAACTCCTGGATCAGAAGGGGGCCTCGTCGGGCCCGTACGACTCTCTCGCCACCGGTGCCGGGGGAACGTCGGCTCCCTCGCCGCCGCCACCGCCGCCACCGCCGCCACCGCCGCCGCTCCAATCGCCACCGGAGCGCTCGGTCCTGTTCACCGAAGCGGTGGCCCAGCGCAGCGAGGGACCGATCTCGTCGATCACGACTTCGATCGATTCGCGCTGCTGGTCCTCTTTGTCACGCCAGGTGCGTTGCTCCATCCGGCCACTCACGATGACCCGGGCACCCTTCTGCAACGACTCCGCCACATGCTCGGCCTGCTCGCGCCAAACGGTGCCGTAGAAGAAGCTCGTCTGCTCCTGCCACTCCCCGTCCTTCTGGTACCGACGATTGACGGCGAGGCCAATCCTGGCCATGGCGACACCCGACGGCGTGAAGCGAAGCTCCGGGTCCATCGTCAGGTTCCCGATCAGTGTGATGTTGTTCGACATGTGAAATCTCCTCTTCTCAAGTCCCTGGGTCGATCATGCCGTGGCCCTGGGACAGATTCCAGTCATGCGCCCCTGCGCACGATCTTGTGTCGAACCACTTCGTCGGCCAGTGACAGCATTCGATCGAGCGAATCGACGGCAGCCGCCTCTGCCTGGAACGTGACCACCGAGTAGTAGCCCTCGGACAGATGGTCGATCTCGTAGGCGAAGCGGCGCTTCCCCCACATATCCCTCCCATCGACGGTCGCACCCGAGCCGGACAGGTGCGATTCAAGATCGGCGATCTTGGTCTCGACCTCGTCCTCGGCCAGGTCGGGCCGATGGATCGTCATTACCTCATAGTCGCGCATGTGACCTCCTGTGGACATCCGGATCGGAAGGCCCCACCAGCACGGTGGAGCAGGGGTTTCACGCAACCGGACGGCGCGAGACGCCGGTGCGGAAATCAGATGATAGGGCGCTCTCAGCCCGATGCAGAAGTCGAGAGAAGGTCACCGGGCTGGAAATCCCGCTCCCCCGCCGGTGTCTCCAGCGCCCAGCCAACCGGGCCGGGGGCGGGATAGAGGGGGCAGGGATCGGCGGGGCACGGTGTCATCTCGTGTGAGCCGATCAGCGAGCCCTCGGGGTCGAAGAACCAGACCTCGAGAGGGAGCGGCGTCCCCGACATGATGAAGTTGGGGGTTGTCGGCTCGGAGAACACGAAGAGCATCCCATCGATGCCCTCGGGCAGCTCGGCCACCGCCCGCAGACCCTGTTGCCGCTCTGCGGGCTCGTCGGCAACCCAGACCTCGAGGGTGTCGTCGCCGACATCCAGTTCCGTGGTGGGAAGGTCAGGCGTCACCGTGCTCGTAGGGGGCGAAGGCGCTGTCGTCGTCGTTGCGGCCGCGGTCGTAGTCGTCGAGGCCACAACGGTGGTAGTAGTCGGAGCCACGGTGGAAGTCGATGACGTGACACCGTTGGTCGTGGTCGTGGCGCACGCCGCCACCAGGAGAAGGACCGCTACCCGGACGATCGGCCCTTCAGCATCTCGGCTGCGATCTCGTCCGACACGTGATAGCTCTCGTCCTCACCGGGGAACTCGCCCGAGCCCACATCGGCGACGTACCTGGTCAGGGCCGCGACCGCGTCGTCGGCAAGATCGGCGTACTTGCGGACGAACTTCGGGTAGTTGCCCGACCCGAGTCCCAGGACATCGTGGAACACGAGCACCTGACCGTCGGTCGCCGGGCCGGCTCCGATGCCGATGGTCGGCACGTCGACTTCCTTGGTGATCAGTTCGCCGAGGATGTCGGGAACCCCCTCGAGGACGATCGAGAAGCAGCCCGCTTCGGCGATCGCGATGGCATCTTCGATGATTTCCTGGGCGGCGTCGACCAGCTTGCCCTGGACCTTGAAGCCACCCATGGCATGGACCGACTGTGGGGTGAGGCCGAGATGGCCCATCACCGGGATCTCAGCGTCGAGGATTGCCTCGATCATGGGCAGCCGCTTGCGACCTCCTTCGAGCTTGACCGCCTCGGCTCCGCCCTCCTGGACGATCCTTCCCGCGTTGCGCACCGTGTCCTCGACAGACACATGGAAGCTGAGCCAGGGCATGTCGACGACGAAGAGGGCCCGGGGATGCGCCCGTTTCACGGCGCGGGCATGGATGATCGTCTCTTCCATCCCGAATTCGAGGGTGGTGTCCATCCCATGGACGACATTCGCCGCCGAATCGCCGACGAGGACGATGTCGACCCCGGCCCGGTCTGCGATCACCGCCCCCGGATAGTCGTAGGCAGTGACCATCGAGATCTTGGGACCGCCTTTGCGAGCCCTGATGGACGGGACGGTGACCTTTTCGCGCATGACGGAAGGATACCGGTCGCTCGTAGATGCCGATTCCGGATCTGGCATGGCGGGCGCGCACCGATACCATGCTGAGCCCGCCGAACATCAGAAGGATCCTCCATGGCCAAGGTGTCCCGGTGGCGTCTTTTTTGGACTGTGGTCTCCATAGGCGCTGCCGTCTACATCGTTCTCAACAACCCGGTCAACCTCGGTCTGGACCTGCGTGGTGGCACGCAGATCGTTCTCGAGGCGCAGGACACCGACGATGTCACGGTCGACAGCGAAGTGACCACTCGGACCCTCGAGGTGTTGCGTCGCCGGGTCGACGCCTTCGGGGTAGCCGAGCCCACTCTCCAGGTGTCGGGTGACCGCCGGATCATCATCGAGATGCCCGGAGTGGAAGATCCCGACGCGGCGCTGGAAGTCATCGGGCGAACCGCCCAGCTCACGTTTCACCCGGTGCTCGAGTCGGTGGCCAGCGGCACCGAGCCGACTGTCGAAGGGGATCTCGTCATCCCGGGCGAGCCCGGCGAGGACTTGGTTCTCGGTCCGACAGCCGTCAGTGGTGACCAGGTCGAAAGCGCTGCGGCCATCTTCGACAGCCAGGGCTCCGGTCTCTGGGCCGTCTCGATCAACTTCCTGCCCGAAGGGGAGGAGCAGTGGGCCCAACTGACCGCCGAAGCCGCCTGTGCCCCGGTCGGAGACCCGGCCCGGCGGATTGCCATCGTGCTCGACGAGTCGGTCCTCTCCAGCCCGGGCGTCTCACCCTCGGTCCAATGTGACGTCGGAATCACCGGCGGAGAGACGCTGATCACCGGGAACTTCGACGAGGAGACTTCCAACGAGCTCGCTCTCCTCATCCGGGCCGGCGCCCTGCCGGTCCCGGTCGAGGTGATCGAGCAGGGAACGGTCGGGCCTTCTCTCGGTGAGGCCGCTATCGACGCCAGCCTGCAGGCCGCCCTCATCGGTGCCGGCCTGACCATCCTCTACATGATCGCCTTCTACCGGCTGATGGGTGTGGCGGCGGCCATCTCGCTAGTCGTCTACGGGCTTCTGTCCTACGCGGTCCTGATATGGCTGGGAGCCACCCTCACCCTCCCCGGCATCGCCGGCTTCGTCCTCGCCATCGGGATGGCCGTGGACGCCAACGTGCTGGTCTACGAGCGGGCCAAGGAGGAATACGCCGTCGATCCGACACTGGGCAGATCGCTGGAGGCAGGGTTCCAGCGGGCCTGGAGCGCCATTCTGGACGCCAACGTCACCACTCTCCTGGCCGCAGTACTCCTCTTCTTCCTGGCCGCCGGCGCGGTCCGTGGCTTCGGCGTAACGCTCACTATCGGCGTCCTCGTGTCGATGTTCTCTGCCCTCGTGGTGACCCGGGTCCTGCTCGAGATGTTGTCCCGGATACCGGCATTGCAGACCCGGCCCCGGTTGATGGGCTTGACCGTGGGGCGGCGCTTCCAGGAATGGCTGAGGACGTCGGGGCCGAATCTGTTCGCCAAGCCGCAGCGTTGGCTGATCATCTCGGGGATCTTGATCGTGCTCGCCATCGCAGGCATCGTGGCGAGGGGCCTCAACTTCGGGATCGAGTTCTCCGGCGGTCGCCTCGTGGAGTTTTCCACGACACAAGAAGTCGACCTCGACCAGTTACGACAGGATCTGGCCGACCAGGGGCTGCCGCAGGCCTTGATCCAGGAGACCGGCCAGGGCACCATCGTGATCCGGACCGAGGAGCTCGACCCCGAACGGGAGCAGGTGCTCGAGGACACCGTGGCCGGGATCGGGGGCGACGTGACCCTGGTCCGGGACCAGTTCGTCGGGCCCACCCTGGGCGAGGAGATCCGGAACCGCGCTCTCCTGGCCCTGGGCCTGGCACTGCTCATGCAGCTCATCTATCTGGCGATCAGGTTCCGGTGGACCATCGGAGCCGCCGCCGTGATCTCGATGTTCCATGACGTCATCATCGTGGTCGGCATCTTCGCCTGGCTCGGCAAGACCATCGACGGCGTGTTCCTCGCCGCCCTGTTGACCATCATCGGATATTCGATCGCCGACTCGGTCGTGATCTTCGACCGGATCCGGGAGCACCAGGCTGAACGGCCCGGCGAGCCGCTGGGCCCCATCGCCAACGAGGCCTGCCTGCAGACCGTCCCGAGAACGATCAACACGGGTCTCGGGGCGATCCTCATCCTCGCCTCCCTGTACGTGCTCGGTGGTGACACCCTCTCGGACTTCGCCCTCGCCCTGCTGATCGGGATCCTCGTCGGGACCTACTCCTCGGTGTTCACGGCGTCCCCGCTGGCCATCATCCTCGAAGATCGCTATCCGCGCCCGATCCCCGAAGCGACGCCGAACGAGCGCAAGCAGCATCAGAAGCAGAAGACGGGACCGAAGAGGATTTTTGAGTAGTAGGTCGTAGGTCTTAGGTCTTAGGTACCTACCACCTATGACTTACGACCTAAAACCTCTCTCACCCATTCGATGTCGGCGGCCTGTTCCTCGACACCACCGGGGGTCTCCACGACCACCGGCGCACCGGCCTCGATGATCATCCGGGCCATCTCCTCTGGTGGGATGAGGCCCTTGCCCAGGTTCTCGTGACGGTCCCGACGTGAGTCGAACGGGTCCTTGGAGTCGTTCACCTGAACGAGATCGATCCTCCCCGTTGCTTCCATGATGCGGGGGACCACCTCGTCCACTGGCTCACCACCCGCCCACAGATGACAGGTGTCGAGGACGAAGCCGACTCCGAACTCGCCGACCTCCTCGAAGAGACGGGCGATCCACTCGACCCTTCTCGCCACTGCCTTGTCCCCACCGGCGGTGTTCTCGATGAAGATCGGGATCTCGGTGTCGACCGCCTCGAGTGCCTTCCTCCAACGATCGATGCCCTCCTCCTGTGGCCCATCGCCCGTCACATGTCCACCGTGGACGATCACCGCCAGGGCGCCGACCTCGGTCGCCGCATCACACGTGTCCTGAAGGATCTTTCGTGACGGAATCCTCACCCGGTTGTTGTCGGCACAAACGTTGATCAGGTAGGGAGCGTGGACATAGATCGGGATCGGTGAGCCACGGAGCGCTTCGGCGTCGGGCCGCGGTGGGGGCTTCTTCCACGACTGTGGGTTGGAGAGAAAGATCTGGGCGAGGTCGGCCTTGCGCTCGCCCGCCTCTTCCAAAGGCTTGACCGACGGCACATGGGCGCCGACCAGGATCACGTCGGGTCCGAGATGGGGGCGGTCCGGGCCCGGGCCTCTCGTTGTGCCGCATCCACCGCATACTCCCCCAGCTGCTCGGCGACCCGTGCCGGAGTAGCGGACCAGTCCTGGGCGAGAAGGCCGAGGACTTTGGCCTCTAACCAGCGGGCCCCCCAGGGATGCTCGGGCAACTCGCCCCGGGTGAAGAGCCTGATCCGGAGGAGAAGCAACACATCTCCCTCGTCCACGATCTCACCCGGCTCGATGTCGGCGATGTTCCCCCACGGGATGAAGTCGGGCTTGCGGAAGGGGCCACGGAGTTTGACGGCGAGGCCCTCGTCGCGTGCCTCGATCACCTTGGTGGGCATGAAGAGCTCTTTCAGGCCCCACACAACGAGAAACACCGAGAAGAAGAGGAGTGCCCAGGCCCAAATCACGTCTCGCGGCTCATAGATCTGGGTGTCTTCCGGGGTGAACAACAGCTCCCTGAGCCAGTTGGTGATCCGACGGCTCGTCAGCACGTCCACCGCGATGACCAGGAGTGGTATGCCGCCCATCGCCAGCAGCCACATCCTGACTGCTGAGCGCTGCACGACGACTTTCACCTCTTGACGCCCAGGTCCTTGGGGACCACGAGGGCCACGTAGGGAATGGACTCCTCGTCGAATGCTTCGGCGGCCCTCCCGTCGGATCGATCGACGAGGGCAATCGCCTGCACTACCCGCAGTCCGGCGGCAGTCGCTGCCTCGGCCGCGTCGAGGGCGGCGCCACCAGTGGTCGTCGTGTCCTCGACGATCGCAACCGGCATGCCGGCCGCCACCGGGCCCACGACCCGCCCTGTGATCCCGTACTGCTTGGTGGTCTTGCGGATCGAGAAGGCATTGATGTCCCGACCCCGGAGATTGGCGACGACAGCGACGGCGAGAGCGATCGGGTCCGCCCCCATGGTCATGCCCCCCACCGCCCTGACCTCGGGGTCGAGGACATCGAGCACGGCGGCGCCGACGATGGGCGCTCCCTTTCCGGCAAATGTCGTCTGTCGCGCATCGAGGTACCAATCCGAGCGCTGGCCCGACCTCAATGTGTAGGGGCCGTCAGTGAAGAGGGCGTGATGACGCAGGTGATCGATTAGGGCTTGGCGGGACACAGCCCAATCGTATTGCGGCGCCGATCGGTATGAACAACGGGCTGGGTACGGTTGACGCCATGGATTTGATCCTGGTCCGCCACGGCCAGCCCGACTGGACTCCCGGCCTCATCGCGAGGAACGACCCCGATCTCACAGATGTCGGGCATGAGCAGGCGAAGCGGGTCGCCCATCGGCTGGGCGCGGTCGAACCCTTCGACGAGCTCTGGGCGTCACCGATGAATCGGGCCATGCAAACCGCCGCCCCGGTGGCTTCCGAGGTCGACATCGAGCCGGAGGTCTACCCGTGGCTGAGGGAGATTCAGAACCCGCCGTCGTGGGAGGGATCGCCGGCCGAGGAGATCGAGAAGGCTTTGCGGGATGCCCACTTTCGCACGATGGAGGAAATGTGGGACGGGTTACCCGGAGGCGAGTCGTTCCGCGCTTTTCACCGCAGGGTGGTGACCGGGCTCGAAGAGACCCTGGCCATCCATGGAATCCTGCCGATGCACGGCGAACACCGCCATCTCTGGGAAGTCGAGGATCCGGGGATGCGGGTGATCATCGTGGCCCATGCGGGCACCAACGCCGTGGTCCTGGGCCGGCTGCTCGGGCTGGAGCCGGTTCCCTGGGAGTGGGATCGGTTTCGCCAGCCTCACACCGGGGTTTCCCGCTTGACCATGGACCGGATCAGCACCGGGTGGGGTTTCTCGCTCCGCCAACTCGGTGACGTGAGCCATCTCGACGACGAGATGGTGACGGAGTAGGCGGCCGCCTACTTGCCGAAGCGGCGGTCCCTGCTGGTGAAGTCACGCAGGGCGCGGAGGAAGTCGACCCGGCGGAATGCCGGCCAGTTGACGTCGACGAAGACGAACTCCGCATAGGCGGACTGCCAGAGCAGGAACCCGGACAGCCGCGACTCGCCGGAGGTCCTGATCAGGAGATCCGGGTCGGGGAGATCGGCGGAGTACATGTGTGAAGCCAGCGACTCGGCATCGATGTGGGCGGCGACCTCGTCGGGAGGGATCCCCTCGGCCATGAGCTTGGCTACCAGGTCCTTGGCCGCGTCGACGATCTCTTGCCTGCCCCCGTAGCCCATGGCGATGTTGAGGCGGCGGGTGCCGAACGGCTGCGCCTCCTCTGCCAACTTGGCTGCAGCAACCAGTTCGTCTGGCAACAGGTCGAGGCTCCCGATGAACCTGATCCCCATGTCGTAGGTCTCACAGAGGGCCGGCAGCCGGCCAAACAGCTCGGTCAGGACCTCGAAATAGGGATCCAGCTCGTCGGCGGGTCGGGACAGGTTCTCCCGTGACAGCACCCAGGCGGTGACGGCCGGGATCTCGAGCTCCTCGGCCCATCCGATGAACTCTTCGAAGCGGCGCATGCCGACCCGGTAGCTCTCGGTGTAGGTGGGTAGCCGCTCCTCACGGGCATGACGACGATGCCCATCGAGGACGATGCCGATGTGACGGGGCAGCCGGTCTCGATCGAGGCCGTTGACGAGGTTTCGCTCGTAGAGGCGGTAGAGGACACCAAGAGCCATGGTGATGGCTCCATCGTACCGGGCCACCGGGGGCAGGGCCCGTTTCGACCTGGGTCCCCCGACCCCTTTCCGCTACAGGTGGCCGGTCGATACGCTTGCAACGACATGGAGCGGATCACGCTGGGACGGATGCAGAACCCGATTAGGGGGTTCTTGCACGGCTCGGCGGCCATCGCCACCGCCATCGGGCTCGTGCTCCTCATCGAAAGGGCGTCCGGCCGGGCCGAAGCCCTGTTCGGGGTCCTCGTCTACGGCGGGGCCTTGCTCCTGATGTTCATCGTCTCATCGCTCTACCACTCGGTCCCCTGGCGCGACGAGTGGAGGGCGAGGCTGCAGAGAATCGACCATTCGATGATCTTCCTCGTGGTAGCCGGCACCTTCACGCCGATCGCGATCGCCTCGCTGGAAGGGGTCCCCCTCGCCGTCGCGCTCGGCATCGTCTGGGGCATCGCGCTCACCGGGATACTGCTCAAGGCGTTCATGCCCGACGTGAGGACCCACCTTTCGGTGACATTGCAGATGGTGATGGGGTGGTCCGCCCTGATCTGGGTTCCCTGGATCTGGCGTGAGCTCGGGCCGGGTGCCCTCGCCCTCATCGTCCTCGGGGGCGCTTGCTATGTGATCGGCACGGTGATCTACGCCACCGGGCGGCCCCGCCTCTTCCCCCGGGCCTTCTCACACCACGAGCTGTTCCATGTCCTGGTCATCGCCGGGAGCAGCTTTCACTTCTTCGCCATCTTGGTCTACGCCCTCCCGGCAACCGTCTGAGGGCAGACCTTCATCCAGCAGTAGATCTCAGCCGCTCGGCAGCGTCGACGACTCGGCGCATAGGGCTTCGATCTCGTCGATGCCTGAGGGCACCGAGCTGGTCAGGTTGTCGTGGCCGTCCTCGGTGATCACCACATCGTCCTCGATTCGTATCCCGATGCCGAGGAAGTCGGAAGGAACGGTGTGTGTGATCTTCTCCGCCTTCTCCTTGGCCTCGGCCTCCTTGGCCATCGCAGCCGCCCGACCCTCCAGGATCCTGCGCTGGTTCCACTCGTCGTTGTCGTACTCGAGCAGGGTCAGGGTCACCTCTGTCTTGTCCGGGGCGATGTATAGGCCGGGCTCAACCGTGAATGCCATCCCCGGCTCCAGCTTCCGGGGCACGCCTTCCACCCGGTAGGTGCCCATGTCGTGCACATCGAGGCCGATCCAGTGCCCGGTTCCATGGAAGTAGAACTGGTTGTAGTGGTGCATGGCCAGCGACTCATCGACACCCTTGGGCAGCAGGCCTAGCTCCACCATTCCCTCAGTGAGCACTCTGGTGGCCGCGTCATGGATGGCTCTGAGGCTCGATCCGGGAGCCGACATGTCCAGTCCCTTCTGAAAGGCGGAATGGACCACCTCGTAGATGGCCCGCTGTGGACCACTGAACTTCCCGTTGGCCGGGAAGGTCCGGGTGATGTCCGCCGAGTAGCCCTCTACCTCGGCGGCGGCATCAATCAGAAGGAGATCGCCGTCTTCGATCAGCCGTTCGTTCTCCACGTAGTGAAGGACACAGGTGTTGGGCCCTGACGCCACGATGGAGGGATAGCCATTGTGTCGGGCGCCGGCCAGCCGCCAGTAGTACTCGAGCGCGGCCTGGACTTGGTACTCGTACAAGCCGCCTTCGGCGAAGCGCATCGCCTCGGCGTGCCCACGGGCAGACAGCTCGCACGCCCTGCGCAGGATCTCGATCTCATCCGGGCTCTTGATGAGACGCATCTCGGCGAGGAGGACCGTGATGTCACGAACCGCAGACGGCACCGACCCGCCGTAGCGCTCGCGATGACTCCGAGCCTTGGCCACGATCCCGGCGACCCTGTCGTCATGGTGCCGGTTGCCCGTGCGATACCAGATGACCTCGCGGCCGATCATGAGCCGGGTCAGGATCTCGTCCAGTTGCCCGATCTCATAGGCCTTGTCGGCACCGAATCGCTCCTCGGCGCCCGCGGTGCCGACCCGATATCCGTTCCAGGCCTCCATCTCGGGGTCTCGAGGCCTGACGAAGAGGCTGTAATCGCCATCGGAATGGCCGGGAGCGATCACCGCCACCGCCTCCGGCTCATGGAATCCCGTGAGATAGAGAAAGTCCGGATCCTGGTGGAACTCGAATTCGGTGTCGTGGCTCCGGGTCACCTCGACTGCGGCCGGGACGATGGCGATTGCGTCGTCGCCGATCTCCTCGGCGAGACGGGCGCGCCGTTCGGAAAATTGGTCAGACATGTGGCGAACGGTACCGCCGCTCTTTCTATGTCGCCGGTAGGGCCACATGTGGCCCCACGTACCTCAGGTAAGCGGTTCACGGACCCGGGGCGTGCTCCAGGTCGACCACGAGCGGGAAATGGTCCGAGCCGAGGGCCGGGCCGAGACGGCGGTCACGGACACGGAGGTCGTCACTGTGGAGCAGGTGATCTATCGGGACCCGAAGGGGGAAGATCGTGTTCGCCGAGAAGGAGGGCTGTAGGCCGAATCCGATCTGAGAGTTGCGCAGACCACCCTCCGAGACGAGCCGCACGGAATGGAGAGGACCAAGGCGAGGCATTCAGATCTCCCACCACCGCGTAGGCACCCTCCTGGTCGGCCGCCCATCCGGCAGCAAAGCCGAGCTGGGCATCACGGAGAGCCGCCCGCTCCCCCGATGTCGGTGCCAGCGGGTGGGAGGAGAGGATCTGCACCGGCACCGACCAGCCCTCCGGCTGATACACGAGGGATAGGGCCCTCCCGTCGCCCTCGGCGAAGCCATAGGAGACGGCCTCGACCTCATCTCGAGCCAGGACCAAGGTTCCGAAGATCAAGTTCTCGGAGCGGCCACGGACTATCTCGTAGTCGAGCCCCGAGGACTCCATGGCCACCTCCCAGGGGCGGCTTGACTCATGGAGGAGGACGAGGTCCGGGTCCGTCGCCTCGATGTACTCGATGACCTCGCTGTAGCTCTCGTTGGTCGAGAGCAGGTTGAAACTCATCACCCGCATTCCAGGCGCCCCCGCCACCGGCTCCCCCGGCGATCCCACGAACAGCGGGGCGACGAAGAGCAGATTGACCAATGCGATGCCGAGGATGGCGAGCCCGGTGCGGCGCCACCGGCTGGCGGTGACGAGCAGACCGAGGATCGCCAGTATCACCACGTACTGCGCACGGAAATTGGCCAGGACGTCGAGCCACCAGACCCACGCTCCCGCAAAGGAGGCGAGGCTGACCACGGCAACGACTACCGCGGGGATCACCACGAGGATCACCCGGGCACGTTAGGGAGAAGTGATCCTCCTGCGCAGGTCGGAGACCTGGGTGTGGACCGACTCAGGGCTTCCCCCACCAGGGCTGATGCGGCGCTGCACCGACGTTGCCGGATCGAGAAGACCGAGATCGGCTTCGTCGAACGCAGAATGCGCTGATACCAGGTCCTCGAGGCCCGCCTCGAGGAGGGACCGGCTCTGGCCCTCGAGAGTGAGCACCAGCTTGCCCACGGCCTCATGGGCCTCGCGGAACGGGACGCCACGGGCGACCAGGGCCTCGGCCAGATCGAGGCTGGCCGTCTCCACCGATGGGTCCACCGCGAGGAACTCGGTTTGGCCGAGCAACTCGACCATCGCTGCCAAGGAATCCGCCAGCGTGTCGTCGGCCTCGAAGACGAGTCGCTTGTCTTCCTGGAGATCACGGTTGTAGGCGAGGGGAAGACCCTTCTGGAGCGTCATCATCGCCGCCAGCAGCCCCGATACCCGGGCGGCACGGCCCCGGACCAGCTCGGCGATATCCGGGTTTCGCTTGTGGGGAAGGGCCGACGACCCGGTGCTCACGCTGTCACCGAGCCTTGCCCGGCCGAACTCGGGCGTGGCCCAGAGAACGACCTCCTCGGCGAGTCGGGAAAGGGTCACCATTGCCTGGGCGCAGCAGAAGACATACTCGGCGAGGTGGTCCCGGGACCCGACGGCGTCGAGCGAGTTCTCGAAGACCCCGGCCATCCCCAGCTCCCTGGCGGTTGCCTCCGGATCGATCGGCAAGGATGTCCCGGCCGAGGCACCGGCGCCCAGGGGAGACACATCGATCCGGCTGCCGGCTCCGGCGAACCGCTCGGCGTCGCGGACCGCCATCCAGGCATAGGCGAGGAGATGATGACCGAGGGTGGTCGGCTGGGCTTGCTGGAGATGGGTGTAGGACGGGACGACGGTTTCGGCGTGGCTCTCAGCGATGTCGGCGAGGGCGAGGGCGAAGGCGTGAAGCTGGTCGTGTCGCTCGCCGGCGGCGCGGCGGGCGTAGAGACGCATGTCGAGGGCCACCTGATCGTTGCGGGATCGGGCGGTGTGCAGCTTGCCCGCGGTGTCACCGACCAGTTCGAACAATCTCCGCTCCACCGCCGAGTGAACGTCCTCGTCCGAGTCGGAGAACTCGAAATCCCCACCGGCAGCTTCGGACTGGATGGTCTCCAGCCCGCCGAGGAGAGCCGTCACGTCGGCCTCAGCCAGGATCCCGGTCTCGCCGAGCATCAGGACGTGCGCCCGAGAGCCGGCAACGTCGTCGGCGAGGAGACGCCTGTCCGAGACATCGGTGGTGTATGCCCACAGGGTCTCGCCGGGGCCTGACTCGAAGCGGCCACCCCACAGGCTCATTCCACTTCCCCTCCGCCGAACCCCCTGATTCGCAGGGCGTTGAGCGAGATGAAGCCTTCGGCATCGGCCTGGCGATAGACGTCGTCGGCCTCGAAGGTGGCCGAATCGGGGTCATAGAGGGTATTGGGTGAGCGTCTCCCCGTCACGGTGGCCCCGCCCTTGTAGAGCACCAGACGCGCCTCTCCGGTGACCGGTGCCTGGATGTCGTCGATCAGACCCTGCAATGCCGTCCGCTCCGGGCTGAACCAGAAGCCGTTGTAGACGATCTGGGCATAGCGGGGGATCAGGGAGTCCCGGATGTGCAGCACCTCCCTGTCGAGCGTGATCGACTCGACTGCGCGGTGGGCGAGATGCAGGATGGTCCCTCCCGGGGTCTCGTAGACCCCGCGGCTCTTGATCCCGACGAACCGATTCTCGACGAGATCCACCCTCCCGACGCCGTGTCTGCCGGCAAGTGCGTTCGCCTCGGTCAACAGCTCGACCGGTCCCAGCTCATGCCCATCGATCGACACCGGGTTGCCTTCCTCGAACCCGATCACGACCTCCTCGGGCTGATCCGGGGCATCGGTGGGGTCCACGGTGAGTCGGAACATCTTGGGCGGGGGTGCGGCCCAGGGATCCTCCAGGATTCCTCCCTCGTACGAGATGTGGAAGAGGTTGGCATCCATCGAGTACGGCTCCTCCCGGGTGACCGGCACGGGTATCCCGCGTTCCCGGGCGTACTCGATGAGGGCCGTGCGCCCGTCGAGGTCCCATTCCCGCCAGGGGGCGATCACCCGGAGATCGGGGGCCAGCGCGGCAACGGAGAGCTCGAAGCGGACCTGATCGTTGCCCTTGCCCGTCGCACCGTGGGAGATGGCGTCGGCACCGAAGGCGCGGGCCGTTCGCACCAGACCTTCGGTGATGATGGGCCGGGCCAGGGAGGTCCCGAGCAGGTAATGACCCTCGTAGACCGCGCCGGCCCGCAGGGCGGGGTACACGGCGCCGTCGACGAAACGATGGGTGAGGTCCTCGACCACTGCCTCCACGGCTCCGGTCGCGATGGCCTTCTCCTTGGCCTCGGCGGCCTCGGCGCCCTGGCCGACGTCAGCGGTGTAAGCGATCACCTCCGCCCCGCGCTCTTCGCGAAGCCAGGCCAGGATCACCGACGTGTCGAGGCCACCTGAATAGGCGAGGACGACCCTCAACGTCATTCCTCCTCGTCGGGTGGTGGGCCAGGATCCGGGATGCCCTGGGCAATGGCCCAGTCCCTGACCATGGCATAGGCCTCCCCCACGCTGTAGGGGCCCTCGTCGATCCTTCGCTCGAGCATCAGCCCCATGATGTCACCTACGTTCGGCCCGGGCCCAATCCCCAGATACCCCATCACCTGATTGCCATCGATCGGGGCGCGGAGACGCGATAGCTCCTCCTTCGCACTCAGCTCGGCGATCCTCTCCTCGAGCTCGTCGATGCGATTCTGGACAGCCCGGGCTCGGCGCGGATTGGCAGTGGTGACGTCACACCGCACCAGCTCGTTGAGATACGGGAGCAACTCGCCGGCGTCACGCACATAGCGGCGCACGGCAGAATCGGTCCAACCCATCTTGAGCGTGTGCGGGCGGAGGTGGAGGAAGACGAGCCGGGACACATCGTCGACGACCTCACCGGGATAGCGAAGGGCCTTCAGCCGACGCCGGGTCAATCGCGCCCCGACAACCTCGTGATGGTGAAACGAGACGCCATCCTTTCCGAACTGGCGGGTGTCGGGCTTGCCGATGTCGTGGAACAGGGCGGCAAGCCGAAGCACCAGCTCGGGCCGTGTCTTGTCGACCACGGCCAGGGTGTGGGCCAACACGTCCTTGTGACGCTGGTGAGGGTCTTGCTCCATGGCCAGGGCGGGCAGCTCGGGGAGAAAATGGGTGGCCAACCCGGAGGCGACGACACGATCGAGGGCCTTCCCGGCGTCTGGCGCCACGACGAGCTTCGATAGCTCGTCCCTGATCCGCTCCGCCGACACGATCTCCAGACGCTCTCCCATCTCAGCCACGGCCTCCACCGTCCTGGCCTCCCCGGTGAATCCGAGCGTGCCCTCGAACCTGAACAGCCGCAGCATGCGCAGGGGATCCTCGGAGAACGAGATCTCAGGATCGAGCGGGGTCCTCAACACCCCGGCGGCCAGGTCTGCGAGGCCACCTTGGGGATCGATCGGTTCCATGTCCATGAGCGACAGGGCGATGGCGTTCACGGTGAAGTCGCGCCGGGCGAGATCGGTCTCGATGTCGTCGGAGAACGTGACCTGAGGTTTGCGAGAATCGTCGCGGTAGACCTCGTTGCGAAACGTGGTTACCTCGACCGTGTGCCCGTTCTTGCGGGCAGCAACGGTGCCGAATGTGGCTCCGACGCGGTAGACGACGTCCGCCCAGGTCTCGAGTAGCTCGGCGATCCGATCCGGCCTGGCATCGGTGGCGAAGTCGTAATCCTCCAGCGGCCTCTCAGGAAGGCGTCACGGACCGAGCCGCCAACCAGGAACAGCTGATGGCCGGCCACATCGAACAGCTGATGCAATTGGGCCGGCGGTAGATCTGGCGAGACCAGGAAATCGAGCCGCTTCGGGATCACCCATTGAGGTTATGAGTTTTGGGTGGTGGGTGGTGAGTTCTTACAACCCACCACCTCAGAACCCACCACTCGTTACACCGCGATGCCGGCTGCCATCGCCTTGGCTCGAAGCTCGTGGACGTTTCGGGCATAGGGAAGGGCGGCAGGGAGGTCGATGGACTTGTCGACCACCAGTCGGAGAAGGGACGCGTCCATCGTCTGCATCCCGAAGAACTCGCTCTCCTTCATGATGTCGATCAGGACCGGGGCCTCGGCGCCACCAATGATCCACTCCTGGACACGCTCGTTGTTGGTGAGGACCTCACAGGCCAGTGTCTTCCCCTTCTCCTGGCTCTCGAGCAGACGCTGGCTGACGATCGCCAGAAGCTGTGCGGCAAGCTGGCCCCGGACGACGCGTTGCTGCGACTCGGGGAACAGCGAGACCACGCGATCGATGGTGTCGGCTGGGTCAGTCGTCCGCATCGAGGAGATCACCAGGTGGCCGGTCTCGGCCGCCGCGATGGCCGCACGTGCGGTCTCGGCGTCATCGAACTCGGAGATCATGAGCACGTCGTTGTCGTGACGCATCGCACTCCGCACCGCATCGGCGGCGCTCGGAGTGTCGACACCGACTTCGCGTTGCTCTACGACACTCTTCTTGTCGGGATGGAGGACCTCGATCGGGTCCTCGACCGTGAGGATCGACACCGCCCGATGGGTGTTGATCCAGTCCAGGATCGAGGCCATGGTGGAGGTCTTGCCCGAACCGGAAGCTCCGGTGACGAGGAGCAGCCCCGACGTTTCGGCGGCGAGCTTCTCCACGACCGGGGGCAGCCCGAGATCGGTGAAAGACATCGTCCCGGGAAATACACGACGCAGAACCACCGATACCGAGCCACGCTGACGGAAGGCCGTTACCCGGAAGCGCCCGATGTCCTGGCGACCGAACGCGAAATCGGCAGTGCCGGTGTCCTTGAAATCGCGAGCGCCGCGGGGGGTGAATAGCGCCTCTGCGTAGGCCTGTGTGTCCTCGGGCTTGAGCGCCTCGAAGCCTTCGAGCCTCTCCAGGTCACCGTTGACGCGGGCGACTGGAGGTGAGCCGACCTTGAGATGCAGATCCGTTGCGCCCAGCGAGACAGCACGACGCAGAAGATCCTCGATGTTGATTTCCATGTTCCTTTCCCAGTTGACCCAGAGTGTGGTTATCGGCTCGGGTCGCAAGAGACCTGAAAGACTTCTCAGACACTCCAGTGCCTCGCGACGGCCACGCCGGCGACAGCCAGCGCTTCGGAGGCACCAGGGGCCGAGGTGAGAGGAGGCCCGAACTGCTCCTCGCCCGCCATGCCGCGCACCGTGGAGCGGGCGGAGTGCCGGAGCCCATCGAGGTCGTAGCCCCCTTCGAGAGCGAACACCGTGCGGTGTGCTGGGTGAGCGCGAGCCAGACGCGAAGCCATCCATCCGTAGTCGGCGTCGAGCAGATCGAGGTCGGCCAGGGGGTCTTCGGTGTGGGCGTCGTACCCGGCGCTCACCAGGACCCAATCGGGCCCGAACTGGGAAACCACAGGGATGACCAGCTGCTCCCATGCCAGGCGGAACACGTCTCCCGCGGTGCCGGCGGGCAACGGGATGTTGACCGTGGTGCCGGTGGCACCGGTGTCGATGTCATCGGGAAAACCCACGAACGGATAGAAGTCGTCTTGGTGGATGGAGACGTACAGCGTGCCCGGATCGTCGCCCATCATCGTCTGGGTTCCGTTTCCGTGGTGGACATCCCAATCCAGGATCGCCACCCGTTGACCCCGTGACCGGAGCCATGCAGCCACCACGGCGACGTTGTTGAACAGGCAGAACCCCATCGCCCTGGAACGGAGGGCGTGGTGACCCGGCGGCCGGCAGAGGGCGAATCCGGTGGCGTCGGCGCGCCCTTCCAGCTCCTCCACCACGGCCATGACCCCTCCAGCCGCGGTGGTGGCCGCGGCCCAGGTGTCGTGCGAGGCGAACGTGTCCATGTCGAGGGCACCACCGCCGAGGAGGCAGAACCTCTCGATGGCGTCGACATAGGCCGGGTCGTGGACCAGTGCGAGGTCGGAGCGCTCGATCGGCGGTGCCTCGATCTCGGTCAGCTTCAGCCCGCTCTCGGAGATCCCGCGGAGCACCGCGCCCAGGCGCTCGGGCCGCTCCGGGTGGTTTCGGCCGGTGTCATGCAGGGCTCCCATCGGGCTGGCGGCCACCACCACTTCCATGCCGTACTCTCCCACAGGTGCCCGATCGCCTGCATCTCGACGGGGTCTGGCCCGGCTCGGTGACCGTGCGCAGGGGTTGGGCCAAGGCACTGGCACGGCCGTGGAACGATGACTTCCCCGACCCCGCGGTGCGTCTCGAGCGAGGCACCCACGAGTTCCTGAGGGCCGTCGCAGAGCTACTCGGGCCGATGGGGTCGGGCATCGTCTACTCCCCCGCTCTCTACCCGTCGGCTACGAAAGTGTGGATTTCGGCTGGATTCACCCCGTTCCGCCTGCTCGACGTGATGGAGATGGCATTGGGAACCGGGATCGTCCCGCCCGACTATGAGATCGAGGCGACCAACACCCCCAGCTGGGGCCCTTTGGTGGCGATAGATCATCTCGCCTTCGACGGGTTCTGGAGGATGAGCGAGGAGGGGCTGATCGAGGCGATGAAGGCAACGCCGCGCGCCACTGTCCTCACCGCCCGGATCGAGAACGAGCTCGCCGGTTACGCCCTGGTCGGCTCCCAGATGACAGTGTCCTACCTCCAGCGTGTGGCTGTCGCCCCGTCATTTGCCGGCCGAGGCATCGGGGGCTCGTTGGTGCGGGCCTCCGCCCTGTGGGCCTCCAAACGCGGGTCTCGTTCGCTCGTTCTCAACCTCCGCCCCGAGAACGATCAGGCCCGCCGTCTCTACGAGCGGGAGGGGTTTCAGGCCCGAGAGACACCGCTCCATCTGTTGAGATATGGAGCTTGAGGGCCGGCCGGTGCTGAACTAGGGCCATGCCACCCCCGGTCTCCGACCGTTACCGCCTCGAGATGCGGCTCGGGCGCGACAACGACATCGAGGAGTGGCTGGCGACTGATACCTCCCTCGAGCGCCCGGTCCTCATCCGGTCCCTAGGGCCGGAGTCGAGCCAGGAGCGAAGGGAACGATTCATTGCGAGCGTGAGCGGAGCCGCCAAGACCGGGCATCCCCATCTTTCCCGGGTGTTCGCGGTCGAGGATGCCACTGGCGGCGCCTACGCCGTCTGTGAGTGGACCGGGGGGGCATCCGCCGCCGATCGGCTGGAGGCAGATCAGACCGTCGGTCTGGAGGAGTTCCTGCCCAACGCCTCGGGTCTGGCCGGTGCTCTCGCCGCCCTGCATGAGTCAGGCGCGGTGCATGGGCAGATCGATCTCTCCGCCATCTCGTGGTCGGTTGCCCATCCAGCGAAGCTCGGAGCGTTCGGTCGGGAGACACGAACCGATCAGGACGGCGACGTGCGGGCACTCGCTGCCGCTCTCGAGACGGCCCTCACCGGGTCGGCACCCGGAGGCCCGCCGCCCTCGGAGAGCATCGATGGAGTCCCGAGGGCAGTAGACCGGGTTCTCCGTTCCGCCCAGTCGGGCAACCTCGAAGCCGCCGAACTGGAGAAGGCCCTCCTCGCCACCCCCACCCTCCGACCAGCGCAACCGGAGCCGCTGTCAACCTCACGGCGCCTCCTCTATGTGGCCGTCGGGCTCGTGGTCCTGGCCGTGGGTCTGGTGGCGCTGGGGCGGCTCTTCATCGGCGGGGGCCAGATCATCCCCATTTCCCCCACGACCACCGTGGGCGCCAACCCGGCGACCACGACAACGGCGGGCACCGGCACCACCGTGGCACCGGGCCCGGTGCGCGTGGTCGACTTCGCGTCCTTCGATCCCTTCGGGGAAGGCGGTGAGAACGACGAGGCACTCGGCGACGTCCTCGACGGCAGTGCGTCGACGATCTGGAGGTCGGAGCGATATCAGGACCCTGTTTCGCTGGTGAAGCCCGGCGTCGGGCTCCGCTTTCAGGTGAGTGGCGCGCCATCGGCCGTGCAACTGATGGGACTCACCAGCGGCACCGAGTTCAGCATCTACTGGGCGCAGGACCCACCCGATGGGATCGACGGATGGGAACGGGCCCTGACCGCTACTGCGGAGTCGAGCACCACCCTCTTTCCCCTCCCGAGACGCGAGGGGGGGCACTGGTTGTTGTGGATGACCGACTTCCCCGAGCAGCCGGACGGAACCTATTACGGGGAGCTCGGAGAAGTACGATTCACCCCGTGACGGTCCCCGGCAACGAAGCCGAGCTGCTGACTCGGGTCGTTTCCGGAGACCGGGATGCATTCGACGCAGTCATGCGAAATCACGAGGGCCGGGTGTTCTCGGTGTGCCTCCGCATCCTGGGAGACCGTGAGAAGGCCCTCGACGCGACCCAGGAAACATTCCTCACTGTGTTTCGCAAGGCGGGCCAGTTCCAGGGCCGGTCGGCAGTTGGGACGTGGATCTACAGGATCGCGGTGAACACCTGTTACGACCAACTCCGTCGTGCCCAGCGAAGGCCCTCCGAGAGCCTCCCCGACCATGTCGACCCTTCGGACCCTTCGGCCGAGGAGGCGATCGAATCCGCCGCCTTGCGACCCGAGATCGAGGCTGCCCTCGCCGGACTGCCTCCCGACTTCCGCAATGCGGTGGTTCTGTCCGACCTCGAAGGACTGTCGCTCCCCGAGGCAGCGGAGATCCTCGGGGTGCCCATCGGGACCGTGAAGTCCCGTGTCTTTCGCGGCCGCCGTCTCCTCGCCAAGCAGTTGGGGAACCAAAACGACCAATGAGACCGTCCAAAGATTCGAATGCATGACCATCCCCTCGATCTGATCGCTGCCCTCGCTGATGGCTCTCTGAGCGATGAGGCCGAGGCGCGCGCCCTCGTCGAGTCGTGCCCGGAGTGCCGTGAGGAATACCGCACCCAGACCGAGGTGATCGAATGGCTGGCGGCCGCTCCCGCTGTGGAGATGACCGATCTGGAGAAGGCTGCTCTCCATCGCGATCTGTGGACCGAGTTGCGCAACCAGCCCGGGAAGAGCCCGGCCACACCGTGGTGGCAGCGCCTCGCCTATGTAGCCGCCGGGCTGTTCGTCACCGTTGGACTGGTCAGCGTCCTCAACAATGACGCCCTGAACGACGGTGCCGAATCTGGCGCAACCACCGTCGCCGAAGCGCTCGATGCGCCCGTCGAGGAGGCCCCGTTCGTCGCCCAGGGAAGCGACGACGGTGAATCGGCACCCGAGATGACGACGGAGACCACAGCCGCCGCCACGGAGACGACGACCGCAGCGGCCGGTGGTGAGGAGAGCTTCGCCCTTCCCTTCGCCGAGCTCGCAGAAGAAGCTCGTGCCAATCAAGCCGACCGAGCTGTCACCGAAGGCACCGATCGTGACGTCGAAGCGTGCCTGACTCGAGTCGCCCTCGATGAGCACGTGGTGGTCGACGAGATCGATCTCGATCAGATCTATCTACTGGTCATGCCGGAGGATCCCGAGGCGGAGCCGATCGTCACCTTCGTCGTGCTCCCCCGTTGTGAGATCGTCTACGTCGGATAGCCGACACGGACGACGGGGTAACTAATCTCGGTGCCAGTGGAAGAATTAGCCGTCAGGTTCGCCGAGATCCTCGAGCAGATCACGATCAAGATCCGCTCGCTGACAGTGGACCGTGTGGCCAAGGGGATCCGTGTCACCGGGCTGGGAATCCTGGCGGCCAGCCTTGGGTTGTCCGCATTGTTGTTCCTGTTTCTGGCGATATTCGGGGCCCTCGAGATCCCGCTGACCACGGCCGGGGCCTTTGCGGTCTTTGGTCTCGTATTCGTCGGAGCAGGCACCTATCTGTGGTTGAAGAGGACCTGATACAGAGATGAGTCACGAGAAGTTGATCATCATCGGCTCCGGGCCGGCGGGACTGACCGCCGCCCTCTACGCCGCCCGCGCCGACCTCGACCCGCTCGTTTTCGAGGGAGTGGCTGCCGGCGGCCAGCTGATGATCACGACCGATGTCGAGAACTATCCGGGTTTTCCTGACGGCATCCTCGGCCCGGAACTGATGGACCAGTTCCGCAAGCAGGCCGAGCGTTTCGGGGCTCGCATGCAGCAGGTCGATGTGACCAGCGTTGACTTCGACTCCCGGCCACTCCAGGTCGAGGTCGGGGGGGACGACTACACGGCGGATGCCGTCATCGTCGCCACCGGTGCCACCGCCAAGTGGCTGGGGATCCCCGGTGAAGAGGAATTGACCGGGCGCGGGGTGTCGGCCTGTGCCACTTGTGACGGGTTCTTCTTCAGGGACCAGGAGCTGGTCGTCGTCGGCGGAGGTGACACCGCCATGGAGGAAGCCCTGTTCTTGACCAAGTTCGCCTCAAAGGTCACCATCGTCCACCGCCGTGACGAGTTCCGGGCTTCGAAGATCATGGCGCAGCGTGTGCTGGACCACGAGAAGATCGTGGTGCTGTGGAACACGGTGCTGACCGAGATCCACGGGAGCACGACGGTCGAGAAGGTGACCCTCGAAGACACCGTCACCGGCAAGAAGCGGGAGATGGCGGCCAATGGCGTGTTCGTGGCCATCGGGCACAAGCCCAACACCGAGTTGTTCGCCGAAGCACTCGATCTGGACGAGAATGGGTACATCGTGAAATCGCCCGACGGCAGCACCCGCACCGATGTGAACGGAGTATTCGCCGCCGGTGACGTCGCCGATCACACCTATCGCCAGGCGGTCACTGCGGCAGGGACCGGGTGCATGGCAGCCATCGACGCAGAGCGCTGGTTGGCCGGCCTGGAATGAAACTCTGACACCTCAAGGAGAAACCAAACCAATGGCCGAGAACATCGTCACTCTCAACGACGGCACCTTCAACGACGCCATCAGCGCCGACACGCCGATCCTCGTCGATTTCTGGGCTGAATGGTGCGGTCCGTGCCGGGTCATCGCCCCGGTACTCGAGGAGATCGCCGACGAACACGCCGGCCTCACGATCGGAAAGCTGAATGTCGACCACAACCCGATGCCGGCGGCACAACACGACGTGATGAGCATCCCGACCTTGATCCTCTTCCAGGATGGTGTCGAGAAGAAGAGAATCGTCGGCGCAGCACCAAAGCACAGGCTTCTACAGGAACTCGCTGAGTTCCTGTAGAAGCGTTGTAGGTTCTGAGTGCGTAGGTCGTAGGTACCTAAAACCCACGACCTATAACCTATAACCCTACATGCGTCTTTATCGCGTCGGTGACGAGGGAGCAGCGGTGCGGGACATCCAGGAGCGTCTCGATGCCCTGGGCTACCCCACCGAGTCGGATCCCGCGTCGACCTTCGGCATAGGCACAGAGGCGGCGGTGCAGGAATTCCAGAAGGCCAGGGGACTCGACGTCGACGGCATCGTCGGGCCCGACACCTGGCGCTCGCTCTACGAGGCCGGGTACCGGCTCGGTGACCGGATGCTCTTCCTCCGCCGACCGATGATGCGGGGGGAAGACGTCTCAGAGATCCAGTCCCGTCTCAGCTCGCTCGGCTTCGACGTGGGCAAGGTCGACGGGATCTTCGGACCCAAGACCGAAGAGGCCATCATCGAGTTCCAGCACAACCGCAACCTGGCAGAAGATGGAAAAGCAGGGCCGGAGGTGGTAACCGAGATCCATCTGGTGACCCGGGGCGAGATGAAGGAGGGTCGACAGGCGGTGCGTGAGCGGGAATGGCTCCGTCGCCTCCCGCCCACCGTCGCCGGGGCCAGGGTCTACCTCGACGCAGGTTGTCGGGACACCCACGAGGCGTCGGTCACGTGGGAGGCGGCGTCGGCCGCCGCATTGGGTCTGCAGGAGTTGGGCGGGCTTCCGGTGATGTCGAGGTCACAGGACGGATCGGTCCCAGAGCGACTGAGGGCCCATCGGGCCAACGTCCTCGGCGCCGATCTCATCGTTGCCTTCCAACTGAACCCCGACGGGGACGACTCTGTCTTCTACTTTGCCTCGGAGCACAGCCGGTCCGAGGCGGGTGAATTGCTCGCCCGGTCCCTGGCCTCGGCTCTTGGCGGCAAGGTCGAGGGGCGGGCCGGCGCCCTCCTCAAGGAGACGCGCGCGCCGGCGGTGGTTGTTTCCCGAGGCAAGCTCGACGAGGAGGTCGGGTACTCCGTGGTTGACGGTCTGACCCAGTTCTTCGCCAACGCGGCAGGCGAATTTGCCGCTAGCCGTTGAACATCCGGTAGAGCCGCTCGAGCTCTCCCAGTGAGCCGAACCTGATCTCCATCTTGCCCTTCTCGTTCCGGTAGCTGATCTTCACCGGTGCGCCGAGGTGGTCGGTGAGCCGCTTCTCGAGCTCGATGATCTCTGCAGGCCGGAGCTGACGAACACCGGTCGGGCTGTTGCGCCGCTCCCCCTTTCGCATCCTGACTGCGTCCTCCATCTGCCGAACGCTCCACCCCTCGTCGACCGCTCGGCCGGCGAGGTGTGTGGCGTAGGCGGCGTCCTCCATTCCGACCAGGGCGCGGGCGTGCCCGGCCGAGAGCTCGCCCGCATCGACCATCTCCTGGACCTCTGTCGGCAATTGAAGGAGACGCAGGGTGTTCGCGATCGTGGGCCTCGACTTGCCGACGCGCCCTGCCACCTGCTCCTGGGTCATTCCATAATTTTCCAGAAGCTGTTGGTATGCGTGAGCCTCCTCGAGTGGGGTGAGATCCTGACGCTGAACGTTCTCGATCAGCGCCTCCACCAGCGTCGGCTGACCGGTGGCCTCACGAATCACCGCCGGAATGACACCCAAGCCGGCTCGCTTCGCTGCCCGCCAGCGTCGTTCCCCGGCGATCAAGACATAGCCGTCGTCGGCTCCGGTCACCACGATCGGCTGGAGGATGCCCACCTCCTTCATCGAGTTGGCCATCTCTTCGAGCGACTCGTCGTCGAATCGCGACCGGGGCTGGTCCGGGTTGACCTTGATCTGATCGACCGGGATCTGTCGGAAGCCCTCGGATTCGGCTGGGGCCGGATCGATGGGGATCAGTGACTCCAGACCCCGACCCAAGCCCGTCCGTCTAACAGTCATCACATCCTCCTAGTTCAGCCCGTGGCGTTCGATGAACTCCCGTCCCAGTTGTCGATAAGCGATGGCCCCCCGGCTCATCGGATCGAACGCCTCGATCGGTTCCCCGTAGGAAGGGGCCTCGGAGAGACGCACCGAGCGCGGGATCACCGTGCGATAGGTGGTTTCGGCGAAATGCTCACGTACCTGCTCGGCCACATCCTTGGAAAGCTTGGTTCGACCGTCGTACATGGTGAGCACTACACCGCCAACCTTCAGGTCCTTATTGAGGTTTGCGGTCACCAATTGCACATTGCGCAACAACTGGGTGAGACCCTCCAAGGCGTAGTACTCACACTGGATGGGGATCAACACCTCGTCGGCGGCAGTGAAGGCGTTGACGGTGAGCAGACCCAGGGAGGGAGGGCAATCGATCAGTATGGCCTCGAAGCCCTGATCGAGATCGGCAATGGCGGTGCGCAAACGTGTTTCACGTGAAAGCAACGAGACGAGCTCGATTTCGGCCCCGGCCAGGTCGATCGTGGCCGGGATGACGAACAAATCCCGCACCGACGTTGGCTCTATGGCGTCATCCGTCTCGGCCTCTTTGAGCAGGACTTCGTATATCGAGGTGCTGATTGCCGAGCGATCCACTCCGAGACCACTGGTGGCATTGCCCTGCGGGTCGAGATCGATCAGAAGTGTTCGCTGACCCTGAAAGGCCAACGCCGCGGCCAGATTGATGGCGGTGGTCGATTTGCCCACGCCACCCTTTTGATTGGCCAGCGCGACAACCAGAGGGCGCTTCTCGCTCACTGAGGACGCATGATAAGAAGCCAAACAGTTTGGTCAAGGACCGTGCCCGGAACTTCGAGTAGATCGAAGCCAACCACCACCGGTGGCGCCGCCCAGGAGCCACCCACCACCGCCCTGCCTCCGGGTCTGAGAAGACGTGTGAAGTTCACCAACGCTTGCTCCGGGGAGAGACTGGCCCGGGAGACAATCCCATCGACCGGGGTATCCCAGTCCGAGATATCTCCATGTACCACCTCGACATTGGGTAGATCCAGCATCCGGCTCACCCGTCTCATCAGATCGACCCGCCGGCCCGATCGATCGAGTAAGACAAAACGGGTATCGGGCATCACGACGCTGAGCGGAATCCCGGGTAGACCGACCCCGGAGCCGACATCGAGAACGAGATCCGGGGTGTCTCGAAATCCCCCGGCAAAAAGCAAGGAGTCACCGATATGCCGGTTGTCGACCCGGATCGCCTCGTTGGGGCCGATACCACCGGCTTCCACCGCTTCGGTGAGCAGCCACTCCCGATACCGTTCGAGAATGGAGACCCGGGTCGGGGATAGCTCACGACCGGCCCATTCGCTGCACCGAGCCCAAAGAAGGTGGGAAGGTTCCACGTGAAACAAGTTACCCCGCCCGAGGGCGGGGTAACTTGTTGGTTCTAGGTTTTAGGTTGTAGGTCTTAGGTTCTCCTACCTACCACCTACCACTTACGACTTACAACCTATTCCTCTTCTTCGCTTGTGGCAGCAACGGCTGCAGGGGCGGTTGCGGTCAAAACCACGTAGCGACGGGGCGATTCCCCTTCGGAGTAGGAGTTGACGCCTTCTCGAGCGGCGGCAGCGTCGTGGATCACTTTTCGATCGGCGGGGCTCATCGGTTCCAGCATGACCTCGCCACCTTCGACCATTAGTTGGTCGATGAGCCGATCGGCGTAGATGGTGAGCGCCTGACGCCGTCTCTCCGCATAACCGGCGATATCGAGACGAAGACGGGCCGTGTCATGACCGTAACGCTGCATGACTGTCCGGGTCAGCTCGTGAATCGCCGATCGCACCGAGCCCCGAACCCCTACCAGGGCCTCGGTCTGCTCCCCGTCGACGTCGGCAACGATGACATCGTCTTCGATCTTGGTGGTCACGGTCCCTTCCAGACCGAATGCATCAACCAAACCCTCGAGAAACTGGGTGGCGATCCTGGCCTGCTCCTCGATCGAGATATCGGGGCGATCGTCGATCTTGGGCTCTCGATTATCTCCCTGTTGGCTCATGTGACGACCCTTGCTCTGCGATTGTTGGACTCGTTGATTGCCGCCACCATTCTTAGCCGAAGTCGGTGCCTTTTGCTGCTTGGATCCACGGTCCTGACCTTGTCCCCTGCTCTCCCGTTTGCGCTCGTTGCGACGACGCCGGCTCTTCCGGCGCTTCACCCTGACCACCGCATCCTGACCACCGAGGCCCAGGAAGCCCTTCTCCGGCTGCTGGATGACTTCGACCGCCAGCTGTTCGCGGTCGGTTACACCGAGCTCCTGCATCGCCGCCTCCACCGCCAGGTCGACGGTTCTGGCCCGGACCTCGATCTCGACGTAACTCACGTCACCTCCTCCTGCGCCGTCGGCGCTTGTCTGTGGCGCCCTGTTGGGGTTTCTTCGCCTCGGCCTGTTCGGACGCCGGGATTGCCTTCTGTTCTTTCTTGGGCTCCTCGGTCGTCGTGGCCGCCGGCGTCGGGCGTCCGTCCATCTTGAAGATCAGGGCCTGCTGGCCAAGTCGGAACAGGTTTCCGGTCGCCCAGTAGATGATGAGACCGGCCGGGAAGTTCCAGGAGATGAAGCCGATGAAGAGCGGCATGATCTTGGTGATCGCCTGCTGGGCCCCGGCGCCCGGCTGACCGGCAGGGCGTTCCTGCCCGTAGGTGGCATGCCATTGCTGGACGTATTGGGTGGCCACCATCAGGACGATCATGATCAGATAGGGGAGAGCTGCGGTGAGCCCGAGCGCCATCGCCTCGGACGGGCTGGTGAAGAGATCCATGCCGAGAAACGTCTTGGGGACGTCATCGGCCAGTGCCAACCCCAGGGCGCTGTCCGGTGCGATGTATTGCTCCGGCGTCTGAAGGAGACGGAACAAGGCGAACCAGATCGGCATCTGGACCAGGAGGGGGAGCAGACACCCGCCGGGGTGGCCCCGGCCGATTTCTGCAGCTCCATCAGCTTCTTCTGCATCTCCTGCGGGTCGTCCTTGTACTCCTTTTGGATCCGCTTGATCTCGGGCTGGATCGCCGTGAACGCCCGGGTGGCCCGGGTCTGTTTCAGGGTGAGGGGAAACACCAGGAGGTTGACGACGATGGTCAGCAGGATGATGGACAGACCGAGAGACACGCCCTCGTCGAACACGCCATCGAGAAGGTTGTAGAAGAAACCCAGGATCGAGCCGAGGCCCTCGATGAGGTAATTGAACAGATTGCCCATCAGTTAGCTCTCCAGGTCTCAGGCACCGGGTCATAGCCACCAGGTCGGAGGGGATGACATCTACCGATTCGCTTCATCCCGAGCCAGGACCCCCGGATCACTCCGAACCGCTCGATCGCCTCCGCCGTGTAATGCGAGCACGTCGGCTGGTAACGGCAGTTGGCTCCAAGGTTGGGACTTACCAATTTCTGGTAAATCCGGATGAAGCCGACGGCAATCATGCGAGGACGGAAGATCGAGTCAGACATCAGGCGCCTCGAGGGCGCGTTCCAGCCACCCCATCAGCTGGGGATGCGGGGCATCTGCTACCTGGCTGCTGCCGATGAACACGTAATCCGATCCTGGTTTCAAATCCACGCCACGCAAAGAGTGTCGAAGACGGCGCTTGATCCGATTCCGGGTGACCGCATTGCCGGCGCTCCTCGAGACAACGAGCCCGACACGTGACACTCCCGGCTGACCGGAGCATTTCACCATCACGACGCCCCCCGAGCGGCGTCTTGTCCCCTCCTTCAGCACCCGTCGAAAGTCTCTAGGGGAGCGAAGGGATTCGAAGTCAGGCAGCGAGACGCTTCCGACCTTTGAGCCGGCGCGACTTGACGATCCCGCGCCCAGCTCGGGTCTGCATGCGATGACGGAAGCCGTGACGGCGCTTTCGCCTTCGAACCTTGGGTTGGTAAGTCCTCTTCATGACAAAACAAGGGGGGTAGAAGTGTGAGTCACGATAGGTTACGAATCCTCGCCGAACTATGTCAAAGTCCGATTCGATCGCCCCCTGGGCCGCGCCTCGACCACGTCCAGGCGTCAGATCGGCCGGAGCGCGAAGAAACCGTATAACTCGCGAAAAGAATGCCACCGCCAATCGGCCCGGTTTTGATCGCACGAACGCGTGGAAGAGACTGGAAAAACCAGATCCTACCTGGGATTTCCCTGTGGATAGAAATGGCTCCACTCTTCCACACCGTCAATTCTCGCGTTCTTGACGGAGTCGCGATCGAGGGTCGATACTCGCCTGCCTTGGCCTTGGGAGCGCGATCGACTTCCCCAGTCGTCCGTGGAGGACTGGACCGCTCTCGGTGACGAGCTGATGGATGTTCCCGGTGGATGTTCCACAGTCCTTTCCACAGGTGTGGATGGATCTGTGGACAACCTTTCCGGCAGGAGGAGTGGTCTTGGTACAAGAGCAGACGGCGCCGGGCGGCTGGGGCCAATTTCAAGATGTGTTGAGGGCTGGAGTTTCGAAAGGGAACTGGGACACCTGGTTATCGCGTCTCGAGCCCGATTTCGGTGGTGAGACCCCCACTCTGGTCGCGCCGAGCGAATTCCACCTGCGCTGGGTGCGCGACAAGCACGGAGAGTTGATCGATTCCGCCTATCGCGACGCTTTCGGGAACAACTCTCACCCGGTTTTCAAGGTCGTCGAGCCCGAGCCCGGAGTCGAGCCGAGTCTGCCCCTCGACGATGGTCTCGCCGATCCGACTCATCGATCGACGACGGGGAGTGACGACGGCGTCCCGGCGACCAATCTGTTCTCCCGTTATCGCTTCGAGAGCTTCGTCGTGGGCCAGTCGAACCGTTTCGCCTGGGCAGCTGCCATGGCCGTCGCCGAACAGCCCGGTGCTCACTACAACCCGCTGTTCATCTATGGCGGTGCCGGCTTGGGCAAGACCCACCTGCTCAACGCAGTGGGACATCAAGCCCTCGAGATGTACCCCAATCTGGTGGTCCGATATGTCTCGTCAGAGAACTTCCTCAACGACTTCATCGACTCGATCCGGCGCAAGCGCGCCGATGACTTCAAACATCGATACCGGGGAGTCGACATCCTCTTGTTGGACGATGTTCAGTTCTTCGAGGGCAAGGAGCAGATCCTCGAGGAGTTCTTCCACACCTTCAACTCGCTCTACGAGTCCGGTAAGCAGATGGTCATCAGCTCCGACCGTCACCCCCGCAACCTGTCCTCGTTGGAGGACCGGCTTGCGCAGCCGATTCGAATGGGGCCTGCTCACGGATATCCAGCCCCCGGACGTGGAGACTCGTCTCGCCATCCTGCGGAGAAATGCGGAGTTTGCCCCCCGCCCGGTGCCCCTCGAGGTCCTCGAGCACATCGCCGGGCTGGTCTCCGACAACATCCGCGAGCTCGAGGGTGCCCTGACCAGGGTCACCGCCTGGTCGGCCCTCAATCGGCGGGACATCGACCTCGAGACCGCCGAGCGGGTCCTCCGGGACATTGTCACCAACGAGGACTTGGCCCCCCTTGGGCCCGACACGATCATCCGGGCCACTGCCACGGCGTACGGCTTCACCGTCGACGACGTGCTCAGCCCGAGCCGGCGCCAACCCCTCGTCCTGTGCCGTCAGATCTCGATGTACTTGTGCCGGGAGCTCACCGATCTCTCGCTGCCCAAGATCGGTGAGCACTTCAAGCGGGACCACACCACTGTCCTGCATTCCGTGGAGAAGGTGAAGCGGATCCTGCGCTCCGATCGGGCCGTGTTCGACCGGGTGACACAACTCACACAGGACCTGAGGAAAGGTGGAGGCCTATCCACACGTGGCTGAGTTATCCCCGACTGCAGGCGACTATCACACAGAAGGTCCACATCCCACTGCACAGGCAAAACACCCGCCGGAGCCTGCGAGAATGCCGGTAATCCCCAAATCCACAACCCCCTACTACGACTAATACTCTTCAAATGAAAATCAATAGGAGCAGAAGAAGGGACCTCCACCTGTGAGAATCCGAGCACAGCGAGACGATCTCGCCGATGTCCTCGCCCGAGCCAACCGGGCGGTAGGCGCTCGCACCGCCTTGCCGGTCCTGCAGGGCCTGTTGTGCGAGGTCTCTGGCACCACGCTCCGGGTGACCGGCACCGACCTCGATGTGACCGTGCGCACGGCAGCCGAGGTCGAGGTGATGGAAGAGGGACGAGCTGTCATCCCGGGCCGTCTTCTCTCGGAGGCGGTCCGCAAGATGCCGGCCGGCGCGGTGACGATCGGGGTGAGTGACACAGACATCGAGATCCAAGGGAATGGCCCCCGCTTCACGCTTCGCCCTCTCACAGTCGACGACTTCCCGGTGCAAGAGGACGTGGTGGCCGATGGCGTCGAGGTCGATGGCGAGGAGCTGGCCGAGGCGATTTCCCAGGTGACGATCGCAGCCTCTGGCGACGGCGCCCGTCCGATCTTGACCGGAGTTCTGTTCGAGAGCTCCGACGAGGGGCTTCGCATGGTGGCGACCGACTCGTACCGGCTAGCCAAGAAGGAGCTCAGAGGCGTGGGCCTGGAGGGATCTGCCCTGGTGCCGGCTCGCGGCTTGAGGGAGCTACCCCGTTCCATCGGGTCGACAAAGGTGACCGCCCAGTTGCGTGACCGCGAGGCGGTGTTCACGTCGGACAAGGGGATGCTGCGGTTGAGGCTGATCGACGGGAACTTCCCCAAGTACCAGTCGTTGCTGCCCGAGAGCTACCCGAGTCAGGTGGTGCTGGAGAAGGACGTCCTGCTCGAGGCTCTCGGCAGGGTCACCCTCGTTGCCGAGGACCACATCCCGGTCCGTCTCAAGCTCATGGAGGGTGGCGTGGAGGTGGCTGTCACCCGCCAGGATGTCGGCGGTGAGACCGAGCACCTCCCAGGTGTTTTCGAAGGTGCCGAGGAAGAGGTGTCGATCGCGTTCAATCCGAGATACCTCCAGGATGGAGTTACTGCGATCTCGGGCGATTCGATTCGGATCCGGGTCATCGACGCGTTCAAGCCGAGCGTGATCGACAGCGGTGCTGAGGATGACTTCCTCTACCTGCTGATGCCCGTCCGGGTCTGAATGAAGGTCGACTGGGTTTCGCTCGCCCACTTCCGTTCCTACCAGGAGCTCGAGTGGCAGCCCGACCCTGGGGTCAACCTCCTGCTCGGTCCCAACGGGGCCGGGAAGACCAACCTCCTCGAGGCAATCGCCTACCTCTCGTCGCTCCGATCTTTCCGATCGGTCCCCGACCCTTCGCTGATTGCCGACGGTGAGACCGCCGCGGTAATCAGGGCCGGGGTCTCGAGCGGGTCCGCGGGAACGACTCGTCGAGATCGAGCTGCCCAGGTCCGGCGCACGCCGCACCCAGCTCGACAAGAGCCGTCTCCGGAAGACTGCCGATCTGCTCGGTGTGCTTCGTGTGATCGCCTTTCTCCCCGATGACCTGGACCTTGTCAAGCGGGGCCCCGCCTACCGCCGGGACCTCCTCGACGCCGTCGCCGTTCAACTCTGGTCCGCCGCTCATCACGATCAGGGCGAGTTCGAGCGGGCGCTACGTCAGAGGAACGCCTTCCTGAAATCCGGCGAGCGAGACGACACGACCCTCTCGGTCTGGGACGCCCGTCTCGCTCAGTCGGGTGGCCGTGTCATGTCGAGGCGCGCCAGGGTGATCGAGACGCTGTCACCGCATCTGGAATCGGCATATGGCGACATTGCCGGGAAGCCGGAGAGGGCTTCCATCGGATACATCGCGACGTGGGGCGCCGGGGATGCCCTGGATGGCGCCGCCGCCGACTTCACGGCCGCGATCCTGAGGTCCCTGGAGACGTCGCGAAAGATCGACTACGACCGGAGACTCACCTCGGTCGGGCCTCATCGAGACGAGCCGGTCCTCGCCCTGGATGGGATCGACACCCGCACCCATGGAAGCCAGGGTGAGCAGAGGACGATGGCACTGGCGGTCAAACTCGCTGCGCACCGCGCGGTGACCGAGATGATCGACGAGCCCCCGGTGCTGCTCCTCGACGATGTCTTCTCCGAGCTCGACCCGCAGCGGGCCGAGGCTCTGGCCAAGACGTTGCCGGCGGACACCCAGACCTTGATCAGCTCGGCACGTCCCGAGGATGTGCCGGTCGAGGGCGCCGTGTGGAGCGTGGGCGACGGGGTGCGACGATGAGCGACGGCGATCTCACCTCGTTCGGCGCCTCATTGGAGGCGATGTTCCGCAAGATGGGGATGTCGGATCCAATGGCGTTGTCCCGTCTCGCCTCTGGCTGGGATGACCTGGCCGGCACCCCGTGGTCGGGTCGTTCCAAGCCTCTCTTCATCCAGGGCAAGACCCTCGTCGTGGAGGCCGAGTCACCGTCGATGGTCGCGTTCCTGAGGTATGGGAGCGCCGATCTGGTGACTGCTCTGGGTCAGGCCCTGGGCGAAGGTGTGATCGACAGGATCGAGGTGCGGGCACCCCCGAACCGGTGACGCCAGACCCCTTGATTGATTCGTTTTGATCAGGTATTTCCGGTAAAATGACATCCGTGAAACTCGTCTGCAGCCGGGTTCCCGGCTCCTGACTCAGGTCCACCAGCAGACACACCCGAAGGTCCCACAAGGAGGGTCGTGACGGCCACTCGCGACAGTTACGAAGCCAAAGACATCACCGTGCTCGAGGGTCTCGAGGCCGTCAAGCGACGGCCCGGGATGTACATCGGGTCCACCGGTCCGAGAGGGCTTCATCACCTCATCTGGGAAGTGGTGGACAACTCGGTCGACGAGGCGATGGCCGGTCAAGCCAGCCGGATCGAGGTGACTCTTCTCGCCGATGGGGGAGTCGAGGTTGTCGACGATGGGCGTGGCATCCCGGTCGAGCAGATGTCGAAGACCAAGCGCTCGGCATTGACCACGGTCCTCACGACGCTTCATGCCGGCGGCAAGTTCGAACAGGGCGCCTACACGGTGTCCGGCGGGTTGCACGGCGTCGGGCTCTCGGTGGTCAACGCGCTGTCCACCCGTCTCGAGGCAGAAGTCCGGCGTGGGGGCCACGTCTATTACCAGGAGTTCACCGACGGGCAGCCCAAGACCAAGGATCCCGAAGAAGCTCAAGCCGATCAAGAAGACGGGCACCACCGATTCGCTTCTGGCCGAGCCCGGAGACATTCCAGGAGACCACCGAGTTCGATTACGACACGGTTGCCTCGCGGCTGCGGGAGACCGCATTCCTGAACCGCGGCCTTCAGATCACACTCACCGACCGGCGCAGCGATCCCGAGCGCATCGAGGTCTTCCACTACAAGGGTGGGCTGGTCGACTTCGTCAAGCATCTCAACTCGCTTCGTGACCCGCTCCACGCCCACATCATCGACATCTCCGATGTCGGGGAGGACGCCGAGCTCGAGGTGGCCATGCAATGGACCACCTCCTACACCGAATCGGTGCTCTCTTTCGCCAACAACATCAACACACACGAGGGCGGCACCCACGAGGAGGGCTTCCGCAAGGCCCTGACCAAGGCGATCAACGACTTCGCCCGGGCCAAGGGCATGCTCAAGGAGAAGGACGAGAATCTGACCGGCGAGGACGTCCGCGAAGGTTTGACTGCCGTGCTCTCGGTCCGGGTCAAGGAGCCCCAGTTCGAGGGTCAGACCAAGACCAAGCTGGGCAACACCGAGATCCGCTCCTACGTCGAGAAGACCCTCAACCGCAAGCTGCCGGAATGGCTGGAGCGATATTCACCCGAGGCCCGCCGCATCGTCGACAAGTGCGTCGGCGCCGCCAAGGCCCGGGAGGCGGCTCGCAAGGCCCGGGAGCTGACCCGGCGCAAGTCGGGCCTCGAGTCAGGCGGGCTTCCCGACAAGCTGGCCGACTGCTCATCCCGTGACCCGGGAGAGTCCGAGCTGTTCATCGTCGAGGGCAAGTCCGCCGCCGGCCCCGCGAAGTCGGCCCGAGACTCGCAATACTCAGGCGATCCTCCCCATCCGGGGCAAGATCCTCAACGTGGAGAAGGCCAGGCTGGCCAAGGCCCTGCAGAACCTCGAGGTGCAGGACATCATCACTGCGATGGGGACCGGGATCGGCGAGGAGTTCGACATCGAGCGGGCCCGCTATCACAAGATCGTCCTGCTCGCCGACGCCGACGTCGACGGCGCCCACATCCGGACCCTCCTGCTCACACTTCTCTTCCGTCACCTCAAGCCGTTGATCGAGTACGGCTACGTCTACATCGCCCAGCCGCCCCTCTACCGCGTCAAGGTCGGGTCCCAGGTTCATTACCTGAAAGACGACGCCGGGCTCGATGCCTTCAAGAAGGAGCACCCCAAGGTGAAGCCGACCCGTTTCAAGGGCCTGGCCGAGATGAACGCCCAGGAGCTGTGGGAGACGACGATGAACCCCGCCACCCGCACCTTGCTTCAAGTCGAGATGGAGGACGCGGCTCGGGCCGAAGAGGTCTTCGTCACCCTGATGGGCGACGATGTCGCCTCGCGCAAGGCGTTCATCCAGCAAAACGCCGGCGACGTCCGATTCCTGGACATCTGAGCCATGACCACGCAGAACCCACCAGCGGAGGGCGTGCCCCAGATCGAGATCACCGACGAGATGGAGCAGAGCTTCGTCGACTACGCCATGTCGGTGATCGTCTCCCGGGCCCTGCCCGATGTCCGCGACGGCCTCAAGCCGGTCCAGCGGCGGATCATCTACTCGATGTTCGAGAACAACATCACCTCCGGCTCGGCCCACCGCAAGTGCTCCAAGGTCGTCGGTGACGTCATGGGGAACTACCACCCCCACGGTGACACTGCCATATACGACGCCCTCGTCCGCATGGGGCAGGACTTCTCGATGCGTCATCTCCTCATCGACCCGCAGGGCAACTTCGGCAGCATCGATGACCCGCCGGGCGCCGCCAGGTACACGGAGTGCCGGCTCACCAAGCTGTCCAACCACCTCCTCGAGGGGATCAGGGAGGACACGGTCGACTTCGAGGACAACTACTCGGGGGAGATGCAGCAGCCCACGGTGCTCCCCGCCCGGTTCCCCAACCTGCTCGTCAACGGCTCTCAGGGGATCGCGGTCGGCATGGCCACCAACATCCCGCCACACAACCTCAACGAGATCATCGATGCCTGCACCCATGTCATCGACAACCCCGACGCCACCACCGAGGAGCTGCTCGGCTTCGTCAAAGGACCTGATTTCCCCACCGGCGGCTTCATCGTCGGCACCGGTGGCATCCGGGACGCCCTGACCACGGGCCGGGGATCGGTCAAGATCCGAGCCGTCTGCGACGTGCAGGAGATCCGCAAGGGCCGCACCGCCATCATCGCCACCGAGTTGCCCTACCAGGTGTCGATGGAGCGGATCATCGCCAAGATCAAAGAACTGGTCGACAACAAGCGTCTCGAGGGCATCGCCGAGGTTCGCAACGAGTCCTCCGACCGGGTCGGTACCCGGCTCGTGATCGAGCTGAAGAGCACTGCCGTGCCTCAGGTCGTCCTCAACCAACTGTTCAAGAACACACCGCTACAGGACTCCTTCGGATACAACATGGTGTCGCTGGTCGACGGGGTGCCCCGTACCCTCGATCTGGCCGAGATGATCGGCTACTACCTCGACCACCAGATGGAGGTGGTGGAGCGGAGGACCCGGTTCCGGCTGGAAGAGGCTCAGGCCCGGGCCCACATCCTCGAAGGCCTCATCATCGCCGTCGACAACATCGACGAGGTGATCAAGGTCATCCGTGGCTCGGCCGACACTGCCGACGCCAGGGCCAACCTCATCGACCGGTTCGAGCTGAGCGAGATCCAGGCCAACGCCGTTCTCGACATGCCGCTTCGCCGGCTCACAGCTCTCGAGGTCGACAAGCTCCGCACCGAGTTGGCCGAGCTGCACGGCGTTATCGCCGAGCTGGAGGCCATCCTGGCCGACCCCAAGCGCCGCTGGGCGATCATCCGAGACGAGCTCGCCGACATCAAGGAGAAGTACGGGGAGAACCGTCGGAGCCGGGTCATCCCCGACGAGGGCGACCTCTCGCTGGAAGACCTCATCGCCGACGACGAACTGATCGTGACGGTGTCCTCGGCCGGCTACATCAAGTCGGTGCCGGCGTCGACCTACAAGACCCAGGGCCGTGGCGGGCGCGGGGTCAAGGCCGCCGAGGTCCAGGAGACCGACGTCATCCAGCACCTGGTCCACACCACGGCCCACGCCTATCTGTTGTTCTTCACCAACAAGGGTCTGGTCCATCGTCTCAAGGCTCACGCCATCCCGAGACAGTCCCGGATCGCCAAGGGCGTCCTCGCCCAGTCGGTTCTGCCCCTCGAGCCCGAAGAGAGGGTGCAGGCGATCATCGACACCAGGGACTACGAGACCGGGCGCTATCTCGTGATGGTCACCAAACAGGGCGTTGCCAAGAAGACCGAGTTCAAGGAATACGAATCGCGTAACCAGACGCTGGTCGCCATCAAGCTGGTCGATGGCGACGAGTTGGTCTCGGTGCGGACCACCAACGGTGAGAACGACGTGCTGATCTTCACCAAGGAGGGCATGGGGATCCGCTTCAAGGAGGCCGACCTGCGCAGCATGGGGCGGGGCACCCAGGGCGTGCGCGGGATCCGTCTCCGTGAAGGAGATCAGGTGGTTGCCGCAGTGTCGAACGTCGATGGCGAGGAAGTGCTGCTGGTCACGTCCGCCGGTTACGGGAAGAGGACCGTGATCGGGGAGTTCCGCCGTCAGACCCGAGGCGGGATCGGAGTCAAGGCCTTCAAGCTGACCCGGGTCCGGGGAAATCTGGTCGGGGCGCGGGCCGTCACCAAAGACGACGACGTCTTCCTCATCTCCTCGGTGGGCATCGGGATCAGGACCCCGGTGGCGACAGATCAGCCGTCAGAAACGGGATTCGACCGGCGTCCGTGTGATCCATGTCGGCGACGGCAACGAGCTGTCGGCGCTGGCCATCGTCTCCGAAGAGGTCGAGTGAGGGGAACCATCGGCCGTTTCGTGTCGTTGGGACTAGTGCGGTCTTCCTTTAGACTGCCCCGGTAATCCTCAGGAGCCCTATGGCAACTGTTCGTCGCGTAAGACGCATCATCCGAAAGATCGACCCCTGGACCGCGCTGAAAGTGTCAGCCGTGGTCTGGGCCGTGCTCGCCCTTGCCATGGTCCTGGGCGGGGTGATCTTCTGGTCGGTGCTCGATCGGGCCGGTTTGCCACAGCGTCTCACCGATTTCATGGTGGAGATCACATTGATCGACGAAGGCGCCCAGCCTTTCGCCAACGTCGAGCAGTTCTTCAGAGTCATGATCTTTGGCTCCGTCGTTTGGTGGGTCACCATGACGGGAGCGACCGTGGCCGGTGCGATCGTCTACAACCTGGTGTCCGATGTGGTTGGCGGGCTCGAGGTCGTCGTCCTCGAAGAGACTCTCAACCCGGTGGTTGCCCCCGCCCCGTCACAGATCCTCCACCCCCCGGCCGACTACCGCCCGGGCAACGGCTCGGTGACACCTCCCCCTGACCACGCCGACATCCCGACCGAAGAGAGCCCCCGGGTACTCGATCCGCGTATCTGAGGTTTCTCCCCGAAGGGGGGAGGAGGACCGAGGGCCTCAGCCCTCTTCGGAGGCATCGATGACACAGAATTGGTTGCCGTCCGGGTCGGCGAGCACCACGTAGTCGGCGTCCTCCTCATAGATCCAGTCAACGCTTCGGGCTCCCAGACCCATCAGGCGGTCGACCTCGGCGTTCTGGTCGGTGGCATAGAGGTCGAGATGATGACGCTGACGGGGCAACGGGTCCGACGTCACCAGCCTGATGGATAACCGCTGACCCGATCCCTCTCGTGGCACCAGGATCGCCCAATCATCGTCTGGCTCATACAGCGGCTCGTAGTCGAGCGCCTCGCACCAAAACCGGACAGCCTCGGCGACATCACGTACCCCCCACACCACCGAGCCGATCGTCAACATCGGCCCGAAGCTACCGGTCCTCGGCCATGACCAGGCCCATGACGGCCGCGGTCTGCAGATAGACCAGAGCCGAGTCCCACACCGGCGCTACATCGTCCGCGACGACGTCGATGGCGGCGGCCAGGGCGATCCCGGACATGAAGGCGCCATCGTCGACGATGGTGACCTGTCGCTCAGATCCCACGGCCAGACACGCGGCGAACCGGGCGGGGGATTGGGCCAGTGCCACATGCCTCCCCCCGAAAGTCGTGTCGGCGACCTTGGCCGAACCCACCGGGTCGGGGAATCGCACCTGATGATCGAACCCCTCTTCCAGATCAGGATGGGCGACGGCAATGATCCTCGGATCGGGCTCGCGGGCACCGAGGGCGAGGGCGAGACCCACAGGAGAGGCACCCCAGACCACTACTCCTTCGGCCGGGTTGTCCCCATCCCAGAGCAGTGGAACCCCCAGCTTTCGGGCACGGACAGGGGCGTCGTCCCCACTCCCGATCAAGAGGTCGCACTCGGAGGCATCGGGGACGACACGGAAACTGCGACTGCGGGCCGGTCCCACCACCACGACCTCCTCGACGGTGTCATGTGCGCTGAGAGAGTGGGCCGCCCGGACTGCTGTGTCCCCGCTGGCGAGGACGCCTACCTTCACGAGGGGTCGACTGGGTTCCAGGCTGAGTCGGGGATCACAACCTCGGCATCGCGCCGGCGAATGATGAGGAAGGCGGCGATGGCGCCGAGGATGATGATGGGGGAGAGTCGCTTCACCAGGTCAGTGTACGGGCCTCCCCGGTCTTGCCCGTTATCCGGCAACCCCACGTTCATCTGCCCGTCTTAGGCTCGGCATGTGCCCAAGCCCAGTGTCCTCTTTCTATGCGTGCACAACGCCGGCAGGTCCCAGATGGCCGCCGGTCTGCTTCGGTCTCTCGCCGGGGAGGAGATCGAAGTCCTTTCCGCCGGCTCCGAGCCGGCCGATTCGATCAATCCAGCGGCAGTGGCGGCGATGGCCGAGAAGGGGATCGACATCTCCGATGCCATCCCGAGCTCCTGGACCGATGAGATTCTCGGATCGGCCGATGTGATTGTCACGATGGGATGTGGTGACTCCTGCCCATTCATTCCCGGCAAGCGGTATCTCGATTGGGAACTGGACGACCCGAGCGGCAAGTCAGTCGACGAGGTACGTGGGATCAGGGATCAGATCGAGCTCCGGGTTCGAAGGTTGATGACGGAGCTCGGCGTCGGCTCTGACGACCTGAATCTCGGTCAAACCGCAGCGAGCGCCTCGAGGGCCCGATCGACCTCGTCCACGGTGTTGTAATGGACGAACCCGACCCGGATCAGGCCGCCCGAGTCGAGAAATCCGAGACGCTCGATGGCGTTGAGGGCGTAGTAGTGGCCGAACCACACGTACAAGCCCTGATCGGCCATGTGGGCGGCGACAGCCTCAGCCGAGATGCCATCGACCGACAGGGCAAACGTGGACACTCTCCGATCGTCGGCCTCCGGGACCCCATGGACGGTGACCTTGTCCAGCGCGGCGATGCCTTCGAGGAATCTGGCGGAAAGGGCCCGCTCGTGGCCCCGAATCCGGGAGAAACCGTCGACGAGCCTCGATCTCCGGTTCGGGCCGTCGCCCAGACCGGCCAGATAGTCGACTGCAGCGGTCACCCCGGCGATCGACTCGAAACTCTGCGTCCCGGTCTCCAGCTTGTCCGGTGGGTCGGACGGAGCGGGCCGGACCTTGTAGAAGTCGAGCTCAGCGAGGCGATCGAGCTTTCCGAACAGGATCCCGGTGTGCGGCCCGAAGAACTTGTACGACGACGCCACCAGGAAGTCACAGCCGATGCTGCGCACATCGATCAGGTGGTGCGGGCCGGCGTGGACCGCATCGAGATACACGAGGGCTCCGGCGTCATGGGCCAGCTCGGTGATCGTCCCGACATCCACCAGCGTCCCGATCGCGTTCGAGGCGACACAGGTGGCGAGGAGACGAACCCGATCGTCGAGAAGGCTCGCGATCTCCCCCGGATCGAGCTCGCCGGTGGCCGGATCGAAGTGGGCCATGCGAACTTCGACCCCGGCTTCTTCAGCCGCCCGCACCCAAGGAGTGAAGTTGGCGTCGTGGTCGAGACTGGTGACGACGATGGCGTCGCCACTGCGCCAGGTTCTGGCCAGCGCCCGGCTCACAGCGAAGGTGATGCTGGTCATGTTCTGACCGAAGGAGATCTCGCTCGGATCGGCGTTGAAGAAGTCGGCCATAGCCAGCCTTCCTTGCGTGGTCGTCTCGTCGGCGTCATGCGATGCTCCGAAACCACCGCCGAGGTTGCTCACACCGTGTTCGAGGACCCGGCTCATCGCGTCGATCACAGATTGAGGGACCTGGGTGCCGCCCGGTCCGTCGAGATAGGCCACGACCTGACCGTGCTCGCGCCGATGGAGAGCCGGGAACCGGGCCCGCACCGCCTCGACATCGAGTGAGCGGTTCACCGTCTCAGTCCAGGGTCTCTAGTCGCAGTTGGGCACGCCGGTGAAGCACGGCCATTGATCGGCGATGAAAGCCACCCACAAGGCGCCGAGCGCGATCAGGACCACCAGCCGGATCAAGATCGAGATCGGGGAAGCCCCGGATCCACCACCGGTGACGATGGGACGGAGCATGACGAGGAACCCGGTCGGCAGCGCCCAGAGAATCGCAAACAAGAAGGTGATGCCGAGGAGGTATTCGGGGGTGATCACGCTGATCCTGTTCGCGCCGTTGAAGACCAGTTCCATCACCAGGAATGGAACGGTCAAGAGCAGGCCGATCTTCGCCGCCGACCCGAAATCGATCGTCTTGATCATCACGCAGTGATCCTACGAGTCCGTAGCGGATTCGAGAGTGAGCCGACGTTCCGATCGTCCTGTCTCCGGCCCACAAGGGGCCGGAGTAGTGGCATTCGCCGGGAAGTCGAGATCGTCACAAGACGTCGGCTATTGCGGAGCAGCCGTCAGCCGAAGGGAAGTGCCGGCTGGGCGTCAGGTTCCGGCTGGCGCTTCGGCCTGGATCTCCCACGGGGGTGGCGGGGGAGGTAGACCCGGTCCCGGTACAGCTGCTCGTAGGTCCTGGTCAGCTCGGGGTGGGACCCCGCCAGCCAGCCCATGAAATGCTCGCGCACACCGGGCCGGAGATGGAGGCGGATGGCATGCACCGATCCGGCACCCGCTTGCCTGCAGGCTGCCTCGACCTCCGCCACCTGCTCCGGGCGTCGGAAAGTCCGGGGATCACGGGAGCCACCAGCACGCCGGTGGGCACTCCCGCCTCAGCTGAGACGCGCGATCGCCTCCACTCTTCTCAGAGGGTGGGGCGTTCCGGGCTCGGTCTGCCGCCAGACTTCTGGGTCCAGGGTCCCGATGGAGAAGCTCACCGTCACCTTGTCGTGACGGGCCGCCTCGGCGAACAGGTCGATGTCACGCAGGGCGAGAGTCGACTTGGTCAGGATGGTGAACGGGTTTCCCCTCTCCACGAGGACTTCGAGGATGCCCCTGGTCAGGCGGTACCGCCCCTCGGCAGGCTGATAGGGGTCGGTGTTGGTCCCCATGGCGATCGACTCGCCCGACCATCTGGCTGGCGACGTCTCGGCCCTGGCCAGCTCGACGGCATTGATCTTGACCACGATCTGGGTGTCGAAGTCCTTCCCAGTGTCGAGGCCGAGGTACTCGTGGGTGGGCCGGGCGAAGCAATAGACACAGGCGTGGCTGCAACCCCGATACGGGTTGATGGTCCAATCGAACGGGAGGAAATTGCCCGGGACCCGGTTGAGGATGGTCTTGGCCTCGATCTCGTGAAAGGTCAGCCCCCGGTATTGACCCCGTCCCGGAACGCGACGGGTCAGGTCGAACAGACCGCCTTCCGAAGGAGCGCTCCATCGCAGCTCGGGCATAAGCCGACGATAGGGCGAACATGTGTTCGGGTCAAGAGAAGGACCCAGGTCCCACCGATCAGACGTCCAGCGACAGACTCAACTGAAGCGGATCCCCATCGTTTCTTCCGTGGCGCCGATACGGACGCCAGGTCGGTCGACTTGTGGGCCCACGTGGACTTGAACCACGGACCTCATCCTTATCAGGGATGCGCTCTAACCGGGCTGAGCTATGGGCCCCAACTCGTAGTCGAGGAGGTGGAATTCTATCCGGTCTCGAAATCGAGGCGAAGTGGCGCTGGCGACCTACGATCTCATGCAGACGACCTGGAACGGGTCACGGTGATGCGCCGCGACTCAGCACGTTCCTGACGGGGACGGTCCCTGGCCCACTGCCGCTCGAGCTTTCGAGACCATCATGGGCGCCGTTCGAGTCGGCCGATTCGTAGCCAGAGGAGATCTCATTGTCCGAGCAAACACCGAACGAGGTCGACCGGAGCGGACAGAAGGTCGGTGTGTGGACCGAAGTCGATTCTCACGGCGGGGTGATGGTCGGTGAGTACGTCGAGGGCAAACGTCAGGGCGTGTGGCGCCACTATTTCGTCGACGGGTCGGTGCGCTCGGAGGGCACGTACGAGAGCAGGCGTCGTGGACGGGGCGTGGACCTGGTACCGCTCGACCGGTGGTCTCCTGCAGCGTGGGGGATTCCATGGTTCCGAGAAGCATGGATTCTGGGAGCGTTGGGACGCCGACGGGAATCTGATCGACCAGGGAGCCTTTGACCACGGCAAGAAGACCGGGGAGTGGACGTCTTACAACCCCGACGGCACCGTCAAGCGAACCACCACGCATCGACCCAAGACGTCGTAACGGTCGTCATTCGTCGCTCCTGGCCATGAGCACCTTGACAGTCTTACGCTGTACGAGTACCTTACGTCGTACGACTTACGTAGTAAGACCAGACCGTGCGGAGGAAATGCTCATGAGTTCACTGAAGAAGACGGCCCGAATCACAGGGTTGCTGTATCTGGGGGTCGGGATCACCGGGATGCTGGGGTTCCTGCTGATCCGTCCCGAGATCTATGTGGCCGGCGACGCTGCCGCAACATTGGCAAACCTCGTCGAACGAGAGATGCTGGCTCGACTCGGAATCGCATTCGAGCTCCTGGTCGTGCTCACTCAGGCGCTGGCGGCGGTCTGGTTCTACAAGCTGTTCCGGACGGTCAGCAGCACCGCGGCGGGCTCACTTGCGGCTTTCGGCCTCATCAACAGCACCGCGATCCTGAGCAGCGCCGCCTTCCTGGTGAGCGCCCTTGCGATTGCACTCGATCCTGCGCTCGCCCCGGGTGGCGATGCCGCCGCATCGGTCCAGTTGATGTATGAGCTGAGTGGAGCCTTCTGGGGCGTCGGCGCCCTGTTCTTCGGGCTCTGGCTGATCCCGATGGGGTACCTGGTGGTGGCTTCCCGGTGGATGCCCCGGCCACTGGGCTGGATCCTCATGGTCGGCGGCGTCGGCTACATCCTGAGTGCCTTCGTGCTCTATCTGATCCCCGAAGCGCCGGGTGCGGTGGAGCTCGCCCTCACCGGTGCTGGCGACCGTGGGCGAGTTCTGGATGATCGGCTACCTGCTGATAAAGGGTGTGCGGAGCGACATCGAGCCGCCCATTGCGATGCCGGAGCATGTCGCCGTGTGATCGACCTGATCGGTTGGGCATAAGAGAAGACCCCGCCTCACGGCGGGGTCTTCTCTATCGCTGCTGAAGATGACTCAGCTGGCGCAGATGGCGAAGGCCTGAATCGACCAGTTGCCGTTGTGGAGGACGTTTTCCGCACCCGACACAGACCAGGTGGTGGTGTCTGAGGGATAGTCCGCAGTGACAGTCAGGTTGTGCGGCTGTGCCCCGAGGAAGAGGACACCGCCCCCGACAACCACACCCGCCGTGCAGGTTGCAGTCGCGGTCTTGGTCTGGCCGTCGTTCGAGGCGCTCGGAGTGCCTGCGACTCTGGTGAAGGTCGAACCGGGGCCGGGAATGCCCTGGATGCCCTGGATGCCCGGGATGCCTTGGTCACCCTTGTCACCCTTCTCACCGGCTGCTCGACCAGTCTGACCAGTCTCTCCCTGCTCACCGGTCTCACCGGTCTCACCGGTCTGTCCGGTCTGTCCGGTCTCTACCCTGAGCGCCGGGAGTGCCGGGCTCACCCTGGATGCCCTGGGCTCCGTTGTCACCCTTGTCACCCTTGTCGCCTTGGTCACCTGTCTGACCCTGGATGCCCTGCTCACCCTGCTCGCCGGTCTCGCCTTGCTCGCCCTGCTCACCCTGAGGACCGCCGGGAGTACCTGCGGCACCGGTAGCACCGGTAGCACCGGTAGCACCCTTGGGACCCTGGGCACCGTTGGCACCCTTGGCACCGGTGGCACCGGTAGCACCCTTGGCGCCCTGCTCACCCTGCTCGCCGGCAGGCATGACATCGGACTCGACGAGCCGCTTCATGAAAGCGGACATCTGACCACGGGTCACGTAGTCCTCCGGGCAGAACCTGTCGTTGTCGGGGGGGTTACAGCCCTTGGTGATCCCGTTCTCGTCCATCCAATCGATGGCAGCCGAGAAGGTGTGATCTGAGGGCACATCCGCGAATCTCGTCGGGACGGCCACCGCGGCGGTTGCCGCCAGCAGGACCGTCGCTGTCACCGCAAGGGTGACGACCTTGAACCTCTTCATTTTCATTGTTTTTCCTACTCCCTTTCGGGATTGACCTGGTTCCCTGATGGAGCAGGTATCGGGGTTCCCCGATGAGCAGGTATCGGCCCGGTTCTCGCGACTTTGAGTGCGCGCGACCGAATTGGGTCCATAGGACTAGTCCCTGGATGTCGTGGGTTCGGAGTCGGGGTGCACCCTTAGAATGCGGGCCTATCGGGGACGTAGCTCAGTTGGAAGAGCACCGGCTTTGCAAGCCGGGGGTCGTGGGTTCGAGTCCCATCGTCTCCACCGTCGGATGATTGGAGTCACATGACCAATGCCGTCATCGTCGATGCGGTGCGGACACCGGTCGGTCGCCGCAACGGTGTGTTCAAGGACTATCACCCGGTCGATCTCGCCTCCCGACCGCTCGAGGCGCTGGTGGAACGCAATGGCATCGACCCGTCCCTCATCGACGACGTGATCATGGGGACGGTCAGCCAGACCGGGGAGCAGGCATACAACGTCGGACGTAATGCGGCCTTGGCTGCCGGGTACCCCGAAGAGGTTCCCGGTGTCACCATCGACCGCCAATGCGGCTCGTCCCAGCAGTCGGCACATTTCGCCGCGCAGGCGATCATGGCCGGCGCCCAGGATGTGGTGATCGCCGCCGGCGTGGAGAACATGACCAGGGTTCCGATGGGGATCACGGCACATCAAGGCCCCGGGCTCCCGTTTGGGCCCCGGATGCTGGAGCGGTACTCGCAGGGACTCGTCCCCCAGGGTCTCTCGGCCGAGATGATCGCCGAGAAATGGGGCATCGCCCGACAGGAACTGGATGAGCTCTCACTCGAGTCTCATCGGAGGGCGTCCCGGGCCACGGCGGAGGGCCGATTCGAGGAACAGATCATCCCGGTCGGGGTCACCGGCGACGACGGGCGGATGCACACCGTCACCAGAGACGAAGGCATCCGTGAGGACACATCTCTCGAGAAACTGGCCGCCCTCCAGCCCGCCTTCAAGAGCGACGGTGTGATCACCGCCGGCAACTCCTCGCAGATCTCTGATGGCGCCGCGGCTGTGTTGATCATGTCCGAGGAGAAGGCCAGGACCCTGGGTCTGACGCCGAAGGCCCGGTTCCTCGCTTTCGCCATGGCGGGGGTCGACCCGGTGACCATGCTGACCGGGCCCATCCCGGCCACCGAGAAGGTCCTCGAGCGGGCCGGGCTCGGCATCGACGAGATCGACCTCTTCGAGGTGAATGAGGCATTTGCGGCGGTGACCGTCGCCTGGCGCATGGAACACGGTGGCTCCGACCCGATGGCTTTGTGGGAGCGGACCAATGTCAATGGCGGCGCCATCGCTCTGGGCCACCCGCTCGGGGCCAGCGGTGCCCGCCTCCTGACGACGCTGGTATGGGAGTTGGAGCGGACCGGGGGCCGTTACGGGCTGCAGACCATGTGCGAAGGCGGGGGCATGGCCAACGCCCTGATCATCGAGCGAGTTTGAACGGAATCACTGCCGTCGAAGTCATCCTCGCCTTGGTCGCCGGGTACATCATCTGGCGGATCTCCATCGCCATCATCCGCATGCTCTCGACGCCACCGCCCGAGGTCGATCCGGAAGACGTGGTCACAGTCGATCAGGACTACCGATGCACGGTCTGTGGGGCCGAGTTGACGATGACGGCCGTGAATGTCAGCGAGGACAACCCTCCCCGCCACTGCCGGGAGGACATGGTGCCGGTCTGGCGCCCGGCGTAATCACACCGTTGTAGTTTTCCCAGGGTTTATCCACAGGGTGTTGAGAACTACACAGGTGTAACTAGGCGATGCCGCTCTTTCGATTTTGACTACTCTCGCTGCTCGTGCCCGAGTCGAAGCGTCGTAAGCCCAAGAACAGACCGGTGTCGGCCAGTGCCGCCCAGGCCGCGGTCAAGGCCAAGGATCCAAGCCCGACCTGGTACGTGGCCCTGATGGCCGGGTTGATGGTGGTCGGCGTCGTTCTGGTGATCCTCCGCTTCGTCTTCGAATGGGATCAGACGATCCTGATCGCCGGCCTGGTGGCGATCGCCGCCGGCTTCCTCATGACCACCAACTACCGCTGAGTCAGGGCGCGGTCGTCGGCACCGTCGTGGTAGTCGGTGGTTGTCGTGGTCGTCGTCGTGGGCGGCGGCGTGAACTCACCAATCGCCACGTTCACCGTGTCGCCGGGCACGAGCACCTCACCCGCATTCGGGTTCTGATCGATCACGAGGCCGTCCTGCGAAGAATCGGCGACCCCCTGTGTGTCGGCGACCATCGTCAGTCCCAGCTCGGCCAGCGCGGCCTCGGCTTCGGCCTGACTCAACCCGACCAGGTCGGGCACCTCGACGGGTGCCGGGCCTTGCGAGACCACGATGAGAACTGTGTCACCGAGCTGGACCTCGCTGTCGGCCACGGGGTCGGAGCGAATCACGAGGTCTCGGGCCACCTCGTCCGAATGCTCGTCCTGAACCCGCACCAGCAGCCCGAGCGATTGGAGTTGGGCCGTTGCGTCCCGCTCACTGAGATTGACCAGATTGGGCACGATGACAGTTTCCGGTCCCGTCGACACCACCAGGTTGACCGGAGCATCCGCACCGACCCTCGCGCCCTGCGGGGGATCCTGCTCGACCACGATCCCTTCGGCGAAGGTGGCGTCGGCGCGTTCGGTCACTTGTCCGATGCTGAGACCCGCCTCGGTTATGAGACGTTCGGCCTCCGCCCGGGTCTGGCCGACGACAGGTGGCACCTCGATCTCCTCGGGCCCCGAAGAGACGTAAACCTCGATTGTGGACCCCTCCTCGACCATCGTCCCGAAAGTGGGCTCAGTCCGGATCACATCTCCGGCAGGGACCGTGTCGCTCGACTCGAAGAAGGTCGTGACCAGGAACCCGTCCTGCTGGAGACGCTGTCAGAGCCTCGGCCTGGCTGATCCCCGTGACGTTGGGTACCTCGACGAGGGTCGGCTCCTCTTCGCCGCCCCCGGCCAGCTGGAAGAGAAGGAAGATCAGTCCGCCGAGTGCGAGGAGGAGGCCAAAAGCGGTCAGGATGAAGGGCATCTGCGACGACGGCTCCTCCTCCACGTCGCGGTACATCTCATCCGGGGGGGCAGTGGCCGGAGGCACGGGGGTGGTCGACATCACCCGCGTCGCGCCGTCGCCGTTGGCCGGTACCGCCACGGGCACGATGAGAGGCGGCATGCCCACCTCTTCTCCCTTGAGCACCGACAGGAGGTCGGCGCGCATCTCGTCGGCGGTTTGGTACCGGGCGACCGGGTCCTTTCGCATCGCCTTGGCCACCACCGCGTCGAGCGACGGCGAGACGTCGGCGTTGAGCGAGCTCGGAAGCGGCGCCTCGGTCGAGACGTGTTGGAAGGCAACCGACATCGGGCTGTCGCCGGTGTACGGCGGGCGCCCGGTGAGCATCTCGTAGAGCACCACGCCAAGGGAATAGACATCGCTCCGGGCATCGGCCGCCGCCCCCTGAGCCTGCTCGGGGCTGAAATAGGTGGCGGTCCCGATGACTGCACCGGTCCGGGTCAGCTCCTGGCTGTCGTCCCAGGCCCGGGCGATGCCGAAGTCGGTCACCTTCACGGTGCCGTCCTTGGCAAGGAGGATGTTGCCCGGCTTCACATCGCGGTGGACCAGCCCTGCCTGGTGGGCGACCGACAGCGCAGCTGCCACCTCGGCCGTGATCTCGGTGGCCCGCCGGGGGAGCAGGGCCCCTTCCGATCTGAGGACGTCCCGTAGCGAGCGCCCGTCGACGAGCTCCATGACGATGAAATACGTGTTCTGTGCCTGACCCCAGTCGTAGATCCCGACGATGTTGGGGTGGCTCAGGTTGGCTGCGGCCTGTGCCTCCCGCCGGAAGCGCTTTACGAAGGCCTCGTCCGCGGAATACTGCGAATGAAGGACCTTGATCGCAACCCGGCGATTGAGGAGGTTGTCCCTGCCCTCATAGACGTCGGCCATCCCGCCCCGAGCCAGGTGGGACGTGATTTGATAACGGTCGGTGAGGGCGGTTTGGGCATCCATGGAAGACGGGCGGATTGTAGGAATGCTCTCGTCCCAACTCATGGGCTTCCCTCCAGCCACAACTCGATGAGGTCGCCGGCGAGGGGGGCTGCGACACCGCCGCCGGAGGCGGATTCGCCCAGTTCCGGACTTGCCTCGAAGAAGACGGCTATCGCAATCGTCGGATCCTCGGCGGGGGCGAAACCGATGAACCACGGGTTGGGCAACCCGTCCGGCGCCCATGGAGGTCCCGGTCTTGCCTGCCACCCTGACATCAGGGATAGCGGCCGCCTGACCGGTGCCCTCCGTGACGACGCGCTCCATCATCTCGGTCACGACCGCGGCCGTGGCCGGGTCCATGGCCTGACCCATGGGGCTGGGTTCGAATGTCTCCACGGTGTTCCCGTCTGCGTCGAAGATGCGATTCACGAGATAAGGGGTGAGGGTGGTGCCGTCGTTGGCGATCGCCGCTGCCACCATCGCCATATGCAACGGCGCGGCGCGCACGTCGCGTTCCCCGATGCCGCTCTGGGCCAGAGCCGCAGGGTCCTCGGCCAGCAGGTCCACCGGATAGATCGCCTCTGGCACCGTCCACGGGAAGGGGATGTCGGTGTTGAAGCCGAGCGCTTCCGCGGTGATCCCGACGTCCTCGGCGCCCACCTGGATCGAGAGGTCGGCGAAGGTGGTGTTGCAGGAGACGATGAAGGCCTGGAGCAAGGTGATCGACTGACCGTCGTTACAGACGCCCCCACCGGCGTTGGAGATCGTCGCCGACGATCCGGGCAACTGGAACTCCTCGGGGTCCGGGAACTCGGTCTCCGGCACCGCGGTTCCGGTGTCGAGGGCGGCCGCCGTCACCACCGTCTTGAAGGTCGAGCCCGGCGGGTAGATCTCCCTCGTGGCCCGGTCCAGGAGAGGCCCCTCGGGGTCGGCCAGGAGGCTCTCCCACACCGCCGCCGCGTCGCCGCCCAGCAGCGACTCCGGGTCGTATGACGGCGAGGAGACAGAAGCGAGCACCGCCCCGGTCCTGGGATCGATGGCGAACACCGCGCCTTTGAGCCCGCCCAAGCCCTCGTACGCCGCCTCCTGCAGGGCGGCGTTGATGGTGAGCTCGAGGCTCTCCGGGCGGAGATCCCGGCCCAGGATCACCGAGACCAGGTCGCTGATGGTCAGATCCCGTCTGGAGCGAAGCTCATCCGCATATGCGTTCTCCATCCCCGAGGATCCGACGAGGAACGAGTTGTAACCCACGACGTGGGCGAATGGCGGGCCTTCGGGGTACTGGCGAATGAACGAACGTGGGTCTGCGGGGTCGGGAACCGACTGCGCCACCACGGTCCCATCGATGGTCACTATCAGCCCGCGCTCCTTGCCACGCTCGGACAGGGCCGGACGCGAGTTGCGAGGATCGGCCTTGAGCACATCGGCATGGATCACCTGGATCCAGGTGACGGCCAGGAGCAGGGCGAAGAAGCCGGCGAACAGCCCGATCGACAGCCGGCGGACAGGCCCGTTCACTGGGCCTCCTCGTGGCTGATCCGGAGCAGGAGCGCGATCAGGATCATGTTTCCGACCAGGGCAGAGCCGCCGTATGACATGAAGGGAAGGGTGATGCCTGTGAGGGGGACGAGCCGGACCACCCCCCCGATGATCAGGATCGTCTGAACGGCGAGAACGAATGTGAGGCCCGCTGCCAGCAGCTTGCGGAAAGTGTCGCGGCTCCGGAAGGCGATGCCCAGGCCCACCGCAACGGTGAGGGCAAACAGTGCGATGACCGACACCGTCCCGGCGAATCCCAACTCCTCGCCGACGGCAGCGAAGATGAAGTCGGTGGCGGCGTTGGGGATGAGATCGGGTCTGCCGAGCCCGGGCCCTGCCCCCGAGAGGCTCCCCGTCCCCATCGCGAAGAGGCCCTGGGCGATCTGAAAGCCTTCATCCTCATAGTGCTCGAAAGGCGCGATCCAGGCGATCACCCGACGCTGCACGTGGTCAAAGGCGAGATACGAGGCCACCCCGGCGATCACGCCGAGGAAGGCGCCCGCCACGAGGTACCCGGTGGTGCCGGTGGCGGCGTAGAGCAAGAGGACGAACCCAACGAACAGAAGCAGCGAGGCCCCGAGATCACGCTGCGAGATCAGTATCAAGACACTGACTCCCCAGGTGATGAGCAGCGGGATCAGCTGACGGGGCTCGGGAAAGGCGATGGGCCCGATGTGGCGCCGTGCCTCGCGGAGCGCTCGCTGGTGATCGGCGAGATAGCCGGCGACATACGCGACCAGGCCCAGCTTGGCCAGCTCTGCCGGCTGGAACTGGAAGGTCGTGAACCCCACATCGAGGAGGACCCAGAGCCGGGAGCCGTTCACCGACAACCCACGCAGGGGGAACCCCCAGCCGGCAGGCAGGTTGGGGAGCAGGATCAGCACCAGCGAGATGAGCAGGGTGATGTTTCGGTATCGGCGCAAGATCGAGATCGAGCTCCGGCTGAACAACAGGAGAGTCAACGAAGCCAGACCGGCCGCGATCAGGATCCACCACCTCTGAGAGCTGGCCCTGATGGTTTCGGTGGCGAAGTCGAGCCGGTAGATCTGGAAGAAGCCCAGTGCGGTCAGGGCGGTGACCGGTGGGAGGAGCAATGGTGTGGCCTTGGGGGCGAATGCCCGCACCGCCATGTGGAGCCCGCCAAAGGCGATCAGGAGGACGAGGAAGGTCAGGGCGGTCTGGGCATCGACACTCCGCTCCTGGGCGAAGTTGACCAGTGTGACGGCGAACGCGGCCAGCACACATGCCGCCACGATCAATGCGCCCTCGGTATTGCGGGTCATGGGCTCAGGAGACGACGTCGATGACGATGACGCTGATGTTGTCGTGCCCTCCGGCCTTGTTGGCCGCCTCGACGAGCTTCCAAGCCGCCTCGTCGGCGCTCCCATTGGCCAGGGCCTTTGCGATTCCGTTTGGTGGCACCATCGAGTTGAGACCGTCGGAGCACAGCAGCAGTCGGTCACCAGGGTCGAGGTCGAGGTCGATGCGGTCGACGTTCACAAACCGCGTCAGGCCGAGGCACCGGGTGAGCATGTGGCTCTGCGGGTGGTCGTCCATCTCATCGACCGATATGTGGCCGAGGGCCACGTACTCGGCCGCGACGGTGTGATCCTCGGTGAGTTGTCTCAGCTCACCGTCCCGGTACAGGTAGGCGCGACTGTCGCCGACATGCCCGAAGCGGGCGATTCTCTCGGGAGCCAGCTCGACGAGGGTCAGGGTGGTCCCCATGCCCTCTAGATCGGGCTGACGGGCGACTTCCTCGCGTATGGCACGGTTGGCGGCGGCGACGCGGTCGTCGGGATCGAGGTCGGCCGAGGCGGCGGCGTTGATGGCGAGTCGCGAGGCGACCTCGCCCGCGATGTGGCCACCCATCCCGTCGGCGACCATCAGCACGGCCGGCCCGTCGGACTCACCGGATTTGTCCGGGAACAGGGAGTCCTCGTTGTTCTGCCGGACCATGCCCTGGTGGGTGGCCGAGCCCCAGACGTATCTCATCGGACTTCCATCACGGTCTTCCCCACCTGGATGTTGTCGCCACGACGCAGGGTGGTGGGGGCGGTCACACGACGCCCGTTGATATAGGTCCCGTTCGTGCTGCCGAGGTCATGCAGCACCATCCCGCTGTCCTGGGCCACCAGGCGCATGTGGAACTCCGATGCGTAGGGATCGTCGAGCAGCACATCGGCCTCGGGCGAGCGCCCGAGCACCGTCACATCCTCCACTTCCAGCTCGGTGCCCTGTTGGGTCTCAGACTTGATCATCACGACTTTGGTGCCCTCCCGGCGCTTCCGTCGAAGAGATATTCCTAGATGTGCGCCGATAGCGCGGGCCACCTGCCATACGAAGAGGTAGACGAGGCCCAGGAAGATGATCCGGAGCAAGGCCAGGATGATGTCGGGCATTCCTACCCCTCGATGAACCGGTAGCGGTGCCCGGCCAGGCTTACCACCGAGCCATTCTGCAGCGGCACAGGTCGCTCGCCAACCCCTGCTCCGTCGACCAAGGTCCCGTTCGAGGACCCGAGATCCTGGATCCAGGACCGGCCTTCGGAGCGCCAGATCAGGGCGTGTTTGCGCGACACGTTGTCGTAGGGAAGCACGATGTCGGCCTCGTCCGACCTCCCGAGAGTCACGCGGTTGGCTCCGATCTCGATGCTGGTACCGGAACCGGTGAGTCTGGCCCACGGCGGGAGCGGGCCCGGCTCGACCGAAGGTGTGCAGGAGAACTGCCCCGGTGTCATCTCACCCGAAGTCACGATCTTCACCGTCGGTGGCCCCTCGAAGAGGAGGCCAACGCCGGCGGCGTGCTCGGCAAGGGCCATCTCGAGCTTCTTCTCGAGAGTGGAAGGGTCCACGTCGAGGTCGGCCGGGCTCACCGTCAGCACGTACTTGTTGGCCGTCGCCGGACCCGATTCGTGCCGGTAGCGGCTCAGATCGGCCTCCCTTGCGATGCGCCCGGCCATTTCGGATGGATGCAATCGCCCGGAGAAAACGCGGCCGGTAGCGCCCTCCAGGAGGCGCTCGAGACGTCGTTCGAGACTGCGTGCCAGGCTCACCGTCGAGAGGTTACGGCCAGCCCGGGACAGTGTTGCCGACTACCGGAACCCAGGGTGCGACGGTACGATTTCGCCTCGATCCCGGGCGAGTGGCGGAATTGGCAGACGCGCAGGATTCAGGTTCCTGTGATCGCAAGATCGTGGGGGTTCAAGTCCCCCCTCGCCCACCGCCATCGAATCGCAAGGGGGGCGACCCCCCTTGTATCCCCCCGAGCGCCGATAACGTCCGTCGTTCCGCAGGTCATCCCACATGATGCTCGACCAACCCAAACCTCGCAGACGGTCGCTGGGCCGATTCCTGTGGCCCGCAATCATCACTGCTGCCGCCGTGGTCGCCGTGGTCGTGACCAGCGCCGGTGACGACACCCGATCCGAACTGCAGTACCTCGATTCCATGCACGAGACTGCATCCGACCTCTCGATGGGGGCAGATTCGCTGAGAGTTGTCATCTCCCGCCTCTCCCGTATCGATCGGTCCGAGCTCGTCACGGCGACCGACGGCTTGCGTGAGCATCTGGAGACCGGGTTGGAGCTGGTCGAAACGGGACCGTCCTCTGAGAACCTCGTTGCGGCCAACGCGGTGTATCGCAGAGCATTGGAGGCCTGGACAGTGGGTGTGAGCGGATTCGCGTCCGGAATCCTCGCCGCCGCGGATGACCCGACCGACACGGTGGTGACGGACAACATCGCAAACGCCCTGGCCGAGTTGCGGGCAGGCGATCGCCTCTACACCGACCTGGTTCGGGAGCTGGAGGAAGAGGAGGTGCCCGACCCGGTCGCCGCAATGCCCGAGGTGCTGATGCTCCCAGCCGAGGGTGAGTTGTTCACCTTGTCGCAGGCCTATGTCGAAGCGTCGCGCTCACCGAACAGCGGGATCGGCCTCCGGCCGGGACTTCAGGTGTCATCGATCACCTCCGACCCACTCTGGAACGTCGATCCGTCCGACCAGGCGATCGTGCCCGCCACCGAGTTGTTGAATTTCTCCGTCGTGGTGGGCAATGCCGGCAACGTGGCCAGCGAGCCCGAGCCCATCGAGCTCACCCTGTCCGGCGAGTCCGACCCGGTGGTGCTCTCGGAGATGGTGCCGGTGCTCGAGCCGGGCGAGCAGACAGCAGTGCAGTTCCTCGAGATCCCCGTCATCCCTGGGGCGCTCTATGAGGTCGCAGCCAGCCTCACCGCGATCACAAACGACGTCGATCTCGAAGACAACGTCGTGAGCGTTCTCTTCGAGGTGAATGACGAGTAGGGGCCGACCCGGGCGGTCGGTACCATCTTCGCTCTCATGATCGATCCCCGGCTGCTCCGAGATGACCCCGACGCGATCCGGGAAGCACTGGCCCGACGTGGCTCGAAGATCGATCTCGACGCCGTCATCTCACTCGAGTCGAGCCTCCGCGGAGCCCGTCAGAGGGCCGAGGAGCTCCGGGCCAAACAGAAGGAATCGGGGCGGGAGATAGCGGGTCTCGAGGGTCAGGCCAAGGACGAGGCCATCGCAGCCGTCGCGGATCTCGCTGGTCAGGTCAAGGAGGCGGCGTCGGAAGTCGACCGTCTGGAGTCGGAGTTCGACGTCGGCCATCCTCGAGGTGCCCAATCTGGTGGCGCCCGATGCTGCCGAGGGATTCGGTGAAGAGGACAGCCTGGAGATCAAGCGGGTGGGTGAGCCCCTCACCGAGGGCTCGGATCACGCAACCCTCGGCGAGACGCTCGGGATCATCGACACCGTCCGCGCCGCCAAGGTGTCGGGAAGCCGATTCGGCTATCTCAAGGGCAAGGGCGCGATGCTGGAGTTTTCGCTGGTGCGCTGGGCAATGGACCACCTCGTCGCCGAGGGCTTCACCCCGATGGTCCCACCGGTCCTGGTGCGCGAGGAGGCGCTGGTTGGCACCGGGTTCTTCCCCGAGGCCAGGGAGCAGGTCTACGAGATCCCGCGGGACGAGCTCTTCCTGGTTGGAACTGCAGAGGTCCCCCTCGCCGCCTATCACACCGACGAGATCCTGGAATCCAACGATCTGCCATTCCGGTACGCCGGTTTCTCCACCTGTTTCCGACGGGAGGCCGGGACCTACGGGAAGGACACGGCCGGCATCTTCAGGGTCCACCAGTTCGACAAGGTCGAGATGTTCGTGTTCACCACGTCCGGACGAGTCAAATGCTGAGCACGATCGTCTCCTTGCTGTGGAGGAGAAGCTGGTCGGCGAGCTCGACCTCCCCTATCGGGTGGTGAATGTCGCCGCGGGGGATCTCGGCGCATCGGCAGCCAAGAAGTACGACATCGAGGCCTGGTTCCCCGGAGAGCAGGCATACCGCGAGATCACCTCGTGTTCCAATACGACTGATTACCAGGCGCGACGGCTCAAGATCAGGATGAGGAGCGAGCAGGGCAACGAGGTGTTGCACACGCTCAACGGGACGGCCTGTGCCGTGGGTCGCACCATCCTCGCCATCCTCGAGAATCACCAGCAGGCCGACGGCTCGGTCGTCATTCCCGAGGCGCTCCGTCGCTATACGGGTTTCGACGTCATCGAGTCGTGAGTGAGGTTTCCGATCCGATATTTGCCCGGATCGCGGCTCGATACGACCTGATCAATCGGGTCCTGTCCCTGGGCCAGGAAAAGAGATGGCGGTCCCGTGGCATCGAGATGTTGGGGCGAGGCACGGTTCTCGACCTCGGTTGCGGGACAGGCGCCACCGACTTCGAGGGCAGGGGCGTCGTGGGCCTGGACCCCGTCATCGAGATGCTGGCACTGAGCCCGGTCCGCGACCGTGTGGTCGGGACGGGGGAGACGCTTCCATTCCAGGAGGCGTCTCTCGACGCGGTCTTCAGCGGGTTCGTCTTCCGCAACCTGAGCTCGATCGATGACACCCTGGCCGAGATCGACCGGGTGCTGAAACCGGGCTCGACGGCGGTGGTGGTCGATCTGGCCCGGCCCCGCAACGGTCGTGCTCCGGATTCCTCCATCGGATCGGCACCGCTGTCCTGCTCCCGCTCGTCGGGCTCCTCTTCGCCGGCGCCCCACGGGAGTACTGGTACCTCCACCGATCCCTGGACTCGCTGCCTCCCCCCGAAACTCTGTTCCAGGGCCATGCCCTCACCCCCGAGCACATCTGGCGCATGGGCCTGTTCGGCTTCGTCTACGGAGTCCGCCTGCGTAAGACGTACCCAGAACGTACAACGTATAACCCGCAACTCAATGATCGTGCCCCCGCCGTCGAGACCTTGCAACGCCGTCGATTGGCGGGCGTGGACTCGGGTCAGGCCGCCCTGCGTCACCCGGAACGGTCCACTTAGAGCTGCTTCCTTCCGGATCTGACCCGGTTCGTGGTGTTCCGCCGCGCAGGACCCGACCGTCAACGTCCCGTGTCCACCGTCGGCGGCGTCACGTGGACCCTCGGGCGGGGAACTCAGCCCCGCATGGAGAGGATTTCGGGTTCAGGGCACCCCTAGCGCCCCGCCTATCACGATCGACGACAAGGGTAGGCGCCCGTCGACTATTTACGACTTCGACGGACCACGGCCCTGTTACCTTGCATCGGCTGTGTCCGCTCGCTTTGGCCCCAATTTCGGCAAGCTCTTCGCCGCCGCGCTGCTGCAGGAGATGTCCTTCTTCCTCCTGGTCCATGTCCCCGGCTATCTCGAAACTCTCGGGATCACCGAGGCACTGATCGGCTTGCTCTACGCAGCTGGAGCTGTGCTCGCCTTGCTCTTCCGCCCTGCCTTCGGGAGGATCCTGGACCTGACAAACCGGCGCACCGTGCTCCTGGTCGCCGGCTTGCTCAACGCGACGGTCGTGCTTGCCCTGGCCACCACCACCGTTTGGGGCCCGTATCTCTGGGTGCTCTTCCTTGCGCAACGGGTGCTGCAGATCGCACTCTTCACCACCATGCTCACCTACGGTGCGGATTCGATCCCGGTCGAGCATCGCACCCAGGGCCTTGCTCTGTTTGGTCTCTCCGGGCTCCTCCCCATCGCACTCGGGGGTGTCGCCGGCGATCTGGTCATCGAGGCCTTCGGATATCCGGCTCTGTTCGTTCTTGCCTCGGCGGCCAGCCTCACTTCATGGCTCCTGGTGTGGCGTTTGCCCGTGCTCCCCATCCTCGGTCATCGGCCCCGACGTGGCTTCTGGTCGGCCCTGGCCCAACGCAACCTGCTTCCTTTGTGGTGGGTGACACTCGCATTGAGCATCGGGATGGAGACGATCTTCACCTTCACCAGGACCTACGTCGCCGATCGGGGCGTCGGTTCCACGGGTCTCTTTTTCGGCGTGTATGGCGTGACCGCGGCCGCCACGAGAATCCTCGGCGGGCGGCACTACGACCGGATACCACAGCGTCCATTCGTCACCGGCGCCCTGCTGGCTTACGGATCGGCTCTACTGCTGCTGGCCGTAGCGGGAAGCTCCGGAGTCATCGTCGTGGCCGCCTTCGCGGCCGGTCTGTCCCATGGCGTCCTGTTCCCGATTCTCACCAGCCAGGTGGTGAGCAGGGCGAGGACCGCCGAGCGAGGATCTGCAATGGCGATCTTCACCTCGATCTTCGACATCGCCCTCCTCGCCTCAGCTCCGGCGGTTGGCGGTCTGATCGACGGGTTCGACTACCGAACCGCCTTCTCGGCGGTGGCTCTGGTCCTGGGGGTCGGCGCGGTGGTGTATGCGATTTGGGACCGGCGTCTGGTCGCCTCGGAGGCGGCAATCCCGGCGTGAATCAGCGCCGGTCGGCGAAGAAGCCGGTGAGGAGCGCAGAGCACTCGTCGGCAAGGACGCCTTCGATCAGGTCGATCCGGTGGTTGAGCCGGCGATCCTGGGGGATGTTGTAGAGCGACCAGGCGGCGCCGGCCTTCAGGTCCGCCGCCCCGTACACGATGCGATCGAGGCGGGCCAGCACCGCAGCCCCGGCGCACATGGGGCAGGGCTCGAGGGTCACCACGAGGGTGTGCCCGGTCAAGCGCCAATCGTCGATCTCCCGTGCCCGAGCCGAGATCACCAGGATCTCGGCATGCGCGGTGGGATCGGACAGTTCCTCCCGCCGATTGTGATCGACAGTCACCACGGCCCCCGTTGCGTCGAGAAGGAGCGCACCCACCGGCACGTCGCCTGTGCTCGCTGCCTCGGTTGCTGCTTTCAGGGCCTGCCGCATCGGGTCGATATAGCGATCGGAGGGCATCGGCTCAGCCATGTGGGTCGATTATCCTCTATCTGCCTGCCGGTCCCGGCAAGGCAGCTCCGGAGGGATCGCATAGTCCGGTCTAGTGCGCGGCACTGGAAATGCCGTTGGGGGTTCACGCTCCCTCGAGGGTTCAAATCCCTCTCCCTCCGCCAACGCCGCCCCTGGAGGGGTCGCATAGTCCGGTCTAGTGCGCGGCACTCGAAATGCCGTAGGGGGCTGACGCCTCCTCGAGGGTTCGAATCCCTCCCCCTCCGCAAAGACGCCGCCTCAGGCGGCTCTACCCACGAAACTTCCACGACCGCCGATGAGCATCCCTTGAAGGGAGCAATGGTCTCGGCTTCGTCGGATATCGCATCACGCACTTTGGCGTGAAGACGGCCGAACGGCTCGATCTCGACCTCCCAACGATCTCCCTTTACCCGGCCCCGCCATGTGCCGGTGACCGCGCCATCGAGCAAGAGTGCGCCGGGACCCCGTACCGCCTGCCAGAGCCGGCGGCGGGCCGTCTGATCTGGCAGCAGTGTCGCCCGGTCTCGTTGCTGAAGATAGGGGTCCTGAACCGGGAGGAGACGAACACCTTTCGCCTCGGGCGGCGAGTCGAGGGCCTGCTCATCCCCGGCCAGGAGGAGAGCCTTCTTGCCCGCCATCTTCACCTCGGTGAGCTCTCCCTCGATGAGCCCCAGCGCCTGTTTCGCATCGGCCAGGCTGCGTTGAGTCCACTCGGCGAAGTGCTGGGCGGTCGCCGGCCCGTAGCAATGCAGGAACCGGCGTGCCAGCTCGGCCCGCGCCGCGTCCGCGTCCATCGGCCCTGGAACGCGCTTGAGCCATTGATCGGTGCGGGCCATCACCGAGTCGGTGCCCCGACCCGAGACGATGCACACCGCGCCCTTGGTCCCGATGGCACGGAACAGTGGCTCGGGCATGTCGTCCCGGGCGGAGTCCGGGCGCTCGATCTTGTGAAGACTGCGAACCCGGGCATAGAGCCGGTCCCTCAGCTCGTTGACATCCATGCTCTTGCCATCGAGCACCTTGTCGGCGGCGCGGACGATTCTGTCGAGGGAATCGAACGGGTCCAGCCCCGCCTGGTCGAACGCCGGAGCCCACCCCCCCAGCGTTTGACGGAAGGACGCGGCGTCGAACGGCATGGCGCCGGTCGTGAAGACTCCGAAGTCGGTGGCGGGCACCACATGCGGGGCCCCGCGCATGGCCCACAGGGCGAGCAGGGACCTGTCTCTGCTCAGGGCCTTCTCCAGCTTCTCGGCTGAGAGGCCCTCCACCCGGGCATGAAAGGCGAGAGCCGCGGTGCCCAGCGGGGTCTCCTGTATGCCGCACCGGGCCGCTGCCTCGACCAGAGGTTTGGTCCGGCGATTGAGCCCGTGACTGGCGAGACGGAAAGCGAGGACCTGCTCGCGCCCGATGGCCACACGCCGATGCTACGTCAGAGTGGGACGTCGGCTCCGGCGGTTCAGTCTCACCGCCCACCTGCGGGAGCCGCCACCTTGACGATGATGACCTCCACTCCTTCACGACGTAGGGCTTCGAGCTCTGAGTGGGGTGCCTTGTCGTCAGTGACGAGGATGTCGATTTCGGCAGCGCTCATGGTCTGCCACATGGTGTCTTTGCCGATCTTGGTGTAGTCGGCGAGCACGATCCTTCGCTCTCCAGCGGCCACCAGAGCGCGATCCGAGGCAGCAACAGTCACCTCTGGAGTGGTCAACCCCCGCGTGCCGGAAAGCCCGTTGCCCGACATGAAGACCTTGTTGACCCGGAGCGACCGAAGACTCTCTTCTGTGAGCGGCCCCACCAAGGCGCGAATCGAACGTCGCAGGGAACCGGCGGTGGCTTCTACCTGGATGTTGGATACGTTCATCAGGGCGTCGATGACGAGCAGCGAGTTGGTCACCACGGTGAGATCAGGCACGAGCTTGATCTGATTGGCCAGTTCCAACGTCGACGTGCCCGGTCCGATGATGATCGAGTCGCCGGCCTCGATGAGACCTGCTGCCGCCGAGGCGATGGCGACCTTCTCGTCGTGGGCTTCGGCGGTCTTCTCCAGATAGCTCAGCTCTCGGGCCGCTGAGTCACGCATCGAGGCGCCACCCCGAGTCCTCACCAGCAAACCTTCGTCCACCATTCTTTTCAGGTCGCGTCGCACCGTGAGATCGGAGACTCCCAGCTCATCGGCCAGGGACTGGGTGGAGACCACGCCCGCGGCCCTCGTCCTCGAAAGAATCAGCCTTCGTCTCTCTGCCGGGATCACTCCATCACTCTATATCCTTTCTGATCGTTGCTGAAGCAAATCATTCAAAACTGACCAGTTTTCTGGACTCCGATTGGTCAGGGCGGATCCGGTCGACATGGGGCAGAAAGGTCACGATGCGGACTGCGCCGACGGGCTGAACGATCTGTTGACGTGGCTGATCGAACTTGATACGGTACCGATCGTAATTGGTAACTCTCGTTCGATTTGTACGACTTGAGTTGCCCCGCATGAAGACCCGGAGGAGGATGATCCATGCGACACCACCGAACCATGGCGAAGCCCGTGGTGCTACTGACGGTGCTCGCCTTGCTCGTTGCCGCTTGCGGCACCGAGGGAGGCGATACCACCACGTCGGGGGCGACCGATACGACCGTCGGCGACGACTGAGGCGCCGGACACGAGCGCAGCCCCGACCACAACGGCGAGCGGGGGAACCGACACCACCGCGGCCGGTGGTCTGGAAACCGACGAGGCTGCGCAGCAGGTCGCCCGGACCGAAGGCGAGAACTGCGTCTACGGGGACTACAACGGGGGTGTCGAGCACGTCGACCTGCTCGAAGGACTGGTCGGATTCGCACAATCAGAAAGAGAGGCCAACCCGTTCCGGATTGCCGAGACCGAGTCGATCGTTGCTGAGGCGGAGCGGCTCGGAATCGAGCTGATCACGACCAATGCCGAGTCCGACTTGAACAAAGAGATCTCGGATATTCAGAGCATGGTGGATCAGGGAGCCAATGCTCTCATCATCTCGCCGTTGAACTCCGAGGGCCTGGATCCGGCGATCACCTATGCCCAGGAGGCAGGCGTCCCGATCATGACGATCGACCGGCGTCTGACCACCAAGACGGCATGCACCGATTACATCGGATGGGTTGGATCAGACTTCGTCGAGCAGGGCCGTCGAGCGGCCGATGCGATGATGGCAGTGACTGGTGACGAGGGAAATGTCGCCATCCTCCTCGGAGCACCTGGTGTGAACGTCACCACTGATCGGAACGACGGATTCCTCGAGCAACTCGAGGCCGAAGGGTCGACTCTCGAGATCGTCGCCCAACAGGCTGCCAACTACGAGCGCGCCATGGGGCAGACCGTGACCGAGCAGCTCATCACGAGCAACCCGGAGATCACCGCGATCTACGCCCACAACGACGAGATGGCGTTGGGAGCGGTGGCCGCCCTCCAGGCGGCCGGGTACGCCCCGGGCGATGTGGCCATCATCACGATCGATGGCACCCAGGGCGCCGTCCAGGGGATCATCGACGGCTGGATCTCGGGTGTGATCGAATCCAACCCGCGATTTGGACCACTGGCTTTCCGCGCACTCGACCTCTTCTACAACGGAGAGGGAGTGCCCGAGGTCACCATCATCTCTGACAAGGAGTACACCCCCGAGAACGCCGAGGCCGAGCTGGCAAACGCGTACTAACCAACACTGAAGCACGCGAGACTCTCTCCGGTAATTCGACGACGACAAGGGCGGTGACTCCCGTGACCCGTGGCGAACCGACGCTCCAAGCGATCGACCTCACCAAACGGTTCCCGGGAGTCACCGCCCTCGATTCGGTCTCGGTCGACTTATACCCAGGCGAGGTTCATGCCCTTGGTCGGCGAGAACGGAGCCGGGAAATCGACTCTCATCAAGCTGATCAACGGCGTGTACGGCGCCGACGAGGGCGAGCTTCGGCTGGAGGGAGAGCCATTTGCGTTTGCCGGTCCCCGCCAGGCCTGGGAGGCCGGCATCAGCACGACCTTCCAGGAGATCAATCTCGAACCGTTCATGACCGTGGCACAGAACCTGCTCCTCGGTCGGGAGCCAATGCGCGGGTTCGGGTTGGTCGATGTCAAGAAGATGAATGCCGATGCCGCCCGTCTTCTCCGCCGCTACGGCATCACCGTGGACGAGCGGCGGGCCCTTGGCTCTGTCGGCGTTGCCGTCCAGCAGATGATCGCGATCGTCAGGGCCGTGTCCACCGACGCCAAGGTGGTGATCCTCGACGAACCCACTTCGTCCCTGGAGCCCAATGAGGTCGAACAACTGTTTCGTGTCATTCGAATCCTCCGTGACGACGGCGTGGCACTTCTCTACGTGAGCCACGACCTGGATGAGATATTCGAGCTCTGCGACCAGGTGACCGTCCTTCGAGACGGTCGGAGAGTCCACACCGGCCCGGTCGCCCAAATCACCCGACTGGAATTGGTTGCAACCATGCTGGGACGAGAGGTCCAGGACGTACGCTCGTCGGGCAAGACCGCGTTCGATATCGAGGGCCGCCGCATCGGTGCCGAACCAGTCCTCGCCGCCACGGGCCTGACCCGGCATCGGGTTCTCACCGACGTCTCGGTTGATGTGCGTGCCGGAGAGGTGGTTGGCCTGGCAGGTCTCCTGGGGTCAGGCCGAAGTGAGACGGTTCAAGGCATATTCGGATTGATGCGTCTCGACGACGGTGAGGTCCGAGTGAAGGAGACGGTTCTCAAGCAGGGCTCCCCCGCGGCGGCTGTCTCACACGGGGTCGGCCTCCTCCCCGAGGACCGGAAGGCCGACGGGCTCGTCCCCACGATGTCGGTCAAAGACAACATCACGCTTGCGGCGAGCCGATCCGTCACAAAATGGGGCTTCGTGTCTCCCTCCAAGGTGGAGGCATTGGTCAGGAAGTACATCGATCGGCTTCAGATAAAGGTGGCCGATCTCGATCAGAGCGTCGACGAGCTCTCGGGGGGCAACCAGCAGAAAGTCCTTCTCGCCCGACTGCTCTGCAACGACCCCAGCTGTCGTGCTGCTGGACGAGCCGACCAGGGGGATCGACGTCGGGGCCAAGGCCGAGATCCAGGGTTTGATCGACGAGCTGGCAATCGATGGCCTGGCCGTGATCCTCATCTCATCGGAGCTCGAAGACGTCATCGAGGGCTCGAACCGGGTGTTCGTGCTGAAGGAAGGCGTCGTCGTGGGCGAATTGCACGGAGAAGCCATCAGCGAGGAGGCCGTGATGGATCTCATCGCACATGGTGCAACTGACCCAAGCGGGGACGAGCCGTGACCGCGTTGACGAGCTCTGCCCCCTCGATCAGCTCGGAGAGGGTTTGGAGATTCGTTCGGGAGAACGGTGTCTATCTGGCCCTCGCCGTGGTCGTCGTCTTCAATCTCATCGCCACCCCGAACTTCGCCTCGTTGCGAAATGTCCAGCTCCAGCTGGTTCAGGTGGCGCCGGTCGTGATCGTCGCCTTGGGCATGGCCTTGGTCATTGGGACCGCCGGCATCGATCTGTCGGTCGGGGCGGTGATGGCGCTCGCCGCCGCAATGGTTGCGGTCTTCGTGGACCAGAGCCCCTGGCTCGCGATCGGGATGGCACTCGTGGCCGGGGTGGCAGCCGGGCTTCTCAACGGTTCGCTGGTTGCGTTCCTCGGCATCCAGCCGATCATCGCGACCCTCGGCCTGTTCGTTGCCGGGCGTGGGATCGCGCTCGCGTTCACGAGTGGGCGGCTGGTAGAGATCTTCGACCCGACCCTGGCTGCGCTCGGGCAGAACCGACTGTGGGGAATCCCGATAGCGGCCCTCATCGCCGGAGCACTGGCCGTGGTCACGGCATTGTTGGTCAGACGAACCCAGTTCGGTCGAAACGTCGTCGCCATCGGCGGGAACGCCCGAGCTGCGCTGGGCGCCGGCTTGCCGGTTCGCCGCGTGCTCCTGATCGTCTATGTGATCTGTGCCGTCTACGCCGCATTGGCCGGCACGCTCGTCACTGCTCGATCGGCGGCTGCTGACCCGAGTTTCGTGGGTCTCCTGATCGAGCTCAGCGCCATCACAGCGGTGGTGGTCGGGGGAACTCCGCTCAGTGGCGGCAAGGTGCGGGTGCTCGGCACCGTGGCCGGAGCAATCCTGATGCAGTTGGTGTTCTCGACACTCATCCGGCATGACCTGTCCGACTCCGACGCCAGGATGGTCCAGGCGGCGATCATCATCGCCGCGGTGTATTTCCAGCGGGATCGAGGCTCGAAATGAGTGCGCTCGACCTCTCCCGGCCGCCGGCGCCGCCCCCGCAGGAAGGCGAGGTGGAACAGAGAAGCCTCGTCCCGGTCACGCTGGCCTACCTCCGACGCACGCCTGCCATCCCGGTGCTCCTCGTCGTGGTCGTCGCCGGTGCCGCTGCCTTTGGCACCACGTTCTTGAGTGCCCGGAACTTCGCCAGCATGGCGGTGGCCAGCTCTTTCCTACTCATCATCTCGGTGGGCATGACCTTCGTGATAATCAGCGGAGGCATCGACCTGTCCGTCGGCTCGATGCTGGCGCTGGGAGCCGTCTTGGCCGCCTACTCCGCCCAGTGGGGCTCCGGTCCAGCGATCCTGATCCCTCTCGCCGTTTGCACCGCCATTGGTCTCATCCAGGGGCTCCTGATCAGCAAGGGCCGGATGCCACCATTCATCGTCACGCTCGCAGGCCTGCTCTTTGCCCGCGGACTTGCCTTCAAGGTGTCGGACAACGGCAACATCACCCATTTGATCCCGGAGGGGGAATGGGTCGTCAAGCTGGGCCAATCAACCTTTATCGGCGTGGGGCTTCCTGCCTGGATCGCCCTGGTGGTGCTCTTGTTCGGGATGGTGGTGCTGTACCGCACGCGCCTGGGCTACTCCACCTACGCCATCGGTGGCTCAGAGGAAGCGGCCCTGCTCATGGGTGTGCGGGTGGTGCGGGTCAAACTCGTCCTGTACACGCTCACGGGCTTCTTGGGCGGTGTGGCCGGGCTCCTCGTCGCCGCCCGGTCGTCGTCGGGTCTGTCCACCATCGGCGCCGGTCTCGAGTTGAAAGCCATTGCGGCCGTCGTGATCGGAGGGACTCTGCTGACTGGAGGGGCGGGTGGGCTGACCGGGACGCTGGCAGGAGTGCTTTCTCCTCGGCGTGATCGAGAACCTCATCAATCAGATCGGGACTCTGAGCTACTACCACCAGCTCGTGGCCAGTGGAGTGTTTCTGATCATCGTCGTGTCGGCCCAGAGCCTGTTCGCCAAGCGCGAGCTGCGGAGAGCCGGGAGGGTCACCTAGATGGTCGATACCCGCCCGGTGGCGAAGACGCTCGACCAGCCTTGCCGATGGCCGCGCACTGATCTATTTCGATGATCGGGCCGCCGGCGGTCATCCCGAGGTGGACACCCGCGATCTCGGCCCCTCCTCGACCGAACCCGAATTGCGTTTCGATCCCTCTGCAGGAGGAGTGGGTGATCGTTGCGTCGCACCGCCAGGAGAGAACTCACCTTCCGCCTCCCGACGAATGTCCGCTGTGTCCGAGCACTCCCGGTCACGCCACCGAGATCCCGGCCGCCGACTACGACGTGGTCGTGTTCGAGAACCGCTTTCCTTCATTGATTCCGTCATCGACGACCCGGATGGTCGGTGACCTCCTCGAAGTCTCCAGTGGCGTCGGCCAGTGCGAAGTGATCTGTTTCAGCAGCGACCATGAGACATCGTTCTCCTATCTATCGGACGAACGCCTGAGCACGATTGCCGATTCGATTGTCGATCGAACCCACGAGCTATCACGACTGCCCGGGGTCGAGTACGTGCTGGTGTTCGAGAACCGAGGATCCGATGTTGGCGTGACGCTTCATCATCCTCATGGCCAGATCTACGCATACCCCTTCATCCCACCCAAACCGAAACGTGCCCTCGAGGCCGCCGCCCGCTACCGGGTCGATCACGACGAATGCCTCTTTTGTGCCGTACTCGACGCGGAGCTGGAAGATGGGCGTCGGATCACTGCCGAAACCCCGAACTTCGTCGCCTATGTCCCATCTGCTGCCCGGTGGCCCTACGAGATCCACATTCAGTCACGCATGCACGTCGCCGATCTCGCCGATCTGAGCAGGGACGCCCGCGGCGAGCTGCTTCGGCTCCAGGCCGACGCTATCGCGGCCTTCGACGGGCTATTCGACGAGGCAATCCCGTACCTCTCAACCGTCTTCCAGTCCCCGGTCCATGAAATGCGCGACCTCGCCCATCTCCGCATCGAAGTCGTCTCCCCGAGAAGGGCGCCGGGCAAGCTGAAGTACCTCGCGTCGAGTGAGTCGGCAGCCGGAGCTTTCATCAACGACGTCGTGCCAGAAAGAGCCGCCGCCCGTCTCCGTGCCTCTTGGCCGGAGCGAAGCTCGAGGAACACTGACAATGAGTGAGAAGGTTCGAGTTGGCGTCGTGGGGACCGGTGAGTGGTGGGGTCGCGAGCACACCCGTCTGTTCAGCCGACGTGAGGACACCGAGTTGGTGGCCGTCGTTGGTCGCACCAGGGAGAAGACAGAGGCACGCGCCGCCGAGTTCGGTACCACTCCCTACGTCGACCTCCATCAGATGCTGGAGGAGCAGAACCCTGATCTCGTCTCGCTGTGCCTGCCCAACGAGCACCATTTCGAGACGACCCTGGAGACCATCGAGGCCGGATTCCCCTTGCTGGTCGAGAAGCCCTTCGTCTTCGACCTCCAGGAGTCCGACCAGTTGTTGGCGGAGGCTGAGGAACGCTCGCTGTTCTTTGCCATCAATTTCAACCACCGGTACGCGGTCCCGGTGAGCCGCGCCCGAGAGTCCATCGACGCCGGGGACCTGGGCGAGATCGTCTTCGCCACCTGGAGATTCGGCGGCGAGGCCGGGACGAGCGAACACTCTCAAGCGAACCTCATCGAAACCCAGTGTCATGGCTTCGACATGCTGGAGCACCTCTGCGGTCCCATCGAGAGTGTGATGGCGCAGATGGTCGAAGACCTCACCGGTCGCGGGAATTCGACGATGGCCATCGCTCTGAGCTTCGCCAACGGGGCGGTTGGCAGCCTGGTTGGCAGCTACGACTCCTCTTATGCCTATCCCAACACTCACTACCTCGAGGTGAACGGGACCGAGGGCAGAGTGCTCGTCGAGGACACGGTCCGACGATTCGTCTTGAACAGGGCGGGTGACGAGAACTCGATTGTGTGGGAGGCGGGCTACTTCAACGACCGGGATCGAGACTTCCATGAGATGTTCGATCGACACCTCGACGAATTGATCCCTGCCTTCACGAGTGGGGGCGAGCCCCCGATACATGCCCGCGCCGGTCACCGAGCCCTGCAGCTGGCGCATGCCTCGATCGAATCGTTCGAGACGGGTACCCGGGTGAGCACCGGCTAGGGCGCCCAGGGTTAGGTAGGACACCGGCCCCTCTGGTTACCCTGAGCGACAACACCCGCCTGTTCGAGGAAGCCCTGACCCGGAGGGTTTTAGACACCTGGAGGGGTGTCCGAGTGGTCTAAGGAGACGGTCTTGAAAACCGTTGGGCCCGATCCGGGTCTCGTGGGTTCGAATCCCACCCCCTCCGCCCGAGTCAGCCCTGGAACCCAGAACGGATAACGTACAACGGGCGGCGCAGCCGCCAACGGAGAGGTGGCCGAGTGGTCGAAGGCGCTCGCCTGCTAAGCGAGTAGGGGGTGTTAAACCTCCTCGAGGGTTCAAATCCCTCCCTCTCCGCCAGGCTCTTCGAATGCCTCGATGCGCACGTCTCGGCCGCGGTCCTATATCTTGTACGACGTGCGGCGAACCAAACGTCTGGCCACGATGCTCATTGCGTCGTTTGGAATCGTGGTTGTGCTCGTTCCGATGGTCAGCGCCGCCCCTGGAGAGCCCACGACCCCCGCCGACAACCCGGACCTGACCAAGGCGTGCGGTCTGGACGTCTTGATGATCCTGGACGAGTCGGGCTCGATCGCCACGCTCCAACGCCACCGATGACGTGCAGCGCGCCTTCACGTGCCTTCGTCGAGTCGCTGAACAACACCGGTTCCTCGATGTCAGTCGTCGAGTTCTCAACCGTGGCGCGTCTCCCTTCGATCGGTGGCCTGCCCGGTGGGGAGTACATCACCATCGTTGACGCGACCAGAGACGATTTCGAGGACTACATCGACGACGATTACGACCCGGCCAACAAGACCAACTGGGAGGATGCGTTGCGCGTCGGGCGCTATATGGCCCCCCGACCAGACCCGGAAATCCCTCACCTGGTGGTGTTCATCACAGATGGCGATCCGACAGCGGTCGTCCGAAACAGCCAGGTGACACCCATCGAGTACCAGACCAAGGTCCCGCTCTCCGACGAATGAGGTGAGTGATGCCAGCGGCAATGCCGGTGCAACACCGGCCATCAGCCAACGCCAATGCCCTGAAAGCCGACGGTTCGCACATCCTCGCCATCGGCGTCGGGGCCGCCCTCCAGAATGCTCAGTCGCGGCAACGCCTCATCAGTGTCTCGGCCCGGACGTCTTCAGTGGGATCGGCACCTTCGACATCGCCACCGACGACGTCTACCTCGAACCGAATTTCTCCGAGCTCGAGGATGCGTTGCGTGACGCTGCCTTCCAGCTCTGCGCCCCGTCGGTGAACATTCGCAAGCTCTACGACGCGACGCCCGACCCCGACAGCCTCGACGACGCCATCCCTGGTGTGGGTTGGGAAATGACCGGGACCGTGGAGTCGGTCCCGGCACCGGGAACCTTCGACTGGGTGCTTCCCAACAGCGCTCCGGCCGGGGATAGTCAGCACTCCGACAACGGCAACGTCGGTCACCGACGGCGCCGGATTCGTGACGTTCCAGTGGACTCCAACCAACCCGAACGGCATCTCCACCTTCCAGGTGACCGAGGACACTCCGGGCAACCCACCCGACCCACCGGGCGGTACCTACTCGAACGTCCCATCGGAGACCGAGTGCACGTTCCGAACCCCGGACACGCCCAACACTCCGATCGCAGTGGGAGAGGCTCGATCCGAACGGCGGGTTCACCATCGACATCCCGCCGGAGTCCATCGTCACCTGCAGGATCGTCAATGTGGCAACGCCCGCTCCCGGCATCGACATCGAGAAGTTCACCAACGGTGCCGACGCCGACACGGGCATCGGTCCGATAATCGACGTCGGCGGCGCCGTCACCTGGGAGTTCCTGGTGACCAATACCGGGAATACGACACTCACCAACGTGGTGGTCACCGACTCCGATCTGGGCACAATCACCTGCCCGAGTACCACCATCGACATCGACGATTCGATCACCTGCACCGCGACCGGAACTGCCGTTGCCGGGCAGTACGAGAACACCGCCACTGCCACCGCGACCGATACCAACGGCATCGATGTCGATGACAGCGATCCGTCGCACTATTTCGGGGCGATCCTTGGGATCACCGTCGAGAAGGCGACCAATGGCCAGGACGCCGACGAGCCATTCGGTCCCGGGATCAACGTCGGCGGCACCGTGAACTGGACCTATCAGGTGTCTCTGGTCCCAGGCAACGTCCCGCTCGAGGATGTGGCCCTGGTCGACGATGCCGGTACCCCGCTCGTTCCGGGCGACAACTTCGTCCCGACCTTCACTGGCGGCGACGCCGGGGTCGATTGGGGTCTTGGAAGCCGGCGAGATCTGGACCTACACGGCAACTGGAACTGCCATTGCCGGTCCGTACGAGAACTTTGCCACGGTCATTGCCGACCCTGCAGGCCCGAATGAGACGATCGCCACCGACAACGACCCCTCTCACTACTTCGGGGTGGACAGCGCAATCTCGATCCAGAAGTACACCAATGGCGCCGACGCCGACCTGATAACCGATGATGACGTGCCCGTGCTCCGGGTTGGTGACGCAGTCGACTGGATCTACGTCGTGACCAACGAGGGCAATGTCCCCATTCCCGGTTGGGCGGTCACTGACAGTGAGGTAGGGACCGTCGGCTGCACCCGTCAGGTGCTTGCGGTCGGAGCATCGGCAATCTGCCATGCCTCCGGCACCGTGGTCCAGGGCGAATATGAGAACATCGCCACTGTCAATGCCACCGACCTCGTAGGCAACCCACTGACCGCCTCCGACCCATCCCATTACATCGGGGTCCTGCCCGCAATAGACATCGAGAAGACGACGAATGGGGACGACGCCGACGAGCCCCCCGGCCCCCTCCTACCGTTCCCGAGCATCGTCACCTGGGAATATGAGGTGACCAACACAGGTGAGGTCACCCTGACCGACCTGGTGGTCGTCGACCCGCGGCTGGCGGGGTTGACTCCGATGACGTGCCCAACGGACACGCTGGCCCCCGGCGCCTCGACCACATGCACCGCAACCGGGCCGGCCCTCTCGGGCAAATACGGGAACGTGGCGATCGCCGTCGCCACTGACTCCTTCGGGGTCCAGGTTTCCGACGTCGACCCTTCGCACTACTTCGGTGTCGAGAGCGGGATCACACTGAAGAAGTACACCAACGGCGTCGACGCCGATGAAGCTCCCGGTGCCCTGATTCCGGTGGGTGACCCCGTGGAATGGACGTATGACGTCACCAACACTGGCAACACCGCGTTGAGCTCGATCGCGCTGTCGGACAACCAGCTCGGAGCTGTTACCTGCCCTGAGGACACTCTGCCGGTTGGCGGCATGATGACCTGTACCGCTGCCGGCACCTCGATCAGGGGCCAATACGCCAACACGGCCACCGTGACCGGGATCGACGGTGCGCAGCAGACGGTCAGTGACACCGATCCCTCTCACTACTTCGGCTACCTGCTCCAGATCGACATCGAGAAGGCCACGAATGGCGAGGATGCCGACACCCCGACCGGCCCCTACATCCCGGTCGGCGACCCTGTCACCTGGACCTACGTCGTGACCAACCCTGGTGATTTCCACATCGGCGATGTGGTGGTCACCGACGACCAGGGCGTCACCCCGGTGCTGCAGGGTGGTGACTCCAACGGGGACGCCTTCCTCGACCCCGGTGAGATCTGGACCTACCAAGCAACCGGAAGCTCCACTGCCGGCCAGTACGCCAACACCGCGACAGTGACCGGCACAGTTGGTGTCGAGTTGGACACCGCCCTTACCGACAGCGACCCATCGCACTATTTCGGCCTCGTCGCCTCGATCGACATCGATGAAGACACCTGATGTCGCAGTGGTCGACATCGGCGCGCCGCACACATTCGAGATCAGCGTCACCAACACCAGCAACGTCGATCTCACGGGCGTTGTGGTGACAGACCCCGTCGTTCCCGCCTGTGATCGCGAGATCGGTGCAATGGCACCTGGGCAGGTGGTCACGTACACCTGCGAAGTGTCAGAAGTGTTCCAGCACATCAACAACATCGCATCGGTCACGGGGGTTGCCCCCGACGGCACGGTGGTCACGGACGAGGACCCGGCCGAAGTGACCGTGATCGGGGAGGGCGGAACGTGCTCGATCGGTAATCTCGTCTGGTTAGACAACGATGGCGATGGGGTCCAGGATGCCGGGGAGCCTGGAGTGGCCGGCGCGCGTGTCACGATTGCCCTGGACACCGATTCGGTAGAGGTGATTCCACTCGAAATCGTCACTGTGACGGTGACCACCGACGCCACGGGCCACTATCTCGTCGACGGCCTGGTACCAGGGGACTACACGGTCACACTGGACCAATCGTCGGTGTCGGGGACCCTCACCACGACCGGGACGTACTCGCTAGACCTGAGTTCGTGCGATGAGGTGCTCGATGCCGACTTCGGCTTGGCCCCCGATCAGGTCGGCGGCTTGCCGTTCACGGGGGTATGGGCGATCAAGGAAATGGCGATCCTGGCCGGGATCCTGATCCTGGCCGGTGGGGCTTTCCTCCTTCGTAGCCGGCTCCGCAAACCGGGGACGGCGGACCTGCCGTAGTCCGAGTCAACGGTTCGATCAGTAGACGCCTTCTTCAATACGAAAGCGGTTCCTCAACGGCTTTTCGCAACAGGCACTGGAGAGTCAGGTGAACGACTCGCTCAACCCTCGTCGACTGCTTCCAGCCAATCGGACCAGTAGCCCTTCCATTCCTCGACGGCGTCGGCCGTGGGGAGCTTGTCATGGGCGACGGTGATCTTGACCCGGCCGTCGTCCTGCGGATCGAGTGCGATCTGTGCCGTTCCAGGCCCGATTCCGATGCGAAGGACCTTGGAGGTGGGTCGCGAGCGGAGCTCGGTCTCCAAACCGGGGAAGAGATCGGCCCGGTCGTCGTCATCGAGCAGCATCTCCCTGATCAGTCCGGCGTCGGCCGTCACCGTTCGTGACTTACCTGCGCTGAAGGTCCCATCCGGCTGCTGGTGGGGGAGTCTGAGGCCGGTGATCCTCTCATAACCGACAGTCACGGTCTGGGCCCACCATCCAGCAACACCGTGCTCGTCGTGGAGGTAGGTGGCGATGGCGGTGTGCCCGTCGACATGCCCGGGCCAGGCGTCGATGATGTCGCACCACTCGTCCCAACCACGCCCGGTGGCCTCTCGCAGTGTGTCGTCGGCCATCTCGGGCTCGGACGCCCACTTCCTCCCCCCATCGGCCGATTGCTCGATGAGGACGCGGCGGGCGGCGCCATATCGTTCGCCGGTTTTCTCCATGCGTTGCCGGATCCGGCGCTTGAAGGTCTCTTGTCGGGTCATTTCGACTGCTTTCCCGTGTCTCGGCCGCATAAGACCGGTGACCCGCGCTCACCGACGTATGCGTGGACACGCACAGCTCGATCCGACTCTTTGCCGAGCACTCGGGGTCCCCTTTGCCTTCCGGGTCGGCGGCGCGGGCACCGAGACGAAGGTCGGGCGGGGCAAGCCGCCCATCGGGCAACTTTACACCCGGACCTATTCCAGGAGACGCTGCTCCATCGCGTAGAGGGCGGCACCGGCCCGGGTCGACACTCCGATCTTGACGTAGATGTTCTCGACGTGACGCCCGACTGTCTTCGGTGAGATGTACAACTCCTCGCCGATCACGCGGTTGGTGTGACCCCGAGCGATGAGGCGCAGGACCTCCACCTCGCGGTCGGTCAGGCCGCCGGGGTTGATGGCCCTCGCCAGCCGAGAACGACCCTCGGCTGCGGACACCACCGCGGCAACGGCTTCGCGGTCCAGCCGACCCGCACCAGCCTCCGCCTCGAGCATCCGGGCGGCCTCGCTGGTGTCGAAGCGTGCTCGGTGTGGCCGGTCGGCGGTCAGCGCAGCCATGACGTCCGCCGCCGCCAGCACGCGGCCCGCCTTCGACAGTTGCTCTGCGGTCATCCTCCGGTGATATCCAGAGCCGTCACTGCGCTCGTGGTGACTCGACGCGATGTCACCCAATTCGGCCAGGGCCGTGCAACGGGACAGCACCCGCTCGGTCAGATAGGGGTGGAGTCGGACCTTTTCCCACTCCGGGGTGGCCAACGGGCCTGGCTTGTCCCAGATCCCGTTCTCGACACCTACCCGACCGAGATCGTGGACGAGGGCACCCCGCCTCAAATCCCTCACCTGATCATCAGTCATCCCGAGCAGCCCCCCAGCCTTATGTGCCAGGTCGGCGACCGTGCGTGAGTGGCCCCTGATCCATGGTGACTTGAGGTCGACGTAGTCGGCGATGACGGCGAGAGAGTGATCGACGTCCTCGCACCATGGCTCGCGGCTCCGGTTCTGCTGCGAGAACCTCGTCCCAGTCGGCCTCTCTTCCGGAGATGTCCAGCTTCGTCACTATGTCCACGATCTCGGGGTCATAGGCCTTTCCACGACGCTCCCGAAGGACCTCGACCACGGCTTCTCCACGCCGGGCAAACAGATCAGCATCGCGGGCGACGACGGCGATCCGCGTCTCGAGAGGGATCTCTTCGCCCTTCAGGCCGGCCGGGTCACCGGTTCCGTCCCATCGTTCGTAGGCGTGCTCGAGGGCGGCGATCACCTCCGCGCTCGAGGCCGAGACGTCGAGCCAGCATCGCACCAACCTCACAATGAGCAGCGAGACCGCCGGCATCGGATGCGGGATGGGTCAGCGCGGCTCCGATCAGGCGCACGCGTCGCGGCGCTGACTGGCCCGAACCGACCGCTCGGATCATGGCGCGCGCCGCTTCACCCTTGGTGCCCATGTGAGCGGGGGCGAATCGCTTCATGAAAGAGAGATCGTCTCCCCCGGACATGCGTGCCGTGTCGTTGGAGTCCGACGTGCAGCCGAGAAAGCGGATCAGCGAGACCTGCTGAACATGGCGGATTTGAGCGTCGTCGCACCCCAGCTCCCGCGCCACTTCGACCGCCAGGAGACTGGTGCTGAGACCATGGCCCAGGGGCTGGCCGGTGCCGAGGTCGGTGGCGAGTGAAAGCGACCCGAGCAACTCCGTCAGGGGCAGCTTCGCTTCGGCGAAGGCCATGAGCCGACCCTACGCGGGTGGATTTGTCGGTTCAGCCAGGGTCGAGGACGGCAGTCGTGTTGTCCACCTGCCGTGCCACGGTGGATCGCCGGGAACCGGGTGAGATCCCAAACCACACGCCGGCCATCACCACGAGAGCACCAGTCGTGCTGGCCATCGTGATCGGCTCGTCGATCAAGAGAGCGCCGAGCACCATCGTGACCACCGGGAACAGGACGAACATGTAGGACGTGGCAGAGGCGGTCCAGCGCCGGGCCACCAGGAGGACCAAGGCGAACAACCCGACCGAGCCGGCAGTCACGAGATACACCAGCGCCCACGCGACTTCGGGCTGGGCAGGGAGTGCCCACTGCTCTCCGTTCATGGCCGAGAACGCAAGCAGGGTCGCGGCGCCAGTGGCCAGGGAGATGGCGTTGGTGACCGCCGGGTGATTGGCCGAGATCATCTTGGCGACGATGACGCTCTCCCCGGCGCACACCGTCGCTCCCAGAAGGGCGAGCAACGGAAGGAACGAGAGGGTCACCTGCCCCGGCCCGATCGCCATCCACATCATCCCGACTACGGCCAGGAGCGACCCCCCGACCGCCCTTGCGCTGAGGCCTTCGAGTCGTTGCGCCGAAGCAAGGAGCAATGTCACCAGCGGAACCAGCGCCAGGACGATCGTGGCCGTCCCTGCCGTGACACGCACAAGGGCCCAATAGATGAGGGCGTAGAAGATGGAGATGCCAAGCAGTCCGTTGGCAATCGTGAGGATGAGCTGCTTGCCCCGGGGCCAAGGCAAGCGCAATGCCACCACGATGATTACGAATATCGCCGCCGCCAGGCTGAATCGGAGACCGGCCCCCCAGAAGGGGTCGAGCTCACGGTTGCTGAGGCGAACGGCCAGGAAGTTGCTTCCGCCGAGCGTCACAGCCGCGGCAAACAGGGCGTAACCCACGCCAGGACGTGTCGTCGGCTCCATGCCGTTCACATTGCCGCAATGGATGGGTCGTTGACATCGGGTGAACACCCCATTTCCACTGCGATCAGCCGGAGTAGTGCTTTTCGAGACTCTCCAGATAAGAGGCAGCGGCGGCCGCGTTGTGACGGCGCCACAGTTCGAGATGGTCGACCGACTCTTTGGCAGGAATGTCGAGGGCGGCCAGGGTCGGTTCGAGGGCTCGACGCTGGAGCACCACGAGCTCCAGCGGAGACCTTCCCAGCCGCTGGAGGAGGGCCAGCTTGAGTTGAAACTCGATCCTCATGTCCCTGACGTGGCCGACCGGGCTGCCGAGCCACGAATCGAGTCGACGCTTGCCAGGTCGGGTGACCCGGTGGATGACCCGATTTGGACCTGCTGTTCCCGGCTCGGTGTGCACCGGTTCGGCCAGCCCGGCATCGACCAGACGATCGAGGGCTCGATAGACCAAGGGTCTCCTCACCGTGATCACGCGTCCTACCTCGGTATCAGGTTGAAGTGCCTTGGAGATGGCGAAGCCGTGTGTCGGTCCCTCGGCGAGAAGACCGAGGACGGCGTACTCGGTGAGTGATGGCTCGAACTCCTCCACGATCGCCAGAGTAGTGTCGAAGTAGTCACAGTGAGACTAAAGGAGCCTTGATGAGGAATTTCCGGCTGACCGTCACCGCCTGTGTCCTTGGCATGGTCATTGCTTGCTCCGGTTCGTCGGTGGAGGGGGAGTTGTTGGTTTCGGCGGCGGCGTCGTTGACCGACGCGTTTGCCGAGATGGAGTCGGCCTTCGAGGATGCCAACCCCGACGTCGACGTGTTACTGAATCTCGGATCGAGTTCGGCCCTCAGAGAGCAGATCCTGGAAGGGGCGCCTGCCGATGTATTCGCTTCGGCCAATACCTCCAACATGGACCAAGTAGCGGAGGCCGGAGAGCTCGCGGGAGACGCCGAGATCTTCGTCACGAACTCGCTCCAGATCGCGGTCCCGACCGGCAATCCTGCGGAGGTGACTGGCCTGGAAGACTTCGCCAGGGAGGAGTTGTTGATCGGGCTCTGCGCCGAGGACGTCCCATGTGGGGATTTCGGTCGTCAGGCGCTCGAGAACGCCGGGGTGATCCCATCCATCGACACCAATGAGCCGGATGTCCGGGCCCTGCTCACCAAGATCGAGGCCGGTGAGCTCGATGCCGGGATCACCTATGTGACCGACGTCCTCTCCGCCTCGGGAACGTGTCGAAGGAGTCGACATCCCCGCGGAGGTGAACGTCGTCGCCGAGTATCCGATCGCGACCTTGATCGGTGCGCCCAACCCCGACGCGGCCGCGGCTTGGGTGGAGTTCGTGCTTTCCGAGGAGGGACAGGCGATCCTGACCAGTTATGGATTCACGTCACCTTGAAGGCTGACGCGTCGTTGCGACGCACACGGCGTCCGCCGGTCCTGCTGGTGGTGCTGGGGTCCGTCGGCTTGGCCATGTTCGTCGTGCCCTTTGTGGGACTGCTCGCTCGAGTGCCTTGGTCAGACCTCCCGGCGCTGCTCGCCAGCGATGTGGTGACTGACGCCTTGCGGCTCTCAATGGTGACCTCGCTGACGGCGACGGCCATAGCGGTGGTAGTGGGGATCCCGCTGGCGTGGATGATGGCCCGTCTCGATTTTCCCGGGCGTCCGCTGGTTCGTGGACTGGTGACTCTGCCGCTGGTGTTGCCCCCGGTGGTGGGTGGTGCCGCTCTTCTCTTCGCCTTGGGTCGTCGTGGCCTGGTGGGCGAGAGTCTCGAACAGGCCACCGGTCTGCTGCTCCCGTTCTCGACCTGGGGCGTGGTGGTGGCAAATACCTTCGTCGCCATGCCGTTTCTCGTGATCACCGTCGAAGGTGCCCTCCGGAATCTCGATCAGCGGTACGAGGGGGCCGCGGCGAGTCTGGGCGCCAGTCGTTGGACCGTGCTTCGCCGGGTCACGTTGCCCATGATCGGCCCCTCGTTGGTTGCCGGCCTGGTACTGACCTGGGCCCGGGCCTTCGGTGAGTTCGGGGCGACGATCACCTTTGCCGGAAATCTCCAGGGTCGGACCCAGACTCTGCCTTTGGCCGTATTCGTCGCCCTGGAGAGTGATCGTGACACGGCGGTGGCCCTGAGTCTGGTGATGGTCGTCGTCTCGCTGGCCGTGTTGGTCGGCCTCCGGGAGCGTTGGTGGAAGGCGCTCTAGGGCCGGGGCTGGAAGCCGACTTCGGTCTGCGCCGCGGAGATTCCTTTCAGATCGATCTGAGTCTTTCGATTCCGGCCGGGACGACTGTTGCCTTGCTCGGCCCGAACGGAGCGGGGAAATCGACCGCGGTGGCGGCGATCGCCGGCCTTCTGCCGATCGATTCGGGTCGGATCGATCTGGCCGGCACAACTCTCGACGAGCCGTCGGCGGATGTCTTCGTGCCGCCGGAGGCCCGTCGGATCGGAGTTGTGTTCCAGGACTACCTGTTGTTTCCCCATATGACGGTCCTCGAGAATGTCGCTTTCGGATTGCGGAGCCGCGGGGTGAGCCGTCACGAGGCGATGGAGCGAGCTGGAGGCTGGCTGCAACGTCTCGATCTCACTGGTCTCGAGCGAAGAAAGCCATCACAGCTCTCCGGGGGTGAGGCGCAGCGGGTCGCCCTGGCCAGGGCGCTGGTCATCGATCCGGATCTCCTGCTTCTCGACGAGCCTCTCGCCGCTCTCGACGTGACCACCCGCGTGGAGCTCCGGAGGGTGCTTGCCCGGCACCTCGCTGACTTTCCGGGAGCTCGTCTCGTCATCACCCACGATCCGACCGAGGCATTTCTCCTCGCCGACGAGGTGCACATCATCGAGAACGGCGCAGTCACCCAATCGGGATCCCCGGACGAGATCCGCCTTCGCCCACGAACTGCGTATGCAGCCGATCTGGCCGGGTCGAATCTTCTCTTTGGCAGGGCGTCGCACGGTCAGGTAGACGTGGGGTCGCATCTCCTTCATGTGGCCGAACACGAGATCGATGGGGAGGTCTTGTTGGCGATTCGCCCGTCCTCGATCTCGCTGCACCGCACTCCGCCCGAGGGCAGCCCGCGGAACGCCTGGGAGACCACCATCGCTGTGATGGAACGTCTGGGTGAACGGACTCGAATCCGGACCGGACCGCCCCTGCCCCTCACCGTCGAGGTGACATCGGAAGCGACGAGCGCGTTGTCACTTGGGGTGGGTGAGACGGTGTGGTTGGCCATCAAGGCCACCGAGATCGGGGTCGAGTCCGAAGGTGGATACACCCGGTCCGTGTAGTCTCGAACTGCTTTGCCGCACACGACTGGAGCAGATCGCGATGGGTGAGAAGCAACGCATCAGCTACGTGCCACTCGAGGACATGACTCCCGAGATGAGGGCTGAGATGGAACGATGTGCCCGGGAGGGCACGCCGAGACCGGAGAGCTCGGCGATTCGAGCCCATGTGCCGGCTGCGTTCTGGTTCTTCGCCGAGAGCTGGCAAAACCTGTTCCGCGACGGGATCCTCGATCACGACATCAAGGAGTTGTGCCGGGTCTATGTCTCCCGCTCGGTGAAGTGCGAGTACTGCGGGAACCAGCGATCAGAGAAGGGGAAGACCCTCGGTCTGGTCGAAGGCCAGTACGACGATCTGATGAACTTCGAACGCTCGGAGATCTACGACGACAGGCAGAAGGCGGCGCTGGCCTATGCCGAGGCGATCACCTGGCATCTCGACACCGACGACGTCTTCTGGGATCGGATGTACCGGCACTTCACGGAACCCGAGCTGGTCGAACTCGGGTGCTTCGTCGGTCTGACCATGGGCCAGCAGAGTTGGCTGCGTCTCCTCAACATCGATCACCACGAAGTGATGCCGGGCACCGAGGCGGCCATGGCGCCTGGGTTCGAGGACGCCGACGCACTGGCCAGGAGCAAATCAGCGGAAGGCTATTGGGCCAAGGTCTGATCTAGTCGGCGACCAGGAACCGACTCCATAACGTCAGGTTCGATCGCCATCGGGGACGAAGATCCCGAGGAGCCAGGTCGCGATCGACAGCACGATGGCACCGAGGAACGTCGCCCAGAAGAAGCCTGTGGAGGTGAGACCGAGGTCCCAGACCCCGGATAGCCAAACCACCAACTGGAGTACGAGGGCGTTGACCACGATCAGGAACAGTCCCAGTGTCAGGAGGATGATCGGGAGGCTGAACAGCCGCAGGATCGGCTTCACGATGAAGTTGGCCAGCCCCAGGATGATCACGACGAGGAGGTACTGCCACCAGCTCCCAGTGAATCCGAGACCGTCGATGATCCAGACGGCGATTCCGAGTGCCCCTGCGGTGACGGCGAGGTTGAGGATGATGCCCATGCAGTCAAACTATCAGGCTGCGTGGGGTCGCGACGGACCTACACGAACCCCTCGCCGACAAGGTCTCGAGAGTCCCAGGACATCGATCAATCCGCGCGATTCGTCGGCTCGGTCGCGCCTGACCAGAGCAGCCTCCCGGAACGACGCAACGAGGAAGCGATCGGCTCTGAGGGGTTCGAAGGATGGCGGGTTGTCATGCATTGGTTCAGCCAGACTCCTTCGATCAGGCTGGCAAACGCGCAAGCGAGGTCGTTGACCGTCACCCCTTCTCGAAGGGAAATCCCAAATCGGCGTAGCGCCTCTCCGAGCACCTGTTCCAGCTTCTCGAGCCATTGCGTGTGCTCCTCCATGCTCGGGCGGCGAATCTTTTCGCTCCACATGCCGTATGGCACAGCACTGAGCCAGAGGGCCCACACCGATCCGTAGTTGGCGACAGGCTGACCGCCTCGCAACGGGCCACGTTCCGACTCGCCGGTGAGGAAGGCGTCGAGCCATGACTCCGACCTCCTCGTAGTCGCCGGATCCGGGTATTGGATCCGAACGATCCAATCACGCGAATTCAGGGCCAGCGCCATGGTCTCTGCCTGGAACGCAGCCTGGCTACCGAACAGATTGCTGATGACACCGCGTGTCTTGCCGTCGCGGGCAGCCACCTCGTTGGCATCGAGCCGGGCGAACGGGCCGACCGCGATCGAGTGGACGTCGAGCGTTTCGGAGTCTTTCTTGATCTGTTCCAGAGCGACGAGCTCGCCGATCTCGACGTAGCGCTGTCGGGCCTCCTGCTGAGACAACCTCGAGCGACCGGGCCGTGGGTTCGAGGTCGAAATAACGTCTCCTCCTCAGTGGCTGATTCGTCGAGTCTACTTGACTTTCCTCGTTTGATACGTACAGTACGTATGTACATACATACGGTACGTATGGAAGCGAGGCTCAGCCGAAGTGTCAACGTTGGATGCCACTGCTGCGATTGCTCTTCGATCCGGGATCAGGGTCAAGAGTTGGCTGATCACGATCCTCGCCACAGTCGTCTCCACTTACGCACTGGACGGTGTCGCCACTGCTGGAGGAGTGATCCTGGTCGCCTCTGGGGTGATGGCAGGGGTTGCAACAGCCCTGGCTCTGGGTGGTGCTCGCTTCTAGCTACGTTGCCTGGGTTGCGGGACTCCGTGTCAATCTGAAGGCGAACTTCGAACTCCTCGAGGCGGTGGGGACCAGCAGCAACGCGTTGTCGAAAGCCGCCTACGAGCTCGTGAGACGGCGAGCCAAGACGTTGCGCGCTCGACGAATCGCCGCGGCCGCTGCCTACATCGGCACCGAGATCGCCAAGGAGGTGCCGTATTACGCGGTGGCATTCGGAGTCGCGCTGGCGAGCGACACGCTCACCTCACGCGATGCGCTCGTCTTCCTCGCCGGCACCAACCTCGGCGCAGCTGTCTACGAGTTCGGGCTCGGCAGGCTCACGCGGGTCTACCTGCGGCGCTCCGCCATCCGCCTACCAACGAGTTCGTGAGTCGCGCCAGAATGCCATTGACATGTTGGCTGGCCCTATCCGGGCACCGCTGCGATAATTGGCCATTCCGCGCCCGTAGCTCAATTGGATAGAGCGTCTGACTACGGATCAGGAGGTTGGGTGTTCGAGTCGCCCCGGGCGCGCGGTGTGTTCTCCTAGAGAGTGACGTGGAACCATTACCGCCCCCAGACTGGCTGACGATCGTGATCGGTGCATTGAGCTTCCCGATCCCTGTAGTGGTGTGGCGGCTCCGTGTCTCACGGGACGAAGACCAGATCTCGGATCCAGAATCCGATCGGGGCGCACTTCGGTTCTGACCTTCCACGGAACTATTCAGTCGAATAGGAGGAGCACGCCGACGACGCTGAGTCCGATTGCCAACACGATCGGGAGTCTTGTGGGCTCCAACGCCCACCCGTTCAACATTGCCTGTTCATTGCGTCTCCAGCGCCGCAGACCAGCCACGGCGACGAGAATCCCCAAGCCGACCAAGATGTACGCTGCGATGAAGCCGATTTCAGAATCGGCCAGCAGACGTAGGACGGCGACACCGCCGGCGATCAGTGCCAAGGCAGTCCTGGTCCATGCCAGGTACGTTCGCTCGTTGGCTAGCGAGAATCGATAGTCGATCAAAGGGGACGGCGGCTCGGGACGCCCTCCGCCGTCGTCAGGAACAGTCATGAAGGTTCTCGCATGGCTCACGCGTCCTCGACGGCCAGTCGAGATACGTCGTGTCGGAACAGTAGCCCCACCAGATTCAGGCTCGGCTCACTGCTCCGCTCGGTGACTGGTCCCAATTGGGAGCCGTCCTACTTGGCCTGGTGAGCAGCATCAACCCCAACCCGAGCCCGTAGATCGACCAAATCCACGCCGACACCGGGGGCGCCTCGATCGATGGATCGAATACGGCGTTGACGAGCACCGCAAGGGCGCAGGCCATGGCCACGACGGCGACCGCAGCCTCCACGCGGAGCCCTCGCGCCGCCAGAGCACGTCTCGACCGAATCATGGCAATGAACCAGATCACCCACATCAAGAACCAGAGCCCGACCCCCAGATATCCGCTGCGAGCGAAGATGGTCATATGGGAGTTGTGGGCGGAGCGGAGCTCTGTCTCGCCCACCCCCTGGAATCCGTATAGGCCGCCGAGGCTCACGCCGTAGCCTCGACCAAGAACAGGGGCGTTGAGGTTGACATCCCGGAGGATCTCGCTCCACAGATCCAGACGCCAGGACGAGTTGCTGACGAGGTCGCCGGAAGTTGCCACGGCATCGGGGTTGACGACGCTCACCAGATTCTCGACCAGCTGATCGGCCGATATGTCCCGATCGTTGGAGAAGAACGACACTCGTATGTCGGTGACCGAGAAGATCAGCCCGACGAGGATGACAACGGTGCACATGATCCCGACGAAATGGCGTTGCCCGGACCTTGCGTACCAAAAGATCACCCCAAGGCCGGCGATCGCCGCCAGGAAGCCGCCCCGGTTCTGAATACCTGCCACGACCAGGAAGAGGCCGCTCACCGCGGTTAGGAACGCTCTCTGACGCCGGGTGACACCGGTGACCCGTTCGTCCAGCATCCACATGAAACCGAGGCACGCCGTGAGCAAGACGGACGTGTTCGATCCTCGGTGAGCAGCGATCGGCACATCCGAATCGGGCACCAGCGGCGATGTGAGAACCTGGCTCAGGATCAAGGAGATGGGTGCCCACAGGATGAACCAGGGGACAATCTTGCCGAACCAGCCGACGATCGGGCCTATCCCGCGACGCCGGACAAAATCAGCCACGAAGAACGCGAAAATCCCGTAGTACCACTGCGAGGCGTCTCGGAGCGCATCGATGCCGTATTGACCCAGATAGGGCAGCGTGCGAATCGCGCTGTAGACGAGGAAGACCACCAGAGCTAGCCGAACCGGAGACTTGAGACGGTCGTCGTTTATCGGATAGAAGCGGATCAGATAGACAGCGATGATGGCCAGGACAACCTCCCCCACGAAGAGAGGGGTACCTGGCAGGTGCAGATAGGCAAAGCCCCTGTCACCCAGCATGTAGCCGGCCAGGAGCACGCCAAGGGCGATAGCCGGGATCCGGGTCGGGTCGGTGATGGATCGCTTCGACGTCGGCGGGAAGCCCGTCTGAACCTGTAAGACCTGGGGGAGTGAGAGCCGGGCCGTGATCAACCCCGCCGGCGTTGGATCCCCGGCTCGAGGGAATCATTGTCGCCGGGGATATCCTCGATGGAACCGGCCAGAGCGCGATCCCGGGCCTCGATCGGCGCTCTGTTGAAGGCGAACCCAAGGATCTCGGTCCCGATGCCGCGCAGGTGCGCAGCGGTGGCCTCGATATCCCGGACCCGTGCACCACGAGGAACGACGAGGATCGCCGCACCCAGCTTCGAAGCGAGGGTCGTTGCGTAAGCAACCTGGAGGAGTGGAGGCGTGTCGACCACGATCAGATCTGACTCGCCCCGAAGCTCGAATAGAAACTTGTCGGCCCCCTCGCTGCGGAAGAAGCCGGCTGCACCGACGGTCACCTGGCCTCGGCTGATGAGGTTCAACTCACCCCTGGGCACGTCGATTCTGGTCATCGCCGAGTTCAGGGGGAGACCTCCAGACACGACGTCTGTGATCCCTTTGACTTCGAGCGGGTCGACTCCGAACATCCGGGTGAGGGCCTGGCTGCCGAAGTCGGCATCGATCATGAGAACACGAACGCCCTCTGAAGCGGCGGCCAGAGCCATATTGGCTGTGGTTGTCGATTGGCCGCCCCTGACCCCGATCCCGACCACGACGACCGACCTGTTGACCATGTGAGGAGCGCGGGCTTCAAGAGAGGCAGCGAGGAATCGGTAGCCCTCGGCGGCGACCGATCGGGGATTGTCCCGGACCGGCAAGTCCGAGGAGATCTGCTCTCCGCTGAAGTCGGTGATGTTGGCCAGGAGGGGGGCGCCGATCAGCTGCGCGACCTCTTCGCCATTACTGACGATGGCGGTGCGGGAGCTGCGGGCAAAGGCGGCCGCTGCTCCGACCAGCAATCCGAGCATGGCCCCGGCCATTCCCATGCGGAGGGGAAGAGTGCCGGAATTCGTGGCCACGGTCCGAGCAGGTGAGAAGACCGCAGTCGGGGCCTTGTTGACTTCTGCCTCGACGGCGAGCTCGTTCCTCCTGCTGATCAACGTGGCTTGTTCGTCGATGGCGTTCTCCAACTGCCGCTGGAGGGCGGGAGCGACTGTCTGTGAAGGAGCGACATCGGAGGTCAGCTGGATCATCTCAACTTGCCGTGTGATGGAATCGAGCTCTTGTTCCAGCGCCTGGCGGGTCGTGCCGGCGTCGGTCCGGCCGAGCTCTTCGACAATCGCCGCGGCTCGAGCGATAAGCCCAGGCAACTGGACGGTGAGGGTCTCCGCGTCTCCGTTGTTCAACAAGTCTTGTTGGAGGTCATCGATGGTCGCCTGTTGCTCGGAGATTGCGTCGTCGATCAGGCTGATCGCCGCTTTGCTGTTGGCGGTTGTCTGATCCTCCAACAAAGCCTGATAGGCGTCGAGAAGGGCGTTGGCACCACCGATCGCCTCTTCTTCGGAGTCCGCCCTGAATGCCGCCGTGGCGACATTGCTGTCGGCCGACCATCGGATCGAGAGTTTCTCCTCGAAGTCTTTGACGCTGAGCGTTTCGCCGGTGATCTCACCCAGATTGGCGGCAGCGGCGGCCAGAACTGCCGGGGACTGGAGTATCGCGATCTGGTCGGCGACGACACGCTTTTGGTCTGCCGGGTCGTTGACGCCAAACACCGGGGTCGGCCGAGCCTCACTGAGCAGGAACGATGCTTCAGCCACGGTCGGGGAATATGTCCGGGCGAGGAAACCGAAGCCGAGCCCAACGAGGAATCCGATGACCACCATCGCCCCGACCAGTCTTCGGTCGCGCCAAACGGCCGAACTAATGGTTGTTTCCACGCTGCTTGAACTCATGCCCCTCGGAACCCCAAACCTCTCGGAGGTAATCTACCTGGACGCGGCTGGTAGCAAAGACCCAAAGTGTCGTCGTCGTGATTGGGAAGTGATTTGGGTCGGTCAGCCCATTACCTTCGACCGCGGTTGTCCACCACCATGTCGAGCGACCGATGATGCCCAAATCGCCTGCTGTCGAACCAAGATCTGAGGTTCTCCTGTCGATCTGCGTTCCGACAAGGGACCGACCTGAGCTCCTATTGCGAAATCTACGGGCCGTCCTCAGTCAGATCACTCCCGGTGACCCGGTCGAGGTGCTCGTGTCAGACAACTCCGAAGGCTCGGCAACAGCCGAGGCAGTCTCCGAATTGATGGGGCAGGGGACTCTCATCGCCTTTGCACAGAACGTTCCATCGGTTTCCATGACCACCAATCACAATCTGCTCATCGAGCGCGCCCGTGGCGAATACCTCCTGTTTGTCCATGATGACGACTATCTCCTCGAGGGCGGGCTCCAGGCCATCCTGAAGAGCCTGAGCGAGCATGTGCCTGACGATGTCAGGGTTTTTGGTGTCAGCATCGTGGACATCGACGGAAATCCGATGAAGACAGAACGACATCGGGTGCGTCGCCGGATGAACCCTCGCCGGGCTCTGATGACGCTGTTGTCGAGCTCGTCGTATGTCAGAACTCCAGGCCTGGTCGTCAGTGCCAAGGGCTATGCCGCTGCGGGGGGTTTCGACCCCAAGGCCGGCCCTGCGATGGATTTCGCGTTGAACGCGAGATTGTTCGGCGCCTTCGGAGCCACGACCGAAACCGCGGTTATCTCGGCCTACACGGTTCATCTCTCCGCCACCACCACCGGGATGTTCAACGAGGACACACTGTCCCGTCTCAACGGCGTGTTCAAGGACGTCGAGGGTCGTGGTGTGCTGACACCCCGGGAGATCGAAAGGTGCCGCAGCAGGCACATGCATCAATTCGTTCTCGGTGGCACCTACAGGTCCATCAGATCCGGCGACAACGATTCGGCCCGGCGGATCATGGCATTGCTCGAGTCGCCGGAGTTCGAGACGGTGTCGTTCTCCTGGAAATGGCTCGCCGTTCGTCTCGGGTTCTCTCTCTACCTCAAACTATTCTGAGCCCCCAGCGAACGCTGCTCTCCAGATCGCCCGATAGCGGATAGTTCGAAAGACGTTCTGCCCGATGATCCCCAACGGCCGGGCAAAGGCACCGGTCAAGCCGGCAGTGGCCGCGACGACGGTGGGGATCGTCAACGAGGCGAAATCGATCTTCGCCATCGGCACTTCCATGTTGGACGCAATCAATTGATCGCGAATTGGGGAGGTGATGCTGAGCACGAGGTTGGAGAGAATGGTCACCGGGATCAGGAAAGCAATGTCGTAGGCGGTGGGGATCAGCGCGAACAGCGGGTTGAAGCTCCACGCGAACCCGGCCAAGAAGAGATAGCTGATCCCGGCCACCGCTATCACCAGGAAGAAGGACTTGTTGACGGAAATCGCTGCTGCTCGATCGACCGAGGCCGCCGCTCGGAGATGTCTCGAGGCCAGGGCGGCCGCGACCCCGGTGGTGACAACCAGGACCGGTTGGGCGGCCACCCGAGCAGCCTCAGCGAACCCAACGATCTCGGGTCCAGCCACGAGCGTCATGACTACCGATGCCACCAGTGTCCCCCCGTAGGCGGAGACAGAGGAGGCCGCCAACCAGCGCCCGGAGACCATCACCACCGGGGCAGTCGGCCGGACGCGCCATGCCGGTCTTGACAGGGCCAGGCCGAAGCCGAGCGAGACGATGTTCGCGACCACCAGACTTCCCAGCGGCGCCCACGCCGGCGCTATGTCCAGCGAAAGCATGACGAGAAGGGCACCGACGACCGCCACCATTTGCGATCCGGACATCAAGGCCGCTCCCCAGGACCTCTCGGCGATATGGAAGCCCCTGCGGAGATGGTCCTGCATTGGGGAGATCACAGCCAGCCCGACGCCGGTTATGGCAAGTTCGATCACCGCGGTCGGATCGGATCGCCACCAGATGAGACCTGCGGCCGCAAGGATGAAAGTGCAACCGAACAGTGCGGGTGGGATCCCGTTCCCCAACGAGTGAACAATGCCGCCCATTCGCTGATGCACGTCGAGCCTGATCATCGAGACCTGAATTGGCGTGTAGGTGATCTCGGCTGGGAGCAGGCTGCCAACCAGGAAGGCAGAGAAGATCACCGAGTAGGTTCCGAGCTCGGCAGGTTCGAGCAACCGTACCGCCGCCAGCCCTGCGGCGAACGTGCCCAGCGACGACAAAGCAGCGTCGACGATCCCGGCTGGGAGTTTTTGGCGTAGGCGTTGCTCGTGGTCGACAGTCGAGGAGACTAGAAGGCCTACGTGACTCTGCGGCCGGCGCTGGCCGAATCGGGTGCGATGGAGCCAACCTTCAGCCCGAGACCGCGGGACCAGGCGAGGGGCCAATCTGGGTCAGCCAGCCCATCTGTTAGCCGGGCTCGTCGGCGTAGAATCGTTACCGCGTAGGGGAGTGGGACTGTTCGATGTGCGGCATTGCTGGCGCTTACAACTTGCCTTTGGATGCCGGGGTTCAGGAGGCCGTGTCACTGGCCATTGCGCACCGCGGCCCTGATGCTGCCGGGCACTGGAACAGCGCAGATCAGGGACCACCTGTGTGGCTGTGTCATCGACGCCTGTCGATCATCGACCTCTCCAGCGCGGCCAATCAGCCGTTCGAGAAGGATGGCTTGATCCTCATTTTCAACGGCGAGATCTACAACTACCGCCAGTTGCAGAGCGAGCTCTCGTCCCGAGGGGCGATGTTTCGAACGCAATCCGATTCAGAGGTATTGCTGGAGGCCTGGCGCCAATGGGGACCCGCCAGCCTGGATCGCCTCCGCGGAATGTTTGCGTTTGCGCTCTATGACACCGTGAACCGCAAACTCGTCCTGGCCCGTGACCATTTCGGCATCAAGCCACTCTTCTATCAGGCTCGACAAGGCAGGCTGGCCTTCGCCTCAGAGTTGAAGGCTCTGCGGCCGATGATGGGCGAAGTCCGGGTCGACGAGACCGCGCTGGTGGCATCGGTCATGTATTCGTGGGTACCCGAGAGTCATTGCATGTTCGAGGGGACCCAGAAGCTGGCACCAGGGACCTGGTTGGAGATCGGTCCCGACGGTCAGCACCGGGTGCATCGATACTGGGACCCGGTCTCTGCCGCCGCCGCCGCCGGTGAGGCCGGCCGGCTGAACCGGTTCGATCCGTCTCGTTTGGGTCAGGTCATGGAAGACTCGGTAGCGGCGCACCTGGTGGCGGACGTGCCGATCTCGACATTCCTCAGTGGTGGTCTCGACTCCAGCCTCATCACCGTCATGGCCAAGCAGCAGAACGCCGAGATCGACAGCTACACGATCTCATTCCGGGACGAGGACCAGCGGTACGAGGCCATGCCGGACGACTTCTCCTACGCCAAGAAGGTCGCCGCGGAGCACGGGATTCGCCTCCATGAGGTCGAAATAGCCCCCGATGTGGCCGATCTACTGCCCAAGCTGGTGCATCATTTGGACGAGCCCATTGGCGACGCTGCTGCCATAAACGCCTACCTCATCTGCCAGGCGGCCCGAGAAGCCGGGGTCAAGGTGTTGCTGTCCGGCATGGGCGCTGACGAGCTGTTCGGTGGGTACCGAAAACACTATGCGGCCCTGCTCGCCTCTCGTTATCGCCAGACACCCCGATGGCTCCGTCAGAAGGTCATCGAGCCAACGGTTCAGCATCTCCCGGTCGCCAGCAAGAAGCGGGGATATCGCCTGAGTCGCTGGGCTCGGCGTTTCGTCGACTTCGCCGGTCTTCCCGAGGAAGCAGCTTTTCGGAGGAGCTACGCACACTATGACCAGGCCCAGCTCGGAGAGTTGCTCGCTCCGGAATTGGCGGTCCGCGTGGACGGCCTGGTCGACGAACACCGAGAGGTTTACTCGGCCTACCGCGGTGAGGATCAAGTCAACCGGATGTGTTTCACCGACTCCCAGTTGTTTCTCCCGAGCCTGAATCTGGCCTATACCGACAGGGCCAGCATGGCTGCCTCCACCGAGGTGAGGGTGCCATTCGTCGACAAGCAAGTCTTTGAAGCCGCCTTCGCCATCCCCGGCTCCGACAAGATCGTTGGTCGGGAGAGAAAAGCGATTCTGAAGGAAGCCGCTTTGCCATGGCTGCCCAAGGAGATTGTCTACCGGCCCAAGGGCCTTTTCAGCGCCCCACTTCGTGCCTGGATCCGGCGTGACCTTCAGGCGATGGTCGAGGAGTATGTCGCTTTGGGCCACATGGTCGGTTCGGGGATGCTCGACAAGTCAGCAGTCCGCAGCATGATCGACGAGGACCGCAGCGGGATGACCGATCGTTCCAAAGAGATCTGGCAGCTGCTCACCCTCGAGCTCTGGCATCGCCAGATCTTGAACGTGCATTGAACCAATCGAGCAGAACTGGCCAGGTCGCCCAGGCCGGCCTACTGCGCCCGCGATTGCGCCGAGCTGATGATTTCGACAGGTTGTGTCACCCTGGTCAACCAGATCTCCCGCCAATACGGGAAGTGGCTGCGCCGACATAGACGGTGGTATTCCGCGGTGCACGTGACGGTGTCCAGGACGATGCATTCCCCGGGAAGTTCGAACAGCTCACCGGTCCCCTCGTTGATCATTCGGCTGACCCGGCGGAGGACGCGGAACTCACCTCCGCAATAGCGCAACATCTCGGAGTCAAAGGTGAGGCCGCGGTTGCGGTTCCGGCGGTCCAACGTCTCCGCAATCTCCTCCTTCGTCTTCACACGCACGAGTTCACCGGGACGAAGGTCGAGCAATTCCCGCGGAGTCTTCGAGAGTTTTCCCCGCAGCAATGGGACCGTACTGCCGCCCATGAGCTTCTTCTGGACCATGACGAGCAGCCACTTGAACAAGGCGACGAACATCTCGAAGAAGCCTGCGTTGCCCGTGGCGACTTCACGGATGTACTGCGTCGGCTCCCACCACGGAAGGGGAGCAGTCGCGCGGACGATCTCGGTCGCTTGACACATGAAGCGCTCGGCCGTGGGATCGCTGTCGGTCACGGGTCGAGCGGCCGCAAGAAGGCCTGCGGATTCGAACTGCTCGTCAGGAGTTCCGGAACTCCCACCGACGTAGGGCTGGTCCGACGGGCGACGGAGCCAGGCCTCCTTCCAAAAGATCAAACAGCCGGCTTGGCAGCCACCATGTGCGCCGCCATTGCAACGGAGGTCCGTGAGAAAGACCGCATCTTGCATCCGACGTTGTCCGTCGGAAAGTATCGCGTCACAGGTACGGTCGGCGCGTTTGTAGACGGTGACGGTTTGACCGCAGTACTCGAGCATCTCGGGCATGAACGGCAGCCCGTCGAGCTTTCCCTCCGCATCCAGGGTGGCGAGGATCTCCGGTGCGGACTTGATCTCGGCGATTTCCCCCGGTCGAAAAGGACGCAGACAGATTCCAAGTCAGGCCCCCCCATGGCTGATTTCTCCTCTTGGCCCTTGTCTTCTTGCTTCCCGTGCAGGCCTCGCAGAGGCTATCACCGGCCCAAACACATGCCTAGACCTCATTTGATGGTCCCCGTGAGGTCCATTCCATACCCGCGCCACTGTGGCCAAGCCAACGATCGGTCCGCCCAGGAGAACCCGACGACACTCTCGTAGTCGTTGTTCTGGAAGGTGATCTTTCGGGAAGTGAAAACCGACGGGTCATCGACGTCTTGGGCCGCGCCGGTCCTTCCCGATCTGACCACGGTGTTGTCATGAACGGAGACATTCCTCAGCAGGTAAGGCCCGAGTGTCCCCGACCCTCGATCCTGCTGGATCAGTGTGATCCCGTTGTAGTTGTCCTCGAGGATGTTCCCGTAGATCTCCACGCCCTGGCTAGCGGCGACCATGATCCCGCCCTCCCACAACCAGCCTCTGTTGCGGAAACCGTTGCCCCGAACCTCGTTGTTGCGGATCGTCGCCGAGTTTGAGATCTCGTGGAAGATGCCTGCACCCGAGTTGCCCTCGACAATGTTGTTCTCATAGAGGGTGTTGATGTTGTCGATGTCCGTCCACAAGCCGGGGCCATGGTTGTCGTGTACGAAGTTGCCTCGAACGATGAGATTCTCCGACGTACCGAACTTTGATCCGCCCGCCTCGTAGTACTCGTCGGCTCCAGTGGTGTTGTTCCCATAGATCTCGTTGCCTTCGACCAGTGCACCGGAATTCCGCACCCATGACAACTTCAAGCCGATGACGCCGTTGTCATGGATCCTGTTGTTACGCGCGATCGACCCGTCGGAGAGGGCTAATCCGGCGTAGCTGTTGTGATGGAGGTCACAGTTCTCGACCGTCCAGCCGATGCCGGCCGCCGCCCCCTCATGGGTTCGTGCTGTGATGGGCGCATATTGGTCCTCGGGGTCGTAATTGCGGATCTCCAGGCCTCGAATCGTGACGTTGTTGGCGCTATTCGGTTGAACCGCCCATACGGTGACGCTTCGTCCGTCCATGACCGCGCCGGGCTGGCCGATCAGGAAGTCGCCGTGTTTCAGGTTGGCGGTCTGCTCGTAGTGCACCCCTGATTCGACGACATAAGTCGTGCCGGCTGGTTCGGCATCGATGATCGGATTCCAACTGGCACCGACAGGGAGCAGCGTTCCCGATAGTGGTTGCATGGGATCCGCCGCGATTGCTTCGATCGTCGCCTTGTGAACGATCCCCTCGTTGTCGACAAGCGTGCCCCCCGGAGGCAAGACGGCCAACAACGTGGCCATCACCGACGCCGAAAACCACCTCATCCTCTAGATCATCGTCGCGGGACCGAATCAACGTGAGATCGGTCGCAAACCGCCGATGAGTTCCGAGGCCACCAGTGGTCTACTTTGCCAACGAGCCGCGTCGAAGGGAGCGTCATGGAACTCAACTTTCTGGCCGTCGTCGTCGCAGCGGCGGCCGCCTTCATCCTCAGCGGGGTCTGGTACGGGGTGTTCGGCAACCAACTGGCACTGTTGCACCCGGCCTACGCCGATTCCGGGTCACTTTCAGCGAAGGACGTCATCGTCGAGCTGGCCCGAAATGTCGTGGTCGCCCTCGTGTTGGCCTGGTTGGTCGATCAGATCGGGGTGGACGGCTGGGCGCAGGCCGCCCTGCTCGGATTCATGCTGTGGATCGGAATCGCCGTGGTTCTGCTCATCGGTTCCGTGTACCACGAGAAGGTGCCGGCGAAGCTGGCCGCGATCCACGCCGGAGACTGGCTGCTGAAGCTCGTCGTCATCGCGATAATCGTCGGGGTATGGCAATGACCGGCGAGAAGGGGCCGCTCGACAAGACCTTCACTGCATCGCTGCAAAGAAGCCCGGCCGAGGGTGGCTGGACCTTCGTGGTGATGCCGGATTCCGTCGAGTATTTCGGGACGCGTGGTCTGGTCAGGGTGCGTGGGACCATCGACGATGTCGAATTCCAGACCTCATTCATGGCGATGGGCGACGGAACGCACAAACTCCCCATCAAAGCGTCCCTCCGTGATGTCATCGGGAAGGACAACGGAGACGAGGTCACGATCCACTTGAGCGAGCGACTCAAATGAGATGCTGGAAGGCCTCACGACGTCCGCTCTTCGCTCATCGCCATGAGATATCCCTTGGCCCGCTCCGACAACTCGTAGCGGCCGATCAGTGCCTTGAACTTCGGTCCGTGATTGGGCTGCTCGAGGTGGGCCATCTCATGGATGAGCACCGAGTCGAGAACCCATCCCGGCATCGAGGCGAGACGGTTGGAGACCCGGATGCTCCCCTCAGCCGGAGTGCACGAGCCCCATCTCGTCGTCTGTCGATCCGACCACTCGATAGTGGCGGGCTCCGGAAGGCCATACCTCATAGCGAGGTGCCGGGCTCGTTGAATCAGGTCAACTTGTCTCGATGAGACCTTCCGGTCGACCCGGGCGACGAGGCTCTCCACCAGCCGTGCCTCTTCGTCGGGAGCCAGACCGAAGGGGACCATCACCTTCAGCCTTCCCTCGCTCATGTATGCCTGGGCGGTCCGCTTTCTTCGCTTGCTCCGGACGACATCGACCTGCAAATCGCTCATGGTCGGATCGTAAGTGCCCGGGGTGACAGAACCGGTAGCCGTCACTCGATGAGCAGCACGGCCTTCCCGTTCACCTGCCGGTTGGCCAGTGCCTCGAACGCAGAGTTGGCCTCCGTCCACGGCACTTCGAGCCCGATCTGGGGATGAAGATGGCCGCCGGCCACCATGTCGGCCAGTGTCTGGAGGTCCTCCCCGAAGGTCGGCGGAGCTCCACTCTCGTAGACGAAGAAGGCCGTGATCCGGGCCAGGGCGTGGCCGCGGAAGTCGCTGAACGAGACCTGTGCCGCGGTGTCCGAGGAGTTCCCGTAGACGACGATGTCGCCTCCAGGCGCAATCAGCCGGATCGCCGCTTCGAAGGAGTGGCCGCCGGCCGCATCCAGGATGAGATCAAACGGTTCCTCGAGGTCGTCGAGGTCGTAGGTGATGCGGCTTGCCCCGATCTCTTCCAGGCCTATCGCCCGTGCCTCGTCCGCTACAACCCCCGTGACCGTCGCCCCCGCCCCGGCCGCCATCTCGACGGCGAACCGGCCCACACCGCCGGCGGCTCCAGTCACCAGCACCCGTTTCCCCGCCAAGTGACCGCCGAGCCGGAGGGCGCGGAGCGCCGTCATTCCGGCGATGGGAAGGGTGGCTGCCTGAGGAAAGGTGACATGGTCGGCGAGATGCGCAAGATGAGTGGTGGGGACGGCCACCTTCTGCGCCCAACCCGCCTGCTCGGGCCAAGCAACGACGCGCATCCCGACCGACGGGCCTGACCCGTCGGTCGCCTGCTCGACGACCAGACCTGCCACGTCCTGACCGGGCTGCCAGCCGCTCGGTCTGGCCCTGAGGAGTCGTAGCTCCCCCCGGTTCACCGCAACTGCCCGGACCTCGACCAGAGCTTCATTCGGGCCAGGTGACGGCTCGGTCACCTCGCTCAGCTCGACCGACATCCCACCGTCGCCTTTGTTGACCAGAGCCTTCAATCATCTACCGCCGTGTTGGGGAACGAAAGCTAGTGAGCCACGACGTGGGTAACCGGCACGGAGACCGAGCGGCCCAGCCGGTTGATGAGGTCGGCGCCAAGCCATCGCGAGATCCCGGCAGGGAAGGTGGAGACAATGATCTGATCGAAGTCATCGAGGTTCAACGAATCGAGGATCGCTTGATACGGGTCGGGGTCGCCGACCCTGGCCTCGACGACGTGTACCCCGGACTCCTCGAGCCGAAGGCGGGCGGCGTCTGCCTTCTCCCGAGCGATGGCACGTGACTCGCCCTGAGTCCAGCTGGTCAGGTGCTTCACCGGGGTCGCGGGAACGAGGAGAACCACCTCGGCATGATCGCTTTGCGCCGCGGATCGGACCGCAGCGAGGAATTCATCGGCTTCAGCCGTCTGATGCGCCACAGCGAGCAGACGTGTCACCACACACCTCGGTCAGATCACGTCACCGTCGCGCCGCAGGGCGCCAACTGTCAAGACCTCGCATGCATGAGAGAAGCCCCGCAGACGTCTCCGCCCACAGGGCTTCCCGGGAGCGGCCTCACGTGGTGAGGCGCTCAGCCGGTCTCGTGATCCAGCCGTTTCCGGCCTACGTGTCCAACCGAACTGATTCGAACATACACCCTGACGACCCATCTGTCACGGGTGAAGTCAGATGAGTCTTCCGGCGTGCTCGTAGAGAGGCTCATTGTCGAGAACCCTTTGCCCTCCGAGCCGCGACAGATCCAGGGTTGGGTTCCTGCCCAGGATCAACTCGGCCAGGTAACGGCCAACCGCCGGGCTCTGCTGGAACCCGTGGCCCGAGAACCCGGTAGCCAAGAAGAGACCTCTGATCCTCGGCCACTCGCCGAGGATCGCGTTCCCGTCCATGGTGTTCACGTCATAGACACCGGCCCATGAAGTCTCCACCTTGAGACTGTCGAACACCGGGAGGTGGGCGTGCAGCTCCGGCCAGATGAGGTCGGTGAATCTCTGCTGTCCCGCCGGGGTGAAGTCGAAGCCGATCGGGTCCTCGGGCAGCGACCAGGCGATGAGCCAGGAGCGGTCGCTCTCCGGGATCGCATAGACCCCGGAAGGGAGGAAGAGGCTGGGCATACCGGCGGTGGGGACCGTGGTCGAGACCACATAGACGGTTCGCATCAGCGGGATGACGGGTAACTCGACGCCCAATGGCCGGGCGAGATCAGCAGACCAGGCGCCGGCGCAGTTGACGACCACCGGGCTCATCAGATCGCCCCCGGATCGCAACCGGGCTCCAGTCATCGCGCCGTCGTCACTCAGCAACTCGACCACCTCGTCGTCGAGGTAGTGCGCCCCCAGCTCGGCCGCCTTGTTCCGAAAGCCTCGCAGCACGGCGCTGGGATCGACCGACCCGTCCACCTGGGCGAAGCTGCCACCGACGATCCCGTCCAGACGCAAACCGGGGAAACGGAGCGTTATCTCCTCGCCCGAGAGCCAGGTCACGTCACAGCCCAGGCTTCTCTGCGTCTCGATACCCCTCAGGGCCTCTGACTTGCCCTCCTCGTCGGCGAGGAACAGGTTTCCCTGGTGCCTGGCCCCGACTTCGGGCCGGAAGGTCGCCGTGGCCATGTCATCGTCGAAGGTCCGGAGGACCTCCAATGCGTACTGGGACATCCTGATGTTCTCTTCGAGGTTGAACTGAATGCGGACGTTGCCGTCCGAGAGGATGGTGGAGGCCCGGGCGTAGCTGCTGTCTCGTTCAACGACCACAACCGAGAGAGACGGATCCGCCTTCATCAAGTGGTAGGCGGTAGACGAGCCCATGGCTCCTCCTCCCACGATGACGACGTCGTGGCTCATGCGGGTCAGCCGACCGCCCTCATCACTCAGTCTTCCTCGATGGCGCGGGCCATGTCTGCCATCGAGAAGAACACATGGTCGGGCTCGGGTGGGTGCTCGATCGGGGTGGTCGCACCCCACTCGCCTCCGGCCGACAGGCGCTGACGGTCGATCCATACCGTGTCGAGACCGGCGGCTTTGGCCGGGGCATGGTCGTGGTACAGACTCTGGGCAACGTGGAGGACCGAGTCGGCGACGACATCGAAATCGTCCTCGAGATGACCAAGCAGGTAGTCGAAGTTGGCCGGATCCGGCTTGTAGGAGCCGATGTCCTCGGCCGTGTAGATGGCATCGAACTCCACCTTCAGCCTCTCATTCGACCCGGCGAAGCTGATACGGTCGACGTTGGAGAGGATCACCAGCCGATACCTCTCGGCGAGAAAGGCCAGGGCGCCAGGGGAGTCGGCAAACTCGGGCCAATCGGGCACCGATGCTCCAAACGCGTTGTCCATGTCTTCGTTGCTGTCGAGATCGAGACTCGCGGCGAGATCCCTGTGCACGACGGCAAGCAGATCGGAGTACAGGAGGGAAGGGTTGCCGGCCTCCTGGGCAGCCTCGATACGACCGAACTCGGCGAGCACCTCCGGCCGACTGACCTGCGCGTCGTTCGCCAAGAGCATGGGTTGCAGAGCCGTCCAGATCCCAGATTCCCAGTCGATCAGGGTGCCGTAGCAGTCGAAGCTGAGCACTTCATAGTCGCGAAGTGACCTCACACAACCCCTACATCAAGTACCAGTCGAGGAAACGCTCGAGCCGGCGGTAGAAGTGGAGCTGGGGCTCGCGACGGAGCAGGCCATGTCCTTCGGTCGGGTAGGTGATGTACTCGTAGGTGGCGCCGATCTGGTCCAGGGCCTCGACCAGCTCTTCGGACTGCTTGGGGCTCACCCGGGCGTCGTGCTCTCGCCATGGGCGATGAGGAGCGGGCGGCTGATGCGCGCGATCTGATGGATGGGCGAACCGGCGTGATAGGCCCTCCGATCTTGGGCAGGGTGACCCATCATCCGCTCCAGGTCCTCCCGCCCTTCGCGGTCGCCCTGAGCCCAGGAGGTCAAGATGTCGATGTCGCCTCCATACTTGGATGCCCCGCAGGCGAACGGGTTCTCGGGGTGCACCAGCGAAGCGAAGGTCAGGTAGGAGCCGTAACTGGACCCGAAGATGGCGATGCGATTCGGGTCGACCCAGCCCAGGGCAGACAGATAGCCGGCGGCCGCCAGGCAGTCCTCGACGTCGCCCCCGACCCCAGTCCCCATGGTTGGCCCGCTCGAAGGCGAGGCCGTACGTCGTCGAGCCACGGAAATTGATCGCCAGCCAGGCGTAGCCCTTGTCGACGAAGTACTGGGCATGGCCGTCCCATTCGTCGCCGTAGTAGGACGTCGGCCCGCCGTGTGGATAGACGACGGCCGGCACCGGATTGGACGTGTCGGCCGGCCGGAAGAGGAATCCCTCGATCTCCAACCCGTCGGATGAGTTGAAAGTGATCCTCTCCAGCTTGGAGTGAGGCGCCGAGCGGACCGACGGCAGGTGCGCCGTCGTAGAGGACCGAACGGGTGCCATCCGCTCCAACGAGCGTGATCGAAGCCGGCGAGTCGTATGCCTCATGGATGGCGACGACACCGAGGGAGGTCGGCATCGGCCAGTCCCAGGTCCCGCCCTCGGCGATGAGGTCGACGGTCCCGTCGAGGCCGATCCTGACGAGATCGCTCTTCCCTCTCGACGTGGCGATGGCGAGAAGGCTCTCGCCCGTCGTCGTCCCAGGTCAGGGACGAGAAGTCACGTTCGCCGGCAGCGAGTCTGGTGTGCTCGCCCCGTCCAGGTCGGTGAGGAAGACGCCGGACCAATCCCCCTCCTCCAGGGTGTAGGCCACCCGGTTTCCGTCCACGACGTGGTTGCCGGCCCGTCGATCGGGATGACCGACCAGGGTCGTCCAGGAACCGTCGGGTTCGATGATGACGATGTCGCTGCGGCTGAAGTCGTCCTTTGGGTAGAAGGAGAGGAGGATTCGCCCGTCTGGCGCCACCTGAGCCCTTCCCACATCCCCGTTGTCGGGCCCGAGGGGAGCGGGCCACGGGTCGTCGATGTCGACAACGGCCAGCCGCGAACAGCTCTCACGCTCCACGATGACCGCCAGATCGATCGTCGTCGAGCCAGGCCCCGGTCGAGCCGGCGAGCAGGCGGCGTGGACGGACCACCGGTGGCGGGCACGATGTGGACGGAGCCTTCGCTGTTGTAGGCGATCCGGCTGCCATCGGGTGACCAGGCCGGGGCGCTGTCCTCCCAGAAGGCGACCGACCCTCGGTTCGTCGTGATCCGGGTGAGCCTCCTACCGTCAACATCGATCGCCCAGATGTCGGTGGTCCCTTCGATGTCGAGCACGAATGCGATCCGGGCCCCGTCAGGGCTGAGCGCCGGATGGTGAGGGCGGGCCGTGGCGAACACGTCTTCGAGTCGCCAGTGGTCGGGAGGTCGGCGATCGGGGCGTGGTTGGCTGGGGACACCACCTACGACGTCTTTGCCGAGCCACAGGGGCTTGCTCACCGAAGAACCTCCGAACGACCGGTTCCGAGAAGATAGCCCCGCCTCGGCGGTCAGCGGAAGGCGTCGAGGACCGCCATGACATCGGGGCCGAGGGCCTTGAGGTCGTAACCCCCCTCTTGGATGAGGACAGTGGGTGTCGACAGGGCGGCGAGACGCCTTCCCGATTTCCCGGAATCCGTCGTTGCTCACCTGCAACGGGCTCTCCGGATCCGTTGCGCCGGAGTCCACCCCTAGGGAGATCACGAGGAACTCCGGTTCGAGCGTGGCGACCCTGGCGCAGACCTGGTCGAGGGCGGCGAGGTACTCGCGTCGCCGGTGCCCGGCGCCAGGGGGACGTTCAGATTTGCACCTCTCTCCCGCACCGGCACCGGTCTCCCCCGCGAAGCCACACCAGTGGGGGAACCAACCCTCACCCAGGATCGACGTGGATCGAGAAGTAGTGGACGTCGCTTCGCTCGTAGAAGATCTCCTGTGTCCCGTTGCCGTGATGGGCGTCGATGTCGACGATCGCCACCGCCGTTGCTCCCTGGTCGCTCAACCAATGGGCTGCGATCGCCACATTGTTGAGGTAGCAAGACCCGCCGAAATACGAAGTGCCCGCATGGTGACCGGGAGGTCGAACCGGCGCATAGACCGCCGGCGCACCATCTCGGACCATCCGTGCCGGCAGTCACGGCGCCGTCCACCGCTGCCCGCGCCCCGCGGTAGGTGCCGGGCCCAATGGTCGTGGCGGTGTCCATGCAGTAGACGCCCGCCATGGCTGCCCTGCTCTTCGGGACCCGGGACGGGTAGGCGCCAAAGGCGTCGGGATGCGGGAACGCGTAGGGCACGACCCGATCCGATCCCGGTTCCTCTGTGTACCCGGCTTCGATCCAGCCCTCGTATGCGTGCTCCAGGTAGTCGATCATCCCCGATTCGTGGATGGCTTCGATCGGCCCGCGACCGTGCTCTTCGGCGGGGAGCATCTCGACGCCCGCCCGTTGCAGCTCACTTCGCAGGATCTCGGCTCGATCGGCTTCCTCGTCGCCGTCGAGGCGCATCCCGGCCCACACCAGCCATTTGGCGTCATGGGCCAGGTACCCGTCCGACCAGACGGCAACGAGGCTCATCCGGGCAACGCCATTGCTCGTGTCACCCGGTCCACGATGAGGTCGACCTCGTCGTCGAGGATGGTGAGCGGCGGGCCGATCAGCAGGTAATCGCCGTTCGACCCGTCGACGTTCCCGGTAGAGGGGTAGAGGATCAGCCCTATCTCCAAGGCTCGCTCGATCACTCGCTCAGTCATCCGGGCCGACCGGGGGAACGGCGTCTTCGACTCCCGATCCTCGACCAATTCAACGCAGATGAGCAGACCGATGCCCCGCACATCGCCGACCAGGGGATTCTCCTCCAGGGCTGCCTGGAGCCGGGCGAGCAGCTTCTCGCCCTGTGTGCGGGCCCGATCGACCAGGCGCAACTCCGTGATCCGGGCGAGCACGGCCAGGCCGACGGCGGCGCCGACGGGATGATGCGACCAGGTGAAGCCGTGGACCAATCCCCCGCCCTCTTCGATGGCGTCGTGGATGGGACCGGATGCGATCGCCAGACCTAGTGGCCAGTACCCGGAGGATGCTCCTTTGGCTGCGATGAGGAGATCGGGGCGGAGCCCGAAATGATCCGAGGCGAACCACTCACCCGTCCTCCCGAATCCTGTCATGACCTCGTCGGCGAGGATCAGAACGCCATGACGTCGGCACACCTCGCCGATCGCCTCCCAGTAGCCATCGGGAGGCACCGCTGCTCCGCTGGTGGCTCCACCGATCGGCTCGGCGACGAAGACTGCCACCCGCTCCGGGCCTGTCTCCTCGATGGCCTCATCCAGACGGTCGGCATGAAATCGGGCGCAGGCAGTGGGGTGGGCGGGATTGGGGCAGCGGTATTCGCTGACCGCAGGGACCCGTACCGTTTGCCCCAGCCAGGGCTCGTACGGCCTGCGCAAGGGCTCCCGTCCCGACACGTCGAGTGCCCCTCTCGTATTTCCGTGATATGAGGACTCGCGGGCGACGACGACCGATCTCTCCGGCTCACCTCGGGCGAGGTGATAGGCCCGCGCCATCTTGAGCGCGCTCTCCATCGCTTCCGATCCCCCCGAGACCGGGAAGACTCTTGCTCGATCCAGCGGGACGAGGCCGGCCACGGCGTCGGCGTACCGCTCGACCGGATCGGTGGTGAATGCGGATGCGTGCACCCAATCGACCGACCTGGCCTGGGTCGCCATCGCCTCAGCCACGGTGGGGTCACCGTGGCCGATGATGGAGGCGATAGCCCCGCCTGCGGCATCCAGGTACTTGTTGCCGTTGGCGTCTGTGATCCATGCCCCGCTCGCCGAGACGGCGGTAGGACGAGGCAGATGCCCCCTGGTGAAGACCGATGACGACGCACTCATGGACCGCGGCACGTTACGCCCCCGGTTACCGTCCCGGCGGTGTCAGCGAGCGCCTCGACCCGGACCCGGCTGCGTCAACTCGGCTTTGGGATCGGGACCATGGCGACCGGTCCCGAGAATGCGATCACGGACGTTCCGGGGGTACTTGTCGGACACTCGACCCTGATCGATGACGAGCCCGACGTAGTCCGCACCGGAATCACCATGGTCGTGCCCCGGGCAGACGTTTGGACCGACTACGTCTACGCAGGCAGTCATGTGCTCAACGGGGACGGCGAGATGACCGGTCTGATCTGGGTGGCGGAATCCGGCATGCTCGGTTCGCCGATCGGCATCACCAGCACCTCTCAGGTCGGGCTGGTCCGCGACTTCCTGGTGGCCGAGACACACCGCCTAGGAGTGGTCGGCGGCTTTCACTTGCCGGTGGTTGGCGAGACGTGGGATGGCTGGCTGAGCACGCCCGGGTCGTTCCCGCTGACGAACGATCACGCGGCCTCTGCGTTGGTTGCGGCAGCGCCCGGGCCGGTGACGGAGGGATCGGTCGGCGGCGGCACCGGGATGATCTGTCACGAGTTCAAGGGTGGGATCGGCACCTCTTCGCGGGTCGGCACCACCGCAGGTGTGCCTTTCACAGTCGGTGTGCTTGTCCAGGCCAATTACGGCGAGAGGTCGGATCTGCGAGTCGATGGCGTCCCTGTCGGTCGCGAGATCGGTGTCGACCTGGTCCCCTCGCCATGGCGCGAGCCGCCAGTGGGTGGCTCGATCATCATCGTGATCGCGACCGATGCGCCGCTCCTACCGATTCAGTGCCGGCGCCTTGCACAGCGAGCCACCGTCGGTCTTGCGCGGGTCGGTGGATACGGGCACGAGTCCAGTGGCGACATCTTCCTCGCCTTCTCGACCGCCAACCATCTCGGTGGGGACCGTGAGTCCCCTCTCGAAGTGCGCACCCTGCCCCTCGAGTCGATGGACCCCGTTTTCCACGCGGCAGCCGATGCAACCGAGGAGGCCATCGTCAATGCGCTGTGCGCTGCTGAGACCATGACCGGGCGCGCCGGCCACACCGCCCCCGCATTGCCCCTCGACCTCCTGGTCGAGGTCATGGGCAAGTACCGGTCGTAATCTCCGCGGATGACGCACATCGTGGGGTTTGGGGGATATGTGCCGGAGCGAGTGATGACCAACGATGAGTGGGCCTCGCTGGTCGACACGACTGATGAGTGGATCACTCAGCGCACCGGGATCAAACGGCGACGGATCGCCGCCCCGGAGGAGTCGACCCTGACCCTGGCCGGTAACGCGGCCCGCATGGCCATCAAGGATGCCGGGCTTGCCCCCGACGACATCGACGAGATCATCGTCGCCACCGACACACCCGAGATGTACACCCCCGACACGGCGGCCTTGCTCCAGGACTTGCTCGGTTGTCGCAACGTGCCGACCTATGACCTGGGCGGCTCTGGATGTGCAGGGTTCGTCCAGGCCCTCGATGTCGCCCGGGCCAGGATCGCTTTCAGCCCGAGGATGATGCTCGTGGTCGGGGTCGAGTTGATCACTCGCATGCTCGACTGGAGTGACCGCTCGACCGCCGTGCTATTCGGTGACGACCGCTGGGGCGGTAGTACTTGGCCCCGATCCGGGACGGGCTCGTGTGCTCGAGGTGGTGTCGGGCACCGACGGCTCGGCAGCAGGGATCCTGACGCTGGCCGCAGGAGGGACCCGGAACCCTTTCAACCGCCGGACCCTGGAATCAGGTGAGTACAACCGTCTGGTGATGGAGGGCCGACGGGTCTTCACCGAAGCCGTGATCCGGATGACCCAGGCCGTGAGCGAGGTGCTCGAACGGATTGACAGGACGATCGGTGACGTCGCATTGGTCATACCCCATTAGGCGAATCTGCGGATCATCGACGCCGTGCGCAAGAAACTCCAGGTAGGCGAGGACAAGGTGTTCGTCAATGTCCACGAGTACGGGAACACGGGCTCTGCCACCGTTCCCTTTGCCCTCTGGGAGTGTGTGGAAACGGGCCGGGTGAAGGAGGGCGATCTGGTCATCCTGACCGTGTTCGAGCGGGCTTTCACTGGGCGGCCGCGGCCGTCCAGTTCTGACGCGAAAGCCCCCGTCTTGCGACGGGGGCTTGCTGGCTTCTTAGAAGCCGTTTTCTTGTCCTCCCCCCTCCGGGATGTGGCTCCGGGAGGAAGGTCCTCTTGCCCACCCACCGTATTTCTACATCCAATTCGACCAGTCGGGAATGGGGAATTCCCCCTATTCGGTCACCTCTCGTCGTCGGGTCGGACGTACCCCTCTTCGTAGGCCAGCGCGGTCAGCTCGTGACGGCTCGCGACGCTCAGCTTGTCGAAGATGTGCGCCATGTGGTTCTCGAGGGTCTTCACCGTGATCCCCAGCCGCTCGGCGCTCTCCCGGTAGGTGTAGCCGCGGGCCATGAGATTGACCACCTCCCGCTCCCTAGGTGTGAGGCGGGAGATCGGAGTCTCCCCCGTGATGTCCTCGTCGATATCGAGGGAGATAGGCGGCCACGTCAGGTGAAACCGGCCGAGCTCCGACGTACGTCTGGCGAACCAGGTCGGGGAGATCTGCCCCGAGTGTGGTCTTGGTGATGTAGCCGTCGACACCGGCGTCGAGGAGCCGCTGCGCACGTCTTCCTTCGAAGTTGACACGGTGAGGGCCATGAAGCGAATGTCCGGGAAGTCTCTGCGCACCGCCGGGATCACGGCGGCGCCCCCGCCCCCGGGGAGCTTGACGTCGAGCACGACGAGGTCTGGGAGCCGTTCCTTGATCAACTCGATGGCGCTGTCCACGTTGTCGGCCTCGCCGACGATGTCGAAAGACGGGGCGAGGATCGCTCGCATCCCGGCCCGCAACGACATCGTGATCGTCGACGATGATCAACCGGAGGCGGTCTGTCATTTCTCGACCGTGATCTTGACTTCGGTGCCGGTCTCGGCGCTGTCGATCTCGACCAGCCCACCGACGTTCTCGACCCGACGGGCGAGACGCTCATGCACTCTGTTTCGCTGGCCATCGTCGGCGAATCCGGTGCCACTGTCCCGGACATGGATGTGGGCTTCCCCGTTGGCAAACTCGGAATACAAGGTGATGGCGGGGGAGCCGGAGTGCTTCGCCGCATTGGCCATTGCCTCGCGGGCGGCTTCGATCGCAGCGGTC
>CAWJLJ010000010.1:0-119712 GCA_963843585.1 uncultured Acidobacteriota bacterium
GGGTGGCGAAATCCTGACGCTGGGATTCCTCGGACACCGACTTCATGTGACGCCAGAGGGCCAGGTACCCGGGGTCGCCCTGCTGGAGCCGAACCGTGGCCCGACGGGCGATGTCGGCGAAGTCGTCGTCGCTGCGGGCCCGAACCGACGCCTCCGGGTAGATCCGCTGCAGGTCGTCGAGCGTGACCGGCGACTCCGACGGATACGTGCCGGCTTCGGGATCGAAATAGGCCAGCTCAGGCTGCTCTTCGGCGATGGCGGCGATCAGCAAGCCCATCTGGAAGCCCCAGTCGCCGAAGTGGGGATCGCGGATCACCTTGTGCCCGGCGAACGAGAAGAGCCTGGCGAGCGAGTCCCCGATGATGGTGGCCCGGAGATGGCCGACATGCATCGCCTTGGCCACGTTGGGGCCGGCGTAGTCGACGACCACGTTCTCCGGATCGCTTGTGACCGGGAAACCGAGATAGGGGTCGGCAGCGTCCTCGACGGCGATTCGAGCGATGGAAGCATCGGTCATCGTGATGTTGATGAAGCCGGGGCCGGCCACTTCGACCCTCGCGATGTCGGGATGTCCGGCCAGGCGGTCCGCGACCTTCTGGGCTATCTCTCTGGGTGCCTGGTTGGTCGCCTTGCCGGCGGCCATGGCACCGTTGACCTGGAACTGCGCCAGCTCGGGTCTCTGTGAGGGAACCGTCTCGCCCAGCTCGGCGGGCAACCCGAGCTCGCTGAAGGCCTCACCGGCGATGGACGAGAGATGCGACAGCAGCGACATGGTCTATCGACAGTACCTAGGACCTATGACCCAAAACCCACGACCTAGTACTTCGCCAGCTCCTGAGCCTTGCGGACGATGCCCTCAGGAGTGGGGTAGAGCTCGTTCTCCAGTGGTCCGGCGTACGGCATGATGGGGACGTCGGGAAGGGCGTACCGGCGCACCGGCGCGTCGAGCCATTCGAAGGTCTTGTCTGCGATCTGGGCCGCCAGTTCTGCGCCATATCCGGCGAACTCGTTGTCTTCGTAGACGATCAGAGCACGTGACGTCTTCTTCACGGACTCTTCGATGGTGGGCCAGTCGAGTGGCTTGAGGCTGCGCAAATCGATCACCTCGGGGCTGATGTCCAACTCCTCGAGTAACAACGCCGCCTCGACTGCGAAATGGGCCATCGCCCCGTAGGCGATGATCGTCAGGTCCTCCCCCTGATGGCGGATGGCTGCCCGGCCCAGAGGAACCCGATGCTCGCCTGCCGGATACGGGCCCTTTGCGAGGCGGTAGAGCTTCTTCGGCTCCAGGAACATGACCGGGTCCGGGTCCTCGACAGCCGTGAAGAGCAGCCCCTTCACGTCAGCGGGAGTCGAAGGAACCACCACCTTCAGCCCGGGCACATGTGCATAGAAGGACTCGATGGACTGAGAGTGATAGAGCGCGCCGTGGATGCCGGCGCCGTACGGGGTGCGGACGACCATCGGCACGTTCCATTTCCCGTCGGACCGGAACGAGATCCGCGCCGCCTCCGAGACCAACTGGTCGAAGGCAGGGTGGATGTAGTCGGCGAACTGGATCTCGGGGATCACCTTGAATCCGGTGACGGCCATGCCGATGGCGGCGCCAATGATCGACGACTCGGCGATCGGGGTGTTGAAGCAGCGGTCGGCTCCGAAGCGATCCGTCAGGTCCTGGGTCGCCTTGAAGACTCCACCCTTGCGGCGGGCCACGTCCTCGCCGAACACGATGGCGTCCTCGTGGGCCTCGAGCACCTCGTGGAGGGCCATGTTGATCGCCGTGATGAGATTCACGGTCTCGCCGCCGGAAGCCTCCTCTGGTTCGGTGACCGGGGGACCTGGCTCGATGACCTTGGCGTACACGCGGCTGGTCGGCTCGTCGGGATTCGGGGCGGCCTCGGCTTCCTCCACCGCCCGGGCCAGAGCTTCGATCACTTCGTCGTCGATCCGCTCCTCTTCGGCCTCTGTGAGCAGGCGGTTCTCGATGAGGTACTGACGGACCCGAGCCACGGGGTCTCGTTTGCGCCAGGTCTCGACCTCCTCCCGACTGCGGTACAGCGTGTCGTTGTCATCGGAGGTGTGGGCGTAGTAGCGATAAGTCTCCGCTTCGATCAGCGTGGGCCCCTCCCCGGCCCTGGCCCGGCGAACCGCCTCCTGCATCACCTTGTAAACCCGAAGTGTCCGGTTGCCGTCGACTTCGACACCGGGGAACCCGTAGCTCTCCGCTCTCGCGGCGAGGCTTCCGGCGACCTGTTCCTCCTGTGGCACCGAGATGGCATATCGGTTGTTCTCGATCACGAAGATCAAGGGCAGTTTGCGGATCCCGGCCCAGTTCATCGCCTCGTGCCAGTCCCCCTCAGACGTCGAGCCCTCGCCCCCGTACACGGCCACCACCGAGTCTTCACCCCGGTTGGCCACAGCCTGGGCGATGCCTACGGCATGGGGGTACTGGGTGCCGATCACCGAGGACTGGGTCAGGACTCGGCGTTCCCGGCTGGACCAGTGGCCAGGGAGCTGACGACCCCCGGACATCGGGTCGGTCTTCTTGGCGAACGCACCGAGGAAGATCTCCTCCGGCTCGAACCCCCAGGCCAGGGCCACACCCATGTCCCGGTAGTAGGGCAGGACCCAGTCCTTCTCTTGGTCCAGTGCCAGTGCCGAGGCCACCTGCACCGCCTCATGGCCCGACGATCCGACCACGAATGGCGCTCGGCCCTGACGCTGCAGGGCGAAGAGCCGATCGTCGATCCGCCGCGTCGTCAGCATCAGCCGGTACATCTCCACGACCTGCTCGTCGCTCAGGCCCAATTCCCCGTGGTGGAGATTCCGGTCGAAGTCCATGCCGTAGGTGCGGTGGCTCGTCAATTCGTGTCCTCTCCGCTGCGCCGGAAGCGGCGCAGGTCACCGATTGCCCGGATCCGGTCCTCGGCGACCATGACGGCCGCCTGATTCGGGTTGATCTGCTGATCTTTCGATGCGACGAGGATGGCCTTGGTCGCGTCGAAGATGGAATCGACCCGGTGCATCGCTCGCATCTTCGAGTAACCGTGCAATTCGTCGTGGACATTGATCAGGCCACCCGCGTTGACCACGAAATCCGGGGCATACAGGATGCCCCGATCCGCGATGCGATCGGCGTCCTCGTCGGTGGCGAGTTGATTGTTGGCGCTTCCCACTATCGCCTGACAGTTGAGGCGGGGGATCGTCGAGTCGTTCAGCCCTCCTCCGAGAGCGCACGGCGAGTAGAAGTCACAGTCGACGGTGGAGATGTCATCGATGTCGACACTCTTCACCCCGTAGGTCTCCACCGCGTCCATGACCGCGCTTTCGCTCGCGTCGGCCACTATGACCTCGGCCCTGGCCTCGACCAGGAGCTGGACAAATGCCGATCCGACCTTGCCAACTCCCTGAACGGCGAACCTGCGGCCGGCTAGATCGGTATCTCCCCAGATGAAGTCGGCCACGGCTCTGGCCGCCGCGAAGAGACCTCGCGACGTGACGGGCGATGGATCACCGGCGCCACCCTCGGCCGGTGAGCTGCCCAGGGCCCAGCGGGTCTCACGGCGGATGATGTCCACATCGGTCGTGGTGGTCCCCACGTCCTCGGCAGTGATGTAACGCCCGCGGAGCGAGTCGACGATCCGTCCGTAGGCACGGAGGAGACGCTCGGTCTTGTCGGTAGCCGGGTCACCGATGATCACGGCCTTGCCGCCTCCCAGGTCGAGACCGGCGGCCGCGGCCTTGTAGGTCATCCCCTTGGCGAGACGGAGGACGTCGACCAGTGCGTCCTGTTCGGTCTGGTACGGAAAGAAACGGGTCCCGCCGAGGGCGGGACCCAAAGCCGTGGAGTGGATTGCGATTATGGCCCGAAGGCCCGATACATCGTCGTAGCCGTAGATGATCTGCTCGTGACCTCCACGGGCAACCTCATCGAATACGACCAAGTCCGGTCCTCCATTCTCGAGGGGTGGTTCTCACTCCGTGACCGATCTTACCTGGACGCCCCAGGCACGGCCCGCGCCTTGCGGCGCTTGATAGGACGGGTGACCTTCGGCCCAAGCCGTGCCAGGATGTTGGTGTGACCAAGACCGCTCATCTTCGGGTTTACACCCCGGAGAGCTCCGAGGACGGTGACCCGGTGCCGCCTTTCGTCCGAGGTTATGGCCTGCTCTCCGAGGCGGAAGGCGACGCCGACTGGGTGGTCGAGTGGAACGGGCAGCGAATGGTGTGCCCGCGAAACCTGCGTCTTCGAGTCCTCGAGTCGACTGTCGCCTTCGCCAATGCGTTTCGGGGTCTCGGATCCGGCCTCATCCCCGAAGCGGCGGCGCAGGCCGCCGACAGCGAGCTTCGCCGGTATCACCAGGAGCATCCCGGTCATCGCTCCCACGTCCTCACGTCCGCATGGCATGTGCCGGTCCGCTGGTTCACCGCCTTCCAGCCGGAGGACAAGGAGGTGTACGAGGTGGACGGCGCTCCCCGGATCCGACTCCGGGTCGATCTGGCTGTGGGCCGGAAGCGGGTCGACCATGCCCTGGGGGTGCTCCGTGGCCTCCAGGTCTTCCAGGGCCCGGCCGAGGAGCTAGCCCAGCTGTCGGACTGGATCGAGAGCTTTCCGACCGGGTCGATGCTCGAGCTCGACTACTCGACGGTCTCCGACCTGTTCGCCCCACAGGAGCTGGTGTTCGACGACTCGGTGGAGTTGGTGCGACGCTCGATCGAGGCCCTGGCCGACGGCGACATGATGGCCGCCGGCGAGAACTACGGTCGTGTCGTCTCCCGCTGGGCCCCCGCCTTCTCGGTCACTTTCAGCAGCTGAACCGGTCAGCCGCAGCAAGGCCGGATCGGCGGTTCCGGGAATAAATCGGAGCCGCATACGTTGTCGATTTGTGAACAGAATCACAAGCTGTTCCCTCCTCCAAGCTTTGCGAGGGCCAGTGGAGCCAGTTTCCGCTACTCCCAGCGGACTCCTTCTCCTCCTCAAACGCTCCACTGGCCTCGCAAACCCTCGCCGATGAAGTTCCCGGTGTTGACCCGTGCTCGGAAACGCCTACCATCGTCCCCGACATGACCTGCCCCACGAGCCCGATCCGCTGCTGCGCTTGTCGCTGTGCGGCCGTGCCGTGTGGGTAGCGATGTCCTGAGTCAGCAAGAGACAGACACTCGAAGCCCGCACCGGCACCGGATGCGGGCCTTTGTCGTTCATGGGCCCCTCCGGACCACATAAGGAGAAAGCCCATGACCAGCCAGTACGCCAAGGTGACTGACGAGCGCGTCGATGTGGAGCTCGACTGCTCGGGGGTGCTCTGCCCTCTACCGGTCTATCGGGCCTCGTTGGCTCTCGGCCAGATGTCACCCGGCCAGGTGCTGAAGTTGATCACGACCGACCCCGGGGCGCTGGAGGACATACCGGCCCTGGCCAGGCAGACCGGCAACGTCTTGCTCGGTGTCGAGCGTGAGGAGACCCGTCAGTTGTTCTGGATCGAGAAGGCGGTGCGGCCATGACCGACACTCTCACGCAGCCGGCTACCGAAGATCGACAGGAGGAGCGCCGGCGCCGGATCGCCCTGGTCGCCTCGAAAGGGACGCTCGATCAGGCCTACCCGCCTCTCATCCTGGCCACGACGGCGGCGAGCCTCGGATGGGAGGCAGGGGTCTACTTCACCTTCTACGGCCTCGACATCATCCACAACGACCGACTGGAGAGCCTGAAGGTGGCGTCGCTGGCCAACCCGGCCGGGCCGATCCAGCTCCCCAACCTGCTCGGCGCGCTTCCCGGTGCGACGGCTGCCGCTACCAAGATCATGAAGAAGTGGATGAGCGACGCCCGGATGCCCACCGTCCCCGAATTCATCGAGATGGCTCAAGGCCTCGACGTCCGATTCTTCGCCTGCTCGACGACGATGGGAGTCATGGGCGTGGAGGAGGGCGACCTGATCAAGGGGTGTGAGATCGCCGGCGCGGCGGCATTCCTCGACTTCGCCGCCGACGCCGACGTCCAACTCTTCGTCTGACCTGGTCAGCCTGCCAGCGAGGCGGCGGGCTCCGGGACGGCGGGCAGGGTCAACTCGAAGCGGGTCCATCCACCGCGACGCCGGTAGACGAGGTCGCCGCCCATCATGCGGGCCAGCTGTCTGGCCACAGCCAGGCCGAGCCCGACTGAGTCGGGGCGGGCGTCTGCCGACGACTGCGAGCGGTAGTAAGGATCGAAGATGTGCTCGGCGTCGATGCCCCTGACCCCGGGACCGTCGTCACTGACAACCAGCCGGGCGACGTCCCGGTGGCTGGAAACCTCGACGCGCACTCTGTCCCCTCCGTAGCGATGGGCGTTGGTGAGCAGGTTCCGAACGATCTGCCTGGTGCGAAGGGTGTCGGCCCACGCCAACGGACGGGTCGCCGCCGACCGTCACGTCCACGCGCAGGGAGTCCACGATCGACCGGCACTCCTCGAGCAGGTCGATCGACCGAGGGCTGACGGTCAGGTTGCCCGACGCCGCCCGCTCCGCGGTGAGGAGATCGTCGACGAGTTGGGCCACTTCCTGGCTCTGGCTGGAGATGAGTGTGACCATCTCCGATATCTCATCGCTGGTGTACCCATCGAGGCCCTCGGCCAGCTCGCCGGAGAACCCGACGACTGCGGCAAGGGGAGTGCGTAGCTCGTGGCTCACGGTGGCGATGAAGCGATCCTTGGCCTCGGCCAGCTCCTCCAGTCCCTCACGCGCCGACTCCCGCTCCCAGTAGGCGCCCACCATGTCAGCCGCCCTCATCAGCCCTTCGACCTCGACATCGGTCCACACGTCGTCGCGCCAGAAGTCCGAGTAGCCGAGAGTGCCCACCCACTGGTCCCGGATCATGACGGGCGCCATCAACTCCGATCGGATTCCCTCAGCCTCGTAGCGGGCGCGGATCGGCATGGGAAGGTCGCTGACTCGAATCCTCGCCGGCTTGCCAGCCGACAACACCTCGATGACCTGGGGGAACTGGCTGTAGTCGCCCTCGTCGAAGGAGTCGGGCCCCGTCGGGACGTTGGCGCCGATGGCCTCGGCCACGATCTCCCACGTCACCTGACCCTCGTTGCCCGTCCGATTGATGTCGATGTAGGCGTAGTCGGCCTCGGTGGCGTCGAGCAGGGCCTCGAGCGCGGCGGCGAGCGGTTCCTCATCCCGACCGGTGAGCAGAGCCTGGGAGCAGGTGGCGAGGGCCTTCTGGATCCTCGCCGTCTTGGCCTGGTGCTCGGATGCGGCCGCCAGCGACTGGATCAGCTGCCAGGTGATCCACATGACCAGCGCCTGCCCGGGGATCCCGATCATGAGGCGGGCGAAGGCGTCGGTGACGGGCGGCCGGTCGAGGATGATCGAGGCGACGGTGTAGGTGGCGGTGAGACCGAGCGACCAGGAGCAGGGGGACCACTGACTTGCTCTCCCTCGTGGCCACATACACCACCGAAATCAGGATCAGGCACGCCAGTGTGTAGCCACTGTCGAAACCGGTGCTGCGCCCCGCGTCGGTGAGGCTGAGTGCGCAGAATGTGAGAGCCGCCATCGCCGCCACGGCCTCGATGCGGCGGTGTCGGAGCAGCTGATAGATGGCGGTGACGCCTATGACCGCATACGTGGCGAGGCTGTAGACCGCCCCCGGCCCGTCCGCCGACCACGCCCGGAATTCGGCGACGATCCCGAGCGACGTGGCTACGACGGCGACGAGCAGTACCGCGACACTGAAGCGCGGCGTAATGACCGGCCTGTTGGTCGGTGCCATGAGTTGACTATCGACAGATTGCGCCTTCGGGTGAAGGCGCCGTCGGGTCATTCCCCCCGGTAGGCGACGCAGTCGATCTCGACGGCACCTCCGAGAGCGAGATCGACACCGCCAACAGTGATCCGCGCCGGAGGCGAGTCGCCGATTGCCTCCATGTACGCCTCGTTCATCAGCTGGAAGTCGGCCATGTCTGAGAGGTACACGTTCATCTTGACGACGTTGCCCAGCCCAACGCCCGCCGCCTCGAGGATCCTCTCGATGTTTCGGATGGTCTGGGTGGTCTGAGGGCCGACGCCTCCCTCGACCAACTCCGTGCTGTCGCCCACGGTCCCCAGACTCCCCGCCACGTGGACGAAGTCGCCCGCAATCACGGCGTGGCTGAACGAGGGAACACGGGCGAGTCCCTCGACGACGATCTTCTCCATGTCATGACCTCCTGGCCAATAGAGTCGCTGTCCTGCGAGGAGGAAGGTAGTGAGCGACGATCGCCCGACCGGATGGGGTGGGGACCCGGTCGTGCCGCCGCATCTCGAGGATGTGAGAGGAGCGGCGGAGCGGATCGAGGGCCTCGTGGTGCGAACTCCTCTCATGCCAATGCATAGCTACGAGGCCGCCTCCGATATCTACTTGAAGCCCGAGGTCCTTCAGCCGGTGGGATCGTTCAAGATCCGGGGCGTGGGCAACTGGGCATTGAGCCTCACCGAAGAGGAGAGACGACGCGGGATCGCCACCACCAGCGCAGGGAACACGGCCATGGCACTGGGGTACATGGGCCGGATTCTCGATGTGCCGGCGCGCTCCCATGTTCCCGACTCCCTCCACCAGTCGAAACTGGAATCCCTTGCCGCCTACGGCGTGGATCTGGTCCACGTCTCGATGACGGATCTGATGCGGTTCATGTTCGAGGAGGCATGGCGGGAGGAGCCCCACAGCTATCTCAACCCCTGGGGTGAGCCGCTGATGATCGCCGGCCACGGAACTATCGGAATCGAGATCTTCGAGGATCTACCCGAACTCGAGTCTGTCTTCGTCCCGGTTGGTGGAGGTGCCCTGCTCGGCGGCGTCGCCTCGGTGCTGAAGACGCTCAACCCGTCGATCCGGGTCTACGCGGTGCAGGCTCGGGTCAACTCGGCGCTCGCGGCTGCGTTCGAAGCTGGCGGGCCGACATGGATCGAATGGCAGGACACCATCGTCGAAGGCGCCTCGACCCCCGTCATCACCGACGAGATGTTCCCGATGCTTCGCCAGCTGGTCGACCACCTGGTCCTGGTGGGAGAGGACGATGTGATGGCGGCCATGAGGCTGCTCGCAAGGGGCGACAAACTGGTCACCGAGGGAGCGGGTGCGGCCGCCGTCGCCGCCGCACTGGCGACACCGGCGGAGGAGCGGGGCCTCAGCGTCTGCGTTGTGAGTGGTGGAAGCGTCGATCTGTCGCTGTTCGCCAGGGTGGTGGGTGAAAAGGCGGAAGAGCCCATCGGTAGCCTTGACTGATGCACCGGCTGACTGCCGCCGTCGCACTCATCGTGCTCGCGGCGTGCACGAGTGAATCGGCGCACGACGTCGACGGTCGTCGAGCAGACAACCGCGCCGGAGGCAACTGAGGCCTTGCCCACCGATGTGTCGGAATTGCCCGGCCGCCTCGTGGTCGTGGACGACGACGGCAACATCGTCACGATGGAGCCCGATGGCACTGACTCGACCAACATCACCGAGGACGGCGGAGAGGCAGCCGGCTATCGGCAGCCCGCCTTCTCCCCGGTGTCCGACACTGTTGCCTGGTCGGAGATCAATGCCGAGGGATCAGGCTTGGGCTCCAGTGACGGGCAGGGTGCGAACCGGGTCTCGATCCCGATGACTGCCCCTCCGTTCTACATGTTCTGGTCACCCGACGGCAACGGGATCGGTGTCTTGCACAACAGCGTCGGCGGAACGATCGAGTTCGAGGTCGTCGACGTTGGCGCGACTACGTCCGAGGTGCTGGCGGAGGGATCCTCGTTCTACTTCTCATGGAGCCCGGACAGCAGCCAGGTCGCCGCTCATGTCCAGCCGGAGTTCTTCGGCACCATCGCCCTCGATGGCGACGGAGTCCGACCTGGGGGCCACCGCCACGTGGCTACCAGGCGCCGCATTGGATCCCGGCAGGCATCCTCCACCTCGCCGAAGCGGGGCTCGAGCTGCGCCAGACCGGCGGCGAATCACGTTTGCTCGCCACTGTTCCCGGACCGGTTGCTTTCGTGGCGAACCGTCAGGGCACCAGGGTGGCAGTTCAGTCATTCGTCGAGGAAGACACACCTCCCGGGGTGAACGCTGCTGTCACCGAGACACCGGCGATTCCATCGAACACGGTCGTTGTGATAGACGTCGATAGCGGTGAGATGACCGAGGTCGTAGCCGCCGCCTCGTTAGGTCTGTTCTGGAGCCCGGACGGGGAGTCACTGCTCGTGTTGAACCCCGACGAGGGAGGCGCTGCCGAGCTGACCATGCTCGTGTGGAGGGCCGGTGAGACGACCGAGCTCTCGACCATGTCGCCAAATCCGACCTTCGTCGCCGATGTGCTCCGGTTCTTCGACCAGTACGGCCAGTCACTTCAGCTGTGGTCTCCCGATTCGGCGGCATTCGCCCTGCCCGGCGCGATCGAGCGACGACCCAGGCATCTGGGTCCAACTCGTCGCCGGTGGCGACCCGGTCAACGTCCACGACGGGTCCTGGGTGTCCTGGTCCGCCGCCTGATCGAGGGAAATCTGTAGGTTCTCGTCCGTGAGCGTCTTCACCGGCTTGACCGACTTCGACCCCGTGCCCTCGCTTCAGACGTCGGCTTCGGTGACCGTCTCGACCAAGGCCGACGCGGACGCGCCTGTCATTGGCTACCTCGTCGCCCGGGACGGCGACGACCCCGGCGAACACGGGTTGGACGGCGTCGCATTCGAAGCAGCAGGTTTTGAAGGCAAGGTCGGCCAGACGATCGCCCTGCCGTCCGCCGACGGCCCGCTGACAGTCCTGGTCGGTGTCGGCGAGTTGGGAGATCTCGACGCCGACAGACTCAGGGATGCAGGAGCCGCCTTTGCCCGAGCCACCGAACGCCACCGCAACTTGACCCTGAGGCTGGGCGAGATTGGCGCTGTCGCCCCCGACGTTGCCGGACAGGTGCTGGTGGAGGGGGCTCTGCTGGCTCGTTATCGATACGACGTTCTGAAGGCGAAGCCCACGGTGGAGCCCATCGAGGCCCTTGCCCTGGTCGTCGATGGGAGGCGCTCGGCTGGAGTCAGACGCGGCGCGGCCCGTGGGGTCATCACTGCCGAGGCGACGAACATCGCCCGTGACCTGGCCAACACCCCTCCGGCTCTTCTCACCGCCATGGACATGGCGGACTTGGCGAGCAGGCTGGGAAAGGAGCGTGGGCTCGATGTCGAGATATTCGACAAGAAGGCACTGATCGACCTGGGCTGCGGCGGCCTGCTCGGGGTCAATGCAGGCAGCGCCGAGGAGCCCCGCATGATCAGGATGAGCTACCTTCCCGCCCGCCCCCGGGGTCATGTGACTCTCGTCGGCAAGGGGATCATGTACGACGCCGGCGGAATGGCCCTCAAGCCGGCAGACGATGTCCACGCCACTATGAAGAACGACATGTCGGGGGCCGGGGCCATCCTGGCTGCCATGGCCCAGCTCGAGGCGCTCGGCTGCAAGACGGCCGTGACCGGCTACCTGATGTGCACCGACAACCGGCCCTCGGACACCTCCATCGCCATGGGTGACGTGCTGACGGTGTACGGGGGCAAGACCGTCGAAGTGACGAACACCGACGCCGAGGGACGGCTGGTGATGGCCGACGCCCTCGTGCTCGCGACCGAGGACGAGACCGACGCCATCGTCGACATCGCGACGCTGACCGGGGCGGCGATGCGAGCGCTCGGAACCCAGGTGGCGGGATTGATCGGCAACAACGCCGGCCTGGTCGCCCAGGTCGAGGCGGCGGCGGATGTCACCGGGGAATCGGTCTGGGAGCTGCCGCTGGAGCGGCGCTACCGGGGCGATCTCAACTCCGACATCGCCGACATCAAGAATCTGGGAGGGGCCAACGCCGGCGCCATCACCGCCGCCCTGTTCCTCGACGAGTTCGTCGCGGACAAGCCCTGGGCCCACATCGACATCGCCGGCACCGCCCAGAACGACCGGGACACCTCGTGGCGCCCGCCGGGTTGCACCGGGTTCGGCGCCCGGCTCCTCGTCGAGCTCGCTCTCAACTTCAAACGGCCGGCGGCCTGAAAGGAATCAGCCGAGATGGAAGCCACAACGAGTCAGCGGAGAAGAAGCCCTTCTCAGAGCGCATGCTCGACGGGATAGAGAAGGCCGGGAACAAGGTCCCCCACCCGGTGATGATGTTCGTCTACCTGATCATCTTCATCGCGGTGCTCTCCGCCATCCTTGTCGTGGATCGGCGTCACCGTCACCGAAGAGATTGCGGTCCCGGTCCCCGAAGCGGAATCAGTCGATGCGCACGGAGGACTCGGGGGATCTGATGCCCCATACGACTCGACGCCCCTCGAGCCCGACTTCGAACCCGAATACGAGATCGAGACCCAGACGATCGAGGTTCAGAGCCTGCTCGACGTGGAGGGACTGAGGTTCATCTTCACGTCCTTCGTCGAACAACTTCGCCGGCTTCAGCTGTGGTGGCCGTCACCTTCGTGGCCATGGCGGGCGTCGGTGTCGCCGAGCACGCCGGCCTGATGGCCGCATTGATCCGCAAGCTGGTCAAGGTCGCGCCCCGGCAACGTGATCGCCTTCATCCTGATCTTCGTCGGAGTCCTCTCCAGCGTGGCCTCTGACGCCGGATACTTGATCCTGATCCCGCTCGGCGCCGCGGCGTTCCTCACACTGGGGCGTCATCCCCTGGCCGGTATGGCGGCGGCCTTCGCCGGGGTCGGTGCGATCTTCGGGGTCAACCTCCTCATCACGCCCATCGACAGCATGCTGACCGAGATCACCAACGAGGCGATCCCTTCGGGGACCGAACCTCTCACCGTCACTGCCAACTACTTCTTCTCGGTGGCGTCGAGCGTCGTCCTCGCAGTCGTCGCCATGTTCGTCACCCAGCGCATCGTGGAGAAGAGACTCGGTCCGTACGACGCCGCCCACGGCGCGGCCGACGCCACCACCGAGGAGTTGGACGGCGAAGCACTGGCAGCCGAGGCGCGGGGCCTGCGTTTTGCCTTCTACGGGCTGCTCGGCTCCCTGGCGGTGATCGCGTTGCTCACGTTCCCGTCAGGCGCTCCTCTACGTGATCCGGTGACCGGGTCGATCGTCGGCACCACCCCGTTCATGGACAGCCTGCTCTTCCTCATCACGCTGATCTTCCTGGTGTGCGGCATCTTCTACGGGATGGGGGCGAAGTCGATGTCGGGCAGCGGCGATGTCATCGCCGGTGTGACCAAGACCTTCGCCGGGTTGGCCGGTCTGGTCTTCATGCTCCTGATGATCAGCCAGTTCATCGCCTACTTCAACTACACCAACCTGCCCCGGGTCGCCGCGATCGAGATGGCCCATCTGCTCGAGACGGCCAACATCGGCGGTCTCGCCCTGCTGATCGGCTTCATCCTGGTGATCGTCATCCTCGACTTCATCCTGCCCGGAGTGGTGCCGAAATGGGCCATCTTCGCCCCGGTGTTCATCCCGATCTTCATTCGTCTCGGGGTGACTCCACAGACCGTCCTCGCCGCATACCGGGTGGGGGATTCGCCGGTCAACGTGATCACTCCGCTGATGGTCTATTTGCCGTTCATCGTCACGATCGCCCAGCGCTACCGGAAGGACGCCGGTATCGGCACGGTGGTGGCGCTCATGATCCCGTTCGTCATCGCCATCCTGATCGCCTGGATCCTGTTGTTCGTGATCTGGTTCGGGCTCGGCATCCCGCTCGGGCCCGGGTACCCGATCACGACCTAGGGCATGTCCGACGCCACCATCGTCTACCTGGTGCTGGCTGGCGGTCGTCGCCCTGTTCATCTGGAACAAGGTGCCGGTCGAGGTGGTCGCCGTGGGTTCGGCGCTCACCCTGGCGGCGACCGGTGTTCTCTCTCTGGATCAGGCGCTGGCCGGTTTCGGCGATACAACGGTGCTGTTCATTGCCGCCCTGTTCGTCGTCAGCGAGGGGATCGACTCGACCGGAGTCACCACCTGGGCCGGCCAGCAGCTGATCGATCGGGCCGGGGCGAGCAGGACGAGGCTGATCATCCTGATGATGCTGCTCGTCGCGTTGCTCGACCGCGGTGATCAGTGTCAACGGGGCGGTGGCGGCGCTGCTGCCCATGGTCGTAGTGATCGCCCTTCGGGTGGCCCGAGCGCCCTCCAGCCTGCTGATGCCGTTGGCCTTTGGCGCCCACGCCGGGTCGTTGCTCGCCCTTACCGGGACTCCGGTTCACATCCTCGTCTCCGACGCCGCGATCGAGGCCGGCGAGGCCGGGTTCAGCTATTTCGAGTTCGGTCTGGTCGGCGTCCCGGTGGTGATCGGTGCGATCGCGATCGTCGTCGTCTTCGGTACCCGTCTCCTCCCCGAGCGTGTTGCGGAATCGATCCCTCCCAATCTCAGCGACCACGCCCGGACCCTCATCGATCAGTACTCGCTCGGCGAATGGGTAGCACGGCTCGAGGTCCGAGGACGGCTCACCGCTGGTCGGCGAGTCGTCTTCTTCGATCGATCTCGACGCATTCCCCGATCTCAACGTGGTTGGAGTCCAAGGGGAGCGTGGCGTGGCTCTGTCTGCGAACTCGCCGATTGGGGCGGGCTTTGTGATCACCGTCCGGGGAGAGACCGGACATCATCCACCGTTTCGCCGAGGACAACCTCCTGGTGCACCTGCCGGGGAAGACCGGCGGGAAGCTCATCGATCGCCAAATCGGCGTCGTCGAGGTGGTCATTCCCCCTCGGTCGGACTTGGTCGGGGAGAAGATGTTCCCCGGGATGATCACCGAGAGCGGGGACTTCGTCGTCCTGGCGATCCAGCGCGGCGGGGAGAACCTGGACCGTGGGCCGACACCGCTGGCAGTCGGCGACACCATGCTGCTCCAGGGGACCTGGGACGCACTGGACCGCAGGGTCGAGTCGGACCGGGATGTCCTCGTGGTGGACTCACCGTCGCTGGTCCGTCGCCAGGCGGTCGCCCTCGGACCGCGAGCCTGGTGGGCCATCTCGATCCTCGTCGTCATGGTGATCCTGCTCGCCACCAACGCCGTTCCCGCGGTGGAGGCGGCGCTTCTCGCGGCCGGGGCCATGATCCTGACCCGGGTCGTCACCATCTATCAGGCCTACAAGTCGGTCTCCTGGACGACGGTTGTCCTGGTCGCCGGCATGATCCCGCTCTCGACGGCGGTCACCCAGAGCGGCGCCGCCGACGACATCGCCCAGCTGCTCATCGACGTCGTCGGGAATGCCGGTCCCTATGCGCTTCTTCTCGGGCTGTTCGTCCTCACCGCGATCTTCGGCCAGCTGATCTCGAACATGGCCACCGCCCTGATCGTGATCCCGATCGCCGTCACGGCGGCCGTCGACATGGGGATCTCGGTGCGGCCGGTGCTGATGTCGCTCACGGTGGCGGCGGCCGGTGCGTTCCTCACCCCGGTGGCGACTCCGGTCAACCTCATGGTGCAGGGCCCCGGCGGGTACGAGTTCGGCGACTACTGGAAGCTCGGACTCCCCATGCTGCTGCTGTTCATGGCGGCGGCGGTCCTGCTGGTCCCGGTGTTCTGGCCGTTCTGACCGGTCAGACCCGAGCCGGTTCCTTCTTCCGTGACTGGCGCCAGGCCGGGATGTAGAGAGGGGCGGCGGCGGCCAGGACCAGGGCCCCGACATATGTGGCCGTGCTGAGCGAGGTCGCCTCGGCAAGGGCGGTGAGCGCAATCAACCCCAGGGCACCGGCCGACATCGCTGCCATCGAGTTGAGGGAGGAAACGGTGGCGCGAAACGTCCCATCGACCTGACGGTGGAGAAGGGTCATGTGGATCGGGTTGGAGGCGCCATGGAACAGGTATGCAGTCAGATAGGCGACGATCACGCCAGGCACCCCGGCCGCGAGCCCGATTCCGACCACGGCGATCCCCTGGAGCACCCGAAGCACCATGGCCGCCGGAGCCAGGCCGACACGACGACCCAGCCAGGGCACGGTGGCCGCCCCGGCTGCCGACACCAGCCAGGCCGCCGAGGCGGCCGGGCCGGTGATCGCTGCCGCCCGGTCGGCGTCACCGAGGATCTCGGATAGACGCAGCGGGGTGAAGGTCTCGAATGTGGCCATGCCAAAACCCCAGAACAGCTCGACCGAGACGATGGCGAGGAGGACCCGGTTGTCCCGCAGCAGTCGAAGCCCACCTCTGATGGCAGCCGGTGTCTCGCGGGCGGCGCGTGTCGCCGCCTGCCAGCCCTTCTCGGAGCGGATCTCGGTCATCAGGAGGACGACGCCGAGAAGGCTGATGAGCTGCAGCGCCAGAGACACGACCACCGGGGTGGCGAGAGCCTCGAGACCCCTGATCGGATCGAGGGTGACTAGTAGCCCGCTGAGCAGGGCGCCGGCGGCAATGGCCACTCCGAGGGCAATCCCGGCGCCACTGAGCCCTTGCTGGATCTGTGCCTCGGGATCGACGGCATGAGTCGCATCGACGTACCAGGCCTCCAACGGGCCGCTGTCGAGTGCCCGGAACACCCCCTGAAGCGCGAAGGCGGCAAAGAAGACCGCGAAGGAGTCAGCGAAGAGATAGATCCCAACCGAGGTCATCCCGACCAGGGTCGAGGCCATCAGCACCTGCTTTCGACCCAGCGAGTCGGCCAGGCCGCCGGTGGGCAGCTCGAGGAAGAGGACGATGAGCCCCTGTCCGGCGGCCGCAAGCCCGATCTCGCTCAGGGAGAGACCACGCTCCAACGGCAGCAGGACGAACACAGGGATGAGGAGGCCGGTGGGGAACCACCGCATCGCCACGAGTGTCAGGTATCGCCGCCGGACCGCCCGTGCGGTCAGGGCATGGGTCATATCCGTCCGTCCGGCTGAGGGAAGGCAAAGGTGCAGAAGATGACGCGGGCAGGGTCAGGGCCGGCCTCGAGCTTGCGATAGCGCTCGATCACCGAGGTCAGCTCCTCGCCGAGGTCTCGCAGTTGGGATGCGGAAAGCTCGAGGAGGTAGTCCGAGGAGCCGGCCGCGTCCCGCCACTCCGACCGGCCAGTCCCACTCCGATGCGAACCACTCCTCGGCGAACACCTGGAACCGGCGCAAGCGATTCGCCGTGCAGCCATTCGGCGGCGGCGATCCCGTCGGGGTCTTCGCCGAGATCGCTGGAGAACCAGGAGTGCATCTCGTGGGAGGGCCGCCACCACCGCTCCCGTCCTTTGCCTTCGCCGGTCTCCTCGACCAGCCCGACCGAGGCCAGCTTTCGCAGGTGATAGCTGGTCGCCCCGGTGTTGGTGCCGAGGACATCGGCCAGAGTGGTGGCGGTTGCCGGCCCATTGAGCCGGAGCTCGCCGAGAAGACGGCTGCGCAGCGGATGGGCGAGGACCTTCAACGCATCCGGATCGAGTCGTGGATAGGGGGCGGTGGTTGTCACAGCATGCACAATAGTTGTGCAAAAGAAATGTGCAAGTCATTGGGAACCTCAGTTGTACCCGGATACGGGCAAACCTGAGTTCAGCGTCCTGCTGTCACGTCGAACCTGAGACGATTCGTTCATATCGGCGAGAACCTGAGGTTCGCTGGTTTCAGCTCCGCCGGGATGACCAGGTCGAACGATTCCGGCGGCATCACCTTGCCGAAATACCACTGCTCCGCCTCGTCCCAACGGGCGTTCCATTCCTCGCGGTAGTCCTCGCCCTCACGCTCGATCAGCTGGGCCCTCCGCAAGCTCGGCCGGGGCATCCAGCAACACCCGGAGGTCGAACAGGTCGGCGAGCTCGGGTCGGGCGCTGTATGCACCGTCGAGGATGATCACCGGGGCCGGCTCACAGATGACGGGTGTCGGCGCCAGGCTGCCATCGTCCGCCTCCCAGTCGTAGGGATGCCAGGTGGCGGCCTCGCCCCTTGCCAGTTTCTCGAGCACCGGTCGCTGTCTTCTCCAGTCCATGCAATGGTTCGCCTTCTCGGCTGCGCTCATCGCGTCCCAGGTCTCTGCGGTGCCACCCGAGTAGAAGTCGTCGCCATCGATCACGACGGCCCCCACCAACGGGGCCACCACCGCGGCCAGGGTCGACTTCCCCGCTGCACTCCGCCCGTCGAGGGCCACGAGAATCGGACCGGGCCGATCCCTCCCGATCCGGCGGATGTGGCCGGCCAGCTCCGACGCCGCATCCATCGTTTGTCAGGGGAGGGGAACGATGGCGTCGATCTCGACCAGGTACTCGGGGCTGGCCAGCGACGACACCACCAGCAGGGTGTTGGCCGGCGCCGGGGCGGGGAAGAACTCTTTTCGGACCTCGGCAACGGGACCACGATCCTCGAGGCGCGTCAGGTACAGCGTGGTTCGGGCCACGTCGGCCATCCGGCCACCGGCCGCCTCGATCACTCGTTGCAGATTGGTGAGAACCTGACGCGGCCTGGGCCGCGGCGTCGTCACCCCCGACGAGCTCTCCGTTCTCGTCGAGGGCGACCTGACCGGCGACGAAGAGGAGACGTCCCGATGTGACGATCCCGTGGGAGTAGTGCCCGGCCGGGGCCGGATGCCCCGGCACCTCGACCGCTGATCGTTCGAATTCTTCAGCCATCCGTCCAACCTATCAGTCTCCACTTGACAGCCTGTCGCAGGATGCGGTACCGTAGTCAATCAATCGATTGATAAAGGAAACAGTTGAATAATGATCATCGATCCGTCGGCTGAGGATCGTCTCGATCGGGCGTTCGCCGCTCTGGCCGACCCGGTACGGCGGCGAATAGTCGCCAGGCTGAGTCGGGGACCGGCAACGGTAAACGAGCTCGCCGAGCCGTTCGAGATCACCAAGCAGGCGGTGTCGAAGCACATCCAGGTGCTGGAACAGGCCGGCCTGGTGACGCGGAGCCGTGATGCGCAGCGGCGTCCGGTGCACCTCGACCCGACCCAGCTGGAGGCAATGACCGCCTGGATCGATCGATACCGGCTGCAGCACGAGGAGCAGTACCGGCGTCTCGACGCCGTGCTCGAGGACATGAAAAAGGAGAAACGAAAATGACCAACCCACTATCGGTCAGCGCACCAGAAGGCCTGCCGTTCATCGACTTCGAGCGTGAGTTCGACGCCCCGGTCGCCGCGGTGTTCCAGGCCCACAAGGAGCCGGATCTGGTCAAGCAGTGGATGGGACCACGCGACTACGAGACGGACATCGAGATCTACGACTTCCGCACCGGGGGTCGCTGGCGCTTTGTCCAGCGAAACCAGGACGGGGAGGAGTACGCGTTCAACGGGGTCTTCCACGTCGTCCGCGAGAACGAGTTCGCAATCCAGACCTTTGAGTTCGAGATGTTCCCCGAGGCAGTCAGCATCGAGAGTCTCACCTTCGAGGACCTCGGCGACGGGCGCTCCCGGGTCCGTGGCCACGCCACCTACCCCTCGCTCGAGGCACGTGACGGGATGGTCAGCGGGGGAATGGAGACCGGGATGAACGATGGGTATCAGCGTCTCGACGATCTGTTGACCACGCTTCTGGCCGAAACGAGCTGACGCCATGGACTGGACATTGGAAGTGGTGCTGCTGCCGGTGAGTGACATCGACCGGGCCATCGAGTTCTACCGGGACAAGATCGGGTTCGATCTCGATCACGACACCAGGACCGATCAGATGCATGTGGTGCAGCTGACTCCGCCGGGGTCGGGCTGCTCGATCGTCCTCGGTGATCTCGATGCACATCGTGAGATGCCCCCGGGCTCGATGCGAGGTCTCCAATTGGTCGTCGCCGACGCCGAGGCGGCCCGACAGGAGCTCATCGATCGGGGGGTGGAGGTGAGCGAGATCATTGTCTTCGATGACAGGGACGGGGGGACCTTCTTCGGGTTCGCCGACCCTGATGGGAACACGTGGTCGGTCCAGCAGATCAAGGCTCGGGCAGAGAAGCCGCTGATCCCGCATGAGGCGAGGAGCCGTTTCGGGGAGGGGATGGCACTCTGACGCGTATCCTCGGCGGATGGCTGCCGACCTGATTCTCCAACTGGTCAATGATCCCTGGACGTGGGGGCGGGGGTTCGCCGTCCGCTTGATCGCCTGGTTCCTGCTGATGGCGTTCCTCGCCCTGTTGGCTCTGGGGGTTGCGTTGCTTTGGCGACGTGGCGGCGGCGATGCCAAGGTCGCTGCCTCGTCCGGGGACGAGGCTCTGGACGCGATCCGTGTTCGCTACGCCCGCGGTGAGATGACCCGAGAGGAGTTTCTCCAGGTCAACAGGGACCTGGGCGGTCCTGAGCCACCTCCGGCGGAATAGATGAGCGTCGGGCGGATCGTCGGGCTCGTGGTGGCATTGGCCGCTGTTGGTGTTGGTGTGGCTTTCGCCGTCGGCGCCTTCGAGGACGAGGCACCTCCGACGACCACTTCAGCCGCGATCGGGGTCTCGAGCGTGGCTCCCTCCGCCTCATTGGCATCGACCACTCTCGAGCCCTCGACCAGCGCAGGCAACGACCCGCTCTGTGTCGCCCACGAGCAGTTGGTGGCGGCCACCGACGGTCATCTCCCGGTGGAAGGGCCCGACGATCTGGAGATCGTTCGCACGGCGTCCCTCGCCTTCTACACGGAGGCCGTCGAACTGGTCGACGATGCGGCGCAAGGAGCCTTTGCCGAGTTCCTGCTCTACGAGCAGGCCGTCTACGACTTCTACGAGGCCTACGAGTGGAATCCGTCGCCGCCACTCGAGGAGCTCGTCGAGAACCCGCCGCCGACAGCACCCGCTACCGCCACCCAGACAGTGGTCCAGGTGCTCGAGGACCAATGCGGTGTGGTTGTTGTAACGGAGTGACTTACCTGAGTTGCTGCTCACCCAAGGCCGGACAAGAAGGCGAGCACGCGATCGGTCATCAGCATGGTCGCCGTCCTGTCATAGGTGGGCAGGGAGGAGTCGGCGAATAGGTGCACGTCACCGGGGTAGAGGAACAGCTCTGCCTGGTCAGTGGAGTCGACGAGGGCCCGCGCCGCATCGAGATCGCCCCCGCCCGCGAATTCCGGGTCGGCGTCCATCCCATGAATCTGGACCGGCACTCCGTCGGGCCATCGGTCGCCGAACTCGGTGACCGGGAGACAGGAGTCGAAGAAGAGCGCCCCCGCGGCCCCCTGCCGAGTCTGGGCGAGCTTTTGGGCGGGCATCACGCCCATCGAGAATCCCGCGTAGACCAGTTCTGGTCCCAGCGTCTCGGCCACGGTGACGCCGCGGTCGATGATGGTGTCGAACCCGACCGTTCTGGCGTGGGCAATTCCCTCCTCGAGCGTCGGGAAGGTGTGCGCGTCGAATAGGTCGGGGGTGTGCACGATGTGGCCGGCGGACCGCAGTTGGTCGGCAAAGGCCGTCGACGCCGGGGGTGAGACCCATCACGTGGTGGTACAACACGATTTCGGCCATTGCTTCCTCCTCGTGTCATTGATCCAAAATTTTGGAACAATCGGGAACGTTAGTCTGAACGGTCATGGCCATCAAGCCGGTCGTGCCCGATTACGAATTGGTCGACACCCTCGAACTCACCGATCCCGTCCAGGTGCAGGCCATCGGCAATCAGCTCCGAACGACGATCCTTGGTCTGCTCCACGAGCGGGCCGCCACCGTGACCGAGATCGCCCGCGCCGTGGGCCGGCCGAAGAGCACCGTTGCCTATCACGTCGAAGTCCTCCACGAGGCCGGCCTGGTCCGTGTGGTGAAGACGCGTCGGGTTCGAGCAATCGAAGAGCGCTATTACGGGCGAACGGCACGGATGTTCTACGTCGGGGTTGGGAAGGGTCCGGGACGATGCGGGAATGCCTTTGGACTTCAACGACTTCGATATCGCCGCCCAGGAGTCCCAGTTCGCCGTATCAGGCCCATCAGTTGTGGTCGTTCATCCGGCACGCCCGGATTCCGCCCGAGCGTGCATCCGAGTTCTGGACGAAGGTCATGTCGTTGGTGCAGGACTTCGACCGGCTCCCCCGTTCGGGGGACACCGCCTACGGCTTCGTAGTCGGTATCTATCCGATCCCGGATTACCCGATGCTGCCCGAGCCGGAATGATCGGGCTGGTGGAACCGTTCAGCCCGAAAGGCGTCAAGGAGAGGCGATGGGGAAGCGCCTCATGGTCATCGGTCTGATCGCCACGGTTCTCGTGGTCACCCGCGCCGGGGAGGCATCGGCGGTGTTCAGGCGCCGCGATGACACGTGCGGGGGCGCTCGAGGAAGCCGATGCCGGGATCATCGGGACCTTGATCGGTCGAACCGGGCCCGGCAACGTCCTTCGTCGGGTAGGACACTCCGTACACCGTCGAAGTGGCGGCATGGGTCAAGGGCGAATCCGGCTCGGCGGCCCTGGGGAACGCGTTCCAATCATGCCGTCGGCCTGCTGGGATCGAGGCGCGGTTCGACGACGGAGGGGGCCTCTCGTCAGCAAGGAGAACGGCGAGCTCGCCAGCATCCTGGGCTACATGGTCAACCCGGACCACTCGTTGGCCGGCGACAGCACGTCAGGTGCCGATGACGCTGTGGTCGGCGCCGTCGTTGTTCCGGGTCGACGCGATCGACTACCTCGCCTCGCTCCCACGGTCCCGAGGCAAACGCGGATAGGGCCCAGGCGTGACGCATCGGCGCAGGCGTCGACGCAATCCTCGGGTAGCGATACCTCGAACTGTCACGACCTCGCCGTCCACGGTGTAGTCGACGACGAGGTCACCGTCGTAGCCAAACTCGGAGGCGTGGGATGGAAAGCCCACCGTGTCGTCATCGACGACCTCGAAATCACCGCCGTCGACCTCCTCACCGTTCTCGTCGTGTGATCCGAACTCATTGGCCGTCGTGAAGAAATGGTCATGCTCCAGGGGACCACGCGCCCCTGCACAGGGGTCACCCGAGGTCGGACCCGGCTCACCCCGAAGAAGTTCCCCTGAAGCCAGCCGACGTGCGTTTCGGCGAGTCCCGCCTCTTCGAAGGCGGCGAGCATCTCTTCACACGTCTGCGCCCGGTGCCAGGATCCGATCAACGGCGTCGTGCCGTCGGCCGACGTGGTCTCGGTCGCCGCCTCGGTCGTTGTTGCGGGGATCTCGGGATCTGCCCCCCCGCTGCATGCGACACCAACGGCGAGAATCACGACTCCGGTGATCCTGTGCATCGGCCTTTGCTTCGAGAAACGCCCTCCTACCGGACGGCTGGTCTGACTGTCTCCCATGATCCACCCCTTCTTGTCGACTCCAACCAAACGCCTGTGGTCAGCCGCGCCTTCTGGGTGTTGATCTCGACGTCGGTGCATCGGGCACCGCAGTCGGAATCACTTGATGGATGCGGTTGCGGCTGTAGCCAAAGCTGATTCGGCGCCGCGGAAGGCACGGTCACAGAGAAGGTGTTGTGAAAGTGCATCAGGGTGCCGCGCGGAGGGTCGTCAATCCCAACCTCGTCCGGCGCGTCGCAGCTGACTGGAGGCCACCCACATCAAAGCGAAACGTAGCATCGGCTCGGCGACGAGGACGGCCAGCGTGTGTGGCCGTTCATCCATAGACCAGACTGGGAGGAATGACCCTCACCGGAAGACGTCTGCGAACACCCCGTGCGGCGGCAGTAGCAGGCATCGCGTTCGCGCTACTCCTGGGCACCTCCTACACCCTGATCCGTCTCTCGATTCCTCTGGATCCCGGAGAGAGCCAATGGCTCGCCGAGAACGCAGGCACTGTGAGGGTGGCGTTGGGCCTCATCCCCTTCGCCGGGATCGCCTTCCTTTGGTTCATGGGGGTCGTTCGAGACCGCATCGGTGACTACGAGGACCGCTTCTTCTCGACCGTGTTCTTCGGAAGCGGCCTCCTATTTCTGGCGATGGTCTTCGTTTCGGCTGCGGCGGCGGGATCGTTGCTGGTCGCTCACGCCGAGTTCCCGGACCAGATCTTCGACAGCGGGATCTACAGCTTCGGCCGTGACCTCACCAATCGGGTAAGCAGCATCTACTCGATGCGAATGGCGGCGGTGTTCATGTTGTCTCTGGCGACCATCGGAACCAGAACGAGGACGATGCCGCTGTGGCTGAACATCGCCACCTACTTCCTCGCACTCGTCCTTCTCTTCGTGATCAACGTCAACCTCTGGGTGTTCGTGGTTTTCCCGGCATGGGTCCTGATGATCTCCGTGTACTTCCTCATCGTCGGTGGGCGCGCCGGTGTGAGTGGCACATCGCCTGGGCCGGGGGATGCGAGTTGAACCGCCTATTGACGACTATCGAATGGTGGTCGCTGTTTCCGAAAAGCGTTCTTGATGAGGATCTTCCCGTCGCGCACGGTCAGGAAGTCACAACCGTTGACCTCTAACCGGCGTCCATCGGCCATCGTGCCGGTCAGGGTCCACTCGGATACCCCGTAGTCGGGAGCGATGCCGTGGTGGCGCCCATTGCCCCAATTGGCGTCGGGCATGGATTCGAAAACATCAGCAAACGCCTGCCTCACCTCGGTGCGGCCCTGATACCGCGTTCCGCAGACCTCATCTCCCCCCGAGGACTCGAACACGCAGTCGTCGTCGAAGAGATCCATCAGTCCATCGAGGTCGTGGCGGTTCCATGCCTCGGTGTGTCTGATGAGAAGTTCCAGCAAGTCCGGGTCTGTCAACGCAACTCCTCTCTGAAGACTCTGATCATCGCAGCCCGCGATCGTGCGTCAGTGCCCGCCATCGGCTCGCCGTGCCGTGTGGAGCGAAACGGCGCCTGCCACGCCTTTCAGGTCGACAGGCCCGATCTCGTCGAACCTCAGCTGCGTTCCCGAAGCCGCGTCGACGACCTCCTGGCTCACCAGCACCTCGCCAGGCCGTGCGTAATCGGCGATCCTCGCCGCGACGTTCACCGTCCGGCCAAAGTAATCACCCTCCTGGAAGACCACGGGTCCGGCGTGGATGCCGACGCGTGCGGGCGGAAGCTCATGGACCACGGCGACCTCCACCATGTCGAAGGCGGCCAGGACGCTGTTGGTCGGGTCGGAGAAATAGAACATCACGCCGTCGCCCAGCCACTTGACCGACTCGCCACCGTGCTCCAGCGCCGACCGCCGGACCAGTGCCCTCAGCTCTGCGGCCAGGTCCGCCGCCGCCTCATCTCCTTGCTCTTCGGTCAGCCTGGTGTATCCGGTGAGGTCGAGGAAGCTGACTGCCGGCGGGCCATGAAGCCGGCTGTGGAGGCCGGCTTTCTCCAGGGCGTCCTCGGTTCGCTCCACGGCGCTCCTGGTCCAGACGCGCTCCTGCTGCCCGTGGTAGATGGCGACGAGGGCCTGCTCGACGAGCGGTGCCATCTTGGATCCGAACTCGCCCTGAGCCTCCAACATCTCGGCCTCGACCATGCCTGTCTCGAGCAGCGGCGACACGACCTCGGAGCCGTACCAGTCGGTCTCGGTTTCGGCGATGCGGCGAAGACTCTCCTCGTAGACCCTCAGCCATCTCTCTATGACCACCGGCCGGAAGCCGCTGGAAAGCTGAAGCTCGACAGCGGCTACGACCGCCAGCTCTTCCTCGCGGACGTAGTCCTCGAGGCTCGGGCTCGGGGTGACCGAACGCTTCTCTTATCACGGCCAGAAGCTCGAGCGGGATCCCGCTCGTCCTGCTCAGCTCCCTGAAGGTGGTGTTGCTGAGTCCCGAAAACCGGTCGAAGGCACTCTCGTCCAGGAAGGAGAAGGAGAGTGCTCCGCCGCGGACCGCCAGTGACATGTCGTCGAGTGGCACGCCGTAGCGGTCGAAATTGTGAATCCAGCGCGCTCTGCGGACGTCACCCGACGAAAAAGTGTCATCGACAAGGGGTGTCAGCATTTCGAGCCTGACTAACAAATCGACGTAGGAGATATCTACGCCAGCCTGATGGGCCACCTCTTGGCGCGTATACCCGGTCACGAGACGGACCGTAATTGGAGTAGTCCTGCGATGGGATCGTTAGGTGAGCGAGGCGGCGAAGAGCTCCCATTCGCCGGGAACTCCGCGGAGGCTCACCGACCCCAGGGGCGCGAAACCGAGATCGGTGCCGGTGGCGAGATCGAGCACCGTACGGGTCACCACGACCTGATTCGCCGAGGCTGATCCCAGGGCGCGGGCCGCGATGTGGATGGCGATGCCGCCGACGTCGGAGTCACGTACTTCGATCTCACCGGTGTGGATGGCCGCCCTCATCTCGAGTCCCATTCGAGCCAGGGCGTCGCGGAGATCGAAGGCACAGCGCAGCGCCCTCGTTGGCGCATCGAAGGTGGCCAACACGCCGTCGCCGGTGGACTTGACGAACCTGCCCATCCAACGGTCGACCTCGGAGCGTGCGACCTCGTCGTGACGGTCGATGAGCCGCCGCCAGCTGCGGTCGCCGAGTTCCGCGGCCCTTCCGGTGGAATCGACCAGGTCCGTGAACATCACCGATGCCAGAATCCGATCCGCGTCCTGTGCGGCTTGCAGGGAGCGCACCTGTTCCTGGGTCCAGGCGAAATCCGCCACGTATCGGCTGGTGGGCTCCTCCCGTTGCGGTTGATAGGTCAGGAGAACGACTCCAGAGCTGAAGGTGCGGGTACCGACGAGTTGCAGATAGCGGGTGTCGATTCCGTCGCGGAACATGTGCTTCCCAGAGCCCAGGATCGTGGGGTAGATGAGAAGCCGGTATTCATCGACGAGGTCATGCTCGAGCAAAAGGTCCACGAGGTCTGCGCTGCCGTAGACGACCAGGTCACCACCCGGCTGTTTCTTGAGATCGATCACTTGACTGACGACATCGCCGTTGATCAGTGTCGAATTGCTCCAGTCGGCTCTCGTCAGAGTGTTGGAAACCACATATTTGGGGATGCCGTTGACCCGCTCGGCAAGCTCCTCATCACCGGTGGCTGTTGGCCAAAAGGCGGCCCAGATCTGATATGTCTTCCGACCCAGTAGGTAGGCGTCAGCGGTGAAGGCCTGGTTCCGGTTGTATTCCTCGTCGTCCTCATTCTGAACCCGCAGCGCCCAGGCGTTTCTGCCATCGCGGTGCTCATCGAAGCCGGGGGCTTCGATGACACCGTCCAGGGTGACGAACGCGGTGACGACAAGCTTCACAGTCACGCATTCTGCCCCGGCGGCCGTCCTGAGGCTGGTCGCGCACGGCGAGCACCCTCGCTCTAGTGAGCGAGGGAAAGGCGGTTTAGAATCACGGTGGGTGAACGTGGGAAGCAGATCTTCTGGACTGGGGGCCAAGCGCGTCTTCGATGCGGTTTTGACCCTGCTGACCGCACCTGTCTGGGTGCCGGTTCTGTTGGTCATCGCGCTGCTGGTCCGGCTCTTGCAAGGTCCGCCGGTCTTCTTTCGTCAAACCCGTCCCGGCTATCGGGGCAGACCGTTCCGACTGGTCAAATTCCGCAGCATGTCCGACAAACGGGATGCCGGAGGCGATCTACTCCCTGACAGCGAGCGCATCTCATCGATCGGAAGGTTTCTCCGCCAGACCAGCCTCGACGAGCTCCCCGAGTTGCTGAACGTTCTCCGGGGGGAGATGAGCCTGGTCGGCCCTCGGCCCTTGCTGATGGAGTACCTCGATCGCTACACGCCGGAGCAGATGAGACGACATGACGTGCCTCCCGGCGTGACCGGATGGGCACAGGTCAATGGGCGCAACGCCTTGACATGGGATGAGAAGTTCGAGCTGGACACCTGGTACGTGGACAACCACTCGATCAGCCTCGATCTCCGCATTTTGGGCCGGACGATCGGTCAGGTGCTCGCCAGGGAAGGCATCAGCGCCGAAGGCCACGCCACCATGCCCAAATTCGGGGAGGAAGCGTGAGCGACGCCGCCGCCCGATACCGGGCCATGCTCCGGATTCGCCGATTCGAGGAGACGATCCTCGACAAGTTTCCCACCGGTGTGTTTCACGGCACCACTCACACCTACATCGGCCAGGAGGCCAACGCGGTTGGGATCCTCGACCACATCAGGGAGGGCGATTCGGTGTTCTCCAACCACCGCTGCCACGGGCATTTCCTTGCGTACGGCGGCGACATGCGCGGCCTCTTCGCCGAGCTGATGGGGAAGGCCACGGGAATATGCGGAGGCCGTGGCGGCTCCCAACACATCCACTGGCGCCGCTTCTACTCCAATGGCGTGCTCGGCTCTGCCATCCCGGTGGCTACCGGAATGGGGCTGGCCGGCCGGTTACGAGGTGACGACGACATCGTCGTGGTCTTCATGGGGGACGGTGCCATGGGCGAAGGCGTGATCTACGAGGCGCTGAACATGGCGGCCCTGTGGCGGGCGCCTGTGCTCTATGTTGTGGAGAACAACCGGATTGCACAGACCACGCCGATCGAGTTGGCCATGGCCGGAAGTATTCCTGGCCGCTTCGAGGGCTTCGGTGTACCGGCGCTCGCCATCGCCTCGTCCGACGTCGACGAGATCTCGTTGGCCGCATCTGAGGCAATCGCAGAGGTCCGGGACGGCGGTACTCCTCAGGCACTGGTCATCGACACCAACCGTTTCGCTCCTCATTCCAAGGGCGACGACACGAGGTCCCAGGAGGCGATCGAAGCGCTGTGGGCGACTTCCGACCCGATCGAGATCCACGCTTCCCGGCTCGATCCCAATCAGCGTGAGGAACTTGCCGCCGAGGTGGCCGAGGAAGTGTCCCAAGCCTTCGCTGCCGCCCTCGCCGATCCGGAGCCCGACGTCGAAGTGGGGGCGGCATGAGCACCGTCCTCGAGTCGCTCAACTCGGGACTCCATGCCGCCATGGAGGCAGACGAGAGTGTGTACATCCTCGGCGAAGACGTCCTCGACCCTTACGGGGGCGCCTTCAAGGTGACCCGCGGCCTGTCGACGGCATACCCGGATCGTGTCATCACCACGCCGGTTTCCGAGGCCGGTTTTGTCGGCGTCGCCACCGGGACTTGCACTCAGTGGTCTTCGTCCGGTGGTGGAGATCATGTTTGGCGACTTTGTCACTCTGATCACCGACCAGGTGATCAACGGCCTGTCCAAGTACGGATGGATGTACGGGGGAGCCCTCGAAATACCTCTGGTGATCCGCACACCGATGGGTGGCCGCCGCGGCTACGGCCCTACTCACAGCCAAACCCTGGAGAAGCTGTTTCTCGGTGTTCCGGGGCTGCGGGTGCTGGCACCTTCCGCTTTCACGGATCCGGGCGGGCTGCTGCGGGCGGCGATCGACGATCCCGGACCGGTTTTGTTCGTGGAGAACAAGCTCCAATACCAGAGGCGGCTCGATGACCCCGCCTTCTCTGCTCTCGAGACACGGATGCAGGTCCAGGAGGGCTACGCCACCGCTGCCACGGTCAGCGTCGCGGGCGCACCGCGACCCCAGTTGACCATCGCGGCCTATGGCGACATGGCGGAGAGGGCGGCCGAGGCCCAGCTGAAGATGGCCTACGAGCTGGAGATCTTCTCAGAGCTGATCGCCTTGGAACAGCTTGACCCGTTGGGTCCCAGCGGTGAACTTCCACGCGCTCTTGCCGACTCGCTCCGGCAGACCGGGTGCTTGCTCACCGTGGAAGAGGGCACGCACACTCATGGGTGGGGTGCCGAAGTAGTGGCGAGGGCCGTGGAGGCCTCAGCGCAGAAGCTCGTGATCTCCCGGGTGGCTGCATTCGACAGTCCGGTGCCGGCCTCCCGGGCGCTGGAGGCGTCGGTCCTGCCCGACGTCGACGTCATAGTCGGCGCGGCTCAGAAACTCGTTGCCGCACTCGATGGCTGATCCTGTCGTCGTCGAGGTCCCGCTCGTCAATCCCAACGAGCCGGACGCTCTCGTCGTCGATGTTGCGTTGCCCGAAGGTGGCCATGTCTCGGCCGGGGACGTCCTCTGCTCGCTCGAGACCTCGAAGTCGGTCGAGGACGTCTACGCCGAAGTCTCGGGATACGTCTTTGGACTGTCTGCCAAGTTGGGCTCGACGGTGACCGCCGGCAACGTGCTGTGCTACCTGTCTGAGGACCCGCAATGGACTCCACCGGCCGATGACGATGGAGGACAGGGTGACGATGTCCCCGATGACCTGCGGATTACGGAGCCGGCACTCGCGGTCGCCAGGGAGCTCGGGCTCGACCTGAGCACACTGCCCGTTGGGGTCCTGATCACCGAGCGTCACGTTCGTGAGGCGGCCGATGCGGAAAGGGTGGAGGAGCAGCCACCCGCCGATCCCTCGTCCGTGATCGTCTTCGGGGCCGGTGGCCACGGGAAGACGCTGATCGAGCTCATCCGCGAGGTCGGCGAATTGGAGCTCGTGGGCGTCGTCGACGACCGACTGGCGAGAGGCTCGGACGTTCTGGGCATTCCGGTGCTGGGCAATCGCGACGATCTGGCCTCGATACGACGTGATGGCATTGGCCTGGCCGCAAACGCCATCGGCGGCATCTCCAACATGGCGTCACGTGTCGAGGTGTCTCAAGCGCTCGCTGCCCGTGGGTTTGTCCTTCCGGCGCTCGTCCACCCCACTGCCTTCGTCGAGGCCAGCGCCTCGATCGGCGAGGGCGCTCAGATCCTGGCTCACTCCTATGTCGGTTCGGATGCAGTCGTGGGCAAAGGGGTGATCGTCAACACCGGTGCGGTGGTGTCACATGACTGTGTCCTCGAGGACCACGTCAACCTGTCCCCGGGTTGTCTTCTCGCCGGGGGGATCACGGTTGGTGAGGCCACCTTGCTGGGCATGGGGGTGACGACATATCTGGGGATCAGCATCGGCGCCAACGTCCGGGTTGGGAACGGAGCGATCATCACTGCTCCGGTGCCGGATGGCCGGAGGATCGCGACCGGCTCTGTCTGGGAGGGCTAGAACATCTGGCACCCGCGACAATCGGGCGGTCATGAGTTATGAGCTGCGCCCGGTCGGGCACGTCGAGTCCGATCTCACCGATCCCGCCATCGCGCCCAAGCAGGGTGTCAGAAGGAGGTCCCGACGCCTGGCTCGTCTTCGAGGAAGAGTACGAGCCGGCGATGCGGGAGCTGGAAGTCGGGGAGCGGATCCATGTGATCACGTGGCTGCATCTCGCCGACCGTTCCGTGCTGCGGGTACATCCTCGGGATGACGAGAGCCAACCCATGCGCGGTGTGTTCGACACGAGGTCGCAGGACCGGCCCAATCCCCTCGGCCTGCACACCGTGACCGTCCTCGCCGTCGAGGAGAACAGGGTGCTGGTCAGCGATCTCGAGGCGGTCGACGGGACACCGGTGATCGATGTGAAGCCGGTGCTGCGCACCGACTGAGTCTTCAGGGAGGGCGCCTACCGTCATCCGGCGTCTAGACGCTCGAAGGCGAGACGGGAGTCGGTTCGACCGTTGTCGTCGTCGTTCTGCGAGGGCGGAAAGCGAGTATCACCGCACCGAGACCGAAGCAGATGACGATGAGCCCGAGCCAGCCACCGACGACGGGGATCGAAGTCAGAGCCACGACGAGGATCAGACCGATGATCATGGCGCTCCATCGACGTGCGGCCGACTCGAGCGAGAAGCCCATGCTCGCCATACCCACCCAGGTGGGAGCACCGAACACAGCAGAGAGGAAGAAGAGAAAGGCCAGCGTCACGATCGCGACCAGAGCCGCGAACACGATCGCTGCCGACTAGATCGTTGAGTCCAACGAGCGCAAGCCCGATGGCCAGGAGCACCGCCACCAGGATCACGAGGAAGACCACGACACCGAACCCGATCACGCCGACGAAACCGACGCCGAGCGACGCCCAGGGCCTCTGCCTCAGCATGAGGGTGGGCTCCTCGACGTACCTGGGGCCTGAGCCAGAGGAAGAGTGCCGCTACCAGCAGGAGGCTGATGAGCCGCTGCAGCGCGTCGACGATCCGATCGGTGGTCGTGGGCGCTTCCACCTCCCGGATCGTGACGTTCTCGGTCCCTGCCACGGTCCCCTGTCGGTCGTAGTCACCGGCGGCCCCGAGCACGTCGCCCCCCACTGTGCCGTTCATGGTCATCCGACCGCTCCCGAACACCAGATCCTCTCCCACCTCGCCCGCATCGGAAATGGTGGTCTGTCCCGAGGCGATGAACAGGTCTTCACCGATCGATCCGCTCACAGTTGTCTGTCCAGCGGCGACTCTCGCATCGCCCCCGATCTCTCCCGAGATGTCTACGGCGCCGGCAGAGGCCATGAGGTCGCCACTTACGGTCGCCCGATATGGTCACCTGGCCGGCCAGCTGCGATGAGATCGCCGTCCACGGTGCCTTCGATGAGGATTCGCCCGCCCGATGCATACAGGTCACCGTCGACCGTCTGATCTGCCGAGATCGTGATCTGGCCCCCGGTTTGGAGCTTGCCGCCGAGCTCGGTGTCCTGTGCCACGGCGACCGAAGCTCCGGTCACGACGAGGACGGCGACCAAGCCCAGCCACCTGAGGCCCCTGATGTGACGGCTCGTTTGGGCCATGAAGCCCCGTCCTACCCGCGTAGTAGCCCGAGGTAAACCACCCCGGGGGCGTCAGGAGGCGGGTTGCGCCTCGGGCGGACCGGCGAGCACGGTCGGGACATATTCGACCAGCTGGATGCTGTCGTCGAAGGTCCGGCTGGCAACCATCTCGAGGGCGACATCCGGATAACCGTCATAGATCCGCTCGCGACCGGTCTTCCCGGTGATCACCGGGAAAACGACCACTCGAAAACGGTCCACCAGGCCCGCCTCGAGGAGCGACCGGCACAAGGTCAGGCTGCCGAGGGTGCTCATCGGGCTGGCCGTCCCGCTTCATCGCTCCCACGGCCTCGACTGGATCCTCCCTGATCAGCTGGGTATTGGCCCACGCCAACGGGGCCTCCAGAGTCGAGGAGAACACCACCTTGGGCGATCTGGTGAGTTCAGCCATGGCGTCGTCCTCGTCGGTTGTCTCGTCCGATTCCGAGGCCTCGGATTCGCGGCGAATCCGTACATGAGCCGATACGTGTTCGCTCCCATCAAGATCGTGTAGTCGCGTTCGGGTCGCTCGTCCAGCCAGTCGAGATACTCGGGTCCCTGGAGCCCCCACCACCCGGGCCAGCCTTCTGCGGCTCCGTAGCCGTCGAGTGAGGTGATGAAGTCCACTAGTAGTTCCTGCACTTCTCCTCCTTGGTGACTGGCCCGTTGATTACCCGCCCCGGGGTTCGGGAAACAGGAAGTCGACGGCGTCGTGGCGATGACGGCCGGATGAGTGAGGAAGTTCGATCCAGCAACCGTTTGCATTGCGGCCGTGGAGGGGTAGGTCCGATGGCATGGACACGGACTCTCAACGTGACTACCAGCGCCTGCTCGACCAGGTGGTGGAACCTGGTCCGGCCCAAGTCCGGGAGTGGCTCCAGCAGGCGAATCTGACCTACAGCGCCCTGATCGCCGGCGGAGTGTTGGTGGTTCAGCCGTTTCTGACGGCACCATCGCTCGACCTTGCCGCTGTGATCAGCGTCGTCTCGTTCTCGGTGGCCATTCCGCTCCTCGCGGGGTTGATACTGGTCAACCGGGAGGAGATCCTGCGTGGTCGTCGGACTAGATCCATGCTGGTCACAATCGGACAGTCGGTCGCGTACGCAGGCGCCTTCACCGGTTTGGTCGCTGCTTTCTGGCACATCGTTTGGTTCGCCGGAGTGGCAGTCATGGTCAGCGGGCTAGTCGCAATCGGAATCCACTCGGCGGGCTACACGCGGCTGGCACTGGACGGTGGCATCTCACCTGAAAAGACCGAGGGGTCGCCGGTTTCAAAGCACCGACGCTCAACCTGACCCTCGCTGGACGCTCTAGCCTCGCTTGCCATGAAGGGGCGGCTGTAGGCACGCGCTACGCACAAAACGGCGATCTCAACATCGCTTTCGAGGTTGTCGGCGACGGCGACCTCGACTTGCTCCTCATCGACACCTGGGTCCATCACGTGGAGGCTGTGTGGGAATTCCCCGACTTTGCGCGCTTTCTCCGTCGACTGGGTTCCTTTGGTCGATTGATCCATTTCGACCGTCGCGGCACGGGTCTCTCTGACTCCGTACCGCTCGATCGGCTTCCGGATCTGGAAATGCAGGTGGGGGATGCAGTCAAGGTCTTGGAGGCAGCCGGGTCGGAAGGAGCGGCCGTGATCGGCCTCAATGACGGGACGATCGTCGCCACCATGCTCGCTGAAAGCCGTCCGGAGTTGTGCCGCGCTCTGGTGCTGTGGACGCTGACTGCCTCGCACACCCTCGCGGCTGGGCGCCCCCTGGAATCCATCGACGACGTGATTCAGATGATCGAGGCGGATACGAAAGCAGGGCGTAGCGGTGTGAACTTCCTCGCCCCGAGCCGCATCGACGACCAGGATTTCGACCAGCACCTGGCACGCCTTCAGCGCTACTCGGTTCGGCCCGGTGCCTACGCCCACTATTACCGCCAGACGATGGAGGCAGATGTGAATCGCATCCTGCCTTTGATCACGTGCCCGACGCTGGTTCTCAATCGGAGAGACAATCCTGTCGTGCCGGTGGAGCAATCACGCCAGGCCGCTACAGCAATTCCTGGGGCGAGGTTCGTCGAGTTGCCTGGAACCGATCATCTCGCTTACGCCGAGGGGGTCGACACCCTCCTCGATGAGGTCGAGGAGTTTCTCACCGGGTCCCGTACGGGCGGTGACCCCGATCGGATGCTCACCACTCTCCTTTTCACGGACATAGTGGGCTCGACGGACCTTGCAGCAAACCTCGGAGACCGACAGTGGCGAGACCTGCTCGACCGACATCACACCCTGACCCGGAGCGAATTGATCCGTTTCGGGGGCATTGAGATCTCCACCACAGGCGACGGATTCTTTGCGACGTTCAAGAGTCCCATCTCCGCAGCCCGCTGTGCCCTGACCCTCGTGGATGGGATGCCTGGAATCGGCCTTCAGATTCGTGCCGGGGTCCATACCGGCGAGGTCGAGGTTCGCGGCAACGATCTCGGCGGCCTCGCCGTGCATATCGCGTCCAGGATCGCCGGCCTTGCAGGAGCGGGCGAGGTGCTGGTGTCGAGCACCGTGAAAGACCTACTCGCAGGATCCGAGATCGGATTCGAGGATCGGTCGGAGCGTGAGTTGAAGGGGGTACCCGGGATGTGGCACCTCTATTCCGCAGCTTTTGACTGACCGAGGCGCTCGATCAGCGAGCGACCATCCCAGGAGCCTGGCTCTCGGTTTGGTGTCGGACAGCTTCCGCCAGTTTGCGGATGCCCTTGCTGATTTGGGCTTCGCTGACGTTCCCGAAGCCGAGCACGAGGGCGGGCGGGCGTGGTTCCAGTTCGACTTCCGCGTCGGAGGCGACGAACCGATAGTGGCCGAGCCCGTTCACACGTACGCCCATGGTCGCCGCGGTCGCCTCGACGGCACGCTCGGATGTCCCGTCTGGAAGACGCAGCAGGGCATGACACCCGGCTGCCAGCCCCTGCAATAGACCCGGCCCGAAGGCGTGCTCGACCTCGGCTGCGAGGACGTCCCGGCGGGAGCGGTAGACCTCCCGCACGCGTCGCAAGTGGCGGTCGAAACGGCCCGTCTCCATGAGCAGCGCGAGCGCCTCCTGGTCCAGGCCAGGCGCGCCGCGACTGCTGAGCCTCTTCTCCTCGATGATTGCCGCGACGAACCGGGCGGGCGCGAGCACCCAGCCGAGCCGGATCGCGGGAGCGAGCGTCTTGCTGACCGATCCCAAAGCGATCACACGGGTCGAGTTGAGGCCCTGTAGTGAGCCGACCGGCTGACGGTCGTATCGGAACTCGGCGTCGTAGTCGTCCTCGAGGATCACCCCGTCGACCTCGTCCGCCCAGGCAACCAGGTCGCGTCGCCGCGACGGGCTGAGCGCGACACCGGTGGGGCATTGGTGAGCCGGTGTCAACAGCACGGCTCGGGTCCCGGTCTCGCGGAGGCGGTCCACGTCCAGTCCGTGGTCGTCGACTGGAACTGGCACAGCGTCCAGACCCGCACGGCGGGCGATGACGTCGTGCTCGCGGGGCCCGGGATCTTCGAGCGCGATTTGTTGGATGCCGCACTGCGCCAACGTCGAGAGGACGAAACCCAGCCCCTGGCGAAAACCAGACACGATGACAGCGTCCTCGGCGACGGCACAGCCCGACCGAACGCGCCGGTGGTAGGCAGTGACAACCTCTCGGAGGTGCCTCGAACCAGCCTGCTCTTCGTCACCCAACTCGGCAGTCGGCAGGGTCCTCGTCGCCTCCGACAACGCCCAACTCCAGGCGGTCAACGGCACCGAGCCGAGATCGGGGATGCCGTACTCGAAGTCGACCTCGGCCGGTTTGGGCGACGAGGGTGAAGCCGGGGTCGCGACGACACCAGACGCTTGTCCGGCTGGCCATCCGGCTGGCATCGCGGCAACACGCGTCCCGGAGCCGACCGCCGCCTCGACGTAGCCTTCGGCCAGCAACTGCTCGTACACGTCGACGACCGTGCCGCGCGAGACACCGAGGAGCTCAGCGAGACGTCGAGTCGACGGCAAGCGCTCCCCGGCGCCGACCCGTTTCTCCCGAATCGCCGCTCGCAACTGATCTTGGATCTGAGTCTCTTATCGGACCGGCACTGCGGTCGAGCGTCAGCAGAATGTCGGGGCCACCGAGCGCCCATTCCACCGTCATGTCTTCAGACTACCGAAAATGGACCACTCAGAGACCTCCGAAGTGGACCTTCCAGCTGGACCGCATCAGCCGTATGTTCGGCGTGATGAACCCCGGAATCCTCCTGGCATTCTCTTCGGCTCTCGCGTACGGCGCCGCCGACTTCATCGGCGGTACCGGCTCGCGTCGGTATTCGTCGTGGCAGGTCGTTCTGGTTGGCCAGGCCGCGGGTGCACTCGTCATGCTCTCAGGAGGCCTTCTGCTTCCAGGTAGCCCGGCCGCCTCGGATTTCGCATGGGCGCTCCTGGCCGGAGGCGGCTCGGCGACCGGGAGCATCTTCTTGTTCCGGGGGCTCGCCCGCGGACGGATGGGCCTTGTCGCACCGATCTCGGCGGTAGGGGCCGCCGTCCTGCCGGTGTTGGTAGGTGCAGCCCTCGGTGAACGCCCCAGTTGGCTGATCTGGATCGGTATGGTCGCCGCGCTCCCGGGATTTGGTTGGTCTCCCGCGACACGGCGTCGAGAGCCCAGGGGTAGGCGTCGACCGGGCCGCGGCGACGCGGGGAGCGGTCGTCGACGGCGTACTCGCCGGCGCTGGCTTCGGGATCCTTTTCGTTGCACTCGGCCAAATCTCGGATGGCGCTGGTCTGTTGCCGCTTGCCGCCAACCAACTGGTGGGCGCGATCCTCACCTTGGCTGTTGCTGCGGGCCTGAAACAGCCGTGGCGTCCCCGTCGAGGCGTGGTCGCCTGGGGGACCGCGTCCGGTGTGGTCGGTGCCTTGGGCACCCTCGCATTCATGGTCGCCACCGGAATGACCAGCCTGGGCATCGCCGGAGTGCTCGCCTCCCTCTACCCCGCAATCACCGTACTCCTTGCAGCCAGCTTGCTCGGTGAGCGGATCGGCACCGGACAACGAACGGGAATCGGAGTTTGCACCGTTGCAGTTGCAGCGCTGGCTCTCGCATGAGCACAACACCTACCAACGATCAAGACAGGAGGCAACAAATGATCGACACTCACCACCCCGACGCGGAAGGACCCCCATGCTGAACCAGGTCGCGGATGGTGTGCTAATCCACCAGAGCGAGTTACTCCAGAACAACTCCGTTGTCGTGCAAGGCCGGGCCGGTGTGTTGCTCATCGACCCCGGAATACGGGGCGACGAAATGGCCTGCCTCGCGAACGACATTCGCGAGTTGGGCCAGCCCGTTGCGGCAGGCTTCTCGACGCATCCTGATTGGGATCACGTGCTCTGGCACGCCGAACTTGGCGAAGCGCCCCGTTACGGCACGGCCCGCTGCGCGGCGTTCATGCGATGATCTGCTGTCGAACGTGGACTGGAAGGCCCGCGTCGCCGAGGGGTTACCACCGGAAATCGCCGAGGAGATACCGCTGGACCTGTTCGGCCTCATTACCGGTCTGCCTGCCGAAACTGCACAGATTCCTTGGGATGGCCCTCAGGTCCGGATGATCGAGCATCCGGCGCATGCCCAGGGCCATGCGGCGCTGTTGGTCGAGGAGAGCGGCGTTCTCGTCGCCGGCGACATGCTTTCTGACATCCTGATTCCGTTCCCCGACCTGGACGCCGCCAATCCGATTGAGGACTACCTCGTTGGGCTGCGGCTGCTCGAGGGCGTGGCGGACGACGTTGATGTCCTCATCCCCGGTCACGGGTCCGTCGGCGGAGCTGATCAGGTACGCGGCACGGATCAAACAGGATCGAGCGTACGTGCATGCCTTGCGTGACGGCCATGCTCCCGATGACCCGCGCATCGGCCCATCGGCCACGTTCGGCAAGGATTGGCTGCCCGGCGTGTATGAATGGCAACAACAGCAGCTCGCCAAGAAGAAGCACGACGGGACGCCCGGATAGGGATCCGCTTTCGACGAAGGCAAGCCTGCAAGGTCTGGTAAGAGTTGCCGAAAGCCAATGGATACGGGCCGATTCCGGCGACTACGCAGCTAGATGGATGGTGGTCAGGGACGGCGTCGATCCGTCGACCTCCGGTTTTTCAGACCGGCGCTCTACCGACTGAGCTACCTGACCTCACAAACCAAACCCTAAATGGATTCGGTCGGCGGGAGCGACGGGATTTGAACCCGCGACCTCCGGCTTGACAGGCCGGCGAACACTCCAGGCTGTTCTACGCCCCCGGGACGTCGCCGATTCCGAGGAGGTTCGGGGCGACGGGGGAAGTATAGATCTCGCCAATTCCTGCTCAACATCAGGTGGGACCGAGGGGTGTGCGTCGCTGCGTAGAGTCGCCAGCCGGCTGCACACAGCCGAATGAGCGATCGGCAGAGGACACATCTTGCACAACATCGAGCACGACGAATCCGCGGTTTCCGCCCCCTACACGAGGGCCCTCGACGTGGAGCCCGTTTCCCACCTCGTGATCCCCGAGCACGGCACCAGGCCCGAGGTCGCCTATCGATACATCCACGACGACATGCTCCTCGACGGGAACTCGCGTCTGAATCTTGCGACCTTCGTCACCACCTGGATGGAGCCCGAGGCCGCCACCCTGATGGCCGAAGCCTTCGACAAGAACATGATCGACAAGGACGAGTACCCCAAGACGGCCGAGATCGAGCGCCGTTGCGTGAACATGGTCGCTCATCTCTTCAACGCCCCCGGCGATGGGGACTCGGTCGGCGTCTCGACGATCGGATCGAGCGAGGCCGTGATGCTCGCCGGGCTCGCCATGAAATGGAAGTGGCGTCAGCGCCGGGAAGCGGCCGGTGAGTCGACTGACCGGCCGAGCATGGTCATGGGAAGCAATGTCCAGGTGGTGTGGGAGAAGTTCTGCCGGTATTGGGACGTCGAACCGCGTTACGTCCCGATGGAGAAGGGGCGCTATGTCATCACACCCGAGGAGGTCATGAAGCGGGTCGACGAGACCACCATTGGCGTGATTCCGATCCTCGGAACCACCTTCACGGGAGAGTTCGAGCCGATCCAGGAAGTCCACGACGCGGTCGTCGCGCAAAACGGGGAGACCGGATGGGACGTGCCGATTCACGTCGATGCCGCCAGCGGCGGATTCGTCGCTCCGTTCCTCCATCCGGATCTGCTTTGGGACTTCCGACTGCCCCAGGTGAAGTCGATCAACGTGTCGGGTCACAAGTACGGCCTCACCTATCCGGGCGTCGGTTTCGTCGTTTGGAGATCTGCCGACGATCTGCCGGAGGACCTGGTCTTCCATGTCAACTACTTGGGTGGCGACATGCCCACCTTCACCCTCAATTTCTCCCGCCCGGGCAACCAGATCGTCGGCCAGTACTACAACTTCCTCCGACTGGGCAGGGACGGGTACACCCGGGTCATGGAAGTGCTCTCGAATACGGCACAGGAGATTGCCGCGGGCCTGGCCGATATCGGGCCGTTCGAGGTGATCAGTGATGGGAGTGCCATCCCCGTCGTCGCCTTCAGACTCAAAGACGACGAAGGATTCACGGTCTTCGATGTCTCGGCTCGTTTGAGGATGAACGGGTGGCAGGTGCCCGCCTACACGATGCCGGACAACGCCACGGACATCGCGGTTCTCCGCATCGTGGTGCGAGAGGGCCTCACCCGGGACCTCGCCGACGACCTGGTCAAGGACATCGCTGACGCGGTTGACTTCCTGCGGGAGCATCCAACCGAGGAGCCGACCCAGCCCGCGTTCAGCCACAACTGATCCGATGGGCCATCGCTTGACGGTGACGATGGCATGGCTCTTTGCCATCGGATCCACATGCTTTGCCCTGGGCTCATTGCCTGCGTACTTCGACAACGTCAGCGCGGTGGTCACGGCCGCGACGTTCTTCGTCGGCTCGCTGTTCTTCACGTCGGCCGGCTACATCCAGTACTACCTGTCCATCAACGGCGCAGGAGAGCGACGATTCCTGGCCTTTCGCAACCTCACGCCCGATGCCATGGCATCGGCGATCCAGTCGATCGGAACGCTGTTCTTCAATATCAGCACCGGCGCTGCCCTCATCTCCAATCTGTCCGTGCAGCAGGAGGATCGGCTGATCTGGGCACCGGATCTGTTTGGCTCGATTGCATTCCTGATCTCGAGCGCTATCGCCTTCGGACTTGCACGCCGCCTGTCATCGAACGTGGAAGGACGACGGGCCGTCTGGTGGGAGGGCGCAGCCAATCTCGCCGGATCGGTGGCCTTCGGTCTTTCCGCCATCGCGGCCGTCGTGCTGCCCACCACTGGTGAGCCTCTGAATCTCGCCATTGTGAACGCGGGGACATTCATCGGAGCCGTGTGCTTTCTGGCGGGTGCGATCCTGGTTCTGAACGCCGCCGACTCTGCTCTGAGCCGCGCGACGTGGCGGACGTTTAACGCGACTGCGGAGCCCTCGGAGGGGCTAGTCCGCACCGGGCGTTCTCTCGAATGGTACGGACCGCATTCCGCCGCTCCGGCGATAACCCGTTCGAGTGCGTGGCCGACGGCCTCGCACTGCCAGAAAATTGGGGAGGGTGTGGAGGCTGGGCCCCCAAGACGGTCACCTTGGGCCCGGCGGAGCCAGTGGTGAGACCGACCCCCTTCGAATAGCAAGGGGTGTAGGACATGTTGACGAATCGCTGGCGGTCGTACGCTCGCGGGTTTGACGGTGGCGTTGGCGTCGGTGACGGTCATGGTGCCTCTGGTGACGTCAGGGCCGCCCATCGGTGCCAGCCACATGACCGGCGACCGGGCATTCAGCTTCCTATGCAACTGTGTCGACTTCCTATTGGGTCGATCACGTCTGGATGACGAGAGAGACATCGACGACGCTTCGTCGATATCAACATCAACCATGGTCCGTGGGACAACGGCGCGTATTCGTGATGCAGGCTGAGCCTGCTCGATGCAGACTGGTGTGCTTCCCGGTCAGTACGTCGAGCAGGGTGTCGGTCAACTCCGGCATCAATACTCACGACCCGGGGCCATTTGGTCAACGGCTATCCGCTCCTTGAGCACCGAATGCACCGGAATGCGAGCTCACGTCATCCGTGTGCTGCGTGTCGAGGAGCAGGTCACGACCACCACAGCTGAAACGACGACCACCGTGGACGAGACGACCACGACCACTGCGGGCGACGCCACGACGACGACTGCGGACGACGACGACCACGACTACGCGGGTGAGACGACGACGACTGCGGGCGAGCCGGGACCACGACTGACGGTTGGTGATACGACGACGACGGGCGATCCGGGCACTACGACGACGGTTGGTGATACGACCACGACGGGCGATCCGGGCACGACCTCGACCATTCCGGACGAAGTCCTCCCGACGGTGATTACAAGCACGACGCTTGGGGACGAAGTGCTTGGCACGACCATCGTGGCAGACGATCTGCCTTTCACAGGCTTCGCCGGCGAAACGCTTGGTCGCCTGGCCTTGGTCATCCTGGTCCTGGGGGCGTTGACCCTGCTTGTTGCGAAGTCGATTCGTGCCCGGTCTAACGAAGAGAGTTGATCGGACGGTCAACTTGCATTGATCGACCCTCCTCGATGAACGCAAGTTGAATGGTGGGTGCCGGTCGGTGTTCTGGAAGGCTGCCGACCGACCCCCACCACCAAGTCGAAGGATCCCCGCCGAACGCGGTCCGGGACGAACCGATCGCTTGATCGAACCGTATTGAAGTTGTTCAAAGTGGGGTATGGCCGAGATCTGAGGCAGCAGCGCTAGGAGGTGCCTATGTTGCGCAGAATCCTCAGGGTGGCCGTGGTCACGGCTCTTTTCGTGATAGCCGCCCCTTTGACCGCTCTGGCGGACGGAGCCGAGTTCGAAGCGGACCTGAGCCCCGACGAGGAGGTAGCGACGCCACCTGTCGAGTCGGACGGTGAAGGCGACGCTGAGTTGACCGTCCGCCGCGGCCAGGTCCGCTACGACGTGGAATGGGAGGACCTGACCAGCCCCGTGATCATGGGCCACATCCACTGCGCCCCTGCCGGAGTGAATGGCCCGGTCGGGGTGACCCTGGTCCACGAGCCACTCGAGGCCGACGACCGGGTGAGGGGCTCGTTCACCGGACCCGATCCCAACACCACCTGCCCGTGGGAGGATCTCGAGGATGTTCTCGCCGCGATCTCTTCAGGCGAGGCCTACGTCAACATCCATACCGAGAACTTCCGTGGGGGCGAGATCAGGGGACAGCTCCGGATCGATGATCTCGAGTTCGAATTCGGGCTCGACCCCGAGCAGGAAGTTCAGACCCCTGCGGTGGTCTCGGATGGCGACGGCGAGGCCGACCTCGAGCTACGCCGGAATCGTGTCCGTTACAACGTGGAGTGGGAGGACCTGACCAGTGCCGTGATCATGGGTCACATCCACTGTGCGCCTGCGGGTTCCAACGGCCCGGTCGGGGTGACCCTGGTCCATGAGCCTCTCGACACTGACGACCGAGTCCGGGGATCGTTCACCGGGCCCGACGCCGGCAACGCCTGCATGTGGGCCGATCTCGGTGATGTGCTTGGGGCCATGGCAAGCGGCAACGCCTATGTCAACATCCACACCGAGAACTTCCGTGGCGGCGAGATCAGAGGTCAGATCCGCTGAGTGACTGATATCGACAAGGGCGCCGGGCGCTTATCTAGCGCCCGGCGCTCCGTCTCTTCTCCACCAGTTCGCCCACGATCCTCTCGACTGAGGTCGTAGGGGATCGGCTCGTTCAGCGGGAACTGCACCGTGTCCTTGCCGGATCGATAGACGGCTACTTCCTCCTCCAGAGGCTCGTCGAGTGTGTGGATCGGGTAGATGCTCACGTGCCGTTTCCAACCGGCGAAGTAGACCAGGTACTTGCCGTCGAGGGTGACCGTCGGAATCTGATAGCTGATGGTCTCCTCGGTGCCGGGCGCGGCGGAGTGGATCCTCCGTCGTATCTCCTCGAGGATCACCTGGACCTCAGGCGGGAAGGACTCGATGTAGGCATCGACCGTGTCGAACCTGTCTGCCATCGAGATCGCAGATTACGCGGATCCTCCGGAGCGCGACAGGGACGTCTCTCAGTTGTCGCACCTGAGAGACGTCCCTGAGTCGGGCTCTTCGATCGCTGCTTAGTAGTCGCCGCGGTCGACGTCGTTGGAGGCTGACGGGCCTTCGATCATGTTCCCGTCAGCGCCGACGACGAACCAAACCCCACCCACCCCTTGGCCGTTGACGTCGCCCGGGGCTTCGTCAGGCGTGAACCTATAGAGCGGCATTCCGTTGACGGTCAGCTGCTCGCTCCCGTCGTCACGGGCCGTGGTCCCGAACAGGGAGGCATCGAGATCGGCGCCGATAGCGGTGTCACCGGGGACGGCCGGCCAGTTCGCGGCACAGTCGTCGTAGCACGTGCTGGTGCCCTCGGTGTCGTTCGTGAATATGTAGAGGGTGAAACCCTCGGCGTCGACCAGGATCGAACCTAGGTCGGTTTCGGCCGTGCTGACGCCCTCGGCCGCAGGCTCAGTGGCGGGGGTGGTGGTCTCCTCGGCGGCTGCGGCGGTGGTGGTGGTCTCCTCTTCGACGGCGGCGGATGTGGTGGTGTCACCGGTGTCGGCCACTGTTGTCTCACTGGTTCCCTCCTCGCCACAGGCAGCTATCACCAGGAGAGCCGCTGTCAACAGGGTCAGGGTGCGTCGCTTCATCGTTTTCTCCTCTGTCTCTTGCATTCTCTACGCATCGGAGCGTCGCATGGTTCGCAACCTGGCAGAATCCCCCTGTGGACCGCGAGGTTCTGGAACGGTTCCGGCTCGGTGATGAGGCGGCAGTCAAGGCCGTCTATGACCGATTCGGTGGGCCGGTGTTCGCTCTTTCGATGAGCATCTTGGGCGAGCACGGTCTGGCCGCCGACGCCACACAGCAGACTTTCATCAAGGCCTGGCGCGCCGCATCGACCTATGACGCCGGCCGGAGCTTCGGGCCGTGGATCTATGCAATTGCACGGAGGACGGCAATCGACCTCTACCGGAAACGGGCAAGGGTGATAGTGAGTGATGACGTCGACGTTGTCTCCTTCCCGATCGGCTTGGAGACGGTGTGGGAGGTGTTCGAGGTCAGGTCCGCCCTCGACCGTCTCCCCGACGAAGAGCGCCAGGTGATCAAGATGAGTCACTTCGACGGACTCACCCATGTCGAGATCGCAGAAAGGCTCGACATCCCTGTGGGCACGGTCAAGTCCCGGTCGCATCGAGCCCATCAGCGACTCATCGAAATGCTCAAACATGTGGAGGAGGCGTGATGTTGCGAACCGGGGGCGGTCGTGGGACGTACTGGCTAGAGGGCTATGACCACTGAAGATTCGCGCGCGCAATACCTGGCATCCGGGGCCACGGAGGGAGGGGAGAGCCACGAACGGCTCGACCTGATCCGCGACGTGCTCTCCACAGATGCGACCTGGGCCGAGCCACCCCCGCAGGTCGCCGACGGCCTGCTCGCCGCGCTGGCTGTGGAAGCGGTCCCCGGCCCGGCGATGAACCAGCAGCGATCAGGCCGCTGGGCATTGGTCCTAGCCGGAGCAGGCAGTCTTGTTGCGATCGCAGCCTTGGTCCTGGGCACGATGAACGTCATTCAGGACGAGGGCGACAACGTCGTGGCGATGAGTGGGACCGAGCTCGAGGCGGCAGCCCTCGGCGAGGCGGAATTCGGGCCGAACGAGGCCGGATGGTGGATCCGCCTCGATGTCACCGGTCTTCCCCCGGCGCCCGACGGCAGCTATTACGAGGGCTGGGTCTGGAGCGACGAGGGAGAGGGAGTGAGCATTGGCACCTTCCATTTGCGGGGTGAGGACACGCCCATCGTGCTCTGGTCGGGGGTCCCCCTGGCCGACTACCCCTCGATCTGGGTGACTCTCGAGAGCGAGGACGACGGGCCGGAGGCGTCCGAATTGATCGTCATGAAGGGGCGCATCCAGCAGGTTCCCGAGGCCTGATCCGTCATTCTCCCCGGAACAAGCGGCTCACCAGGCTGAGGATCAGACTGGCCACGACGCTGACGACCAGCATCGAGGTGATCGGTATGAAGATCGTCGCGTTCTCCGTTTCCCGCTTGATGTCGCCCGGGAGGTTCCCGAACCAGGAGAACAGGCCAGGGAAATAGCGGAGCGCCACCCCCACCACGACGAGCCCGGCCCCGATGGCGATCAGGAGATTGGCGCCACGCACTGCTCAACCCGCGTGGCGCAACACGACTTTGCCCACCTGCTCACCTGCTTCGAGGTATTCGAGGGCGGCGGGAAGGTCGGTGAAGTCGAACACCTTGCTCACCGGCGCTCTGGCGCCCAGCGTGCCGACCCATGTCGTCGCACGGGCGAATTGCGCGTGGTTGGCCATCGACGAACCGATCAGCTCGAGCTGACGGAAGAAGAGGCTGGGGATGGTCAGCTCCATCTTCGATCCGCTGGTCGCTCCACAGATGGCGATCCGACCCCCTTTCTTCGCCGCCCGCATCGACTGGCGGATCGTGGCCGGGCCCACGTTCTCGATCACGACGTCCGCCCCTCCCAGGGCAGCCATCTCGGTCCCGAACTCGGCGTCGGAGAGAAAGCCTCCCGCCGCTCCTTGTTCGACGGCCCAGTCGATCTTCTCCTGAGATCGTGATGTGACGTACACCTTCGCCCGCATCGCGAGGCCGAGCTCCATCGCCGCCGCCGAGACCCCGCCTCCGACACCGACGACGAGCAGGGTCTGTTCCGGCTTCAACCCGGCCCTCTCCATCATGCGGAGTGCGGTCGCGGTCACCAGACCGAACGAGCCGGCCACTTCCCAGGGCATCGCCGACGGTTTGCGGATTGCGTTGATGGTCGGGATGACGATCTTCTCGGTGAAGGTCCCCGGCCTGTGTTCGCCCAGGATCTGGAACGAGTCGCAGTACACGATCTCGTCGTTCCGACATTGCGGGCACGCACCGCAGGAGAAGGACGGGTCGATGATGATCTCGTCCCCGATGTCGAATCCGCTGACCCCATCACCGACCGCATCGACCGTCCCCGCTCCGTCGGCGCCGCCGATGTGGGGAAGATGCTTGGGGGCGGGAAGGCCCTGCGATACCCAGAGATCCAGGTGATTCAGCGCCGAATGGCTGATGGTGACCCGTATCTCGTCCGGACCCGGCTCCGGATCTTCGACTTCGTTCAGCTCGTATGACCCGATGCCCTGAGTGTCGGTGAGCTGCCAGGCCTTCATCGAGGCGAGGGTAGCCTCGGACCGTCTGAGTCGAGGAGAGGGATTGGGCGTCGAGCTACCAACAGATCGCGAGGTGCACGTCTCGTCGGTCAAGGTGCGTTTCTACGAGCTCGACCCCTACGACCACGTCAATCACACCAACTACTTCTCGTATTTCGAGACTGCTCGTATCGACTACCTAACCGAGATGGGGTGGGGCCTCCACCGGCTCAAGGAGCAGGGTTGGCAGCTGGTGGTCGTCGAGTTGAACGCTCGTTTCTCTGCCGCAGCCCGGTTCGGGGAAGAGTTGATCATCCACACCTGGATCGAAGAGGTGGGTCGGGTGAAGTCGACCTGGCGTCAGGTGATGCTGCGAAACGACGAGGAGGTTGCCCGCCTCACCGTTTCGGCTGCCTTCACCGACCTGGCCGGCAAACCAAGACGCATCCCGCCCGAATTCGCCGACCACATCAGGGGTCTGATCCCGAAGGCGTCTGAGGCTGCTGCGCCGTGCTCAGACCTGCGGTTGTACCGCTTCGACCTCGCCCCCGGCCATGAGGCCGACGCTGGGCTGGCGCTTCGACCAGGTGATGGCGGAGAGGAGGATGATCAGGCTGATGCCCGGCGATCCAATAGCGGGCCGAGGTGTCCTGCAACACGATGACCGCGGGCAGAATCAGCAGCGAGATCAGGTTCATCACCTTGATCAGCGGGTTGAGGGCGGGCCCGGCGGTGTCCTTGAACGGATCCCCGACCGTGTCCCCGATGACCGCAGCCTTGTGTGACTCGGAGCCCTTCCCTCCGTAGTGGCCGTCCTCGATGTACTTCTTGGCGTTGTCCCATGCCCCACCGGAGTTGGACAGGAAGTTCGCCATGAGCTGTCCGGTCAGGATGGAGGCGGCGAGGAAGGCGCCAAGGGCGAAGTAGTTGATCCCGAAGCCGACGATGACCGGCGTCAGCACCGCCAGCAGGGCCGGTGTCAGCAGCTCGCGCAAGGAGGCGGTGGTGCAGATGTCGATGACAGGCCCGTAGTCGGGGCGACGCTCGCCCCGCATGATGGCGCCGTCGGCGAACTGCCTTCGCACCTCCTGTACCACCACACGCCGCCGTGCGACCCACCGCTCTGATGGCCAGACCGGAGAACATGAAGGCGACCGAGCCGCCGATGAGGAGACCGATGAAAGTGGTCGGATCGGCGACGTTGATCGACGTCTCAGGGAGGGAGAACAGCTCCGATCCTTCTGCGACGAGCCCGAGCTCGCCTGCGATCGTCTCGATGAACGCAGCGAAGAGGGCGACGGCGGCGATGACCGCCGATCCGATGGCGAACCCCTTGGTGACTGCCTTGGTGGTGTTGCCCACCGCATCGAGGCCGACCATGACTTTCCGGGCTTCGCCATGGAACTCACCGGACATCTCGGCGATGCCGGCGGCATTGTCGGCGACCGGTCCGAAAGTGTCCTCGGAGACCACGACACCGGTCGTGGCGAGCATGCCCATACCGGTCAGGGCGACCAGGTAGAGCGAGAACTGGATGTTGCCCCCGCCGAGGACGATCGCAACGCCGAGGGCGCCGGCGATGGCGACGATGGCCCACACCGACGACTCGAGACCCGATGAGATGCCCGACAGGATCGTCGTCGCCGGCCCGGTCTGGGTGGCCTCAGCGATTTCCTGGACCGGCTTCTCCTCGGTCGAGGTGAAGTACTCGGTGAGACGGCTGACGACCTGGGCCAGCACGAGCCCGGCGACTACCGCCCCGAAAACCTTCCAGCCCTCGTTCCCGTTCTCGTTGCCGACGTAGAGGAGGGCGACGGCCAGGGTGCCGGCGACGGTGAGGAGGCCGGCGGTGAGGAAGCCACGGTTTATCGGTGCCATGGCCGACTTGTCACGCTCGGTTGCCCTGACCTGGAACACGCCGACGATCGAGGCCAGGACGCCGATGGCGCGCACTATCACCGGGAAGATCAGACCGAGGGCCGGATTGGCGCCGATCGAGTTGAAGGCGGCCACACCGAGGATGATCGAGGCGACCAGGGTGACCTCGTAGCTCTCGAACAGGTCCGCGGCCATGCCGGCGCAGTCACCCACGTTGTCACCGACGTTGTCGGCGATGGTGGCCGGGTTGCGCGGGTCGTCTTCGGGGATCCCCTGCTCGATCTTGCCGACGAGGTCGGCGCCGACATCGGCCGCCTTGGTGAAGATCCCGCCCCCCACCCGGAGGAACAGCGCAAGAAGCGAGCCACCGAATCCGAATCCGATCAAGATCGCCGAGGAGGTGTTCTGAAAGATCATGATGATGATCGTGGCCCCAAGCAGACCGAGGCCCACGGTGAACATCCCGGCAACGCCACCGGTACGGAAGGCGACCTTGAGGGCAGCCGGCAGCGAGCCGGAACGGGCCGCCGCTGCCGTGCGGACGTTGCCACGCACCGCGAGCGACATGCCGATGAACCCGGTCAGCCCGGAGAGGAAACACCCCGCGACGAACGCCATGGTCCGGTAGCCGCCCGACTGGGAAAAGGTGAGTGCCTCGGCGCCGTTTGGGTCCAGGACAGCGGTCGATGTGAAGAAGACGATGAGGGCCAGCGGGATGAGGATGACGGCGATCGTCTTGAACTGACGCCGGAGATAGGCCATCGCCCCTTCCTGGATCGCGAGCTGCGATCTCCTTCATCGCCGGGGTGCCCTGGTCGGCCTTGAGCACGCCACGGGAGAGGGCCCATCCGACCAGGAGGGCGAGCACCGCGGTGGCTGCCGCCATCCATAGCCAGGCCCATTCGGCGGGGCCGAGGGTGAATTCCTGGTAGCCGCCTTCGGCAGCCAAAGTCACCATGTTCAAGGGAAAGATCCTCCTAGGGGGTTGCGGGCCGAGACTGTAGTGGAGGCCAATTCCTGTCGACAATCAGCACAACGGTGGGGTCTACCGTTGTATTACCGCTCACGAGGAAGGAATCGCACGTGCTCGAAGGTCTGGTCGAATGGGTGACCTCGGTGGTCGAATCCCTCGGCTACGGGGGTGTCGCCTTCCTGGTGGCCCTGGAGAACCTGTTCCCGCCGATCCCTTCCGAGGTGGTGCTGCCATTGGCCGGATTCGTGGCGGCGAATGGTGAGGCGTCGCTGGCGGGGATGGTCGTCGCCGCCACGATCGGGTCGATGATCGGCGCCTTTCTCCTTTATGGCATCTCAGCCGCAATCGGCCCGGTTCGGCTCCGGGCACTCGTCGTTCGCTACGGCCGTTGGTTCCGGCTCGACGAGGCCGATCTCGATCGGACCGAGGAGTGGTTCGACAGGCGGGCCAACGTCGCCGTGCTTGTCTGCCGTTGTGTGCCACTGATGCGGTCGCTGATCTCGATCCCGGCCGGGTTCCGGCGGATGTCGATCATCCCCTTCACCTTCTACACCCTCATTGGCAGCCTGGTCTGGAACGTGGTGCTGATCGGGGCGGGGTACCTGCTCGGGGAGCGCTGGGACCAGGTCGAGGAGCCGTTGGAGCTGTTCAAGAACGCCGTCCTGGCCGCGATCGCCATCGCCGTCGCCTGGTACATCTGGCGCCGAGTCGTCCGGCCCCGGGTCCGAGGCGCCTCCGGCTGAACGCCTAAACCCTCCCGCTCGGCTCGTCTGCGCTGCACGTGGTCGGTCCGGGCGCAACGTCGTGCAGCGCGTTCGAGAAGCTCCGCTCGGCCCCTCGTCCGGGCTGCATTGCGCTGATCTGGGGCTGACGGATTGCAGCGCAGACGAGTGAAACGAGGGGGTTGAACAGCGGTCGGCGACCCACCATGTTGAGAGAGTGGGGGATTCCGCCAGTCTCTATCGGATCGCCGCCAGGCAATGTGGGGCGTTCAACGTCGCCCAGGCCCGCGAGACAGGATTTGATCGATGGGCCGTGCACCATCGAATCTCGACCGGCACCTGGACCCGATTGGACGACTCGGTGTATGCCCTGGTGTCGGCACCTCGAACCTGGAGGCAGACCCTGTGGGCAGCCGTCTTGAGTCGGCCTCGAGCAATCGTGACCCATTGGAGTGCCTGTCGTCTCCTCGACATGAGCGACATCCCCAACCATGAGCCGATGATCCTGACGCCCAGGGCATCGAATACGAGATCCTCGGTGGCGCGCATCTACGAATCGGATCAATTCGACCGCATCGCCGTGACCACGGTTGACGGACTGCCTGTCACGACCATGCCCGAGACGATCCTGGTGCTGGCCCGGGACGTGAAGGCGGAGGTGCTGACACGTGTGTTCGACGAGGCGGTCGTATCAGGCAAACTCGATCTGAAGGCGATGTCGGCCACCATCGACCGCGAGGCCGGTCGCCGAACTCCCGGAACGCCGCTGCTGCGACGCCTGACGTCATCGCGGCTGCCGGGCGCCCTTTCGACGTCGTCGTCATATCTCGAGAGGCTGCTCGAGGTGGTTCTCCACGATCCACGGATGCCCGGATGGACCCGCGAATTCGAGTTCTCTCTGGATGGTGTTCCATCGCGGGTGGACTTCTACGTGCCATCGGCCCGGGTGGTCATCGAGGCGGATGGCCGGAACTGGCATACCAGATGGGAAGCATTCGAGTCGGACCGTCGACGAGACAATGCACTCGCCGCCCGAGGCATCCAGGTCCTTCGTTTCACCTACGACATGTTGAAGTCGGAACCGGGGAAATGCCTCGAACAGGCGATAACGACCTGCCTCCTTCGGGCTGCGTGACGTTGGGCTGGCGACGACATGCTGCAGCCCAGACGAGGACTGTGCTTCAGCCCAGGAAGTCCCGCACCCAATCGTCGGCCGGATGGGCGAGGATGTCAGGGAGGGTGCCCGATTGGACGATGGAGCCCTCCCGCATCAGGGCGATGCGGTCGGACAGCGTCTCCGCCTCCTCCCGATCATGAGTCACCACCAGAGCGGTGACCCCCCCATCGGACAGGATGCGACGGGTGTCGACCATGAGACGCTCTCGGAGTGCCCGGTCGAGGGCGCCCAGCGGCTCGTCGAGCATGATCATTCGGGGCTCAGGGGCGAGGGTCCGGGCCAGGGCCACCCTCTGCTTCTCGCCACCCGACAAGATCGGCGATCGATCGATGGTCGAAGCCATCCAGCCCGACCAATTCCAGCGTGGCGGCGACCCGTCGACGCATTTCGTTCTCTGGCAGGTTTGCCATGCGGAGCCCGAAACCGACATTCCCGAAGACATCGAGGTGCGGGAAGAGGGCATAGCCCTGGAACATGAGGCCGAAGCCCCTCAGATGGGTCGGGACCGTGGTCATGTCCTGGCCCGTCCCAGGTGATCGACCCCGATTCGATCGGCACCAACCCCGCCACGGCCCGCAACAACGTCGATTTGCCCGATCCCGAGGGACCGAGCACGGCCACTGTCTCACCCTCTCCGACCGACAGGGTGACATCCTGGAGTACGAGTTTCTCGCCAAGACGGACGTCGATCGACTTCACGCCGAGCATCAGAACGTGCCGATCTCGCCGAACTGGAGCCGGTCGATCCAGAGAACGATGACTGCCGTCATGCCCGCCAGGATGACGGCGAGTGCCAGCGCCATCGCGAACGATGCAGAGCCGGGCCGGGAGAGAAGCCGCACGATCATCACCGGCATGGTGGCCGTGTTGGGACGGGCGATGAAGGACGTGGCCCCGAACTCGCCGAGTGAGATCACGAAGGCGAATGCGGCCCCGACCAGGGCGGCACGGGTGACGATGGGAAGGTCGATCTCCCTCCAGACACGGCCCGGGCGATGCGCCCAACACCCGGGCCGCCTCCCGGGTCTCGGCCGGTATCGAGCGGAGAGTGGGCACAGTGCTGCGCACGACGAACGGAATGGCAACGAGGGCATGGGCGATCGGGATCAGCCAGAACGACGCCCGGAGGTCGACCGGCTCGCCCAGGGCCACGATGAACCCGAATCCGATGGTGACCGCCGACGTCCCCAGTGGAAGCATGAGAGTGAGGTCGAACCAGCGTGACATGGTGCTCTTCCCGCCCGTGATGACCGACGATGCCATCACCCCGATGAGGACCGCGATCACCGAGGCGATGACGGCGAAGCGCAGGCTGTTTCCGATCGACGCGATCGGTGTGCCAACCACCGGATCGTCCCGGAAGAGGCCGGCGTAGGCAACGCCTCGCAGCGACCGGGCCACCAACACGACGACGGGGATGGCCAGGGCGATCAGGGTGCCGATGACAGAGGCGCCGACGAGGAAACGCGCCCGGCCTCCTGGCTTCGGCCGATCCGCCTCGGCACGGAGCGCCCAGGTCGAGGTATGACGCTCCTGATAGCGGGAGTAGGCATAGAGGGTCGCCGTCACCCCAATCAGTTGCACGACGGCCAGAGCGGCCGCCAGTGGCAGGTCGAACAGGGTGACCGCCTGTCGATAGATCTCGACCTCGAGGGTGGCGTATCTGAAGCCGCCAAGGATCAGCACCACACCGAACGACGTGAAGGTGAACAAGAACACGATGGCGGAGGCGGCGGCGATCGCAGGTCGTAAGAGTGGGAGCGTGATGGTCCGGAACACCTTCCACTCGCTCGCTCCCAACACGCGCCCGGCGTCGTGCAGGTCGGGATCGAGTCGTGACCACAAGGCTCCGACGGTCCTGACGACCACGGCGACGTTGAAGAAGATATGGGCGACGAGGATGGCTCCGACGGAATCCCTCCAGCCCAGCGCGACGAATGCCGCGCCGACGACCACGGTGGGCAACACGAATGGCACAGTCACCAGTGCCGTGGCCAATTTGCGCCCGCGGAACTCGAATTGAGAGACGGCCCACGTCATGGGCGCCGCCACCACCACGGTCAGCACCGTTGACAGGACGGCCTGCCAGAGGGTGAACCATCCGATATGAAAGAGCCGGGCCTCGACTCCGTCGAAGCCGATGTTGAGCTCTGACAGGCCCAGAGTGAGGATCCTGATGAGCGGATAGAGGAAGAAGTATCCGATGAACAAGGCCGGGATGGCTGCGACCAGCACATGGCCCCAGCGAATCGGCCTCATCAACCCTCCATCACGCCAACCCACTCGTCGATCCACCGGTCGCGGTTCTCGGCGATCGCCGCCGGGTCGAGCCTGGCAGGGTCGGCTGGGATGGTGGTGTGCTCGACGAACTCAGGGGGCAACTGAGCCCCTTCGTTGACCGGGAACACAAACCAGGTGAGGGGCACGGTCTCCTGGAATTCGACCGACAGCATGTAGTCGATCAGCTCTCCGGCCGCCTGGGGGTAGTCCGTCCCGGCCAGGACACCGGCGTATTCCACCTGTCGATAGCACCCGGCTTCGACGACACCCGTTGGGGCCTCATCGATGGGCTCACTGGCGAATGCGACCTCGGCTGGCGGCGACGAGGCATACGAGACGACCATCGGGCTGTCTCCACCGTACGGCGTGAAGTCGCTGTAGTAGGCGGTGTCCCAGTCCGGGACGACGCCGACACCGCCAGCCTTGAGGTCGGACCAGAACTCCAGCCAGCCATCTTCCCCGTACTCGTCGATGGTGGCGAGGAGAAAGGCCAGACCCGGTGAAGAGGTGGCGGGGTGCTCGACAGTCAGCACTCCGGCAAAGGCCGGGTCACGAAGTTGGTCGAGCTCAGTGGGAACGGTCGTCCCCGCTTCGGCGAACCACGACTTGTCGTAGTTGATGCAAACGTCGCCGTAGTCGATCGGGGTCACCAGGTCGGTGTCGGGGACGAACTGGTCGCCTACCTCCCCGAGCAGGTCGCTCCGGTGCTCCGCGAAGATCTCCTCGTCGATCGCCCTGGACAGGAATGTGTCGTCGACGCCGAACATGACGTCGGCGAGTGGGTTGTCCTTGGACAGGGCGGCCTGGTTCACCATCGACCCGGCATCACCGGCGGCGATCATCTCGACCTCGATCCCGGTCCTCTCGGTGAAACCGGCAAAGGTCTCCTCGCTCACCGACCCGGCGAACGAGTCATGCGCCATGAGGCGGAGGGTGTCCGGCGTCTCGGCTTCTTCGGCTCCGCACGCGGCAACGGCAACGAGCACCGCCACGGTCAGGAACTTCCGCACTGTTCATCAACTCCTCGTTGTCGGGAGCGATGAGGCGGGTCCCTACGCCGGCATTATCCGGGTCAGGTTCATCGGTCGGGGTCTCCACAGACCCCCTCTCAGCCCGGTCTCACCGAGCTCCCGTTGTCAGGTCATAGGTTATAGGTTTTAGGTCCTAGGCCTAAAACCAGACTGAACCTTCAACGCTGCTCAGCAGGGCGTGAACGCAAGCACCGTGTTGTGCCCGCCAAAACCGAAGGAGTTGGTGATGGCGGGGGCAGGCTCCCATTCCCGGGGCTCTCGCACGACATCGTCGAGCGGGATCTCCGGGTCCAGGTTGGTCAGGCCGATGTTCGCAGGCAGTTCGTGGCGTCGCATCGCCTCCACGACGACAGCGGCCTCGATGGCCCCCGAAGCGCCCATGGCGTGGCCGGTGGTCCCCTTGATCGATGACACCGCAGGCTGTTCATCGAAGACGCGGCCGATCACGCCGCCCTCGGTGCGGTCGTTCAAGCCGGTCCCGGTGCCGTGGGCATTCACGTAACTCACCTCTTCGGGGGCGATACCGGCGTCGACCAGGGCGAGCCGGATCGCCCGCTCCGCCCCCTCGCCGTTGGGGTGGGGTGCGGTGATGTGGTGGGCGTCGGCGGTCGAGGCGCCGCCCCTGAGCTCGGCCAGGATCGTTGCCCCGCGCTGGATGGCAGAGTCTTCGGTCTCGAGGACCAGGACCCCGGCACCTTCACCCATGACGAACCCGTCTCGGTCGACGTCGAACGGGCGGGCGATCCCGCTCGGTGACAGAGCCCTGGCCGCCCTGAATCCCTCCTCGGCGGACGGGCGGGCCGCTGCCTCGGTGCCGCCAACCACCGCTGCGTCGGCATATCCCCATTGGATCTGACGGAGCCCGTCGAGTACGGCCTGTGTGCCGGCGGCGCAGGCCACCGAAGGCGTGGACACCTGCCCACCGAATCCGTACTTGATCGATATCCCGGCGGCGGCGGCGTTGGTCATCATCATCGGGATGAGGAAGGGTGAGGCCCGGGGCTCGTCCTCATCGGCGACGTGAACCAGTTCTTCGAGAGATTCGAGGCCGCCGATGCCGGTGGCCACCGAGACCGTCACCCGGTTGGGGTCGACATCGAGCGGGCCGGCCTGCTCCAGGGCCTCGTGGGCGGCGACGAGCGCGAATTGCGTGAATCGATCGAGACGGCGGTGCTCGCGTCTTGGAAGCCAGGGCTCGGGATCCCAGTTGGCGACCAGATGCGACCCCGGGGCCGATGGAGGGTGTTGCATGCCCTTCCACAGATCGTCCATGCCGACACCGGGTGCGGCCACGACACCGATCCCGGTGACGACAACCTTCCGCATGCTCATCCGCTCAATTCTGCCGGAAACATCACGCTGGGAAAACCGTCCGTTGCAGCTTTCTCATTCCCCCTATCCACCGGTCGTAATCGTTGGCCTTGTTCTGAAAGAACTTTTCGACCTCGGCATGGGGCAGGATCAGGAAGCGCTCGGCGGCGATCCCGGCGACGACGGCGTCTGCCACCTCGTCGGGATCCAGGGCCAGGGGGTCGAGCAGGGTGTGGAACTCGTCGGCCGAGTCGAGAAGCGGTGTCTTGACCCCCATCGGGCACAGACAGCTCACTTTGATCCCCTGGTCTCCGTAGGTGATGGCGAGCCATTCGGCAAACGACACGGCGGCATGCTTGGTGACCGAGTACTGGGCAGCCTTCAGGTTGGTGAGGAGCCCGGCCGCCGACGCCGTCGACAGAAAATAGCCCTCACCTCGTGCCAGCCATCCGGGGATGAGGCGGCGGGCGGCATGCACATGTGACATCAGATTCACCCGCCACATGAAATCCCAGCGCTCCGGAGCGGTCTGCTCATCGCCGGCGAAGCCGATTCCGGCGTTGGCACAAAAGAGGTCGACCGGCCCGAACCGATCCTCCGTCTCGTCGATGAGGCGGTCATTGGACTCCGGGTCGGCGACGTCAACCTGCACTGCGGTGGCGCCGATGCCGGATGCGACCGACGTCGCCGATGCAATATCGAGATCGGCCACGATCAGGCCCCGGGGGCTCTCGTCGGCGAACCGTCGCGCCATGGCGGCGCCGATTCCGCTGCCCCCGCCGGTGACGACGACTACCCGATCAGTGATGTTCAAAAGGGTGCGCTCTCGAGCAAGGAGGCCCCGCCCTTCACGGCGGGAGCGAGCCCGTTGGCCATCGGCAGCAACTGCTCACCGTAGAAGCGGGCGGTGGTCACCTTGTCGGCCAGGAAAGATTCCTCGAATCCGGGTGGTTCGCCGAGGGCGGCGACCGCGGTGCGTGCCATGAGCCAGCCCCCGAGCACGATTCCGAACTGCCGCAGGTACGGCGAGGCTCCGGCCAGCGCCGACTGGATATCTCCGGCGACCAGCCGCTCGCCCAGCCAGGTAGAAGTCTCGGCGATGCCCTGTATGGCGACACCAAGCTCCTCACGGAACAGGACCAGTTCCTCATGCTCTTCCATGGTGGCGAGCTCGTCGGTCATCGCGCCGATGACACCGGCGACAACGGCGCCGTTTTCGAGCGGGATCTTGCGCAGCACGAGATCGATCGCCTGGATGCCATTGGTGCCCTCGTAGATGGGTGCGATCCTCGAGTCCCGCAGGAACTGTGCGGCGCCGGTCTCCTCGATATAGCCCATGCCGCCGTGCACCTGTACTCCGAGCGAGGCGACCTCGACACCGACATCGGTGCACCAGGCCTTGACGATCGGGGTGAGAAGGGCCAGGCGATCGGAGGCGAGCTTTCGCCGTTCTTCGCTATCCGCATGACCGAGATGGTCACCTTCGCCCGCGGTGAGATAGAGGAGGGAGCGCATCGCTTCGACGTAGGCCTTCATCGTGAGCAGCATGCGACGGACATCTGGGTGTTCGACGATTGGGACGCTCGCCTTGGACTCGGCGCCGATGGACCGACCCTGGACTCTCTCCCGTGCGTAGTCGAGGGCGTGTTGGTATGCCCGCTCGCCGATGGCGACCCCTTCCATGCCGACGCCCACGCGGGCCATGTTCATCATGGTGAACATGTTCCGCATCCCCTCCTGCTCGTCACCGACGAGGTACCCGACGGCCCCATTTCCCTCGTCGCCGTAGGAGATCACACAGGTCGGCGAGGCGTGGATGCCCAGCTTGTGCTCGAGCGAGACCACCTTCAGATCGTTCCGCTCACCCGGCTCACCGTTCTCGTCGAGGATGAATTTGGGGACCAGGAACATCGAGATCCCACGGGTCCCCGGGGCGGCGTCAGGTGTTCGGGCCAGGACCAAGTGGACGATGTTCTCGGTCAGGTCCTGGTCACCCCAGGTGATGAAGATCTTGGTCCCGAACAGGCGGTAGGAGCCATCGTCCTGTGGCATTGCCTTGGTCCGGACGGCACCCAGGTCGGATCCCGCCTCGGGCTCGGTCAGGTTCATGGTGCCGGTCCACTCGCCGTTGACCAGCTTTTCGATGTAAGCGGCCTTCAACTCGTCGGACCCATGCCGTTGCAGGGCCTCGACCGCTCCGTGGGTGAGCATGGCCGCCAGGGAGAAGGCCATGTTGGCCGTCTTGAACATCTCCTCGATGACGACTCCCACCACATAGGGCAAACCGCCACCGCCCCATTGCTCGGGCATGTGCGCCGCCGCCCACCCCGACTCGACGTACTTGCGATACGCCTCCTTGAAGCCCTCGGGAGTTTGCACGGTGCCCGCCTCGGTGAGGACCGAGCCCTCCTCGTCGCCGGTCCGGTTGAGCGGCGCCATCACCTCGGTGAAGAACCGGCCCGCCTCCTCGAGAATGGCCTGCACCGTGTCTGGATCGGCGTCCTGATGGCCATCGAGCTTGGCAACGTCGTCCAACCCGGCGACATGGGTGAGTGTGAACATCATGTCGTCGATGCGCGGCTGGTACCCGGACATGCCAAAAGGGTACCGAGCACCTCTAGCTGTGGCCCACCTCGAGCTGTGTGATGACGGTTCCGTGGAGGACCTCGTACCCCAGTCCCTCGTAGAGGCCGAAGGCGCCGGTGGGGTTCTCGGAGTCGACGCCGAGCATCGTATGGGTCAGTCCGGCGTGGAGGAAAGCATTGAACGAGTTCTCGAGCAGCGCCGATGCAACTCCCCGGCCACGCCACGCCCGCTTCACCCCAAGACTTCTCACCCAACCCTCGCGGCGGCCCGTCACTTGCTCGTCGTCGGGGAAGAATCCGTTGAGGGTGTAGCCGACCACTTCGCTTCCCGCTACCGCCTGAAAGGAGAGGTCGAGACGGATCGCATTGCGCTCGATGAGGTGCCGAAAGCTGTCCTCGTCCATCCGGGTCGAGCCCCAGTGGTCTCCGAATGCTTCGTTGAGCGCTTCGCGGGTCCCCTCGTCGAGTGATCGGTCCCAGGGGATGATCTCCACGCCATCGGGTGACCGTGGCACTACCGGCGCCTCCAGCGGCCGGATCATCTCCTTTATGAACCGAACGGGCTCGAGGCCGAAGCGGCGGTAGAGGCGAAATTCGTCCTCAACCCAGTCGAACGCATTGGTTCGGATGTACCAGGGCAAGGTCGGGTCGCATGACGAGAGGGACTCCCGGGCCCGCTCGATCTGCCATCCGATGAGATGCCGGCCGATGCCTTGCCCCCGGTAATCGGGGTCCACCAACCCGATCAGGAGGGCCCGCTCCTCACGGGCACCGCTTGGACGATGCCAGACGAGCCCGTAGGCCACGAGGGTCCCCTCGAGCCAGTAGCCCCTTGTGTCGCGCTCGGGGTCGACGAAAGGCTCGCCGAAATCGTCCTCGACCTCGGACGCCGGAGTCAGCACAGGCAGGTCCCAGAAACGCTCGTAGCGATTCATCAGATCCGCTATCGCCGGGGCATCCTCCAGAGTCATAGGCCTGATGTCCATACCGGGCAAGGTACCGATGATCGGTTGTGGTGGTGGCCGATTATCCGGCGAGGACACCTTCCACCAACCCGGGAAGGACCTCACCGATGGCCGCGTCGATCTTGACCGCGGCCTGCTCATCGGCCTCGGTGGCCCCCTGATTGATGATCACGATCGGAAGTGAGAGATGACCGCCGTACATGACGATGTCGGACGCCGGCGAGACTGACACCGTCGATCCGACCACGACGATGGCGTCGGCCACGGCGAGGAACTCCATTGCCTTCTCCATCTCCTCCTGGGGCAGGATCTCCCCGAACATCACCGTGGCCGTCTTGACCATGCCGCCGCAGTCCGGGCAGGCGGGGTCGAGCTCGCCGGCCTCCACCCAGGCAAGGACGATCTCCGTGTCCCAAACCTGCGCGCAGTCCACGCAAAGGCTCTTTCTGACGTTTCCGTGCAATTCGGCCACTTGACCGGTCGTCGAGTCCTGAGACCAGATGGAGGCCGTCGACGTTCTGGGTGACCACTCCGGCCAGCCGGTCGGCGTCGGCGAGCCTCTTGATGGCTTCGTGGCCGGTGTTGGGTCGCACCGTGGAGCGGGCGCCCCACAGCTCGCCGTCGAGGTGCATCTTCCAGCCCCTCATTCTGAGCTCGGGACTCGACCGATAGCGATCGATATGGAAGTCGTCAGGGTCGACTTTGCTCCACAAGCCATCAGGCCCGCGGAAATCGGGGATTCCCGACTCGGTCGAGATCCCGGCACCGGTGAACACCAGGATCTTCTCCGCAGGGCGTAAGACGGCGATGGCCGATTCGATGTCGGTAGGTGGCGTCGGTCACGCGGAGAATTATCCAGTCATTGCATCATCTAGCCCAATTGCCCGCCGAAATCGGTGTGAGCCGGCGAGAGGCCGGCGTACGATTCGCTCGTGACGACATCCGAAGTCCAGGCCTGGCTCGATCGCTACATCGAGGCGTGGCAGAAGAACGACCCCGAGTTGGTCGAGGCACTGTTCACCAGCGATGCCGTCTACCGCTTCCGGCCGTACGGCGGCGATGGCCGGGTCGCCGAAGGTATCGCCGACATCGTGAGCAGCTGGATCGACTTCGACGAGGACCCGGCGAAGTGGGAGGCGTCGTACCGGCCCTACGCCGTCGAAGGCGATCGGGCGGTTGCTATCGGTACCAGTCGGTACTTCGGCGCCGGGGACGAGGGCGACGAGGTGTATCACAACTGCTTCCTGCTCCGGTTCGCCGAGGGCCGCTGCGCCGAGTTCACCGAGTACTGGATGCTCGAGCCGAGCGAGAGCTGACCCGGGATGTCCGATCCCCAATCGGAGATGATGCGAAAGGGCTGGGATCCCGAGGAAGGGCTCGACTCGCTCAAGACCCCCCTCTTCCACACCTCCACCTTCGTGTTCGAGTCGGCGGCTGCAGCCGAGCGTCTCTTCGCCATCGTCTATGGAGGGGAGACTCCGGAGCCGGGCGAGGACGTGGGGTTCATCTACACGCGAATGGACCACCCGAACCTGGTCATCGTCGAGGGCCGGCTTGCCGTGTGGGACGGGGCGGAGGCAGCCCTCCTCTTCTCCAGCGGGACCTCTGCCGTGTTCACCACCTTCCTGACCCATGTCAGACCCGGCGGCCTGATCCTGCACAGCACACCCCTGTACGGGGGTACGAACACAATGCTCTACAAAGTGCTGGCGCCTCTTGGCTACGAGATGGCCGCCTACGGCCCGGATGCATCACAGGATGAGATCGAGGACGTGATCGGGGATCGCCACCTCTCGGCGGTGTACTTGGAGACTCCGGCCAACCCGAGCAACGACGTCTTCGACATCGATCTGGCGGCACGGGTCGCGGCCGCAGCAGCGACGCCCGAGCAACGCGCGCTGACAATCGTGGACAACACGTTTCTCGGGCCGTATGCCCAGCGCCCGCTCGACCACGGGGCCGACCTCGTGGTGTACTCGGCCACCAAGTACTTCGGGGGCCACGACGATCTGGTGGCCGGGGTGGTGACCGGAGCATCCGCCCTGATCGACCCGATGAAGACGATGCGGTACAGGATCGGGACCACGGCCGATCCACACACAGCCTGGCTCCTGGGGCGGAGTCTCGAGACCTATGCCATAAGGGTCGAGCGCGAGACCGCCACCGCCGACAGGGTGGCCGGGTTCCTGGCCGGGCACCCGAAGATCGCGAGTGTTCGCTATCTCGGCCTCATCGAGGACGAGGATCCCCGGGCGGACCTGGCCAAACGCCAATGGTCTTCGGCGGGCGCCATGATCTCTTTCGATGTGGCCGGGGGGAAAGAGGAGGCGTTTCGCTTTCTCGACTCGATGAGGCTCATCGCCAACACCACGTCCCTGGGAGGGACCCAGTCGATCGCATGCCACCCGTGGACCACGACTCACTCCAATGTCGACCCGGAGACCAAGCTTCGGATTGGCATCACCGATGCGATGATCCGCCTGTCGATAGGGGTGGAGGCGCCCGAGGACATCATCGCCGACCTCGACCAAGCCCTGGCCCAAGTCTGAGAGGTCCCCCTCCCCGGCTGCGCGGTACTCCCCCCTTCGGGGGGAGACACAGATGGGTCGAACAGCCCATTCTCAACCGCTACCCCCTCCGGGATAATCACTTACGGACGCGCTTGGGAGACGTGAGTAGGGAGAGGCATGAGCCACGGGCCGCTCGTTCTCGGGGGTCAGCTCAAATCGTCTCCCAACCGCGCCGCTATTCCAAAGTCTGAGGCTTCTTCTGCCGCGATCTGCGGTCAGAAGTAGCGGGTGCTCCTACCCAATGGAGCCGGCGAGGGCGGCCCTTCGGGGCCGCCCTTGCTTTTGATTCCAGCTTGAACGGGCCTTAGGGCGGTCTTGACCCGGCCCGTGGCACCTTGGCTCCCTGACGACCAAGGAGCCAGCAACATGACCAGAGTTTGGATCGACGCCGACGCCTGCATGGGCGCCGGCACCTGTGCCCAGATCGCACCCGACGTGTTCCAGGCGCGTCACGATGGGACGTGGGCAGTCAAGGAGGACGCCGCACACTTCGGGTCCACGGTGGTTTTCGATGGGCTCGTCGGGGAACGGACACGGGCCCCAAGGGTTCGACGGGCAGGCACGCGTGCCGGAGCATCTGGTCGATCTCGTGATCGAGGCTGCAGAGGAGTGCCCGGCCGAGTGCATCTTCGTGGAGCTCTGATGGTGTCCCGGAACAGCTCGCCGCGATCCAAGAAGAGCGTCTCCCTGTCGGTGATGCTCGGCACACTTCTGGTGCCCCTCAGCGCGTATGCCGCCTCCTCCCTCGTCGAGACCAGCGGTGTGGCGGAGTCGGTGACTGCACCGGAGACGTCACCGGTTGTGGAGCCAGCCGTCACCGCGACCCCGTCCACGGGGGCGGACCTGGAGACAGCCTGTGGCGAGGCCGGGCTGGCGATGGTCGCTGCCGAGACGGCCGGAACCATCAGCCAACTGCAACAGGCTGCCCTGGACGCGTTGCGCGGGATCTGCGCCGAGCAGGGGATGCCGCTGCCGGCACCTGCGGCGCCCCAACCCGTGGCCACCCAGCCCACGCCTCCGCCCCCGGCTCCAACGGGCGAGCAAGTCGTGGTGGCATCGGAGGACGACGACCACCACGGTCGCCACGGGGGAGACGATGACGACGAGGACGATCACGGCCGTCACGGCGGTGATGACGACGACGAGGACGATCACGGGCGTCACGGGGAGGACCACGATTGAGCCGGCCATCGATTCAGGGACTGACCGGCCTTGTGGTCTTCATTGCCGGGATCTTTGCCCTTCACGCCACGACGACTGCTCCTCGATCGAGCGATGTCGCAAACCCGCCTGTCGTGTCTGAGCCCGCGGCCATCCAAGGCATGGATCTGTCGGTGCAAAGAGCCCTCGAGAGCGAGGGACGGGCTCGGGTCCTCACGGCCGAGGAGCTGGCGACGATCCCGGCCACGGTGGCCCGGACCCTCATCGAACATGGCGCGGCGCTCACTCTCGCCCTCGGACGGCGACCGATGAGCCGCTTCGACCAGGGTCGGTGGAATCGGATTCTCGTCTGGACCGGGGCCGGTCTTGCCTGGAGCAGTGCCCTGCTGGCAGGCCCCTTGCCACTGGCGATCGAGCGAGTCCACAGACGTTTCCGTGGCAGGGGCAAGCGAGACGATCGGTGCGAAGCAAGCCATGCCCGATCCACTCGATCAGGGTTTGATCGTGATTCGTCTCGGCCGAGAGCTGGCACCACCACCCGCCGCTCCAGCTGCCCCGACTCCGCAAGCATCGGGGTCTGCGCCCGAGATGACGAGCAGCGGCTCATGATCCATGTCACTTTCCCGGCGATGGGAACGGGGATCGACGCCTGGTGCCCGGACCCCGAATCTGCCGCCGAACTGCGCAACTGGTTCGAGGAGGTGGAGTCGGTCTGCAGCCGTTTCCGCCCTGACAGCGAGTTGAGCCGGGTGAACCGCTCAGCCCACGGCGAGGTGGTGGTCTCCGGCCTCTTGTCCGAGGTGATGACTGGCGCCGATCGGCTTCGCTCCCTCACCGATGGCTTGGTCGATGTCGGCGTGGGCATGGGCGTGTCCGAATGGGGATATGACAGGTCCTTCGACGAAGGGCTCGGGCTCGAGGAAGTTCCGTCGTCTGTCCCGTTTCCCAATTGGACATTGGACGGCAGGCGACTCGCTCGCTCATCGGGAACGACCATCGACCTCGGTGGGGTGGCCAAGGGATGGTCCTGCGACCGAGCAGTCGAACAGGGGCTGGCGACGGTGGTCTCCGCCGGAGGAGACATCAGGAGCGACGACCCGGGGACGATCGTCTCGGTGGTCGATCCCTGGGGTGAGATCGCGGTGCGTCTCCGAGTGGGAATCGGCGCCCTAGCGACCAGCAGCACCACCCGGCGGCGCTGGAAGGCGGGCGATCGGGAGGTGAGTCATCTGATCGACCCGCGCACCATGGCGCCGATCGACACGCCGATCCTCAGCGCCTCGGTCCTGGCTCGATCGGCGCTCGACGCCGAGGCCGGGGCCAAGGCAGTGCTCTTGCGAGGCGAGGATGGCCTGGCTTGGGCCGCGGAGATCGGCTTGGGTCGATGCCGCAGTCGTCGTCTGGCACGACGGGTCGGTCTACGCCACGCCCGGCATCGAGGTGGCGGCATGAGCGTCGAGTGGCTGATCATCAGGGGGTCTGGCGTCGTCGCCTTCGCCTTGCTGAGCGCGGCCACGATCTGGGGCCTGCTGGTGAGCACGAAGTTGCTCGGACGATTGGTCAAGGCGAAACCGCTCACCTGGTTCCACGAGTCTCTGGGGATCGGCGCTCTCATCGCCACTTTGGTCCACGTCGGGGTTCTGTCCGTCCACGACTTCCTGGACTTCAGCTGGGCCGAGATCCTCGTCCCGGGGCTCTCCGACTGGCGGCCGCTGGCGGTCACCGCGGGGATCGGCGCCCTCTACGGCCTGGTGTTGGTCAGCACCAGCTTCTACTTCAAGCGCTGGATCGGCCAGAAGGCCTGGCGAACAATCCATTTCGCCTCGTTCGGCGTGTTCGTCACCTCCCTTTTGCACGGGGTGTGGGCCGGCACCGATACGTCGAGCCCGCTGATGATCGGCCTGTATCTGGGATCGGCCATCGTCGTCTTCTCGCTGGTTGCGCTGCGCATCGTCGCCGAGACCTCGACGCCTGGCGCTCCGGCGAAGGAGCCGATGGGTGCGAGATGACCGATCTCCCCTAGATTCGCCGGTCATATGACCGACACCTACCGCGACACCATCAAAGAGCTGAGCGATCGCATCGTCGAGGCTCAGCGCCCGATCAAAGTGCTCAACGCGATCAACTGGGACGACTCGATCAAGGAGAAGTTCTTCGCCTCGGAGTTCAAGGAGCTTCCGGCGATAGACCACGCCTACTACGAGGCCCGCGACAGCAAGCTCGATCCCGACGCGACCCGCAACGAGTTGCGGGGCATCGAGGCCGACCTCCAGTCCAAACTCGGCCCGGTCTCCCCGGCCGGCAACCTGATGAGATTCATGTGTGAGCAGTTCCGGCAGACGGTCGACTTGCTCGACGCCAGAGGGACTCCTGGGTTCTCCCAGATCGCCAGCCTCCTCTACGGGACGCCGCAGGACGTCTTCCACGTCGGCGGCCCGACGATCGCCGACCTGGCACAACAGATGAGACATGTGCTCCAGGGGTTGGATGTGGAGTCGGAGACGGAGAAGGACCTGCGGAACATCCCGGGCACCGAGGCAGTGGGGATCCTGCAGAGCCAGCGTCGACATCTCGATGGGCAAGGGAATGGTCGATGTCCGGCCGGACGATGGGATCGCGGCCGACGCCGCCGCCGGGAGCGACTACATCAAGGTGAGAGAGGACCGCATGTTCTCCCAGCGTGACCTCGACCTCCTCGAGACCCATGAGGCCTGGGTGCACATCGGGACCACGCAGAACGGCCTGGCCCAGCCGGTGTGCACCTTCCTGGGCAAGGCCGCCCCCCGCACCACCGTGACCCAGGAGGGTCTGGCGGTCCTCACCGAGATGCTCAACCTGCGCAGTCATCCCCGTCGTCTCGCCAAGCTCATGCATCGCATCGAGGGGATAAGAGCGGCCAGCGAAGGAGCGAATTTCGTCGAGGTGTTCGAGATGTTCCGCACCGACGGGCTCACCGAAGACGAGGCCTGGGCGGCTGCTGTTCGCATCTTTCGAGGCAGCCTTCCGGACCAAGGGCCCTTCACCAAAGACCTGGGTTATGGCAAGGGTCTGATCCTGACCCTTCTCTACGTCCGTTTGGCAATCAACCTGGGCCGCTCACATCGGATACCGCTCCTGTTCTGCGGAAAGGTCGATCTGCTCGACATGGTGACCCTCCATCAGCTGGAGGAGGAGGATCTCGTCGAGCAGCCGAAGTTCATCCCACCTCCGTTCGATGACATCGCCGGCGCTGGCGTCCACGTTGAGCCTTGGCGGGTTCACCGCCATGCTCGATTGGGAGCGGCTGGAGGCGGATTACTCGGTGCTGATCTGACGGCGTCGACCCAAACCAGGACCTAATGGCACATTTCGATCTTCCGCTCGACCAACTGAGGACGTATTCCCCGACTGTCGAACAGCCTGACGACTTCGATGGCTTCTGGTCCACTCAGCTGGAGGAGGCCGCCCGTCACGGCATCGACGTGGCGTTGGAGCCGGCCGGCGACCTGATCAGGTCGGCCGACGTCCTGGATGTCCGGTTCTCCGGGCACGGTGGTGACAGGGTTGCCGCCTGGCTCTACCTGCCGCACGAGACGGCCGATGGAGCGCCCGTGGTGGTCGAGTACATCGGCTACAACGGAGGCCGCGGTCGGCCGATCGATTGGCTCCGCTGGTCGAGCGTTGGCTATCCGCATCTCGTCGTGGACTCGAGGGGACAGGGCGGAGTGTGGCGATCGGGTGACACCCCCGATCCGGGAGACACGGGTGAGCCGGGGAGCAGGGGCTTCGTCACACGAGGGCTGTCTGATCCGAAGGACCACTACTACTCGCGGCTTTTCGTCGATGCTGCTCGGGCAGTGGAAGCCACGAGAGCGATCGATTCCGTTGCCGATCGCCCGGTGGTCGTCTGCGGTGGGAGCCAGGGCGGTGCGCTCGCCCTCGCCGCAGCCAGTCTCTCGCAGCAGGCGTCTGTGGTCCTCGCCGACGTGCCGTTCCTGTCCGACTTTCGCCGCGCGGTGGCCATCACAGACGCGGCGCCGTTCTCAGAGATCAGGGATTACTGCGCGACATACCCCGATCGGGTTGGGTCCGTGTTCAGGACGCTTTCCTACTTCGACGTCGTCAACCACGCCAAAAGGGTGACAGCGCCATCGCTGTTCAGTGTGGCGCTCATGGATGAGATCACCCCACCTTCAACCGTGTTCGCCGCCTACAACAATCTCGCCGGGGAGCGTCGCATCGAGGTCTACGAGTTCAACGGGCACGAGGGAGGCGGCTCGGTCCACTTCGAGAAACAGGTCGGATTCGTCCGCGAGCATCTCGGGTGAGAGAGGTTGCGCTCGATCCGCATATTGCGGGTCTCAGGCGCACACCTGATCTGCTCGAAGGCTCACCGTCTGCGAGCTGGTGACCTCCACCGAAACCGGTTCTCCGTACCACCAGCATCCGGTCGTGGGACCCGTCGACTCTTCGAGGACGCCGCCAACTTGAAAGAGGTAGGTGCCAGGGCCGGGCACCTCGACGGTGACCGGCTCATCAGACACGTGAATGGTTTCTCTGAAGTCGCCCCCGCTGATCGAAACATCGACACCGACGTCCTGCTCTGAAGACCGCTCGACGGCAACGGCGATCTCGATCGGAGTGGATGTCTCAATCGGGTCTGACGTGGTGCAGGCAGCCGCCACGACGACCCATGCCAGGACGCGAAGACACCTCATGGTGTCTTCGCGTCAGGGTTGGATCCCGTGCTTAGAGCGGTCCCAGGCTGTCGAGATTCCCGGCAATGTACGCACGGAGGAAGAACGCCGCCATCTGCTGTCTGAGGATCGGGTCCTCAGGGCAGTAATTGGTGTTAGCGGGCGGGTTGCAGCCGCGGGTGATCCCCTCGAGGGCAATCGAGTTGATGGCGTTGACGAACACCGAATTGGCTATGTCGGTGAACCCCTGGTCGCCAGCCGGGGGAAGGTTCAGAGCCCGTGTGAAGAAGCCGGCCATCTGCCCACGGCTGGTGATGTCGTCGGGGCAGTACCGGTCGTTAGCCGGCGGGTTGCAGCCGAAGGTGATCCCCTCGACGGCAATCGAGTTGATGGCGTTGACGAACACCGAATTGGCTATGTCGATGAAGCCCTGGTCGTCGGCCGGGGGCAGTGCCAGCCCTCGTACGAAGAAGGCGGCCATCTGCCCACGGGTGGTGTCAGCGGTGGGGCAGTAATTGGTGTTGGCCGGCGGGTTGCAGCCCTGGGTGATCCCGACCCTCTCCATCCAGGCGATGGCCAGCGCAAACGGGCTATCCGCAGGAACATCGACAAAGCTCGAGCCCACGATTTCGAAGGTCGTCCAGGTGACAGCGCCCGATTCGCATTGCCCGACCACATGGTGTTCACCTATCTCGTAAATAGCCGGAACTCGTGCATGAACGACTACCTGGCCACTGGCGTCAGCCTGATGCCAGCCGAGGTTGAGGGGGCCGGGGAACATGCGCAAATAGACGAACTCGTTGGGGGCGCATCCGGACAGCGAGATCGTCACCAACTGCCCCGGCAAAGGTGTCTGGCCCCCCTTGGCGGTGACCGTCCCCCCAGGATCCTCGTCACCCGGGCTGAGATCCTCGGGAGGGATTACAGGTGGTGGGGATGTGGGTGGAGGCGGCGGTGGTTGGGTTGTTGTTGTCGTTGCTGGTGGTTCCGGCGGCGGCGTCTGGCTCCAGTGGGCGGCATAACTCAGCGGTTCCGAGGCCTTGCGAACGTGTTGGCCCCGAAGTTGAAGCTCTCCAGGAGCACCTGACTGATGATCTGTTGCGTCCCCTGCAGATACCTCGTGTCGACCTCTACACCATTGATGAAGTACCTGTATACGTGTGCAGGCTCACTCGTGTCGAGTTCGATCCTGAACGTCACCCACTCGCCGTAAGTGAAGTCGACGTTGGGCAGGTTCACCATGGTTACTGGGGCCTCTGAATCCCAGATGCGAAAGCCCTCGAAGGGCTGCCGAGCCCGGGCCCCATCCAGTTCCCGGCGCACCGGTCAACGGAGGCTCGAGGTTCGCGAACTCGATGATCCCGTAAGCCGGTTCGAGGCCGGCCTCAACAGCCACCGGGTCGAACACCCAGACACCGGCCCGTGTTGCGTTGCCTTGCCAAGCAGGATCGAGGTAGAGATCGACCTGGACGGCATCTCCGAATGTCTCGGCCTTCTGGACGCCCTCCGTCCGATAGAACGCCGACACGGGGCTCGACATTGGCGCTGTCGATGCCGAGCCGGGCCACGTCGTTCCGGCCGAAAGCAGTGACAGACGTAAAACCGCCTGTGGGGAAGGTGCGGTCCTGCGCCCAAGTTGCCACTTCGCCCGGCGTGAATGGGCCCAGCAGGTCGTCCGCCTCTTGGGCCGACAGACCGACCGAGAGGGTTGCAATCGCAAGGGCGGCCACCCCCACAGCCACGGCGCGCCACAGGTTTCGTGTGCGCTCTTTCGGCTCCTCTGTCACCGTCGAAGACCTCATAGCGTCACCTCGTTGGGGGTAGGGCACTAAATGAACCTACTCCTCGGTTCGTGTGGGCGTCAACAAAATCTCGTCGCGCGGCAGTTCTTGTGTGTAGGCGACGTAGTCGAGCTGACGCTGCCATGAAACACACACGCTGCGGATCGGTTGGATGACGGCACTTCGGGGTGGGTCCCGTGGGACTCGAACCCACAACCAACGGGTTAAAAGCCCGCTGCTCTACCAATTGAGCTAGAGACCCTGGAGGATCAAAGGCTACCGGCCCGATTGGGCCACCAACTGCTGCCAGCTAGGGTGGCGTGCCAGTCGAGCTACGGTGGTCGAGATGGAATTGATGACGGCGACGGCGCTGGCGATCGCAGTCGTGGCGGCGTTCAGGTCGACATGGTCCCCGTGCGGAGTGTCGATGCTCTCCTCGATCACCCCTCTCTCCGAGGCCGGTCGGGGTCATCGCTACTGGGCCACCGTGTCGTGGTTCCTGGTGGGGTCGGTGCTCGGTGGGTTGACCCTCGGCGCTGTAGCCGCTCTCGGTGCCATGGCCGTGGCCGGCGTGGGATTGTCGTCCTCCGGATCGGCCGCTTTCGTTCTCGCGGCCGGGTTGATCACCCTGGCCTCCGACCTCGGCATCGGTGGCTTCCGACTGCCGGCCAACCCACGCCAGGTCGAGAGAACCTGGCTCGATCGCTATCGCCCCTGGATCTACGGACTTGGCTTCGGCTGGCAGCTCGGAGTCGGGGTTGCCACCTATGTCATGTCGGCCAGCGTCTACCTGATGGTCGTGGTCGCTGCGGCGACCGGCGAGCCGTGGCTGGCGTTGGCAATCGTCACATTGTTCGGTCTGCTCCGCGGGCTGGCGATCCTTCCCGCTGCCGGCGTGCGCACACCGACCGACCTCGGGCGGCTCCATCGGCGCATCGAGCGTCTCCGTCCCACCAGCCGGGTGGTCGCCTTGGCCGGTCAGATCGGCGTTCTGGCCGTTGCAGTCGTCATTCTCGCCGGCGTCCCCGCCGCGCTCGTGGTCGCCGCCGCACTGTCGGTGGCTGCCTGGGTGTTCCGTGGGGGCCTGAGTGACCCCGCCCCCCGGGTACGGGTGCCGGACAGCCCGGCCGAGCTGACCCAGCCCGACTACAGCGGGTAGTCCCCGAACCGGCCCCAGGCGACGAAGAGAGCCAGGGCGATCAGCACCACGTTGGCGATGATCGGCTGAGGTTCTTTCCGTCTGGCGTGCACCGCGATCGCACCGACCTGCTCGACGGCCAGGCCGGAGGCGGCGATCGGAACGAGAACGGGAGCGATCCCGGTCACGGCGGGGAGTATCAGACCTAGCGCCCCGAGGATCTCGACGACGCCGACAAACTTGACGAAACCGGAGGAGTAGTCCCCGGGCCAGCCCATGCTCGCCGTCAGCTTCTCATGCGGCTGCGTGCTCTTCATGATCCCGGCAGCTCCGAAGGCGAGGGCGAGAAGTATCTGGGCGATCCACAGGGCGATGTTCATCGCTGCCTCCTATGCCTCCACGGGCCGGGCCCGGCTGATCCCGATGCCGCCCAGGGTGTCATCTCCGTATCTCTCGATCTCCTTGGCCAGGTCCAGGCGCTGGGCAGTCATCACGACGTCGTCGGTGATCAGGTCGGCCGGGACCAGCCAGGAGACCTCGAACTCGATGCCATCTGGGTCCTTGCCGTAGAGCGCCTTGGTGGTGCCGTGGTCGGTGGCACCGACCAGGGCACTCCGGGTCGACAGCCTGGCGCCTATCTCGGCCAGATCCTGGAGAGTGTCGACCTCCCAGGCGAGGTGATACAGGCCGACCGACTGCCGGCCGGCCCCAGAATCGGCGGCCCCTTCGCCTATCGAGAAGAGACCGAGGTCGTGATCGTTGTTGGAGCCCTCGGCCTGCATGAACACGGCGCCGGGAATGGGGAGCGGCAGACGTCGGAAGCCCAGCACCTCCTCATAGAAGCGAGCGGAACGCTCGGCGTCCCTGACATACAGGACGGCATGGTTGAGACGATGAACGGACATTTTGCGTGCTCCTGATCTGGCTTCGAGTCTTGTCAAGATGATTGAAGTCTCAAATATTCCCGAGTATGATCCGGCTGATGCCGAGCCCATTGACCAGGACCGAATTGAGGGCCTGGTCACGACTGGCAGGTGGCTCGAGAGCGATGTTCAACGCCCTCGATCGCCAGCTCCGGGACGAGTCGGGGATGAGCCACGACGACTATCAGATACTGAGCCGGCTTCATCGCGCGCCGGCGCGGGCCCTCCGGATGAGTGAGCTCGCCGCCGAAGTGGGCTTCTCGCCGAGCCGGCTTTCTCATGCCGTGAGACGAATGGAGGAAGAGGGGTGGATCGAGCGCACCCCGAGCGAGATCGATCGTCGGGGCACCGAGGCCAGGCTGACCGATCTCGGGGTGAAGGTGGTCGAGGATGCATCGCCCGCCCATCTCGCCCTGGTCAGGCGGCTCACCTTCGACGTCATCGGTTCGGGAAGGATGACGGCATTGGCGGAAGCGATGGACGAGATCGGGCGTAATGCCCGCGGTCGCTAGCCGGCCTTGGTGAAGACGTGCACCCCGTCTTCCCAGACCACCATGATCCAGGGCGTCGACGTGCCCGGGGTCACTCCCAGATGTGATGGGCTTCCGGGGTCTGACGGGCTGAACGGGTCGACTATCGGTTCCATCTGACCGACCTGACCATCCGGGCTCACTGATACGAACCCTCCGATCCCAAGCGTTTCGTCCGATTCGGGTATCCCGTAGACCACGAGGAAGATCGTCCCGTCGGCCCCGGTCTCCACCTCGATCGCGCCATGGGCGACGACTTCAGGGTCCTCCGAGTAACGCATCTGCAGTCTCCTGGTGAGCCCGGCGTCGGGTAGCTCGAGCACGATCTCGTCCCCGTTCACGGTCACCATGAAGGGGCTGCCGTCTCTGGCCCGCAGCCAATCGACCGGATCCAGGACTGGTTGCGAAGGGTCGAGGGCATGAGGCGCGCCGTCGTTGCCGAGCCCGTAGAGAAGCGCACCGTCAGTCGTCACCAGTGGTACGGCGCCCTCGAACGTGGCTCCTGTGGCCTGGCCGTCGGCGATCCGCAGCAGTGACATCGTGTCCTCCGAGGGAAATCCACCCGCGGTGATGGATCCGTCGTCGAGGCCCTGTGGCATTTGGTACTGGAAGTAGAGCCCGTCCACCAGCAGGTCCTCGGGCATGACGACCTGGTCGAGATACGACCCGTCGGCGGCGAAATGGGCGATGCGGAGGCTGGCGGCGTCGAGGAACCACCATGAGCCGTCCGGTGTCTGGGTCCCATATTCCGGCCCGAGCATCAGGCCATCGCCGCCCGGCGAGGTGCCGAGGAACTCCTCACCTTCGCCGTAGGGAAAGATCTGCTCGGTCCATTCAGGCCCCATTTCCGAGAATGGTGAGAGGAGGACGGTCACCGTCTGATCTGCGGAGACACTCGTGGTGGGGGCGACCGTCGTCGTGGATCCGGGGGCGGTCGTCGTGGGATCGGCCGAAGTCGTGGTCGACTCCCGTAGTCGTGGTGGTGAGCCCGGTCGTGGTCGGTGGGTCCGAGTCTCGATTGCAGACGGCAACGATGGCGACGACGGCGATGACGAGCACGATCAAAGTGACGAGCCGGCCGCGAGACATGGCGTCAGGTTATGACGAGGGTTCTCCGCTGGAGAGGACCGCGGTGGAGAGCGGCCCAATGCGATCGGCCCGATAGCCTCGCGTTGGTGAGCAGCATCCGATTCGGGATCTCCCGCCTGCCCCCTGAGGATGTCCCGGATGAGCAGTTCCTCGATGACCTGGTGGCCAAGGGTCATCGAGCCCTCGAGCTCCCCTTCGTCGATGGTTTCCCGTGGAAGGAGAAGAGATGTCAGGCATTCGGCGAGCTGGCCGCCGACCGTGACATCAGGCTCTCGGTCCATGCGCCCTACTTCGCCGGACTGACCCTGCCCGACGAGGACCGTGGGCGTCAGTCGCTGGCTGCCCTGGAGCACACGATGAAGCTGGGCAAGGCACTGACGGCGCCGGTGATCGTCGCTCATTTCGGGTCCAACTACTCCGAGGAGCCGGACGTTCTGATGGACCGGATCCGGTCCCGGCTCGATTCGGTCGTCTCCAAGGTCGAATCGCTCGGAGTTGGCATGGGCTTGGAGACGGCAGGCAACAATCGGTCATTCGGAAGCCTGGGCGACATCGCCATGCTGGCCTCCGAGTACTCGTTTGTCCGCCCCGTCGTCGACTGGGCGCACGTCCATGCGATGACGGGAGGGGGCCTCACCTCCAAGGAGGCCTTCGTCTCGGTGTTCTCCTTCATCCAGAGTCAGTTCCCCGGCTGGATGATCGCCCCGCTTCAGACTCAGTTCTCGGACAACGAGTTCGGCGCCGGCGGCGAGATCCGCCACATCGCCTACGGGGAGGGAACCCTCCGGGTCGGGCCACTGGTCGAGGCGGCGCAGGAAGCGGGGGTCGGCATGGTGCTGATCTCGGAGGCCAGGGACCTGGCCAGTCACGACCGGATCTGGGAGGAGGCGAGAGTGCAGATGGAGGCCGAGCCCTCGACAGCCTCGGGCCGGCCCGTCTTCACTGTGGATGCCCCCTTTCCCGCACCCATCAGTGCGATCAAGGAAGGCGATGGGTTCAAACCGGTGGGGCTCGATCGGCCGCTTCGGTTGACGAATCTGGACAAGGTCTATTTCCCCGACGAGGGCTACACCAAGGGCGACCTGATCCAGTACTACGCCTCGGTGGCGCCCGTCCTGCTGCCCCATCTGGCAGGGCGGCCGATCTCGATGAGTCGCTACCCGGAGGGGATCAAGGGCCCGTCGTTCTACGAGAAGCGGGCGCCGGGCCACCAACCGGAGTGGATGAGAACGACACCTGTGGTGTCCGACTCCCAGGGCGGTGTCATCGACTTCCTCGTCGCCGACAGCGTCGAGGCGTTGATGTGGTTCGCCAACATGGGATGCATCGAGACCCATCCCTTCCACTCCCGTGAAGGTCGACTCGAGCACCCCGACTACGCCATCTTCGACTTCGATCCGGCGGAAGGCTCCACTTGGGACCAGGTGGTGGAAGGTGGCCAGCTACTCGAGGTAGCTCTCACCCAGCTCGGTCTGGCCGGTTATCCCAAGCTCTCCGGTGCGAGGGGCCTCCACGTCTATGTCCCGCTGGAACCGGTCCATGAGTTCTCGAGGGTGCGGCGCTTCGTCGGCGAGGTGGGCAATTACCTGGCGGCGGCCAAACCAGACGCCCTCACCATGGAATGGGACAAGCCGAAGCGGAAGGGCAAGGTGTTCGTCGATCACAACCGGAACGCCTCCGGCCAGACCGTCGCCTCCGTCTATTCGGTCCGGCCCCGCCCAGGTGCACCTGTTTCGGCGCCGCTGACCTGGGAGGAGCTGGGCGAGGTAGCCAACGGCGATATCACCATCGTCAACCTCTGGGACCGTCTCCAGCGGTATGGCGACCTGTTTGCCCCGGTCGTTGCCGGCGGTCAAACCCTCGACTCTGCCGAGGAGGCCCTGGGGATCGGGTCAGGGACCTGAAACCTAGAGATGCGCTGATCCTGGCTTGCTAGCGTCCTGTGATGGATCTGTACGCCCGGGTCAACATCCTGGGGGGCCTGTCGGTGCGGCTTCCTCGGGGCCGGCTCGACGACGCCATCGCCCTCGACAATGACCCGATCAGACGGGCCCGGCATTGGGCGGAGCAGGGCGTCGACTACATGCACATCGTCGATCTCGACGCTGCCGCCTATGGGGACTATCGCAATCGTGAGCTGATCGACCGGCTCATCGATGAGGTCCCGGTGCCGGTTCAGGTCGCCGGAGGCATTCGCTCCGAAGGTGAGGCACAGCGTCTGATCGAAAAGGGAGCCTGGCGCATCGTCATGGGCACCGCCGCAATCGAGAACCAGAACATGGTCTGGGATCTATGTCGTGAGAACCCTGACAAGATCGCCGTATCGGTCGACGTCCGCTCCGATGAGGAGATCGTGACCAAGGGCTGGACCCAGAACAGCGGTCGCTATCTCGAGGAGGTGCTCATCGAGATGTCGTCGGCCGGCGTGGTGGCATTTCTCGTGTCCGAGGCCGGTCGTGACGCCCTCGAGGACCCGCCCAACTTCCAGATCATGGCCGAGGCGTTGGCCACGGTCGAGCAGCCCGTGATCGCGGCGGGCGGGGTGAGGGACCTGGAGGATCTACGAGACCTGTTGCGTCTCGAGGCCGCCGGGCGAAGCCTCGATGGGGTGGTCGTCGGCCGTGAGGTCACGGCCGGCCGGTTCACGATCGAGGAGGCGAAACAAGTCCTCGCGGGAGGTGGCCCGACGCGAGCCCCGGGCGGGGTGGTGGCCACCACCGTCCGTGTCGGCGTGACCTCCTTGCAGAAATCCCTCGACTTCTACGGCGGACTCGGGTTCACCCATGTCCGCACGCCGACGCAGGGTGTTGCCGCCGAGGTGATCGAGTCGGCGAAAGGGCAGCGGATCGAGTTGGTCGAGGGTCAGGATCGCCCTGCCGCCCTCACTTTCGTCGTCGACGACCTGGAGCGCTGGGGCCAGCATCTGAGCAGCCTCGATCTCCAGATGAGCGCCGGAGACAACGTCATCGAGATCACCGACCCCGACGGGCTCCCGCTTCGGTTCGAGCAAGCCTGAGTCGAGCGTCTCGAACCCCGGTCAGTTCTTGATCAGGGTCCGGGATTGTTCCCGGAGAAACTGTCGCAGGTACCAGGGCCCGCCGCCGCCGGTGCCGGATGTCCCCGACCCCTTCCAGCCGCCGAACGGGTTGATGTCGGGCCAGGCGCCGGTTGTGGCGCCGGCCGCCCGGTTCACGTAGGTGACCCCGGCCTGGATCTCCTTGAACCAGGTTTCGATCTCTCTCCTCGTCGCCACTGAACAGCCCGGCGGTGAGACCGAAATCGGTGTCGTTGGAGAGGGCGATCCCTTCTTCGAACGACTTGACCTTGGTCACGGCCACGAAGGGAACGAACAACTCTTCCTTCCAGACCCATGAGTCGAGTGGGGCGCTGACCACGGTGGGCGCCACGTAGGTCCCTTTGGCGAGCTCGCCCGTCGTTGAGGACGACGCCCCCGGCCAGGACCTCGCCGCCGCTGTCAATCACCTCGTCCACCGCCTTCTGGAACCGCTCCACGGCGGCATCGTCGATGACAGGTCCCATGAAGGTTCGCTGCTCGAGGGGATTGCCGACTGCAACGGATCCGGTGGCCTCGACCAGCTTGTCGATCAGCTCGTCGTACACCTCCTCCTCGACGTAGACCCTGGACGTTGCGCTGCACTTCTGGCCGCTGAGGCCGAATGCACCCCGGACGATCCCCTGTGTGGCCACGTCGAGGTCGGCGCTCGAAGTCACGACGACCGGGTTCTTCCCGCCCATCTCACACACCACGGGCTTTGGCCTCGTCTCGTTCACCGTCCGGTACAGGTACATGCCCACCGGATAGGAGCCGGTGAAGGTGAGCCCGTCGACCTTCGGGTGATGGGCCAGGTAGTCGCCGATCTCGTCCCCACCGGTGACGACATGGAGGGCCTCCTTGGGCAGGCCGGCCTCCAGCATCACCCGATGGAACTCGAGCGCCATCAGGGCGCCCTGGTTGGACGGCTTGATGACCACTGTGTTGCCGGTGATCAATGCCCCGATGGAAGGGCCGCCGGCGAGCGCCATGGGGAAGTTGAACGGTGAGATGACTCCCCAGACCCCGAATGGGCGGAGCACCGAAGTGTTGGCGTCATTGGGACCGTGTGAGCTGAGCGGGGTGATGAATCCCTCGTGCTCGGTGATCTGACCCGCGTAGTAGCGGAGGAACTCGACGGTCTCGGCCACATCGCCCAGCGACTCGAGACGGTTCTTCCCGATCTCGTAGGACATGAGGGCAGCGAGCTCGAAGAGCTGGCTGTCCATGTGATCGGCCGCCGCCAGCATGAGATCTCGCCGCCGCTCCCAGCCCCAGCCTTCCCATTCCGGTGCGAAGGCCTTGGCGGCGGACACAGCGTCGTCCACGTCCTGGGTCACTGCCTGGGCATATCGGCCGACGACGATCCCGGAGTCGATGGGCGATACCTCCTCGAAGAAATCCCTGTCCTTGCGATGCATCCCGTCGACGGCGACGCCATGGTCTTGCCCGAGCCGCGGCTTCACGTTCTCCAGGGCGTCCTCGTAAGCCCTGTTCATCTCCTCGTTGTCCGTGGACATCGTGGCGTAGGTGATCTTCATCGGCATCGCTGTGCTCGTTCCGGGTTCATAGCGACCGACGTTAACCAATGGCCGGCACCCGAAACCGGGGAAGAGGTCCGGCTACCGAAGCGAGCGGAGGCTGGCTAGCGTTTCTACCGCAGATGCCAGATTCACCGTGGGTTCTCTACTGGCCTCTCCTGCTGGTGGGGGCCTATCTCTTGGGGTCGATTCCGTTCGCCCAGGTCGTCGCGCGCCTCCGAGGCGTCGATCTGCGTTACGTCGGCAGCGGCAACGTCGGTGCCGGCAATCTGACCCGCGTCGCCGGTTGGCAATGGGGGCTGATTGGTGGGGTGCTCGACGGTCTCAAAGGCTTGTTCCCGGTTCTGATCGCTCAAGGCATGGGGTTTGGCAAAGGCGCCGCCGGGATGGTGGGGCTCATGGCCGTTGTCGGTCACAACTGGTCGGTTTTCCTGAGGGGTCGATCGGGGCGTGGCCTGGCTACTTCAGTGGGTTTGTTGCTCGCCCTCGATCCGGTGCTGCTGGTCTGGACCACGGGCTGGTCGGTGGCCGGCTGGAAGATCGGTGGGGGTGTGGCCGGCTTCCTCGGATGGGGCCTTCTGCCCATCGTCTCCACTGCCATGGGTCGTCCAGCGACTGAGTCGCTGGTCCTGCTCGCGCTTTCGATCGTCATCATGGCCCGCCGGATGCAGGGCAACCCCGACAGCGCCCGGGGGATGCGTCCGGCCATGAGGCGTGCGATCTTCGACACCGATCCGGGTGGTGGGGACTTCCCGCAGAGCGCGGACGACCTGCTGACTCCATGAGCCCGAAGCGGGTGGCATGGATCGCGGTTATCGCCGCGATCGTCTACGCCGGTTTCGCCGGTTTCATCCTCAACAACTTCGAACTGCCGGAGATGAACGCGTACGCGTGGGGTCTGGTCGCGCTCGCTGCCGTCGCCCAGATCACCGCGAGCTGGTTCTACGGGTTGCTCTACAAAGAGTCGGTGGAAGAGGCCGGTGGCGAGTTGAAGGCATTCTCTGCGTTCAAGGCAGCATTGGTCGGTGCGGGTGTGGCCCGGCTGATTCCGGCCGGTGGGGCCATCACACCGGTGGCGATGGGCTGGACGGTCCGTGATGAGGAGCCGGGCACGACCGGCGCCGCGGTCCGCGCCGTCCTCCTCAACTACGCCGGGCTGCTGATGATGACCGGTGTTGGCCTGCTACTGGCCCGGCCAGAGGATTCAGCACGGATCGCCTCCGTCAGCCTCACCGTTCTCGCACCATTCGTCCTCCTCGCCGGCGTCCTGCTCATGTTTGGCTCAGGGAAGCTGGGGTCACTCTCCCGATTCCTGCCCAAGGCCATCCGCAAGCGTCTCGACACCACGGTCATCGACCATCTCCCCGGACCGGAATCGCAGACCTACATCTGGTGTCGTCTGATCCTCGAGGGCACCGCTCTAGGTCTGGTGCTCATTGCGTTCGGACTCGACGTCAATGTGTTCCAGGTGATGGCCGCCTTCGGCGCGGCGTCGATCGCCGGAGGGCTTCCCGGCACCCCGGGTGGTCTCGGTGTCACCGAGGCCGGGCTCGTCTTCATCCTCAGCGCCTACGGGTTCCCGGCGGCGACGACGGTGGCGCCCGTGATCATCTACCGGATCGTTTCCTATTGGCTGCCGGCGGCCCTCAGCTTCTTCGCCGGAGGGATGACCTTCCTCAGGTCGCCGGAGGCGAAGGCCGCCGCCGAGGTCGATTACGAAGGGCAGCGGTGAAGTAGCCTCGGGCCATGCCCGAGACCATCGACTTCAGCCTTCCCAACCAGGACGGGGAGACCGTCAGCTCTGAGGACTTCGCCGGGAAGCGCCTGGTCATGTTCTTCTATCCGGCGGCCATGACGCCGGGGTGCACCACGGAGTCGTGTGACTTCCGCGACAGCTATCAGGAGTTCGCCGAGGCGGGTTACGAGATAGTCGGGGTCAGCCCCGACACCCCGGCCAAGAACGCAAAGTTCAAGGAAAAGGAGGGCCTCAACTTCGACCTGCTCTCCGACCAGGACAAAGAACTGGCCACCTCGCTCGGTGCCTGGGGTGAGAAGAAGATGTACGGGAAGACGATGGAGGGCCTGATCAGGTCCACGTTCGTCATTGGCCCCGACGGCCAGATCGAGAAGGCGTACCGGAACGTCAAGGCCACCGGTCACGTCGCCCGGGTCAAGGCAGACCTCCTGGGCTGATTTCCCCCCAGGATCGCAGAGAGGGCTATTCCCCCAGCTCGATGCCGGCCAGCTCCTCGAGCGCCTTGACCAGGGCGTGGTTGCCCTCGGAGCCAAGATCTTTGCGCCTGGAGAGCGCGGTAGAGCTGGAAGACCAGGGAAGTCCCGGGCAGCGGTATGCCCAGTTCGTCGGCCGTGTCGAGAACGATGCGAAGGTCTTTCTGCTGCAGGTCGATGGTGAATCCCGGTCGCCAGTCGCGGGCGATCATCTGGGGGCCCCGGTTGGACAGCATCCACGAGCCTGCTGCACCGCCTTCGACCGCCGCCAGCGTCGTACTCAGATCTAGGCCGGCCCCTTGCGCCAGTAGCAGTGCTTCGGAGGCGGCCAGCTCGTTGAGCACGACCAGCACCTGGTTGACCGCTTTGGCCATCTGGCCCGATCCCGGCTCCTCGCCGATGTGAGTGATCGTCTTCGAGTAGGCCTCCATGAAGGGCCGGGCTCGGTCCAGAGACTCCGCCGATCCACCGGCCATGACCGCCAGGGTCCCCTTCTCGGCGCCCTCCGACCCACCGGATACCGGTGCGTCCACCCAGGACACACCCGAGTCAGAGGCGCGGGCTGCGAGTTCCCGGGTGGCACCGGGCGAGATCGTGGAGTGGTCGACGAGGACCGCGCCTCGGGCCAGGCCATGGATGACTCCGTTGTCGCCGAAGACCACTTCCTCCACGTCCGGGGTATCGGACACGCAGACGAAGACGATGTCACTCGCCTTGCCCAGCTCGATCGGATCGGCTGCGAGGTCACAGACGAGATCCACTCCCTTTCCCGCGGTCCGGTTCCAGACGGTCAAGCTGTTCCCGGCCATGAGCAGGTTCAGGGCCATCCCGTGACCCATCGTGCCGAGGCCGATGAATCCGAGACGAGTCATGGCCGGGCACTCTAGGGGTGTGCTAGACCCACCCCATGCCCCACGATCGACTCGACGCCACGATGGCCGGCGAGGTGTCGGCCTTGCGCCAATCGGGGACGGCCAAGGGATCCGAGGCCGTGATCGTCGGCATCGAGCCCGAGCATGACGCGCACGGTCCCCGCTATCTCCTCGAAGGAGATGAGCGGCGATTCATCAGGATGAACTCCAACGGCTATCTCGGCCTTTCACGGCACCCGGCGGTGATCGAAGCCGAGGAGAGGGCGACGAAGGAGTTCGGCGCCGGGCCGGGGGCGGTGCGGTTCATCTCGGGCACCTATCGGGCACACCTCGATCTCGAACGACGGCTGGCGTCCTTTCATGGGCGCCCATCGTCGATGATCTTCTCCTCGGCCTATGCCGCCGTCGTCTCGAGCCTGACTTCGCTGATCACTCCCGACACCGTGGTGCTCAGCGACGAGCTGAATCACAACTGCATCATCAACGCCCTTCGTCTCTCCCGCCCGGCTTCGAGGGAGGTCTATCCCCACCTCGACTTCGCTGCACTCGACACGCTGCTTGCCCGGCCGGCGGGGGCGTCGAGAGCGATCGTCGTCACCGACGGGGTGTTCTCGATCCGCGGCGACTACGCCGATCTCTCGGCGCTCATGGAAGTCGCCCGGGCTCATGACGACGCCTTCGAGGAGAACGTCGTTGTGGTGGTCGACGACTCCCACGGGGTGGGAGCCTTCGGGGACACCGGTCGGGGCACCGAGGAGGTGTCCGGATCAGGCCCGGTGGACGTCCTCATCGGCACGCTGGGCAAGGCTTTCGGGGTCAACGGGGGATATGTGACGGGGAGCCAGAGCCTCTCCGACTTCCTGCGGGAAAAGGCGCCGATGTACATCTACTCCAACCCGATCACCGTCGGCGAGGCCGCCGCTGCCACTGCGGCGGTGTCCGTCGTCGATTCCGAAGAGGGCAGATCCTTGTTGAGGCATCTCGCAGCTATGACCGCCAGATTCGAGAACGGGCTCGTCGACCTGGGTCTGGAGACGATCCCGGGCCCCCATCCCGTGGTGCCGCTCATGATCAGGGACACCGAGCGGACCACCGCCCTGGTCCGGCATCTCCATGACAACGGCATCCTCGCCACCGGTCTCAACTACCCGGTGGTGCCCAAGGGCGACGAGGAGATCCGGTTCCAGGTCAATGCCGACCACACGGAGGCCGACATCGATGAGGTTCTGCAGGTGCTGGCTGCGTTCTAGGGCGAGCGAGGTCCCCTACCTCCCGGGCCATCGGTGGCAGCCGTCTGCGACTAGGCGGGTTCCTCCAGTCGTTCACCGATCACGACCAGCACCGCACCGGCTTCGACCTGATCGCCAGGGGAGCAATCGACCTCGTCCAAGATCCCGTCATGAGGCGCCCGGAGGGTGTGTTCCATCTTCATCGCTTCGAGCACGACCAGCACCTGACCGGCTCTGACGCTGTCACCGACCCGCGCCTCGACCCTGACCACCCGCCCCGGCATCGGCGCATGCAGCGATCCGGGCGTCTCGACTGCCTCGGGCGAGGGGAACCGGGGCAACGCGTCGAGGCGAACCGGGGCCAGTTCGGAGTCGACGATGGCGAGTTTCGCCATATCTGGCGACGCCGAAGCTGTGGTCGAGCCCGCCGTGGCTGAGTTCGACCCGATCGGGTGTGCATCCGCTGACGTCGATGGGGCCGAGACCTTCCACGACCGGCATTGGTGTGACCGAGTATCGGATCACGTGAGTCCCATGATCACCTCGATACGCCCGCTCCTGATAGCTGCCGGGCCGATTGCGCCAACCCGAGGGAATCGACCTCAGGACCCGGGACCGGCCCCTGTCGAACTCCTGGTCGGCCAGCGCCGCCGCCACCGCCGACAGGCGTTCCGTCTCCATGTCCGCGAGTGGCCGGCCGAGGTGCGCCGGGTCATGTCGTTCGAGGAAGTGTGTGTCCGTCGCCCCCGACCGAAACTCTTCGTGTTCCAGGATCCGAACCAGTAGCTCGCGGTTGGTGACAGGACCATGGAGCATCGCCCGGCGCAACGCCTGGGCCAGTGTCTCGGCCGCCCGATCTCGGGTGGCGCCGTGGGCAATGATCTTGGCCAGCATCGGGTCGTAGAACACCGACACCATCGAGCCGTCCTCGACCCCGGAGTCGACCCGCAATCCGGGTAGATCGGGAACGTCGAACCGATGGATCATCCCGGTGACCGGGAGGAAGTCGTGGCGGGGGTCCTCGGCGTAGAGCCTCGCTTCGATCGCATGCCCCGAGATGACGGGCTCGACGTCGATCGGGGCACCATCGGCGATTTCGATCTGGAGACGCACCAGGTCCAACCCGGTGACCATCTCGGTGACCGGGTGTTCCACCTGGAGTCTGGTGTTCATCTCCAGGAAGTAGAAGTCGCCGTCCTGGAAGAGAAACTCCACCGTCCCCGCCCCGACGTATCCCACCGCGGTAGCTGCCGCCACCGCCGTCTCACCCATCCGCCGGCGCAGGCTCTCGTCGATCGCGGGTGAGGGCGCCTCCTCGATGATCTTCTGATGCCGCCGTTGGATCGAGCACTCCCGTTCGAACAGGGAGATCACCCGGCCGTGGCCGTCTCCGAGCACCTGGATCTCGATGTGACGTGCTGCCTGCAGGTACTTCTCCAGAAAGACGGTGTCGTCGCCAAAGGACGAGGCCGCCTCTCTTCGCGCACCTTCGATCGCCTCGGTCAGACCCGAGGGATCGCCGACGACCCTCATCCCCTTGCCCCCACCCCCGGCTGACGCCTTCACCAGCACCGGGTATCCGAGCCCCTCGGCGGCTGCCTCCGCCTCATCGTTCTCGGTGAGATCGATGGCGCCGAGTGTGGGGACTCCTGCGGTCTCGACCAATGTCTTCGAGCGGAGCTTCGAGCCCATGACCTCGATTGCCTCCGGCGGCGGCCCGATCCAGATCAGGCCCTCATCCATGACGCGACGGGCGAATTCGGCGTTCTCAGCCAGAAAGCCGTACCCGGGATGGATGGCGTCTGCCCCGCTCTGTTTGGCAGCTCCGAGTACTGCCATCGATGTGCAGATAGGTTTCGGTGGGGGTCGAGCCGGGAAGGTTTACCGCATGATCTGCTTCGAGCACGTGCGGCTCGGTCGTGTCGGGGTCCGAATGGATGGCGACCGTTTCGATGCCCATTTGACGACAGGTGCGGAACACACGGCGGGCGATCTCACCGCGGTTGGCCACCAGAATTCTTCGGATCATGGGCTCGATGAGCGTACCGATGGAAACCATTTCCCACTCCGGAACGTCATAAGCCATGTCGTCATAACTACGAGTTGAGGAGTCGCGTCCAAATGAGTGATACCCAGTTGATGGAAAGACAGGATCGGGAGACGGTCGAGAGGCTCGAACCGGCCCCGAGACGCCGAAGGACCATCGTGCCGATTGCCATCGTCAGCGGTGTGGTCGCCCTGTTCGTCGTGATCGGGATCTGGGTGGTTTCGAGCCTCCAGGATCTGGTCGATGCCGTCCCAACACCGGGTGACCTGGCCGCTGTCTTCGAGCCGGAGCCGTATGAGGAGATCGGCCCGGTCGTCATCAGTTCGATCCGGGACATGTCCAATCTGACCACGGTGGAGACGGTCCAATACACGATCGTCGACAAGGGCACAGATCGGGGATGGCTGGAATGGGCCCGTGGTGACAGCCTTCAGTTGTTCGCTGTGGCACGGATCGGCGCCGGCATCGACATGAGCGGTATCTCCGTGCAGAACGTCTCATTGGATGACCAGGGCGTGGTCGAGATCACAGTTCCGGCTGCCGAGATCCAGTACGTGTCGGTCGACAACGAGGCAACCCAGATCCTCGATCGGGAGACCGGGCTGTTCACCAAGGGTGACCCGAGGCTCGAGACCGATGCCCGTCAAGTGGCCGAAGAGGTCCTGGTCCAGGCCGCCGTCGATGAGGGCGTTCTCGCTGACGCCGAGGCCAATGCCCGTCAGGTGCTGACCGACTTCCTGCTCGGCCTTGGATACCGCGATGTGGTGGTCGAGTTCGCCGGCTGAGGCTCGTAACCTCCCCGGGTGAAAAGCGAAGAGCTCACAGTTCAAACCGGGGGACATGGCGGCGTCTTCGACATCACGCCCGATGTAGCCAGATTCGCTTCGGGCCAGGGTGACGGGCTGCTCTCTGTGTTCGTTCCTCATGCCACCGCCGGTGTTGCCGTGATCGAGGTGGGCGCGGGAAGCGACCAGGACCTGATCGCAGCCATCGACAACCTGCTTCCGGCGGAGCAGGGCCGATGGCGTCACGAACACGGCAGTCCGGGACATGGTCGCGATCACGTATTGCCGGCGTTCGTGTCGCCCAGCCTCACCATCCCGGTGGTCGCCGGCCGACCGACGTTGGGCGTTTGGCAGTCGGTGGTGCTGGTCGACACCAATGTCGACAACCAGACCAGGAAGGTCCGTCTCTCCTTCATCGAGGGGTGACCGGCATGACGCCGGCACTCGAGACCCGACGCCTGCGGCTGACACCGCTCGACCCGTCGGACGCCGGCGAGATGGTGTCGGTCCTGGGCGACGACCAGCTCTACGTCTTCACAGGTGGCCGACCGCCGACCCTGGCCGAGCTCGAAGAGAGATACAGGGCGCAATCGGCAGGGTCGCCCTCCGAGGGCGAGACATGGCACAACTGGATCATCCGACTGGTCGAAGACGGGGTGGCCGTCGGGTTCGTGCAGGCAACTGTGACCGATGAGGAAGCGGAGATCGCATGGCTGGTCGGTGTCGATTGGCAGGGCCGGGGCCTCGCTACCGAGGCTGCAACTGCGATGATCGAATGGCTCGGCGCCAGCGGGACACGGCGACTGGTCGCTCACATCCATCCCGATCATGCCGCCTCGGGAAAGGTGGCGGCTGCGCTCGGGTTGTTGCCGACCGGAGAGGTGGATTTCGACGGTGAGACGATCTGGGAGGGTTGATCACATCCGAAAGACGCCGAAGCGATCGGTTCCCTTGACCTCGGCGGAATGGGTGGCAGAGAGGGCGATGCCGAGCACGTGTCGGGTGTCGCGGGGATCGATGAGCCCGTCATCCCGAACCCTCGCGGTCGAGAAGTAGGCCAGCTCCTCGGCTTCGATCTGAGCTTCGACTTCCTTGCGCCGCTTCTCGTCTGCCTCTTCGTCGAAGGGCTCCCCGCGGGATTCGGACGCCTGACGGGCGATGATCGACATCACACCGGCGAGCTGGGTCGGCCCCATCACCGCCACCTTGTGGTTGGGATAGCCGAAGACGAATCGGGGGTCGTAGGACCGCCCCGACATCCCGTAGTTCCCGGCGCCATAGGAGACGCCGGCCATGAGGGCGATGTGGGGCACCTCGGAGTTGGCCACGGCATTCACCATCTTGGCGCCGTCCTTGATGATCCCCCGCTGCTCGTAGTCCTTGCCCACCATGTATCCGGTGGTGTTGTGGATGAAGAGAAGCGGAGTGTCGTAGCGGTTGCTGAGCTGGATGAACTCGGTGGCCTTCTGCGCCTCCTCGGAGAAGATCACGCCCTGCTGGTTGGCGATCACGCCCACCGGGAAGCCGTGGATGGATGCCCACCCGGTCAGGATCGATGTGCCATACACGGCCTTGTACTCCTCGAAGCGGGAGCCGTCGAGGGTCCGGGCCAGGATCTCACGCATGTCGAAAGGGACCCGGAGGTCGCTCGGGATCACGCCCAGGATGTCGTCGACTTCGTGAACCGGCTCGTCGGGGTCCTTGGTCGGCCCATAGCCGCGCTTGCGCCAGTTGAGATGGCTCACGATGTCACGGCCCATCCGGATCGCCTCGTGCTCGTCCTGAGCGAAGTAGTCGGAGAGACCCGAGACCTTGGAGTGCATCTCGGCCCCGCCCAGCTCCTCGTCGGTCGACACCTCACCGGTGGCCATCTTCACGAGGGGCGGGCCGCCGAGGAACACCTTGGCCCGGTCCTTCACCATGACGGCGTAGTCGCACATTGCCGGGAAATAGGCGCCACCTGCCGTCGAGCTGCCGAACACGATGGCGATGGTCGGGATGCCCGCTTTGGAGAGACGGGTGAGGTTTCGGAACCACTTGCCGCCGACGATGAACACCTCGGCCTGGTCGGGGAGGTCGGCGCCGCCCGACTCGACGAGATTGATCAGGGGAAGCCGGTTCTCCCCGGCGATGTCCATGATGCGAAGGGTCTTGGCCACCGAGTAACGGTTCATCGAGCCGGCCTGGCTGGTCGGGTCGTGGGCGAGGATGGCGCATTCCACCCCCTCGACCACCCCTATCCCGGTGACGACATTGGCCCCCAGGTTCTTGTCGGTGCCCCAGGCGGCCAGGGTGGAGAGCTCGAGGAATGGGGCGTCCCGGTCCAGCAGGAGTTCGATGCGCTCCCGGGCCAGGAGCTTGCCCCGGTCCCGGTGACGCTTGATGTACTGCTCGCCTCCGCCCTGTCGGGCCTTCTCCATGAGTTGTTCGAACTCGGCGAGCTTTTCCTCCATGGCGGCCCGATTGACCCGGTATTCATCCGACCGGGGATCGACTCTGGTGGGCAGGACCTGCACATTCCTAATGTACGGCGTCACACGAGCGCGACGGGGTGCATTGAAATGAAAGCCGCTGACTTCCAGGACCTGATCGGGACCGAGATCGGGGTCAGTGAGTGGATGGAGATCACCCAGGACCGGGTGGATGCCTTTGCCGACGCCACCGATGACCATCAGTGGATCCATGTCGATCGTGAACGAGCCGCGGCGAGCCCTTTCGGGGGGACCATCGCCCACGGGTTCCTCACCCTGTCCCTGACGGTCGCCCTGTCCGAACAGGTGCCACTCGAGGTCGGATCCCCGTTGATGGGCATCAACTACGGGCTGGAGAAGGTCCGTTTCCCCGCTCCGATCCCGGTGGGAACCCGGATCAGGGCCAGAGTCGGTCTTGTCTCGGTCACCGACGTCGAGGGTGGGATCCAGCTCAACCGTCAGGTCACGATCGAGGTCGAGGGCACCGAGAAGCCGGCCATGGTCGCCGAGACGGTGAGCCGGCTGTACTACTGACCTCGTGTGGGTCGACTACACGATCTATCTGACCACGGGTCTGGTGCTCCTGGCCGGGATCGCCTTGATCGTGGTCGTGGCCCGGAAACGTGCAGGTGCCGGGATCGTCATCGCCCTGGTCCTCATCCTGGTTGTCGGGTTGGTGGGCACGGTCTTGGTGCGCCCGGAGCGGTTCAGAGATCCAGGGCAAGAACTGCTGATCGTCGAAGTCGACGGCTCGTATCAAACCGAGGAGGTTGGCCGCTGATCGGCGCTGTGTCTTTCGACTGTTCCGTCAGATCGGCCCGCTCTCGTTCATCGTGGGCAACGACCTCTTCCCTGGCGATGAACTTGGGACCGGGGTCCCTTCAACGGCTGTGAGGCGGTCGGGCATTCGGATGCGGTGATCAACCTCCCCGATTCGGTCCGGTCCGGTGAGTGGATGCTGTGTGATTCATCGACCTGTCACGAGCTCGGTTCTTTGTCCTCATAGGCCATATGTGGCCCACGTACCTCAGGTACGCGGTATCAGCTCAGGCTTCGCCCGCCTCCGACCACGATCACCTCGCCGGTGATGTAGCTGGAGAGGGGGGTGAGCAGCCACCAGACGGTGTTGGCGATCTCGTCCGGGGTGCCCATCCGGTCGAGGGGTATGGAGTCGACCATCTTCTCCCGGATGTCCTCGGGGATGGCCATGCTCATCTCCGATGAGATCAGACCCGGTGCCACCGCGTTTACCCGGACATGGGGGGCCAGCGACAGAGCCATGGCCCGGGTCATGCCGACCACCCCGCCCTTGGACATCGAGTAGTTGAACTGGCCGAAGTTGCCCAGATATGCCCGGGAGGCGATGTTGACGATGGATCCGCCGTCGGACATCAGAGGAGCCAACTCGGTCGTCAATCGATAGGCCGCCCCCAGATTGATCTCGAGAACGGCGGCGAAGTCATCGTCGGTCAGATTGATCAACCGGGCGTCGCGGGTGATACCGGCATTGTTGACCAGCCCCAGCAGGGGCGACCCCGATGCCTCGACCGCTTTCCTGACCAAACCCGGGCCTTCGATCGAGGTCAGATCGACCTGTACCGGGATGATCGACTCGGAGAGTGCCAGCTCGGGGGCGATGTCGACGCCGATGACAGTCAACGGACCGGTCGACGCCATCTTCTCGGCGATGGCCCTGCCGATACCACGTGCGGCCCCGGTGACCACGATGGTCCCGTTCATGCCAGCGTCTTCCCGATGTGGCCCGAACCCACCCTTATCAGCTCACCGTTGACGCTGCCGTCGTCGAGCAGCCGGTGAGCCCAGCCTTCCACAACCGAACGCTCACCCTCGTCGAAGGCGACGACATTCGCCGTCCATCCCTTGCGAGCTCCCTCCAGCGCGGCCGTGCGGGCAGCAGAGAGCAGGCCGCAGGCGACCATGGCGTTCCCGGCCCCTCTTCTCCCCAGCAGGTCGTCCTGACGCACGACGTAGACGATCGACTCCTCGCCCTGCCGCGACCGACCGAGCCGCCTCGAACGCCCGCGTCAACTCGGCGAGGACCGATGCCCAGTCCTCATCGACGTCTTCGGCCCAGTGGATCAACCCGCTCACGAGACGACTGCGGTCCCGGATGCGACCATCTTCTCGATCGAGTCGGGATCTACCCCCGCCTCCCGCAGGATCGGCCGGGTGTGCTGGCCCAGAGTGGCAGGAGGGGAGGTGGCGCGGGCGGGCGCGCCGTCGATGTGGATCGGCGAACCGGTGGTCTTCACCGTGCCTGCCACCGGATGGTCGAATTCGACGATCATCTCGTTGTGCCGTGCCTGCGGGTCGGTCAACGCCTCGCTCAGGGTGAGGACGTGACCCACGGGAAGACCGGCCTCACCGAGCACGGTCACCCAGTGATCGGCCGTCTCCATCTTGAACACACTCGTGAGCTTCCTGGCGAGCGCGTCCCGTTTGGCCATCCGCACTTCGTTGCTCGGGTATGCATCCACCAGGTCGGGCAGACCGAGGCTGTCGGCCAGGACCCGGAAATGTCGATCCGAGACGACGGCGAGCGTGAAGTGCCCGTCGAGGGCCTCGAACACCTGACTGGGGGCGACGTAAGGGCTCGCCGTCCCCACCCTCTCCGGCTGCTTCCCGTCGGCAAAGGCAAGTGCGTTCCACGCCGACTGGACCGCGATCACACCGTCGCGCAGCGAGACATCGATGTGCCTTCCCGATCGGGGTGTCTCCGCCAGTGCCGCGGAAATCGCCAGCGCTGCGTTGGTGCCTGCCACGTAGTCGCCGATCGTGGTGGCAGTTTTCATCGGCCTGTCCTTTGGCCCGCCCGTGATCGAGATCATGCCGGCCTCACCCTGGAACACGATGTCGATCCCGGCTCGCTTCGCATACGGGCCTTCGGCGCCGAAGGCGGAGATCGAGGCGTAGATGAGCTTCGGGTTCAGCTCGTGCGAGCGACTCGCGCCGAACCCGAGTCGTTCGATTGCCCCATGCCTGAGGTTGTGGATCAGCACGTCGGCCTTCCGAATCAAGTTGTCGAGAACCCGTTTCGACAGCCAGTCCTTGGTGTCCAGGGCCAAGGACTCCTTGCCCCGGTTGACCGCCATGAAGAAGGCGGACTCGCCGTCTTGATGGGGCCCGAACCCACGCGACAGGTCCCCTTCGGGTGGCTCCACCTTCACCACCCTCGCTCCCAAGTCGGCGAGGAGCATTGCGGCGTACGGCGCCGCAATCAGATTGCCGAACTCGATGACGAGGGTGCCATCGAGGGGCCCGGCGTCAGACACGCTCGATGACCGTGCTGATCCCCTGGCCCACCCCGATGCACATCGTGGCCAGCCCGTAGCGGCCGCCCCGACGTCCCAACTCGTGGGTGAGGGTGGTGAGGATCCGTGCCCCGGAAGCCCCGAGCGGGTGCCCGATGGCGATCGCTCCGCCGTTGACGTTGACCCGCTCCTGATCGATCTCCAGCAATCGCATGCTGGCCACGGCCTGGGAGGCGAACGCTTCGTTTATCTCGACCAGGTCGAGGTCGTCAGGACCGATCCCGGCTCGCTTCATCGCCTTCTCCGAGGCCGGCACCGGGCCGATCCCCATCACATCGGGGTGGACTCCGGCGGCGGCCGAGGACACGATCCGGGCCATCGGGGTCAGGCCATGGGCGGCCAACCCGGCCTCGGTGGCGAGAATCAGGGCAGCGGCCCCGTCGTTCATCGGCGACGAATTGCCCGCCGTGACGGTCCCATCCTCCTTGAAGACGGGGGCGAGCTTGGCCAGTGCTTCCATCGACGTGTCGGCCCTCGGCCCTTCATCGGCTTCGATCAACCTCGTCTCCCGGCGTCGGGAGTCGACGGGCGCCTCGATGGGCTCGATCTCGTCGTCGAAGCGACCGGCCGCGACCGCAGCCACGGCCAACTGGTGACTGCGCAGCGCAAAGGCGTCCTGGTCTTCCCGACTGACGTCGTACTTGGCAGCCACCATCTCGGCGGTCATGCCGAGCGTGATCGGGGGATAGAGCTCTTTCATCCTCGGGTTGACCAGACGCCAGCCGAGGACCGTGTCGACGATCTCGGGAGTGCCGGTGGCGAACGGGCGATCTGGCTTCGTCAGGACGTACGGCGAGCGCGTCATCGACTCGGATCCCCCGACCAGGACGACATCACCCCACCCGGCGGCAAGGGCATGGGCCCCCGAGATGACCGCCTGCATCCCGGAGCCACATAGCCGGTTGACGGTCGCTCCCGGGATCTCGATCGGGAGGCCGGCGAGGAGGCCGGCCATGCGGGCCACGTTGCGGTTGTCCTCACCCGCCTGGTTGGCCGCGCCCCAGTAGATGTCCTCGATCGCCATCGGGTCGAGATCGGGCTGGCGTCTCAGTACACCGGCGATGGCGTGGGCGGCCAGGTCGTCCGGCCTGACCTGGGCGAGCTGCCCTCCGAGCTTGCCCATCGGAGTGCGACAGGCATCGACGATGTAGATGTCACCACTCATTCTCGATCCGTTCACATTCTCGCCAGTTGGTCCGGGTCGAATAGGGGGGAACCCCTATTTCACACGGAATCTCGGAGCCGTAAGTTCGGTTTAAAAGGACGATAGAGATGAACGAGCCCCGCAGAGACCCGATGAACATGGTGGCATACGCCCCGGCCGGGCTGCTCGTCCTCTACGTCCTATTCCGCCTGATGTTCTGAGGGCTACGGTTGGCCCCATGGACCGACCTGACCTCCTCCCCTTCACCGAGTCCGACGAGGCAAACCGGCTGCTCGCCTCCGACGGGTTCGCCCTCCTCACCGGCATGCTGCTCGACCAGCAATTCCCCATGGAGCGGGCCTTCTACGGCCCTCAGCTCCTCAAAGACCGCCTCGGTGCGGAACTCACCCCGGAAATCGTCGCCGCCACTCCGCTGGAGGACCTGGAGGTGGTTTTTCGAGGGCCACCGGCGATCCATCGCTATCCGGCGTCGATGGCGAAGCGGACCCAGGAGCTGGCGCGGGCGGTGATCGATGATTACGACGGCAGGGCGGAGAATCTCTGGGATACCGCCGAGGACGGCTCGGAGCTTCTGAGCCGACTCCGGGCCCTACCCGGGTTCGGGGCCGAGAAGTCGAGGATCTTCGTCGGCCTCCTCGGGAAGCGTCTCGGAGTGCGGCCCGAAGGCTGGGAGGAGAAGGCAGCCGATTGGCCTTCGATCGCCGATGTGGCCAGTTTCGACGACGTGCTCGCTCTGCGGGAGAAGAAGAAGGCGATGAAGGCCGCCAAGCAGGCCTGAAGTTCTCAACCGCCCGCCCGTTCCTGCCGATAGGGGGGAGCAAGGGAACGGAAGGGTATCGATGCATCTCTCGGGCCAGCTCTCTGATTGGAGCATCAACGATCTGCTCCAGATCATGCAGGTCACTAAGAAGACCGGGTCACTCGACATCGAGGGACAACGTCGCGGGCGTGTCCATTTCCGCGAGGGACGGGTCACCGGCGCCGAACTGAACGGTGTCGACGGGGCACACACCGGGTCCGATCGCGCAGGTGTCGCCGACATCCTCTACGTGCTTTCTACCGTCGCCGAGGGCTCTTTCTCGGTGGGGGCAGCCGATGGCCCCGACGCCAAGGGTTGGACGGTCGAGGAGGTCCTCGTCGATGTCGATGCGCTTCAGACCCTCGAGGGCGAGATCGCGGAGACCGGCTTGTTCGAGGCCAACGGCGTGAGGCTCATCAACGAGATCGCCGACCCGATGACCGTGGAGCCCGCCGACTGGCAGACGTTCGTCAATCTGGTGCCGACCTTCAGCTTCGGCGCCCTCGAGGCGAAGTACGGCCGCGGCACTGCGGTTCGCACGTTTCACACGCTGAATCGGCTGGGGCTCGCTGAGACCGTCGCCATACCCGAGGAAGAGGCCGAGTGGCTCGACCGCCTGGCCGAGGGTGTCGCTTCCAATGGCGCCTGGAACGGGGCCGGTGGCGAAGCCGACGAGCAGCCTGTCGCTGAGCCGGAGCTCGAGATCGTGGAACAGGTGACCGAGCCGGCAACGGTGGAGGAGACCGAGATCACCGAGCCCGAGCCGGTGAGCGTCGCCGCCTCGAAGCCAAGCCGGGCCCACGTCGAGCTCAAAGGGGTCTCCGCTCCTGCGTCGACCACGCTCACCGATGGGGTGTACGACGAGATTCGCCGTCTTCGGAGCCGGGTCGGCGATAAGTAACGTCGGCGGGCATGGCTGCCCGCACCGGTTCTGAGTCTGATGTCCCCCTGATAGTGGGGATCGCAGGCGGTTCCGGGTCCGGGAAGACAACCATCGCCAGTTCCCTGGTCGACCAAATGAACGGTCAGGTGGCCCTCGTCCAGCACGACGCCTACTACCGACACACACCGCAGCTCTCATTCGAGGACAGGTCCAAGGTCAACTACGACCATCCCGCCTCATTGGAGACGGAGTTGTTGGTGGCGCATCTGGTCTCCCTCCGATCCGGGGAGTCTGTGGAGAAGCCTTCGTACGACTTCGCCCGTCATCTCCGATCCGACGAGGTCGTGGTGATCGCCCCGGCCCCGGTGATCGTGGTCGAAGGGATCCTGGTCCTCGCCGAACCCGGCCTGCGAGCCGAGCTCGACGTCAAAGTCTTCGTCGACACCGATGCAGACATCCGTCTCGCCCGTCGCCTGGAGCGGGACATCGAGGAGAGAGGGCGGTCTGTGACCTCGGTCATCGCCCAGTACTTCGCATCGGTCCGCCCCATGCATCTGGAATTCGTCGAGCCCTCGAAGGGGTACGCCGACGTCATCATCGAGGACGGTTTCACGCCGGAGGCCGTCGACGTGGTGATCGAGATGATCCGGTCACAGCGCGGCCGGGATCTCGGCCCGGTCGTATGATTTCTGAGATGACCGCACATCCCACGGTCGCAATCATCGGTGTCGGAGCGATGGGCGAGGCTCTGCGACGTGGCCTCGAGCGTGCCGGTTGGGCACCAGAAGAGCTCTCGCTCGCCGTGCGCAGGGAGGACAGGGCGACGGAGCTCTCGTCACGTACCTCGTCGCTCGTCACGCTCGACCCCCAGGAAGCCATCGAGGCACGGGATGTGATCGTGGTGGCGGTGAAGCCGAGGGATGTCGGCGCCGTCATCGAGGGAATCTCCAACAGCTTCGCCACCGACCAGATGGTTCTCTCGCTGGCTGCCGGAGTCACGACCAGGACGTATGAAGACGTTCTTGGTGAGGTCGCGGTCGTGAGGGCCATGCCGAACACGCCGGCTCTGGTCGGGGAAGGCGTGACGGGGATCGCCCGGGGCACCCACGCCGGCGAGGCCCATCTCAAGCGGGCGACCGAGGTCCTCGGAGCGGTGGGCGGGGTCAGGGTGATGGATGAATCGCTGCTGGATGCGGTCACGGCCGTTTCCGGCACCGGGCCGGCCTACGTCTTCCTCCTGGCGGAGGCGCTCACCGAGGCTGCGGTCCGGGAAGGGCTACCCCGTGACATCGCCGAGGAGTTCGTGCATCAGACCATCCGTGGCGCCGGTCATCTCCTGACCGATACCGACACCACGCCGGCCGAGCTGCGCTCACAGGTGACCTCGCCGGGAGGGACGACCGCCGCCGCAGTGCACGTGCTCGAAGAGCGGGGATTCCGGGCCCTGGTCGAGGACGCAGTCCAGGCCGCCGCCAAGCGAGCAGCAGAGCTCGGGCAGCAGGGTTGAGTGTCTTCTCCCGGGTGGTCATGGCCCTCACCGAGGCCGGGCCCGTGGAGCGGACGATCACAGGCACCGGGCCAGGCAAGGCCCTCGCCGGGAGATTCGTGGCCGGGGACACTCTGGATGAGGGTGTGGCGGCCGCCCGCAGGCTCAACGAGCACGGCTTTCTCGTGTCCCTCGATCTTCTCGGGGAGGAGTGCCACGATCGTGCCACGGCGATCGGCGCCCGAGACGAGTACGTCGAAGGGCTGGTTCGGATTCATTCCGAATCCCTCGACGCCAACATCTCGATCAAGCTGACCCAGCTCGGGCTGGCCTTCGACGAGTCGCTGGCGATCGACCTGCTCGAAAGTCTCGCCGATCGTGCGGCCGAGGCGGGCACCACCGTCACCATCGACATGGAGGATTCCCGCTACACGGAGGCGACCGTCCGCCTCTATGAGAAGACGCAATCGGCGCACGGCAATCTCGGGCTCGCCCTTCAGGCGTACTTGCACCGGACCCCTGCCGACCTGAAGCGGCTGATGCCCCTGGGCGGGCACATCCGGCTTTGCAAGGGGGCATATGTAGAGGATGCCGACGTTGCTCTCACCTCAGGGCGGGACGTGGATGAGGCTTTCGCCTCCCAACTGCGTGAGCTCATGGCGTTCGAGGAGGTCCGCCCCGCCATCGCCACCCATGACCTGGCTTTGGTGGACCTGACACGTGAGTTGGCCCGCTCGAGGAAGGAGCCGTTCGAGTTTCAGATGCTCTACGGGATACGAACCGCCCTGCAGCACGAACTCGTCGATGCCGGCTACGCGGTCCGGATCTATCTGCCCTTTGGCTCCAAGTGGTATCCGTATCTGACCCGCCGGCTCGCCGAACGGCCGTCCAACGCCTGGTTCTTCGTCCGATCGGTCTTCGGGGGCTGACCTCACCGTAATTGGGTTCCAAGTCCGCATGTGATGCGTTTGGGTCCCAATTGCGACCCGCCAACCCTAAGATCACCGGCCATGGCCCTGACCGAGGAGCGGCAAGAGCAGTCCGCACCTGAGAAGCGACGCCCCGACGCGTCGCAGGTCCTCGAGGGTCTCGGGATCCTCCTCGCGCTGGGCACTCTTGCCCTCGGGATCCTGGGGACCATTCCCGAGCATCCGGACTTCGAAGTGGGTCGCGAGGTGTTCGGCAACATCCCCGTCGCCCTCCAGGTGGTCTTCTACGTGTCCGTGGCCGGTTTTGTCTGGCTCATGCTCCATCTCTTCGCCCGCAGGGCCAAGGGCTGGTCGTTGGGGGCGGCGGAACGTCGCACCGGGCTATTGGGGAGAGCGGATCAAGCGTCTCGGTGGCGGGCTCATGATGAAGACGCTCATGCGCGACCCCCGGGCCGGGCTCACCCACGCCGCTCTGTACTACGGGTTCCTGGTCCTGTTCCTGGGCACCGTGATTCTCGAGATCGATCACATCCTCCCCGCGAACCTGCAGTTCCTCCACGGGGTCGTCTATCAGGGCTATTCGGCCGTCCTCGACCTCGCCTCCCTGGTCTTTCTCGGCGGAGTGGCGCTGTTCGCGCTCAACCGGTACCTGGTGAGACCGGGCCGGGTCAGGACCAAGACGCGGCCCGAGGATGCACTGATCCTCCTCTTGCTCGCCGCGATCGGGCTCACCGGCCTCCTCACCGAGTCGGCCCGGATCGCCCTCGCCGGCCGGCCCGACTTCGAGGTGTGGTCCTTCGTCGGCTACCCGTTGTCGGCCCTCTTCGGCGAGGGGTCGGCCGCCGGTCTCCACCAGGCGCTCTGGATCGTCCACGTCGCCGCTTTCGTCGGATTCCTCGTCGTGGTCCCCGTCACCAAGCTGCGTCACATGTTCACCTCCCCGGCCAACATGTTCCTATCCCCACGGCCCCGTCCCAAGGGGGCGATGCGGGAGATGCCCAACCTGCTCGAAGCCGAGGACATCGAGACCATCGGGGCGTCGGTTGTGACCGATCTCACCTGGAAGCAGATCTTCGATACGGACGCCTGCACCATCTGCGGCCGTTGCACGTCGGTATGCCCGGCCAACATCACCGGGAAGCCTCTCGACCCGCGGGAGATGGTGATCAAGACAGGTGAGGTCGCGGCATCGGTAGCCGCGGTCTCCCCGCCGGTCTCATCGTTGGCGGTGCTCGACGGAGAAGGGCACCTCTTCGACCGGGTTCGGCCCGACGAGGTTTTCGCCTGCGTGGCATGCCGCGCCTGCGACGAGATCTGCCCGGTCAACATCGAGATCCTCGACCGGATCCTCGACATGCGCCGGTACCTGACGCTGATGGAATCGGAGTTCCCCAGCGAGCTGGGCCGGGCCTTCGTCTCTATGGAGAATCAGGCCAACCCCTGGGGCCTGAGCCGCCAGGCCCGAGGCGACTGGACGAAGGAGCTCGACTTCGAGGTCCCGGTCTTCGGCGAGAACGGAAAGGACACGGCTGACTACCTCTGGTTCGTCGGGTGTGCGGGGTCGTACGACGATCGCAACACCGCCGTGTCCGTCTCGCTGGCTCGGCTCCTCCACCGGGCCGGCATCGACTTCGCCATCCTCGGAGCACGGGAGGCGTGCACCGGTGACCCGGCCCGCCGAGCCGGCAACGAGCTCGTCTACCAGCAGCTGGCCCTGGAGAACATCGCCACCTTCGAGGAGATCGGGGTCACCAGGGTGATCACTCAGTGCGCCCATTGCTTCAATGCGATCTCCAACGAGTACCCCCAGCTCGGGGGCAGCTACGAGGTGGTTCATCACAGCCAGCTGTTGGCTGAGCTGTTGACCCAGGGCCGGCTCGAGGCCCCGGTGCAATCCGACGGGGTCGCCAAGAAGATCGCCTATCACGACCCCTGCTATCTCGGCAGGCACAACGACATCTATCTCGCCCCGAGGGAGGTGGCCGCCTCGGGATCGATGGAGCTGGTGGAGATGCCCCGTCACGGCACAAGGGCGCTGTGTTGCGGTGCTGGAGGCGCACGGTTCTGGATGGAGGAGCAGACCGGTAAGAAGATCAACATCGAGCGGGCCGAGGAGGCGCTGGCCACCGGTGCCGACGAGATCGCAGTTGCCTGCCCGTTCTGCTTCGTGATGCTCGATGACGGGGTCAAGGAACTGGGCCGGGAGGACGTGCGGGTCCGGGACCTGGCGATGATCCTCGCCGACGGCCTCACGGAGAGCGCCGCTGAAGGTCAGACCGTCGGGAGCGAGTGATCCGACGGTCGGTCCTCACCCTGCTGCTGGTGGTGCTCCTGGCCGGGTGCACCGCAGATCCCGATGCGCCGTCGGCCACGGGTGCACCGGCGACGACTACGACGACCCCACCGACGACGACCACGACGGTTCTGTCCAACGTGGCGGTGGAGGCGTTTCGCACTTGTCTCGCCGATAGGGGGATCGAGATCGAAGAGATCCCATTGGACGCCACCGGCCATCCCCGCCTCGACTGGGTGATGGCCACATTGGACTTCGGCGACCCGGCCACGGCCGAGACGGTCTCGCTCTGCTCTGAGCACCTCGAGACTGGAGCGCTGGACCTGGGAGACGACGATGTCCTCCGTCAGGCCATCCTCGAGCAGCTTCAGGAGTTCAGCCAATGCATGGTCGATCTCGGAGTCGAGGATTTCCCCGACCCTGTGCCCGGCTTCACCGGCATCGGCTCCCCGTTCCCGATCGCCGAGATCCCCTACTCCGATCCCGGCTTCTCCGTCGCAGTGACCGCATGCCGGGAGGCACTCCTCGAGGCGTTGGCCGGCCCTGCTGAGGAGTGAATGGCCGGAGGATTCGGCCTACGATCGCGCCCAGGTGATCTCCCATCCAGCACCCGTCATCCACCCTGATACCGGTCAGGACCAGGACATCGACCGGCCCTGGCAGGTCATCGTGTGGAACGATCCGGTGAACACGATGTCCTACGTCGTCTATGTGTTGCGCAAGCTCTTCGGGTACGACGAGCCCAAGGCGACGGTGCTCATGCTCCAGGTGCATCACGAGGGGCGGGCCACGGTGTCCGATGGGCCCCGGGAGAAGGCGGAGGTCGACTGCTACCGGCTTCATGGTCACGGGCTGTGGGCCACGATGGAGCATTGATGCAGCGCCGGTTCAAGTCGACCCGGCGGTGGGATCGATGTCGATCTCACCGACGATGAGAAGGTCTTCCTGACAGGGCTACTCGATCTCCTCGCCGGCATCCCGGCGGCCGCCGACGAGCCTGCTTCACGACGCCTCCGTGTACCCGTCTATCTCGACGACCCGGAGTCGAACGAGGAGTGGTGGCGGCTGATGGAAGGCGAGCTGAATGCGGCGCGCAATTCGGATCGCCGGGTGTTCCAGCATGTTCTGGACGAGCGGGGTCGGCGCCACATGAGCAACGAGGAGGCCGATGCCTTTCTCAGAGTGCTGAACGAAGGCAGGCTCGCCCTCGGCGCCCGGTTTGGCCTCGAGGTGGAGGAGGATCACGACCAACTGCCCGAGGAGCAGCGGGACATCATGGACTACCTCGGTTGGCTCCTCGAGGACCTCACTTCGGAATTGAGCCGATCGCTTTGAGCCCGGTGTCACCGGGACGCATCAACCGGGCGGTGGAGTAGGTTCGATGGCTCACCGTCAGCCGGGGCATCGGGAGGTCCCGAGAGGCGGGAGGTGACCGTTGCTTGCAGACCCGATAGCCGAGTTGAGAAGCCCCTCCGGCTCGCTCATCTCGGTGTACCTGGGTCGACCCAGCCCCGGCGGGATGACCGCTCTACTCACCGATCTCCTGCGCCCGGTGCGGGAGGCGGCGGAGTCCAAGGAAAGGTCGGTCCAGAAGTCCGTTCGCGCAGACGCCGAGCGCATCCATGACCATGCAGAACAGCTCGAGGTGGATGCTGCCCCGGCCTACGCCATTTTCGCCTCTGATCTCGACGGTCTCTTCACGGTCGAGTCACTCGCTCACCAGGTGCCCAATGTCTCCTCACTCGGCCCCCGTCCCTATCTGCGACCCCTGAGGGCCGCGCCCAAGTCGTTGCGGGCCGGAGTCATCGTTGCCGACCGCTCCCAGGCTCGGGTCTTCGTCGTCTCCGGCCAGCTCATAGACGAGGTGGGTCCCCCCCTCATCGCCGACATCGGTAAGCACAATTACGGCGGGTTCTCGGGATACGAGGAGCATGGCGTGAGGCTCAGGGCCGATGAGGTGTCCACCAGGATGTGGCGTGAGGCCGGGGCCATCCTCCTCGAGAAGCACCAGGAACGGCCCTTCGACTACCTGGCGATCGGAGGGCATGGTGAGATCGTCGAGGAGATCGGCAGGACCCTCCACCCCTATCTCGATCGGGTCGACCGGGCCACCTTCCACGCCGGTCCGCAGTCGCTCTCGTTCCCGGCTCTGCGGGTCGAGCTGGCGTCACGTGCCGACGAGGTGAGCCGACGAAGAGAGTCGGCGCTGGCCGAGCGAGTGTGCGACACGGCCCGGAGCGATGGCCTGGGCGTCCTCGGCCTGACACCGGTTCTCACGGCTTCCAACTCCCAAGCAATCGACACGCTGGTGGTGGCTGGTGAATTCGGCCGCCCGGGCTCCATCTGCAACTCCTGCGGATTCCTGGCACGGTCCGGAAACCGTTGCCCGGTGTGCGGATCGACCATGTTCCAGGTAGACGACATCGTGGCCGCGGCCATGGAGGCAACGGTGGCGGCTGGTGGGCGAACCCATCAGATAGTGGTCTCTTCGCCGCTCGACGCCCACGGCATCGGGGCACTCACTCGCTTTCCTCAACACCCCTGAGGCCCAAATGCGGCGGACCGGCGTCTGTTTGCCGAGGGTGGCGCGCCATCGACTGTGCACACCACGAGCTGAGGGTGACCGAGGCAAAGTCCGCCGCCATTAGCCGACCGGTACTCTTGGGCGTATGCGAGAGACGCTGGATCAGCGGCAGCACTGGGTAGACCAGGGCAAGAAGGTGGCGAAGGCCACAGTGGTCAAGGCCTACGGGTCCGCCCCCAGGGGCCCGGGTTCGCTCATGCTGGTCTCCTCCGAAGGGGAGATGGAAGGATCGGTGTCCGGGGGCTGTGTCGAGAACGACGTCGTGGTCCGGGCGATGTCGGTCCTCGAGAAGGGCGAGCCAGAGCTGGTCACATACGGCATTGCTGACGATGACGCCTTTGCGGTAGGTCTCGCCTGCGGCGGGACGATCCAGGTCTACATCGAACCGTGGTGACGTCACCGGTACTCGAAGCCACCCGAAGCCTGATCGACGAGGATGCCTTCGGGATGGTGATCACGGTGATCGCCGGTCCCGAGGCCGGGTCGAAAATCGTGCTCGACCACTCCGGCGGAGTGATTGCGGGATCACTCCCCGAACGACTGGTCGCCCCGGCCCGGGCGGACGCTCTGGCTCTCATGTTGCGGGAGACGAGCACCACTCTGGCGTACGAGGAGGATGAGCTGTTCTACGAGGTGATCGCCCCGCGTCCGCGACTCTTCGTCTTCGGGGCAGTCCACATCGCCCAAGAGCTGGTGCAGCATGCCGGCTTGCTCGGCTTTCACACCGTCGTGGCCGACCCACGGCCCGCCTTCGTCACGAAGGAACGATTCCCGGAGGCCGATGAGCTGAGGGTGGGGTGGCCAGACGACGTTGTCGACAGCACCGCCTTCGATGCTCGCACCTTCGTCGTTGTCCTCACCCATGACCGACGGTTCGAGGATCCGCTCTGGCCCCTCCTCCTCCCCACGGATGTGCGCTACATCGGGGCGATGGGGTCGTCCAAGACCACAGCTGCCCGTCGCCAACGTCTGCTCGACTCGGGCTTCACCGCCGAGCAGGTGGACCGCATCCATGGCCCGATCGGACTCGATATCGGTTCCCGGGCTGCCGGGGAGGTCGCAATCGCGATCCTGGGCGAGATGATCGCGGCTCGTTACCTGCACGATCGCGAGCCGGAGCTCGTAGGCCGGTCGGTGCGACTCTGATGACAACTGCTGCTGTCGTACTCGCCGCCGGCGCTTCGCGTCGTCTGGGCCGATCGAAGCAGCTCGAGCCCTGGGGAGACTCAAATCTCCTGTCCAATGTCGTGGCGCGGACACGGGCCTTCCCCGTCGACGAGGTATGGGTCGTCCTCGGCCACGACTACGAGCGGATACTCGATGAGACCGAGTTCGGCGATGCCGGCGTCATCGAGAACCCGGAATGGTCCGAGGGCATCGCTTCATCGATCCGGGTTGCCCTCGACGCGTTGACACGGCTTTCCCGGGTCGACAAGGCCTTGATCGTCATGGGTGATCAGCCTTCGGTCCCGGTGGAGGTGGTCGAGGCTTTGATCGACTCGCATGCACGCTCCGACCACCAGGTGAGTGTCCCCAAGTACAGATATTCCTGGGGCAACCCGGTGCTGGTGGACCGCGCCTTGTGGCCGCGGCTCATGTCTCTCGAGGGAGACGAGGGAGCGCAGCGCCTGTGGCAGGCGCACCCGGATTGGGTCAACGAGGTGTGGTTCTCCGACCTCGCTCCCCGAGACGTGGACACGGAGACCGACATCGTCGAATTGCGACCCAAGCACCCGGGTTCTGTATGAGTTGATCGGTCTAGAGTCGGGATGTCTTGTTTCTGTTGCGCTGAAGGGACACATGGCTCGGATCGATCAGGTGGCTGGCATCGCCCACAAGGACGCCACCAAGCTGCGAAAGGCCGGGGTTCGGACGAGCAAAGGCCTCATCGAGGTTGCCGCAGATCGGAAGGGGAGGGCCGAACTGGCGGCTGCGACCGGCATCGACTCGAGGAACCTCCAGCTTTGGGTCAATCACGCCGATCTGCTCAGGGTCCAGGGGGTCGGCGCCGAGTACGCCGAGCTCCTCACCGCGGCCGGTGTCGACACCCTGCGTGATCTGAGGCGCCGCAACCCCACCGCCCTCCTGGCCAAGATCATCGGTCTCAACGGCAGCAGCAGGGTCGTGCGACGTCTCCCCACCGAATCCATGGTCGAGGTCTGGATCGAGATGGCCAAGGAGTTGGAACCGAGTGCCTGAGCGGTGAGTACTCACCACTCAGAACTCACAACCCACAACGAAGAAGGGGCCCCGAAGGGGCCCCTTCTTCTCTTGAGGAGGAGTGAGCTCAGGAAACCTTGTCGGCGGGAGCCGAGTTGGTCTTCGCAGAGCTCGTCTTCGCTGCGGTCGACGTGGTGGTCTTGGCAGCAGAAGCCTTGGGGGTGGTGGCAGCCTTGGCGGCAGGCTTCTTGGCAGGAGCCTTGGCCGGGGCCTCTGTCTCGGTCGCCTTCTCGGGCCGGAATGAGGTCCTCCAGGTGGCCAGCATGTCCTCGAGCTGGTCGCGCAGCTTGCTCACCTGCTCCTTGGCCTGGTCGAGGTCGACCTTCGAGGAGATCTCCTCGACGACCTTGCCATCGGTGATCCGGCCCACGACCTTCTCACCCTCGACGGCCCAGCCGTCGATCGCCTTGCTCGGCGACCTGGCCGTACTCGGTGGCGCCCTCGGTCAGCTTGGACTTGACCTCGCCTGCCTTGGCGCCGACCTTGCGGGCGGCGACGACTGGTGCGCCGACGGCGGCATACAGCACGTTCTTTGTGTTCATTGTCACTCCTGTTCGGTGTGTTTGTCTTACTGACCCATTCGAATGGATCAACGCTCGGTACATGTCGAGAAGCAGTTTCTTCTCATTGGCGCTCAGCAGATTGTCTGCGTCGATCGCCTCGTTGATCGTCGGCGACTCCAACTCCTCGTCGATGAGACCGGCTCTGGAGTAGAGGGTGTTCGCCGAGATCTCGAGGGCGCGCGACAGACGGCTCAGGATCTCAGCCGAAGGCTTGCGGATCCCACGCTCTATCTGCGACAGATAGGGGTTGGAGATCCCGGCCCGCTCCGCCAGACGACGAAGCGAGAGATTGGCTCTCTCCCTCTGCTGATGGATGAACTCGCCGAGGTCGTTCTGCTTGCTCTCGTTCACTACGTGTAAGCATACAGCAAGCTGCTAACTATTGCAAGCACTTGCTAGCGGAGGCCGCTCTAGACCAACGCGGTGCCGACTGCACTCCCGATCAGCCAGGCGATCACGCCACCGATCCCGGCGATGGCCATGTTCTCGAAACCCGAGGTCAGCCAGTTGTGCTTCGCCACCCTCGCCTTGATCACCCCGACGATGAAGAGGCCGGTGAGGGCGAGGACCGTCGCCCAGGCCAGCGCCACGTTGGCCGAGTCGAAGACGAAGAAGGGAATGACGACGGGCAGAGATCCCACGAGAAACAGGCCACCCGAGGCGAGCATGGCCCGATAAGGCGAGCGACGCTCCGATTCGACGAAGCCGAATTCGAGGGCCTTCATCGCGTTGAGGATGGCGTCGTCGGAGCGGTCGAAAGCGGCCACCACCATGTCGACGTCCTCCTGACGCAGACCCATGTCACCGAACATCTCGGTCAGCTGGTCCAGCTCCTGCTGGCGATGGTCGCGGATGTGGACCTTCTCCAGCCGAAGCTCCGCCTCGAGCACCTGATCCTGTGACTTCGTGGCGAGATACTCACCGGCCGCCATCGATACCGCCCCGGCCAAGGCCCCGGCGAGAGCCGTGAGAAGCACCTGGTCGGTGTCGAGCCCACCACCAACGACGCCGACGACGAGGAGGAAGATCGAAACGAGACCGTCGTTTACCCCGAGGATGATGTCCCGCCAGTACTGGCGGGTCTCGCCGATGTGGGGCTCGTAGGGAGTCTCCTCTCTACGAGCCTCTCGGTCGGTCGCCACGAATGGGATGGTACCAACCGCTCGTCGGCCGCCTCCTGGTCAGACCCCCTCGGCCAGCCCGATCACAGCACCCAGACCGGCCCGGATCCCGAATCCGACCGTTGCCTCGTCCAGCACGAAACCGGGGGAGTGGAGATCGTGGCCCTTCCCCGACGATCCGAGCCGGAGCAACGCCCCGGGCGCTACCGAGAGATAGTTGGCGAAGTCCTCGCCACCCATCGATGGCTCGGTGGGGACCACCGTCTCCGAACCGACGAGCTGGGAGATGCCGGAAGTGGCCGCCTGGACCACGGCATGATCGTTGACGACCGGGGGTATCGCCTGCACGTAGTCCAGGGTGTAGCCCGCTCCGGACCAGGCCATGAGACTGCCGATCGCCTTGTCCATGAGCCCGGGGAGCACGTCCCACAGGCTGCGATCCAACGTCCGGGCGGTTCCCTGCAACTCGACGCGGGTCGGGATCACGTTCGAGGTTGTGCCACCTTGGATCGAGCCAAATGCAACGGTCAGCGTGCTTCGGGCGTCGACCGTTCGCCGCAGCACTCCGGGGAGCTCGTGCACCAGGCGGGCGGCATCGGCAATCAGGTCGACCGTCTGGTGGGGACGGGCAGTGTGTCCCCCAGGCCCCTCCAGGACGATGGTGAACTTGTCGGCGCTGGCGGTGATGGGCCCTACCCGGCTCCCCACCAGGCCAGTCTCCAGCGACGGGTCCACATGAAAGGCCAGAAGCCCCTTGAGACCGTCCACCAGCCCTTCCTCGACGAATTGTGATGCACCACCGGGGAACGCCTCCTCGGCGGGCTGGAACAGCAGTCTCACCCCGACTGGCAGATCGAGCTGGCGGAGGGCGACCGCGATGCCGAAGGCGATAGCAGCGTGCCCGTCGTGCCCACAGGCATGCATCCACCCGGGGTTCTGCGAACGCGGGGCATTCCCCTCCGGCTCGTCGATGGGCAAGGCGTCGAGGTCGGCCCTGAAGCCGATCCGGGGCTCGGGGCCGACGTCCACCCAGAGACCTGTCTGCGGTCGTCGGTCGTGAAAGACGATCCCGTTCTCATCGAGTGAGGCGGCGATCAGGGCAGTTGTCTGATGTTCTTCGTTGGCCGGCTCGGGGTGGCGATGGAGAAGTCGGCGAAGCTCGACCGCCTGGGGGATGATGCCCTCCACCAGCGCCTCGAGCTGATCGGGGCTGATCATCCGATGAGGCTAACCCATCCCAAATTGGGAGCCACAGTCCCGAATGTGACACGTGTGGGTCTCAATTTCGAGGCGGCTCACTCGTAGAAGCGGGTCTCGAAGACACGACGGGCCCTTCTGGTGACCCGGCGGTACTCATCTCTGAGCTCGGAGGCCCGGTCGAACCCGAGCGAAGCGGCGAGACTGCCCAGCTCCAGCGGTGCGGTGGGCAGCGAGTCGGCGGCCCGACCCATCTGGAGATGGAGACGGAGCCGGGCGCGGGTGCAGAAGAGGTACGACTCTGTCAGGGCGCTCTCCTCGTCGGGCCCGAGCAGTCCGTGCCCGACCAGGACCTGCAACGCATCCAACGTGCCGGGGCCCCGAAGCTCGGGGATTCTGCCGCCGTGACGCAACTGAAGGAGCTGGGTGAGGAACTCGATGTCACTGATGCTCCCCCGGCCCAGCTTGAGGTGGTAGTCGGGGTCTTCACCGGCCGGGATCCGCTCCTTCTCCACCCTCGCCTTGATCTCACGGATAGATCGCAGGAAGTCGGCGGGCAAGCTGTCCCTCCACAGGAAGCTTCCCACCACGTCGGACCACTGGCTTGCGAGGGATGGATCACCGGCCGCCACCCTCCCCTTGACGAGGGCGAGCATCTCCCAGGGCTCGGCCCACTCCTCGTAGTAGCGGCGGTAGCTCTCGAGCGACCTCGCCATAGGCCCTTTTCGGCCCTCGGGTCTGAGCTCTGCATCGAGCCGGTAGGCCTCGCCATGACGGCTCGTCTCGGAGAGCACCTTTGACAACTCGGTGGCGACGCGGAAAGCATCGTCGCGCCCGGATTCCTCGGCGATCACGTACATCAGATCGAGGTCGGAGCCATAGGACAGCTCGCCGCCTCCCCACTTGCCCATTGCGACGACGCATAGCCCGGTCGGGTCACCCCGGGTGACGACGTGGAGCCCTCCGCCCACCGCCACGTCGGCACTGTCGGTCAGGGAGCTGAGGGTGGTGACGGTGTCCGCCAGTCCGAGGATGTCCCGCGCCGCCGTGCGGAGCTTGCGCCGCCGAGCCATCCGACGGATGGTTCCCACCTTGGCGTCGGGTTCCGGCCGGGAATCGAGCAGGTCGAGCAGGCGGCTCGACTCCTCCGCCCGACCGCGGATCTCCGCCAACAGCCGCTCATCGGCCAGACGGGGGACGAATTCGGGGATGCGGTCGATCAGGTCGCCGATGAGACGGCTTGTTCCGAGTAGGCGGCACAGCCGCTCGCCGGCCAGCGGGTTCACCTGGAGCAGGGTCACCAGCGCGGCATGGTCGGGAGTGTTGGCCAGGACCGTGCGGAGCTGTCTCAGCCCGAGATCCGGATCGGGGGTGAGCGACAGCCAGTCGAGCATGAGGGGGAGCACCTGATGCATGGCCTGCGACCGCCGGCTCAGACCCGACGTCAGGTCTTCGAGTGCCCTCTTCGCCGCCGCCACGTCGTTGAAGCCGAGGGCTTCGAGACGCAGAGCGGCCTGTTCCATGCCAAGCCGAGCGCTCGGGGACCCGACGAGAGCGTCCAGGATCGGTCTGAAGTAGAGACGCTCGTGAACGTCGCGAACGATCGATCTCACCTCGCTGATCCTCTGGTCGAGCTCGCGGGCCGGATCGGTCCCCATCCCAAGGGCGCGGCCCAATTGTTCTCTGCGCTCCGGATCATCCGGGATCTCGTGGGTTTGTCGCAGGTCCCAGAGCTGGATCCGGTGTTCGAGATCTCGCCAGAACCGGTAGGCGGAGTCGAGCCGGGAACGATCCTCCTCACCCACGAATCCGAGGTCGGTCAGGGCCTGGAGGGCTTCGAGTGTGCCCGGCTTCCTCAGTTCTGGGGCGAGTCGACCATGGACCAGCTGGAGGAGCTGGACCGAGAACTCGACGTCCCGGATACCACCTCGCGAGCGCTTGATGTCGGACGGCCTCGCTCCCGCCTCCGCCTGCTCCTTCAGCTTGCGGAGGCTGCGCAGGGAGTCCACGTCGAGACCCTGCTCCCAGATCACGGTCTTCGACCATCGAGGCGAAGCGTTCGCCGAGCGAGGGGTCACCGGAGACTGGACGCGCCTTGAGCAAGCGCCTGGAGCTCCCAAGGCTCGCCCCACCTGGCGTAGTACTGCGCATACGAGTCGAGGCTTCGCGAGAGGGGCCCGATCGATCCCTCCGGCCTCAGATCGGTGTCGACGAGGAGCCCTGGACCGTCGTTTCCTCGGGCGGATAGGGCACCGACGATGGCCAGGGCGAGGGCGAGGGCGGCGGTCCGGCTCGCCGATTCGTCATCACCTGCCTTGTCGTGGACGAAGAGCAGGTCGATGTCGGACGAGTAGTTCAGCTCTCGGGCTCCCCATTTCCCCATTGCGATGACGGCGAAGGGGAGGTCGGCGACCAGTGGGTATTTCGCCGCGATCGCTGCCGTCGCCCGAGATTGGACATCTTCCACCAGGTGGTCGATGGCATCAGAGAACCGGGTGGTCGCAACCGTCATGTCGATGACACCGGCCAGGTCGTCCCCGGCGATGGTGGCCAGAGAGGCCCTCAGGCGCAGCGGCACCGAATCATCGGGGGCGGATCCGATGAGCAAGCCGGGTCGACGGGCGATCGCTTGACTCAAAGCGCGAGAGGCGCCGGCAATGGCGCAGGCTCGTTCCAGGGCGGGGCTGGTTAGGACGAGCTCGGGGTCTGCCTCGATCATCGAGATCAATCTCGGCCAGGCCCCGGCCGGATCGCCTCCCCTCGCCACCAGGTCGACGATGGACGATCTCCGGTCCAGGTCCGGTACCAGGACCTCGAGTCTCCCTGCTTCTGCAGGGGGAATTGCGGCTGCGGGCCGTCTGTCGGTCACGTCCGACAGCGTATGCCGGGGCGTATCGTGGAGGTATGCCACTCCGAGTCGCCGGGGCTCAACTGAATCTATGTGTCGGCGACATACCGGGCAACGAGCGACGCATTGCCGAGGCCATCGATTGGGCCGAAGCAGAGCATGCCGAAGTGCTGCTCCTGCCTGAGTTGGCGATCAACGGCTATCCGCCCGAGGATCTGGTGCTTCGCGACGATTTCGTGTCGGCGGGTATCGAGTCCCTGCATCGTCTCGCTTCACGAGCGGGGTCGACGGCGGTGGTTGTTGGCTTCGTCGACCGATCGGATGGCCCGTCACGGGGTGCCGTAGACGCCGAGGACCGCCACGTGGCCAATGCGGCGGCCGTTCTTCACCAGGGCGGGATCGTCGGCATTTATCACAAGGTGCTGCTCCCCAACTACGGCGTCTTCGACGAGGACCGCTATTTCGCCATAGGGCACGATCCGGCACGGGTTTGGGACATGGGAGGGACCCGCGTCGGGGTGTCGATCTGTGAGGACATCTGGCTCCCGGATGGCCCTCCACGTGATCAGGCCGCAGCCGGTGCCAAGGTCTTGCTCAACATCAACGCCTCGCCGTTCCACAAAGGCAAGGCCAGGGAGCGCGAGGGGATGATCGTCGACCGCGCCCGTGCATCCGGGGCGGCCGTGGTCTACCTCAACTTGATCGGAGGCCAGGACGAGCTCGTGTTCGATGGTTGCTCGTTGGTGGTGGCTTCCGATGGCACGATCGTCCACCGCTCTCCGCAGTTCGAAGAGGACATGTTCGTCGTCGACGTGCCGCTGCCCGGGGAGGCAGTGGTGGTCGGTTCGGTGACGGACCATCTGGAGCCCGTCGAAGAGGTCTATCGGGCCCTGGAGACCGGTCTGGGGGATTACGTGAGGAAGAACGGGTTCGAGCAGGTGGTGATCGGCCTGTCCGGCGGCATCGATTCGGCTCTGACCGCGGTCATTGCCTCCGACGCCCTGGGACCTGACTCGGTTTGGGGTGTCGCCATGCCGTCGCGGTTCTCCTCGCAACACTCGATCGACGATGCCAGGCAATTGGCCGAGAACCTGGGGACGCGCTTCGACCTCCTCCCCATCGACGACGTCTACGGCGCGTACCTCGAGGCCCTCGCCCCCGTTTTCGCCGGCACCGAGTTCGGGACGAGTGAGGAGAACCTCCAGGCCCGCACCAGGGGGGCGATGCTGATGGCGATCTCCAACAAGCACGGCCCGATGGTGGTGGCCACCGGAAACAAGTCTGAGATGGCTGCGGGGTACGCCACTCTCTACGGAGACATGGTGGGGGGCTACGCGGTTCTGAAGGACGTATTCAAAACCCTGGTCTACGACCTGGCCCGTTGGCGGAACAAGGATGGGGACGTGATCCCCCAGAACACGATCGACAAGCCGCCATCAGCCGAATTGCGCCCGAATCAGAAGGATTCGGACAGTCTTCCACCCTACGAGACCCTCGATGAGATCCTCTCGCTCTACGTCGAGGCGGACCTCGGCGTGACTGCGATCGTGGAGCGGGGCTTCGACCCGGGTCTGGTGACGCGGGTGGCGGGGATGGTCGATCGCAACGAGTACAAGCGCCGGCAGGCCGCCCCCGGAGTGAAGATCACCGTCAAGGCGTTCGGCAAGGACCGTCGACTGCCGATCACCAACAGACACAAGCCGTCATCCCCGTGACGGGTTGCCGATGACGCTGAGGGTGCTGATAAACGGAGTCGAGGCGGACGGCGTCGTTCCCGTCACCGACTCTTCGGTCCTCAGGGGCGATGGTTGCTTCGAGGTGATCAGGTCCTACGCGGGCCGGCCATTCGCCATGGAGGATCATCTCGACCGCCTCGATCGGAGCGCGAAGGCTCTCGAGATCCCTTTGCCCGACCGTCAGGATCTGGTGCGGTGGGTCGAGCAGGCTGCCGCCTCATGTGATGACTGCCTGGTCCGGGTGGTTGTGACGAGGGGCCCGGCGATGCCCGGGATCACGGGCGAGTCGATCGTGATCGTGTTCGCCCATGCGCTCGGCAAGGGCGACGGCCCGGCCACCCTGCTTCCCGTCCCCGCCCCATGGCACGCGGCAGGCGCAGAGTGGGAGCTCGCCGGCGCCAAGGTCCTGTCGTATGCCCCCAACATGGCGGCCACGCGGCGCGCCATCGCCGAGGGATTCGGTGACGCCCTCCTGACGACCATCGAGGGCGTGATGCTCGAGGGCCCGACATTCTCCGTGGCCTGGGTGGTCGATGGGGTCATCGAGACGCCCGGGCTCGACCTGGGGATCCTCGACTCGATCACCCGTCGGGTGATGCTCCAACTGGCATCCGAGCTCGGGATCGAGGTCGTGGAGGGAACATGGGATCTGGACCGTCTCGATCGGGCGCAGGAGGCGATGGCCCTTTCCACGGTTCGCGAGATCCAACCTGTTTCCGCCATAGGTAGGCGTGGTTTCCAGGAAGGGCCGGTCACTGCCGACCTGGCCCGTCTCTTCTACCAGCGCCTCTACTGAACGGGCGGTGGGCAGGACTCGGGGTTCCGGCCCTGGATCCACGAGACGAGCCGAACGACGGTCTCCGCCCTGGTCAGGACCCGGTCGTTTTCGAGAGTCGGGTTGCATGCGGCACGAGCGCCGATCTCCCGCAGCTTGGCCTCGGCCTCCTCAGCGGTGGGAAGGAAGACCTCGGGGACACCCTCGGTCTGCGACCGCGGCCGGAGGGTCGACACCAGTGCATCGATCCGGACCCATACGGCGAGACGGGCGACATCGGCCTCCGTCAGCCCAAGGAAGAGACAGGGGTCGAGCGGAGGGCATGCCGAGGTGTCGGTCAACGGCAGATACCGGCCCTCGAGCTCGGGAGGCGCCTTGCCGGCCAGGTGTCCGGCGAGGACAGCGGTCAGTTCCGGCTCCGCGATTCGGTCCGGGCAGAAATCGACGCCCGTCTCGTCGCAATCGAGCAGGAGTCCTTGAGTCAGCAGCAGTGCGATGATGGCCTCGGCAGGACTGCCGTCGTCATCGGCGTATGGCCAGGACGGCTGGGGATCGGCTTGCACCGCCGCCCCTTGTGCGGCAAGCAGGCTCGGACGTGGATCGACGGCGAGGCCTTCAGGGTTGCGCAGCTCGAAATGGAGGTGGGGCACCGTGCCCTCGGCATTCCCCGAATCGCCCACCCAGCCGATCACCTCGCCTCGAGCCACCGGCGAGCCCTCGACGAGATCGGTGCGCAGACCGATGCCTAGACCGTCGTCGGTGTCGTATTGATCGTTGTTGAGATGGATGTAGTAGGACTGCCAGCCGTCGGTGTGCCGGACGATGGCCCAGCAGCAGTTGTCCGTCCCTTGGTCCTGGGCGACCCGGCTCACCACACCATCGGCCACGGCCCGGACCGGAGTCAGTTTGGGAGCGGCGATGTCGTTGCCCATGTGCTTGCGGGCGCCACCGTCACGATCGGCACCGAAGGGTGAGCCGATTTGACCGACCCCGCCAAGGGGCCAGGCCATGTCGTAGACGAAGGGCTCGCAAGGCGGCGGGGGCGGAACGGTGGTGGTGCTCTCCGGCGGGGCCGTGGTGGGTGGCGCCGTGGTCGAGCCAGGTGCAGTCGTCGTAGTCGATGCAGGCGCGGTCGTGGTGGTCTCGTCCGGGGCAGACGTGCTGGTGGTCTCCTCGGGAACCGTTGTCGTGGTCGTCGACGTTGTTGTAGGCGATGCAGGCGCAGTCGTGGTGCTCTCCGATGGGGCTGTCGTGCCCGGGCCGGTAGTCGTCGTTTCCGAGGGGACTGTCGTGCCCGGCGCCGTAGTCGTGGTCTCCGGTGGGAGGGTCGTCGGCGGGGGCAGAGTGGTTGGTGGGAACAGGATGTCCATCGTCACCGGAGGGCACATCTCGGCGGCGGCGACCGGGCTTGCCGGCGTGCTCACGAAGTAGAGCCCTGACACCAGGGCAGACGCGAGCAATAGAGCGGCCATCCGTCTGCCGTACATGGATATGACCTTACAGACTGAAACGCGGTTTGGAACCAGGGGCGGCTCGGGTACGTTTGTACGCCATGATCTCCTCCAAGACGCTCCGTCTCGGCCTGTTCGGATTACTGGTCCTGGCCCTTGCGGCCTGTGACGACGGCGAGACCACGGACATCAGCACGACGTCCTCTCTCGTTTCCAGCCCGACCACCGGTGGTGGGGGGGACGCGACCACGACCACCGTGGCGACCGGAGGTGACACCACCTCGACGACACTCGTCGGTCAGCAAGTCGCCGAATACGAGGTTGTGGCCCGGGTGTCGGACCCGGCCGGGGAGACGCTCTTCATCGTGATCCCGCCCGGCGCATACACCGATGTCGACATCGAGAACTTCGTGGTCGGCCTCGTCGACAGTGGCGAGATCACCTATGGCGCCGAGATCTTCGACGACAACGGCGCGGTCGATGCCTATCGCAAGCCCGAGGCTGAGCGCACCGAGGGCGAAACCCAACTCATCGAACAGCACCATTTCGCCAGCGTCCAGAACGGGACCACCTTCGTCTACCGCGGACCGTTCGCCGATTCGGGCGAGTTCGTCATCGGCAGCTAGCAGGGCCAGCTCTCGAATTGGGTTCCGCAGGCGTCGGGTGCGGGACTGAGGATCCCAATGACGCAAGTTCGATCAGAGCAGCGCGGCGGCGACCAGGAGGAACCCGCCGAAGCCGACCGCGTCGGTGATCATCGTGAGCAGGATGGACGAAGCCAGGGCGGGGTCGAGGCCGAGACGACGCAGTATCAGGGGAATCGCCGATCCCGCCAGGGTTGCGATGAGCAGATTGGCCAGGCAGGCGATCCCGATGACCAGGGCGACCGTCGCCGGGTCCGAGTTGCTCTCGAAGACCCCTGAGTCGACCAACACGTAGGTCATGGCGGCAGCAGCGACGGCGAGAAGCACGCCGTTGAGCATCCCGACCCCGGCCTGTCGAAGCAGGATCGAGGTCACCTGGGCACGGGGCACGTCGTCGGATGCCAGGGAGCGGATCATCACTGCCAGGCTCTGATTCCCCCCGTTGCCGCCCAGGGTGGCCACGATCGGCATGAGGGCGGCGAGCACGGGCTCGGTCGAGATGATGCTGGTCTGACGCTCGATGACCCAAGCCACGACAGTGGCCAGGACCAGGTTGAGGAGGAGCCACGGCGCCCGGGAACGGAACGACTTGGTCACGTCGGTGTAGACGGTTTCACCGAGACCGGCACCGACCGCGGCGGCGAAGTCCTCGGTGGCCTCATCCTGGACCGCTTCGATGACAGCGTCGGTGGTGACCACTCCGATGAGGCGTCCCTGCTCGTCGACGACCGGGATCCCGAACAGGCGATACCTCTGGGCCAGCTCGGCCACCTCTTCCCGGTCGGTCATTCCCTCGACCGCCACCGGGTCGGGCACCATCACCTCTTCGAGGCTGGCCCCGGGGCGGGCGAACACCAGATCGCGGAAGTAGATGACGCCCCTCAGCTTCTGGTCATCGTCGACCACGTATACGTAGGCGAAGTCCTCGTACTGCTCGTGCAGCTGCCGGATCCTCTCGATTGCCTCGCCGGCCGTCAGGCCGAGGGGCAGAGCGGCGATCTCGGTGGTCATGAGACCGCCTGCCGTGTCGGACGGGTACTCGAGCAGGCGGCGGATTTCCTGCTCCGACTCGTCGTCGAGCATTGCGAGCACGCTCTCCTTGACGTCGTCGTCGAGCTCGTACAGGAGGTCGGCAGCGGCCTCGCCGGTCATCTCGCTGACGGCGGCTGTCAGGTCTGCGATTGGGACGTCTTCGAGAAGTTCGGCGGCGAGCTCCGGCGCGATCTGCTCCAGGATGTCGGCGACGTCTTCGGGCTCCAGCTCGGCGAGCAGGCCCGCCGCGTCCTCTTCGGTCAGCTGCTCCAGGACGTCGGCTGCATCACCGGGGGCAGCCTCGGCGAGCGCCTCCCACTCCTCACCGTGCGTCTCGAGATAGTCGGCGACTTCCTCGTGGTCGCGGCGCGCGGCAGCCAGGAGATCCCTGGCAAGCTGGCGCGGTCTTCTGAGTCTGAGTCTCACCGGTACCCCTCGAACGGCGAACCGGCCAGAGAGTAACTACCCCTCGTAGGGGCGAACCGCTTTGATCGTCACGCGGAAGGTCCCGGCGGGAGCCTCGTAGGGGACCTCGTCCCCGATCGACGCCCCGAGCAGGGCACTACCCAGAGGACTGGTGGGTGACGCCAGCAGCAGACCGGACACCTTGTTCTCCTGAGGGGCGACGAAGTATTCGAGCTCGTCGCCGTCGGAGTCGACCACGGTGACGACGCTGCCGACTTCAACCCGGCCGGTGTCGGTCACCTCCCGCACCTCTGATGTCAGGAGCAGGAACTCCAACTTTCGAATGCGGGCTTCCATCAGGCCCTGGTCGTTCTTGGCCGCGTCGTAGTCGGCGTTCTCGCGCAGGTCGCCGTGGGATCGGGCCTCGGCGATCCGCTCTTCGATCTCACGCCGCCCGGCAGTCTTCAGTTGATCCAGCTCATCCTGCATCTTCTCGTAGGCGGCAGGAGTGAGAAACGTCCGTTCATCGGTCATGAGCGCGGGAAGGCTAACCACGGGCCCACTCCTATCCGAAGGTGGCCGCGCCGACCCCGGAGGGCAATCGAGAGCCCAGGGCTATCTTCTCCCGGGTGACCGACGTGCGCATGACCGAGTATTCCCACGGGGCCGGTTGCGCCTGCAAGCTCGGGCCCGACGACCTGGCCAGGGTCATGGGAGCGGTCATCGGGCACGCGGCCAGCTCACACCCCGACCTCCTGGTTGGAACTGCCTCCTCGGATGACGCGGGCGTTTACGACATCGGCGCCGGGCGTGCCCTCGTGCAGACCGTCGACATCTTCACCCCGGTCGTCGACTCGCCTTCGGACTGGGGTCGGATCGCTGCGGCCAACGCTCTCAGCGATGTCTATGCCATGGGTGGGGCGCCCCTGACCGCCTTGCAATATCTGGCTTGGCCCCGGGACCAGCTCGACCTGGACCTGGCCGCCGATGTGGTCTCCGGTGGCATGGAGGTCATGGCGAGGGCAGGGTGCACGGTGGTCGGGGGGCACTCGATCGACAGCCCCGAGCCGACCTATGGCTTTGCAGTCACCGGCATGGTCGGGTCCGACTCCTATTTCCCGAACTCGGGCGCGGAGCCGGGCGACACGTTGATCCTGACCAAGCCTTTGGGGATCGGCATCGTCACCACCGCCATCAAGCGCGGGAAGTGCCCACCCGACCTGGCCAGCAAAGCGATCGAGTCGATGACCACGCTCAATGATGTTGCAGGCAACGCCCTGGCCCGGAGCTCGGCGCACGCCGCCACCGATGTCACCGGCTTCGGGCTGCTCGGCCATCTCCGGGAGATGTGCCTCGCTTCCGGAGTCTCGGCGACGATCGCCCTGCATCGTGTCCCGGTATTCGACGGGGTGAGAGAGTTGCTGGACGAGGGGATGTGGGCCGGTGGATCGGCGCGCAACCTGAAGTCCATCCTCGAGTTCGTCGAGTCAGAGGTGGACGAAGACGACCTGAAGTTGTTGGCGGATGCCCAGACGTCCGGCGGTCTCCTCGTCGCCGTTCCGCCGGAGTCGGCCGGCGAGTACGTCCAATCGGTGCCTGGATCGGCCCTCATCGGCCGCGTCGAGTCCGGCACCGGGATCACGGTGACGGCGTGAACAATCAGGAGCGACTCGAAGCGATCGCAGAGGCTCTGTCCATACCCCGGGCGGAGCGACACATCTTCCTCTGCGCCGATCAGACCAACCCCAAATGCGCACCCCGCGAGGTCACTCACGCCCTGTGGAGCCATCTCAAGTCGAGGCTCAAGGATCTGGGTTTGGCTTCGGCGCCGCCACCCTGGTCGGGCAAGCCGGAGGCAGAAGCCTCGGAGGTGGAGCGAGGCGATGGGTCGGTCCTGAGGAGCAAGGTCGACTGTCTCCGCATCTGCGAGCAAGGGGCGATCTGCGTCGTCTATCCCGAAGGCACCTGGTACGCCGGCCTCACCGAGGAGTCGCTGGACCGGATCATCGATGAGCACCTGACGTCAGGCAACCCTGTCGAGGATCTCGTCTTCACCGTGAGTGGAGGTGCTCGATGAAGAAGCTCTGGGGCTGGCTGGTGGCTTTGATCGTGTGGCGGGCTTTCGCCCCCACCATCAGCCCTCGCTTTCCCACCACCTCAAGAGCACCCTTGGCGTACCGCGGGACGGACGGTGTTCGTGGGGGACCAGGAGTTCGTGGTGCGGGAAGCGGGACCTGAGGGCGCACCGATGCTGCTGCTGATCCATGGGCTGGCCGGCTCCTCACTCGCCGAGTGGTATCGGATCGGGCCCGGTCTCGCCGAGAAGTATCGGATGATCATGGTCGACCACCGCAGCCACGGGCTGGCTCCTCTGGCCAGGGACCGCTTCGAGGTGGAGGACCTCGCCGACGATATGGCCGGGGTCCTCGATGCTCTTGGAGTGGGCCGGGTGTCGGTGGTGGGGTATTCGATGGGTGGCACCATCGCCCAGGCATTCGCCCGCCGTCATCCCCACCGGGTCGATCGCCTGGCCCTCATCGCCACCTTCACGCATCACCCCCAGCCGCACCGTGTGTTCCGGGCCGTCGGGGCCGTGCTCGCCCGAGCCGGGGAGCGTCTCACCGGGCTGGGAACCCCCGAGGTCCGCTCGTACTACCTCCGCTGGACGGGTGCCGTCGAGGAGCGTCACGCCCGGTGGCTCTGGGAGGAGACCCACCGCCGGGATGTCGATGCCGGCGCCCAGGCGACGCTGGCCCTCCTCCGGTTCGACTCGCGCCCGTGGATCGGCAAGATCGAGATCGAGACCCTCGTCGTGATCCCGACATTGGACGAGCTGGTCCCGGCTGCCTGGCAATACGAGCTGGCGGCATCGCTGCCCAATGCGACCGTCGTCGAGCTGCCCGGCGTCCGGCACGAGGCGCCCTGGACCCATCCGGACCGGGTCGTCGAAGTGATCTCAGCCTTTGTCGGCTGAGAGGCGTCCGTCGAGCGGGGCGCTTACCGACAGCCGCCTGTCCAATCTGGGCGCCAACCGGATCCTGGAGGGGTTCGAGGAGTACGTGTCCCGGTTCCGGGCGATAAACCAACGGGCACCCCGCCGTTTCGAGGAGCGCGATTGGCCGGGGATGCAAAGCGATGCAGTCGAACGTCTCCGCCTCTACACCGTGGCGGTCGACCGGGTGATGGAGTCGGTGACCCACCTGCTCGCGGGGAGGGCCGACGACCCGTTGGTATGGGTGGCGGTCAAGGCGGTCTACTCGGGCCTCATCTCCGACCGGCAGGACTGGGAGCTCGCCGAGACCTTCTACAACTCCGTCACCCGGCGCGTGTTCAGGACCGTGGGTGTCGGCGAGCACATCGAGTTCGTCGACTCCGACTTCGACAGCCCGCCCATCCCATCTCGAGAGCCGGTGTATCTGACCTTCGACCGCAGGGAGTCGACCTCCGCTCTGGTCCGGGACATCCTCAACACCTTCGCCCACGCAATCCCATATGCCCGGTTGGATGCCGACGCAGACGAGGTAGCGATTCGGATCGATGCTCGGCTCAGCGAGCCCGGCGCGCTCGCCGCGGTGGGCAAGGCGGAGATCGTGCGCACCGTCTTCTACCGTGGGCAGTCCGCCTACATAGTCGGGCTGTTGTATGCCGGGTCGCACCGGTTCCCGCTGATCATCGCCCTGAGCCACGGCGACGAGGGCGTCTTCGTGGACGCAGTCCTCCTCACCGAGGACGAGGCGTCGATCGTGTTCAGCTTCACCAGGTCGTACTTCCACGTCGACGTCGCCCGTCCCTACGACCTGGCCCGGTTCCTTCGCCGGCTCATGCCCCGAAAGCGCATAGCCGAGATCTACATCGCCGTCGGGCAGAACAAGCACGGCAAGACCGAGCTCTACCGCGACCTGCTCCGGCATCTGCGATCGACCGAGGAGCAGTTCCAGCCGGTGCCGGGGACGAGGGGCCTCGTGATGATCGTGTTCGGCATGCCGGGCCACGATGACGTCTTCAAGGTGATCCGTGACACCTTCCCGCCGCCGAAACGGACGACCAGACGGGGAGTGATGGGCAAGTACCGGCTGGTCTTCCAACACGACCGGGCGGGGAGGTTGATGGACGTCCAGGACTTCCAGCACCTCGAGTTCCACCGCTCGCGGTTCTCGCCGGCGGTCCTCGACGAGTTGCTATCGGAAGCTGCGCAGACCGTGCGGCTCGAGGGCGATTCGGTGATCATCAGCCACGTCTACGTCGAGCGACGGGTGGTGCCGCTCGACGTCTATGTCCGGGAGGCGGCGCGCCCGGCCGCCGTCGATGCAGTCGTCGACTTCGGACAGTCGATCAAAGACATGGCCTCGACCAACATCTTTCCCGGCGACCTGCTCCCCAAGAACTTCGGCGTGACCCGCCACGGCCGCGTCGTGTTCTACGACTACGACGAGCTGAGCGCCCTCGTCGACATCAACTTCAGGGAGCTGCCCGCAGCCCGCGACGAGGTCGAAGAACTGGGGTCGGAGCCATGGTTCCCGGTGGGCGACAACGATGTGTTCCCGGAAGAGCATCAGAGCTTTCTGGGGCTTGCCCCCGATCTGCGCCAGGTCTTCTTCGACCATCATGCCGACTTGTTCGGCGTCGAAGCGTGGCGCGCCATTCAGACCCGGATTCGATCCGGCGAGCTGATCGAAGTCTTCCCTTACCGCCAGACCGCCCGTCTCCCCGA
>CAWJLJ010000011.1:0-17098 GCA_963843585.1 uncultured Acidobacteriota bacterium
GTTGAGAAGTTGGGGGTGGACCTTGTGGGCCTCGCCGTTGGCACCGAGACTACACCGAGTCGCCTGACAGATGCCTTGACCGCATCGGCCCTGGTAGTCCCACTCGTTGTGCTCGTCCCCGCCCTTCTCGAAGAACTCAGCTGGCCGGCGCGGCTTTGGTGTGCAGACGGCCATCGATGGTGGACACTCGCCTGCCTGGGCGGCGACCGTGATAGGTCTGCTCTTCGTACTAGCTCACCTCCCCTTCTATCTCCCCGGTCAGCTTTACGAGGGGCTCCCGTTGTGGCCTGCGCCGATCTGGCTGTTGGCTGGTTCAGTTTTGCTGACATGGATCTACCTCAACACCGGCAGCGTCCTCCTCGCCGGCTTGATGCACGCCGCTTTCAACGGCACTGTGCCTCTCACTTGGGGCCTCGATCCGGCATGGGTCTGGCAAGCGCGAGCCGGCGTCCTTTCGGTCATCGCAGTCATAGTTGTCTTGATGGGCGGCAGGAATTGGTGGCTGTCGCCGATTAGGAGTGGAGCAACGAATGAACACGTCAGCAGAGCACACGCCTGCTGCCTGAACGCCAGCCCATCTACCACACATGAGCTCGGCGGTTGTGGAGCCATCGAAGACGTCACGCCCGAGGCGTCGACTACCAGGATGTCCGGGCTTGCATAGCCGGCGCGCTCGCTCTCGTCGAGACGATGCTCGGCTTGAATCTCGCGTAGCCAACGGTGCCTTAGCCAGACACTACGTTTCGGGCCGACCAATGAAACGTGTAGTCGGGGGTTATCAGTGTGCCGGTGGACATGGCCACGGTACAGCCGCAAACCGTCGGGTGAGTCTCCCGACGGGCACCGACTATCCGTCATGGAGAAGGAGGTACCGGAGTGGAGGAACGAACTGCCAGAAGCCAACCGGTGAATTCGCAGTAGGGAGAATTCCAGTCGAGATCATCGACGATTCGAGGGCGGAAGCACCGGCGCCGCCGGGCGGGGGGGGTCCGCGGAAGCTCGTCATCTGGATCTGGTACCCGGCAGCCTCTCGGCCGCTTCGCAGTATTCGCCGTACCTCCCCGCACGGGTGGGAAGCCAGCGACACGGTGATGGGTGCCCCGCTCGGTACGACCTCGCTTCAGAGCCACTCAAAGGACGATGCGCCCCCGCTGGAACGGGGGCCATTCCCCTCCTCCTATTCTCCACGTCCGGCTTCTCCCCGCTCTCTTATGCCGGGCTCATCGAGGGGCTCGCCAGCCAAGGCTATGTCGTGGCGAGCATCTGTCACACAAATGATGCCCCGATCACGGTTTTCGAGGACCGCAACACGGTCCCGGCGAATCAGACGAACCTCAGACGCATCACGGCTGCCGTCGGGGACCCGGTCGCGGGCGACATGGAGGAAACGTTCAACTTTCGAGCTGAGACAGCCCTCCTCAACCGCGACGACATGGCATCAACCGCCAACTTGCTTCCGGGGTCGACGCCGCCGTCTCCGAGGCGATCGACATGGAGCGCATTGGCGCGTTCGGACACTCGCTCGGCGGCAATGCTGCCCTCGAGTGGTGCCGCATGGACGATCGCTCCCAGCCGCGGCCGTCAACCTCGACGGCGCTATCTCGACAGAAGTCGGAACCACCGGCCTACCAAAACCGGCCATGGTGATCGCCGCCGAGCATCCCGAAATGCTTGCGCCGCCCGAACAACTCGTCGCCGCCGGAGCATTCCCCAGCGTCGAGTGGTGTCTGCAGGAACGAAGCTATCTCTTTGACGGCTGGCAGCGGATCGTCGATTCTGGCAAGCCCGGGACGATGCACACGATCGAGGGTGCCCGGCACGCCAACTTCTCAGATGTGCAGTTTGTGCCGTTACCGGATGACTCCCCCATGAAACGGGTGCTAGGCCCGATGGCTCCCGAGGTGATGTGGCGCCGGTCCAGTCAACTGCTATTCGACTTCTTCGGAAAACATCTGCAGTAGCGAGTAGTACAACGGGGATTCGGGTGGGCTGACGGGATTTGAACCCGTGGCCCCCCCGTTGCAAAAGATGTGGTCAAGACCCTCTAACCAGGGGAAATGGCTCCCATAGGCGGCCTTGTGGGGCGGCTGTGGGGCGAGCGTCGTCAGCCATGCATCGACGGGGCAAGTCGTTCGACAACCAAGCACGGCACGGATATCGATGTCCGCGGACGATGCTGAGCATCGGAACGTGCCAGCCCAAAAGACACGACCATCTATGTTCATTGGCGTTCGTGTCGCGGGTTCGAATCCCACCGACGGGCGAGAACCGGGTTGCTGGTCAGTTAGCGGCAGCCACCACATCGAGAATGGCATCGATAACCAGTTGGGGGTCTGCCTCTTCGACCGCGTGCCGGTGGTCACCACGATTTGCTCGCGCTGGGACTCAACACCAGCCAGCCCTTTTGGTCTTCGACATTGGTCCAGCCGCGCCCGGCTCGGCATCGGGCCCGTAGTCATTGGAGATGACCGTCACCGGGATGTCACCGATTTCCGTACGTGCCGCCCAAGCATCTTTCTCCACCTGTAGATAGTCCCGATTCTCGACGTTGGATGGGTGGTCCCAGGCTGTCAGCTCGACGATCTCCGGTGGCGGGTCTATGAACGGTGATGGAGTCTCAACAAAGACCATGCCCGCCACCTCGTCGGGGTGAGCGAATGCATATCCAGCAGTGATGTAACCGCCCCCAGAGGTGCCCACCAACACGTACGGTCCTTCCACCTCGGCCGTTTCGAGGAGAGCTTCGAGATCCCCCACCAGCTCCGACAGCCCGCGTGGTCCCTCAGCAGGATCGCTCTGGCCCAGATTGGCCCGGTCGTAGACGCAGGTTCTGGTCACGGCTGAGATCGAGGTCCCGGCGAAGGCATAGGAGTGGCTGGTGTCTTCGTCGCCGCCCTCCATGATCACGGTCGGACTACCCGACCCAGCGCAGCGGAGGTAGAGGCCCCGCCCGCCGATGTCGACGACTCCAGCGAAGCTGTCAGTGGCGTCGCTGACGACCTCTGTGGTGGTTTCGTGCGCGGTCGTCGTGCTGACCGGCGCGGAGGTGGTAGTGGGGCTGACAGTGTCAGCCACCTCGGCCTCCGTGGTCGTAGGGGGGTCGGTAGCGTTGCCACCTCCACACGAAACCACCAGCAAGGACACAATCAGTGCGGCTGCGGTCAGGAACGAAAACCTCGCAGAGAATCGAAAACCACGCATCGCAGCCACCTCTCTTGGTCGAAGTCCTCGGGTCGTGACGAGGGTAAGGGTCGAGCGCTACGGGATCGTTACGGGTGCCTCTGCCGTAACGGAACCCTTTTCAGGACCGCTAGGATGCAACTTGCCGTGGCGCCGATGGCTCGCCGCCGACGGATGGGCTTGGGTCAATCGACCCCGGACCTCGTTGCACTGCATCGGGTCGGTGTAGATGACTAGCGGGGCGAGCATCTCGAGATCTGAGACGATGTCGGCCTGGCGCTGGTGAGTCAGCGACGGCGCCTCCACTCCTTCGAGCCTGCGCTACTGAGAGTTGGACGCCAGGCGATTGACAGCGCCGCTGTAGTTCCGCCTCAAAACTAACCCTGTGCTTGCCTCACGATTGCGATCGTCTCAGCGCCGGCATCGCCAAACTGCCTGGAGTCAGCGAGCGGACGGTGAAAGCCATGTCTGCCCAGGTCTTCCAAAAGCCCGACCTCGCTCCCTACCAGACGCGAATGGGCGGGTCGTGGCGGTCTTGACCTCCTCCGGGGTTGAGGGACCGTCGTGGGGATGGTTGCGCACTGAGGCACCTGGGGCGACTTTCGGTACATGCGGATTCCGTAACGGTTTCGGAATCACGCTAGGGAGAATAGGGGGGATGGGATTGCCCGAGGCTAAGCGCCAGCCGACCGGACTTCGCGCCCTTGTCGTTGGCCTTTTTCTGGTTGTCACGCTGTGGGCGATCTTCGACGGGACAGCCTTGTACTGGTGGCCATTCTTCGCCGTAGGCTGTCTTCTCCTGGTTCGGGCGCACTGGCACCCGATGGGTTGGATCCTGGTCGCCACCGCGGTGGCTTTGTCCCTCGCGCTGGGTGGTATGCCGGGCACCGAGCACCTGGACGACGATGCCGCCCCCTGGACGACCGTGTTCGCGCTCTTTGGCTACATCACGTTGACCTTCCCCAGCGGGCTGCCCCCTCGGGGCACCAACCACTGGGGCCTGATGACCAGATGGGCTATCGCACTGCTTGCAGTCTTCGCCGCCGGCGAGATGATCGTCGCCACGACCGCTGTGATTCGCGGGGAGATGCCCGGCAAACCCATGTCCACTCTCGTCGGGGTGGGATATGCCGTGACCATCCTCATCCTCGTAATCGGTGCCACCTCCCTGTTCGTCAGGTGGCGGCGTAGCACTGGCGAGCTCCGAGCACAGCTGGCTTGGGTCGTGGCCGCCCTAATCCTCGTGATGGCCACGCTGGTCGTAACCGAGCTGGCCGCCCTCTTCATGACCGAGGTCCTAAACCGAGCGCCGGTCGGTGACGACATCTACCTCGCCGTCGGCATCTCCTTCATCGCAGTTCCGATCGCAATTACCGTGGCCATCCTCCGTTATCACCTATACGACCTGGGCCGCCTTGTCCGGCGCACCGTCTCCTACACCCTCTTGGTCGTGATCCTGGCGGGTGTATACGCCCTCGGAATCCTTGGGTTCGGCTCGCTCGGCGGACAGGCCTCGCCCCTGGTGGTGGCGGGATCGACCCTCGCCGCCGCCGGAGTGTTCAACCCGGTTCGGCGGCGTGTGCAAGGCTGGGTAGATCGTCGTTTCGACCGCGAGGGGTACGACGCTGAGCAACTAATGGTGGAGTTCAATATCCGACTCCGCGACTATGCCGACACCGATGTGCTAATCGCCGATCTCGCCGGGATAGTCGATGCCACTCTGCGGCCGACCAGCCTGTCGATATGGGTAAGAGAGGTCTGACCGACCCCTGCCAACGACGAGGAGTGACCGGACTCGTCTCGCAGTCAGAGCTCCGGCCCGGCTCCTCAATCATCCTCCGACAGATGACGGATCAACCCCTCTATTCGGTTGGACCTCGTAACGGCTCGCTTCGCGCTGTGGATCCACCACAGATGCTGCCTTCTGGTCGACTCGGGCATGGCATCGAATGCATCTCTAGTTCCGGGCACCACGTCCAACACGGTCTCGAGGTCCGGTGGGATCACAAGGGCGTCGACCTCGTCGGTCTGCGACCATGATCCGTCCGCGATTGCCTTGTCGATCACCCTTTGACCGGCTGCCGACATGAGCCCTTCTTCGATCAGGCGCTCGATTCGAGCCTTGTTGAGTGACGACCAGACCCCACCTTTTCTCCCGCGGGGAGAACCACTGCATCCTCCGCTCGTCGTCCACCCGCTGCACCCGACTGTCGATCCAACCGAAGCAGAGGGCCTCCTCCACGAGGTCGTCGTACAGCGGGCCTTCCAGGTCACTGGATTTCTTCCGGTATACCACCCAGAGCCCCCCTCCTCCCGACCGTCGTTTCGAGCCAGCCAATCTCTCCACGCTGTCCTCGTTACAGGAGTGAGGACCTCTTTGCCGTTCGGGGAGCCAGGTTGGGCACGGGCCACAATGCTCGGCATCGGGAGGCGAACCTACCCACGGCTTCGCTCATAGCGTGGTCTCCCGAGGGAATACGCACGTCGACAAGCCACCCCCGAGGACGAAAGACCTCGGCATCAGGTGGGCCAATGGACACCTCAGTCCGTCTTCCCCCTTATAGGAGGGGACCCTTTCGTGGGTGGAGCTGACGGGATTTGAACCCGTGGCCCCCTCGTTGCGAAAGATGCAGTCAAACCACTCTGACCAGGGGTTTCAGGCTGATCTGAGGGTCTTGTGGGGCGGCTGTGGAGCGAGCGACGTGAGACGTGGTGAGACTCGAAGTATGGCGGATCAGTGGTCCGAACCGCCATTGGTCCGGAGATGGAAGGGGACACTGGTGACGGCGATGCCCGCTTCTGCGGCCAGGATTCCCTTGATGGCGAGACCGGTCTGATTGTGTAGGAGTTGGGTGACCCGCCCTGGGACGATGAACTCGGGGATCACGGCGGAGATCAAGGTTCCGGGACTGGCAGCCCGTCTCCGATCACGGAGGTATCTGACGAGCGGGCCAACGATGCTGCGATACGGACTGGGCACGACGACGAGCGGAAACTCGTAGCCAGCTTCGCTCCACTGTCTCTCCAGCCGATCTCGTTGAACCTGGTCGACATCGATGTGAATCGCAGTGACTGGTTGCCCAAGGCTTAGGGCGTAGGCGAGCGTCTCCCTGATCGGTCGGGTCATGTCCGAGACGAGCACCACCTGTTCGATCTTGCGGGTCGGAACGCGGGGCAATTTGCTACGTCGAGAGCGAATGGGGACATTGAGGTCGGTTACCACCACGCCGGGCTCGAAGAGCAACCGGGACTTGATGGCGAGACTGTGGCGGTGAGCGAATGGGGCGAGGATCGACCTGGTGCGCACTCGGTCGGCGAGGATGACTGTGATGATGGCCTCAGGGTGGGCGTCTCGCTCTAGGCGAACCCGGCGCACGGCCCGTCTCGAGATCGAGTCTCGCTCACCGGGGATGATCTCCAGCGCGTGCCCGGGGTGGGCCGCATCCCACGTGTAGACGAGGTCGTCGGACTCAGGCTCCTCGGCATGCACGCAGGTGACCGCGTCGGCGTTGACCAACTGCGCATAACGCAAGGCCCTGTCGGTTCCTTCGTCGTGATGTGCCACGAGGACGATGATCCTCGTCGGCCGAGGCTGGGCCTCGACCGGTACCAGTTTGAGCTGGGCGGCAACTCCGAGATAGTGGCGGCGAGTGCTCAACATGAGACTGACGAGGATCGGCATCATGAGGATCACGATCCACGCCCCATGAGAGAACTTGACCGTGGCCACCACGATCAACACCACTCCCGTAGTCAGGGCGCCGACCGTATTGATCGCCACCGACCGTCTCCACCCAGGTTCTCTCGTCCTCAACCAGTGCCGCACCATCCCGGTCTGACTGAGCGTGAAGGCCGTGAAGACGCCCACGACGTACAGCTGGATCAAACGGCTCACCTCCGCCTGGAACACGACCAAAAGCGCGGCGGCCACCAGCGCCAGAGTGATGATCCCGTTGGAGAAGACCAGACGGTCGCCCCGGTTCAAGAACTGGCGAGGCACCAGCTTGTGCCGCGCCAGGATGGCGGAGAGTCGTGGAAAGTCCTGGTAGGCGGTGTTAGCGGCCAAGATCAGGATCGCAGCCGTGAACACCTGTAGGAGGTAGAAGCCGACGCCGCCGTCGAAGGCAGCTCGACCAATTTGGGAGATCACCGTCCCGTATTGGTCGATGGTGTCCTCCGAGATTCGGACATCGAACCACAGGGCCAGCGTCGAGATGCCGAGAAACATCGTGATCGAGATCGCACCCATGATTCCGAGCGTGGCGGCGGCGTTCTGCGCCTTCGGCTGTCGAAAAGCCTGTACTCCATTGGCAACGGCCTCGACACCCGTGAGAGCCGTGGATCCAGAGGCGAAGGCCCTGAGAATCAGGAAGAGCCCAATGGCCGCCACCTCCGCTTCGAGATCCGCCCCCGACGAGATCGCGGTCGGGCAAACACCGTCGAGACACTTGGCGAAGCCGACTACAAGCGTGACCCCCACCGTTGCCACGAACAGATAGGTGGGGAGGGCAAACAAGGTCGAAGCCTCTTTGACCCCCCGAAGGTTGGCGATCGTCAACAGAGCCACGAAGCCAAGAGCAATCGGAAGCCGCCAGGGGATGAGTGCGGGCGCCGCCGACGTGATGGCGGCCACACCGGCTGCCACCGATACCGAAACCGTCAACACGTAGTCGATCAGCAATGCAGAGGCGGCCACTGCCCCCGTCCGAATGCCGATGTTGTCGTTGGCGACGATGAACGCCCCGCCCCCATCTGGATAGGCCTTGATTGTCTGCCGGTAGGAGACGATGACGATCACGAGCAGAGCAGCGATGGCCAGGGAGATCGGGGTCAGCAGGGCGAAGGCGGCGGTACCGGCGAGAGCCAACACCAGCATCGCCTCTTCGGTCGCATACGCCACCGAGGACAACGGGTCGGAGGCAAAGACCGGGAGGGCCAAACGCTTGGGAAGGAGCTGGGCGTCCGCTTCGTGAGAGGCGAACGGCCTTCCGAAAAGCCTCCGCTTGAGATCTACTTCCGCCAGAACCCTCACCTCTTATCGGCCAACCGGGCTGCGCAGTACCAGGCGCCAGTCACCGTTCGGCGTTCCATGAGGTATTGCTAGCGCCACGCCTGCTTCTAAGAGGGGGTTCCTAACGCGTTGCTAACGCGGCAATGACCGATCCTTCCGGCACCCAAGCGCGTGTCCAAGCGCTTTGCCTCACATGCTCGCGACGACCTGCTCCGGTTCGGGTAGCTCGAATCGATATCCCATTCCGGGTTCGGTGATGAAGTAGCGCGGCGTCCCCGGCTGGGGCTCTAGCTTTCGTCGCACCTGGGCCATGAAGACCCGCAGATAGTTGGTCTCCTCCCCATATTGCGGTCCCCACACCTCGTGCAGCAATTGGGTCTGGCTCACTAGTTTCCCCTGATTTCGCACCAGCACCTCGACGATGCCCCACTCGGTCGGCGTGAGGCGCACTTCGGAGTTGTCGGCGTCGAGGACGCGCTTGGCCGGCAGGTCGATCGTGAAGTGCGGCGTGGATATCAGGGGTGCCCCCGAGTCATCCGGGGCCGCCCGCCGCAGGGCCGCCCGCAGACGTGCCAGGAGCTCCCCCATCCCAAATGGCTTGGTCACATAGTCGTCGGCGCCGGCGTCGAGGGCCAAGATCTTGTCCCGCTCCCCCTCCCGAACCGTGAGCACGACGATCGGAACGTCGGACCAGCCCCGCAGACCCCGGATCACATCGACGCCGTCGATTCCGGGGAGCCCGAGATCGAGGATGACTGCATCGGGTCTGTTGGTCGCCGCCTTCTGCAAAGCTTCCTCGCCGCTCTGGGCGGTCTCTATCTGATAGCCGAGCGCCTTCAGGTTGATCGCCAGAGCGCGCAGGATCTGGGGCTCGTCATCCACGAGGAGGATCCGCCCTTCACTAGACATGGGCATCCGTGGTCAACGTATCGGGGATGTGGACGGGGCCGGCGAGCTTGAACCCGATCACCATCGTGGTCCCCCCTCCCGGTGTGTCCTCGATGATCAACTCGTTGCCCATCGCCTCGAGGAGACCTTGGGACACTGCCAACCCGAGCCCAACGCCCCCACTCCTCGGCGAGTCACCGAGCCGTTGGAACGGTTGAAAAACCGCGTCACGCGAGTCCAGAGGGATGCCAGGGCCACGATCGGTGATCCGGAGGTCGATGCGGCGGGCGATCTCTCCTGCGCTCACTCTCACCGACTCGGTGCTCGGAGACCAGATCAGGGCATTGTCGATCAGGTTGGCCACTGCTCTCTCCAGCAATGCGGGATCGGTCTGGATCTCGGGCAGCGATTCCGGGATGTCGACGATGACCCTCTCCCGTGCCGCTCCCAGCCCTCCGAGCGCGGCACCAACGACCTCATCCAGACCGACGGGCCTGAAGAAGACGTGGACCGCCCCGACCTGAACCCTGCTGGCGTCGAGGAGCCGCCCTACCAGCCGGTCCAGGCGCTCTGTCTCCTCGAGGATTGCCCGGAGGAAGGCCGAAGTCTGGTCCGGAGTCCATTCGACACCCGTCTCGAGCAGACTGGTCACCGAGGCCTTGATTGTCGCCAGCGGTGTCCTCAGATCGTGGGACACCGCTCCCAGGAGAGCGGTGCGAAGACGATCTGTTTCGGCCATCGCCTCGGCGGAACCTGCTTCCCGTTCCAGCTCTTCTCTCTCCAAAGCCTGGACGATCTGTGCGGCGAAGGCTCGAAGGACGGCACGATCGTCGGTCGTCAACTGCCCATCGAGAATCACCAGCACCGCGCCCCCGGTCAGATCGATGACTTCGCTCCCCCTGTCGGGCCGGTCAAGGACGACGTCACCGTCCCAGGCCAGAGTCACCCACGAATCCCCCTCGCGCCTCAGGACACTGGCCGCCTCCAACCCGAATGTCTCCCTGATCCGACGCACCAGACCGCGCTCGTCGGTGCCGAAGACCGGATGCCCTCCGACCGCGGTAGCGGCCAGCGCCTCAGCCTGGGCCCTGGCCCGGCGCGACTCGGCGGCGCGGCGGCTCGACAGCCCGACGAGGAGCCCCACAACCAACGAGACGAACAGGAACGCAAACAGCGAGAAGAGGTTGTCGGCGCCGTTGATCGTCCACGACCTGAACGGAGGAGTGAAGAACCAATTAGCGAGGAAGAACCCGGAGATCGCGGTGACTGCGGCCGGAAGAGCGCCCCCGAGGACACCGGCGCCTACGGCAGCGAGGAGATAGACGAGAAGGACGTTGTGGAGGGGAGCGTCAAACCAGGAGAGCAGCGCCCACGTAATGAGAGGAGGCCCCAGAATGGCGAAGACCCAGGAGGAAATGCGCCGGGCCGGACTCAGGAGTTGACGCGACCGTGGCCGCGACCTTCTCGGCCTGGCGCCTTCATACGAGATGACATGGATGTCGATATCTCCCGCCTTGCGGACCACCCGGGCCACCGGTGAGCCGCCCATCAACTCCTGGAGTCGCGAACGTCGGCTCGCCCCGAGCACGAGTTGAGTGGCGTTCTCGCCCTTGGCGAAAGCGATGAGAGATGAGGCCACGTCATCGCCAACCACCTCGTGATACCTCCCACCAAGGCTCTGCAACAACTGGACCTGGGTGGCGAGGGCGTTGCTCGTGTCGTCGGTGAGGTTGTCGGTGGGTCGCACAAACACCCCGAGCAGGTCGGCGCGGGAGCGCATCGCTAGACGGGCAGCACGCCGAACGATGTCGTCACCGCCGACGGCACCGGCCATGGCCACCATGACGCGCTCCTTGGTCTCCCATTGGCTCTCGATCCCGTGGAGGTTGCGATAATTGGCAACGGCCTCGTCCACACGATCCGCAGTCCAGGACAGGGCTAGTTCGCGCAGCGCCCCCAGATTGCCGGGTCGGAAGTAGTTGCCAAGGGCGGCATCGATTCTCTCGGCGGGATAGATCTTGCCCGAAGCCATCCGCTCCCGAATTCCCTCCTGAGTCAGGTCGACGAGCTCGATCTCGCTCGCTCGGCGAACCACCTCATCGGGGATCGACTCGCCCTGCGTGATATCGGTTATCTCGAACACGACATCATTCAGGGATTCGAGATGCTGGATATTGAGAGTGCTCATGACATCGATGCCGGCGTCGAGCAGCGCCTCGACGTCCTGCCATCGCCTCACGTTCGGCGAGCCCGGGATGTTGGTGTGGGCCAGCTCATCAACCAGGGCTACCTGGGGACCACGTCGCAGGACAGCGTCCAGGTCCATCTCCTCGAAGGTCGATCCCCGATACTCGATCTTCCTGCGAGGGACCGCCTCCAGGTCGCCGATCATCGCGATCGTGTCGGTGCGGGCGTGCGGTTCGACATAGGCGATAACCACATCCCGACCCAGGTCCCGCAGCCGGTGCCCCTCTTCGAGCATGGCATAGGTCTTTCCCACACCAGGTGCAGCGCCCAGGAACACCCTCAGCTTGCCGCTGCTCACCTCTTCACAATATCGCCGCGCAAGCCTCGCAACCGACGCCGGGCATCGGCAAGCTCGCTGGCAAGAACGCCGACGATGAGCACGGCGAGGGTGAGGATCACGTCGGCACGAGCGGCGATCTCGGTGTGAAAGTGCGGCTCGGTGTGGGCGTAGCCGAACCACAGGGTTCCGGCGATCGCGGCCGCGGCTCCCATCTCCCGGCCGCCGTACCACGCCGTCAAGGCTGCGACCAAAGGAAGGGCCACAGCAATCACAGCCTGAGCCGTCTCAGCCGGCACGAAGGCCCAGGCAGCAGCCGTGCCAACGACGATCCCCAGCAGGGCGCGGCCGACGATCATCAGGATCGCTGGGCTGCTCATGGCGGATCCCGCCTCCCTGGTGCTCATTCGAAAAGCCCCTGGAAGAGGAGGGCAAGACCGATAAGCCAGACCGCGACAACGAGAGCGAGACCCATCGTCGGCCCCAGCGGGGCGGCTTCCCTCGGCGCTCGGTTCATACTCCGAACGAGGACCACCGCCACGGTGCTCGCCGCCGACATCAACACGATGGCACCGGCCAGAAAGATCAGGTCGATCCGAAGTTCCACTGCACCGATCCCATAGCTCCAAAACTAGGATGGCAACCGGTCTATCGCCCCCTGCTTAACGCGTTCCTAGCGGGCAGTCCATCGTTCCGAACGAGCCGCTAACAGGGCGGGCGAGGCAGTCGCCGGCCCCGATTTGGCTGACCCGCCACCGCCCCCGCTAAGGCCCGGTCGATCAAGCGGGCGCCCTCGATAGGAACCCGTCAAGACCGCCTCCTGAACTCGGGGCCGAGGTAGATCTGAAGCGATGGCTTACTTCGCTTTCATTGGCGCCACCCTTGGACGATCGCAATGAGCACCTCGTCGTCTGAGAGGTGCTCAGCGTGCGCGATCGTGTGGGGCACGCGTGGAGCAACGGATGACAGAATCGGACAAAAAGCGAAACTTCGCGCGCGCAGAATTCGCCCTGACCAGGGCGTTTAGTGGAGCTGACGGGATTTGAACCCGTGGCCCCCTCGTTGCGAAAGATGCGGCAAAACCGTCCTGACCAGGGGTTTCACGCTCATCTGAGGGTCTTGTGGGGCGGCTGGGGGGCGAGCGACGTGAGACATCGTGAGACCTGACAGCGTCACCGCCGCCTCCTTAATCACTTTGCGAAGAGGCGATGTCGTTATCGAAGCCGTGGTTTCTTGATGGACCCGATTCTTTCGCGATCTCGTCAGGAGCCGATGTCTTGTCGTTACGTTCATGTCCCGTGGCGTCGATCAGTACGACCGTGGAAATCGACCGGCCCATCGAGGAGGTCTTCGAGTATCTGACCAACCTCGACAACGCCCCAGAATGGAGTGTCGAGGTAGTCGACGTAAGACACGATGGGCCTCTCCAAGTAGGTGCTACAGGCCAGGACGTTCGCATGATGGGAAAGAAACAGGTCACCATGCCCTGGACGGTGACCGAGTTCACGCCACCTCACCGGATGGTCCTCGACTACACCGAGCCGTTCCCAATCAACGCAGCCTTTCTCTTTGCATCAACGCCCTCGGGGGGCACTCGGGTGACCTGTAACACGGAGATGAAGCCAACGGGCCGGTGGAAACTGATGTCGCCGCTGATGGCAAGAGAAGGGGCGAAAACAGACCGGACCCAATTTGAGAAGGTCAAATTGATTCTGGAGAGCCGCCCTTCGCAAAGCGGGTGACCCTCATCGGAGGACGGCCCGGCCGAACGGTCCGGGATCGTCGAGACTCAGACCCGACCCCGAGAGCCGAGGGCGTGGTCATCCGGGCCGGGTCGTGCCCCCTTCCTCGCATTGCAGGCACGGCAGGATGCGGCCAGGTTTCCCCAGTTGGCACCCCCTCCGCAGGACCAGGGGATGATGTGATCGACGCAGGTTGCCGGCTGTCCGCAGGTCTGGCAGCGGCATCCGTCTCGGATGAGGACGGCGTTCCTGATCCTCCGCCATCGGGTGGTGCCGCCTCGTGAGGTGCGAGCACCAGCCGCTCGATGAAAGGTAGGAGCCGGAGTAGCGCAGTTTTTCGCGATCTCACCCGTTAGGCACAAGCCGACCGATACCTTGCCACCGGACTCGGGATTGACCCGGGCGGGTGTAAGGGAGGAATCTTGGTAGGGAGTAACCAGACGCGGTCGCGCCGCGTCGTTTCGTTGTTGGTGGCTGTGAGCTTGTTGTCCGGCTTGATGGTGTTGACGGCAGGGTCGGCGCTGGCGAAGCCATCGGGAGGCAATAACAGTGCCAGTGCCAAACAGTGCAAGAACTGGCAGTCCCTCTACAAGGAGGACGGGTCGGGGTTCGTCGATAAGAGCGACTGCACTAGTTATGCGGCTAAGGGAGGGACGATCCTCACCTCGCCACCACAACTGCCCAATGTGGTGATAGTCCTCGGGTTTACAGCCGCTTCGGGAACCTATGAGGCGTCGGGCGCGACCTTCGGTCCGAGCCCGACCCCGGGAGGAGTATCCGGCGGACTGCATCGACCAGCCATCGATGTTTCAACCGGGCTTTCTCAGGGATGTTCATTTACCTCATACCTTGGCTTTCAGGCTGGTGGGATCGCGCTTGTCGATGTTGGCGGGTGTGACTACCCGACCAAGGTCAGGGAGGCGCAAAACGCGGGCGCAGTCGCGGTCATTGTCATGAACGATGTTGCGGGCGATCCGGTCACCATGGAGGGCACCGAACCCTCTGCGATTATCCCGGCGGTGATGGTGTCATATGAGGACGGGATTCTCCTCAAGTACGTGGTCATCCCCGGGTCGGCGGTCACCGTGGCCGCGGCCCCGTAATTCGCGAGAGGGCGGTAGGGGTCGGGACCTGAACAGGGTTGCGGCCCCTAACCGACACGAGCTAGATGATGCCTCGGGGTAGTGGCACCGGCATGTCGGGCTCCCATTCCGGTGAGCCGTCCGGTTTCCATGATCCACCCCCAGGATCTCGCCTCAGCCCACTAGGAGGAAGTGCCACAGTTAGCACAGTGACCGTGTCAGGTTTCGGCGACATGTCCGGAGGACTGCCTTTCGGAAATCGTTTGACGGTGACGGCCTCGGAGGGTCCGTGGGACTGACCGGAGTTCCACGAGGGCGGCTCAACGGAACCCCTGGTCGTCCCCATTTTCCCCATCCCCATTGTTGGGTGCGTTTCCCCCAAGACCCACCATCGTCGGGCCAGGTTTCATCGCGGCATCCCCGATACGTCAGATTCGGAATCCTTTGGCGGCAAGCAGCCGAGCGCTCTCGGAGGCGGTCGGCTGAGGGTCTCTGGGGACCGGGCCTTGCCGGGGATATTGGTGAAGTCACGTCTCAATACAGGCGCCGTCCTCAAGAAGCCCAAGATCACACCAACCAAGCGAGCCGATGTAATCGGCTGCGCCAACACCTGGGTTCCACTCCTCATCCCTATACGGATAGTCACGATGGCCGTGGCGAATCTGAATCGTCGTTGCCTAGCCGAGCAGGAGTACGAGACCCGACACGATGAGCCACACCGACCAGAGGACGTAGGTGATCGGGACGATCGTGCCCGCGAGCTTCCAGCCTTGCTCCTCGAAACGGCCGACGAACTCAAGCGAACCGACGACCAGGAATAGGCCGATGATGATCCCCGGCCAACCGAGCCAAGCCTCGAACAGCGACGACTGAAGCATCGCCACCCCGATCAGCACACTCCATGCTCCGGTGAGGAGATAGCCAAGGCACTCTCCGATTCCGACCCCGAGGTAGCGGTGGAACGAGTCGAAGACAGCCTTGGTCGCCTCACGGGTTGCCGGAGTCGAAGCAGGATCGTTGTAGGCGCGTGCTAACGCCGGGACCAGGAATGGCCAGCGAGCAAGCCCGAGGAACTGGACGACTGCGGCGAGGACGCCGACAACGATCGCCGTCGGCATTACGGCGATGTCGTCGCCGGCGAACACCTGACCCACGAGCACGGCGAGCGGAGCGAACAAGACAGCGGTGAGCATGAAGCCGTACCAGACCAGCTTCAAACCGACCCCTCCTGCCTGGAACCGATTCAGTATGTCCTCGGTTGGGCGTCGCAGGATGTCTGGGTAATCGAAACGTTGCCCGAGCAACAGGAAGAACCCGTTGAAGGCGAGCGGCAGGAGTATGAGAAAAACGCCCGCGGCGGCTTCTACGGTCACGCAGTGGTTGGGGCTGGGGTCCGCTCGCCTTCGAGTGGCGTCTCACGGAGGAGCATTGCGAGGACCAACCAGGTCAGTAGCCCGAAGACGAGCGCTCCACTTGCGCCGAAGATCGGGAAACGTTCGGCGATGCTTCTCGCGATCACGTATGAGGACACGAACCAGCCGAGCACCCAACCAGGCGGATTGGCGATCGCCCACCAGAATGCGCCGGGCACATGTTCACGTGCGAGCACTAGAGCCTGCATCACTCCTACACCGAGGCCGGTCACGGCCCCCATGAGGGCAAGGTCTACCCGGCCGATCCCGTAATCGGCCAGTGGCGCCCCGATCGCGAGCCGATGGCCATCCCAGCAGTCGTCGCCGGGATCCACAGCCAGGAGACCCACCGACGCAGGGCAAACCACTCTGCCGCTCCGATGAGTGCGCCCGCGATGAGTCCGGCGGCAAGCGCCGCTCCTCGGATTCGACTCCATCGACCACCAAGTCTGCGACATGACCGCCTATTGGGACACCGCCGAGAACCAACAGCGGCCAAAGCCACATCTAACCGCGGTGCTCCACCAATCGCCTTGAGTCTTCATCGTCTGTTCGTGGTTTGAGTTTCCATCCTCAGTTTCCTCTGGACTCAACCGGCGTCGGCAACGCCGACGAGATGGCGCTGACCTCCGCCGCCGCCCGGTGACCTCGCGGTCATCCGACGACGATTGGTTCGATTTCTTCTCCTTGCGGTTCGCGTAGTACCTGCCGGTGACGCCTTCAACCGCCGACGAGCTGGCGAGATACACGACGGTCTCCGCTCCCTTCTTGGCGGTTCTCATGAAAGGACGAGCGACGAATACGACGGGAGCCATCGCCCGGGCAGGGTCCTCCGCGCTGAAAGCCGTGTTGGTCATCCCCGGATGTAGCGCGGTCGCCGTAACACGGCTGGCCTCGAGCCGTCGTGCCAGCTCATAGGTGAACATCACGTTGGCCAGCTTCGACTGGTTGTAGGCTCGCTGACCCAGTAGTCCCGCTCCCCCATCAGGTCGCCGAAGTCGATCTTCCCCATCGATTGAGCTCCAGAAGCCACCGTGACGACACGAGCCGGCGCCGAGGTGACGGCCCGTTCCGGGAGGAGGCTGGTCAGCAGGAAAGGGGCGAGATGGTTGAGGGCGAACGTGTGCTCAAGCCCATCCAAGGTCAGGTGGCGGTGGGCCCAGAACCCCCCGACGTTGTTGACCAACACATCCAGCCGCGGGTAGGCGGAGAGGACCTCATCGGCCATACGCCGGATCTCGCCCTGTGAGGACAAGTCG
>CAWJLJ010000012.1:0-9121 GCA_963843585.1 uncultured Acidobacteriota bacterium
TCGGACACGCAGGGCGTTCCCCGTGTCAGAGCGGATTGACCACATCTTTCGCAACGAGGAAGTCACGGGTTCAAATCCCGTCAGCTCCACAAATTGCCCACCTGGAGTCCGGCCGCAGGCCCTTGGCTTTGGGCGTCTGCGTGTGCTCGGAGCGTGATCGGCTCGGGTGCACTTCCACAGCCCTACAGAGAGGAAGGAAAAAGGGTCGGATTACAGCATCGTCCGATGAAGATCGCGGAGCAAGGAGACAGCGGCAAGGACGCATCGAGACGAGCGAGCGTCTCTTCGATTGAGGGTGGCTCTTCGCGATGTAGCCCAATCGAGCGTTTGGTATCCGACCTGACGTATGCCAATGAGACCGCGCCACCTGCTGCTCAATCAGATGTGGATCGGTCCCTTTGTGAAGCGATGCTACGTGGCCTGCTTCGTCATGCCCATCGCCCGCAGGCCGATCTCCGTCCATGAATGACCTTGATCTCGCGTCGCCGCCACCAGGTCACGCATGCCCTTCTCGATCTTGATGGACTCACGGCACATCGCCCGGATACCCGCGATGGGCTCTCGTTCGTCCGTGGTCAATCGCACCCGGACTCGGACCTTGTCCATAAGACCTCCAACACTCGGCGAGCGTCAACCTGTCGTACTCTCTCCAGCTACTACTCACCGGACAAGTGAGCTAAGAAGCGGCGTAGTGTCCGTTTCTGGCCGACTCACCGTGGGTCCCCCAAAGATCCGCGACGCAGCATGATTGTGATCTCGGCTCCAAAGGCCCCCGGGGCCGTTGCGATGTGGCGATCAGGTGGCTGGTCATCGGGGGCTTTCGCTCTCGCTGCCTGACGCTTCAGCATCCTCCGATGCATTTGAGTCGCGGCCAGCCAGGTTGTGATCGGGACTGCGGCGACGAGCCCTATTGAGCCGACGAGGGTTCTGATTATCTCCACTGCGATTACTTCGGAGCTGCCCACCGAGGCAAGCGATAGTCCTGAAAGGCTGTAGAGGATGAGGAGCGGCATCGCCGCGCCGGCGTAGGCGAGGAGGAGAGTGTTAACGGTGGAGGCGATGTGATCCCGTCCGATTCGGAGGCCGGAGTCGAACAGGGCTCGCTGCTCAATGGCTTGGTTCGCACCCGCCACCTCCCACACCGCTGAAGCCTGGGTGACGGTTACATCGTCTAGGGCACCGAGCGCTCCCAAGACGATGCCTGCGAGGAGTAGCCCGTTGAGGTCGATGTCGGGGAGATTCAGCAAGTAGAACGCCTCCTCGCTTGCCAGCCCGGTGAAGTGGGCGAACTCGACCACCACCCAAGACAGGGCAGTCGTCAGAGCAAGGGCGGCAAATGCGCCGACCGCCGCCACGTGGGTTAGAGGGGTGTAGCCGTGGGCGAGATACAACGAGACGAGGACGATGGCTCCACCTCCGACCAACGCCACCAATACTGCGTCCCGACCGGCAATGATCGCTGGAACGATGAACCAGATCAGGACGGCCACACTGATGGCAAGTCCGACCAATGCCGCCACCCCGCGCAACCGGCCCAAGGCGACAACCGCAATGCCAAATAGGAGGCCAACGACGAGGAGGAGGGGTCCTCGGTTTCTGTCGTAGTAGTTGGTCGAAATGCTTCCGTCCTCGGCCACCGTGACCGACAGGTAGACCGGATCGCCGACCTCGAACTGCGGCTGGCCCGGATCATCAGGAAACTCCTGTGAGAAGGTTCCGTTCCCATCCGTGAACACCACCGTGTTGCAGATTTCCTCGGCGGCGTAGCTACACGGAGCACCCTCGACGGACTCGACCGTTGCCGGTATCACCGCGCTGGCAAACCCGAATGCAAGACGGTCGATCGTCGGCGGGTCACGCGGCCACAGCACGACAAGACCAATGGAAATCGCAACCGCTATCACGGCGACGATCAACGCCATCCCATGAGGCCGACGGATCGGTCTGCGGTCTGGTCCGAGAAGACGCTCGAGGTCAGACGGCTCCTGCGTCACCTACCGCAGCGTAGGTCGGCAGACGACATCGGGCGCGGCCAACCCGCCCCGATGACGCGGGCAGCTTCGCCCTGCATTCTGGGGAGCACGTGCTGGTAGGCGTCGATCGTGTACGCCGGATTGCCGTGTCCGCTCCTCTTCACGTCGTCGCTCGAAGCTGCGTGTAGGTTTGTTTCGCGAAGACATGGACCCATTCGGACCTCGCCAGCAATGAGACCGGGGTCGGGTCCGGTCGATACAGCCGCCCCGTAGATTTCCTGCCGAGGCGCCGGCCACGAGGGTGGTGAAAGGAGGCGTCAACATGTACGGCAGAGACGACCCCTTCGGGCGACGCAGCGGCCGCTCGCAGATGGAGGAGATGTTCGACCAGTTCTTCGGCCGAGGATCGATGTTCCCCGGATATGGAACGGAGCGGCCGGCTCGCCAGTCCGTCGATCTGACCAGCTATCTGAGTGAACACGCCAAAGAGCTCATCCAGCGCTCGGCGGAGATTGCCGTGGAACGAGGGAAGTCGGATGTCGACACCGAGCACCTCCTGACCGCTCTGATCGACAGTGATGTCGTGCAGGCCGTGCTCAAGCAGCACAAGGTGTCCGATGACGAAATCCGCCGTTACCTCGAGGCCAACTCACCACGGGGAGATGTGGTTGACGAGGCGCAGGCAGAGGTTGGTGTCACTCCGAGGGTCAAAGATGCTCTCCGGGCGGCATTCATGGTCTCGCGTGACATGGGTCACAGCTACATCGGTCCAGAGCACATGCTGGTCGGCCTCGCCACCGAACCCGATGGAATGGCCGGCGATCTCCTCCGCAAGTACGGGCTGACCCCTGAGGCTCTCCGTCAGAGCATCGTCAGTGTGGTGGGTCGTGGCGCCGAGGAAGGGCGGGTCGAGCCTCCGTCGACGACCCCGGAGCTCGACAAGCACGGACGCGATCTGACGGCTCTCGCCCGCCAGGGTCAACTCGACCCTGTGATCGGCAGAGCGGACGAGATCCAGACCACCATCGAGGTGCTGGCGCGTCGTCGCAAGAACAACCCGGTGCTGATCGGTGAGGCCGGCGTGGGCAAGACTGCAATAGTCGAGGGCCTGGCGCAGCGGATAGTCAACCACGAAGTCCCCGAAGTGCTGCGGGACAAGCGAGTCGTCGAGCTCAACCTCAATTCCCTGGTGGCGGGGTCGAAGTACCGCGGCGAGTTCGAAGAGCGGATAAAGAACGTGGTCGACGAGATCGTCGAGCACAAAGACGAGTTGGTTGTCTTCATCGACGAGATTCACACCATCGCCGGTGCCGGCGCCGGCGGTGAGGAAGGTGGGCTCGACGCCGCCAACGTCATGAAGCCCGCTCTTGCCCGGGGCGAGCTCCACCTCATAGGTGCCACCACCCTGAATGAGTATCAGAAGTACATCGAGAAGGACGCCGCCCTGGAACGGCGGTTCCAACCCGTGTTCGTCGACGAGCCCACCGTGATCCAGGCGATCGAGATACTGCGCGGGCTCCGCGATACCTATGAGGCTCATCACAAGGTGAGAATTTCCGACGAGGCCGTGGTGGCCGCTGCCGAGCTCTCCGATCGCTACATCACCAACCGATTCCTCCCGGACAAGGCCATCGATCTGCTCGATCAGGCTGCGGCCAGGATTCGGATTCGATCGAAGTCGCGCCCGCCCGATCTGCAGGAGCTGGAGGCGACGATCGGGACCCGAAGACGTGAGATGGACTATCTCTCGTCGCGTAAGCGCTTCGACGAGGCCCAGGCCCTCAAGGAGGAGATCGAAGCGCTGGAGGGCCGTCTCGAAGCCGGCACCGACGAGTGGAGGACCGAGGTCGGCACTGGCTCGACCGAGGTCACCGCCGAGGACGTAGCCGAGATCGTCTCTTCGCTGACCGGGATACCGGTGGCAGAGCTAACGGCCGAGGAGCGTGAGAAGTTGGTCGGCATGGAGCAGCGCCTGCACGAGCGAGTCATCGGTCAGGAGGAGGCAGTGCGAGCCGTCAGCGATGCGGTGCGTCGTTCCAGGGCGGGGTTGACCGAAGGTGGGCGCCCCATCGCGACGCTGTTGTTCCTGGGGCCGACAGGGGTCGGAAAGACCGAGCTGGCCCGCGCTCTGGCGTGGACGGTGTTTGGCGATCAGGACGCCATGATCAGGATCGACATGAGCGAGTACATGGAGCGGCATACTGTGTCTCGCCTTGTCGGCGCCCCACCTGGCTATGTGGGCTACGACGAAGGAGGCCAGCTCACCGAGAGGGTCAGGCGTCGGCCGTACGCGGTGGTCTTGCTCGATGAGATCGAGAAGGCCCACCCCGACGTGCACAATGTCTTGCTCCAGGTCTTCGACGATGGGCGTCTGACCGATGGCAAGGGCCGCACCGTGGACTTCACGAACACGGTGATCATCGCCACCAGCAACGTCGGCGCCGATCTGATCCAAGAGAACCTGCGACAGGAAAGTCAGGGCGGCGGTCTCGGTTACGAAGAGCTGAAGGGACAAGTCTCGGAACGCTTGCGCAGCCATTTCAGGCCGGAGTTCCTCAACAGGATCGACGAGATCGTCTTGTTCCACGCCCTCGACCAAGAGCAGATTCGTCAGATCGTCGAGCTCACCCTCACTCGGCTGGAACGGACCGCTCGCGGCCAAGGCGTCGACCTGGTTTGGGACGAGTCATTGCTGAAGCACCTGGCAGAAGCGGGTTACCAGCCCGAGTACGGAGCCCGGGAGCTCCAGCGTCTCGTGCGCAACGAAGTCGAGTCCGAGCTCGCCCGTCAGATCTTGGGTGGCGCCATCCAACCTGGTGACGAGGTTCGCGTCGGATACGACCCCGCCAATGATTCCGTGACGTTCGAAGTTGAGGATCGCATCGAGGTCGACCTGGAGGAGGCGAGTTCCGAGCCGGCGACGATCGACTAGGTTCGGGACCCCACACGACTCAACGAGAGAGCCGCGGCATATCTCACCTTGCTCGCCCCACAGCTGCTCCACAAGCGCACCAACCGGTGATGTTCCCCCTGGTCAACGCTGTTTGACCGCATCTTTCGCAGCGAGTGGGTCGGGGGTTCAAGCCCCGTCAGCTCCACTGAAAGCCCTGTTCAGAAGGATTTCTGGGTTACTTCCCGGTTCCCTCGCTTCATGACCCGTGAGCCTCCCGCTCCACAGGCGGCCCACAAGATCTAGGGCCCGAAGCGTCTCATTCCCTACGACGTGCTCTCTCAATACCTCACATCGATCCGAATGCCTCTTCCTTGAATCTGTCAAACCAGATCGTCTCCGCGGGAGATCTCATCTTCGTCTGGACTGATAGGTCAGCGGCGTGCGGGTCCTGCGCCGATTTAGCATGTGGCCACCACGCGGTCAACAGCCACCGCGATCTTCCGCGAAGCACAGCACCGTCGAGGACAGGCCGAGGTGAACAGATGGGTGCCATCGCCAGTCTCCTAGTCGTCGTAGCGACATCAGTTCTCATCACTCGCATAGCTACCAGCGCCCTCGTGATGACAGGAGTCTCCCGAGAGCTGGCAAACTTCCAGGCGAGGTCGGCCTATACCGGTGTCGGGTTCACCACCAACGAAGCCGAAACCGTCGTCGCACATGGAGTCCGGCGGAAGATCATCCTGACCCTGATGCTCCTCGGGAGCGCCGGAGTGGCCGGAGCCATCGCCTCTCTGGTGGCTGGTTTTGCTCAGGCCGGCTCATTGAGAACAGCAGCGATACGACTCGCGGTCCTGATGGTCGGCCTTGGTCTGCTCTGGTGGCTGACCACACTCGATTCGGTTGAGCGTCTTCTGCGGAGGGTCATAGAGCGCGGCCTCGAGCGCTGGACCGACCTTCATGTGCTCGACTATGTGCAGCTCCTCGGAATGGAACGAGGTTACGAGGTACGCGAGGTGAAAGTGATGGAAGGGGACTGGCTTGCATACAAGCGTCTCGACTCCCTCGATCTTCCCAGGGAGGGAGTGTTGGTCTTGGCTCTCAGACGATCCAATGGGGCTTACCTCGGTGCTCCCCATCCTCACACCGAGATCGCTCCAGGTGACACCATCTTTGCCTACGGGCGACCCGACAACCTCGCAGAACTGGAGGAGAGGCAAGCCGGTGGCGTAGGCGACAAGGCCCATGAAAACGCGGTCGCTACGCAACGGAGCGTGCAAACCGAAGAGGCCAAAGACGACCCTGAATCCGGTCCGAGTGCAGCACACCGCTGAGACTGCTCAACCTCAGACACGCATTCCAATGTCGTTCCATCTTGGCCGAGGCGCGCGGGGCGACCAGTCTCATCGAGTGCCAAGTTCTGTTGGCGCTGGCAATCGTTAAGGCGCGTAGCCGGGAACTATCGAAGATTGGAGACGGGTCCGAGCCAGAGGCACCGTTCAACCATGCCGTGTCCAGGTCGGATGGCGAACCTGAGATGGCATTCGTGCGGGGGGCGATTCGGTGCAGGATGGGTCGACGCCGTCCCCTGACGCCACCACACCTTATCTCCCCGCGAGACTGACCGCACCGTGAAGAAGATCGGCTTTCTCTCGTTCGGCCACTGGTCGGACTCACCTCACTCGCAAGTGCGCACCGCCTCGGATGCGCTTGTCCAGTCGATCGAGCTCGCCGTCGCCGCTGAGGAACTCGGTGTCGACGGCGCCTACTACCGCGTTCACCATTTCGCCCAACAGCTCGGCTCGCCTTTCCCTCTCCTAGCGGCTGTCGGCGCACGAACCAACCGGATCGAGATCGGCACCGCCGTCATCGACATGCGGTATGAGAACCCGTTCTACATGGTCGAGGATGCCGGTGCGGCGGACTTGATAGCGGGTGGGCGCCTCCAGTTGGGGATCAGCCGGGGGTCACCGGAGCAGGTGATCGACGGCTTTCGCCACTTCGGGTTCGCCCCTGCTGATGGTGAGACAGACGCTGACATGGCGCGAAGACACACCGAGGTGTTCCTGGACCTGCTCGAGGGGAAGGGGTTTGCCCAGCCGAACCCGCGACCGATGTTCCCCAACCCGCCCGGTCGGCTTCGGGTCGAACCCCATTCAGAAGGCTTGCGCGATCGGATCTGGTGGGGCTCAGGTTCGAACGACACGTCGGTCTGGGCCGCTCAGAAGGGGATGAACATGCAGACGTCGACGTTGAAGTTCGACGAGAGCGGCGAGCCGCTCCACCTCCAACAGCGCAAGCAGATCGAGGCATATCGGGAAGCCTGGAAGGAAGCCGGCCACACCCGTGAACCCCGAGTGTCTGTCAGTAGGAGCATCTTCGCTCTCGTCGATGATCGGGACCGCGCCTACTTCGGCGTTGGCAGGCAGGAGAGCGATCAGATCGGTTATATCGACGAGAACACCCGGGCCATCTTCGGTCGTTCCTACGCAGCCGAGCCGGATGTCCTCATAGAGCAACTGGCAGAAGATGAGGCCATCGCAGCCGCCGACACGCTCCTGCTCACCGTGCCCAATCAGCTAGGCGTCGAATACAACGCTCACGCCTTGGAGAGCATCGTCAAGTACGTCGCGCCGGGACTCGGTTGGCGCTGACCCCAGGGGGTCGCCCTCGTTCGAGGCTCAGCCTCATCAAAGGAGCCGACAGCCTTCAGCTTCTGGTACAGGTCGCGCTATGCGAGTCAGCGTGGCTTGCCGTGAGTGGCACTGATCGAGATCGACTCCTGCGGACCCGCAATTCCCTAGCTCGATAACCGAGCTTCATCCTGCGCTACTGAGAACAGTGCGATCGTGAACCTCGATCAGGCGTCAGTCCAGCCTCTGGCGGGTTGAGCGCGTTGATCTCTCGTTTCACTACATCTCACGGTGCATCACGTCGCTCGCCCACAGCCGCTCCACCAACCCGGAATCGGAGGCCGTTTCCCCTGGTCAGAGCGTTTTGACCGGATCTTTCGCAACGAGGAAGTCGCGGGTTCAAATCCCGCCAGCTCCACAAACGCCCTGGTCAGGGCGTTGTCGGCGATATCGAACGCCGCTGCTTGCGCGATCTTCGTCGTCCGTTGCCCCACGCATGCTCCACAGGATGCATGCCCAGAGCACCTCGCAGGTTGAGGAAGTGCTCTAGATCGGACAGCCATAAGGAAGTCGTGAGACAATGGGGTCATAATTCGGAAGGTCATGATTCGCAACTATCGGAAGCGCCTATGACCAAAAGTGGGCTACTTAGGATGGACAACGTCGGCATCGTGGTGGAATCTCTCGACGACGCCATCTCCTTTTTTGCCGAGCTTGGGTTGAAGCTCGAAGGTCGGGCGATGGTTGAAGGAGAGTGGGCCGGGCGCGTCACCGGACTGGGTGACCAGCAGGTCGAAATCGCGATGATGGTTACTCCCGACGGCCACAGTCGACTCGAACTTTCCCGATTTCTTAATCCTCCTGTTGTCTCTGACCATCGAAACGCAGCTGTGAATGCCCTTGGCTATCTACGCGGAATGTTCGCTGTGAGTGACATCGACGAAACTCTTGCTCGGCTACGTACGCGGGGTGCGACGCTCGTCGGCGACGTGGTGCAGTACAAAGATTCGTATCGCCTCTGCTATATCCGTGGTCCCGAAGGGGTTCTTGTTGGACTAGCCGAGGAACTTGGTACTGGGTCGTAGCTGATGGCTCGAACTTCCTGAGGGGACTTAACCACACCGCCTTAGGCAGCCACCGTGCATAACGCGCGGGCCTCGACGCGGGAATCGGCCGAATCACCCGCGCGAGAACCGGCAATATGCGTCTGAGAACAGCGCCACCGTGTGCTTCGATCATGTGTCAACGTCGCTCGTGGCGGGATGGAGGAGGCTGTTGTCACGTCTCACCAGGTTTCACGACATCTCACTCCGCTCGGTCCACAAGCGGGCCACAGACCCGCCAACGTGTGCTGTTTCCCCTGGTCAGAGGGTTTTGACCGCATCTTTCGCAACGAGGGGGCCACGGGTTCAAATCCCGTCAGCTCCACCTCAGAATCGACAACTAAATGGCCGGACGTTCGCTCCTTCGCAGCCCACGCTCCTGACTGCCGCGCCATCGCCACCCGGAGTCGCGCCCGGGGATCGATGAAGTGGTCGTTGTCGTCGGTGCCGGCGTCGAGTTGAACCCAATGGAGCTTGCCGGTGAACCGACTCGTATGCGCCTCGTAGATCTCGTGCGGGATC
>CAWJLJ010000013.1:0-127691 GCA_963843585.1 uncultured Acidobacteriota bacterium
CAACGAGATCCTCGGTCTCATCTTCCCCGCCACCAACGGCATCGGGGTCATGAACGAGGAGCTCTGGGATCAGACCATCTCCATCGCCAACGAGCAGGTCGTCGAGCTCCAAGGAGTGGAGATCCCCGACGACGTCTACCGGACCGATCTGGCCCAGGCAGCGGTCGATGCCCTCGGCGATGCGGACGTCTCAGGTTCGAGCTTCGAGAGACGCGAGATCGAGCTGCAAGAGGGGGGAAGCTAGCAGCTTCGTCGCTGTGGTAGGTCGTAAGTGGTAGGTGGTAGGTGCCCTGGCCTACCACCTATGACCTACAACCTAGGACCTAGCTAGGTTTGTCTCCCAAGGAGGTTCATTCATGCCCAACATCGTCAGGGCCGCCATCGTCCAGACCGAGTGGACCGGCGACAAGGACACGATGATCAAGAAGAACGCCGACTACGCCCGCGAGGCGGCGAAGCAAGGCGCGAAGGTCATGTGTTTTCAGGAGCTCTTCTACGGCCCGTACTTCTGTCAGGTGCAGGAGAACGAGCACTTCGACTACGCCGAGCCGATCCCGGACGGGCCCACCACCCAGCTCATGCAGGACCTCGCCAAGGAGACCGGGATGGTCCTGGTGGTGCCCATCTTCGAGTTGGAGCAGGAGGGCTTCTACTACAACACGGCGGCCGTCATCGACGCCGACGGCACCTATCTGGGCAAGTACCGCAAGACCCACATCCCCCACGTGAAGGGCTTCTTCGAGAAGTTCTACTTCCGCCCGGGCAACACCGGCTATCCGATCTTCGACACCGCAGTGGGCCGCATCGGCGTCTACATCTGTTACGACCGGCATTTCCCGGAGGGATGGCGCGCCCTCGGCTTGAACGGGGCGAAGATCGTTTTCAACCCTTCTGCCACCAGCCGCGGGCTGTCGATGTACCTGTGGAATCTGGAGCAACCGGCCTCGGCCGTCGCCAACGAGTACTTCATCGGCGCCATCAACCGGGTCGGGCAGGAGCCGTTCGGTGACAACGACTTCTACGGGTCCTCGTACTTCGTCGACCCGAGGGGTCAGATCATCGGCGAGTCGGCTTCGGACACCGAGGAGGAGCTGGTGATCCGCGACCTGGACCTCGACATGATCGAGGAGGTGCGTCAGCAGTGGGCGTTCTATCGGGACCGGCGCCCGGATGCGTATGGAGACCTGGTAGCACCGTAGAGGAGGGGTGATGGGACGGACCGTTATCAAGGGAGGGACGGTCGTCACCGCGACCGAGACGATGGGCGCTGATGTCCTGGTCGACGGGGAGAAGGTCGTCGCCCTGGCCGCACCGGGCTCACACGACTGGGAGTCGGGCGCCGAGAGGGTGATCGATGCCTCGGGCAAATACGTGCTCCCGGGAGGGATCGACGTCCACACCCACATGGAGCTCCCCTTCGGCGGGACCTTCGCCTCGGACAATTTCGAGACCGGGACCCGGGCCGCAGCCTGGGGCGGGACTACCACGATCATCGACTTCGCGGTCCAGACCAAGGGCGGCTCGGCCATGGAGGGTTACGAGTCCTGGCGGGAGAAAGCCGACGGCAACGTGGCCATCGACTACGGCCTCCACATGATCACCGGCGACATCAACGAGCAGACTCTCAAAGAGATGGACGTGCTGGTGGACGAGGGTGTGACCTCGTTCAAGCTGTTCATGGCCTACCCCGGGGTCTTCTACTCCGACGACGGCGAGATCCTGCTCGCCATGCAGAAGGCGGCGGAGAACGGGTCGACCATCTGCATGCATGCCGAGAATGGGATCGCCATCGACGTCTACGTCGAGCAGGCGTTGAAGCGAGGCCAGACCGACCCCCTCCACCACGGGCTCGTGCGCAAGGCCCTGCTCGAGGGAGAGGCGGCTCATCGCGCCATCGTTCTCGCCGAGCTCACCGGTGCTCCGCTCTACATAGTCCACACGTCGGCCAAAGAGGCGGTGAACGAAGTCATACAAGCGCGGGACCGTGGTCTCAACGTGTTCGCCGAGACCTGCCCCCAATACCTCTTCTTCGATCTCGACAATCTGGGGAACGGGTTCGAGGGAGCCAAGTACGTCTGCTCACCCCCGATGCGAGATCGGGCCGCGGGTCACCAGGACGCTCTATGGCAAGGGCTGCGGACCAACGACCTCCAGGTGGTCTCCACCGACCACTGCCCGTTCTGCTTCAACGATCATCCAGAATTGGGTCGGCAGAAGCGACTCGGTGAAGAAGACTTCTCCAAGATCCCCAACGGCATGCCCGGCGTCGAGCCCCGGATGGAGGTGCTCTTCGACGGTGGCGTCAACCAGGGCCGAATAGGGGTCAACCGGTTCGTGGAGATCACCGCGACGACCCCGGCCAAGATGTTCGGGTTGTACCCGCAGAAGGGGACGATCGCGGTGGGGTCCGACGCCGACATCGTGATCTTCGATCCCAACGAGAAGCACGTCATCTCGGTGGACAACCAGCACATGCGGGTCGACTACTCGGCCTACGAGGGCCTCGAGGTCACCGGAAAGGTCAAGTGCGTGCTCACCCGGGGTCGGATCATCGTCGAGAACGGTGAATACCTGGGAAATCCAGGGGACGGCCGGTACCTCAAGCGGGGCACCAATCAGTATCTGATCTGAGGCCTAGGCCGCCATCTCCAGCGCGGGTACCGGTGCGACCTTGGTCCTGGTAGCTAGTCGGGCGAATGCGGCGAGAGTCATGTTGACACCGGCATGAACCGCCACCGGGACCCAGATCGATCCCGTCTCGATGCGAAGCCAGACCAGGAAGGCTCCCGCCGCGGTGGTGGCGACCACGGTGATAGCTACGTGGACGAAGCGGGCCATGCTGCGTCTGTCATTGGCGTGAGCTTGATCGAGCCCGGGGCCGATGTGCCAGAGCCCGAACAACACGGCTCCTCCCCAGAGAGCCATCGGCTCGGGATAGACGGCGATGAGGGCCGCATGAAGGACCCCACGAAACACAGCCTCTTCGATGACGACTGTGATCAGCGGGATCCTGACCAGGATGTGGGCTGCGGCGGTCCGACTGGACATGGCCCCCATCCGGGGGTCGGCGAGATGGCCCCGCAGCTGGGGGCGACTCATCATCACGACTCCGACCGTGCACATCGCCACCAGGGTCGCCGATCCCCAAGACGCGAGTAGCCCGCCGTCAGGGCCGGCGAGACCGATCGACGTCGGGCCGAACCAGACCGCCGCGACCACCACCACCGCCGCCCCCACCGAGCTGGTGGCGAGCGGCGCCCATGTGGGGCGGAAGCGGATTGGAAGAAGCAAGTAGACGATTGTCTGGAACGCGACCGCGTAGATGATCAGGGGGATGGCGGTGGCTAGTAGTGACATGATTTTGGGCGACCCGGTCGAGGAGCGACCGGGTCAGTCGCTCACGATGCCAAGGTATCGGTTTACAGGGCGTAAAGGAACAGACCCAAATACCTGAATTCGCCCTGGCACTAGGACGAGGCGAAGGTGTCGCAACTGCCCGGTGAGCCGGAGGTGAATCCCTGGTTCAGCCACTGATAGCGCTGCTCCGAGCTTCCATGGGTCCACGACTCCGGGTTCACCTGGCCGGTGGTCTGCTGCTGGATGGCGTCGTCACCGACCGCAGCCGCCGCGTTCAAGGCTTCCTGGAGGTCGCCCGATTCGAGAAGGGCGGCCGATTCCCCTGATTTCAAGGTGGAGAGCCAGACACCGGCAAAGCAGTCGGCCTGGAGCTCCAAGGCGACACTGGCTTCATTGGTGCCCGCGCTCTGGACCTGCTCGGTAATACCCAGCTGATGCTGGACGTGATGACCAACCTCGTGAGCGAGGATGTAGGCCTGGGCGGTGTCACCGGCTGCGCCAAACCGGCGTTGCAGCTCGCCGAGGAAGTCCAGATCCGTGTAAACCAGCTCGTCGGCCGGGCAGTAATGAGGCCCGGACTGCGCCTGCGCACCACCACACTCCGACTGGGTGAAACCGTTGAACAGAACCAGGTTCGTGGGTCTGTAATCGAGTCCGGACTCCTCAAAGACGCCCACCCACATCCCTTGAGTGTCCTGCAGGACTTCCTCGAGGAACGCAGCTAGATCGGTCTCTGGATCGACCGACGGGTCGAGTGTGTTCCCCGTTTCCGGCTGCACCCCACCTGCCGGTTGCAGGACTTCGGTGAGACCGCTCAGATCGCTTCCACCACCCAAGAGAGTGAGGAGCAAGACGATGATGATGCCAACGGCACCTCCGCCGACACCCAGCGTTCCCATGCCTGGCCGGTAGCCGCCACCAGCCCCACGGCGATCGATCACCTGGCCGGGGCCAGTGGCTTCTCTTTTGAACTTGACCACGTCGCCAACTTACCCAGGACAGGGCCGGCCCAACCATTGCAGCGGCTGGACTCGGTCTCGGCGTATCCCCCCTCCCGGTGTAGATTCGCCCGATGAGGCAGATCCAGCACTGGATTGACGGCCAGCTGACCGGGGGGACAAGCGGACGGGTCGGGGAGGTGTTCAATCCGGCCACCGGCGAGCAGACCGGCGAGGTGGAGCTGGGCTCGGCGGCCGACGTGGATCGCGCCGTCCAGACTGCACGCAGCGCCTTCGAGACCTGGCGGTTCTCCTCGCTCACGCAGCGCCAGAACATCATGTTCGCCTTCCGCGAGCTCGTCGCTGCGCGAAAGCTGGATTTTGCAAAGCTCCTCACAGCGGAGCACGGGAAGACCATCGATGACGCACTTGGAGAGGTGCAGCGTGGCTTGGAGGTGGTCGAGTTCGCCTGCAACATCGCCCACCTCCTCAAAGGAGATTTCTCAGAGCAGGTCTCGACCGGGGTCGACACCTACACGATTCGCCAACCGCTCGGTGTCGTTGCCGGGATCACCCCGTTCAACTTCCCCGCGATGGTCCCGATGTGGATGTACCCCATTGCCATCGCCTGTGGCAACACTTTCGTGCTCAAGCCCTCGGAAAAGGATCCTTCGTGCTCCCTCTTCGCTGCCGAGTTGCTCGCCGAGGCAGGGCTCCCCGAGGGCGTTTTCAACGTGGTCAACGGTGACAAGGAGGCGGTCGACGCCCTCCTCACCCACCCGATGGTGGCCGCCGTCTCGTTTGTCGGCTCGACCCCGATTGCCCGCTACATCTATGAGACCGGGACCAGTCACGGCAAGCGGGTTCAGGCGCTCGGCGGCGCCAAGAACCACATGATCGTCCTTCCAGACGCTGACATGGACCTTGCGGCGGACGCCGCGGTCTCGGCGGGCTACGGCTCGGCCGGTGAGCGGTGTATGGCGATCTCGGCAGTTGTGGCGGTAGGCGACGCCGGCGACTCGCTGATAGATGGCGTGAGGACACGCATCGAGAAGTTGAAGGTGGGCCCGGGCCACGAGACCGGAGTCGAGATGGGCCCCCTCGTGACGAGACAACACCTGGAGAAGGTCAGGGGGTACGTCGATGCCGGTGAGAAGGCGGGCGCCCTACTCGTTGCCGATGGCCGGGATCTGGTCGTCGAAGGTCACGAGAACGGCTTCTTCCTCGGCCCAACCTTGTTCGACAACGTGACTACGGAGATGTCGATCTACACCGACGAGATCTTCGGCCCCGTTCTCTCCACGGTGCGGATGGAGCACTTCGAGGAGGCCATCAGGCTCATCAACGAGAACCCGTACGGGAACGGAACCGCGGTGTTCACCAACGACGGCGGGGCGGCCCGCAAGTTCCAATCTGAGATCGAGGTGGGGATGGTCGGGATCAATGTCCCCATCCCGGTGCCGCTCTCCTTCTACAGCTTCGGTGGTTGGAAGCACTCCATCTTCGGCAGCCATGCCATCTATGGCCCGGAAGGCGTGCACTTCTACAGCAGGCAGAAGGTGGTGATCTCTCGCTGGGCCGACCCGATCCACCGGGGCGTGGATCTCGGGTTTCCCACCCACGGGTGAGACGCCGACGTCATCGGACCTGGCCTTTGCTCGCCGTTGCGGCCCTCATCGCGGCGTCGTGCGGCGAGACACCGGCCGGCGAGACGACGACGACATCATCGGCCGTCACCACAGTTACCACCGTCGACACCACCATCCCGTCGACCACTGCGCCACCCGCCGAGCGGCCTGTCGCGCTGTCCGATCTGGTCGGTCGTTGGGCGAGTGAGGCCAATTCCCTCGTCTTCGACGAGGGCGGCTCGTACGAGCTCTTCGAGCTCGATGCCGGGGGCACCGAATCGCCCACGGGTGTGATCGGTTTCGTCGCCCTCCAGGCACGGCCAGCTCATATTCGCCACGAGCGCCAACCCCAATCCCTGCCCTGGCGAGACCGGTGTCTATGACGGTGAGCTCGTCGGCGAGATCCTCCATCTGTCGGTCGTAGAAGACCCCTGCGCATTTCGGGAGGAGGCCTTCGCCTCTCCGTTCTCCCCGGACTCACCGACGACAACTACCGGACCGGACGCGGTCATCTCAGACCTGTCCGGCAGCTGGGAGAACGAGAGGTCGGTTCTGAGGGTCAACGATGCGGGGGACTACGTCGTCCTCGGACCCGATGCCGACCCTGACCGGCCGCTCACAGGAGGCTTCGTGGCAAGGGAGGAAGGCAATTTCATCTTCGTCTCGGGTGTGGCCGGCGAGTGTCCGGGGCAGACCGGCGTCTACAGCGCCGAGTTCGAGGATGACCTGCTCACGCTCACCGTGGTCGATGACCCATGCGCGGCGCGGGTGGCCTGGTTCGAGCCGGTCTACACGTCGGCAACCGGTTAGCCGGCAGGCCCGGCGATCAGATCGCGGGTCAGCAGATCGTCGTCCGTCTCCCTTCTGACCACGAGGCGGGCATTTCCGCCCTCGACGAATACGACCGCGGGACGCCGAGCCATGTTGTAGTTGGATCCCATCGAATGCCCGTAGGCCCCGGTCACCGGGGTGGCGAGCAGGTCGCCAACCTTCACGTCTTCGGGGATGTGCGCGGTCCACGCCAGCACATCTCCCGACTCGCAGTGCTTGCCCACGAGCCGGATGGGCCGGGTGCGGTCGGCGTTGGTCGACAACGGGGCGAACACCTCGTACCCGCTGCCATAGAGCACCGGGCGCGGGTTGTCACTCATCCCGCCATCGACCGAGACATAGGTCCTGATACCCGGGATCTCCTTGATGGTCCCGACTGTGTAGATGGTGAGCGCCGCCTGGGCCACGATGGCCCGCCCCGGCTCGGCCATGATTCGCGCCCGCACTCCGACGGCCGTGGCGGCGTCGATCACTGCCTTGCCCCATTCCGGGATCGTTGGTGCCGTCTCACCCTCCACATAGGCCACGCCCAGGCCCCCGCCAATCGACAGCTCTTCGATGTCGAGCGGTGCAGCGAAACGAGCGATGACCTCGATAGCCCTCTCGAAAGAGGCAACGTCGAAGACCTGGCTCCCCACGTGGGCATGAATGCCGATCAGGTCCATCGCCGAAGAGGCCCGGGCCCGCTCCACCGCTGTCTCGGCCGCCCCCCCTTCGGTGGTGATACCGAACTTGGAGTCAGCGGCACCGGTGCGGAGGTACTCGTGGGTATGGGCCTCGATGCCCGGATTGATCCGGATCAAGACTGTGGGAGCAGGTGCTCCGGCGGCGACCAGCGTCTCGATCCTGTCCATCTCGACCATGGAGTCGATGACGATTCGGCCCACCCCCACTTCGAGTGCCCTGCTCAGCTCGTTGGGCGACTTGTTGTTTCCGTGGAAGACGAGCCGGTCGGCGGGGACACCGGCCGCCAGCGCGATGTGGATCTCGCCACCGGTCGCCACATCGAGCAACAAGCCCTCTTCGTGGGCGAGCCGGGCCATGGCCCCACACAGAAAGGCCTTGGTGGCATAGGCGACCCCATCTGGGAACGCCGCCACGGCCTCGCGGCAGCGGGAGCGGAGATGTGCCTCGTCATAGACGAAGAGCGGCGTCCCGAACTCGCCGGCCAGCTCGGCCACGTCGCAGCCGCCGATGCTGAGTCTTCCGGATGAGTCGACTGCAGCCGTATCAGGCAGTAGTTGAAGCGGTAGGACACTCACCACTCACCACCCACCACCCACCACTCAAAAAGCCCACGATGAGCCCCGACCGGCTCCTGTGGCGAAGTCATCGGCAGGGGTTATCCCGCGGGCCAGGTCGTGTTTGAAGCGGCTCACGATGCCATCGAGGTTGGCCATGTCGATGAGGAACGAATCGTGGCCCTGTGGCGCATGCAACATCTGATAGCGGGCATTGGGCAGGGCGGTGGCGAGCTCCTCCACCTCGGTGGCCGGGTAGAGGATGTCACTCGAGATGCCGACGGTGAGGAACGGTGTCTTCAATCCGGCCAGGACCTGGTCCATCTCGCCGCGGCCCCGCGCCAGGTCATGGCTGTCCATGGCGTCGACGAGGCGGAGATAGGTGTTGGCGTCGAAGCGACCGACCAGCTTCTGCCCCTGGTAGCGGAGGTAGGACTGGATCTCGAACTCGTCTTCCAGGGTCTTGCGCCCGAATCGGGACTCGAAGTTCGCCTTCCCGCGGTACGAGATCATTGCGATCATCCGCGCCACCGCGAGACCGTTGTCCGGGCCCAGACCCGGCTCGTAGTCGCCGTCCAGGAACTTCGGGTCGGCCCAGATGGCGGCCCTCTGTGCCTCGGAGAAGGCAACACTCCAGGCGGAATGATGGGAACCGACTCCGATGGCAACCCCACCCCCCACTCTGTCGGGGTACATCGCCGCCCATTCCAGGGCCTGCATACCGCCCATCGACCCTCCGATGACGAGATCGAGCGTCTCGACCTCGAGGTGGTCGAGCAAGCCGGCCTGGAGATCGACCATGTCCCGGATCGTGACCCGGGGAAATTCATGCCCGTACCAGCGGTCCGTGCCCGGTCGTAACGAGGTGGGCCCGGTCGTCCCGTAACAGCCGCCGAGGACGTTGCTGGCGATTATGAAGTCCTGCTCCGGATCGAACGACCGGTTCGGGCCGAACAGGCCTTCCCACCATTCGTCGGCGTCGGCACTTCCGGTGAGGGCGTGACAGATCAGGATCGCCTCGGGACCGAGGCTCACCCCAGGTCCGATAGCCGACCTGGACATGCTCGAGTGTCGCACCGCTCTCGAGGTGGAACACACCGGGATGGTGGTAGAAGCTCGTTTCGTCCGAGAGTGGATATTGCAACGGACCTGCCCGTGATTGGGACCCACAGTTTCACATACGGGCCTGGATGTCTCAATTACGTGGAGGGACGCGAGAGAGGATGGGGTCCCACCCGTACCCCATCCCCGCTCGTGCCAGTCAGGGAATCAGGCTTCCGCAGTCTGTGTCCCCCGTCTGGCGGAGGCGGCCACAACGCCGATGCCGAGAGCGCCCACTGCCAGATGCAGGACGTTGTCGGCCTGGTTGATGGCCAGGATGTTGGCGCTGGTGTCGATCAGGACCAGACCGAGCACACCCACCAGCAGATAGGCCGAGGAGAGGACCAAGACCACGGCGCGGGCGCCTGCCTCGGTCGCCCTGGCACCGATCAGATAGGTGATGCCGAGGATCAGATGGACCAGGTTGTGGGCGGGGTTGATCCCGAAGAGGATCAGAGTCTCGCCGTCCATCCCGAAGAACCCGCCGAAGCCGGTGAGGAAGAACCCCACCACTCCGATGGCGACAAATGTCCACCCCAGGATCCTGGCGTAAGTCTTGACATAGCTCATCGAGCCTCCTTTCGATGATCGTTCGTCGCCACCGGCCCTCCGGATTGGTCCAAATCAGAACAAATCGTCCGTTACCTTTCGTGCGATGAGTGGGCCGCTTTGAACTTCGGCGTGGTGTTGCAGACCGACCCGCCCGCCACCAGGGTGATCGAGCTGGCGAAACGGGCCGAGAGCCTCGGCTTCAGCCATGCCTGGACATTCGACTCCCACGTCCTGTGGCAGGAGCCATTCGTCATCTACTCGCGAATCCTCGCGGAGACCCGGCAATTGATCGTTGGCCCCATGGTCACCAACCCGGGCACCCGTGATTGGACCGTGCTCGCGTCGTTGTTCGCCACCCTGAACGACATGTTCGGGCCGCGCACGATCTGTGGGATGGGCCGCGGTGACTCGGCCCTGCGCTACATAGGGCGCCAGCCCAAGACCCTCCAGACGATGGTCGAGTCGATGGAGGTGGTCAAGGCGCTCGTGGCCGGCGAGGAGGTCGACTACAACGGGAAGCAGCTGCGAATCCCATGGATCACCGATGGGTGGGACCTCCCGATCTGGGTGGCCGGATACGGGCCGAAGGCACTGGCCACGGCGGGGGAGCACGCCGACGGCTACATCCTCCAGCTCGCCGACCCCCAGATCCTCGAATGGACGGTGGGCGCCGTGCGATCAGCCGCCGAGTCGGCCGGACGCGACCCCAACGACGTCGAGATCTGCGTGGTGGCGCCGGCCTATGTCGGCGAGGACGTCGCGCATCAGAGAGACCAACTGCGGTGGTTCGGGGGCATGGTCGGAAATCACGTGGTCGACATGGTGAACCGCTACGGCGAAGATCGGGACAAGGTGCCGCAGGTTCTCTCTGACTACATAAAGGCCCGGGAGTCCTACGACTACGACCATCACGGCAAGTCGGGCAATCCCTCCACGGAATTCGTGCCCGATGACATCGTCGACCGATTCTGTGTGACCGGACCGGTGGACGCCCACATCGAGAAGCTGGATCTCCTGAAGTCGCTGGGTGTCGGCCATTTCGGGATCTACCTCATGCACGACGACATGGAGGGCACGCTGGAGGCGTACGGCGACAAGGTCATACCCGCTATCGGGTAGGGCGCGGGGCGTTGCCGAACTAACGTCTCGGATGGTGTCTCCATCCACTCGTCAATCGCTTCCGACGGGGACGGTCACCTTCCTCTTCACCGATATCGAGGGCTCGACGAGGTTGGTGCAATCTCTGGGTGATGGCTGGGTCCCGGTCCTCGAGTCACACAACCATCTGATCGAGAAGGCCATCACCGGGAACAACGGTGTCGTCGTCAAGACCGAAGGTGATTCCTTCTTTGCCGTCTTCGCCGCTGCGGTCGATGCGCTCCAGGCATCGGTGCAGGCTCAGCACGCCCTGATGGATCATCCTTGGCCGGCCGACGGGGTCGTCAGGTCCCGGATGGGGCTGCACACCGGGATCGGCGCCCTCGGCGCCTCCGACTACGTCGGTCTCGACGTGCATCGGGCTGCCCGGATCGCCGATTCGGCTCACGGCGGTCAGGTGGTGCTGTCGGAGCCGACGGCCGTGCTGGTGGAGCGGAGCCTTCCGGAAGGTGTTTCGCTACGCGACCTCGGCAAGCACCGGCTCAAGGACCTCGCCGAGCCGGAGGCAATCCTCCAGGTCGTCTCGCCGGGCTTGCAGTCGGAGTTTCCCCTGCTCCGCACCCTGGATGCCATCCCGAACAACCTCCCCAAGCTGCTCACCAGCTTCGTGGGACGGGACCGGGAGTTGGCCGAGGCGGTGCGGTTGCTCGGCGCGACCCGGATCCTGACCTTCACCGGCCCCGGAGGGACCGGCAAGACCCGGCTCTCGCTGCAACTGGCAGCAGAGGTGGCAGATGGGTATCCCGATGGGGTGTTCTTCGTCGATCTCGCCCCGGTCAACGATGTGGAGGTCATCCCATCGCGGATCCTGGAGACGTTGGGCATTCAGGTCTCGACCCGGGAGGAGCCACCGGCGATTCGTCTCAACAGCCAACTGGCCGACAAGGGCATCCTGCTCATCCTGGACAACTTCGAGCAGCTGCTCGACGGGGCGCCGCTGGTCGCCGAGCTGCTGCGAGCCTCGCCACGCACCAAGGTGTTGGTCACGTCTCGGGCACCGCTTCGGATCAGCGGGGAGCAGGAGCTCCCGGTGCCCGCCTCTCGGGCTCTCCGGGGTCGATCCTGGTGCGGATCTCGAGACGCTCATGCATTCCGAGGCGATCCGTCTCTTCACCGATCGAGCGATGGCGGTGCGCCCTGATTTCAGGCTGACGGTCGACATCGCGCCCGCTGTTGCCGAGCTGGTGGGCCGTCTCGATGGCCTGCCCCTTGCCATAGAGCTGGTGGCATCGAGGCTTCGCCTGCTACCTGTCGACCAGATCCTGTCCCGTCTGAGCGCCCGCATGCTGAGCTCGGGGTCGGTCGACCTCCCTGCCCGGCAACGAACCATCGAGAGCGCGATCGCCTGGAGTTACGAGTTGCTCGCCGAGCCGGAGCGGAAACTCTTCGCTCGGTTCGCCATTTTCAGCGCCGGTGCGCGGCTGGAAGAGGTCGAGGCGGTGTGCGGGCCAACCGAGGAACTGGGAGAGGAAGTGATCGACTCGCTGTCCACGCTCGTCGAGCAGAGCCTCGTCCGGAGGGTCGACGCCGAGGGACGGCTCCGTTTCCGGATGCTCCATGTGATCCAGGAGTTCGCCTTGGAGCGACTGACCGAGTCGGGTGAGGCTGCGGCGATTGCCCGGCGGCATCTGGAGGCTTATGCCGCCTATGTCGAGAGTGTCGCCCCGGAGTTGCTGGGCAGGGATCGCCGGATGTGGCTCGATCTCCTCGAGCAGGATCAGGACAATCTTCGAGCAGCGCTCGATTGGGCCGTCGAGTCAGGTGAGGCGGATCTCGCCTTCCGTCTTTCCTCCGCCGCCTGGAGACTGTGGCAGGCGAGGGGTCATCTTCACGAGGCACGTCGGCGGCTGGATGAGGTGCTGGCACTCGAGGGCGGTGATCCGAGGTATAGGGCCAAGGCCCTGGAGGCTCTGGGCGGCATCCTGTGGTGGCAGTCCGACCTCGAGAAGGCTTTGGAGGTCTACCGGGAGACGGTTCGAATGCATCGAAGCCTCGGTGACCCCAAGGAGCTCGCCAACGCCCTCTACAACGTCTCGCTCGCCACGGTGTTCGTCCAGGACGCGAGTGCATCCAGGGATGCCCTCGATGAGGCTGAAGCCCTCTACCGGGAGCTGGGTGACGTCGGCGGGCTCGGGCGATGTCGAGTGGGGGCGAGGCAACTTCACCGCGTACGTCGATGACGACGTGCTCGGGGCCATGGCGCACATGAAGAAAAGCATCGAGTACTACGAGGCGGCAGGGAACGAGTTCGGGATGGGCTGGGGAAACTTCGAGGTCGGACATTTGAGCCGTCAGATCGGTGACTATGACCAGGCCTGGAAATACCTCTCACGCGGGCTCGAGCTGTTCTCCGCACATCAGGACGTCAGCGGCGTGGTGTTGCTCCTCGCCGCGTGTGCCGGGCTTGCACTCATCCTCGGAGACCGAGACCGTGCTCACCGGCTGGCCGGGGCGTTTCACGGTCTGCGCATCTCTTCGGGGACCGAGATCGTGCTCAACGAGCTGAACCGGATCGAAGCACTCGACTACGAAACCATGGAAGCGCTGACCGGCGAGGCGGCCATCCCATACCGTGAGGGACGGGCGATGAGCCTCGAGGCTGCGGTGGCCTACGCCCTCACCGGCCCGGCCGACGTTTGATCTCTACTCGAAGTTGAGAATCGCCCAGATGAACAGACCGAGAAACCCGGCCGACAGGACCAGCAGGAACCAGCTGACCACGACGATTCCGCTGAAGAACCGCCGGGATTCCCGATGATTCTGAATCAGGACGTAGATCCCGGCGGCGGCGCCGAGGATGGCGCAGACCAGCACCACGACGTTGTTCTGCACCAACCGATTGAGGAACAAGCCGGCCACGGTTCCCACCCCGAAACCTGAGAGCAGGCCGACCGCGATGTCGTGGATCCACCACCAGATCGGGCGGCTTGCTCGCGGCGTGATGGCGGTGGCCATCCGCGAAATCTAGGGCTGAGCCCGGCGTTGTTGGAAGGGGGTGGGCGTCAGAGGGTCGCTTGACGCTTCCGGTAGGCGGCGACCGCCTCTCGGGTGGAACAGTTGTGGCAGCAGTGGACACGTGATCGATTACGGGTGTTGTCGACGAACACGTCGCGACAGTTGCTGGCGCTGCAGGTCCCAAAACGGCTGATCCCGTGCTCGACGATCACGCCGGCGAGACCCATCGCCGCGATCGCTCCGACCCTGGATGCCATCGGGGCGTCCACCGGCTCGTAGTGGAGATGTGGCTCCCCGTCGTGCATCGAGACACGGGGGGTGGCGCTGTTCTTCTCGAGCACCTGGTTGAGATTGGAGACGGCTGTGCCGACGTCCGGGGCAACGAAAATCGCCCGCAAATCGTCACGCAGTCTGTGAAGCTTCCTCAGGTCCTTCTCGGTGACCGGCTGCTCATCGGTCGGGAGGAGTGACTCGTATCTGGTCAGGAAAGTGACCAACTCGTCCAAGGTGCCGATCTCGTCACCGGTCAGCTCATCGGTGTTGACGAGGTCTACGGCGAGTTCCACGGTTTGATCCGAGTAATGAGAGAAATTCATTTGACTTATTACACCCCGTCCAATATGGTAACAAGTGTACGGATGAACGGTTATTACGTCAAGAGGAGGTTCCCAAGATGATTGGGCATCCCGCCATCGCATACATAGTGGCGCAACGAATCCTCGACGAAAGACGCGAGGAAGCGCAGGCATACCGACGGGCGAAATCCGTCATGAGGCCTCGCACTCTCAAGCTGGGCTCTTACCGGCTCACCTTGAGCAAGGAGGTTCGTGGTGTTCCTCGCCCAGTGTGACATCATCGGTCATGAGGCCCTGATCTGGGCTTCGGACCTGCAAGGCATCGTCAACACCGAAGCCGGCATGGTGGTGCGCTACCGCTGTGCTTGTGGCCAGCCTGCCGAGATGCTCACCGGTTCGGGATCCGATGTCCGAGTCAGTGTGCATCTCGGGCTGGCGGCCTGAAGGCGCTCAGCGTCTTCTTTCCGTATCGGCGACGATCGGCCTCGATCAGGTATCGCTTGCGGACCCGGATCGCGGTCGGGGTCACCTCGACGAGCTCATCGTCGGCGATCCACTCGATCGCCGTCTCGAGGGTCAGTTCCCGGGGAGGCCTGAGATTGATCGCCTCGTCGGAGGCATGGGTCCGGATGTTGGTCAGTTGCTTGGGTCGGGCGGCGTTGACCACCATCTCATCGGGGCGGGATGCCTCCCCGATGATCATGCCTTCGTAGACCACCTCGCCGGCACCGATGAAGAGGTCTCCTCTCTTCTGCAGGTTGTCGAGGGCGAAGGCGGTGCTGGTCCCGGAACGGTCCGAGATCATCGCACCGCCAATACGGTGGGGTAGCTCACCGACCCATGGCATCCACCCATCGTGATGCTGATGGATGAGCGCCGTGCCCCTGGTGGTGGTCATGAGCAGCGAGCGGAACCCCAGGAGACCCCGGGCCGGGGCGACGATCGTCACGATGGATCGGCCCGGGTCGCCGGGGGAGAGCTCGACGATCGTGCCCTTCCGCGGTGCAGCTGCCTGGGTCACCGCCCCCACGTACTCGTCGGGAACGTCGACCACCGCCCGCTCCACGGGCTCGTTTGGCTGATCGTCGATCACCCGAATCACGACCTCGGGCCGGCTCACCTGGAGCTCGAAGCCCTCCCGGCGCATGGATTCGATGAGCACGGCGAGTTGGAGCTCGCCCCTACCCGCTACCTCCACCACCTCGGGTGACGAGGTGGCGCCGAGCCGGATGGAGACGTTCCCAAGTATCTCCCGCTTGAGACGGTCCTGGATCTGCCTGGAGGTCAAGAACTTCCCATCCTGGCCCGACAGTGGCGAGGTGTTCACCCCGAACGTCATCTTGAGCACCGGCTCGTCGACGATGAGCCGGGGAAGGGGCTCGGGGTTGGCCGGGTCGGCGAAGGTGTCGCCGATCTCGACTTCGGGGAAGCCGGCGACGACGAAGAGATCGCCCGCCTTCACATCCTCGATCTCGGCTCGGCCCAACCCGGAGAACCCCATCAGGTGGGTCAGCCTGCGTTTGATCGGGGGCTCTTCCTCGTTCCCGTGGCAGAGGGCGATGGTGGTTCCCTGCCGCAACGTCCCCTCGAAGACACGGCCGATGGCAAGGCGGCCGAGGTAATCCGATGCGTCGAGATTCGTGACCAGAGCCTGGATTGGCGCCTCGGGGTTGCCCGACGGTGCCGGAATGGTGTCCACGATCGCATCGAGCAGAGCGGTCAGGTCCGCACCTTCGTCCGGGATGCCGATCCCGGTGACAGCCCGGCCCATGCGGGCCACCGTGGAGACGATTGGGAAGTCGATGTGGTGGTCCTTGGCGTCGAGGTCGAAGAACAGCTCGTAGACCTCGTCGGCGACTTCGTCCGGCCGGGCGTCGGCCCGGTCGACCTTGTTGATCACCACCACCGCCGGCAGATGGCGCTCCAAGGCTTTGCTCAGCACATATCTGGTCTGCGGCATAGGCCCGTCGGCGGCATCGACCAGCAGCAGGATCCCGTCGACCATGGCCAGGGCCCGCTCGACCTCGCCACCGAAGTCTGCGTGACCCGGTGTGTCGACCAGGTTGATCTTCGTGTCGCGCCACTGGATCGAGGCGGCCTTGGCCAGGATGGTGATTCCACGTTCCCGTTCCTGGTCGGTCGAGTCCATCACCCGCTCCACCCTCTCCTGATGCGCGGCGAACACGCCGGCTGCAGACAGCATGGAGTCGACCAAAGTGGTCTTGCCGTGGTCGACATGGGCGACGAGCGCGACGTTACGGACCGATTGGGTGGGCACGGTCTCCGATGGTATCGGCACGGGGACGATCGGAATCGGTTGGAGCGGTAGGCTCCCGCGCCCCGACCGAAAGGACAGCACATGGCCGTGGACAGCACCGGTCGCGCCCATTGGGAGGGCGATCTCACCAGCGGATCCGGAACCGCGACCCTCGACACCGGCGCCGTTGGCCCGATGCAGGTGACCTGGAAGGCCCGAAGCGAGGAGCATGCCGGCGTGACCAGCCCCGAAGAGCTGATCGCCGCCGCTCATGCCGCTTGTTTTTCGATGGCTTTCTCTGCTCGTCTGGGCAAAGCCGGAGGCACGTCGATCGTCCTCGATACCGAGGCCACCGCCACGTTCGTGCCCGGCGAGGGCATCACCGGGATCGTCCTGTCGGTCAAGGGCTCGGCCGACGGTGTCAGCGAAGCGGATTTCATGAGTCTGGCGGAGGACGCCAAGGAGAACTGCCCGGTTTCACAGGCGCTGACCAGGGGCGTGCCGATATCCCTCGATGCCTCCATGTCCTGAGATCGCCAGATCTGAAAGAAGGAGCCGGCTCCGCCGGCTCCCTCTCTGATCGAATTCTCAGTACCTGATCAGAAGATCAATATGAGGATGAGGATCAGCAGGATCAGGCCTCCGATGCTGATGTACATGACTCACCTCCGGGTTGATGGATTGAATGGTGGGCGGGGCTGGTCACCGTCTCGCTTCGTCGACCAGCGCCGCATCGACTTTGCGGTTGTAGGAGTCGCCGATGCGCCCGCCGAGATACCCACCGAGCAAGGTGACCACGACGGCGACCGCCGACATGATGATCGCCGCCGTCGTGATCTCTTCGACGTCGACCTGTGCCGCCCAGTTGGGCAGGTCGGCCAACGCAAAGGCGTTGTACTCCTCGCCGACCCAGGCACCGAGTGCGGCGAACATGGTCACCAAGAGAAGGAACCAAAGGGCGGTGCCCAACCCGTTCATTCCCACCGTCGTAGCGGGACATGCGCCCGGCGGCGATGCCTCGCCGACGAGGAACGAGACGAACAGGACGACTCCCGCGGCGATAGCGCCCACGGTCTCGACCTCATTGAGGGTCCCATCCTGGTTCAGCAGGTTGATCTGTGGCTCGACGTTGGCCGCGCCCGCGGCGAAAAGAGAGCCGTCAGGAAGACCAGAGTCCCAAGAGCGGCAAACATTCCGAGAACGGAGGCCACGAGGTCGGCCTTCCCGTAGCGCTCGCGCACGATCGTCGCCTCGGACTCGATGTCGGGTCTGGTTTCGGTCGAATATTCCCGGACAGTGTGTGCCTGATGGGTCATGTTCCACCTCCAATCGGAACTGATGGTTGCTTACCGATACCTACTTACCCGGGATCGAACCGTCGCAAAACCGGTCAATGGCGGCGGAACGTCACCAACGGGATGTAGAACCACGACCACGCCAGAACGGCGGCGACGGCCATCGTCGCGCCGACGGCGACGCTGTCGGTCAGTGTGAGTGTGGATATGAGCAAGACCGCCGCCGACAGGGCGACGGCAAAGATGATGGTGCCGGCGATGGTCAGGCTGACTGCGATCTGGAGGTGCTTCTCTGAGCGACGCTCGACACCGGATACAGGAGCGCGCAGACGCTGATGGGCGCTGGGGGCGATGAGCAGGACCGACGCCATCGCCGACCCGAAGAAGGCCACGTAGTAGGCGATCCGCTCCAGGTCGGTGATCTCGGCGAAGGACGCTTGCAGGGGAAGCACCAGAAGGAACGCGAAGAGGACCTGGACTCCGGGCAATGTGGTCCGGAGACCCTCCATCAACGATCTGAACTGATCGTCTACGTCGTTCTCGGTCCTGTCCATCGTCGACTCCTTGGCCGAATGTCGGTGTAGCTGGCACGTTCCCGGGGTATGGGGACGATGAAACATGACGATACGAGGCAGGTGACCGTCAATGGGCAAGGATCATGGGCCCTCGATTCAGGACGACGACAGGTATGAGGCTTTGCGCGAGGAGGGGATGAGCAAGGAAAAGGCGGCCCGGATCGCCAACACGCCTCCCCGGGAGATGAAGGACAAAGGCGGACCGGGTGCTTACGAGGACTGGACTACAGAGCAGCTGTACGAGAAGGCCAAGGAAGTGGGAGTCGAAGGGCGATCGGGGATGTCGAAAGCAGAGTTGATCGACGCCCTGCGGGGATGAGTCCGAGAAGAATCGTGTGAGCCAGTTGACCGTCCAGGCCCATCCAACTGCCGGAGCGCAGGTGCGCCGTGCCGTCACCACCTGGATCGATGGCCATCCCCGGCTCGACGACGTGCTGCTTGCCGTCACCGAGCTGGTCAACAACGCCGTGATACATGGTGGGCTCGAGCCTGGCGACGGCCTCACAGTCACCGTTGGGCCGGATGGAGGCCTGACCCGGTTCACGGTCGGACATGCCGGGGTACTCTTCGACGTGGATGAGTTGCCGCCCTCCTCCCGGGAGCCGGGGGCGAGCCGGGGTCTGGCGATCGTCGATAGGATCGCCGATGTCTGGGGCGTCGATTCCGATGGTGTCGAAGTGACGGCGTGGTTCGAGGTCGGCTCTGGATGACCGGGCTTCGAAGGGATTTTGGGTACGACGCTGGATCGAGAAAGGTATACGGCGATGGGGCTAGGCCCGCAGCTTGTTCTCGAGACGACGCGCATCGGCGAGCTCGATGTCGTGGTTGCGACAGGAGAGATCGATCTCGCCTCGGCTTCGCGCGTTGAGATCGCCCTGGAGCCGTTCGTCGGCCAGCCAATCGTGCTCGACTTGCGTCGTGTGGAGTTCATGGATTCGGCCGGGCTGAAAGTGTTGCTCCATCAACGTTCCCGGATCCAGGAGTCGGGGGGAGATCTGAGGCTGGTCGTCGGAAACGGCGCCGTCGGGCGTCTTCTCGAGCTCACCGGTGTCAGCGAAGCTTTCTCCATCAGCGACTCGATCGAATAGTGGGCTTGCGGGCGGGTAGAGGGGCGTGCAGCCGATGGTGACCACGACCGGAGATTCGAAAGCGACCCTGGTTGCGGAAATTCAGCTACCCGAAGGGCCACGCGCCCCATTCATCGCTCGAAGAGTCGTGCGAGCGATCATCACCGATGCCCCTGCCAGCAGGTCGGTCGATGCGGCGCTACTGGTGAGCGAGGTCGTCACACTCATGTACGAGCCGAATGTCACCCTGACGGTGCGGGTGGAGGAGATAGGTCGCAGTGCCCGGGTCACCGCCTCCAGCAGCGGGTCGGCCGATGCACCAACCGACGAGATAGTGACCAAGCTGCTCGACCGCTTGTCCGACGGTTGGGGTCATCGAGGGAACGAGGTCTGGTTCGACCTCGAACTCGTGCGCCGTCAGACGCTGTCGCATCTCTCAGACGAAGAGCTGTTCGAGTTGGTGCCTGCCGACCGGGACGCTCGTGACGAGATCTTCTCCAGATATGAAGGCTGGGCGGCATCGGTCGCCAACCGGTATCGCAGGGGAGGCGCCCACGCCGATGACGTGGGTCAGGCCGCCTCGATCGCCCTGGTCAATGCCATCGACCGGTTCGACCCTGATTTCGGGGTCAAGTTCACCACGTATGCCCGCAAGACGATCATCGGGACCCTGAAGAGATATCTCCGTGACACCACCTGGTCGGTCCGGGTTCCCCGATCCCTGAGCGACACCACGGTGGAGCTCAATCGTGCCGTGGCCGAATTGTCCCAGAAGCTGGGGCGGGCCCCACTCCCAGCCGAGATGGCCGAGGAGCTCGGCCGGCCAATCGAGGAGGTCGAGGACGCCATGGAGGCGGCTCTCGCCTACAACGCCAAGTCGGTCGACGCTCCTTTCTCGGAGGATGAAGAGACGAGTCTGATCCGAGTCCTGGGCAGTGACGACGAGCAGTTCGATCTGGCCGACATCTGGCATTCCCTGGAACCCCTCATCTCGGACCTCGAGCCCCAGGAGCAAGAGGTCCTCTTCCTCCGATTCTTCGAGGATATGACCCAGTCCGACATCGCAGAGGTGGTCGGCGTCTCCCAGATGCAGGTGTCACGACTCATAACGCGGGCCCTCGACACACTTCGGGCCCGGCTCGCCCCCGACACTGCCTGACCGTTTCGCCATGACCTGCGGCGGGTAACTAGGTCCCTCTAGTCAATCAAACCAGCGGTGTGGTGTACTCAATCGTCGGGCTTGTCGCGGCGATCGCCGGGATCGCCTCTCCGACCATGGTCACGAGGCGCGCCGTCGCAGAGCGCAAGATCGAAGACGATGAGGTGATTCACGTCACCTGATTCGGCGGGTTCCAGGTGATGAGGAGGGCGGCCGCGTCGTCGATCGGTTCCTTCTCGTTCATCCCGAAGAGCTGATCGAGCATCGCCTCCGTCGACGGATCTGCCTCGGTCAACGCTTTCGCAATCTGATCGAGCGCTTCATCGATATCACGGTCCAACCCCTCCACCAGACCATCGGTGATCAGGATGAGCACGTCGCCCGGGTGCAGGCGGGTCCGCTTGATCTCCCGTTTCAGGTCGACTTCGCCACCTACCGGCGGGCCTTGCGCCTCTTCCTCTATCCGGACGTCTCCGGCTGCACTCCGAATCAACAGCGGGACGTGTCCGGCGCGGGTGTATACGAACTCCCCACTAGACACGTCGAGTAGCCCATAGGTGACCGTGGCCACGATCCCCGAGCCGGACATCGTCTTGTCGAGGAGGTCGATCTGGGCAGCCGGGTCCAGGGTCCGAGCAGTGGATTGGCCTCGCAATATGTTCCTCAGTTGGGCCATCTGGGCCGTTGCATCGGCGCCATGGCCGGCGACGTCACCGATGACCACCGCCAGCGAATTCCCGACCTCGTACACGTCGTACCAGTCCCCACCCGACTGGGTCCTTACTGAAGCCGGTATGTACCGGGCTGCGATCTCAACACTTTCGGGGTCGGGGAAGTTGGTGGGGGCGAACCATTGGCGCAGTCCGTCGCTGAGCTGGCCGTACTCGGCCAGCGCCTCCTGACGCTCCCTGGTGGCGAACACCGCGTTGCCACCGACCAGGACGGTGAGGAGGAATAGAGCACTGAGGAGGATCGAGCCAGTCCACAACGCGAGCCCGGCACTGTCGAGCTCCTCGCCCGGCCACTGTGGATACCCGCTCGTGGACGGTCGGGATGAGGGCATCGACTTGCTCGATTCGCACCGTGCTGGCCTCGAACCATTGCTGCGGGCTGATCGATTCGACCGCTGCCCCAAGATCGGTGATCTGTTCCACCATCCTGGACACCTCCTGGGAGGCCTCGCCGGTCCTGATCCCCTCGATGACAGTGAGGTCGTCGCCATCGGCGAGCGATCTCGCTTCGAAAAAGCTCTGGTTGAGGTTGTCGGACTCGACTTCGAGTTGAAGCAACATTTCCTCGGACACAGGACCGCCCGTGACCAGAGCTTCCTGGATGAGGAAGCGCTGGGTGTTGAGACTCTCGGCCAGGCCGAGCAGGGCAACGAGGAGGCTGCGATCCTTGAGCGTCGTCGCGTCCGATGACTGCTGGATGAGCTCGCTCGTGGCCGCGACTGAGGTGGCGACCACCTCGCTGTACAAGGGGTAGGTCGACTCACCACTGGTCGACAAGGCTGCCTCCCTGAAGTCGGCGAGAGACCCGTCCGCCGAGAGGACATCGCCGATCGATGGTGTCGCCGTTTCCGATATCTCGGACCGGTGCTCTGCCCATGATGCCCGGAGCGCCTGCATTCCCCGATCGGTGTCGACGATGGCGGCGTCATATCCCGAGTGGTACATGTAGAGGTCGGCGTCGGCCAGACTCGACGCCAGTGCCCGCTCGCTTTGCAATGCAGCCGTTGCCACGATGGAGTCCTCGGTCGTCTCGGCGGCTGCGACGGCCTCGACGGCACCGGCGTAGGCCCGCTGCGATGACGTCACAGTGACGATCAGAACGGCCAGCACTCCGAGAACGATCAGCGATGCCAGGGCGGCGGCGACGACGACCGATCCCTGACGCTTCCGAGGCCGGGTCGAGACCCGTGTGAACCAAGCGCTCATGGCTCCCGGCCCAATCCCCGGGGATCGCAGGTGCGAACCATTTGAGTCCCCTCGACGACCAACGGGAGGGGATGGTAGTTCTGGCCCGGAGCGAAAGAACATGGCGTATCTGGGAAAGGCCCACGCACTCTTTGTGGGCGGAGGTGAGAGACATGAGCATTCACATAGAGCCGGAAGAAGGGGCCGAAGCCGCAGCGCAGATCCCCGATGAGGAATTTCAGGTTCTGGTCCGGATCGTGGTTTGGGAGCTCGCGATGAGGACCAACCCCGAGCAGTTCGAGGAGCACGTCAAGCAGCTCTCCGCATTCCGCGACAGGTTCGAGCCCGATCTCGACACGGCCCGCAAGGAGAGGGACGCCCGGCGCTTCGTGGCCGCGGTCCTGGCCGACATCGAGTCGCTCCCGACGAGCGAGACCCACCAAGAGCGGTCTGCGTCTGAGCCGACCACCGGTCTCTATCTGTAACTCATTTCGGGTTCCCCAGGGCGGCGTCAGCCGATCAAGCCGGTCGAGTTTTCGCCGATAAATACTCGGTGACCACCTTACGAGGGAGTCGCCGGATCGTGGCCGGCCGTGGGACGGCGGTGCTCCTGGTGATTTCGTTGCTCGGGCTGATTGCGCTCGGCGTCTATTCGTCGGGCCGATTCGGGCCCGCCATGACCGCACAGATCGCGGTCAGCTTCGCCATTCCCGCCCTGCTCATGGTCATCTTCTGGCGTGCGGCTCGGACTCGCCTGCAGGCCCGCGAGGAGCAGATGCAGCTCGAGCTGGGACTGGAGCGCGTCACGAACCGGGCCACCGGGCAATTCCTGGCCGGCGTCTCCCATGAGCTCGTACCGCACGTCGAACTATGCAATGTGAAAGCGGAAGCTCTCGTCGTGGCCGTCGAATACCAGGAACTTGGCGCCGACATCAAGATCGCCGTGCCCGAGATCGTCATCGAGTCCGATCCCAGCATCTTCCGCGAGATCCTGCATCTCTTGGTCGGCAATGCCGTCCGCCACGGGGGCAGGAGGGTTGCAATCTGGGCAGTCGCCGAGGGCCAGGACATGAGGATCAGCGTCTCCGACGACGGCCCCGGGCTCCCTGAGGGGACGGGCGCTCAGGTGTTCCAACGCTACGTCGACCTCGCCGAGGAAGTCCGGAGCCCGGCGCGCTCCGGATCGGGCCTCGCTGTCGTCCGTGGCCTAGCCGAGCAAATCGGCGCCAAGCTGGGTTATAAGAGAGATCCGAGCTGGACTCATTTCTCGGTGAGCCTGCCATTGGCCCCCGCCCCGGCCGGTTCGCCTGCGGATCGGGTTCCGCTCGAAGCAGGGGCTCGTTGAGACATGCGAGGACCCGGCGTGAAATGGGGCGTGCTGATCGCCCTGACCCTGGTGCTTCTCGCTCCGGGCGTCGCCCTCGCTGAGCAAGAGAACTACTACCTGGGCCCGGACGGCGTCCCCCGCGCCCAATTGATGTTCAATCCGCTCGGGGGAGAGATGCCCAACTACGACCGGGGAAGGGACGTCGAGCCCGGATTGCTATTGCAACGCTCCAGTCGGGGGTTGGAGGAGGACGACGCAGCCCGCTTTCAGCACTGGCAGATCGACACGGGTGGGCAGCGACTGACGGGCTACCCCTCGATGGCGGTGTGGAGCGCGGCCGACATGTTCGAGGCCGGGAAACATGGTGTCTTCACCGTGTATCTCCTCGACTGTGACATCACAGGCTCAGACTGTGACAACCTCGGATCGAAGGTGGCGACTGTCGACAGCGGCGCCGGAGCGACGTGGATCGAGACCACTCTCGATTTTCCTGCCCTCGACCATCAATTCGGAGAGGGCCGCCACCTCGGCGTGAGGATCGTGGTCTCGACCGCTTCGGAGACGGACATGATCTTCGCCTACGGCTACGCCTCACAGAGGAGCCGTCTCACAATTCACTCCGAGCAGCCGGCGCGAGCAGTCGAGTCCACCGTCGCGGCGGCACCCGTCACGGCAGGGGCCGCCGATTTCGCTGCTGTGCCTCCGGCGCTGCAAGTGACGCCGACGGATCCGGTGGTCGTCGACGCGCCGGTTGCGACTGCGTCGTTCTGGCCATGGTTGACGACCCTGGTCGTGTCCACCGTGGGGCTCGTCGCTGTCGGCGGCTTACTCCTTGCCTCTTTGACCAAGCCGGGTCGGCACGAGCGCCGTCAGGATGGAGAGCATCCTCCGGCGCGTCAGACCAGTCGGATCTCCGTCTCCGCTCCCTGATCGACGATCCGGTCACAGCTGGCGCAGTACCAGTGAGCCTCCAGCGGGGTGCCGCACAGCTGGTGTCTGATCGCCTCTCCTTCTTCTGATTGGCGATCACCCCAATGGGTCAGCAGCCGGAGGGCGCCGGCCAGGTCGCGACCGGCACCGGTCAGCTCATAGACATGGCGAGGGGGCTTGTCCGAATACGGCCTGGAGAGGATCACGCCCTCATCCTCGAGACGGCTCAGACGGTTGGAGAGGATGTTGGGAGCGATACCGGTGACCCGATCGGCGAGGTCTGAGAACCTCAGCGGTGCGCCTTGCAAAGCGTCGATGATCAGGAGCGACCAGCGGTCGCCGATCCGCTCCAATGCCCGACTCAGCGGTCCGCGGTCTTCGTCCATCTGCTTCATGCTATGTCGCTGAAGCTTGCCGACCGTGCTGCCGGTGGTGATACACTTGCAAATTGCAAGTTGCTAGTGACGAGGAGGCGCATGATGATTCTCACCGAGATCGGGGAGGCGGTGGCCTCGGTGGCGGACTCCGTCGGCCCGTCGGTGGTCGGGCTCGGAGGCCGTTGGGGCATGGGCTCTGGAGTCCTGTTGGAGGACGGCCTGGTCCTCACCAATGCCCACAACGTGAGCCCCGAACGGGCGACCGTTACGTTCTTCGACGGACGGGTGGAGCACGCGAGGGTCCTGGGGATCGATGTCGACTCTGATCTGGCCTTGCTCGAGGTCAGCAACGATCAGGCCGGGCCGGTCACATGGCAGCCCGACGAAGTAGCCCCCGGCATCGGTGCGCCGGTCGTCGGCCTGGCCAACCCGGGCGGGCGGGGGCTCAGAGCGACTCTGGGCTGGGTCGCCGCCGCCGATCGGTCGTTCCGCGGCCCCCGTGGCCGACGGGTGGCGGGAGGATTCGAGCACACTGCCCTTGCTCCTCCCGGGGCATCGGGTGGCCCTGTGGTCGATCTGGACGGCCGGCTGGTTGGGATCAACACCCGTCGATTGGGCAGGGGGTTCTATCTGGCGCAGGCCGCTACCGGCGACCTGAGGGCCACCGTGACGGCACTCCGCAGCGGTGACCGCCCCGAGCCGCGCCATCTCGGCATTGGTCTCGCTCCCGTCGAGGTGACCCGGCGTCTTCGCCGGACCATGGGCCTCGATGACGCGGATGGCTTGCTGATCAGACTGGTCGAGGAGGGCTCACCTGCAGACGTCGCTGGTGTGCGGGAGGGAGACGTTCTGGTCAGCGCAGGAGACCAGGCGACTTCCGACGTCGACGACCTTCATCGTGTCCTCTCTGGCGCCGGCGAGTCATTGGACCTCGGATTGGTTCGTGTCAATGACAGGCTCTCCGTGACCGCCCGCTTCTCGTGACCCTGGATCCCTCCGTCGACATCGCCCGGGGTCAGGTGGCCCTCGACGCGTACTCGGCAGTCGTCACGTCCGTGGCGCGGACGCTCTTGCCCACCGTTGTTGCACTTGCCACGCGTCGTCGGGGTCGCCGGGGTGAGTGGCATGACGGCTCGGGCTCGGGCGTGGTCATCAGCGGCGACGGGTTCATGCTGACATCGGCCCACGTTGTGGAGGGAAGCACCAGGGGTGGCGCCTCGTTCGTGGACGGCTGGGAGACAGGGTTCGACGTCGTGGGCCGCGACCGACTCTCCGATCTCGCAGTTCTCAAGCTCGAAGGTTCAGAGGCGCCCGCTGCCGAGCTGGGAGACGCCTCGAGCCTGGAGGTCGGCCAGCTCGTCGTCGCTCTGGGCAACCCTCTCGGTTTCTCCGGGTCGGTGACGGCAGGGGTGGTCAGCGCCCTGGGACGGTCGATCGCGGCCAACAGTCAGGGGCATTCCCGTCTCGTCGAGAATGTGATCCAGACCGACGCCGCGCTTCACCCCGGAAACTCGGGCGGCCCGCTGTCCGACGCCGGGGGCAGGGTGGTCGGGGTCAACACTGCCGTCGTCGGGCCCATGATCGGACAGGGCCTCGGTTTGGCGGTCCCAATCGACGAAGCGACCAAGGCGATCGTCGCAGAGCTGATCAAGAGCGGGAAGGTCCGCCGCGCCTATCTAGGCGTTGCCGGGGGCACTCGCCCCCTGCCGCCGCGTCTGGCCGACCGGTTGGGCCAAGAGCGCGGCATCGAGGTCGTGGAGGTAGTGGACGGCAGCCCGGCACAACGAGCCGGGATCCGCCCCGGTGACATCCTGGTGGCCGGTGATGGCGTGCCGCTACGAGACGCCAGGGACCTGCAGCGCATGATGACCGGAGACCGTGTCGGCGGATCGGTCGACCTCACGGTGATCCGGGGCGGCGCCATCTCGACCGTCGCCACCCGGCCGGTCGAGCTCGAAGCGGGCCAGGTCTAGGGCTTCTATCTCCGGAAGACAGGCTCCGCCGTCGCCGTCGCGCTGTTACCCCGCTCGTCGGTCCCGGTCACGGTCAGGGTGAAGCTGTCGTCCTTCATGAAGAGCACTGGCCCGAGACGAAGGGTGATTGGCTTGCCCGGCGACCTGACCAGATGGATGATCTGACCGTCGGTGACGGGTACCCCGTTGAGATCTGCAACACAGGTGGGCGTCGGGTCGACTGCGTCCTGACAGGTGAAGTCGACGATGAACAACCCGGTGTTCCGGGTAGCGGCTATCCGATCCAGCTCTGCCATGACCACCGGCGGCGTCTGGTCCAGGGCGAGACCGACGATCACGGCCTCGTGATCGGACGACCGGTATTGGTCGGGGGCATAGATCGCGTCCTGGGCGTCTTGCTTGAACTCGGTGTCGTAGTCGATGAGGTCGGGCTCGTCTGCGTTGATGTGCCATACCGTCGACCCCGTCACCTGCGCCCGCAGCGTCTGGTTGGCCAGCGCATAGTCGAGATAGCCGAGTTGGCCGTCGAACAGGTAGCTGTAGGCCCTCTCGCCTTCGAACTGCAGCAGCAGATCGGTGAAGTCATCACCGGTGGCGGGGAGGTCGTCGGCTCCAGCGGTCAGAGCGTCGATTGGGTCTTCCTTGTCATAGGAGTTCAGGTCGCCGATGACGAGGAAATCCGGAGTCGCCGCTTCCCGTCGGGTCGGCAGCGAGCCAGTCGGCCAGCACAGCCGCCGACAACGCCCGGGTCAGGTTGCAGTTCCCCTGCATCGGGATCGTCATCGCCGGGCCCACATCCCGAGCCCTTCGATTTCAGGTGGTTGACCACCACGGTGAACAACTCGCCCGTCGCGTTCTCCTGGAAGGTCTGAGCCTGAGCCGGCCGGTTCTGGGCCATGCCCAGGTTGTTGGGATCGAGGAATTCGTCGCTGTCGAGCACTGCGTCGGTTCCGACCGGGGTCACCCTCGACGGCTTGTAGATGAGGGCGATCCTGATCGCGTCCGACCCGATCGACCCCGATCCGATGTATTCATAGGTCCCGGCGCCCATCTCTGCGTTGAGCCCGGCGACCAGATCGGCCAAGGCCTCGTCCGTGGGATTGTTCTCGATCTCCATCAGACCGACCACGTCGGCATCGATCTCCGCCAGGGCCGTGATGATCTTGTCCTTCTGCCGGGTGAACTCTTCGGCATCGTCGGCCCCACGGCATTCCTGGTTCTCGAGCGGCCCGCAGATGAAGACACCCGTGTCGATGGTCGAGAAGTAGTTCAGGACATTGAAGGCCGCCACCTCGAGGCTTCCTCCGACTGCGGTGTGCTCCGCTGGACGCGGATTCTGGACCGCGAAATCGGCACCTTGTGTTGGATGGATCCTGTAGAGGTCGAATGCGAAGTCGAGCACCCCGACGACATTCGTCACCGTGTCGCCGCCGCGGAACAGGTTGTCCAGGTCGAACTCGGCGCCGTTCGGGTGAATCGCCGGGTCCGGGTTCTGTGCAGTCCGCCCATCGTCGAGGGTGATCCGGCTCAGGGCATTGGCTGCCGCGAGCTGGCCGGCTTCCGGCGACCCGGGCTCGAACAGGGCGGTTGGCTGAAACTGGCGTTCGGTGGACAGGACGATCTCGCCGAAGCGGTCGTAGTTGAAGAACTCGGAGATCGTCAGGGTCTGAGGCAAATGGACCGACATGCCCTCGAACGCCTCGAGGTCTGTGATCTCCGTCACCGGAAGGGTGACGGTGGCGGGGGTGACGCCGTTCCCCGCCGAGATCACCGTCACCGAAGTCACCGTGCCGATCTGGGTGGAGCCGTTGAACTCGTCCACCGTGCCGGTCACCTCGACGAGATCACCAACGGCGACGTCGACGCCGAAGGAGCCGTCGAACACGAAGATGCCTTCAGAGGTCAATGGATCGCTGTCGGCCTGGGCGTCCTCCTCCTGCAGGTAGAAGCCGCGCAGCGCCCCGGCGCCCTGGAAGTCACCGACGACAACCGCCTCGACCACGACAGCCGGTACCGTCGATGGGGGCTGGCCGGCCCGGCGCCCTGGATCTCATGGATGAGACGGGCAACCGGGTCCGGTGGCACGACCTCGCACACGTTGGCCACGCCGACGGTCGGGATGAATTGCGCATAGGTCGTCGGTGTTCCGGGCGCCGCCGCTGCCGTTGGGGCAGCGCTGGTTGGAATGGGTGTCTCCGGCGCCCGCCCCGTTCTCGTCCACCTGCGGCTGACCGGCGTTGAGAAGGGCCAGCAGACCTGGGTCGTCGGCGTCGGCCGTGTCGTAGACCAGGGCGTCAACCAGGCCGTCGGTGCTGATCGCAGACCCGTTGGGGAAATCGGCAGAGTTGCCCTGGTAGAGGGCGACCGCGTCCTGCCCGTTCTGGATGCCGACCGCCGAGTCGAGATCACAGTTGACGGCGAAGGCCGCATCGACATCGCCACAGACCACGGCATAACCATTGGAGTCGGTGGTCAAACCGTCGAGGTCCACCGACCCGTAGCTGAGGTCGTTGCTCCCGTTGTAGAAGACGAGGGCAAACCCGTCCAGGGAGGTGTTCCCCGTGCCGCCGTCGTAGAGCTCGACGAACTCGGCCATGTCGGTGCCGGGGGTGTCGGAGTCGACCTCGTTGATGATCACGGAGCTGGGAGGCGGGGGCGTGGCCTCCTCGGTGTAGGTGCCTAGAGGGACGGGCGTCGCCGCTGTGGCATTGGTTGCCGCACCATCGAGAGCGTTGATGCCGCTGAATGCCCAGTTGGCCAGGGCGAAGGTGGACGCATCCTGGCCGGTTCCGTTGACTCGATAAGCCCAGCCATCCTCGTAGTTCCATGGACCCGGACCCGTGTGGGCTATCTCGCCGAACACGTCGACCACGGCGCCGTTCAAGAACAGCTCGATCGCGTCATTTCCGTTGATGCTCAGAGCGACGCCGTTGGTGAAGTCGGGGGCAAAGCCGAAGAAGTTGGTGAACCCGGTTGCCTCGCTGGCCAGATACAAGAAGTCACCTGCAGCGGCCGGAACCGCGGGGAAGGTGAACTCCTGCCCATCGGTGCCCTCGCCGTTGCTTGCAGATCCCACCCCGTAGATGCTCAGATCGGGGATGTCGTTGGCGACATAGAGCTCGATCGCCTTGGGCAGACCGCCGGCCAATGGGCCGTCGACGACGCCGGTGATCACCAGATCGCCGGTGGTTGCGCCTGCCGGCAGGGCGGTGAGGGGGAGCAGGGAGCCAAGCATGCCGATCACGATCAGCGTGCCCAACCTCGAGCGGTTTCGAGTCACGTCGTCCTCCTGTGGTGCGCCTCCCGCCCGAGTGAGCCTTTGTCGGCCAACCCGAAACTATTGCACCACATCTCGGTCGCAAAGTGAGTTCGTCCAAGGTTCCCCAAGGTTTGGCTCCAGGGTCACGGGTCGGACTCAGTTCGCAGTCGCCGTAGCCTTCAGCGTTCCATGCTCCTGAAACACGACGTCCTGGCAGGGATAGAGACCGGACGGATCGAGTCGGTGTACCGGAGATGGGACCAGGCACGGGTCAAAGTCGGTTCGAACCTTCGTACCGCCATCGGTGTGATCGAGGTTCTCTCGGTCGACACCGTCGACCCGGTGGCGCTGACTCGGGAAGACGCGGTCGAGGGCGGCTTCGAGAGCGTGTCCGAGCTCATCGCTTCAGCCGGGAACCGTGGGGAGACGCTCTATCGCATTCGACTTCGCCACGTAGGGCCGGACCCGCGTGTCTTACTTCGGGAGTCGATCCCCGATGAGGCGGAGATGACTGAGATTGACCGCCGTCTGCAGCGCCTCGATTCCCTCAGCAAGCACGGACCATGGACCAGGGAGACCTTGGGCCTGATTGCAGCCAATCCGGGGATGCGAGCCGAAGACCTGGCCGCATCGGTGGGCCGGGAGAAGATGCCCTTCAAGCTGGACATCCGCAAGCTGAAGGAGATGGGGCTCACCGAGAGCCTCCTCACCGGGTATCGGCTGTCACCTCGCGGTGAATCCGTCCTGAGATACCTGGCCTAGGGCTTGTTTTCCTTGCCGGGGGCGGTCGCGGCAGGCGAATCTTCCGTGTTGGTCCCGCGGCTGGGCGCCGTCACGGACGGTGATTCGGCTGGTGGGCCGTTGTCCTGGCTGGGCGCGGTCACGGACGGTGATTCGGCTGGTGGGCCGTTGTCCTGGCTGGGCGCGGTCACGGAGGGTGATTCGGCTGGTGGGCCGTTGTCCTGGCCGGGTGCGGTCACGGAGGGTGATTCGGCTGGTGGGCCGTTGTCCTGGCCGTTGCCATTCGAACTGCCGTTCCCGGGCGCGGATCCTTCGTTCGACCCCTGATTCCCGGCACCAGCACCCGGGTTGCTCGACTGTCCCTGGCCGGGGGCCGGGGCGACGGACGGGTCTTGGGCCCCGTTTGGATCGTCGCCCCCGCCGATGTCCCGGGCGAGTTGGGCGACCCCTTGACCGAACTCGCGGCCGTCCGTTCCTCTATCGGGGCCGATGTTCTCAGCGATGTATGTGAGCAAGGCCGAGACACGAATATTCGCGGTGGCGGCCGCTTGAGCCGTGTCCTGTGCATGAACGAGATTCTCCGAGGCGACGGTGAGCGCAGTGAGAGCCACGGCGGATTGATCCTCTGATTGTCCACTGAGCGCTTCGATGGCATGGGCGACGGCTTCGTCTGACCGACCTTGAGCGGCTATCACCACTGCTTCATCGAGCCGTTCGTCTGTTGAGCCCGAGCCGATGCCCACCCGCTCGAATGCGCGATCGAGACCGTATAGGGCGTCGCCGGGAACGGCGCCGTCGGCGGCCAGGGCCGCGCCGGCTGTCCCGGACATGAGAAGGACGCCCATCGCCACTGTTGCCAGACGCGGGGTGAGACTCCGCTGGCCGGCCCCCCGCTGTCGCCGGAGAGTGGTGACGGCTGTGGGAGCGGACTGCGGCACTTTGACTTCTGCCACGGCACTTCTCGCGAAGTGGGCAATTTCCGACTCGGATGGCACTGTCGTCCATTGAGCGCGGATCATCGCCATCACCGGGGCCAGACCTGAAAGTCGCCCGCCCTCGATAGGCGTGCCGGCGAGCAGCAGCTCGATCTCTCGATCCAAGACGTTCGTGGTCGGCATCTCACCCAAGTAATCGCCGGAAGGTCTCATCGGGTTACCCCGCTGAGGTCGAGATGCTCGCTGAGGGCGAGAAGGCCCCTTCTTTGGGCAGCCTTGACGGCGCCAACCCGCTTTCCCAAGACCGAAGCCGTTTCTTCAAGCGTCAGTTGGCCGATGATGCGGAGACTGAGCACATCGGATTGGCTCTCCGACAGCTTCTCGAAAGCGGATTGCAGCTCGTACAGTGGTCAGTCGATTCAGCGCCTCGACCTCGACGTCTCCTCCCACGCCACCACCCGTGGGGTCCGGAAGAGTGATGGTTTCGGGGCGACGTGTACGCGCCCTCCGCGAGTCGATCAGGCGTCGGTGGGCGATCACGAAGACCCAGGAGCGAAACGCTGACTCGTCGCCATCGAAGCTCGAGATGTTCCTCGCAACCTGGAGGAAGGTCTCCGACGTCAAGTCTTCTGGCTCTGCCGCCCCCCGATTGGCGAGATATCCAGACACGGTCCCGGCCAGGTCGCGGTAGATCGCGCCCCAGGCCCATTCCGCCCCGTTCTTGGCGGCGCGAAGCCTCGTCTCGAAATCGTGGTCTCGAGGGTTGCTGATTCTGGGATGAGGCGCGGACATGGGTTCTTGATTGGTGGACCGGGCGATTCCACCTAAGGGCTGCTCCGGATGCAAAATAGTGTGTCCGTTTGTATCGACAGTCCCGGCTCGGTTCTGAGCAATCATCGCTCCACCGGGACACTATTGAGTAACCCTCTGTCGGTCGCTGGACGATTACGTACTCGAAGAGTCACGGGTGAAATCCGTGACTGGGGGGTGTTTGGTGTTGTTCAACAGGGGTCGGGGGCATGAGCGAGGCGCGAGCCTGGTCGAATTCGCCGTGGTCGCGCCGCTCCTCTTTCTTCTTCTTTTCGGTGTCATCGAGTTCGCACGGTTGGGACACGGTTTCACGACGGTTTGGACCGCGGCTCGCGAAGGAGCGCGGTACGCCACGACTGTCGGTGACAACGACAGCGATGGGCTGCCCAACTACCTCGATTGCGCCTCGATCACCGAGGCCGCCCTTGACAAGGTCATCGGTATGAGCCTTGCCTCCAGCGACGTCAACATCACCTTCTCCGACCTCGCCGGCGCCCCGGTCGCCGATTGCGACCCGGCGACTCCTCTACCGGCGCCATCACCATCAGGGTCGACCAACATCGACAACGGGTTCGGCGTCCAGGTCGAAGTGGAGGGCACCTTCAACGCCATCGTTCCCCTTCTGTCGTCGTTCCTCGACGGGATCGACCTGACTTCGAGCCAAAACCGCTCGGTCTTCAAGGGAGTCGTCGGTGGGTAGGCATCGATCTTCCGATCGGGGCGCTGCCGCGGTGGAGATGGCGTTTGTGACCATGTTCCTGCTCGTCCTCCTCCTGGGAATCGTCGACGTCGGCAGGGCCATCGTCGCCAACATCTCCGTTCGTGACGCGGTCCAGGACGGTGCCAGCTATTTCGCCTATACCGAGAACGCCACCGCCGCCGACGTCGAGGCGAGGGTGCGGTCGGCAGTTTCCTCACCCGATCTGAGCACGGCCGCCACCACTGTCGCTGTTTACTGCGGGCCAGACCCGCGCGACCTCCTCGACGGATCACGGATACGGATCGATGTCACCCACGACGTCGACATGATCACCCCGATCGTCGGGCCTTTTCTCGGCGGAGAGATCACGCTGAGCCCGAGTTCCGAGGCAGACCGGTTCTTCGACTTCTGCCCTGCCGACGCATTGGCATTCCCCGGACCATGACGACCAACACAGACACCCAGAACGAGAGAGGTGCCGCCGCCATCCTGGTGGCGATCTCCCTCTTCGTGCTGGTGGGTTTTGCCGCCCTCGCCATCGACGGGGGCCTCGGATTCGACCAACGACGGGGGACCCAGAACGCAGCCGACAATGCCGCCCTGGCCGCCGCCTGGGAGGCATGCAACCCCCGTGACGCCGCCGCTCCCGACCCTGTGGGATCGGCCCTCGCCGTCACCGCCGAGAATGGATATGACGACAACGACCCCGAGGTCGTGGTGACCGTGAACGAACTCGACGATCACCGAGTACGAGGTCATCATCCAGAAGGTCAACGACACCACGTTCGCCGGGCCTGGAGTGGGGTCTGAGACACTCACTGTGGTCTCGCAAGGCGTGGCCACCTGTGAGCAGGAGCCGTTCCTCGGGGGCTATGCCATCTTCGCCGGTGCCGAGGCCTGCGCTACCGGTGGTGCCGTCGAGCTGGACCTGAGTGGGTCGACCAAGACAGTCAACGGCGGGATCTTCTCCAACGGTGATCTGAAGATCACGGGTTCGGACGCGAATGTCACAGGGTCGATCGAATACCGCGGCAATCTCAACACCAACGAATCGGATGTCGCCGCCAACGCCGAGAAATACTTCGGTTCAGCCAAGGAATATCCCTTGGATCTCGATATCGCCGAGTTCCGGCCGGGCGGGCCCCGAGCCACGGGCGATTACTTCAACGCTGCTCCGGGCGTCAGCATCGACAACGGCTGGATGGTCTCCAACGGTCATGCCACCGGTAACAACGCGAGCATCGTGATCACTGAATCGGGGATCTACTACTCGCCGAAGACCGGCAACAAGGCGATCGACCTCAAAGGTGTCACCACGGCGCCGGGCGTGACGGTTACCTTTGTCGCCGAGGGGCAGATCGAACTAAACGGCGCTGCCAGCATCACGGGTCACGCTCCAGTCGCCACGGGTGGTTACTCCCCATTGCTCATGTTCTCCAATGCGGGAAGCCCGCCGGCCTGCAATGTCAACGCCATCCAGTACAGCGGTAACGGCATCAGTTGGACCGGCCTCATGTATGCCCCGAGGGGCGAGATCCAGATGTCGTCCTCGTCGAATGTCTCGGTGTTCGGAAGCATCATCGCCCATTCGGTCGACGTCTCGGGGTCGGACTTCGCGATCAATTGGCAGGACGACACTTCCGGGACACCCCGCTTCATAGTCGAGCTCCAGAGCTGACCGTCCGGTCACCGGGCCCAGTAGAGGAAAGCGATCTGCTGTGGGCTGAGGGCCGTTCCCGAGTAGACGGTGATCTCGTCGAGTGAGGCCATGAATGGCCGGTTCTGGGCAGTCGCCGAATCGGTGCCCGGATCGTTGCCCCCTCCCCACTGATCACCCCATCCGGCCAGGTTGCCGCACCCGGCCCGCCACCATCCATTTTGCGTCTCGGCGACGGTGTTGGTGTTCGTGCCGACCTGCACCCCGTCGATATAGAGCCGCATCCCGGCCGAGCTCTGCGTCCCGACCGCCATGTGCCATTGGTTGTTGTTCAGACCGGTCCCGGAGCTGAGACCGACGTGTGCGCCGTTGTAGACGCCGAACCAAACCCGTCCCTGGCCGTCCATGTAGAGGTGACGGTCATAGGCGCCGGCGGTCGGGGCGGAGACGCCGGTTCGAGGCCGTTCGAACCCAAGCATCTTGCCACCAGTCGCGTATCCGTTCGGGGTCCGGAACCAGGCGATGATGGTGAAGGTCTGTGGGGCAGCGATATCGGTGGTCGAGGTGGTGTTGATGCAGGAGTTGGTGGTGAGGAGTTGGACCGCTCGATCCGGGGTGTCGGTGACCAGCCCGCCATCGGCGAGGCGGGTGAAGTTGGCGGCAGCGCCACTGGGGGAGTAGGTCCCGGTGCGGTTGTTGCCCGAGGAGTCGGCTGCGGTGGCCGCCGTGCCGGTCTCATCCAGTTTCCAATACAGATACGGGCTGAGGTTGTTGACCTCGGTGGTGTAGCTCCAGTTGGGGATCGTCCAGCTGTCGCCGGTGTTGGCGGTGATCGCCGATGAAGGCGGCAGTGCTGGTCGGGACCCCTTCGCCGCGGATGCCAAAGCTCGCGGCGATTGCCAGGATCAGGATCGGGGTTATCGAAGGGGCGCTTCGGGTGAGGAGCCGCTTGGGGTCGGCCGGCTGGTGCTGGTCGATCCGCCGCTGCCATGGCCGTCGGCCATGGTTGTCGGGCTCGTAGTCGAGGACGGTCGCCACCACCGCTCCGACGAGGATGACGAGGTGAATGAGGATCGGGAGCCAGTCATCGGTCAGGAACCACACCACCGGTAGACCGACGAACTGCACCAGGAGGCGTCCCAAGCCGGTGACAGACTCTCGGGGGACATGGACACTGTCGGGTGTCGGGTTGGCGTCTCCCTGTGTCACCAGGGAGCCGTCATCGTCGATCGACACCACCCTGTGGGTGAGGATGTGACCCTCGCGGCCAGGGTTGTCGAAGGTGATGACCTTTCCAACTGTGTCTTCGATGACCGGGTCCGGCGAGGCGAGCACGACGTCGCCGGCGCTGATGCCCGGCTCCATCGACCCGGTGACGATGACGTAGGAGTGCCATCCGAAAAGGATGGGTATCAGGGTGACGGCCACGCATGCCGCCAGGAACCACAACCATGCCCGTCCCAGGATGCCGGCAGCGAGTCTCACCCTCGAGTAGGGCTCGGGAACGTGGATCTCGCTTCGGATCGGGTCGGTGATCGTGGTCATGTCGTCGCTCTGCTGGCTTCCTCTGAACGTCGCCGGCCCCGGCCCCGGGTGTCGGGCGCCGGGGCCGGCTCGATCAGATCAGTTGCCTGCCGGGATCAGTTGATCTCCCAGTTCAGGTTGGCCACTGCCGAGGAGCTCTGGACCGTGTTGTCGGCTGCGCTGTTGATCGTCCATCCGATTCGGTAGACGATCCGCTGCGTTCCACCGGCCACAGCGACGCCGGTGGCAGCCGCGTAGGTGGTCGGCATCGAGTTCAGAGTGCCATTGAAGGTGGCGCCGCTGGTGCCACCGGTGTAACCGGTGCAGTTGGCCTGGACGTTGGTGGCTGGCGTGGCGACCACGGCGTCGACGGTCACGTCGATCACTGCGGCCAGGGCCGCGCTGTTGGTGCCGGTGATGGCGCCGCGGTAGAGGCGGAGGTTGCCGGCCAGCGATCCGCCGGAGTTGACCGTGATGCACTTGAAGCCGGTGTCACCGGGCTTGCGGTTGCTCTCGGTGAACAACGCCGCGGTGCTGCCGGCGTAAGACCGTGCCGCCACCGTTGTTGGTGAGGACCAGGTTGCCCGTGCTCCACGTGTCGTTCGTGTTGTCGGTGGTGGCGCTGAACGCTGCGTTGCTGCCCTGCCAGATGAGGAGGGCGGCCACCAGGAGGGCGGCGAGGGGGGTGATGGCCCTCAGGGCCCGTCTCCGTCGGCGATCGGCTGTGTCGATGGCGTATGCCATGCTTGTAAGCCATTGTCTGAACCCTTTCCTTCCGTCTTTATGCGTGCTTGATCTGTTCGGTCTGCGTGACTAGACACGGTGATGGGCCTGCTCGGACCCAAACCGCCATAGGCCGTTGGACCTATCCCGGATACACTCGACGTGGTGCCCCGCCGTTCCCCGGCCCCAACCAGCCTGCTCAGTGAGGACGACCTCCATCTCTGGAACGAGGGGACCCACTACCGCCTCTACGAGAAACTGGGCTCCCATCAGGTCGAGGGGGGCGTCCAATTCGCGGTCTGGGCCCCCAACGCCGATTCGGTTTCCGTAGTCGGTGATTGGAACGGCTGGGATCCCGTCACCGACCGGCTCTCACCCGCGAGGCGTTTCCGGGATATGGGAGGGATTCGTCGAGGGAGTGGGTCAGGGCGCCGCCTACAAGTACCGGATTGGCAACGGGCGCTTCGTCGGGGAGAAAGCCGACCCGTTTGCGGTCCACACCGAGACACCGCCCAAGACAGCCTCCAAGGTCTGGGACCTGGACTACGTGTGGGACGACGCGGAGTGGATGGGGAACCGTGCTGCGCGAAGCACCCTGGATGCCCCGATGGCCGTGTACGAGATGCATCTCGGTTCGTGGCGTCGGGGGGAAGGCGGACGCCATCTCACGTATCTGGAGCTGGCCGAGCAGCTCCCGGCGTATCTCGTGGATCTCGGCTTCACCCATGTCGAGCTGATGCCGGTGATGGAGCACCCGTTCTACGGCTCGTGGGGCTATCAGACCACCGGCTATTTCGCGCCGACCAGTCGCTACGGCGCCCCTCAGGATTTCATGACTCTCATCGATGCCCTCCACCGGGCGGGTATCGGGGTGATCCTCGATTGGGTGCCATCGCATTTCCCGACCGATGGGCACGGCCTCGGTCTCTTCGACGGGACCCATCTGTATGAACACGCCGATCCGAAGATGGGCTTCCATCCCGACTGGGATACGTACATCTTCAACTACGGACGGGCGGAGGTGCCCGCCTTCCTCATCAGCAATGCCCTGTTCTGGCTCGATCGCTATCACGCCGACGGGCTCAGGGTCGACGCGGTGGCTTCGATGCTCTATCTCGACTACTCGCGCCGGACGGGCCAGTGGATCCCGAACCGGCATGGGGGCCGTGAGAACCTGGAGGCGATCGCATTCATCCGACGGCTGAACGAGGTCGTCTATCAGGAGTATCCGGCCGTTCAGACCGTCGCCGAGGAATCGACCTCATGGCCCCTGGTATCGCGGCCGACATTTCTCGGCGGCCTCGGATTCGGGCTCAAGTGGGACATGGGATGGATGCACGACACCCTGGTCCATCTCTCACGCGAGCCGGTGCATCGCTCCTTTCACCACCACGAGTTGACCTTTCGGGCGGTGTACGCCTTCAGCGAGAACTTCATGCTCCCCATCTCTCATGACGAGGTCGTCTACGGCAAGCGCGCTTTGCTCGAGAAGTTCCCCGGGGACGACTGGCAGAAGTTCGCCACCCTTCGTCTCCTCCTTGCCTACATGTGGTCCCAGCCGGGAAAGAAGCTCCTTTTCATGGGCTCTGAGATCGCCCAGCGCTCGGAGTGGTCCCATGACGACCAACTCGACTGGCCTCTCCTCGAGGTGCCGCCTCACCGCGGGATCCACCGACTCGTCGCCGATCTCAATCGGGTCTATGCCGAGGAGCCGGCCCTCCATGAACTGGACTGCGATCCGAACGGCTTCGAGTGGGCGGTGCCCAATGACGCGGCCAACAGTGTCCTGGCCTACTTTCGACGGTCATCGGCCGGCGATGCCCTGCTCGTCGCAGTGAATCTCACACCCGTGCCCCGGCATGCCTATCGCATCGGCGTGCCCGGTCCCGGTCGATGGGTCGAGATCCTGAACACCGACGCAGATCTTTACGGAGGCAGTGGGCAAGGCAACTTGGGAGGGGTCGACACCGGTCCACTGGCAGTGCCCCACCACGGCCTCCCTCAGAGCATCGACCTCACACTCCCGCCGCTCGGCGTGGTCATCCTCCGTCATGAACCGATGCCGGGGAAGAGCGGCTAGTCCCCTGGCGTTCTTAGGTTGACTCCGCTGTGAGCAAGTTCGTCTGCATTCACGGGCACTTCTACCAGCCACCCCGGGAGAACCCTTTCACCGGGAAGGTGCCGGAACAGCCCTCGGCCGCGCCATGGCACGACTGGAACGAGCGCATCACCGAGGAGTCTTACGCCGCCAACGCTCGTGCGCGCATCCTCGACGGCAACGGCGAGGTCACCAGGACGATCAGCACCTACGAGTCGATCAGCTTCGACTTCGGCCCGACCCTGCTCAGCTGGCTCGAAGAGTCCGACCCCGAGACCTACCAGGCGATCATCGACTCGGATGATGCTTCGGCTCGGAGGTTCGCCGGTCACGGCTCGGCGATGGCCCAGGCCTACAACCACTCCATCCTCCCTCTGTCCAACCGACGGGACAAAGTGACCCAGGTACGTTGGGGCATCGCCGACTTCGAGCATCGGTTCGGTCGGCGCCCGGAAGGGATGTGGCTCCCGGAGACGGCGGTCGACACAGAGAGTCTCGACATCCTGGCCCGGGAGGGGATCACGTTCACCGTGCTTTCCCCGTACCAGGCTGCCGCGGTCGAGGGCATCGACGGGTCCTGGTCGGATGTCGACGGGGCGAGGATCGACACCCGCGTCCCCTATCGCATCGATCTGGGCGATGGTCGATCGGTTGTCGTCTTCTTCTACGACGGGCCGCTCTCCCGCGAGATCGCCTTCGATGGCCTCCTCGAAGACGGCAGGGCGCTGGCGCACCGATTGATCTCGGCGGTGGGGGAGCCCGGGATCGGCCCTCGGTTGGGCCATGTCGCTACCGACGGTGAGACCTACGGCCACCATCACCGGCACGGGGAAATGGCTCTGGCTGTCGCCCTGGAGACGATCGACGCCGATCCTGAGGCGAGACTGACCAACTATCCGGAGTTCCTCTCTCTTGCCCCGCCCACCTTGCGCGCCGCGATCATCGAGGACTCCTCGTGGAGCTGTGCTCACGGCGTCGAGCGTTGGAGAGCCGACTGTGGTTGCCACACCGGGCGTGAGCCGACAGGGCATCAGCGTTGGCGTGGCCCGCTCCGCTCCGCCCTCGACTGGCTGCGTGACGAGCTGATCGGCCCCTTCGAGGCCATCGGCGCCGAGCTGCTCGAAGACCCGTGGCAGGCACGGGACGATTACATCGCCGTCGTCCTCGGTGGCTCGGTCGAGGATTTCCTCGAGAAGCACGCCAGACCGGGCTTGGACACGGATCAGCGGGCGATGGCGATCGGGCTCCTCCAGATCCAGGAGCATGCCATGTTGATGTACACGTCCTGCGGATGGTTTTTCGACGACATCTCCGGATTGGAGGCCGTCTTTGTCCTCCGTCACGCCGGGCGGGTATGCGAGCTGGCTCGACAGGTGCTCGCAGTCGATCTGGAACCGGAGTTGAAGGCCCGTCTCGAGGCGGCGCCTTCCAATCTCGAAGGAGTGAACGGCCGGGTGGTCTACGAACGTGAGGTGAGCCCATTCGTGAAGAGCCACTGATTCACTCTTGACCATCACCCGATGATTGCGTAGGGTTAGTTCGGTCGATCGACCGAGTAGGCCGGATACAACCCATGACACAGCAAATCGCTCGCACCGACACCGCCAGCTCGATCCTCGCTGCAGCCAAGCAGGTGCTGCTCGAGGTTGGTTACGCCAGATTCTCGACACGCATCATCGCCGAGCGGGCCGGTGTGCCGCTGAGTCAGATCCACTACCACTTCGGCTCCAAGCAGAGATTGGTGTTGGCAGTCCTCGAAGTCGAGAACCAGAGGCTGCTCGACCGTCAGGAGCGAATGTTCGAATCGGAAATTCCGATCTGGATGCAGTGGGAACGTGCCTGCGATTTCCTGGAGGAAGACCTGGCATCCGGGTATGTCCGTGTGCTCCACGAGATGATCGCCGCGGGATGGTCTGACCGCGGAGATCGCCGAGGCGGTCTGGGGTCAGTTGAAGGGCTGGCAACGCATCCTTGCCTCGGTGGCGGAGCGGGCCGAGCGTCAGTTGGGTGGCCTCGGCCCTTTCACCGCGGCTGAGGTGGGCGCCCTGGCCGGCCTCCCCTTCATCGGGGCCGAGGCCTACATCCTGCTCGGGGTGGGCGAGTCCGATATCCCGGCTCGCAGCGCCCTGTGGAAGGTCGGGCAGGTGATCAGGGCATTGGAGGAGGGTGCGCACCATGAGAGCTAGGCACCCTGACTCCGAGGGCTTCGTGGAGAGTGGCGGACTGAGCATCGGGTATGAGGTGTTCGGCGAGGGCGACGTCACTCTCCTTCTCCTGCCGACCTGGACCATCATCCACTCCCGATTCTGGAAGTTGCAGGTTCCCTATCTGGCCAGGCATTTCCGGGTGATCACCTACGACGGGCCTGGCAACGGGCGCTCGGATCGAACCGTCGACCCGCGAGATCTATTCGCTGGCGGCACAGGCTTCGCTATGCCATCGACGTCATGGATGAGACGGACACGGACGAGGCGGTCGTGGTCTCGCTGTCCATGGGATCGATGTGGTCGCTGATGCTGGCGGCGGAACACCCCGATCGAGTGCTCGGCCAGGTGTTCATCGGCCCTTCGCTCCCCATCACCCCACCTGCGGCTGCGCGGGCAGGGATCGAAGACGCCTTCTGGGCCGAGCACGTCGACCCCCAGGGGTGGGACAAGTACAACGCTCACTACTGGCAGACGAACTACGAGGATTTCGCAGAGTTCTTCTTCTCCGAGTGCTTTCCCGAGCCCCACTCCACCAAGCAGCGCGAGGACTGTGTCGGGTGGGCGATGGAGACCCAGGCGGAGGTCCTGGTCGCCGAGGCGAAGGTCGACGATGTAGACCATGAGACGGTTCTCGAGTTGTGCAGTCGGGTCACCAGCCCGGTCCTGGTGATCCACGGTGACCACGATCGGATCAGTCCCCTCTCTCGGGCCCGTCGGCTCGCCGAGGCCACCGGAGGAAGTCTCGTCACGGTGCAGGACGGCGGCCATATCCCATTGGCCCGCGACCCCGTCGTCGTGAACCTGCTCATCAAGGATTTCGCCGACCGGCTCGCCGGCCGCCAGAAGGCGCCGGCATGAGGGCACGCGAGCCCGACACGGACGGTTACGTCGACCACGATGGTGTGCCCATCTACTACGAGGTCCACGGCAGCGGGCACCCCACTTTGATGCTCGTCCCGGCGTCCCCGATCACCCATTCGAAGATCTGGAAGGGTCTGATTCCAAACCTGGCCCGTCATTACCGCGTCATAACCTTCGACGGCAGAGGCAACGGCCGGTCGGGACGACCCACCGACCCGGAGTCGCATTCCAGGGCGGCCAACGTCGCCGACATGATCGCGGTCCTCGACGCAACCGATACCGACCAGGCCGTCCTGGTCGCGCACTGCCACGCCACCTTGTGGGCCGTCGAGGCGATTGCGGCCAATCCCGAAAGGGTCAGCGCTCTGGTTGCCATCGAGCCACTGGTTCCATATCTGGGCAAGTCGCAGCCTCATTGGGTCGAGACCGGCGCTCATTGGGACGAGATCATCGAGAACCCCAGCGGATGGGAGATGAACAATCGTCACGCCATCACCACCCAACATCGCAAATGGATCGAGTTCTTCTTCGGCGAGATGCTGGTCGAGCCTCATTCCACCAAGCAGTACGAAGACGGCGTTGCTTGGGCGATGGAGTCCACCGGAGAGATCCTCGCCGCCGGCGACGATGGGTTCATGCTCGATTTTCCGGATCAGGAGACCATGGACGGGATCTACCGCGATCTCGGGATCCCGACGCTGGTCATCCACGGCGATCTCGATATCTGTCAGCACGTCGATCGCGGCAAGGCATTCGCCGAGATCACCAACGGGGAGCTCGTCGTCATCGAAGGGGGCGGCCACCTCACCCTCGCCAGGGATCCGGTCAAGGTCAATCGAGAGATCAAGGAATTCGTCGATCGAAACGAGGGAACACCAATGCAACAACACGTGTGGCCACGCGGCCTCAACCGGAGGAAGCGTGTCCTCTATGTCTCCTCACCGATCGGGTTGGGTCACGCCCGGCGAGACGTCGCCATCGCCAAGGAGCTGAAGAAGCTGCGTCCGGATCTGGAAATCGACTGGCTCGCGCAGGACCCGGTGACCCGTGTCCTCGAAGCAGAAGGGGAGACCATTCATCCCGCCAGTGAGTGGCTGGCCAGTGAATCGGCCCACGTCGCCTCGGAGGCATCCGGTCATGATCTGCATTGCTTCCAGGCATTACGCCGCATGGACGAGATCCTGGTGGCCAACTTCATGATCTTCCAGGAGGTCATGGAAGAGGGCCTGTACGACCTGTCCCTGGGCGACGAGGCGTGGGACATCGACCATTTCTGGCACGAGAACCCGGAGCTCAAGCGGGGTGACCATGTCTGGATGACCGACTTCGTCGGGTTCCTCCCCATGCCGTCGGGTGGCAGCCACGAGGAGTACCTCACTGCCGATTACAACGCCGAGATGATCGAGCACATCGCCCGCTACCCCCGGATCCGCGACCTCGCGCTGTTCGTCGGCAGCCCCGACGACATCGTGCCCGAGACGTTCGGTCCAGGCCTTCCCAAGATCCGGGACTGGACCGAAGAGCATTTCCAGTTCACCGGGTACATCACCGGGTTCGAGCCACCCACCGATGACGAGATGGCCTCGTGGCGGTCGGAGCTCGGCTACCCAGAGGATGAGAAGGTCTGTGTGGTCACTGTCGGCGGGTCGGGCGTGGGGCGTGACTTGCTGGAGAAGGTGATCGCCGCCTACCCGCTGGCGAAGCAGTCAATGCCCGAGTTGCGCATGGTCGTGGTGGCGGGGCCCCGCATCGACCCGGCCGGCCTCCCCGCACATGACGGTCTCGAGTACCACGGTTATGTCCATGGCCTCTACCGGCACCTGGCCGTCTGCGATCTGGCCATCGTGCAAGGAGGCCTCACCACGACGATGGAGCTGGCTGCGACGAGGACCCCGTTTCTCTATTTCCCGCTGCGCAACCACTTCGAGCAGAACTACCACGTTCGTCATCGGCTCGACCGCTACGGAGCGGGGCAATACATGGATTACGCGGTGACCGATCCTGAGGCGATCGCAGCCGAGATCATTTCTCGAGCCGCGCCCATCGACTACCTCGCGTGGAGTCGAATGGCGCCAAGGCCGCGAAAATGATCGCTGCTGCGCGGGTGGCGAGATGTGCCGAGATGCGCGCCGCCAAGGCCGCGATGAAAATCGATCGCTGATCTTCGACTCTGACCGCCGATGACAGATCGGCCGACTCGGCTTGTTGTGCTCGGCTGAAACATTGAACACTTGTTGACACGGGCTTTCAGACCTGTCCTACGCTCCGCCAAACTGAAACGTTTAAATCGAACGTTTCGGGGAGCGCTTCGAGTGGCGCAAACGAGGAGGATGCATGAGACTGAATTCCAACCGCTCGGCGGTGTTCCTTGTCGTGATGACACTGCTGATCGCCGCCTGTGGTGATGGCGGTACGAGCGATACCACTGCCGCCCCAGACGAGGGAGCCACCACGACGGCTCCCGCAGGGACCGAGGCGCCGGCCACCACGGCCGCCCCCTCTGAGGCAGCCGTCACTCTGACCTTCCTTGTAGACGACACCCAAAACACCATCGACACGGCCACGGCTCTGGCCGACGCGTTCACGGCTCAGAACCCCGACGTCGCCTTCGAGATCGAGACCCGGCCGGGCGGTGGCGAAGGTGACAACCTCGTGAAGACCCGACTGGCGACCGGAGAGATGACGGATATCTTCTGGTACAACTCGGGGTCGCTGTTTCAGGCGTTGAACCCAACTGAGTCATTGGTGCCGATCACGGACGAGGCCTACGTCGAGAACATCGTCGACTCTTTCCTGCCCACCGTGACCGCGAACGGTGACGTGTACGGCGTTCCGGCAGGCACGGCTCTCGGTGGCGGCGTGCTCTACAACAAGGCCATCTACGAAGAGCTCGGGCTGAGCGTCCCCACTACCTGGGAGGAGTTCGCTGCCAACAACCAGGCGATCCTGGACGCGGGCACCGCGGCCCCGGTGGGTCAGACCTATATGGCACCCGACACCTGGACCTCTCAGCTGTTCATCCTCGCCGACTACTACAACGTTCAGGTGCAGGACCCGGACTGGGCCGAGAAGTACACCAACAACCAGGCGAAGTACGTCGACCAGCCCGCGCTGACCGGATTCCAACGACTGCAGGAGGGATTCGAATCAGGCTGGTATCAGGAGGACTTCGGGTCGGCCACGTTCGACGACGGGCTCAACATGCTCGCCACCGGGGAGATTGCCCATTATCCGATGCTCAGCTTCGCCCTGAGCACGATTGCCGAGAACCACCCGGACGCCATCCAGGACATCGGCTACTTCGGGCAGCCGGGCGACGATGCCGCAACCAATGGATCGACGATCTGGATGCCGGCGGGCATCTACATCGCCGGAACCAGCGAGCATCAGGACGTCGCAAAGGAGTTCCTGGGATTCGTCGCCTCGGTCGAGGGGACGGAGGCCCAGACCGCGGCGGTTGCGCCTCAGGGGCCATACTTGGTCGAGGGTGCGACACTTCCCGCCGACACGCTGCCGGCGGTGCTCGACATCCAGGCCTACATCGATTCCGGAGCCTCAGCACCGGCGTTGGAGTTCCTATCGCCGATCAAGGGCCCGCAACTGGAGTTCCTCACCGTTGAAGTCGGGTCCGGTCTGACCACTGCCGAGGAAGCTGCGGCCCTCTACGACGAAGACGTAGTCGCTCAGGCGCAGCAACTCGGCCTGCCTGGTTGGTGAGCCAGCGCACCGAAGCCACTTCCGAAGTCGATAGTTTGAGTGCCGGCGGGGCAACTACCGTCCCGTCGGCGCTCGGCGTGAGACATCGACCAACCAAGACGCGCCCGCTGGCGCACAAGACCTATCCGCACTCCTTCTACATCCCGGCGGCCATCGTCTACGCCGTCCTCTTTCTGGTTCCCACCGGGATGGCCTTCTTCTTCAGCCTCACCCGCTGGACGTTGTTCGATTGGGAGTTCATCGGTCTCGACAACTTCGTCCTGTTCTTCAACAGGCCGGCGCTGGTCAGCAGCATGCGCAACACACTCGTCTACGCCGTGGTGACCAGTGGCCTGAAGGTCGTCTTCGGCCTCTCGCTGGCAGTCCTGTTCACCTCGAGGATCCGGCTCAAGACCGCTCTGCGCTCGATGGTCTTCTTTCCGGTATTGGTGAGCACTGTTGCCGTGGGCATCACCTTCAGCGTGTTGATGCACCCGTCGGACGGCCTGATCAACAAGACGATCGAATTGCTCGGCGGAGTTGGCCCGGCCTGGCTCACCGACCCTCAGATCGCCCTGCTATCGGTGGCCCTGGTCGATGTCTGGAAAGGCGTCGGCATTGCACTGGTGATCTTCATCGCCGGGATCGTCTCCATCCCCGAGGAGTACACGGACGCTGTCCGGATCGACGGCGGAGCCTGGGCCAAGTTCCGGCATGTGATCGTCCCATTGAGCCGCAACGCCAGCTTCACCGTGATCCTCCTCTCCCTCATCGGCGGTCTTCGCAGCTTCGACCTGATCTGGACCATGACCGGTGGCGGACCCGGGTTCACGACGGATGTGATGGCATCGGCGATCTTCAAGCAGTACCAGGCCGGCTTCTACGGCCTGTCGACCGCGGGGAACGTGATCCTTTTCATCGCCGTCAGCATCATCATCTTTCCGTTGATGCGGTACTTCAACCGCAAGGAGTTGGACCTGTGAGCCTGGTGCGGAGATGGTGGGTCGACGTCGTGGCTCTGGCGCTTGGTGCTGCCCTGTTCCTGGTCCCATTCGCCTTCATCCTGGTCACCGCGGGCAAGGACCAATTAGAGGCGTCATCACTCGATTTCACCTGGCCCACCGAGTGGCGTATCTGGGAGAACCTGGGTGAGGTCCTCACAGCTCGCGACGGAATCGTCGTCACCTCGATGAAGAACAGCCTCATCCTCACCGTCGTCGTCGGTTGCCCTCATCGTCTTCGTGTGCTCGATGGTCGCCTTTGTCCAACAGCGTCGGAAGGATCGGGTGAGCTCGCTGGTCAGCGTTCTGATGCTCGCCGGCCTCATCATCCCGCCGGCCGTGGTGCCCACCATCTTCGTCCTCCAGGAACTCGGGCTGTTCAAGACCCTCACTGGCTTGATTCTGATCGAGTTGGCTTTCGCCATGCCCTTCGCGGTGATAGTCCTGCGTGCCTTCGTCGGCTCGATCCCACGGGAGATCGACGAGGCCGCGATCGTCGACGGCGCTTCGCCGCTCACTCTGTTCTTCCGTGTGATCTTCCCCCTCATCCGCCCCGCGGTGATCACCGTGATCGTGGTCACGGCAGTGGCGATCTACAACGACTTCGTCAACCCGTTGTACTTCCTCCCCGGCGACGAGAACGCCACCGTCCAGCTCACCCTCTTCAACTTCCAGAGTCAGTTCCTGACCCAGTGGAATTTGCTGTTCATGGATGTGCTCCTGATCACCATCCCACCGCTGATCATGTTCATCTTCTTCAGCCGGAAGATCGTCTCCGGGTTGGCTGCCGGCGCGGTCAAGGGCTGAACCCGAGTTATGGAGAGGTCGAATTTGCAACCACCAACCCTGAAGAGCCAGCTGCCGGTCGGGATGTTGGGAATCGGCGCCGAGCCGGTCCGGCTCACCTGGCGGGTGGAAGACGACGGCGACCAGAGCCAAGTGGCCTACGAGATCCAAAGCTCTGGGTCGGCCGACTTCGAGGAGCTGCTCGCTTCGAGCGGCGAGATGCGGGGCGAGGAGCAAATCGGGGTGGAGGCTCCCGGAGGGCCACTGAAGAGTCGCGAAATTCGCCACTATCGGGCCCGGATTGCCACCGCGGCGGGATGGAGCGACTGGAGCCCGGTGCTGACTGTCGAGGCCGGCCTCAACCAGGCATCCGACTGGGCGGCAGAGGCGGTGACTCTGCCCGGCGATCCCGGCTCGCAGCGTCAGGCCCCGTCGCCGTTGCTTCGACGCGAGTTCGAGCTCGCCGCCGACGTCGAGAAGGCGCGGCTCTACGTGACCTCGCTCGGCGTCAACCGGGTGTCGATCAACGGCCAGCCCACATCCGACGAGCTGCTCAACCCTGGTTGGTCTAGCTATCACCATCGGCTCCTTGCCGCGACCTATGACGTGACCGCCCTGCTCTCCTCCGGGAGCAACGTTGTCTCGGGCGTGCTCGGCGACGGCTGGTACCGGGGCCGGTTGGGGTGGGATCCGACCGATGATCGGGGGCGCTACGGCACGGAGTTGGGTCTCATCGCTCAGCTCGAGATCGAGTTGTCCGATGGGTCGTCGGTGCGGGTTGTCACCGATGAGGATTGGCTTACGTCGACCGGCGAGATCCATTCGGCCGATCTCTATGACGGATCGGTCATCGACCTCACGAGCCGCCAACGAGATTGGGAACTGCCCGGATTCGACGCCAGTGGATGGAAGAAAGCTGCGGTCATCCCCTACCAGAAGGCGCTGATTCGCCCACGCCAGTTCCCGCCAGTCCGGGAGATCGAGACGCGCCCAACCCAGGTGGTCAGCCGATCTGGAAACAAGACCATCCTCGACGGCGGCCAGAATCTGGCCGGTTTCGTCCGTCTCAGAGTGAGGGGGGACCGGGGCGATCAGGTCACGGTGCGCCATGCCGAGGTGCTCGAGTCGGACGGCGAGCTCCACACCCGGGCCTTGAGATCGGCCAAGGCCACCGACACCTATACCCTGGCCGACGGGGGAGAGGTAGGTCTGGAGCCGGCGTTCACCTTTCACGGTTTCAGGTACGCAGAGGTCGAGACGAAGGCGGAGGTCATTTCGGCCGAGGTCGTCGCAATCAGCTCCGACCTCCCGCGGCGAGGGTGGTTCGAGTGCTCGGATCAGTCTCTCAATCGGCTGCACGAGAACGTCGTCTGGTCACAACAGGCGAATTTCGTGTCGATCCCGACCGATTGCCCGCAACGGGACGAGAGGCTGGGTTGGACCGGTGACGCCCAGGCCTTTGCCCCCACCGCCTGCACTCTCTTCGGGTCGCAGCAGTTCTGGTCCAGTTGGCTGGAAGACCTGGCGTTGGATCAGGACGACGTGCTGGGGGTGCCGAGCGTGGTCCCTGACGTGGTGCTCGATGGTGACCCCCGCTTCGGCCGAGCCGGATGGGCTGATGCAGCGACGATCGTCCCGTGGGCCGTCTACGAGTCTTATGGCGACCTCGAGATCTTGCGCCGCCAGTTCGACAGCATGCGACGCTGGGTCGATTCACTGGAGCAGCGGCGCGACGCGGACGGGCTTCTTCCTCCTTCGATGCAATTCGGCGATTGGCTCGATCCCGATGCCCCACCGGAGCGACCCTGGGAGGCGAAGGCCGATTCGACCTACCTGGCCAATGCCTTCTTTGCCCACAGTGCCGGGCTGGCGGCAGACGCCGCCGAGGCCTTGGGAGAATCCCCGGCCTCAGGGAATCGATATCGCCTGCTCGCCGACGAACTGGCCGGCCTCACCTGGGGTCGATGGCGTGACCACATCGTCGAGACCCAGACCGGATGCGCTGTGGCTCTCTCATTTGGAGTCGTCCCTGACGCAGAGAGACAGAACATGGGCGACAAATTGGCGGATCTGGTCCGCCAATCGGAAGGAAAGGTCGCAACCGGGTTCCTGGGGACACCACTGGTCCTGCATGCCCTCGCCGCACATGGTCACGTCGACGAGGCCTATCAGATGCTGCTTCGCCGCCGCCATCCATCCTGGCTGTATCAGGTCGAGATGGGCGCCACCTCGATCTGGGAGCGGTGGGATGCGATCCGGCCCGACGGCTCGATCCACCCGGGCGACATGGCAGCGCCGCCCGGCATGGAGGATCAGGATGGCCCACAGGGGCACATGCTCAGCTTCAATCACTACGCCTATGGGGCTGTCATCGATTGGGTGTATCGACACCTCGCCGGTCTTGCTCCCGATCGGAACCGACCCGGCTATCGACACGTGGTCCTCGCCCCGAAACCGGTCACGGGCATCGACTGGGCCCGGGCGTCGGTCGACTCCGATTTCGGGACGACAGCGATCTCTTGGCAGATCGAATCGGATGGATCCCTGTCGGCGGACGTCGAGATCCCCCCGGGTGCTTCGGGCACTTTCTTTGCCCCCACAAACGCTGATTCAGAAGTGACCTTGAATGGGGAGCCGGCCGAACGGGAAGTGATCCTCGGTCCGGGCAGTCATCGCCTCACCGTCACCAATCCGCGGATAGCGTCTCCGGATCCGAGTTAGCGAGGAGAAGGCGCCGGTCCCGTGCTGGAGCGCACGATCAACTCCGAGGGGAAGACGAGCTGTTGATGAGTGTGATCATCTCGGGTGCCGCACCCACCGAGCAGTAGATCGACCGCAGCCGCCCCCAGCCTCGCTGGGTGGCGGGCGACGGTGGTCAGGGGCACGGTTGCGGCGGCAGCGAACTCGATGTCGTCGTATCCCACGATCGACACATCGCCAGGTATCGAATACCCGAGCGCCTTGAGCTCCATCTCCATCCCCACCGCCATCAGGTCGTTGCCGCAGATCACCGCACTCGGCATTCCCTTGTCATGCAGTTCCCGGGCGGCGAACTGGCCGGCCGGCACGAGCGTCTTGGGGGGCGTGACCACATCGAGCACTTCGATGCCCAGATCGGCCGCGGTGCGGTGGATTGCGTCGGCTCGAGTGACCATCTGTGGCACGTCGGTCGGCCCGACCCAGGCAATGCGCCGATGTCCCAGATCGTGGAGGTGCTGGACTGCTACCTCGCTTCCGTGCCCGTCGTCGGCGGCCGTGGAGCAATGGTCGTGAGCCGGGCTCTCCAGATCCACCAGGACCACTGGGGCATGCCGGCGAAGCTTGGGCCCTGAGCTCTGAAACACATTGGATGCTCGTGTCAGGAGGATTCCCCTGACTCTCTGCTCCATCATGACCCTCAGGTAGGTCTCCTCTTTCGTGGTGTCGTCATTGGTGGCGCATGCGAAGACCACGAGGCCATGTTCGGAGGCTCGTTCCTCCACGCCTCGGGTGAGCTCGTCGAAATAGGCACTGAACCCCGGGAACACCACGCAAATGACCTCAGAAGTTCCGGCGCGTAGTTGACGAGCGGATCCGTTCCGGACGAAGCCGAGATCTCTCATCACCTCCCGGACGCGAACCTGGGTCGGTTCCGCCACGACCTGGGGGCGGTTTAGGACATTGGAGACCGTCGCGATCGAAACCCCTGCCTTTTCCGCCACTTCGCGCATACCGGCTGCCATGGGGTCAGTGTAAATCTGCCTCTTCGTCGACCTAGAACGCTGTCGTCAGCCGATCACCAGCTCGGTCGAGATTCGGATGTCCGACACCGAGCGGCCCGCAGACAGGGTCCAGGTCCCCGGCTCCGCCATCCATTCGCGATTCGCCACGTCCCAGTGCTCGAAGACGCGACGTGGTATCCGGACCTGTACGGTGCCTGCCTCGCCTGGGCCGAGGCGGATCTTGCCGAATCCAGCGAGGATGCACGGGGGCCGATCGATCGCCGAGTAATCACGGGAGGCGTACAACTGGACCACCTCCGACCCTTCCCGCACCCCGATGTTGCGGATCGTGACGGCCACCGACACGCCTTCAGGGTCCTCGGCGGTCATCTCCAGAGCTTCGTATTCCCAGTCGGTGTATCCCAGACCGTGCCCGAATGGGACGAGGATCTGTTCGTCGGCGTTGGCACGCCGGTAGCCAATGTTCTTCTCGGCGTATTGGAGCTTCCCCTCGGTTGGCCGCACCGAGGGCAGGCCATCCCGGTCCCGCCACCACGTGGTTGGCATCCGCCCCCCTGGCTCGGACCTACCGAAGAGCACATCGGCCAGCGCGTTCCCGTACTCCTGCCCGGGGAACCACGTGAGAAGGATTGCCGGCACATCTTCCGCCCACGGCATGAGGACCGGAGCTCCGGCATTGACCACGACGACAGTTGAAGGATTGACCGCCGCGACTGCTCGAACGAGGTCATCCTGATGCCCGGGCAGGGCCAGGCTGGTCCGGTCATAACCCTCGCTCTCGACGACATCGTTCGTGCCGACAACCACCACTGCCACGTCGGCGACCCTCGCCGCCTCCACCGCATGCTTCAGGGCGAACACCGAATTCGGAGCCGGGGGCTCGACACAGAGCTGTAGGACGGTGGGCCACGGTGATGCGGCCCGGTCATGTCTGAGCTTGAGATGCGCTGGTCTTCCGACCTCCAAGCTGACGGTTGTCATCGCTTGCTCGGGCCGCAGCGCCTGTTCCAGATGGTCGGCGTCAGCGTTGGCGGTGAGCTCCTTCTCCAGGATCGTCTCGCCGTCGAGGTCGAGGGAGTAGTGCCCGATGCCGCCGAAACCGACCTCGTATTCGCCGCTCACCGGCACGACGACGTTGGCGAACATCTCGATCGCGGCGACCGATCCACCATCCGTGTCAGGGCCGAAATCACCAAAGGAGAAAACCTTGCCCGAATTCATGTGGCGACGGCCGATCTCTCGGTCAGCAGCATCGAGCAGACGCACTCCAACCCCGGGGGCATCCGTGAAAGGGTCGGTGCCGAGACGCCCATCGAGCACCGTGTGCGTATCTCCGATCAGCGTGCCAGGTGCATGTATGACATTTGCCGAGCTTCCCAGCGTGGCGCGAATTCCATCCAGCGGGGAGACGGTGTAGGGGGGGTCGACATATGCGCTCCCCCCTCCGAGCGTGCGAGCCACTGCCGCGTTCGGGCCAATGACGGCGACAGTCGTCAGCTTGTCGGGGTCGAAGGGGAGGATTCCTTCCCGGTTTCGCGTCAGCACGAAGCTCGCTGCGGCCGCCTCTCTGGTGAGAGCAGATGCCTCCTCGCGATTGCCGTTCGTACTCGGTTTCGCTTCGAGGGGATCGAGCTTCCCCACCCGCCAGGCCAGCCGGAGGAGACGTTCCAGCTTGTCATCGATTGCGGCGGGAGACACCCGACCATCCTCGACGGCGGCGACCAGGGGACCATCCCAGAGGGGATTCGGCCCGGGCATCGCCAGATCGGTGCCGGCGTTCGCAGCCTGAACCGTCGACCGAACCGCCGTCCAGTCCGACACGACCAGGCCGTCGAATCCCCACTCCTGCCTCAGCACCGAGTCGAGGAGAGGGCTCTCGGTCATCGTCTGGCCGTTGACCCCGTTGTATGCCGCCATGATCGTCCAGACGCCCCGCTGCGACCAACCGTTCGAATGGAGCGAGATACAGCTCACGCAGAGTTCGCTCATCGATGAGGACGTCGTAGCTCATGCGCTCGGTCTCGGTTTCGTTCGCCACGAAATGCTTGGCACAGGCGCCCACCCCTTGGGACTGGATGCCCTCGACCAGCGCCGCGGCCAGCTCTCCCGTCAACAGGGGATCCTCGCTCCAGCACTCGAAATGACGACCGCCGAACGGCGTCCTGTGGAGGTTCACGGTCGGGGCGAGCACCAGATCCACACCCTTGCTTCGAGCCTCGGCTGCCAGTAGTCGGCCGACGCGCTCGACCAAGCTTTGGTCCCAGGTCGCGGCGAGAGCGGTCGTCGAGGGGATGTTGACGGAGGTGTCGCCCACCCATCGATCACCCCTCACGCCGGCAGGGCCGTCCGACATCGTGATCGAGGACAACCCGATCGCCGGCTCCGCCTGGGTGGTCCAGGGCCCCGAACCAGAAAGGAGCGCGACCTTTCTTTGAAGGGTGAGGCCCTTCAGCTTGCGCCGGAGCGACGAAGGGGACGGAACCCGACGCTGAGGCATGACTTGTCACCTCGCCGATCTGTGAACGGACTGAAGCGGTCTCAGCTGAAACGTTTCAATCGTAAGGCGGGCAAAGGTAGTCCAGCCTTCTAAACGTTTCAACCCCGGAACAGGCGGTGGTTGGGAGAAACCGGGGCGGGCATTCAGTCGGTAACCGCTAGATTCGGCCCCCATGGCGAAGATGCCCGCCACGACCGGTCGAGTCGTGATCGAGGCCGAGTCCCCCCAGGTGGACGGTGGCCGCTTTGCGGCAAAGAGGGTGGTCGGGGAACCGGTGATGATCGAGGCCGATGTATTCGGCGATGGTCACGACGCCATCGGCGCCATGCTCCGACATCGAAGGATCGGCGCGAGACGCTGGGTAGAGACCCCGATGGCACCCCTCGGAAACGATCGCTGGGCGGCCGAGTTCCTTCCCGACACTCTCGGTGTCTGGCAATTCGAGATCGAGGGGTGGCAGGACCATTTCGCCACATGGCTGGATGGTCTGGAGAAGAAGGTGGCTGCCGAGGTCGACGTGAGCATGGACCTGCTCATCGGTGCCGACCTGGTGGCGGCGGCGTCGGCGCGGGCCAGGGGCAAGGCCTCGCGCTTGCTGAAAAAGCACGCCACCACGCTGGGAGACCGGAGTCTGGAGTTGACCGAGCGCCTCGAAGAAGCCTTCTCCGAGGAGCTCAGGATCACCATGGACACCCATCCCGACCGGTCGCAGGCGACGCGATCGCGGCGGTTCGACGTGACTGTCGACCGGGAGCGTGCCCGCTTCTCCACCTGGTACGAGCTTTTCCCGCGCTCGTGGTCCGAAGACCCGGCACGGCACGGCACCTTCGCCGACGTCACCAAGCAGCTGTCCTATGTCGCCGACATGGGTTTCGACGTGCTCTATCTGCCTCCGATCCATCCGATCGGGACCACGTTCCGCAAGGGCCCCAACAACAAGCTGGGAGCCAAACCCGAGGACCCGGGCGTGCCCTGGGCCATCGGCTCATCCCTGGGCGGCCACACTGCGATTCATCCCGACCTGGGGACGATCGATGACTTCCGCATCCTTCGTGACACCGCGGCCGAGCACGGTCTCGAGATCGCACTGGATGTCGCCTTTCAGTGCTCGCCCGATCATCCCTGGGTCACCGACCACCCGGAGTGGTTCCGGCATCGTCCCGACGGGTCGGTCCAGTACGCCGAGAACCCGCCCAAGAAGTACCAGGACATCTACCCGATCGACTTCGACACTTCCGACCCTCGAGGTCTTTGGCAAGCGCTCAAAGGCGTGTTCGATCATTGGATCGAAGAGGAGATACGGATCTTCAGAGTCGACAACCCCCACACCAAGGCATTCGCCTTCTGGGAGTGGGTCATTGCCGAGATACGAGCAGAGCACCCCGATGTGATCTTCCTCGCCGAGGCGTTCACCCGCCCCAAAGTGATGTACCGGCTGGCCAAGCTCGGCTTTACCCAGTCGTACACGTACTTCGCCTGGCGGAACACGCGTCACGAGCTGGTCGAATACATGGGTGATCTGGCTCTGGTCGCCGACTTCTTCAGACCCAATTTCTGGCCCAACACACCCGACATCCTCACCCAGCAGCTCCAAACCGGTGGCCGGGCGATGTTCATGACCCGCTATGTGCTGGCTGCCACCCTCAGCTCCAATTGCGGGATTTACGGCCCTGCCTTCGAGCTGATGGAGCACCAGCCGCTCACCCCCGGATCTGAGGAGTACCGGAACTCCGAGAAGTACCAGATCAGGCGCTGGGACCGGGAGGACGACAAGTCCATCGCCCCGCTCATCACACAGGTCAACAGGGCCCGGCATGAGCATCGGGCTCTCCAGCACACCGACAACATCACCTTTCACCACACCGACAACGACAAGCTGATCGCCTTCTCCAAGCGGGCGGTGGGAGATGTGGTGCTGGTCGTGGTCAACCTCGACCCCGACTACCCACAGGCCGGGTTCGTCGACCTGGATGTGGACGCCATAGGTGTCGACCCGACCCATCAGTACCAACTAGACGATCTGCTCACCGACCGCCGCTATCTCTGGGAGGGATCCCGCAACTTCGTCCAGCTCGACCCGGCCGGCATCCCGGCTCACATCTTCTCCGTGAGGAAGCGGGTCCGATCGGAACAGAGCTATGACCACTTCGTTTGAGGCTCACGAGGATGGCGGGTCGGCTGCCTGGTATCACGACGCCATCATCTACGAGGTCCACGTCAGGGCCTTCGCCGATGCGAACGGGGACGGTATCGGCGATTTTCGCGGTCTGACCTCGAAACTCGATTATCTCCGTGACCTGGGCGTGACAGCCCTGTGGCTGCTGCCCTTCTACCCATCCCCGCTGCGCGATGACGGCTACGACATCGCCGACTACAAGTCGATCAACCCCTCCTACGGGACCATGGCCGATTTCCGCCTGTTCCTTCGTGAGGCGCACAAGCGGGACCTCAAGGTCATCACCGAGCTGGTCATCAACCACACCTCGGACCAGCACCCATGGTTCCAGCGTGCCCGCAAGGCGCCGGCGGGCAGCCCCGAGCGCGACTTCTATGTCTGGTCCGACGATCCGGAGCTCTACAAGGACGCCCGCATCATCTTCCAGGACACCGAGACCTCGAACTGGACCTGGGACCCGGTGGCGAACGCCTACTACTGGCATCGCTTCTTCTCCCACCAGCCAGACCTCAATTTCGAGAACCCGGCGGTCCACGAGGCGGTGTTCGATGCCCTCGACTTCTGGCTGGCGGCGGGTGTGGACGGGCTCCGGCTCGACGCCGTCCCCTATCTGTTCGAACGCGACGGGACCATGTGCGAGAACCTCCCGGAGACACATGTGTTTCTCAAGGAGATTCGGGCTCGGATGGACGCCAAGTACGACGATCGCATGCTCCTCGCCGAGGCCAACCAGTGGCCGGAGGAAGCAGCCGCCTATTTCGGGGACGGTGACGAGTGTCACGTGTGCTTCCACTTCCCCCTGATGCCGAGGCTGTTCATGTCGCTCCGCATGGAGAACCGTTTCCCGATCATCGACATCGTCGAGCAGACCCCGCCGATTCCCGAGAACAGCGCCTGGGCCATCTTCCTCCGCAACCACGACGAGCTGACCCTGGAGATGGTCACCGACGAGGAGCGGGATTACATGTACAGGGTTTACGCCAACGATCCGCAGACCCGCATCAACGTCGGGATCAGACGCCGTCTCGCCCCGTTGCTGGGAAACAACCGCCGGGAGATGGAGCTGATGAACGCCCTGCTCCTGTCCCTGCCCGGCACCCCGGTCCTGTACTACGGCGACGAGATCGGGATGGGCGACAACGTCTATCTGGGCGACCGGAACGGGGTTCGCACCCCAATGCAGTGGTCAGGCGACCGCAACGCGGGGTTCTCCGAAGCCAACCCACAGCGTCTCTACTTCCCGGTCATCACTGACCCCGAGTACCACTACGAGACAGTGAATGTGGAGGTGCAGCGGGACAACCCCAACTCGATGTGGTGGTGGGTCAAGCGCGCTCTCACCTTGCGGAAGGGGATGCCAGAGCTGTCCAGAGGCGGTCTCGAATTCGTCCCCAACGAGAATCCGAAGGTCCTCACCTTCCTCCGATCGCTCGGCGAGCAGTCGGTCCTGGTCGTCGCCAATCTCTCCCGTCACACACAGCCCGTCGAGCTCGACCTGACCGGGTTCGAAGGGGTGGAGCCAGTCGAGCTGTTCGGTCGGGCCCGCTTCCCGGCGATTGGCGTTCATCCCTACCTGCTCACCCTCGGGCCGCACGACTTCTTCTGGTTCGGCCTCGACCGGGCGGAAGCGCGGATCGACGACGCGGCCGGACTGCCCCCGGTCATCATCCGAGGTGAGCTGGCCGGGATCTTCCGGGCCAGGGAACAGCTCGAACGGGTCCTGCTGGCCTCCATCGAGGGCAAACGATGGTTCCGGAGCAAGGCGCAGACGATCAGCGGCGGTCACATCGTCGACCGGATCGAGGTCCCCGGCACGAATTCGATGGTGGTCTTCCTCCAAGTGGACTACGTGGAACAGGATCCCGAGATCTATGCCTGGCCCATCGCCATTGCTTCCGGGTTCGAGGCGGTGAGGCGACTCCTCGAAGCACCGGGCTCGGTGATCTCGGAAGTTCACTCGACGGCGGAGACGGGCGTGCTCTACGACGCCACCGCCGATGCTTCTTTCGGGACCGCCCTGGTCGATCTCGCCGCCAACCGGCGCAAGCTGAAAGGGCGTGCCACGACGCTGGCCGCCCTTCCGATGACGGCGTCACGACAACTGAAATCGGCGATCGACGGCCAGCCGGCACGACCCGGCAACACCGAGCAGTCCAACACGTCGATGATCTTCGGGGACCAGATCATCGTGAAGATGATGCGACGCGTCGACCCCGGGCCGAATCCCGAGCTGGAGGTGGGCCGTTTCCTCACCGAGCGGGCGGGGTTCGAACATTCCGCACCGTTGCTCGGGGCCCTCGAGGTCTCGATGAACGGAAAGGCGGCAGTCTTCGCCGTCGTTCATCGCTACGTCCCCAATCTCGGCGACGCCTTTTCCCACACCGTGACGTCGCTCTCGCTGGTGTACGAGCAGGTGGCGGCCCATCGTGTCGAGCTGGGGCGGCCACCGTCTCCGAGCCACCCCATGGACATAGGCGACGAGGAGCTCGACGCGGCGCGTGGGCTGGCCGGGGTGCTCCTTCACGAGGCGACGCTGCTCGGTCAGCGCACCGGCGAGATGCATCTCGCCCTCACCTCGATGCCGGACGACCCCGAGTTCGCCCCGCAGCCACTCTCCACGCTCTACCAGCGATCCTTGTACCAGTCGACCCGGTCGTCGATAAGAACCAGCTTCAACCTGCTGCGCCGGCGGCGTTCGTTCTTGACCCCAGCCCAGGCGGAGCTGGCCGACATGGTCCTCGAGCGCGAGCACGACCTGCTCGAGGGCTTGCGGACCGTCACCACCGACAAGATCGATGCCGTGCGTCTCCGCATCCACGGCGACTATCACCTGGGCCAGGTTCTCTTCACCGGGAACGACTTCGTGGTCATCGACTTCGAAGGAGAGCCGCAGCGCCCGCTGTCCGAGCGGAGGATCAAACGTCTCGGGTTGCGTGACGTGGCGGGCATGCTCCGCTCATACCAGTACACGTCCCAGATGGCATTGAGGGAGGCGATGGAGGGAGGGGTCGAGGAGCCGGACCATGCCGCTCATCTCGTCGACTGGGCGGATGCGCTGGCCCGATGGCTGGCGGCGGCGTTCCTCCGCGGGTACTTGGGTACGGTCGAGGGGACGCCGATCGTGCCCGCCGATCGTCAACATGTCAGACGTCTTCTCGACACCCTGTTGCTCGACAAGGCTGCATACGAGCTCGGCTACGAGCTGAACAATCGCCCCGACTGGGTCGACATCCCCCTGCGCGGGCTCCTCCTCGCCTCCACCGATCACGGGTAAGCGAGGCTCACGACGCCGAGGGATACCAGGTCTTGTCCTCGAGCCAGGCACCGAGCTTCTTCCAGGCGCGGCGGGCGTTACGCCAGAGCCAGATGGTGAGGGCCGTGGCGGCGATCACCAGGATGATGACGACCACGATGGTCGGGATCGGATAGGTCACGGCGAGGGTGACCAGCCCGGCCACCCCGACATCCTCGGCAAGCGAGATTCCAATGTTGCTGACTGGCTCGGGGGAGGCATTGACCACCACCCGGGTCGAGGCCTTGGCGGCGTGCGCGTCGAGGGCTAGCGCCCCGGCGACCAGGGCTCCGACTGCGGCGCCGATGCTGGCCGAATCACCGGCGACCACCGCTCCGATGGCGGCTGCTCCGAGTGGCCTGATCACGGTGTGGATGGCGTCCCACACGTTGTCCAGGTACGGGAACCTTGTCGGCGAAGAACTCGACGACAAAGAGGACGCCGGCCACGATCATCACGTCGAGACGGGTCAGCACCTCCGGGATGTCGGTCCAACCGAGACGGCCGGCCATACCCAGCATCAGGGTCACCAGATAGAGGTTGATGCCCGAGGCCCAGCCCGATCCGGCGAGCAGCCCTGCTGCTTCCATGCGATGAATCTACCGCCACCCGAGATATCCCACCTGCACCTGAGGACTAGGTTCGACCGTCTTCCTACTAGTGAGGTAGGCAATGCAGGAGAACATGGACGTCGTCCTGTCCATCCACCTCGTCGAGGATGACATCGAGACTGTGGCGGTGGCCGAGCTGGATCTGCGTGAGGACCACTTCGAGGCGAGTGGTCGCGCCCGTCGCAACCCGGTCGACCCGGCTCGACCGGTCATCGGTGAGGAGCTGGCAGTCGCCAGGGCGCTGGCGATGCTGGAAGCGCAGATCAACGACTCGGTGCAGGACAAGATCGACCGCTTCCTGGTTCACACCGACTGACATAGGAGAGTCGCGGACCCCGGGGAGATGTAGCCTCGGCGGATGACCCGACCCGAGCCCCGATCTGCCCCCGGGGATGCGCCGGTCGTCACGGGGTCCGGCGACGATGGACGACGTCGTCTTCTGCAATTGGTGATTGGCGTCCTCGGCTGGGCCTTGCTGATTGCTCTGGTCTGGTACCTGGCCAGCCATGCAAGCGTCGCCGCGGTCGACCTGGCCATCGTCTTCGTGACCGCGATCACGATTGTTGCCATTTTCTCGACGGTCACCGCCGTCCAGCTTCGCGCCCGCCTGATCGACCAGCGGGCCATGGAGCCCGAATTTCGGATCGTCGACCAGGGTGTCGACACCCTGGGCCGGCGAATCGAAGTCCCGGTCGGTGATCTGAGTGGGGAGATCGTCCTGTCCGAACAAGATGGGGTCCGCCGCTACTCGTCACGCCCCGTCCAGTGAGCGCCTTTTTCGACTTCTTTTTCGCCCGGCCGGTCTTGACCGCAGTCCTCACGTTTCTGGCCGTGTATCCGTTGCTCAGCTCGGCAATAGTGAGCACTGCGGCAATTGTCTCCGCCCTTCGCAGACGCCGATCACGTTGGTACATACCGGAGCCGGGGTCGCTAGAACGCGCTCACGATCGGTATCCGGTGATCTCCATTCTCATTCCGGCACACAACGAGGAGTTGGTGGTGGCGTCGGCGGTGAACAGGGCTCTCGCCATCCGATGGCCGGCGCTCGACATCATCGTGATCGACGACGCATCGACAGACGGCACCCGCGCCGCGGTGTCCGAATTCGTCGAGGCGGGTTTGATTCGCCTCCTCCACAAGCCAGTCAACGAAGGCAAGTCGATGGCCCTCAATGACGCGGCTCGCATCTGTCGCGGTGAGCTCCTGCTCGTGCTCGACGCCGATGGGCAACCCGACCCTGCGGTCTTCGAGTGGATGGTTCCTCGGTTCGTCGACGCCCCCAGGGTGGCGGCGGTGACCGGAAACCCGAGGGTTCTGAACACGAGGAGCGTCTTGGCCCGAGTCCAGGCGATCGAGTTCTCTGCGACCGTGGGGATCCAGCGAAGGGGCGATTCGGTTTGGGGGAGGCTGATGACGTTCTCCGGCCTCTGCACCCTCGTCGATCGCAACGCCCTCCAGGCGCTCGATGGATTCGCTCCGAACATGGCGACCGAGGACATCGACCTCACCTGGAGGCTCCAACTCGCCGGTCGTCAGGTCGTGTACGAGCCAGCGGCCCTGTTCGGCATGCAGGTCCCGGAGACGATCGGTGCCTGGTGGCGACAGAGGAGGCGCTGGGTGGAAGGGTTGGCCCAGGTGCTGCGTCGTCATGGGCCGGCCGCCGCCCGCCCCGCACAATGGCGTCTCTGGCCATTGTTGGCGAAGGCATCGCTCTCGATTCTCTGGGCCCACCTCTTGGTGCTGGTTGCGATCGCATGGATCGTGGCGCGGCTTACCGACGTGCTGAGACCCGACGTCGGCTCGGCACTGGCCATGTTCGCCGCGATCGTCCTCGTCGCCGGCGTCGTGCAGGTCCTGCTCGGATTCGTGCTCGACGCGCGGTATGACCGTGGTCTCGCCGGTCAGTTGCCGTGGGCCGCCTGGTACCCGCTGGCCTATTGGCTGCTTGCGGTGTTCACTGTGGTCAGGTGCACCATTCCCGCATTGCTTCGCAAGCCAAGAGGGCTCTCAACCTGGAATCTGGAACGGCTCGATTGACCGCGAGGCACGAGCAAAGGGGGCGGACCGCTGTCCGCCCCCCTACTGCCCGAACCCCCGCCCTCTTTTTGGGATCCTCGCCAGATTCGTTGGCGAACATACGGACCCACCCTTTGGGAAGTCTTAAGGGAGCGTCAGGCGCAATCGCGATCGGGTAGAAATACGCCCATCGCACCACGCAGGAGGCCATTTGGCCAGGAGCCGCCCGCATCCTGAACCACAACTTCGGCGGGCGCGGCTCGAAGTCCTTCTCGATGAAGCCGCGACCCGTCGTCTCACCGTGGTCACCGGTGGTGCCGGGACCGGCAAGACCACACTGTTGCTGCAGTGGCTCGGGAGGAAGCCCGCCGTCTGGCATACCGCGACTCCCGGCGACACCTCGCTGTCCGTCCTCGCCCGTGGGATCCTGGACAAGCTGCGCCTCAAGGTGCCCGACCTCTCTCCCGAGCTTTTCCTCGCCATCGAAGGCGGGCGCGGCCCGGAGACCGAGGCGGGCGAGTCGGACCGGGCCGACTCTCTGGCCGCCGAGCTGAGCCGGGAGCTCGAAGCCAGGCTCACTCGACATCTCTACCTGGTGCTCGACGACATGCATGTCCTGAGCAGGCGCGGGGACGGTGCTCGTCTTGTTGCCGCCCTGAGCCGAAACGCGCCAAAGCATTTCCATGTGATCACTGCCTCTCGCGATGCCCTCCCCTTTCCGACGAGCCGGATGCGGGTTCAGGGACATGCCTCCGAGATCACGGCCGACCTGTTGGCTTTCACCATCGACGAAGTCGCCAGTCTTCTCGGCCAGGCGGGCGAGGAGAGCCCTCAAGCAGCAGAGAGGATCTTCGATCGAACCGGCGGGTGGCCGGTGGCCGTCGTCCTTGCCATGCAGTTGGAACACCTCGGGGCGGAGGGGGTTTCGTCCGGTGTCGACGGCAAGGCAACTCTCTTCGAGTACCTGGCCGAGGAGGTCATCGGCTCCGAGTCGACGGCTTCGTTGGACGCACTGCGAGCGGCCGCGCTGCTTCCCTGGATCACTTCCGAGATGGCGGCGAGTCTCGGCATCGGAGATGGGGCGGCCAATTGGTTCGACCCGCAGCGTCGCAGCGTCTATCTGACCCCGGCGCCCAACCACACCGGTGCGGTGAGTCTGTCCCCGCTGGTCCGCGATTTCATTCTGGAGCGGCATCCTCTCGGCCGGGAGGAGAGCGACGCCCTGCTCCTCTCGGCGTCGGCGCTCTACGAGCAAGAGGGGGCTCTCGCCGAGGCGATGGAGTGCCTCTCACGTCACGGCTCGGCTGATGAGATCGCCCGATTGGTGTCTGAGCGGGGCGAGTCGTTGCTGGCCGCGGGTCTGGCCCGTCAGATGGTGGCGACGATCGGGCAGATCCCGAGGGATCGCCGCGACGTCGAGATTCGTCTCTTCGAGGCCGAGGCGAGGCAGGTCTTGGGCGACTGGGAAGGAGCCACAGCCTGCTACGAGGAGCTGGTCCCCGGACCGGGCGAGATCCCGGCTCGCGTCGCCTGGCGCCTCGGTTTTCTCAGCCACATGAGGGGCGACGTGAAGTCGGCCCTCGATGTCTATCGGCGCGGGCGGCGGGGTGAAGGTGACCTGGCCAACGAAGCTGCCCTGCTCGGTTGGGCGGCCAGCGCTCACTGGCTACGCGGCGAGCGTGACGAGGCCCAGTCCCTGGCCAACGAGGCGCTGTCGCTGGCCCGTCAGGCGGACGACTCAGGGGCGCTGGCCACGGCCCACACCGTGCTTGCCATGGTGGCGGCGATGGATGGTGACCGGGCCGGGAACGACGTGCACTACCTGCGGGCGCTGGAGCACGCCGAGAGGGCGCGCGACGTGGTGCAGACGATCAGGATCCGCTCCAATCGGGGCTCGCACTTCCTCGAGGAAGGTGACTACCCCAATGCGCTGGCCGAGTTGGACATGGCCCTGCGTCTCGCCGACATGACAGGGTTCCAGCTGTGGCGGGCGATGTCCCTGTCCAACCGGGCGCAGGTACTCGCCAGCCTGGGACGTCTCGAGGAGTCGGTGGCCGATCTCGAGCAGTCGCGGGAGATATTCAGGGGGATGGGATCGATGCTCGAGTCTTATCCACTCGCCCAGATGGCCGATGTGTATGCCTTGCGTGGCGACGTCGCCCTGGCCCGGGCCGGTTACGAGGAAGCCATCCGTCTTGGCGACGAGGCTGAGGACCTGCAGGCTCTGGTGCCTGCCTTGTCCGGTCTGGCCCGGGTGATCGCCTCCGACGACCCGGATCGGGCGCGAGACCTGGCAGACCGGGCGGCGGAAGTGGCGTCGGTCATCGGACACGTGCGCGCCCTCCTCGCCCAGGGCTTCGTCGCCCTATCCGCAGGATCGACCGAGCTGGCGCGAGCCAAGGCGGTGGAGGCGGCCGACGTGGCCCGGTCCCGTCAGGATCTGCCTGGTCTGGCCGAGGCAATGGAGCTCGAGGCGGCGGCACTCATCGACGAGACCAGAGCGCGATCGCTGCTCGAGCAGGCCCGCCGCGTGTGGGAGGAGATCGACGCGCCCATCGGGCTGGCCAGGGTCGATATGGCATTGGCCGGCCTGCCCGGTGGAGGTTCCGATCTCGCCGAAGCATCGGCAGAGACGTTGCTCCAGTTGGGGGCGAAGGGTCTCGCCCTCGAGGCGAAGAGGGTCGCCGAGAACCTGTCGGAGCGCGCCTCGCACGATGTGATCATCAGGACACTCGGCGGGTTCGGTGTCACCATCGCCGGAGAGCCGGTCCCATCCTCTGCCTGGCAGTCGAGGGTGGCGAGGGAGGTCGTAGGGATGCTGGCTGCCAACAGGGGACGCTCGGTCCATCGGGAGGTCGTGATCGAGCGGCTGTGGCCGGATGAGGACGCCACCAAGGCCGGCAACCGGCTTTCGGTCGCACTGAGCACGATCCGCGGTGTCCTCGACCCGGAGCGGCGTCACGACAATGATCACTATCTGATGGCGGACCGTGACTCGCTGGCGCTGAACCTCCGCCATGTCAACGTCGACATCGAGACCTTCTTCCAGGAGGCGCAAAGTGGTCGCACCCTCATCCGGTCCGGTGACCGGGAGGATGGGTTGGCAATGCTCAGGACGGCAGAAGCCTGCTATGTCGGAGAGTTCCTGGAGGATCAGCCGTATGCCGATTGGGCGATCGGCCTCAGGGAAGAGGCGCGGGCCGAGTTCATGTCGATTGCGCGCATCCTGGCCGAAGCAGAGACGGAGGCGGGAGACCACGACGCCTCGGCCCGTTGGTACCTGCGCATCCTGGAGCAGGACGCCTACAACGAGCCGGCTCATCTGGCACTGGTGGCGGCAATGGCGGCGGCGGGCCGCCACGGCACCGCCCGCCGTCTCTACCGCATCTATGTCTCCCGGATGACCGAGCTCGAAGTGGAGCCGGCGCCGTTCCCCACGCCCAGCCCCGTCTCGCTCGGGCGCCGAGCGCTCGTGCGATCGGTGACGCTTAAGACTGCCCTAAGGCATGTGGTCGATACTTCGGCTGATGGACACCTTCGTGGTGCGGGTGTGGGGACCCTTGGCCGACGGGGGAGAGGAGACGGGCCTGCGTGGCGTCGTCGAACACGTCGCTTCTGGGAGGAGCGAGCGGTTTCGAAGCGCCGACGAGCTCGTCTCCTTTCTCCGCGCCCCTGATCCAGCCGCTGCCGAGGATTCACTAGCCGGCGAAGCCTGAGCCTCCGGATACCATCGGCGCACCTTGTTCCCGCTGCGCGATGTGAACCCGACCCGGGTGACACCCGTGGTCACACTGGCCTTGATCGGGGCGAATCTGATCGTGTTCTTCCTGATTCAGGGACGAGGCACCGTCGACGAGCAGCAGGCCCTTGTCTATGAGCGGGCCGCCATCTCATGTGAGGTCACTACCGGCTTCCCGCTCGGAGCCGACGAGATCGTTTCGAACGTCTGCCTCGATGGAGCCCAGGACCCGATCTTCCCCGAGAAGAACGTGTTCCTCGCACTGCTCACCTCGATGTTCCTGCACGGCAGCGTGGGCCACGTCTTGTTCAACATGTGGTTTCTCTGGATCTTCGGCAACAACGTCGAGGAAGCCTTCGGGCACATCGGGTACTTGCTCATGTATGTCATCGGCGGACTGGCCGCGACGGCGGCGTACGTGGGACTGAACCCGGACGCCACCATCCCATTGGTCGGTGCTTCCGGGGCAGTCGCGGTCACGATGGGCGCCTACGTCGTTCTCTTCCCCGGCCACCGGATTCTCTCGCTCGTCGGCTGGTTCTTCCTCCCGGTCCCGGCCGCCATATTCCTGATCTTCTGGTTTGTCGCTCAGTTTGGGTTGGGAGGCACCAACACGGCGTGGGAGGCGCACGCCGCCGGGTTCGTGTTCGGGGCCGGGATCACACTCTTCCTCCGCTCCTGGCTGATGCGTCGCGTGGCGGTCCGGGCGTGATCCATTAACAGTGAGGCTGTCAACTGGGGCTATGCAACGATGACGCAATACCTAAGCAACACTGAACGCGAGGCCCCAATCCGAGAGGAAACGGGGTGCGTTGTGTGTAGTGTCACTGTTCATACTGCATGATGAGCGGACGTAGGGCGGAGTGATGAGTCGGACCTTGCTCGTGGGCGGCTGCGTGCTCAGCCTGGACCGGAAGGTGGGCAACTTCCGGCGGGGCGATGTGCTCATCGAGGACGATGTCATAGCCGAGGTTGGGGAGAGTGTTCGGGCTCGCGACGCCGAGGTGATCGATGCCACCGACACGATCGTCATGCCAGGCTTCGTCGACACCCATCGTCACCTCTGGGAGTCGTTGTTCCGGGGCAACGGAAGCTCTGTGGCCACCGCGGCCTCGGAATGCACGGCCGATGACGTCTACGCCGCATCCTTGATCGGGCTGCTGGGCGCAGCCGAGGCGGGCATCACGACGGTGGTCGACTGGTCCGAGGTCTCGACAGGGCCGCACACCGAGGCGGCGCTCCAGGCGCATGCCGACTCGAGCCTCCGCACCGTGTTCGTCAATGCGTCGTCGGACCCGCAGTCAGGGATTCGGAGCCTCGATGCCGCCTCCTCACCCCTGACCACCTTCGCGGCCGGGCCGGCCGGGCTCGAGGAATGGGCCGCGGCTCGTGAGCTCGGGCTGCGCATCCACGCCCACGCCGGCGTCGGAGGTGCTCCGGCCGACATCAGCCAAATGACACCGATGCTCGGAGAGGATGTCACCCTGGTCCACTGCTCCGACTTCAGTGATACCGATCTGGATGCCGTCGCCGGCTCCGGAGCGCGCATCGTCCTCACCCCGTCGAGCGAGATGGCGTCGGGCCTGCAGCCGTTGCAGATCCAGAAGCTCGTCGATCGCGGTATCCGCCCCGGGCTGGGGGTCGACACGGAACGGATGGCCCCGGGCGACATCTTTGCCCAGATGCGGGCGGCGATATCCCTCCAGCACGCGACTCTCTTCGACTTGAAGCTCGCGGGCAAGGCCGGCATCCCCAAGCTCCTCAGCACCCGGGATGTGATCCGTTATGCCACGTTGGACGGGGCCAGCGCTATCGGGCTGGGCGGGGTCACCGGATCGCTGACTCCCGGCATGCAGGCCGATGTAGTCGTCCTCCGAGCCGATCGACCCAACATCTACCCGATCAACGACGCCATCGGTGCCGTGGTGTGGGGGATGGACACCTCGAACGTCGATTGGGTATTCGTTGCCGGGCGGCCGGTGATGCGCCACGGAGCCCTCGAGGCTGACCTGGATCGAGCTCGGGACCTGGCGGCCGCCGCCCAGCAGCGTGTGAAAGCTCGCCTCCCATGCCCTCGTGGAGACCGGTAGCGGGGGAATGGGATGACCCAGACGCGGACCCCTTCATCGGCCGTGACATCCTTCGTTGTCGGATCCCGGTACATGCCGGTGTACCTGGCGTTGATCCTGTTGGTCGTGGTTGCCTCGATCTGGGCGCCGGCCACATTCAGCAGCGCCGGCCTGAGCCAGATTGCTCTCGTGGGCACCTTCCTCGCCATCACCGCACTGGGCCAGATGCTCGTGATCATGACCGGGGGGATCGACCTCAGCGTGCCAGGGACGTTCTTGCTGGGCGCCCTGCTCATGGTCGGTGTCGGCCAGCAATCGGACGAGCGGGTCTGGATCGCATACGCGACCGCCATCGGGGCGGCCGTGATCATCGGCCTTCTCAACGGGATCCTGATCGGTGGGCTCAAGTTGAACGCCCTGATCGTGACGCTGGCGGTGGGGCAGATCGTGTTGGGAGTCGCCAACCGCTATTACACGACCGTGGCGATTCAGAAGCCGGTCCCGCCTGCCCTCTCGGATTGGGCCAACGGGACCTTCCTGGGAGTGACTCCCATCTTCTGGATCGGGGTGGGGTTGGCCATTGTCCTCATGGTGTTGTTCAGGTTCACCGGATTGGGGCGGAGGTTCCAGGTGGTCGGGGCCAACCCGACGGCGTCCAACGTGCTCGGGTTGAGAGTGAACCTGAATCAGATGCTGGCCTACGTCGTCGCTGCCGTCCTCTACGCCACCGCGGGCGTGCTCCTCGCCGCCGACCTTCGTGCTCCGGGGGTCACCGTGGGCGCTCCCTACCTCCTCGGGCCCATCGCCGCGGTGGTGATCGGTGGCGCATCCCTGACCGGCGGCCTGGCAAGTCCTATCTCCACCTGGGCCGCGGCCTTTTTTCTCGCCGGGCTGAATCAGATGATGAGGGTGCTGGGGCTTCCCACCGCACTCCAGTTCGTCGTCTTCGGCCTGGTCATCATTGGCGGGATGCTGGTCTCGGGAGACCGGATCATCAAAGCCGTCGAAAGGGTCCTGCGTGACCGGTCTCGACCGCGGCGCAGGGAAGGGAGGCTCGTCGTCGAAGGCGGCGAACCGTGAGAAAAGGAGAACTGACGATCGAACCCGTAATCGGGAGAGCACTTAGCGAAAGGAACGGAGGAGGATGATGAGACCCAGGGTTATCGCCCTGATCGCCGTGTTGGCACTCGTCCTGGCCGCCTGTACGGGCGACGTAGCCGAGACCAGCACCACCGCGGCACCAGAAGAGGAGCCGGCGACCACCGTCGCAGCCGAGCCGACCACCACGGCGGCCGCCGAGGTGACTACGACGGCCGCGGCCACGGAAGAGGACCCCCTCGCCGCGTACGGCGAGACGACCGCAGCAGACCCGGCGCTGGTCGAGAAGGCACTCGGGCCGGTGGAAGAGGTCCCAGACATCGTCCTGGCGTCCATAGCCCGAGCGAGTCAGGATCTCGATCAGGCCACCATCGACAAGGCGATCGAGTGCTTCACCAACGCTGTCGAATGCGACACGGGCACCGGTGGCGAAGTGATCATGGGTTACGCCGACGGCGGCGGGCTCAACGTCTGGCGTCAGGTGACACGCATGGAGGCCATCCTCCAGGCCCTCACCTATCCGGAGATCGGAACCATGGTGTTCCGCGACGCCCAGTGGTCCACCGACCCGGCAGTCCCGATCGGCGACATCAACTACATGGTGGAGCGGGGAGTCACGTTCATCATCGGGTATCCCGACTGGGGCGTGGCGCTCGGTGACGCCATCAAGGCCGCCGAGGCTGCGGGCATCCCGTATGTCCCCTATTCGGCGGGTTGGGTCGGTCTTCCCGGCCAGGATGGGGCACTCACCCCCGGCACCGACTACCTCTCCATCGTTGGGGAGGGGCTGTGTGCACTGGGTGAGAGCTTCGCCCAGATCATCAACGAAGGAGTTGGCGAAGGACAGATCGGTGTCCTCGGCGGCACACCCGGCAATGCCCTGTCGCTCGGGTGGCAGCAGTGCCACATCCCGGCGCTGGCCGCCGGGGTCGAAGTGGTCAACCCGCCGGCGGACCCGAACTCGACTACCGGTGACACGTACTGGGCCAACGACATCGCCCGCGACGTCGTGAGCGGCTTCTTGTCGACGAATCCCGACATCAAGGGGTTCAGCTACGAGTACGCCGACGGGCTCTACACGGCATTGGAAGGGCGTCGAGATCGACGAGATGACGCTCGCGATCCGGACCGATGAGCAGACACTGTTCTGTGACTGGGCAGAGCGCAACAACCCGAACTACCACATCTGGTACTCGGCTGGTGGCAACTTCCAATCACGGACCGCAGTCACTGCTCAGATGATGAATCTCCAGGGGGCCGAGATCCCCGCCGAGATCGTCGTCCCCCACGTCATGCGTGAGGTCACGGCGGCGGACTGCAACCCCGACCGTGTCACCCCGACCGTGTCCAACACCTCGTTGGTCCCGGACTCGGTTCTCGCGTTGATGTATCCGGAAGGATGAGCATCGGCGGTCCCGGAGGAGGGTCGACCGCGGAAACCGTTCTCGAGCTGGCGGGTATCTCCCGCCAGTTCGGGGCGGTCCGGGCGCTGACCGACGTCAGCTTCGACTGCCGCGCCGGCGAGGTTCATGCCCTCGTCGGCGAGAACGGCTCCGGGAAGTCGACTCTCCTCGGGATTGCCAGCGGGTTCGTAGAGCAAGATCGGGGCACGGTGCACATCGCCGGGAGGCGACTTCGCACCGACTCCCCGGCGCTCGCCCGCAAGCTGGGTCTGGCCATGGCCTATCAGGACACATCACTGGTCCTGGCCCAGCCGGTGAAGAACAACCTCTACATGGCGGCGCCGCCCGATGAGAGACCACCTTTCTGGCGGCGAAAGAAATGGGCGCGCCGGCTGTTGGGCGAGTTCGACCTCGACATGGAGCTCTTCCCCGATTCTCCGGCCGGCTTTCTCACGCTTGCAGAGCGTCAGATGTTCGAGGTGGCCAAAGCGTTGGTCTCCGATCCCAAAGTGCTTCTCCTCGATGAGCCCACGACGGCTCTGGGACCGGACGAGGTGGAGGCCCTCCATCGCACCGTTGCCGCCTGCCGGCGGCGAGGAGTTGGGGTGGTGTATGTCAGCCACCGACTCCCCGAGGTGCTGGAGATCGCCGACCGAATAACCGTGCTGCGCGACGGCAAGATGCGCGGCACCTTCGATGCGAACGCGACCACCGAGCCCGAGCTGGTCGAGTTGATCGTGGGCCGTCCATTCGAGAGCGCCTTTCCAGCTGCGGCCGAGACGTCTGACGAGCGTCGTGAGGTGTTGGTGGTCGACGGCTTTCAGGGCCAGTCGTTCGGTCCGGTCAGCTTCACCCTGGAAGCTGGCGAGGTGGTGGGAATCGCAGGTGCCGAGGGGAACGGCCAGCCCCAGCTCTTCGACACCCTCTCCGGGCGAACTCCTCCGAGGGCAGGACGTGTGGTTTGCGACGGCAAAGAGCTGACATTGATCTCGACCCATGAGGCCATTCGATCCGGGATCATGTTGTTGCCGGGCGACCGCAAGCGCGAGGCATTGGCCCCGGTGCTCGGGGTTCGGGCCAATTCCACGATCCAATCCCTGCGTCGCTTCAGTTTTTTCGGGTTCCTCAAACGGCGGGCCGAGCGCAAGGCCGTCAAGGATCTCGTCGCCGAGCTCGAGATCCGCACACCATCTCTCGAGCAGCCGGTCGAGTTCCTCTCCGGGGGCAACCAGCAGAAGGTCTCGGTGTCGCGGACGTTTCTCCGTGAGCCTTCGGTGATCCTCGCCTACGAGCCCACCCAGGGTGTAGACGTCGGCTCCCGCTTCGACATCTACCGGGCACTGAGGGCGCGGACCGATTCCGGAGCCGCTCTCCTCGTCAAGTCCAGCGACCCCATCGAGCTGTCCGGTCTCTGCGACAGGGTGCTGGTCATGTCCCGCGGAACCATCGTCGAGGAGATACCCGGGGATGAGCTCGACGAGCTCCGCATCGTGGAGGCGATCGTCCGGGGTCCCGGGGTGTCCCGTTCCGGGCGTTCGCCGTTCGGCGTGGCCATGCCCAAGGCCCCGACCAACCAGCCCACTTCGTGAGCAATCTCCTCGAGAGGTCCAGGCAGGAGGTCCGCAAGGTACTCCGCAACGCCCGGGACAAGAACAAGTGGCGCAAAGTGATCAAGGTCAGGCTCTGGATGCCTGTCGTGCTCCAGATCCTGCTGATCCTCGGAGTGGTCTGGTTCACCGATTCCCGATTCGAGGGGTTCATCAACCGGACGAACACCGTGAACATCCTGCTCATCGCGATCCCCCTGGCCATTGCGACCATGGGTCAGGTCCACGCTCTCCTCGTGGGCTATCTCGACCTGTCGATCGGGGCGATGATCGGCCTCTCGGTCGTCATCGCCTCGTTCATGATCCAGCCCGAGTCGTCCCCGGCGGAGCTTCTCGTCGGTCTCGGCACGATCTTTCTGACCGCCATTGCGGTCGGCCTCGTGAACGCCGGTCTCGTGCGTGGGGTGAAGATCCCCTCCATCATCGCCACGCTGGCCACCTTGAGCATCCTCGACGGGATCTCCCTCACTCTTCGGCCCACTCCGGGAGGGACCATCGACCCGGCGTTCACATCGCTGCTCCGGGGTGGGATCGGGGCGATCCCGATCGCATTCATCCTGGTCGTGGTTGGTGCGGGCCTGCTGGATGTATGGCTTCACGCCAGCGGATCCGGGCTGAAGGTCAGCGCAGTGGGATTCGACGAGCGCTCGGCGAAGAGGAGCGGGGTCAGGACCAACTGGGTCAGGGTCAGGGCGCTGTTGCTCTCCGCCCTGTTCGCCGCAGTAGCCGCATTGTTCGTGATGACCCGTTCCGGGGTCGGTAATGCGCAGATCGGGGCCAGCTACACATTGAACAGCATCACGGCTGCTGTGCTCGGTGGCGCAGCCCTCGCCGGGGGGCGTGCCACTTTCTTCGGTGGCGTGGTCTCCTCCGTCCTCCTCGCAGTGATCATCACCGTGCTCCCGTTCCACGGCCTTCCTCCTGACGTCGGGCCGGTGGTGATCGGTGTTCTGGTGTTGATCGGGATCATCTTGTTCCAGGTGGGCGACATCAAGGAGTTGGTGAAGCGCAACTACCGCCGGGCGCGACGGATCGTCGTTGGGAGCAGGCCTCCCAAAGCGGCCGAGCTGCCGGCTCTGTACCCGTCGGGGACCGACTTCAGCGTGATCCCGACGGGTCGCAAGTTGATCAAGGGTGGGATGGTTCTCAGCCTCGACCCTGCGGTCGGTGACTTCGCCCAAGGAGACGTCCTCATCGAGGGCAATCAGATCGTGAAAATCGGGCCGAACCTGTCCAATGGTGACATCGAGACCATCGATGCTTCGGGGATGATCGTCATGCCCGGGTTCGTCGACAGCCATCGTCATATCTGGGAGGGGATCCTGCGGAACATCGGCACCGATGTCCCTCTGGAGGGAAGGGTCAGCTACATCTCGTTCGTCCTGCGCACTCTGGCCCCCGCGTTCCGACCGGAGGATGCTTACGCGGGCAACCTCATCTCCTCACTCGGCGCGATCGACGCCGGGATCACCACTCTTCTCGACTGGTCCCACATCCAGGCATCACCCGCCCATACCGACGCGGTGGTCCAAGCCCTCGAAGACTCTGGTCTCCGGGCCGTGTTTGCCTATGGGTTCCCGTGGTGGGGAAAGTGGGAAGAACGTCAGCCGAGCTGGTTCGTTCGCGCCGCCACCGAGCACTTCTCCTCGGAGGACCAGATGTTGACCCTGGCCCTGGCGGCGCCGGGCCCCGAGTTCACCGATTTCGAGGTGGCCCGGGATCACTGGAAGCTGGCACGGGAGACCGGGGCGCGGATCACCGCCCATGTCGGTGTCGGCACCTACGGTCAGGATGCCAAGGTCCAGGAGATGGGGGAGGCCGGGTTGCTCGGACCGGACACGACCTACATCCACTGCACGACCCTCAACGACACCGAGATCCAGATGATCGTGGACACCGGCGGGACGGTCTCGCTCGCTTCCCCTGTCGAGATGATGATGGGCCACGGCATGCCCCCGATTCAGAAGTTCCTCGATCGTGGCCTGCGCCCAGCCTCAGCATCGACGTGGAGACCAATGTGCCTGCCGACATGTTCAATCAGATGCGATCCGTGCTGGCACTACAGCGGGCTCTGGCCTCCGCCGATGGCAAGAGCCCGGTGTCGATGCGGGAGGTGCTCGAGTACGCCACCATCGAGGGGGCCCGCGCCAACGGGTTGGACTCGAAGGTGGGAACCCTCACCCCGGGCAAGCAGGCCGATGTCATCCTGCTCCGCACCGACCGGATGAATGTCACCCCGTTGAACGACCCGGCGACCGCTGTCGTGACCGGGATGGACACCGGCAACGTGGACACCGTCCTCATCGCCGGGCGATTGATGAAGCAGAACGGCAAGCTCCTCCACGTCGACTGGGAAGCGGTCAAGCGAATGGCCATCGAATCCCGCGATTACGTGGTGGAGAAATCAGGGTTCAAGCTCCCCGGGATCTGAACCGCTTACCTGAGGTACGTAGGGCCACATTTGGCCCTACGAGGACAAAGAACCTGCGGCCTTCAGTCCACCAGGGGCACGAGCCAGACCGATGACCCCGATGCCTCCTCGTCGAGCGACTCGACCAGCAGGGCAGGTCCTGCGGCGGTGCGGACCAGCGCATGGGAGTGGATCCCGCCGCTGTCGGGCATGTCGTCCACGCTCAGGGCAACCTCGGCCCCCGTGCAGGAGGGGTGCATCGGGTCCTGGCCCGTTGCGAGGCGGATCGGGGGCTCCTCGTCGGCTTCGGTGATGGCCGAGAACGCGAGCAGCCAATCTTCCTCTACGGCGAGCAGTCGTGGCATGCGGATCGAGGTGACGTCCTCACAGTCGCTGGGGGAGACGGCCGGTGACGCCGGCCGTTCCCAGGTGATCCCGTCGGGCGAAGCCGCCACCCCCAGGTGAGAGGAGTTCGGCTCGGCATCGGAGGCCCCCTCGTACAGCATCGAAAGACCCTCCTCCGCCACGATCACATTGGGAAAGTCGATCCAGGCCCCGTCCCAGGCTTCGGGACCACCCACCTCATAGACGATGGCTGGGTCGCGCCCAAGGTCCGGTCGGCGAGTCTGAGAGGGCACGCCAGAAGATCGGTGTTGCCCCTGGAGTCGTCGGAACGCCGAATCCGTGCATCACCCAGGTCCCATTCCTTTGCTGGGTCACGCTGGTGGGCATCGGCCCAGGGTGGTTCAGATCCAAATCGAGCCCGTCGACGCCGGGGTCGGCCTGGCGGATCTCGCCGCCCTCACTCCAGCTCATCACCATCACCCTGCTCTCGTTCTCCCTGAACCCGATGATGTAGGCGTGAACCGCCTCTTCCACGGACACGGCGGCGGAGACGAACAGATAGTCGGCGCCCTCCACCGAGCCCTGGGCGAGCAGCGGTTGATCGGGGATCACGGCATGCAGCGGTCCTGTGGCGGTCGGAAGGCTGCTGGTCTCGAGCGTGTCGACTGTCGAGGTCGACGTCACCTGTCCCGTCTGTCCGGCGCAGGCCGAGAGAAGGGTCAACCCGACGAGGACACCGGCTCGTACCTGCATGGGTCCATATCAGCAGCCAGGGCGCACGATCGCGATGCGTAAGTATTGACTTACGGTAAGTCGTCGCTTACGATAGGTCGAATGGTCGATGCCCAATTGGACGCGCTGGCGGTGGAGACGAGGAGGGTCATCTACACGATGCTCCTCGAAAAGCCCCGTTCGGTGGGCGACCTCGCCGATCGACTCCCGGTGAGCCGGCCGGCGGTGTCCCAGCATCTCCGTGTTCTGCTCGATGCGGAGCTGGCCCGGGTGACCAGCGTCGGGAACCGACGGGTCTACTCGGCCAACCCGACCGGGATGGCGGCGCTGAGGGACTGGGTCGATCAGATGTGGGACATGGCGATGGGGAGCTTTGCCGGCTTCGCCCAGAGAGAGATGGAGAGAGAGATGACCAAGATGGAGCCCCTGGTGAAGATGGTCACCGTGCCTGGAGAGCCAGGTGTCGTGTTCGAGTTGTTCACTCAGAGGATGGGGGAGTGGTGGCCCCTCGATTCGCACTCTGTCGGCGGTGAGGATGCGGTCGACGCTCGGGTCGATCCCGGTGTTGGGGGAAGGGTCTACGAGGTGACCCGGGAAGGTGTCGAGCACGATTGGGCACGGATAACCGGCTGGGAGCCGGGGGAGCGAATCGTTCTCGATTGGCATGCGGGTGTGCCCGTGTCGCAGGCCACTCACGTCGAGATCACGTTCCGTCAGACTGCCGACGGGACCGAGCTGACGCTGGTCCATGACGGCTGGGAGGCTCGTGGGGCGGATGCGCCGGCCATGCGGGAGAGTTACGAGACCGGATGGGATCTGGTCTTGGGCCGGATGCCGGGATCGGTCCGCGTCGAGGCGCGGGCTTGACCGGTCAAACGGCGACCCCGACCAGCAGGGTCGCGATGTAGCGGGCGTCGGCACCGCCGGTGACGGCCGCAATCTGATCGACTCCGGCTGCAAGTCCTTGGTCGATGGGGCGATCCTGGTCACGGATCGACCGAGATCCTGTTCGCCGACTACTCGGTGACCGCCCCCAGCGCTCCGGTCGTCGTCTCCGTCGAGGACAACGGGATCCTCGAATTCCAGCTCTGGCTCTCCCGATAGCCAGCCATCCGATGCGTAACCCAATTCCCTCGTCGACCGATTACCTCTATGACGACTCCCAGAAGTCGGAGGTATCACATGCGAATTCACAGACGGTTTGGTGTCATCGTCCTCGTCCTGATTGCGATGTTGGCCGGTTCCGGCGTGGCGTGGGCGCAGACCGACGAAGACGACGTGATCGAGATCGAGGATTCCGAAGACGCCACGGACACCCTTTTCAACCTCGGATATGACCTCTTCAGCCGCCTGCTCCTCTGGAACCTGTCGGCACTCGATGGGATCTATGACTGCACCCTCGAAAACGGCCCCCTGACCGCCACCTACGGCGAGACATCGGAGACGGGCGTGGTGCTGGTCGACATCCTGGAGGGTGATGCCGGTGTCGTTCAGTTCCCGAATCGGCCTGCCGAACAAGTGGCTGAGAATCTCGAGCCGGCTGATTCCCCTGTGTCGTACACGGGAGCCGAGGGTGTCTGTGGACTGAGTGGCGGCGAGGTGAGCGGGCCTAACGGACAGGTCAATCACGGGATGTTCATGAAGCTGTTCAACAGCCTCTTCGACGGGCGTGGTCGAGGATGCGTCGCTCGTCACCTGGCCCAATCCGATCTCGGGAAGGGTGACCAGCAGGTTCAGGCGAATGACACGACACCTTTCGAGTCGGTCGAGGCCGGAGACACCGGCATCGTCGACTTCACCACCGCCGAAGCAGACTGCGAGCATGGTCGCAAGGCGGATGAGCAAGGCGAGGGTGCCGAGCTCGAAGCAGCGTGGCGGCAACGGTTCCAATGGCAAGCCCGACCACGCCGGCAAGCCCGACGATGCCGGCAACTCCGAAAATCGGGGCAATGCCGGCTCACCGGGGAATTCCGGCTCCGCTCCCGGCCACAACAAGTAGAAACGAGGTTCTGGGGCGGGCCAAACCCGCTATTCCGGCCGCTTTCGTAACCTGGCCCTCGTGATCGCTGATCGCTACCAGCCGATCGAGCAGATCGGCACCGGTGGGATGGCAACGGTGTGGAAGGCCCGGGACACGCTCCTGGGCAGGTTCGTGGCGGTCAAACGCCTTCTGCCGCACCTCGCCGGCGATCCCGAGGCGGCTGAGCGTTTCAAGAGGGAGGCTCACGCGGCTGCACAGCTGAGCCATCCGGGGATCGTCACCGTGTTCGACACCGGCGAGGATGCCGATGGGCCGTTCATCGTCCAGGAACTGGTCGACGGCACCACCCTGGCCGCCCACCTTGCCCACACCGGTCCCTTGGGCCCGCAGCCGGTGACCGACATCGTCTCCCAGGTGGCCGCAGCACTCGATCACGCACACTCCGTCGGCGTCATCCATCGCGACATCAAGCCGGCAAACCTGATCATCGAGCCAGACGGGCGCGTCCGGATTGCCGACTTCGGCATCGCACATACCGTCGACGACCCGGCGACGATCACCGTCCTCGGGTGAGCTGGTCGGGACCATCACCTACCTGGCTCCGGAAATTCTCGCCGGGCAACCCGCGACGCCGGCATCGGACATCTACTCGCTGGGTGCCGTCACCTACGAGCTGTTGTCCGGTCAGCCCCCATATCAGGCGCCCACGCCCGCCGCACTCCTCGAAGCCGTTCGCATCGGTGATGTCCCCGATCTCCGTGGCTTCGCCCCTGACCAGATGGCCCTTGCGGTCGCCGGCGCCATGGCCAGGGATCCTGTTTCGAGGCCCGAGACTGCCGGCGCCTTCGCCGCAACGCTGATGGGGTCGGCCACCATGGTCATGGCCACCACGGTCATTGCCGCTACTCCAGCGTCCCCGCCGGTTCCCAAGGGATCCGAGGAGCCCACGGTGGTCACCGAACGGAAACCCTCGCCGACTCCAACGGCCGTTCCCTCCGGAGCGACGCCGTGCCGCCCGGTGGCCGCTCGTATTGCTCCTGCTGGCAGTGGTGGCAGTGGCGGCGGCTGCGATGACCGACGACCCCGGCGATGGCGGGGGAACGCTGGCCTGCGTCCACTACGACTGTTGCTCAGGTGACCACGACTCTTCCGCCTCCCCCGACCACGACCACCAGCACGATCCCAACCACAACGACGGTCCCGACCACGACCACGACCGTGGTGACCGCCGAAGTCGGTGGCGGGCGAGATAGGTGCTCTCCTCGCTGGCGATGAGCCCTCCCGAGTTCCGTCCCCGGGACATCCGGCAGGTGGAAGACCGGCTCGAGCGGTCCTGGATGAGTGGGAGAACGACGATCGTGAGGACTTGATGCGTGAGCTCGAGCGCGCTTTCGAAGAAGTGGCAGATCTCGAAGAATCACCCGAGCGGGACGAGCTGACCGCCCGACTGATCCAACTCTCTGAGCTGATGGGCTTCCGCGTCGACCAGATCGGGCAGGGCGACGGCGAGGACGACGACGACGGCTGAGTTCAGACCTCCTCCAGAGGTCGAGGTGAGCATTGATGTCGACCGGGGATTGAGTCTCGCGGCCAACCGGACCGCGCCGTCCGGGACAATCACGCGGGATCGTGGTCTTTGCCCACGGCAGCGGGAGCAGTCGGCACAGCCCGCGCAACCGACAGGTCGCCGCCACCCTCCATTCCTCCGGGCTCGGGACTCTGCTCCTCGACCTGCTCACCCCGGAGGAAGAGGCGGTCGACATGCGCACAGGTGAGCATCGATTCGACGTTCACATGCTCGGGGATCGTGTCGTTGCCGCCATCGACTGGCTCCGCAAGGGCGACGACTCACCGATCGGGCTGTTCGGTGCTTCGACCGGGGCGGCCGCTGCTCTGATCGCCGCGGCGGAACGACCCGAGGATGTGTTTGCTGTCGTCTCCCGAGGCGGGCGCCCGGATCTGGCCGGCGACGATCTGCCGGTGGTCCGCGCCCCGACCCTGCTCATCGTGGGCAGTCGTGACACGGAGGTGCTGGCGATGAACGAGAGTGCGCGGGCACGCATGGAAGCGGAGAACGCACTCGAGGTGATACCCGGAGCGACCCATCTCTTCGAGGAGCCAGGAGCCCTCGATGTGGTGGCTCGACTCGCGCTCGCCTGGTTCGAGCGCTACCTCCCTCAGGAACGGGTTCGCGCCAGGGAGGGCTCGTAGACCTCGGTGGTGTAATCGCGGACCATGCGGGCGGCGGTCACTCGGGGCCCGAGCGTCCGCCAGGCGTGGCGAATGCGCCCGTGAAACGAGGGTCGGTCGCCGTGGTACATCTCGAGGATGGAACCGAGGGTGTCGAAGACGGAAGTGGCTTCGGCTTCATCACGTAGCTCCTGGTCGTCCTCGTCGCTGCTGCTGATCGCCCAGCCATTGGCCCCGTCGTACATCTCGGCCCACCACCCGTCGAGGATCGAGCAGTTGAGCCCACCGTTGAGCGCCGCCTTTTCCCCGCTCGTCCCGGATGCCTCCCGGGGCCGGATCGGGTTGTTCAGCCAGATGTCTGCCCCGGCCACCAGGAGCCCGGCCAGCTCCATGTCATAACCGGGGAGGAAGGTGAATCGATCGTTCGCCGCCGGTGACCAGGAGAACCCGACCACCTCGGCGATGAGGGCCTTGCCCATGTCGTCCTGAGGATGGGCCTTGCCGGCGAACACGAAATGAACCGGGCGGGTCGTGTCATCGAGGAGATGGCGGAGACGGTCCGGGTCCCGGAGCAGCAACGTCGCCCTCTTGTACGGCGCGAAACGACGGGCGAAGCCGATGACCAGGGCATCGGGGTCGAGGGCCCGGCCGGTGCGAGCTGAGATCAGTTCGCCGAGACGCGCCGAGGCTCCGTACCGGATGGCGGCGAGCCGGTCGTCTTCGATATTTGACACCCGGTCCCACGCTGCGGGATCGCCATCGGCCCACTCCGGGCCGAGAGCATCGTCGAAGACGCTCTGTATCTGAGGCAGGACCCAGGTGCGTGCATGCACCCCGTTGGTGATCGACGTGATCTCATCCCCGATCCCCATCCCGGCGAAGAGGCCACGGCTCACCTCGCCGTGCAGCTTGGAGACCCCGTTGGCGTGACTCGCCAGACGAAGGGCGAGGGCGGCCATGTTGAAGTGGCTGTCGTCGCCCGGATCCTGTCCCAGCGCCAGGAGCTCCTCTACCGGGGCCGCCCACCGTTCGGCCCAAGGCTCGAGATAGGGGATCATCAAATCACGGTGGAAGCAATCGATACCGGCGGGCACCGGGGTGTGGGTCGTGAACACCAGACCGGGGCGGATCCGTTCGATGGCGGCATCGATATCGCCTCCCTCGATCACCCGGTCGATCAACTCGAGCGCGATGAATCCGGCATGACCCTCGTTCAGATGATGCACCGGGGTCAGCCACCCCAGCGAGGCCAGAGCCCGGGCGCCACCGACCCCCAGCACCATCTCCTGATCGAGACGATGATGGCGGTCGCCACCGTAGAGACGGTCGGTGATCCCACGGTCGTGCTCACTGTTCGCTTCGAGGTTCGTGTCCAGGACGAGAAGCGGGATCCTGCCCACGTCGATGCGCCACACCCGTGCGGCGACGTCTCGGCCCGGGAGCGGGACGCTCACCACCACGCCTGTGTCCAGGGCTCCTAGCTGGAGAGGGTCAACGGTCGGGTAGTGCTCCGCCTGCCCGCCATCGGCGATCTCCTGGTCGAAGTAGCCGTGTCTATAGAAGAGCCCCACGCCGGCCAACGGGAGTCGCCGATCGCTGGCCGCCTTGAGGTGATCACCGGCGAGGACCCCGAGGCCACCGGCGTATTGGGGAACGAGCGCATCGATGCCGAACTCCGGGGAGCAGTAGGCGATCTCTGGTGTCACCGGATCGGCCAGGACGGCGTCGAGGTCGGAGATCTCGACGGAGACGCTCTCTACGAGCGCACCGTCACCGAGGAGATCGTCGAGCTGTTCGGGACGTGAGGTCCGAGACGACCGAGACCGGGTGTCGCGTCGGAGCGGCACCGGGCAGCGAGAAGAGAAGCTGTCGACAGGACGGCGTCCAGGTCCAGCGATGATTGGCGGCGAGGCGGTGCAATGCCTCATGGAGCGCCGGCGAATCCAAGTTGTCCCTCCTCATGAACAGCCACGGCCCTCGAAAGGCCGCGAGCCCCGACCGTTCAGTGTAAATCCCCGAGCGCCGGATCCTTAGTCGTCTTCCAGCGCCTCGATCTGGTCGAGCACCTGGAGTGACTCCGTCGCGGCTGCCGCCAGCGGGCCGGTTTCGGCGGACAGCTCGGTGAGGAGGGCAGCGGGACCGGGGACCGCCGATGTCGGCGAGCAGACGCACGACATCCGGTGTGAGCCGGCCCGTCTTGCCTGCTTTCTCGATCAGATCGACCGAGCGTTCGCCCGCCTTGACCAGGGAGATGCCGGCGAGCATCTTCTCCTGTTCGTCGTCGCCGGAGAACGCATCGAGCAGCTTGTATCCGGCGCCGTCGGTGCCTGCCGAGCGGAAGGCAAGTCCCGCCCCGATCACCTTCAGCGATCCCCCGAGGCTCACGCGGCTTCGCTATCGGTCAGATCGTGACCCACAGGCCGTGGTCGTCCCAATATGGAGGCTCATGGGGGGCGGGATGGTCGAACCAGCCGTTCCGATGCTCCTCCACCTTGGGATGGCCGGGGAAGCGCTGGCCGCCCCGGTCCAGGGTGATGACCAAATCGAGCTTCACCCTGATGTCGATGATCCGATCGACCTTGGAGAAGTCGGGCAGCCACTGGGTGTGGACCGGCCATGCGAGCAGCACCAGATTCTTGAACTCGACGCCTTGCTTCGTGGCCAGGTTGGCCACCGTGCCCCCGTGGCTGTGGGCAAAGAAGTCGGGGGTGTCGAGGCCCTGGTCACCGATCCACTGCTTCAAGGCGAGGGCAGCCGCCCGGCGTCCGGCGTCCGTGTAGGACCCGGTCCACTTGAAGCTCTTGTCGTGGACGTGGAGGGCGGGCTTCTTGCGCTTCAGCGCCTCGTAGAAATCACCCCGAGGCTGGTACCAGACCTGTTCGCTGGCCCAGGTGCCGTGGGTGAGCGCTGCGGTCTTCGACTTGCGGCTCCGCTTCTTCGACGGTGGCTGGGGTTTGACTGCCTCCTGGACCTTGGGATCCTTCGGATCGATCTGGCGCAGGGCTTCGAGGGCGAGACGCGAGACGAGGGGGTCTTCGTCGACGGCTCCTTCTTCGAGAATGAGCCGGATCTGGGGTCGGAGTCTCGTCGTTTCCCTGGCGCCGGCCGCGGCGGCGACACGGACCAGGGGATGGGGGCTTTGCATCCCGGCTTCGAACAGAGCCGCTGCGTCCTCGAAAGACGGGCTCCGATAGAGGTCGTCGACTGTCCGTGCCATCTGCTCCTGCACGGCCGGCGCCGACTCGGTCCTGAGCTCGGTCTGTGACATGCTGAGCGGCCGTGTTGCCTCCTCGACCGGGATGCGGTGCGATCTCTCCAACGGCCTCAGTTCGGGAAGATCGAAGTTGGGCTCGTCCGCCACCTCCCGCTCCAGCTCCTCGATCTCGTCTTCCTGACCGAGGACGCCCGCCCGAGCAGCCAGGAGAAGTGCTGCCTGTGAGGCAGCCGTGGATCGGGTCTCGACCGCTTCAGGCCCGGGGGTGACCCCGAACGCCTCCCGGGGATCTATCGGCTCGAGTGATTGGTATTCGGGCATGACTCTTTAGGTATACACCCCGGAGGTGACACGTCAGTCGGCCCGATTGATCCGGTCCAGGGCGGCCTGGTCGATCAGGTCCTGGTAGTCGGGGTGGCGTGCGAGCCAGGCGGTGACGAAGGGGCAGAGGGGGACGATGGTTTCCCCACGGGCCCGAATGTCGTCGAGAGCACCCTGGACCAGGACGGAGCCCAGACCCTCACCCCCGTGACCGGCGTTGACCTCGGTGTGGACGAAGTAGTTCCGACCACCACGGACGTGATAGACCGTGAAGCCGGAGGGTTCCCCGTCCAACTCGAGGACATAGCGGTGATTGTCGGGATCGTTGCGTACGACGACGTCGTGATCGTGAGTCATCGGCTCCTCTTCTGGTCCTGTTTCTTGCGCACCCGACCTGATTCTCGCACCGCCCGGGTGAGGAGGAATTCGATCTGGGCGTTGACACTGCGCAATTCGTCCGCCGCCCATTTCTCCAGGGCGGCGTGCAGCTCCGGGTCCACCCGCAGCAAAAAGCTCTTGCGCTGTGCCACCGTCCTTCCTACTGGTAGAGGGTCCCGGCATTGAGCACGGGCTGCGCATGGTGCTCGCTGCAGAGGACCACCAGGAGATTGGACACCATGGCGGCCTTCCGCTCCTCGTCGAGCTCGACGATGTTCTTGGTGCTGAGCATCTCCAGCGCGTGGTCGACCATCCCCACCGCGCCTTCCACGATGCGTGTGCGGGCGGCCACCACCGCCTCCGCCTGCTGACGGCGGAGCATGTCGGCGGCGATTTCGGGGGCATAGGCGAGCCGGCGCAGCTGAGTGCGCAGCACCTCCATGCCGGCCAAAGTGAGCTGGGCTCTGGAGCTCCTGATGGAGCGAGGTGGTCACTTCGTCGGCGTGTCCCCGCAGCGAGTGCTGACCTTCCTCATATGCGTCGTAGGGATACTCCGATGCCATGTGACGCACCGCGGTCTCTGTCTGGATCCTGACGAAGTCCTCGTAGTCCTCCACATCGAAAACCGCCTGAGCCGTGTCGACGACACGCCACACGATGACCGCTGCCACCTCGACCGGGTTCCCGTTGGCGTCGTTCACCTTGAGGATCTCGCTGTCGAAGTTCCTGATCCGGAGGCTGACCTGCTCTCGGTTGGTGAGTGGGACGGTCCAGGTCAGGCCGTTTCGGCGCACCGTGCCGAGATAGCGGCCGAAGAAGGTGACCACCTTGGCGATGTTTGGTTGGTTGATGACGAAACCGCTGGCCAGCACGCCGCCCACGACGATGAGGACGATGCCGGTCCAGAATGTCGATCCCTGGCCGTTTCCTGTGGCCTCCCAGATGAGCCAGCCACCCCCGAGGAATAGGGCGATCACGATCAGGAGCATCAACCATCCGTTGATTCCGAGACCTTTGCGTTCTTTCACTGCTACCTCCGTGATAGCGATCTGATATCACTAAGATAGCACACCCTGCAACCGGGACTCAGATGCGTAGGTTCTTGATTGATGACGATCGCCGCAGTCGTAGCCGCATGCTTGCTCGGGCTGATCGCCGTGTTCCAGCTCGCCCTCGCTCTCGGCATGCCGGCCAGACGGATGGCCTGGGGTGGACAATATGAGGGCAAGCTTCCAGTCGGGCTGAGGGTCGCCAGTGCCGTGGCCGGTGTCGTGATCTACCCGCTCGCCACCCTCCTCATCCTCGAAGCGGGTGGAGTGACGGATTTCGAAGTCGTTCCCGATGTCGGCCCGATCGGTATGTGGGTGTTTACGGGGCTGTTCGCCCTCGGCGGCATTCTCAATCTTGTGTCGCGTTCCAAGGCGGAGCGGGTCTGGGCACCGGTTTCGATGGCCATCGCCGTCTGCTGCGGGATCATCGCCGCCAGTCTCTAGACGGGCAACACGATGGTGAACACCGCTCCGCCCTCGGGCCGATTGGCGACAGCGATTGTCCCTCCATGTGCCTCGACCAGGTCGCGGGCGATAGAGAGCCCCAGCCCACTCCCGGTCGAATCCCCGGACTTCACGAACCGCTCGAACACCTGCTCCAGCCGGTCGGCCGGGATCCCCGGCCCGGTGTCAGCGACCTCGATCCGCGCGGTGGCCTCGTCGAGACGAGCCGAGACCTCCAAGCTGCCACCGTCCTGCATCTGGTTGAGGGCATTGGAGACCAGGTTCGACAACACCTGACGCAGCCGGTACGGGTCGACGTCGAGTTCGCCCATCCCCGTGTCGACCTCGACCCGTGATGTGACATTGCGCGCCTCCACTACGGTGGCGAACGAGGCGACGACGTCCCCGATCACGGCTTCGATGTCGGTCGGCTCTCGATGCAGCTGGAGACGGCCCGCTTCGGCCAGGGTGAGCACCCGCAAGTCCTCGAGGAGCCGCTCCATCAGGTCGACTTCGTCGATGACGTTGGACAGGCTCTCTGGCTCATGCAGCCCGTCGAGCACGGCTTCGATCTCGCCGCGTATCACGGTGAGTGGGGTGCGGAGCTCGTGGCCGAGGTCGGCAAGTAGCCGGCGTCTTCGCTCGTCCTCCTCCTCGAGACGGGCGGCCATCCGGTTGAACGAGCCGCTGACCGCGGCGAGAGGACCCGGCTCGTTGATTTGGATGCGCACCCCGGTCTCACCGTCGCCGAGTCGCTTTGTGGCGTCGATCAGAGCGCCGATCGGGGCCCAGGTCCGACCAAAGCGGTTGCGGGCGAAGGTGACCAGGCCGACCAGGGCCAGGATGGCGAGGCCGCCGAGCACGAAGCGCCCCGGCCCGCGGAAGGCCCCGAAGAGATTGGCAAAGATCAGTCCGAGAAAGGGGCCGACGATGATCAGGAAGAGGGCGAACCCGATGATGGGTCGCAGCATCCGGGGCGGGCCGTGGCCGTCCTGGGACCAGGGCGGCCCCTGCCATCTCGGGTCAGGCATCGCTGAACTTGTAGCCGACGCCGTAGACGGTCAAGACGTATCTCGGGCGTCGGGGATCGGGCTCCAGCTTCTTCCGGAGATTCTTGATGTGGGCGTCGATGGCCCGCTCGTACGACTCGAACGACACACCACGGATCGAATCGAGCAGCTGGCCTCGGGTGAACACCCTCCCCGGGCTCGACGCCAGGGTCCTCAGCAGTTCGAATTCGGTGGCGGTCAACTCGATGCGGGACCCATCACGCTCCACACTCCGGTTGGGCAGGCTGACCTGCAGGTCCATCACCCGGATGGTCTCGGTGGCCACCTCGCCGCCGGTTCGTCGTAAGACCGCCTTGACCCGCGCCACCAGCTCCCGAGGGCTGAATGGCTTGACCACGTAGTCGTCGGCACCCAGCTCGAGACCGACGATCCGATCCGTCTCCTCGCTCCTGGCGGTGAGCATGATGATCGGGATCGTCGATTGTCCTCGGATGTTTCGGGTCACGTCATACCCGTCCATCCCGGGGAGGCCCAGGTCGAGGACGACGAGGTCGGGACGGTCCGAGCGGACCGCGGCGACCGCCGCCGGCCCGGTCGAGGCCAGGGCGACGTCGAAGCCCGCCTCGGTCAGGTAGTCCCTGACGAGGCGGGCAATCTTCATCTCGTCGTCGACGACGAGGACCTTGGGCACGCCGGTCATTGTCGCCGCTCGCGGGCTACGTGTCCTGTTGGGTCTCGGGCTTCGGATTCGGCTGGCTGCCGTGAGCCCGATCGTGCCATTCGGTCATGCGCTGTTCCGGCGAACCCTCTCCTTCGTGCCAGTCGCGGCCCCAGTACGGCCCTGGCCCCCAGCGGCGCGGCCCGAAGAAGAACCGTGCGATCAGACCGAAGAGCAGGAAGAACAGCAGCACCTTGAAGAACAGACCGAAGAACCCAAAGCCGACGCCCCACCCGGGTCCCCACCAGCCATGGATACCGTTGACCGTGCGGGTCACGACCTCGGCCCCCGTCTCTACCAGGCCCCGTTGGTAGCCCATCTGCCACAGACCGAAGCCGATGGCGCCCAGGGCTCCCACGATGAGGAGGGTGATGAGCACCGTCCCGACGACGTTCCTTCTCATGTCTCAGACTCCTTTCATAAGAGACTCGACCTCGAGGATCGGTCCCGAATGTGGAGACGATGTGAAGAAGGAGTGGAGATTCAGCCGGCGGTCTCTTCCAGGGTTCTTCGCAGGAGGGGGAGGGCGGCGCGGTCCTTCTCACGGCCCGCTGCCTCTTTGCTCCGGATCACGTCGGCAAGCGAGGCGACCTGAACTGCGAGGTCCGGCTCGGTGGCCACTTTCAATCTCGTCGGCATCCCGGATCAGATCTCGGTACCCGTCGGTTCCGGCTGGGGACACAACGAGGTCGAGATCACCATGTTTGGTGATGAGGGTCCACACCGTGGCATTTTCGAGCAGCCCCGGATCGAAGGGAAAGGCGCACGCCGTCCGGTTCGGTCGCCGTTCGCAAACGTGCGTCGAGGTCCTTCAAGGCACCGGCGAGACGTTCCAGATTGGCTCGGTCGGGTGCCGGGGTGATGTCCACGTCCTGGGTGAGAAGCGGCGCTCCTCGCAGTCGTGCCGCAATCCCACCGACGACCAGGAACTGGACTCGATGGGCGTGGAGCAGTCGAAGCATCGCCACCGGATCGAAGTCAGCCACGAGCCATCCGACTCATCATGTCGATTCGGTTCACAGCCTCGACCATGCCGGAGAGACGTTGGTGAGGCAAGAGGTTCAACTCGCGCCGGATGAGGGTGAGATCGTGGTCGTCGACCGGGTGAATCGAGATGCCGAGCTCGAAACCGGCGGCTCGCACGACCCTCTGCACTGTCGCGAAATCGGGGTTGGTGCGTCCGGTTTCCCAACGAGCAACGACCGACTGATGGCTGCCCAATCGGTCGGCCAGCTCGGCCTGGGTGAGTCCTCCCCGCTTTCGTGCTTCGGCGATGAGAGATCCTGCGGTCATGGTCGCTAATATAGCAGAACAGATATACTAAGAATAGCAGAACAGTTATGTCACCATGGCCGGTAGCTTTTCTGCCCATGACCACACCATCGAGGTTCCGCCTCTGGCAGCCTCCGGGCCGATTCGAGGATCGCCCGACGGAGCGCCGGATCAGTTTCCTCGAGTTGTTCTTCGACTTGGTGTTCGTGGTGGTCGTGGCCCAGCTTTCTCACCGGCTGGCCGAGCACCCAACGTGGGAGGGAGTCGGTTGGTTCGTCTTTCTCTTCTTTGCGGTGTGGTCGTCGTGGACCAATGGCACGCTCTATTACGACCTGCACGGAACGAACGACGTCAGTGTCAGGGTTTTCACGTTCGCCCAGATGCTGGCCGTGGCGATGATGGGTGTCTTTGTCGGGAGTGTCCCGGGCGATGGCGAGGCCGGCTTTGCCCTTGCATATGCGTTGAACGTCCTCGTCCTCGTCTTGATCTGGTTTCGGACCGGGGTCTACGACCCCGCACATCGGGCCGCCTCCATTCCCTACTCCGGCTTCTATCTCCTGTCGGCACTCACGTTCGCCGGGAGCATCTGGGTATCGCCTCCCGGGCGTTACTGGCTCTGGGTTCTGGGTCTGGCGCTCCAGGTCATCGGCCAGATCGTCGCGTTCCGTCGCTGGACCCCGCCCGAGAGCCAGGGCGGCGATGCGGTCATTGCAGTCACCGGATCGCTGGTGGAGCGTCTCGACCTGTTCGTGATCATCGTCCTCGGCGAGGTGATCGTCGGCTCTGTGACCGGGATGGCAGAAGTCGAAGTGCTCGACCTGGACGCTGCTGCTGCAGGAATGCTGGGGGTGCTGGTCGCCATCGGGTTGTGGTGGATCTATTTCGATCTTGTCTCACTGCGCGAGCCGATCTCCCGGTACAGCCAGCTCTGGCTGAACCTCCATTTCCCCCTTGTCGTCGCCATAACCGCCGGAGGGGCGGGCGTGCTCAATACCGTGGAACGACCGTCCGGGGATCTGCCCGATGAAGTCCGGTGGCTCCTCGTCGGAGCGATGTCTGTTGCCATCGTGACCGTGGCGCTTCTCACCCGTACTCTCGAGGCGCGCGCACGGGCTCCCGAGATCTATCTCAGGGCGGAGCTCACCATGTATGGCAGTGCGCTTCTCGCCCTTGGCGGTGGGATTCACCGGTTGGGACGCCAACCCGACCCTGATGACGATGGTCATCCTTCTTCTCGCTCCGGTGGTCGTGGCGCTGCTCGTTTTGAAACAGCGACTGGCAGCCGCGCGTGGAACCGTCGCTGGCTAGGCCGGCGCCCACTCCCCACAGCCGACCGAATTGAAGGCGAAGTCGCTCGGATCGATCTCGACCACCGCCTCTCCCGCTGGCTGGTCGGTGGCGATGATTTCTTCCGGCGTTCCCGAGACACCGGAGAGCCGCTCCCAGGTGCAGTCGTTGCCGCCTGGCGCCTGATAGGTGCCCGGACCGATATGCGTCCCCAGGACCCATTTCCCCTCGGGGATCGTCGTCATCAGAGGATCGACCGGGGTGAGCGTGTACCAGGCCTCGCAGTTGGTGTCGAAGGCTGCATCCGTGCCGACGATCTCGACCACGTCGTGGTTGGACACTTCGTTGCCGGCGATGACTTCTTCGGGCGTTCCCGAGACACCGGATAGACGCTCCCAGGAGCACGAGAGCAGACTCGTGACGATCCCGGTCTCATAGATGCCGGGCTCCACTTCCTCGCCGACGACGTGGTTTCCGGCGCCGAACGCAGGCTCGGGTGGCGGAACCGAAGTTGTCGTGGCGGGAGTCGTGGTTGGTGGTGGCCGGCGCGCTCGTTGTGGTGGCTGCGGTCGTCGACGTCGTGGGCGGGATTGTGGTCGTGGTGGCGGGCACCGTCGTGACGGAGGTCGTCCCGGCGATCGACGTCGTCACCGCCGGTGCCAGCGTGGTCGTAGTGCTCGTCCCCGTCTCGGCATCGTTGTTGCAAAAGGCCAGGAACAGGATGAGGAGGAGCAGCAGAGCCAAGATGATGACCCACCACTGCCGCCACCACGGGGTGGGAACCTCCTCGACCGGCTCGGCATCGATCGGCTCCTCGATCGGCTCGTCGATGGGCGGCTCGTCCATCGGTTCCATGATGAGGGTCGCGTCATCGGGCGGAGCCGAGGCCGCCGCGATCAATTCGGCCGTGCTCATCGGGGGGGCCACGGTCTCCCCGAACGCTGTCGGGTCCCGTGGACGGAAGTAGAGGGGCTGGTCGCCTCCCTCGATCAGGAAGACATCGCTCTGCTCGGTACGTGAGATGACGGCCTCAGGGAGGCGGGCGACCTCTCTCTGATTCACCGTGAGGATCACTTCGTCGCCGACCTGGGTGAACACCGCCTCGGCCCACGGGTTGTCCAACTCCTGGCCTCCGGCCCGGATTTGTCCCTCGAAGTGCCTGCCCTGGCTGGTCATGTGACCGCAACCTAATCGGGGGAATCACCCCCAGGGGACTGATCCCCATTCCAGAACCGGCCCTGGTCGGGCACGGTTCAGGTCATGGTGGGGATCGACCTTCAATTGGTGTCAGGCGAACGCGACCACCACCGCGTAGGCGTAGACAGCGAGCACCAGCATCAGCATGGCCCAGGCGCGAAGGCCACGGTTACCGAAGTCCTCCGAGATCTTGGAACCGGACAGGCCCAAGGCGCTGAGGAACAGGATGCTCCCAATCCATTCAGGCATATCGCCTCCCACCCCCTCGCGAAACATCCCCGTCTAAATGTAGCGGATCTGACGAAGGCGGGAGGCGTCTGACCGGCCCCTCCGGTTGGGAGATTCTCCGATGCCTGAACTGCTCGCGATCGTGGCCACTCTTCTCACTGCGATCTTCCTCGTCCCCCAGATCGTCCGCCTCATCTCGAGCGGGGACACGGCAGGTCTTTCGGCGGTTTGGGCCGGATTCGGGGTGGTCACCAACCTGGCATGGGTGGCATATGTCGGGACCCAGGATCTCTGGGTCGCCTCGATCGCCCCGGCCATGGCGGTCGTGTCGTACACGATCACTCTGGTCCTCATCGTGCGCCGTGCCCCGGGCATCGGGTGGTGGCGGCCCTCGTTCTGGTACTCGGCGAGCTTGTTGGCGGCCGAAGCTCTCATGGGCCCGGCCGGTCTCGGGCTGCTGCTGGCGTTGACGCCGGCCGTGCAGCTCATGCCCGGTGTGATCGCGGTCTATGGCACCCGCCGCCCCACAGGAGTAGCCCCGGCGACGTGGGTGATCGCCGCCGCCGAGGCGCTCTTGTGGGGTGGCTATGGATGGCTGGTGGCCGATCTCCCTCTCATCGGGTACGGGGTCGTCACCGTGATCGGCTCCGCCCTGATCCTGGCCAGATGCTGGGCCACCCGTCCCCGGGTCCGGTTTGTCCAACCGTTGGTCGAGGTCTGACCCACATCGCGCCAGAATGGGTGGTGACATGAGGACCTCTCCGAGCCGGTCGCCGGACACGAGAGCGCATCGCACCACCTGGGGTGAAGATCTTGTCACGGTGGTCCTCGGCTCCTGGCTCACCCTTGGCGGATTCGTGGATGGGTATGCCCACCGCAACCTCGATACCCCGGAGACGTTCTTCACACCGTGGCATGCCGTCCTCTACTCGGGGTTCCTGGCCGTGGCCTCCTGGCTGACCTGGCTGGTGATCAGAGATCGGTCCCGGGCGTCGTCGCTGACCGGGGCGATCCCGATCGGTTACGGGACCTCTGTCGCCGGTGTCGTCGTCTTCATGGCCGGCGCGATCGGGGACATGTTCTGGCACATCATCTTCGGGATCGAGGTGTCCATCGATGCCCTGCTCTCGCCGACGCATCTGTTGCTGTTGATCGGGGCGCTGCTGATCCTCTCCGGGCCGTTGCGGGCCGCATGGCTCGACGATGATCCACCGCCGGGTCTCCGCCCCCTGCTGCCCGCGGTGTTGGCGGCGACGATGGCGGCGGCGCAGCTCGGGTTCTTCTTCCAGTACATGGACGGGACCAGCGTTCGGCTCATGGAGACGCCCTACATCCCGGGTGTGGAGACCGGCTACTTCGCCGTGGTGGCCGGGGTTGGATCGGTCCTCATCACCACCATGATCCTGATGGGCGCCCTGCTCCTGCTGATGCGTCGATGGACATTGCCCTTCGGCGCCGGGCTGGTCCTGTTCGGAGGCTTCGGGCTCCTGATGGAGTTGCTCGAGGGCTTCGACTACCCAGGGGAGCTGATCGCCCCGCTGGTGGCGGGTCTCGCCGTCGACCTGCTGGTCCGGGCGCTCCGACCGGGCGCCGACCGTCCCGCCTCGCTGCGGATCCTGGCGTTTGCAGTCCCTGTCGTGATGTGGATCGTCCATTTCGGCATCTTCTCGGTGTCGGCCGAGATCAACTGGCCGGTGTCGGTGTGGACGGGTCTCATCTTCTTCGCCGGTCTGGCCGGGGTCGGGCTCAGCTTGCTGGCTTTCCCCTTTGCGAGGCGTCCCTCCACGTAATCGGGAGCCACAGGTGTCACATACGGCACTGTGCAACCCAATTTCTCCAGGCTCGTACCATCTTCGGCAGTTGTGAGAGACACCGAGCCCGAACGTCTCGGGGGACCCCTGCCCATTCTCGACACGTCGACCCCCGTGCCGGTGCCCGCGCCCGCCCCGAGGGAACGCCGGCCGATGATCTGGCTGTGGGCATTGGGTGCCGTCATCGTGGCCCTGGTGACGGTGGCTGCCATCCGGGGCGATGCCCCCAGGACCGCCGATGTCGCCGCCGGATCGGTCTCGCCCCTCCCGGCAGCCGAGGAGACAGCGATCCCGCCCGATTCCGCCGCATATGCGGAGATCGATCCCTCGGGTGAGGAGCTCGAGGTTTGCCAATGGGATTACTGCATCGTGCACGACCACATCGGGTCGGAGCGGATCGAGAACTTCCTCTACGAGATCACGCCGGCGGAGGCCCAGGCCATCGCCGACGAGGTCGTGGCGGACTGGGATGTCCCCTCGGTCTCGGTTTCTTCGACTGTGCTGGAAGGCGATCTCGGCGGGCTCTACGACCCGAACACCGGCTCGATCACGCTCGACGAGCCTCTCATCGCCTGGTCGTTGATCCATGAACTGGCCCACCACATCGTCGTCGTGACCGACCCGTCAGAGGTCGAGGGACACGGCGACGAATTCCTCGAGACCCTGGACACCCTGGCTGGTGGCTCGTGAGCTCCAACGTCCCCATTCCCGGCGGCGGTAACGCCGGTGCCCGCCCCGGTTACCCGAGGGCCCGGGCCAGGGTCACCGCTTCACGTCGCTGGTTCTACGTCTCCGTGGCGGTGCTCGCCGTTTCTGCCCTGCGTCATCGCGCTGCTCGCCGTTGGCGAGCCATGGAACCTGGCGCCGGGGATGACCGCATCGTTCAGGAAGTCGGTGGCGGCCTTGGTGATCACCTTCCTCCTGGTGTTGCCGGCCTTTGCGGTCTTCCGTTACGAGCGGCAGAGCGTTGGTGGGCGCTGGCACGAGCCGGCATGGCGGCCGAGTCTGATCGGATGGGTGGGGCTCCTGGTGTCGCTGGGACTGGCCATCGGCTGGCACGGTCTCCGTCTCGCCTTCTACATCGCCCGTGTCTGGACCGGTCAGCTGTGAGGCGCCGCTTTCTCACGGTGGTCTCGGCCGCCCTGATCGGGCTTTCGCTCCTTCCCGGTGTCGCCGGCGCCCAGACCCCTGCTCTGCCCGGAGGATGCGCCCCCGACGAGGGCGCGACGGTCCGGGTGCTTCTCCTCATCGACCAGTCCGGCTCGCTGGCAGGGTCCGACCCCGACGACCAGCGGATCACCGGGGCCCGAGCCGTTGTTCGCTCCTACGCCTCGCTCGCCGAGCGAGTCCAACAGGTCGAGATTCAGGTGGCCGGTTTCGGCGAGACCTACCGGCCGGGGGAGTGGCAGGTTCTGAATCAGGACAGTCTCGGTGCTGTCTTGGAGACGGTCGATGCCGTCGGATCCGTGGAGGACCAGTTCCACACGGACTACGTCTATGCCCTGGACGGGGCGGCAGGGGCATTCGAAGGTTCGACCGGCGACCTGTCAGATCCTGTTCTGGTTCACCGATGGCCAGCATGACCTGGACGAGGATCTCATCCCCTCCGGAGGGCTCGAGCGCTTCTATTTCCCGGAACCGGTGACAGCGGACAACGTGGTCGAGGCAGAGGCCCTCATGCCATCGCTCATCTGTGACGCCGGCGGGTATGCCCACGTCCTCGGTGATGCCGGGGTGAGTGCCCAGATCATGCTGCTCGGCGACGAGAGCGGAGTGGACGAGGCGAGCCGGCGGGTGCTCCGTGGCATGGGTGGCGATCCGTCTCTCGACTGCGGCCCCGGCAACGGAGCGTTCCAATCGGTCGACGACGCCAGCAGGCTCCCGTTCATCATGGCCTGTGCTTCCCAGGTGGGTGGGTATCAGTTGCCAGAGCTGGCTCCCGATGCCGCCGGCAATCTGACTGTCAACGAGGGTGTGGTCGACGCCGGTCCGGTTCCGTATCAGCTGGCCACCGAAGTCCGGCTGATCACCCGGGGCAGTGCCGGCAGCCCGCCCGGTCTGGCCTCTTCGAGCCTGCCCGTCGACGAGGTCGCCGATGGTGACTCGGGGACCAATGCATTGGTGGCGCGGCCGGTAGCAGCGCCGTTCGCCATCGAGGTCTCGGGAGTGACCGAGGTCTGCGGCTTCGTCGTCGCTCAGCCTGCGGTACCGGTGGTGCAAGGTGCCGCCCCCACGCTGTATCAGAACGAGCCAGGGGAATTCATCGTCGTCGCCGACGGGCCTCATGGCCGGCTCGAAGGCGAGGCGTTGGGCCGGATCCAGGTCACCGCCGACTCGGGCCAGGTCGGCTCGCCGGACGGAACCGGTTGGCCGGTCACCGTTCCGGCGCTCCCGTCCGGGGAGAGCTTCGACCTGACCGTCGAGATGACCTCCGGCCCGGGGCTGGTCACCTCCGGCACCCAGACCTTCACGCTCAACGAGCAGATCAACGCCCCCGCCATCGTGGAACAACCTTCCCCGATCAGCGGGGAGGGAGTAGGCCCGTTCCTCGTCGATCTCCAGGTCGATCCCAAGGACGGCGGAGAGCTTTGCCTGCTGAACCCGATCACTCAGATGACCGACGCCAACGAAGAGGTCGCCATCACCGCTTCAGCCGATGGTGGATGGGGGCGAATGCATCCAGGTCGAAGCGGGCGGGATGCAGACCGTCACCATGGAGATCACCCTCGACCGTCCCGGGTTCGCCCATGATGTGCTGGAGTTCGAGACCTTTTCGACGCCGAGCACCAGCCCCGATCGTGCGGAGGGTGGCTCTGCTCGCCATCGATCTCGAGGTCACCCCGAAGGCGAACCCCGCACTGGTCGCCCTGGTCGTGGCCGGTCTGATGCTGCTGATGCTGGGGCTGCTCTGGGCGATCCTCTACGGCGTCAATCGTCTCATCGCCCGTATCCCCGACCCCCGCCGGAATCGCGTCCGATACGCCAATTTCGTGGCCGAGCTCACGCCGACCGAATACGGGGAGTTGGAGATAGGGATCGTCGAGGCGCCGGTCGACAGCGCGTTCCGGCTTCCCAAGCGCACCCCCGCCCGTCTCGACGCCGGCAGCCTGCGCATGGAACGCATCGTGTCCGTCGTTCCTTGGGTCGCCCCGTATGCGCGGATCGGTCTTGGCACCGACTGGGTGGGCGCGCACCAAGGGCCGGGGTTGCCTGGGAGGACTCTGGTCGCCGAGAAGGTCTATCGGGGGAGGGCGCGTGATGCCCTCGGCCCCTTGGTTACGATCGGCTTGACCAATTCCCAAATGGAGCGGCTGGCGGAGGGAACCGCGCAGAAGGCTCCAGGCGTTCTCCTCTTCGACATCCGAACCGCCCGCGGCGCCGATGCGAGCCGGGTCGCCGCCGACATGATCAGCGACTCGCTGGGGCTCATCGCAGCCGAGATCTCGACCAGGAACCTGGTCGTGGAAATGGAAAGGACTGGGGACTCATGAGATCGTTTCTGGTGATAGGGCTCGGTGGGTCCGGCGGGAAGACCATCCGCTATCTGAAGCAGTCCCTCGGCGAGTGGCTGAACGAGATCGGCTGGGCGTCAGGCATGCCCCAGGGCTGGCAGTTCCTCCACATCGACACCCCTTCGACCCAGGAGGCTCCGATCCTGCCCGGCCGTCCGGAGTTGCTGCCTCCGATCGAGTACATGTCGCTGCACCGGGACGGGGTGCCGTTCGGGACCGTCGTCGACCGGCTCACCCGGAAACAGACCAACTTCGACGGCTGGTGGGTGGACCCCGATTTCATGAACGTCCCCATCGCCCATGGCGCCGGGCAGTACCGGGCGATCGGGCGGGTCCTCGGGCTCGATCAGCAGGACCGAATCCACTCTCATCTTCAGGGCAAGATCACCGCCCTTCGCACCGCCGACGCCATCGGCGAGCTGCAACGACTCCGGGCATCGGCCGACGAGGAGGGCTCGGGCACCTACGAGGAGCGCGGTGAGCCGGTTCTGATGATCGTGTCCTCTCTCGCCGGAGGCACCGGGGCCGGGCTGTTCCTCGACGTGGCCGACATGCTCCGTGCCGAGGGCGAGCAATGGCTCGACAACTCTTTCGGCATCCTCTACGCCGCCGACGTCTTCCAGAGTCTCGCCGCCGGGGCCAGGGCCGGGGTCCATCCCAACTCGGCAGCGGCGCTGGCCGAGCTCCTCAGCGGGGTCTATGCCGGGGGACGGGTTGCCGTTGCCGGCGAGGAGCGGGAGATCTCCCGCAGCGGGCCCGCCTTCTCCTTCCTGGTGGGTCATGCCAACACGAGCGGAGTCGTGTTCGGCGACCAGACCGAGGTGTACCGGGTGATGGGCCGCTGTCTCTCCGCGGTGATGACCGATCCCCAGGTGCAGGACGATTTCGTGGTGTACACCGCGGCCAACTGGCAGAACAGCGCCGGGACCTACGGCGACTCGGGCGGCCCGATGCACATGCTCATGGAGCCTCCTTACGTGGGCACGCTCCAGGGTCTCGGCTATGCCGAAGTCGATCTCGGCGTCGACCGGTTCAAGTCCTACTCCGAGCGCCGGATCGTCCGTGACGCCGTTGACACCCTGGTCAACGGGCACCGGCTCATCACCGAAGGGCTGGAGCGATACGAGGGGCTCACTCCGGATGTCATCGCTCAGGAGCTGGCCGCCGACCGTCTGACCGGTTTCCTGAACAACGTCGGGATCAACGAGCGCGGCCAGGAGCACCAGGTGGTCGAGGCGATTGCCCTGCCGTTGCGCGAGCGCCAGGTGATCACCGGCTCCCTGGCCGAAGAGGTCTACCGGGCTGCGGTCGAGAACGTCGGGCCCAAGGGCCGGATAGACGAGTGGCTCACCGCAGTCGTCGAGGAGGCCGAGCTGCTCGCCCCCGGTGAGAACGAGCGCTACGACGCCAAGATCAGGGAGCGGGCTCGGGTCTGGACCAAGGACGTCACGGGCCGGCTGCTCCACGAGGCCGGGGGCATCGCCTCGGGCTACGGGTTGCCGGTCGTCAACGAGTTGCTCGAACTGGTTCGCGGCGAGATCCGCACCGCATGTGACGACCTCGAGCAGGAGCGGATCGAATTCGAGAGCTTCTCTGCCCATGTGCGCTCCAACGTGCAGGCAGCCTTCGGCGAGCTCGGCGGCCAGCTCGGCTCCGAGCACGAAGCGGTGAGGATGGCCGCAGCTCAGGCCGTCGACACCCTCGTCTTCCAGCGCATGGAGGAGAAGTCGCGTTTCATCGCACGTGCCCTGCTCCTCGACTTCGACGAGTCCGTTGTGTTGCCCCTGATGGAGGCGGCCCGTCTCGCACTCGGCGACTTGCAGCGCAAGCTGGACCCCGCCGATGTAGAGGCTGCGCCTGTCGATGGCTGGCCCCGGCACAACCCCCGACGCGATCAGGCTGTCTCCGACGACCTCATCCCGGGCAAGACGGTGGCTCTGGTCATCGATCCCAAGGCATTCCCCACGCTCTTCGACGAGCTGTTGACCGCGACCCTCGGTGTGAACTACGGGGCGCCGGCGGAGAGATGGCGATCGGTTCGACATGAGGTGGTCTCCGGCAACTATCTGGAGGACTCGCAGCCGACCGACCGTCGTCTGGCGTCCCAGGTCCAGGGTCTGTTCGAGGTGATCGACCAGTGGCAGCCGAGCGAGGCCCTTCTCCTAGGCGGCGAGCCCGATCGCCCTGCCCGGTTCCGGCTCCACATCGAGCGTGACGAGCTGGTGCTGCGGGCGCGGGCCTGGCTGACCCGGGAGGGCACCGATTTCGACGACTTCCTCTCCCAGGGTTTGCGCGCCTATCTCCAGGAGCCGGACAAGAAGGTCCCCGCCTCGGTGGCCCGGGATCGGGAGCGGGCATTCCAGTCGGCTCTCGAGTCGGCGTTCGAGGCGGCGGAGCCGCTGGTCCATGTCGATCCGGTGCTGCTCGCCGAGGTCCACGACCGGGTGATCACCACCCATGCCGTGCCGGGGGAGATCCCCCTGAAGAACCATCGTCTCGAGCGCTGGGTCAACCAGTTCCTCGACTCCAAGCTGGCCGATCGGACCGACGGAACCCACGACAACGTCACCCAGAGCGATCGGGTGAAGCGGATCTCCATCTACAGCATGCTGGAAGGAGCACTGCACCCGGCCGTGTTTCGCTCGCTGATCGACCCCATCGCCGACGGCTATGCCGCCGCGGCCAGAGCGGGACGTCTCCGTGATTTCTGGAAGTGGCGCCGGAGCCGGCCGCTGGCCCAGTCGATCCCGCTGCCGACGCCGATGGTGCGGGCACTGGTCAGAGGCTGGTTCATCGCCCGTGTCCTCGGCCTTCTCACCGTGGGCCAGGACAACGGGGCAACGGTGGTTCGCTTCGAGAAGGGGAAGGGCGGCCCGGTCATCGAGTCGCCGCCGCTGGTGACGACACCGGGGGAGAACCGTCCCCGTCAGTTCGGAGCTTTCCTCGAGACGCTGGCGCTGGCCATCCCCTACTCGGCCGACGCCGGCAAGCCCGATGAGATGCTGGGGATCTTCCACACGCTCGTCGAGCTGGGCCGCAACCCCGGGACCATGGGGGCTGAGATGGGCGAGTTCCGTGAGCTGAGCCCGATCCTCGAGGAGTGGGTCTCGTCCGGGACTGCTTTCGGCCGGGAGGCAGGTGTCACCCAGATCGAGTTCGAGGAGGCAGGCAAGCGGGCAACCGCTCTTGCCGATCTGATCACCAAGCTGGATGAGGACTACGCCCGCCACGCCGACGAGGAGCGCCGGGAGGGGAGGATCGGTCCGGAGAACGCCTGGTTGGGCGCCACCGATCTGATCCATGAGGAGCTGCACCGCATGGCCGTCGCCCTCCAGGTGAGGGCATCGCAGACCACGCCAGAATTCTGAGATGACGACGGTTTCCACCGTCCTGGTCGGGGATCGGGCCGGCCCGGCATGGGGCGCGGCCTCGATGCTCGGTGGCATGGTGGAACAGGGCCTGATCGGGCCCTTCTGGTTCGTCGATTCGAGGATGGCCCGGGTCCAGCCCTGGCCCGGCGTGAGGTTCGATCGCGACGGCCCCGAGGAGGTACCGCTCTTCACCTCGATCGGAGAGCGTGCTGCCGACGAGATCAGGGTCGGCGCGATCGCCACACCAGGTGACGGGGTGCCCGCCACGCAGGTGGCCGAGATCTCCAAAGTGGTTCATCGCCAGCTGACCTCGCTGGCACCAGGGGAGTCGTCGGTGCGGCTGGCACGGCTCTGGTTCCCCGATTGGGACACGCTGGAGGCTCCGGAGGAGGGGTTCTTCTCCACCCATGTCCACGCCAATCTGGTGGTGGTCCCTGAGGACCGGAGGTCTGACCAGCATTTCGCCGCCCCGCTCTCCCCGGAGACCCCGACGTTCGTCGGTCACGTCGCAGCCGAGACGGCGGTCATCCTGGGCATGTTCGCCGGGATGGAAGGCTCCGTTCTCGATGGTCTGGGCCCGGGCGTGATCTTCGGCGACAGCCCGAAGCTTCGTCTCTCCCGTTCCTACGTTCGAGTCGGCCGCAGCCCGGCCCTGCCGTTGCAGGAGATCGTCGATCACGAGGGCCGTCTCCCCGTTCCCCCCGGCACCATCGAGGCGCCATCGCCGGCGGCGGCAGTGTCCGACCTGGCGGACCGATCCGTCCCGCTCTTCGACCGTCTCGCCTTCGAGGTCAAGGACCCCGAGGCCCCGCAACGCCATCAGCTGCGGCCGGTCCGGGCGCTGCTCCTGATCCTGAAGGAGATGGGCAGGTTCATCATCTCCCTGCCCCGCCGGGCCGTGGAGGGGCTATTCGAGGACTTCTCCGAGCTGGCCGGGCGGACGATGCAGGATCTGGTGGGCAGCTCGTCCGTGGTCGAGGTGGTGTGGAGGGGCAAGTTCAGCCCGAGCGGCCACGGGGAGGACTTCGAAGCCCTGATCGCCGACCTCAAACGTCAGGCAGAGCGCCGACTCGACCTCCAGGGAGGGCCGTCGATCGACCAGGCGGTGTGGCGGGATCTGAGGAGCCTGGTGCTCTCGACCGCCGACGGCAGCGACCCGCCGCCGGGTGTGGAGCCGATCGAGGTCCACGGCCAACGCGCCGTGGTCAACGACGCCGCATCGCTGGCCCCCCGTCCCGGGGACTCGCTGGTGGGGACGGCCAAGGACATCCTCGACGAGTCGGAGTCGGGCTCCCCGGTCAGCCTCCTCGGTCGGCTCGGCGCCCGGATCGAGCGGATCGCCCGATCCAATCGGACCGCCGTCTCCCGTCTCCTGGAGACACTCGACGTTCAGATGGCGGCGCTGCACAATTACCGGCCACCGGGCTACGCCTTCTGGCACATCGCGGGAAGCGTCCTCTTCGCCGCCCTGGTGGTGAGCCTGCTCCTGCTCACGGGCGCCGTTCGGGGATGGGGCATCACCGAGATCGACAGCTTCACGCGGAACATCCTGTTCGGCGCGCTCACGCTGGCCTGTGTCGCCGGTCTGATCCTGCTCAGGTCATACGGCGTCCAGGCGCTGGCCGAGGGATCGACGAAAGACGGTGAGCGGTTGTCGAAACTCGGAGCAGGCCCGACCTGGATTGGTGCACTCATCGGTGGAGTCGTCGGCGCCGTGTTCGCCGGTCTTGCCATCACCTTCCTCGACTACCCCTCGACCGAGCCGGCCACCTACGCCGCGGTCCTGGCCGGGATAGTCACCGGTGCCGGGCTGGGCCAGGCCTATTCGCTGGCCACCTACCAGGACCATCTGCCCGCCTTGGGCCGGATGTCCCGTCTCACCATCCTCACCGTCCTGGTCTACGTGTCGCTCATGGTCATCGGCGCTGTCTCCCAGCCGAACGGGTGGTACGCCACGGTTTCGGGGGAGGAGCTCCGCAGCCTGGTATGGCCGATCTGCGGCACGATCGGGTTCTGGCTGCTCTTCGTCCTGGTCGTCGTCTCCTGGCGTCGAGTCCAGGAGCGGCTGGCGCTGCGCAGCTACAGCCAGTCGATCCGTCAATTGGCCGAGCAAGTCGACGCCGCCTTCACCGCCGATCGGGTAGCCGACGCTGCCCGGGAGCAGTTCCTCGGGCTGTCGGCGGTTCTGTCCCGCCTGATCTGGTACCCGTTCGGAAAGGGCGGGTCGATCCCCGAGACCGGGGTCGACCTGGTCCAGTTCGGGGTGAACAAGGCAGCGGTGTGCCAGTTCGGTCTCTCGACGCGCGGGGAGAAGCTCTTCGAGACCCGTACCGTCCGTCTCGCCTCGGAGCGGGGCTGGCTGACATCTCAGTACGAAGGGTCGATCCAGACCTATCGGAGCGAGCAGGCGGTGCTGGTCGGCTCCGATGACCCGACGACCGTCGGCCGGCCCGATCAAGACCCGAAGACGGTCGCCCAGTTCGAGGCCGAGACCCGGCCGGAGAAGGGAGACCGGTGGCGCTGGGCGGACCTGTTCTTCGACGGTGTCTACGACCCGGCGTTCCTCCAGGCGCTGGAGACCCATGGTGAGAAGGAGGTCTTTGGCCCGATCCTGGCCGACGCCGGAAACTTCGAGCCGATCGGAGGAGACGCGGGTGGGCGTTCCCTCCTCGACTTCATGTCGGAGGTGTCACCACAGGGCAACGGGGATGCCGATCCCCGCTATTTCGATCCGGAGCATCTCGCCAGCGGGGCCTTCGAGAGGACCTGGCACCATCGGACCTGGTGGCCTCACGAGGAGCTGTTCGACGGTGGCTCGAAGGGCGCCGACGGCTCGATCGAGCCGGTCGGCTCCCTGGCCCGGGGGGCGGTCTGGGTGGCAGTCCGTGCCGACACGACCGAGGACCTCGAGCCCGCCGCCATCTTCGGAAGCTCTGGCGGGCCGGAGGCACCTGAGAAGAGGCCCGGCCGGGCCGGAGTTCTAGTTTCTCGTCGCTCGGCTCCCTGGGAGACGAAACCGCCCGGGAACCGTTGCGCCCTTCGCGGCATCCCAATGGGGACAAACCCGCCGGAGGAGAATCATGCGCAGCCGGATCATCCCGTCGATCGCGACGCTCGTCGCCTTCGCCCTCCTCCTCACCTCGTGCAACGTTGCCACGCGCAGCGACGACACGATCCCGCCTCGACCCGACCGACGCGTCGAGACCGGGACGCCTCGGGGACGCTTGGCCTCCAACGCACTCGTCCCCTTCGACGCCTGCGACACCTTCCTCGACTATGTGATCTCCCACGGTGTGGAGCTGGTCGGGCCCTACGGGCTGGGCGACGGCTTCATCGGGTGGCCGGTCGAAGAAGGCGCCACCACCACCATGGCCGCCGAAGGGGCAGCTCGGGCAGTCGGGCAGGACACCGACCATTCGACGACCAATGTCCAGGTGCTGGGGGTCGACGAGCCGGACATGGTCAAGACCGACGGTGCCCGCATCGTCGTCCTCTCGGAGGGAATGCTGATCGTGGCCGACGTGACCGGTCCCGAGCCCGTGGTGACCGGACGGCTCGAGGTGGGAGACCTCATGGTGCAGAGCATGTTCCTCACCGGGGACACCGTGTTGTTGTTCGGCTCGAGTTGGATGCCGGTCGTCCCCCTCGAACAACGTGATGCCATGATCGCTCCTGTCCCCGGGTCGCCGACCGTCCAGCTCATCGAGGTCGACATCGCCGGCGATCCCGAGGTCGTCCGCACCATGACCATCGACGGTGGCTTCGTCTCCGCCCGCATGGTCGACGACACCGTCCGCCTCGTGCTCAGCTCGGCGCCGGTCGGATTCGAGTGGAGCTACCCCGCCGGTTCCGGGCTCCAGGCCGAGCGCCAGGCGGTGGAGGAGAACCGGGAGATCATCCGCAACTCCAGCGTCGACAACTGGATCCCCTTCTACGTGGTCGCCGACGCCAACGGTGAGGTCACCGCCGAAGGGACGCTCTTCGACTGCGAGCGCGCCACTCACCCCGAGGACTTCTCCGGTCTCGACATGCTGTCGGTGGTCACCATCGACGCCGGTTCCGGGCTCGACGTGGTGGACGCCACCGGCTTGCTCGCCACCGGCGACACCGTCTACGCCTCAGCGGAGAGTCTCTATGTGGCCACCCAGAACTGGCAGTCGTGGGAGTGGGCCCGTACCGGGATCGAAGACGATCGACCCGAAGAGGTCAGCACCGAGATCCACAAGTTCGACATCAGTACGCACCGAGGCCGCCACCTACCGGGCCACAGGCCGGGTCCCCGGATATTTGCTCAACCAGTTCGCCATGGACGAGAACGACGGGCTGCTCCGGGTGGCCTCGACCACCAGTCCCCCGTGGTGGGGCAGCGGTTTCGATTCCGAGTCACAGGTGACCGTGCTCGAAGAGGGTGACGGTGAGCTGGTCGAGATCGGGATGGTCGACGGTCTCGGCGAGGGGGAGCAGATCTACTCGGTGCGGTTCATCGACGAGGTCGCCTACGTGGTGACGTTTCGCCAGACCGACCCTCTCTACACCATCGACCTGACCGACCCGACACGGCCGCGAGTGGTGGGGGAGTTGAAGATCCTCGGTTACTCGGCCTATCTGCACCCGGTGGGGGACGGTCTGCTCATGGGCATCGGGCAGGACGCCACCGAAACGGGACAAGTCCAGGGCACCCAGGTCTCGGTCTTCGATGTGCGTGATCCAGCCAATCCGACCAAGGTCGACCAGTTCACCTTGAGCCAAGGATCGTCGTCACAGGTGGAATACGACCATCACGCCTTCCTCTACTGGGAGCAGACCGGCCTGGCCATGGTCCCGGTCGAGCAGTGGGGTTGGGACGGGAAGAGCGACAACTTGTTCTTCGGTGCCGTAGGTCTCACCGTCGACGACGATGGGAACCTGGCAGAGGTCGAACGACTCGTCCATCCGGGCGGCGATGACAATTTTGGGGACTATCGGGCCCAGATCATGCGCTCACTGGTGATCGGCGACGATCTGTACACGGTGTCGGCAAAGGGGATCATGACGAGCGACATCGGCACCTTGGAAGAAACGGCCTGGCTCGAGTTCTGAGTTGAAGCCGGCGAGACCTGTCGAATCTGTCCCCCTCCACCCGTAATCTCGGTCGGGTGACGGCACCGGGCCCTTCCCTTCTGGGACGGTCGGTGGTGGTGGGTCCCGGATCGCCTGCCCCTCTGGCCTGGTCCGACGCCGACCGGATCCGGATCGACGCGGCCCTGCTCGCCGACCCGGACCGATTGCTCTCGACGGTGAACGACGCTCAGCGTCGGTACGTGAAGCGTCTCCCCACGGTCTACGAGCTCGATGTCGCGCCGGACGAGCTGAGCCGGGTCGAGACAACCGACGCCGCTCCCTACGAGTTGGGCAGCCGATTCACCTTTCTCCGGGAACGTCTCGCCAAAGTGGTCTGGCACAACTCCTACGACGCCCGCACCGATCCGCCGGTGTGGTGGTGGGGTCACAAGGCGGCCTCCCGGCTCGATGTCACTGTCGGTGGCCCTGCCGATGTCATCAGAGCCGATGGGACTCCAGCGTGGATCGACGGCGGTCCTCGTCAGCCGCTCGATCTCGATGAATCGACGATTCACCACGAGACGGTCGACTTGGGCCGGGCCACGCCGGTGCCGCCCTTCATCGAGCCCTCGGTCGATCTGGCCCCGGACCAGCACGAAGCGGTGTCCCACCGTGTCGGCCCAGCCCGGATCATCGCCCCGGCCGGCTCGGGGAAGACCAGGGTGCTCACTGCCCGGGTCCGTCATCTCATCGAGGACAGGGACATCGAGCCGGAAATCCTCACCGCCCTGGCCTACAACCGGCGAGCCGCCGCCGAAATGGTCGAACGGCTCCCGGGTGGGAGTCGGCTCAACGTGCGCACCATCCACTCCCTGGGTTGGGAGATCCTGCGCATGGCCAAGCCAGGTATTCGCCTCGTCGACGAGCGGGAGCAACGTCGAAGGCTGGAGCCGATATCCGCCGCTCCGCCCCGTGCCAACACCGACACCATCGGTCCCTATCTCGAAGCTCTCGACGAGGTGCGCATCGGGCTTCGTGACCCCGAGCTGGTCGAAGCAGAGCGAGACGACGTACCCGGCTTCACCGAGACCTTTCATCGTTACCGAGAGGGGCTGGAGCGTGCCGGTGAGGCCGATCATTCCGAGCAGATCTACGGCGCCATCGAGGTCTTGTGTCGGCTGCCCGATCTGCGCGCCCGTTGGCAGGCACAGTGCCGGCATCTTCTCGTCGACGAGTTCCAGGACCTGACTCCTGCCTATCTCCTCCTGATTCGGTTGGTGGCGTCGCCTGGTCTCGATGTCTTTGGGGTCGGTGACGACGACCAGGTCATCTACGGGTACGCCGGGGCCGACCCCGGATTCCTCATCGATTTCGAGGATCTGTTCCCCGGTGCGACGTCCCATGCCCTCGAGGTCAACTACCGGTCACCGGCCGACGTCGTCGAGTCGGCGATCAACCTTCTCGGCTACAACAAGCGCCGGGTGGACAAGACCATCCGTGGTGTCAGCGAGCGCCAGGGTCTCGAGATCATCAGCATGCCGGGCGACGAGCTGGGGATGACCGCGGCAAACCACATCGCCGCGGCGATCGAGGGAGGGGCAGAGCCTGAGACGATTGCCGTCCTCTCTCGGGTGAACTCCAGCTTGTTGCCGGTCCATGTCGCTCTGAGAGAGGCTGAGGTTCCGTTTCACAGCCCGCTCACCAGCGCCGCTCTCGATCGAACCGTGCTCCGGGCTGCGCTGGCCTGGATCCGGATCGCCCTCGACCCCGAACAGATGGGCCGCAACGACCTGTTCGAGATCATCCGCCGCCCGGGGCGGGGGATCACCCGGTTGTTCGGGGAGATGATTGGGCGACGACGGGGACCGTTCTCGCTGGGAGAGCTGGCGGAGATGGGTGAGACTCTCGACGGGCGCCGCGCGGATCGGTGGGGCGAGCTCTGCGACGACATCGCCCATGCGGCGCAGTCCACCGTTTCGACTCCCCAGCTGCTCGACGTGCTCACTCACAGCATCGGACTCGACCGGGCGGCGGCGGCGCTGGATGCAGGCCGGACCCGGGCCGACCGGGCGGCTCAGGGCGACGACCTCACCGCGCTCCGCCGGGTGGCGGCGCTCGGCCCGGAGCCTGACCGGTTCGAGCCGTGGCTCCGGGAGCAGTTGGCAACTCCTACCAGCCCCGGCGGGGTGACCCTGTCCACAGTGCACCGGGTGAAAGGGTTGGAGTGGGATCACGTCGTGGTGTTCGGCGCCGACCGGGGCTCGATGCCCCACGAGCTGTCCGATGACATCGAAGAGGAGCGCCGGGTGTTCCATGTCGCCATGACACGGGGGCGACAGACGGTCACCATTCTGGTCGACGAGGCGCGGCCGTCGAGATTCCTGGCCGAGCTCGACGGGTCGGCTCCGGTCGAGGCCGAAGCGCCACCGCCACGGAGGGATCTGGCGCCGGCCCGAATCCCCTCCGATGCCGTCTTCGTCGAGGTCGGTGACGAGATCACCATCATGGGTGGGCAGCAGGGCGTGGTCGACGAGATCCTCACCACCGGCGTGTTGGTCAAGGCGGCCGGTAGCGGGGCCACGATGCAGGTGCCCTTCGGCGAGAAGGTGGGCAAGGCGGGTGTCTACGGTCGGCTCACTCCGGGCGGCGATGGTGCGGCCGACCCAGCGCTGATGGACAAATTGAAGACGCTGGCGATTGGGCCAGGCCCGGGCCCAGGGTGTCCCCGCCTACGTCGTGTTCAACGACCGGACCCTCGAGGCGCTGGCAGCCCTCCGACCCAGCACCGAGCAGACTTTGCTCCAGGTGCCCGGGATCGGCGCCCGCCAAGCTCGAGGCCTACGGCGACGAGCTCCTCGACCTGTTGGGTAGCGATTAGGGAGCATCGCTCGGCTCAGATGGTGACGACCAGCTTCCCCCGGGCGTGTCCCGTGCCGAGGTAGGCCATCGCCTCCGAGACCTGTGCGAGGGGATAGGTCTGCTCGACGAAAGGGGTTACCTCTCCTGATTCGATGAGACCGGTCAGTGTTGCCAGGTCGGCTGTGTTCTCTTTCGAGATGAAGAAGGTCGTCTTCTGGCTGGCGAAGACGGAGCCCACCGTCATCTGCAGCATGTGGCCCAGCGGTCCCAGCATGCGGTTGGTCTTGGGGCCGCCGACGATGACGACCTTGGCGCCGGGTTGGAGGACGCGCTTGACCTCGGACCATGGTCGGCTGCCCGCGATGTCGATCATCAGGTCGTATCGCGGCGGGCCCTGGGTGAAGTCCTCCCTGGTGTAGTCGACGACTTCGTCCGCACCCAGCGCCGCCACCATCTCCACGTTCCGGCTGCTGCACACCGCCGTCACGTCGGCCCCTAGGGCTTTGGCGATCTGGACCGTGAAGGTGCCCACTCCGCCTGCCGCACCGTTCACCAAGACACGTTGGCCCGCCTCGACCGAGCCCTTGTCTCGCAGAGCCTGAAGGGCGGTGAGCGCCGCCACCGGGACCGCGGCCGCCTGCTCGAAGGAGAGCAGGGCGGGTTTGGGCGCCAACGAGACGTCTTCGCCGACCGATACCAGCTCGGCGAACGAGCCGGCGGTGGTGCCGTAGACCTCGTCTCCGGGCTGAAAGCGGGTCACATTGCTGCCGATTTTCTCGACCACGCCGGCGAAGTCGGCGCCCAGCCTCTTTCCTGTCGGCTTGGTCAACCCGAATCCGGGTCGGGCGATGTAGGGAGTCCCGGTGAAGGCGAACCAGTCGAGCGGGTTGGCCGCCGCGGCTCGAACCCGGACCAGGACGTCGGTTTCACCGACCTCGGGCGCCTCTACGTCCCGGAGTTCGAGGACATCAGGCGGGCCATATCGGTCGTAGACGATCGCCTTCATCGGAACAGGGTATTGCGACCGCCCCAGGCACCGTGTCAGAGGTTCTGAAGTCCCAACGCTCCCCTTCCGAGTGGCGTAGTGTCGGACGCTCCTGTCGAATGGGGGCTCCATTGATGGGTGGGTTCGGGCTTGCTGTGTCGGTCCTGATTGGTTTGTTCCCCGCCGTCTCATCCACTCCGAGCTCCAGCGTGCTTGCTGCTGTCTCGACAGCGTGTGACGCGCTGCCGGACACACCGGTTCCCACCGACGCCGTCATCGGGGGATTCGGACCGTCGCAGTTCCTGGCTGACGTCGACGGTGATGGGCACAAGGATGTCGTCACCGGTTATTGGACCGGGAATGCCGACCCTGAACTGGCCGACCATTACCTGCATGTCGAGCTGGCCTCGGGCTGGGGCACCGCGATCCTGATCGACGATCTGGCTCAGTTCTCCACGTTCCCGATGGCCACTCCGGGTCGGGTCGTGGATATGGCCGGTCAGGGTCTCATCGTGGCCGGTGTCGAGCGACATGCCGACGGCGCCAGCTTCGCCTTCTTCTCCTTCCGGGATTGCGTCCTCGCCCCGGTTCCGTTGGCGTCAGGTGGCTATCCAGTGCTCCGGTCGGGAGCGGGTCTCGCCCATTCGGTTTGGTTCGACTGCCGACCGGACGGAATGGTTGCGCTGGATCTGTTCCGAGGCCTCGATGATCAGGGTGAGCTGATACCAGACGTTCTGGTGGGTGGGGAAGCCCTCTCCTACCGGCTCAACCCGAACGGGTTCGGCCCGCCAACTGCTGTTGAATTGGGTCTGCCCCGGACCGATGTGGATCTTCACGGCGAGTACCCCAATTGCTCGAGTTTCGTGGGCTCGTTCGTCGACGACGACGACTCGGTGTTCCACACTGCCATCGAGTGGCTTGCCCTCGAAGGCATAACGAAAGGGTGCAACCCGCCGGTGAACGACCGGTTCTGTCCCGAGCGCAGCGTGAGCAGAGGGGAGATGGCTGCGTTCCTGGTCCGGGCGATGGGCTATGTCGATGATGGGGGTGGCGACCGGTTCGTGGACGACGATGGCAGTGTCTTCGAGTCGGCGATCGACAAGCTGGCGACAGCCGGGGTCACGAAAGGCTGCAACCCGCCGGTGAACGACCGGTTCTGTCCCGAGCGCAGCGTGAGCAGAGGGGAGATGGCTGCGTTCCTCGTCCGGGCGATGGGCTACGTCGATGATGGGGGTGGCAACCGGTTCGTGGACGACGATGGCAGTGTCTTCGAGTCGGCGATCGACAAGCTGGCGACAGCCGGGGTCACCCAGGGATGCAACCCGCCGGTCAACGACCGGTTCTGTCCCGACGACAACGTTATCCGCGGCCAGATGGCCGCCTTCCTCAATCGGGCCTTGGGGTAGTACGCACAGGACCGTGGCGGCTGCCAAGCCGGAAACTCCGCACACCCCCGTCGCCGCTTCGTCCATAATTAGGGGAGCGGAGGCGACGCATGGGAACAGGATGAGTACCCCGGCACCGACGGCTGGACGTGTCGGCACATCATGGCTTCGACGCGGCTGGGCGAAGCAGATCGGCCGGGTCGCTCTGGTCCTGGCCGCGATCGTGGGCGTGCCCGTGCTCGTCGTGTGGTTCACCGGTGGGCAGTCGTCGGTCATCTATTGGATCGACGTTGCCATGTTCTCCTTGTTCGCCTACACGATCGGCTTCTGGCCGCTCTGGGTGGTGCTGGTCGTCCCCCTCGGTCTGGTGACGTGGGTGGTGGGCAAGTTCTCGACGGTGGCGGCGGAGCGGATCGGGCGCTATTTCACGCCGGTCATCTGGATACTGGGTGGCACCAGCGCGTTCCTGGTGATGGGCCCGACCCCCGATGAGGGGGTGGCCCTTCCGACGGGTCTGCCTAGAGTCGGCGCCTTGTTGGTGATGGTGGGTGCAAGTCTTCTCTCGGCGGGTCTGCTCATAGCGGTCCGGCGTATCCAGATGCCGACCCAGGACCTCGCGCCGATCGCCATCTCCCGCTCCGTGGCCCCGTTGCCGTGGCACGCGATGCCGGAGACAGAGGAGCCCACGGAGGAGTTCTGGTCGCCCGAGGCGGTAGCGGGCTGGCGCGCCTGGCAATGGACCGGCTCTGTGTTGCGGGGTGTCGTCAGCGAGTGGACCACTCAGCGTTTCGTGGCCTGGTGTGACTACTGCGATGAGCCGCCGGGATGGGACCACCCCTGCGGGATCTACGCGGTGTCCCGTCCCAGCGAGGTCGGCGCCATGTTCCCGGGCAAGCCCGACGTGGTGGGACGGGTCGAGCTGTCCGGCCTCGTGATCGAGCACGAGAGCGGTTACCGCGCTTCCAACGCCCGGATCCTCGACCTCTGGGCGGAATCACCGATCATCGCCGACTGGCTCTCGAAGCTCTATCCGGATGTGAATGTTCACCGTGGTGACCCACCCGACGACCTGGAGGCGATGTCGTGGCCAACATAGGAAAGCCGTTGCGCAAGATCAGGATCGAGCCGGAGCCGAATCGACAGCCTCGTCGTGAGGAGGCACCGGCCAGGCCCAAGGAACCGCGACGCGAGCCGGTGCCGGTGCCAAAGAAGGCGGGCCGGACCTAAGCCGTCATACCGGGTCTCACCATTGACAGACCTGGCGGCCCGTTGTAAAAACGTTTTAGACGTAAAACGTTTTTGCCCTGAGACCATGAGCTCTCGAATCACGATCAAAGACGTGAGTCGGGCGACCGGGGTGTCCGTCTCCACTGTCTCCAACGCACTCAACGCTCCCGAGCGAGTGGCCGAGGAGACCCGGCTCAAGGTGGTCGAGGCGGCCGATCGGCTCGGCTACCGCCCTAACCGCGCCGCCCGCACCCTGCCCAAGGGGCGCTCTTTCACCATCGGCTACTGCATCCCGGCCGGACGTGACGGGTTCTTTCTCGACACCTTCCTCCATCAGATCACCGAGCGCGCCTCCGATGTCGGGATGGACATCCATCTCTTCACGCCGCAATCGGGGTCAGAGCGAGGCCGACTCCTATCGGGAGATGATGCGCCGTGGCGCCGTCGACGGCTTCGTCCTCTCCGGCACGGTGCACGATGACGAGAGGATCCGCGTCCTGCTCGACTCCCGAACCTCTTTCGTGACTTTCGGGCGCAGCGACCTCGCCGACAATCACTCCTGGGTCGACGTCGACGGCCGTGCCGGCACACGGGCTGCGGTCGACCATCTGGTCGAGGGCGGCCACACCCGTCTCGCCCTCATCGGATGGCCCAAGGGCTCTCTCTCCGGCGACGACAGGGCGTCGGGCTTCGTCGAAGGACTGGAAGCCGCCGGGCTTTCCTTCGACGCCCGGCATCTGATCAGGACCGAGAACCAGTTCGCCGCGGGTCGGGAGGCGGCGTCACTCCTCCTCGACGCCGTCCTCCCGCCAACGGCGATCGTCACCGTCCAGGACGTCCTGGCCGCCGGGGTGATCGCCGAGCTCCACGCCAGAGGGATGCGCCCCGGCCGGGACGTGGCGGTTACCGGCTTCGACGACTCGCCACCAGCGATCTACAGCACTCCCGGCATCACCTCGGTCCGCCAGCCGATCGAGGAGATCGGACGCCGGATCGTCGAGTTCCTCATGCACGACCTCGAGGACCCCGAGCCGATCCGCCGCTCCGACCTGGTCGAGCCCGGGCTGGTGATCCGGGAATCCAGTACAGGGGAGCCGGGATGACCGACACCTGGCTGTTCACCGAGGATCGGGTTTGGCCGGAGCAGGTTCCGTGGAAAGAGTCGCTGTTCAGCGTCGCCAACGGGCATCTCGGCACCAGAGGCACCTTCGAGGAGGGTTATGGGGACTCGGTCCCGGCCACGTTCATGCACGGTCTCTTTGTCACACCGCCCGGGGACCTGCCCTACCTCGCCCCACTCCCCGACTGGACCGGCGTCTCCATCACCGTCGACGGGGTGCGATTCCGTCTCGACGACCGCATCCCGCTCGGGTACGAGCGGGTCCTCGACCTCCGAACCGGTGTCCTCACCCGGCGGGTTCTGTGGCGAGGGCCGGGCACCGGTGTCATCCGCGCCGAGTTCCGCCGTCTCCTCTCCATGGCCAGCCCTGGTCTGGCGGCGATGGAGGTGAAGGTCACCGCTCTCACCGAGGACGTCCAGGTCGGGGTCGAGACCGGGCTCGATGGCTCGGTCACCGGACCGTACGGGGCGCCCTGGACCCGGGTCGAATGGACCCGGACCGGCCCTGACCGGCTCCGGATGCGGGCGCAGTCAGACGACCGTCAGGCATCGGTGACGGCGACATCGGTGATCCGTGGCCTCGGTCCGCTCGGGGTGACCCATCACGCACGCCACCCCCGGCTCAGCGCCACCATCGATCTGGCGCCGGGGGAGTGGCTCGGCTTCACCAAGTACACCAGCTACCAGCGGGCGAACGAGGGCGAGGAGATCCCCGACGACACCTTCGATCAGGTCGCCGCCGCTTCGGCCGCCGAATGGTCCCGGCGCTGGGAGACGAGCCAGATCGAAGTCTCCGGCGACACGTACGCCGAGCAGGCCCTTCGTTTCGCCGCATTTCATCTCATCGGCGGGGCGCCACGGTCCTCAGAGGGGGCGGGAGTGGGGGCCCGCCTCCTCTCCGGATACGGCTATCGCCATCACGTGTTCTGGGACACGGACATCTTCGCGATGCCCTATCTGACGATGACCCAGCCCGATCTGGCCCGGGCCCATCTCGGCTACCGCTATCGGGGTCTCGATGGCGCACGTCGGAAGGCTGCCCGGTACGGGCGGGCCGGCGCCTTCTTCGCCTGGGAGTCGGCCGGCACCGGTGACGAGGTGACCCCGGACTGGGGAGAGACCGCCGACGGTGAGCGGGTCCGGATCCGCACCGGCGAGATCGAGGAGCACATCGTCGCCGACGTCGCCTATGCCGTCGATCACTACGTGAGATGGACCGACGACCGGGCCTTCCTCGCCGAGCAGGGAGCCGAGATGACCCTCGACGGTGCCCGCTACTGGCAGGACCGGGCCGAGATCGACCGGGAGGGGCGAGCCCATCTGCGCAATGTGATCGGGCCCGACGAGTACCACGTCGGGGTCGACGACAACTTCTTCACCAATGCCATGGCCGCCTGGCATCTCCGTGCCGCGGTCGACCATGGATCCGGACGCGACGACCTGATCTCGAGTCTCGGGCTCCCCGCCGGATGGGAGGAGGCCTTCCTCGATCTGGCCGAGAAGCTCGAGCCCCAGCCCCGTGACGACGGGGTCTTCGAGCAGCACGACGGCTACTTCGACCTCGACGAAGTCGACCTGTCCCGGTTCGAGCCGAGATTGGCGCCGCTCCACGCCATCTTCGGGGAGAAACGTCTGGAGCGGAGCCAGATCACCAAACAGGCCGATGTGATCATGGGCCTCGTCCTCCTCGACGCCCTGCAGACACGGGAGCTGGTCGAGGCCAACCTCGACTACTACGGCCCGAGGACCGACCACGGTTCCTCGCTCAGCCTGGCCATGCACTCGGTCGCCGCCTCGATCGCGATGCGACCCGACCAGGCCTATGACTACTTCCGCCGGGCCGCCGCCATCGATCTCGAAGACTCGATGTCGAACTCGCACCACGGGATCCACGCCGCCACCCAGGGCGGCTTGCTCCAGGCGGCACTCGTCGGATTTGGCGGTCTCCATCTGACCGAGGACGGACCCCAGACCATCGCCCGGCTCCCGGATCATTGGGATTCCCTGGGCTTCTCCTTCGTGCACCGGGGTACCCGGCACGAGAGGGAAGTCCGTGGAGGCAAGCCGGCCCGCGAGGCAGAAGCCCCACGGGCCGACCACAACGGAGGAGGATAAGTATGAGACACAGGACTTTCGTGGTCCTGGTGCTCCTGATGGCTCTCATCGCCGCCTGTGGCGACGGTGGGGGTGCGGATACGACAACGGCCGGTGCGGCCGAGACCACGACCGGTGACACCGAGGCGGCGGCGACGACCGCGGCCGGCGCAGCCACCACCATGGCTCCCGAAGAGGGCGCATCGTTGGAGGGGGTCGAGCTCAGCCTGTGGGGCTGGTCGTCCTCTGACGCGGAGAACGCGGCTCTCAACGATCTGGTCGCCCAGTTCTCCGAGGAGACCGGGGCGGTGGCCACGTTCCAGCCGCAGGCCGAGTACGACGTCGCCCTCCAGGCGGCGCTGACCTCGGGTGACCCACCCGACGTGTTCTACGTCGACAGCCTGCGTCTGCCCGATCTGGCCGATGCCGGGGCCCTGGCTCCGGTGCCCGATGGTGCGGTGAGCAACCCCGACGACATCTTCCCGTCGTTGCGGGAGGCGTTCACCTATAACGACACCTGGTACTGCCCGCCCAAGGACTTCTCGACGCTGGGTCTGATCTATGACCCCGACGTGCTGGAGGCCGCCGGGGTAGCGGTGCCGACCACGTGGGAGGAGCTGGCCGCAGCGGCCGAGACCCTGACCACAGGTGATGCGGCAGCGATCGCGGCCGGGACGGCACAGGCCGGTTTGAGCATGGGGGTGGAGTACGCCCGCTGGGGCGCCTTCATGTTCCAGAACGGTGCGGCCATCACCAACGAGGACAACACCGCCATGACCCTCGACACCCCCGAGGCGCGGGAGGCGCTCGAGTACGTGGCCGGTCTCTATCAGGACGGATATGCGGTCAAGCCTGCCGCGGTCGACGCCGGCTGGGCCGGTGAGGCCTTCGGGCAGGGCAAGGCGGCAATGGTGATCGAGGGCAACTGGTTGCCCCCGGCCATGGACGGCCGACTTCCCCGACCGCAACTTCGCGGTGGCCGAGCTGCCCAGCGGCCCGGTCGGCCCGGGCACCTTCGCCTTCACCGTTTGCTACGGCGTGGCGGCCGACGCAGCCAATCCGGAGGCGTCCTGGGCCCTGGTCGACGCCCTCACCAATGAGGAGGGGTCGCTGGCCTGGACCGAGGCGTTCACGGTGATGCCGGCCCGCGAGGCGGCCGCCGAGGAGTGGACCTCGACGCATCCCGACCTGGAGGCCTTCGTGGCAGGTGCCGACTACGCCCATCGCTGGGGATTCGTCCCCGGTTTCGGTGACGTGCTCGGTGTGATGAACCCGGGTCTCGAAGGGGTGGTCGACGGCAACATGACCCTCGATCAGGTCATCGCCGACACCACCGCTGCCGGCGAGGGGGTGCTGGGCGGATGACATTGGGTTCCGGGGGCCGGGTCGAACCGGCCCCCGGGCTCCCTCTGGCTGAGACACCTCCCATCGTCTCGGAGGCGGCTCCCGCCGCCGCCGGGCCGCTCAAGATCAGACGGGGCAAGCCGCTCAAGGGGCCGGCAGCCTTGGGCTGGCTGTTCAGCGCTCCCGCCTTCATCGGGCTGCTCATCTTCGTGGCCATCCCCATCGTGCTCACGGCCTGGGTCAGCCTCCGGGACTGGAGCGGCTTCGTCTCGCCCTTCGACACTGAATACATCGGGTTCGAGAACTACAACGACCTGCTCTTCCAGGACGGGGTGCATCGCACCGACTTCGCCCTCTCCATCCGCAACAACTTCTACTACGTGCTGTTCGTGGTCCCGATGCAGACCACCATCGCCTTCGTCCTGGCGGTCGTCCTCAACAACAGGTTCCTGAAGAGGAAGGGTTTCTTCAGGACTTCCTACTACTTCCCGTCCATCACCAGCTCGATCGCGGTGACTCTGATCTTTCTGTTTCTGTTCCAGACTCAGGGGGCGATCAACGCCATCCTCCCCGGCGACCCCATCAATTGGTTCGACAACGCCAACGGTCTCTTCCACAACGCTTTGGGCGTTATCGGCATCGAGGACCCGCCGGTCTGGATGATCGAGAACGAGTTCATGGGAGTGACGTACTGGCAGTGGATAGCCGGTCCCAGCGTGGCCATGTTCGCCATCATTCTCCTCGTCACCTGGACCTCGATCGGGACCTTCATGCTCATATTTCTCGCCGGGCTCCAATCGATCCCCGAGTCGGTGGAGGAGGCGGCCAAGGTCGACGGGGCGTCGACCTTCCAGACCTTCTGGCACATCATCATCCCGCTGATGAGGCCAACCATCTTCTTCGTGGTGACCATCGGGCTCATCGCCACGTGGCAGGTGTTCGACCAGATATACGCCACCAATTTCGGTGGCCCGCAGAAGACGACGCTCACCCCGGCGTTTCTCACCTACTTCCAGTCGTTCACGAACTCCGAGGCCGCTCTCGGCGCGGCCATCGCCATGCTGCTGTTGGTGGTGATCATGTTCTCCACCTTCCTCCAGCGCCGCTTCATCAAGTCGACGGGGGAGCGCTAGGTGGCGGTGCGGAAGGCTCTGGGCTACGGCTCGTGCTGATCTTCTTCGCCCTGGTCTTCATCTTCCCCTTCGTCCTCGTGCTGGTCTCCTCGTTCAAGACGCTGCCCGACATCCAGGCCAACCCGGTGCAGCTATGGGCCGATCCCGAGTACGGGGGCTGGACGCTCAACGGGATCCGAGGCTTGAACACCGAGAGCGTGCGCATCCCGAGATGGTTCCTCAACTCGACGGTGGTCACGGTGATCGCCACCCTGGGTCGGGTGTTCCTCGCCTCTCTGGCCGGCTACGCATTGGCCAAGATGTCCTACCCGGGCAAGCCGATCCTGTTCGGGCTGATCATCGTGCTGCTGGCCGTGCCGGGGGTGGTGCTGCTGATCCCCAAGTTCCTCATCCTCAAGCAGCTGGGATTGTTGAACACTTACGCCGGGCTGATCCTCCCCCTCATGTTCGACGCCTTTGCCATCTTCCTGATGAAGCAGTTCTTCGAACAGCTACCCGACGAGCTGATCGAGGCGGCAGCGATCGACGGCGCTTCGGCATGGCAGACCTTCTCCCGGGTCATGCTGCCGTTGGCGGCGCCGGGCCTGATCGCCCTCACCATCCTTTCGGTGCAGGGGATATGGAATGAGTTCCTCCACCCGCTGATCGCAGTGCCCGGCGCTCCGGAGCTGGCCACCCTGCCCCTGGGTCTGGCCAACTTGAGGGCCTCGTTCGGTCAGGCCCAGCCGTGGAACACGATCCTGGCCGGCACCCTGATCACCACCATCCCTATCGCCATCGTCTTCTTCGTCTTCCAGCGCTACTTCGTCCAGGGGGTCGCCGCCACCGGGGTCAAGGGCTGAGCCCGCTCCTTCGGGTCGAGGACGGGAAGGTGGTCATCGATACCGACCTGTGCCAGGCGGTGATCTTCGACATGGATGGGGTGATCACCGACTCGGTGCCGGTCCATCGCCGAGCATGGAGGGAGACGTTCGACTCCTTCCTCGACGAGACCGGATCCGATGCCCCCCGCTTCGACGAGGGGATCGACTATCTGACCCATGTCGACGGCAAGCCGAGGTACGACGGGGTGCGGGACTTCCTGACGTCGCGGGGGATCGAGCTACCCGAGGGAACACCGGACGACTCGCCCGAGGAGATGACGGTGTGCGGTGTGGGCAATCGGAAGAACGAGGATCTTCCTGAAGGCTCTAGCGGAGGTCGGGGTCGAGCCCTATCGGTCGACGCTGGATCTGATCGATCAACTGCACGGCCGCCGGATTGGGGTGGCCCTGATCACATCGAGCCGAAACGCGGCGGCAGTGCTGGGGTCGGCCGGGGTCGATCCGGCGATCTTCGAGGCGGTGGTGGACGGCAACGAGTCGGCCCGACTCGGTCTCCCCGGCAAACCGGAGCCGGCGATCTTCCTCGAGGCGGCGTCACGGCTGGAGGTGGAGCCAACTGAGGCCGTCGTGGTCGAGGATGCGGTGTCGGGGGTGGCGGCGGGCCGGGCCGGGGGCTTCGGCGGAGTGATCGGCATCGACCGGGGAAGCAACCGGGAGGCTCTGGAGGAGGCCGGGGCCGACGTCGTGGTCGAGGACCTGAGCGAGGTCAGCGTCGGTTGATGGTCCACCTCATTCGATCGGGGCGATCTCGATCCGGATCACGACAATGTGAGGCAGGATCCTGGCGATCTTCTCCCTGGTCACCTCGTCCTTCTTCAACCCGTAGGCCTTGGCGTCGATGGGCCGCTTCTCCAGGTAGTGGGTCATGAACTCGAGCGCCTCGTCGTCACTCGGTCGGGCCTCGGCCAGACCTCGGTACTCGCGGCCGGCCAGTCTCAGCTCTACCTCGAGTGGCGTCTCGAAGTTGTGCCACCACTTGCGCTGGCGCTTGGTGATCACGGTGACGATGTCGTCTTCCCGCTGATAGCTGACGGGGATCGCATATTGCTTGCCCGTCTTCCGTCCAATGAAGCTGAGCAGAGCGACTCCCTGACCCACCCAGCTCTGGATACCCGGTGTGGTCACGGCCCATTTCATAATCGAGTTGGCCCACCCGGGCGGCTTGTCCTCGGGCAGCCGGACTTCGCGTGGTCACGGAATCGGTCATCGTGCGCCTCCAATCTTCGACTTCTGACGGCTTGACCATCGTCGCTGAGGCGGTGTTCGGCGGCTAGAGGCGAAGGTAACAACTGGCCTGATTCCTCCCGCCTGCCACCACGATCCCCCGATCTCCACGCTGCTATTCCGCGATCTTCTCCAACTTCGGGCCCCTTCGTCGGTTTCTTTGTATCTGGTCCCTCCTCGTCGGCTCTTGGTTGAAGAAACGACAACAACCATGGCGAATCCGAGGAGAGGAGGAAAGGTGCGCATCTTCATCACCTACGCCCGTGAGGATGGGACGACGGTGGCCCAACTCGGCGCCGACCTGGAGCGCTCCCAGCGCAAGGTGTGGATCGACCGGAATCTCACCGGCGGCCAGGCCTGGTGGGAAGAGATCCTCGAGCAGATTCGCGGGTGTGACCTGTATGTCTTCGCTCTCAGCGCGTCTTCGCTTCGCTCCAAGCCCTGCCTGCGAGAACTGGAATATGCCCAGGCTCTGGGCCGTCCCCTGCTCCCGATCATGGTCGGCGAAATCAGTATCCAACAAGCGCCCCGGGTGATCGCCGACGCCCAGGTCGTCAACTACATCGGCCGCACCCCAGACGGAGTGCTCGCCCTTCGCGACGCCCTCGACGCGGCACCTTCACCACCTGCCCTTCCCGATCCGCTGCCGGAGCCACCGGGAGTGCCCATTTCCTACTTCGGGCACTATCGGGAACAGATCAGCGCAGATTCCCTCACGTTCACCGAGCAGCAAGCACTGCTTCTCGAGCTCAAGAGCCATCTCGGTAATGAGGACGACCGGGATGACGCCGTCGACCTACTCGGTGGCCTTCGCGGTCGACACGACCTCGCTCAGAGCGTCGCCACTGAGATCGACGCCATCCTGGCGTCGATTCCGCCACGGGAACCGACACCGTTGTCGACGTCGGACGAGCCTTCGACTCCGCCTCCAACCGGGCCTTCGACCCCGCCTCCGACCCCAGGAAAGAAGCGGACCGGATTGTTTGTCGGCATCGGGCTCGCAGCGGTCCTGATCGTTCTGGTTTCCCTGGCGGCCCTCGCAATGACGTTGTCGGAGAACGTCTCGGAGTTCGGTCCGACGACGGTTCCTGATACGACGGTTCCTGATGTACGACGGTGCCAGATACGACGGTGCCAGTACGACGGTTCCACTGGCCGTTGGGTGCCCGGTGCTTGTCGACGGCTTCACCCTGCCATCCCCGGAGACGCAGTACGGACCGTTTGGCGATGGCTATTACATCGTCTGGCACCAGGTGGGCGGGTTCTCGACGTATGACCCGTTTTCAGGATTGTGGGCCGAGTTCCCTGACCCAGATGGTCAGATGGCGCGTGACAGTTGGCAGAACCTGGCCGGTTCCCCGTTCCAGATCTGCGTGGACACCGCGGGCAGCGTCTTCGGTCTCTACGCACCGTGATCACGCCGTCCGAGGCCGCAAGGCTCCTTGCGTAGGCTCGCCGGGTGGCCCCGCGACTGAATGCCGAGGTTTCCGAGAGTGTCTGGCGGGCGTTGTCGGACGAGTCCGAGCAGAGCGGAGACTCCATGTCGACGGTGGTCGATCGTGCCCTCGTCCACCGCCTTCGACCTGGAGCGGCATTCGCTGTTCCAGGTCTCGACCTCCAACGCCTTGGTCCAGGGCGTGTTCCAAGGGGCGGTCACGGTCCGGGACCTGAAGCGAAACGGCGACTTCGGTCTGGGGACTTTCGACGGTCTCGACGGGGAGCTGATCATGCTCGACGGGGTCTGTCACCGGGCCACCGGCGGGGGAGTGGTCACCTCACCACCGGACGACGCCCGGGTTCCCTTCGCGGTGGTCACCCATTTCCAGCCCGATCTGAGTCTGACGACGGCCCCGGGATCTCTGGCCGATCTGACGACAGCGTTGGATGCGTCGAGACCGTCGGAGAATCTGTTCGTCGGGATCCGGGCCACCGGCCAATTCGAGAGGCTGTCGCTGCGGGCTGCCTGCGCCGCCGAATCGGGGGAGAACCTGCTCGAGGCCACCGCCCACCAGAGCGAGTTCAGAGTCGTCGACATCGAGGGGACCCTGGTCGGATTCTGGGCACCGCTCTATGCCCGGGCGGTCAATGTGCCCGGGTATCACTTCCACTTCCTCTCCAAGGATCGGGATCTCGGCGGCCATGTGCTCGACATGCAGACCGGTCCACTGGAAGTTGGGATCCACGTCGAGTCCGAGCTGCACATCGCCATCCCCGAGACCGAGGAGTTCCTCACCGCCGACCTCAGCGGTGACCATCAGGAGGCTCTGCACCAGGCCGAGACGGGGCAGGCGCCTAGGAGCGAGTGAGGGCGCGGCGCGCCACTTTCGTGAGCCGACCGCCCCGGGCCACCACCTCGGTGATCCTCCGGGCGAGAGGGGACGGGCCCTTCCAGGGGAGGCCCCGCTGGTAGCGGCAGTGGTCCTCCAAGCGGAAGACGAAGGCAAGGTCGGGCTCGGTGCCGTTCCAGAGCCGGCACAGCGACGCACGGTGACCCGAGTGCTGGATGATCCCGTTGACGGCACGTCTCGCCGCCTCGTTCGCTGCCTCCATGGTCGCCACCGAGGTGAAGGTGCGCACGTAGTCGGAGGCGAGGAAGAAGTTGGAGATCTGGGTGAAAGCCTGGGGGCGGAGCCGCCAGGTGTTGAGGTAGGCGACGAACAGCGGCTCGGCGTTCTCGCTCATCGGCACGTCGGTGTCGGGGATGAAACCGGGGAGGAGCGAGGCGACGAATTGCTCCCGGGTGATGTCGGGATCGAGGAACCAGCAGTACAGCATGTCGTCGGTCAGCGGCTGCTCGTCGAGGGAGTGTGAGCGCTTCAGCTCCTCCCAGACCTCGATCTTGATCTCGTCGGCGGTGCAGTACTTGGCCGCTTTGTCCACCGTGTTTCCGGGCTGATGCCAGTTGGAGATGTCGACCGATATCACGCCCTTGACGTTGCCGTCGCCGTAGTTGGCGAGGTCGTAGTCGGCCCAGAATTGCTGCTGGGAGACCGAGGTGAGCGCCCACGGGGAGTCGAGGTAGATCGTGTGGCCATGGGCCAGGGGCACATCCTCTTTCAGGAAGAACTGGATGCCGTTCATCCACTCCACGTAGCCGGTGGCGATCGACTTGATCCCTTCCAGGGAGCTGTCGGCAGCGAGGATCCCATCGTCGAGCAGGAGCGCCATCTTCTCCGCCGGCAGCGCGGCGATGTAGTAGTCGGCGTCGTCGAGGATGAAGGAGTTGCCTGCCGCGTCTGACATGTGGACAGCCTCGATGGCCCCTCCCGGCCTGCCCACATGGGAACTGCAGACGATGCGGTCGATGTGACGGTCGAACTGGTATTCGACACCCGATCCCTGCAGATACTCCAGCCAGGGGTGGAGCCAGACCTCGTTGGTCGGTCCGTTGAGCACCCGGTCGGTGCTCGGGCCAGGGGTGATCAGGTCGAGGATCAGGGCCAGCCCGATGTCGCCTTCGACATGAGCATTGGCGAGTTGGGCATTCGCGGCCACCAGGGAGCGGGTGAGCCCTTCGGCGAGGAACTTCTGATACCCCTTCGACTTGTTGTCGGCGTCGACGAACTCCCACCAGCCCATCGTCTCGTAGATCTCCTCCCGTCTGGCGTCACAGCTCGAATAGACCTGCCAGAGCTTGTCTACGAAGAAATCGACCTCGCCCTCCTCCAGACCCATCTCCGCAGGAAGATCGGAGAGCAGATCTTGGAGGATCTTCTCGAAGTCCCCTTCGTCTCGGGGAAAGCGTGCCGGCATCTCGATCGAGGTCTTGCCATAGAGCGAGAGCTGGACTCTGGTGGTGTCGACCAGGTTGTCGATCACGTGGCCGTTCCCAAACGGGATCCGGCTCATGGTGTCGGTGACGTGCTTGTAGAAGCGGGGGAAGAACCGGAAGCCGTGCTCTCCGGGCAGGTAGCCCTTCGCACCGGAGACGTCGGGGCACGACCCGCTCAGCCCGCCCACCGGCACCGGGATGCTTCGGGCCTTCCCCCCGCACAGCTCGGGCTGTTTCTCGAACACGGCGACCCGAAAGCCGCGCTCGATCAACTCGTGGGCGGCACTCATCCCGGCGACGCCACCGCCCAGGACTGCGACCTTGGGACCGTCGCCTTCGGGGAATGGTTTCAGCGGTACCGGGTTCGATTGGAGTGTTCGTAATCCGGGCGAAGTTACACGCCGCCGACTTTGCGACGCCGGGCGCGATCTCAGCCGACGGACAGCGACTCGATGACTTCCTCGAGGACGATGGCCTGAGTAGGGCAGGCCGCGGCGACCTCACGCAGCGTGTCCTCGTCGACCGTTGTCGCATCGATGAGCTCCGGCTTGAGGAAATCGCCCTTTCTCCACTGAAATGCTGACGGAGCGAGAACGATGCAGCTGCCGGCGCCGATGCAGCGCCGCCTATCGATGACGACCCTCACTGCCATGTGACACCGGCCTTGATCGCATACTCGATCGCCTCGTTCTCGGTGGCCACACCGAGCCTGGCCAGGAGGTCGTCGACTTCCGGGCTCCGGTCGGACGACCCCGAGGCCAGCTCACGAAGCAGCGCCAGGTCGTCCTCGGTCAGCGCCAGCCCTCCCGCCTCGTCGGCAGCCAGTGATTCGGCCGGGTCGAAGCCAACGATCCTGGAAACGTCGGCGATCATCGGGGTGGCGAACCACTTGTCCCGCAGCTCGGCGTCTCCGAGGGACATGCCCAGGTAGGAGATCCCGGCGATGATCTGGGCGCTGAGACTGGCCGCCTCCGGCTGGTCACCGACGATCAGGATCCGGGCTGCCACCCAGAGGATGGGCACGTAGTAGTTGAGATAGGTCTCCCCGTCGATGTCGAGGGCGTTGCGGGCCTCGTCTGCGGCAGTGGTCGAATCTCCCTCCGCCTCGGCGACCAGGGCCAGAGTGGCGTGGGCCACCGCCCCCCAGGGCAGCTGGCCTTTCAGCTGACGGGAGAGCTCCAGTGCTTCGTTCGCAGTCTCTTCGGGCCGGTTCGAGGAGGGAGGTGTCACCTTTGAGAGCCGCGATGCGGGCGTATTCGAAGCCGAGATTTGCCAAGGCCTCACATCGCTCGCCGGGACTCCTCTGCCCGGCGAGCTCGGCAGCGCGCCGGAAATGGCGACTCATGGCTTCGACGTCATCGAGCGACGCAGCGTGGGCGCCTCGCCACATCTCCAACCGTCGAGCCATCGAGGTCGAGGCCACCGCCATCGCCGCGGTTGCGGCCCGATCGAGCCATGCGACGCACTCGTCGTCGCCGCCCACCTGAAGACAGGTCATCGCCATCCCGCCGGCGGCCAGGGCTTCCAGCCAGCGGTCTCCGATGGCGCGAGCTGCATCGAACGCCTCACGTCCTCGCAGCAGGGCGAGCCCGGGCTGGATGTTGAGACGGGCGTAGGTGGCTATGGCGAAGAGTCCCTGGGCCTCGTCGACAGCCGACTGACTCTCGGTGATTTCGCCCTTCCGGCTGAGATGCAGGGCCCGCACGTGCTCGATGCGACCGGCCATCCCCTGGGCTGTCGGATCGGCGACGTGGGCATAGGCCAGGCTGATCAGCGCCGACATCGAGCCCTGCTGATCACCGATCTCCTCATAGATGTGCAGCGCCTGCTCGGCCAGGTCCTTGGCCGGGGCGAACAGTTCCGGTGCCTGCATCAGGATCTCCAGCTTCGAGGTTCCGTCATCATGGAGACCTATGGCGGCCAACTTCACCCTCCCCGCCGCGATCATCGCCAGCTCGCGCAGGGCGTCGGCTTCCTGGGAGCGGGCGCCGATCTCACGGGCGATCCCCAGCGCACGCTGGTAGGCGTCTTCGGCCGCGTCGACGTCCACCTCCACCGCGGTGATGTACCCCTCACCGATCGGCGACTTGGTGATGGCCTGTCCCAGCTCGAGACACGCCGACAGCTCGAGGCTCCGGTCACCGGAGTCCTCGGCAGAGACACACACCGCCTGGGCCAGCTCGGCAGCCAGGTCGAAGTCCTCGCTGGCCCGCGCCGCTGAGGCCCGTCGCAGCCTCACCTCGGCGTCGAGGGCGGGTGACGCGACCGCCCCGCTGAGGGCGGTCATCTCGGCGAGATTGGCCATCCGCTCCACCCCTCGCTCCATGACGGCGAGGGCGTCGTCTTTGATCCGGAGCATCTCGATCCGCTTCTCGGGGTCCGAGGCGGCGGGGAGGGTGGCGTCGATGAGACGGACCGCCTCTTCGGGCGCCGACATCGCGACCGCGGTCTGGGCAGCCCGAATGGCACTGTCGATCGCCAGCACCTGGTCTCCGGCCTCGAGGGCGTGATAGGCAAGCATGGACAGGCTCTGCTCCCCGCCCTCGGCCGCCAGGTGCTCTGCGATCGCCTGGTGGATGTCACGCTTTCTCTGCCGGGGGAGTGAGGCGAGGAGCGAGGCCCGGATCTGGTCGTGGGAGAAGGAGTAGTCGTACCCGGTGCCGGCTCGCTCGGCCACGATCAGGCCCAGGTCGACCGCGTTGCGCAGGTCTTCGCCGACCTGCAATTCCGAAAGGCTGACTCCATCGATCCGGGTCAGGACACGGGCCAGGTCGGCCAGCTGGAATCGTCGGCCCAGGACTCCGGCGTCGGCGAGTCGCGATCTGCATTCCTCGGTGAGCTGGGCGAGCCTCCGCTCGACCAGGCTCTGGATCGAGGAGGGGACGGCAGGCCCGCTGAGCTTGGTCAGAGTCCAGGTGCCGTCGATCAGCTGCAGGGCCTCGGCCTCTCGATAGGCCCGGGTCAGCTCCTCGAGGAAGAAGGGGACGCCTTCGGATCGGGAGTGGAGGCTGTTCACGGTCGACTCGTCGGCCGGGGCACCGAGCAGGCTCTCCAACAGCTCCCCGCTCTGGCGCTCGGTCAGCCTCTGCAGACGGAGCACCTGGGTGACCCGCATCCGGTCCAGGTCGGCGATCAGCTTGGAGGCCCCGCCGGTGGACGAGTCGGAGTAGGGGCGGAGGCTGATGAGGAGAAAGAGTGGGGCGGATCCCATGGTCCGCACCAGGTAGCGGATCAGCTGGATGCTGTCGTCGTCGGCCCATTGCAGGTCGTCGAGCATCAGCAGAACGGGACGCTCCCGGGTGAGGGCGAGGATGGTGGTGGCCACCTCGTCGAAGGTGCGCAGCATCTGCTCCTGGGGGGAGAGGCCTTCCATCCGCTGGCTCCGTCCCGAGATCGCTTCCTGCGCCGCCTCGAGGGGCTCGCCGGCCCTGGCTTCCCGGGCGACGGAGGCCATCTGGGGCGAGGTGAGAAGGGAGCGAAAGAGGAGGAAGGGGCCCCGAAGCTCTTCGTCGGCGGCCACGTCGAGGACGAAGAAGGGCTGCTCCTGTTCGGCGGCCAGTTGGGCGGTGGCCTCGAGCATCCTGGTCTTGCCGATCCCGGCCTCACCCTCGAGCACCACCGCGGTGAGACCCGGTGGCCGGGGTGGCCAGCAGTTGCTGGGAAACGACATCGAGTTCGCGGCTCCGTCCCACCACAGGACCTTGGGCGCGGGCGGTGCGGGCGTCGAAGGCAGCAGCCGAGGCGGCCCGGGTCTCCTTGGTGACCCTCTCCCCGTCGGCCGCCTTGTCCCGCCACAGCACCTCGAAGAGCCGCCATCGGTCGGGAAAGCCCTTGAGCCAGAACAGACCTCGGTCGACGATCCGGATGTCGCCCAGCGTCCCGGCGAGGTCCTGGACCACTTGAGAGACCAGGATCTGACCACCCTGGGCCTTGTCGGCGACCCGGGAGGCGGCGTGGACCGCGGTTCCGTGGGCGTCACCGCGCTGCCTGGGTGACGTCGCCGCTGTTCAACCCCATCCGCACCGACAGCGTCATGTCGGGGTTGGCCCGGTTGTGATCCTCGATGGCCCTCTGGATCGAGGTGGCGGCCTGAATCGCCTGGTTGGCCGAGGCGAACAGCGCCATGAACCCGTCGCCGAGCGACTTGGTCTCCACCGCGCCGGCGATCTCCAATCGGGAACGGACCAGTTCGTCGTGAAGGTTGATGATCTCGTTGGCGGTGGCGTCACCCACCCGCACCCGGAGATCGGTGGAGCCTTCGAGATCCGTGAACAGGATCGTGAAGGTTCCTTGCATCGTTTCTCCCTCCGCCACTCGCCCTACCTCCCTGAACAGGTCACGTTAACGGTGACGGCATGGCTGACGGGCACTGAGTACGTGCCATCATCACTCGGCGATGACGCAGCCACCGCCTTCGGATCAGGTCAGGACTATCGACCGTGATGAGCTGTGGGCCAAGATCAGTCGGGGCGATCGGTTCCGCCTCGTGATGGCCCTCAACGAATGGGCTTTCCGGGCCAAGCACATCCCTGGCTCCGAGCATTTCAACACTCCGGAGGATGCTGTTCGCCTCGCTGGCCACCGACGATGAGATCGTGGTGTATTGCACCAGCCCGGAATGCCATTCCAGCATCGCCCTCTACTGGGCTCTTCTCGAGGCAGGCTTCGACAACGTGAGGCGGTATTCGGGGGGATTGACCGACTGGGAAGACGC